>NZ_FPBO01000027.1 GCF_900116645.1 Pseudoduganella namucuonensis | reverse complement strand
CCATTGCGCCGGTGTCGGCGCCGACAGGCGCTGCCAGTCCACGCCCGCCACCAGCCACCGCCATTGCTCGGCGCTCATCTGCCAGCAGGCCTCGTCCGCTTGCGGCCAGACGAACTGCCCGCGGTGCAGCCGACGCAGGCACATCCAGACGCCGGTGCCGTCCCAGCACACCAGCTTGAGGCGGGTCCGGCGGCGGTTGGCAAACACGTAGGCGGTGCCGTCGCAAGGCGGGCGCCCCAGGGCCTGCTGCACATGCAAGGACAGCCCATCGATCCCTGTACGCATGTCCACCGCCGCTGTGGCCAGCCAGATCCCATCGGCTGCCAGCTGCATCACAGCGCGCGCATCAACTCGGCCAGCCAGCTGGCCGGCACATCGCCCGGCACGGTCAACGTCCAGCCGCGCTCGCTGCGCAGGCTGAGCGCCGCCGCTGGTGCCGGCACTGCTGCTATCCGCACCGGCAACAGAGCAGCTGCCACCTGGGACTGGGTCAACCGGCGTACCCAGTACCCTACCTGGCGCACCGGGAAGCCCTGCTCCAAAGCGTAGGCACGCTGTGACAGCCCACTGGCCTGCCATTGCGCCACCCGCTCTTGCCACAACTGTTCACGTTCCTTGTTTGCCACTATCGGTCTCCTAAAAATCGAGGAGCACAGTGTGGCGATGGAATTCAAGAAATCATAGGTGGCGCGGCTGAACGCTTACGTTGAAGTAGTTCATGTCGACATGGCCCGAGATCCCCGCGACGGTGCCGCTTTCGCTGTACTGCCAGAATTGATAGGGCGACGGCCAGCCCGTGGGCATGGTCGGCGCGTCGTCGCGATAGCTGGCGACCCACAGCGTGCAATCGGAAAAGCCCGCCGGGTTGCCCAGCTGCGCCCAG
This sequence comes from Pseudoduganella namucuonensis, assembly GCF_900116645.1. Taxonomy (GTDB): domain Bacteria; phylum Pseudomonadota; class Gammaproteobacteria; order Burkholderiales; family Burkholderiaceae_D; genus Rugamonas; species Rugamonas namucuonensis. Next base: position 118,150 of record NZ_FPBO01000027.1, on the reverse strand, counting down.
AAGCTCGCACGGGTATAGATGATGGGCGCGCGACCCACCCGGTCCTTCATGGTCTGTACCCAGCTGCGCAGCGCCGCGATGTAGGCCGGGTTGTCCGCGTTGTTCCATGGCCCGTCGTAATTCGGGTTGTCCTCGACGTCCAGCACCGGCGGCAGGTCGCCCGCGCCGATTTTGCAGGCGTCCATCGCCGCCAGCATCGCCTGTGTCTGCGCGGCGGGATCCATGCGCGCCCGGAAGAAGTGGTACAGGCCCGTCTTCATGCCGACAGCGCGCGCGGCGGCGACGTTGGGGGCGGCGGCCTTGTCGGCGGCGGTGCCGTAGACGCCCCGCACGAAGCAAAACGCGGTGCCCGCCTCGGCCACCTTGTGCCATTCGATCGGGCCGCTGCCCGCGTAGATGTCGATCCCGTTCAGCATCTTCCTCCCTCCGCTTTCCGTCACGCCGCCATTCGGCGTTCCCCATTTTGACCCGAAAGAGGCGCCGCAATCTCTCCAATGGTCACAGTTGTCCGCACGCGACAGCTACGGATCCGCCGTCGATCATGCCCATGACGCGGACGCGCCCTTGGCCGCCAGTACGGCGTTGAACTCGGCCAGCGGCATTGGTTTGCCGAACAGGTAGCCCTGCGCCAGACGGCAGCCGTGCGCCATCAGGTATTCGGCCTGCGCGGCCGTCTCCACGCCTTCGGCCACGGTCTCCAGCCGCAGCGCGGCGGCGATCGATAATATCGCCTTGACCAACTCGCATTTGTCGCGCTGCTCAGGCACGTCGTGCACGAAGGAGCGGTCGATCTTGAGCTGGCCGACCGGGAAGCGGTTCAGATAGCTGAGCGCGGAATAGCCGGTACCGAAGTCGTCGATCGCGATCGACAGTCCCATGCCGTGCAGTGTCTCCAGCGTGGCGGCCACGTCGCGGCTGTCCTCCAGCAGCAGGCTCTCGGTGATCTCCAGCTCCAGCCACGCCGGATTGCAGCCGGTCTCGTCGAGGATGCGGCGCACCGTGCCGGCCAGGTCGTTGCGCACGAACTGGCGCGTCGACAGATTCACCGCCACCCGCACCGGCTCCGCCCGCTCCCGGTTCCAGCGCACCGCGTCTTCGCAGGCGGTCTGCAACACCCATTCCCCGATGTTGACGATCAGGCCGCTGGCTTCGGCGGCCGGGATGAAGCGGTCCGGCGGCACTATTTCGCCGCCGGCGCGGCGCCAGCGCAGCAGCGCCTCGGCACTGACCATGCGTCCGCTCTGAAGCTCGATCTGCGGCTGGTAGTACAGCATCAGCTCCCCCTTTTTCTGCGCCCGCCGCAGCGCGGCCTCCAGCGCCAGCCGCTCTTGCGAACGGCGCGTGAATTCGGGCTGGTAGAACTGGAAGTTGTTGCGCCCCATCTGCTTGGCGTGGTACATGGCCGAGTCGGCATACTTGTAGAGGGCGTCGATGACGGTGCTGTCGTCCGGATACTGCGCGATGCCGATGCTGCACGACACGAACAGCTCCTGGCCGTCCACCACGAACGGCTCGGCCAGGGCGCGCAAGACCTTGCCGCCCACCGTCGCCAGGTCGTCGCCCTTGCGCATGTTCGGCAGCAGCACCGAAAATTCGTCGCCGCCCAGCCGCGCCACCGTGTCGCATAGGCGCACGCTGGCGGTCAGGCGCTGGGCCACCATGCGCAGCAGTTCGTCGCCGGCGCCGTGGCCCATGGTGTCGTTGATTTCCTTGAAGTGGTCCAGGTCCAGCATCATCAGGCCAAACCGGTGGCCGTAGCGGGCGCCGTTGGCGATGGCCTGGCGGATGCGGTCGGACAGCATGGTGCGGTTGGGCAGGCCGGTCAGCGCGTCGCTGAATGCCTGGCGGTGGATCACGCGCCGATACTCGTCGATCTCGGTGATGTCGCGGCCGATGGCCAGCACTTGGCTCACCCGGCCGGCCAGGTCGAATTCCGGGCAGATGCGCACGTGCAGGCAGGTGTCGGGCCCGCCGATCGGCCACGCCAGTTCGAGGCTGCGCTCCGTGCCCTGCGTGATCACCGCGCGGATGGCTTCGAGATACCGCGCGCCGGACTCGCCGCCGGGAAGCTCGGCCGGCGTGGTGCCGAGTATGCGCGTGACGTCGCCGCCCAGCGACGTCACGCCGCGCGGGTTGGTGTAGACGCGGCGGCAGTCGAGATCGTAGCGCGAAACGATGTCCGGCGAATTCTCCACCAGCGCGCGGAATTCCTGCTCGCGCTTGCGCAGCAAGGCCTCCAGGCGTTTGAGCTCGGAAATATCGCGCATGATGGACAGCACGCCCACCACCTTGCCATCGGCGGCCAGTTCCGGCCCGAAGTGGTTCTGGAAGTGGCGCACGCTCCCATCCGGGGCGTGGTAGCCGATCTCGTCGACGAGGTGCTTGCCGGTCGCCAGCACCTGACGGATATTGGCCATCAGCCGCTCGTTATCGGCGCCGACGGCGAGCGGGGCGTCGCTTGGCGTCACGCCGATCAGCTCCGCCGCCGGCTTGCCGGTCACGCGCTCGACCGCCGGGCTGACATAGGTGCGGCGGCACTGCGTGTCGTAGCGGAACAGCGGGTCCGGCAGGTTCTCGACCAGTGTGCGGTAGCTGCGCTCGCGCCGCTGCAGCAGCACCTCCAGGCGCTTGCGCTCGGTGATGTCGTGCGCGAAGCCGTGCCACTGCGTGGCGCCCCCGGGCTCGCGTTGCGGCAGCGAGCGGGCCTCCAGCCAGCGCTCCCCTTTTTCCGGGTGCCTGATGCGGAATTCACCCTGCAGCGGTGACAGGGTCCGGGCCGACTCCACCATGGCCCGCATGCTGGCCGCGTAGTCGTCCGGATGGATGGCCGACAGCAAGCGCGTGGCGTTGTGCTCCATGTCGCCCGGCTGCAGCCCGAAAATGTCCTGCATGCCGGCGCTGACGAAAGGCAGGGCGACGCCGCCGTCCGCTTGCAGGCTCAGGGTGTAGAAGTAGCCGGGCGTGCTGGCGACGAAGCGGGACAGGCGTTGCAGGCCGGCCTGCTCGACCTCGGCGCGTTCATACGCCAGGCGACGCGCCTCCTCGGCCCGGCGGGCGTGGATGTTGCGCGTGTACGCGATGGTGAGGCTGGCGCCTTCGTGCATCTGGCACAGCAGCATCACCTCCACCGGCACCATCTCGCCCGAGGCGAGGCGGTGCGTGGTCTCGAGCGTCTCCGAATCGCCATGCTTGAGGCGCTGGTGGAGCGCCGCGATCGCGGCCGTGTCCAGGTTGGAATCCCAGTCGGGGGGGCGCCAGGTCAGCAAGGTTTCGCGGGGCACGCCGAAGTGCAGGCAGGCGGCGTCGTTGGCGAAGAGCACTTGGCCGCCGTCGGCCATGTCGTGCACGGTCACGGCGACGTCCTTGACCTGGTTGATCATGTCGCGGAACAGCGCACCCTCCCGCACCAGCGCCTTCAGGCGCTGTACGCGGCGGGTTTGCAGGGTGATGGCGCAAACGGCCAGCAGCAGGAGGACCGCCCAGGCGGCAGGTGGAATCATGGCAGGCGACAAGTAGGGCGGGTGACCGCCCATCGTACGGCGGCCCGCCTTGAAAATACATCAGGGTATCCCGGAACTTTGGTAGGGAAATCCTTACCAAGGTTTTTCCGGTGGAACTGGCCCGCGTCTTCACAGCGTTCACTGAACGTTGGCTGGTCGCCGCCGTACAACAAGGGAAAAATCGTTCCCAGGCGCCTGCTCCCAAGCATCGCGCGGCGTGCTACGCTGACGTTATATCCCCTCGGAATTCCCCTGTTCATGTCGCTACGCATGCGCACGTTCCCCGTCCTGGCTGCGCTGCTGATGGCGGCGGGCCAGCCGCTGCGCGCCCAGCCGCCCGGCATGTACGTGTACGAGGTGGCCCCCCTGTTTTACCGCGACAAGGGCGTGCCGCGCGGCGTGCTGTACGAGATGATGCTGGATCTGCGCAGCCGCGCCGGCCATGCCGGCCCGGTCATCGCGGTGCCGCTGCGCCGCGAACTGGTGCTGCTGAACGGCGCGCCGGGCTCGGTCGGTACGCTGGCCCGCTCGCCGCTCCTGGAGAACCAGTACCGCTGGCTGTGCAAGCTGTGGGAAGACCGCATCATGCTGGTGGCCAGCGAGGCGACCGACGTGGGCATCGCCACGGTGGAGGAGGCGCGGGCGCTGCGGCTGGGCGTGGTGATGGGCAGTCCGTCCGAGGAACTGGCCCGCGCGCTGGGCTTCACGCGCATGGAACCGGCCGTCAGTTCGGCGGCCAACGCTGGCAAGCTCGCCAGGGGACGCATCGACGTGTGGATGGTGGCGCAGAGCATCGCGGAGCACGAGCAGCGCCAGTTGGGCGCGGCCACGCTGCGGCTGCGCCTGGGCGCGGTGCTGCAGCCCGTCCATGTCTATCTGGCGGGCGGGCGCGCCATGGACGACGCCACCGCCGCCAAGTGGGAGAACGCCTGCGCCGCCATGCAAAAAGACGGTACGCAGGCGCGCATCCTGCAGCAATACGGCTACTGAGGCAGAACCGCTCAGGGCTCGACGCCAGTGCTGAGGAATTCCTTTTCATACTGCGCGGTAAGCTTGTCCAGTTCGCCGGACTGTTTCATCGCGGCGGTGGTTTTCGCCAGTTTATCGGCGGTCTGGCGTTTGGCGGGATTGAAGATCGCGCCTTGGTCGAATTTCGCCAGCGTGGCCAGCGGCTTGATATCGCCGAGCTTCATTTTCTTCAAGCGGTAATTGCCATCGATCTCGCTCGATACGGCAATGTCGATCTTGCCCTCGTCCAGCATCAAGAACAATTGCTCAGGCCCGTTTACCTCGGTGACTTTCATTCCCGCGGTGACGGTCATCGCGTGCGCCACGCCGCGGATGATGCCGACGCGGTATTGCTTCAGATCGGCGATCGACGAAACCGATTTATCCTTCTTTCCAAACGCGGTGGAAACCAGGTAGTAATACAAGGGCTTGCTTTGTACCAGCGTCGGATTTTTGGCGGCATAGGCGTCAATGCGCGCGATCTCGCCGTCGATTTCACCCGACAGGTTCAGTTCGTTGGCGCGCGCGGCGGGCAGGGGTTTGACCTTCACAGTGACGCCCGCCTTGTTGCCGATATCGGTGATGAGCTTGGCCGCCACCCACTGGTCGGCGAGCCCTTGGTTGCGTCCCAGCGTCACCTCTTCCGCAATGGCGGAAGAGAAAACGCCCACCGAAGCCAACAACGTGCACAGCCATTTTTTGTTTTTCATCATCGGTTTCTTTCCTAAGGAGTAAAGTTTAAATCCCGCCAAATCAAGCGGCGGATATTCTTATGCGCCGCTCCCGCGCGGCGATGGGCGCCTGGACGGCCGCGGAGGGGACGGCGGCGAGGCGCGGCGCCGTTTCGGAAAGACGGAACACGCTCAACGCCGTCTCCAAGGCCGCCGTCTGTACTTTCAAGGAGTCGGCGGTGGCGGCCGCTTCCTCCACCAGCGCCGCATTTTGCTGGGTCGTTTGATCCATCAAGCTGATCGCCTCGCAAGCATGGGCGATGCCCACTGTCTGTTCCTCGCTGGCGGTCATGATGGAGGTCATGATTTCCGTCACTTGTTTGACGCTGGTGACGACCTCATTCATTATCTGCCCGGCCTGGTTCACCAGTTCGGTGCCCGTGCCGACCTTGTCGACCGAGTCGCTGATCAACGTCTTGATTTCCTGCGCCGCCGCCGCGGACCGGTGCGCCAGGTTGCGCACTTCCGACGCCACCACGGCGAAGCCGCGTCCCTGCTCACCCGCGCGCGCCGCCTCGACGGCCGCGTTCAGCGCCAGGATATTGGTCTGGAAAGCGATACTGTCGATCACGGCGATGATGTTGACGATTTTGTGGGAGGCGTCGTTAATCTCGGTCATCGTGGCGATCACCTTGGCGACCGCCACGCCACCCTTGCCGGCGATGTCGGAAGCGGATTGCACCAGATGATTGGCGGTCTTGGCATTGCCCGCGTTTTGATTGACGGTCTTGGTCAACTCGGCCATCGCGGCGCTGGTTTCCTCCAGCGACGAGGCCTGGGATTCGGTGCGGGCTGACAGGTCGAGATTGCCGGTGGCGATCTCGGAAGAGGCCGCCGCGATAAGATCGGTTCCTTCGTGCACTTGTTCTATGATTTTTTGCAAGCGGCCGATGAAGGTATTGAAGTTGTCGGCGACTTCGGTAAATTCGGCATTGATGCTTGCCGGTAGGCGCTTCGTTAAATCCACGTCGCCCACGGCGATATTGTGGAGGGCTTCCCGCACCTGCTTTAAAGGCCGCAGCACGACTGAATTCAAACTGTGGGAGAGCGCGAATAGCAGCACGGCGTTGAGCACGAAAATGGCCAGGGCCAGCCACATCAGGTCGTTGTGCAAGGCGCCGTGCATTTCGGTGTAGGCGATGAAAACCGTGACCTCGCCGACCGGATTGGGTTTGCCGTCCTCGATGTACGCCAGCTTGGCGCTACGGCTGGCGTCGGACTGCCGCGGCTTGTCCGCGCCGATTGTCACGGAGCCGTCGGCCGCGCGTCCCGTTCCCCCGATAATCTTGGGGCCATTATTAATAACAATGCCAACGATGAATCCAGCCGACATTTCGGCCCGCAATCCCTGTTCCACCCCTTTTTTATCGGAATTCCATATCGCGATGGGCAAACTCATCGTCATGCGGCTGATCGCCGCCTGTACTTGCCGTTCAATCTCGGCTTCCCGTTCTCCCTTGGTCTTGACGTAATTGACAGCGCCAAAGAGGGAAAGCAGCGAAGTTATAATGACCAGAAATCTGAAATTCAGGCGGAACGCTATACTGTGGACCTTCACTCACTGCTCCCATAACCGTCGATAAGAAAACTCAAGCACTGTTCAGATAACGCCTTGTTTTGCGTGCTCCCGTACAAGGTGCCACTTGAAACAGTGCTTTGTCATTTACTTTGAGGGTGGAAACTTTTATTCCCTCGCGGAATATATTAGCGGATGAAAGTCGTAGGCGACTTGTTAATCATTGAAAACGTTGTCATTTCCCAACGGAATGAACAATTATGAAGGGGTGAAAATAGACTCTGTTCATAATCGCCGGAGCTAATAAAAAATAGATTGTTAATTCCTGCTCGGAAAATAAAGTCTGTTCTTATTGGCTTGATCCGATTATCAAGGCTATTTCCGCCTTCCCCACCCCCCAGTCGGCCAGCAGCGCGGCGGCCGGTCCCAGGTCGGCCGCCGCGTGCGCGGTGGGCGTGGCGCCGAAGCGGGGCGCGGCCGCCGGAACCGGATGCTCGCCGCCGACAAACACCCCCCTGGCCTGGTTGTGCGGATGATGCACGGCCTCGCCCATGTCCAGCACCGGCGACACGCAGGCGTTCGCGTGTTCGAGGATGGCGGTCCATTCCGCGCGCGTGCGGGTCTTGAACACCTCGGCGAAGCGGCGCCGCAGCACCGGCCAGCCGGCACGGTCGTACTGCGCCGGCAGCTCCTCTTGCTCCAGTCCCAGCCCCTTGAGCAGCGCCTGGTAGAACGGCGGCTCCAGCGACACGGCCACCATGTATTTGCCGTCCGCCGTTTCATACGCGCTGCCGAAGGGGCAGCTGCCGTCCAGCATGTTCACGCCGCGCTGGTCGCTCCAGATGCCGTGGTCGCGCATCGCGTACACCATGCCCATCAGCGAAGCAACGCCGTCGACCATGGCCGCGTCGACCACTTGGCCCTGGCCGCTGGCGCGCGCGTGCACCAGCGCCGCCAGCACCCCCATGGCGAGGTAGAGCGCGCCGCCGCCCAGGTCGCCGACCAGGTTCAGTGGCGGCACCGGCGCGCCGTCGGCACTGCCGATCGAATGCAGGGCGCCGGTGATGGCCAGGCAGTTCGGATCGTGGCTGGGCGCCTGCGCCAGCGGCCCGTCCTGGCCCCATCCCGTCATGCGGCCGAACACCATGGCCGGGTTGCGCGCCAGGCACTGCTCCGGCCCCAGGCCCATGCGCTCCATCGCGCCCGGACGGAAGCCTTCGATGACGATGTCGACCCGCGGCAGGATGTCGAGCAGCGCGGCGCGCGCGGCCGGCTGCTTCAGGTCCAGCGCCAGCCGGCTGCGGCCGCGCCAGATCGGGTCCTTGTGCTCCGGCACCGGCATCTGCGCGGCCTGGCCGGGCGGCGCCACCTGCAGGATCTCGGCGCCCATGTCGGCCAGCAGCATGCCGGCGAACGGCGCCGGGCCGATGCCGCGGAATTCGACGATGCGCACGCCGTGCAGCGGGCCGCGCCGGGCGGCCGGGTTCAATGTATTCGTGCTCATGCCGCCAAATCCTCTTTAATCAGGTCGGAGGCGCGTTCGCCTATCATCACGACCGTCGCGTTGATGTTCCCGGCCGGAAGCGTCGGCATCACCGACGCGTCGGCCACCCACAGGCCCTGCACGCCGCGCACGCGCAAGCGGTGGTCGACCACGCTGTCGGCGTCGTCGCCCATCTTGCAGGTGCCGGCCGGGTGGTACATGCAGCAGGCGGCCATGCGGGCGAACTCGCGCAGCTGCGCGCGCGATTGCAGGGCCACGCCCGGCCGCATCTCGCCGACGAAGTGCTTGCTCAGCGCGGGCTGCTGGACGATCTTGCGCACCAGTTCCAGTCCCTCCACCAGCTGGTCCAGATCGTCCTCGACGCCGAGCAGGCGGTGGTGGATGACCGGCTTGTCGTCCGGGTTGGCCGAGCGCAGGCCGACCGTGCCCCGGCTTTGCGGACGGTTGACCGACACCATGGTGCTGATCGACGGCTGTTCGCACAGGCGGATCGCGCCCTTGTCGTCCAGTTCAAAGGCGAGTGGCGCCATGATCAGTTGCAGGTTCGGCGCCGGCGCGTCCTTGCGCGTGCTCACGAAGGCTTGCGCGTGGCCGATCGGCGAGGTGAGGGGGCCGCGTCCGCGCGCCAGGAAGTTCAGGCCGTGCAGCAGGCCGTTCACCTTGCTCCGGTCGCTGTTCAGCGTCGGCACATTGACTTCGCAGGAGAAGTGCACGCCCGCGTGGTCCTGCAGGTTGGCGCCGACGCCGGGCGAGTCGACCGCCACTTCGATGCCGTGTTCGCGCAGCTGCGCGGCGGGGCCTATGCCCGACAACATCAGCAGTTTCGGCGACGCGAGCGCGCCGGCGCTGAGCACCACGCCGCGCCTCGCGCTCACGTTCCTGAGAACCCCGCCCTGCACGTAATCGACGCCCACCGCGCGCCCGTCGCGCACCTGGATGCGGCTCGCCACCGCCTCCAGTTCCACGCGCAGGTTGGCGCGCTTCTTCACCGGCCAGATATAGGCGGCAGCCGTCGAATGGCGCCAGCCCTTGCGCTGCGACGCCTGCACATAGCCGACGCCCTCGGCCACCGCGCCGTTCAGGTCCGCGCTGCGCGGAATGCCGGCCTGCGTGGCGGCGTCGACCCAGGCCTCGGTCAGCGGGTGCCGCATCGCCACCTCGGCCACCGACAGCGGACCGTCGCCGCCGCGCGAGGCGTCCGCGCCGCCCATATTGGTTTCCAGCCGTTTGAAGTAGGGCAGCACGGAGGCGTAGTCCCAGCCTGGATTGCCGGCCTTGGCCCAGGCGTCGTAATCGTGCCGGTGGCCGCGGATGAACATCATGCCGTTGATGGCGCTGCCGCCGCCCAGCCGCTTGCCTGCCGCCCAGTGCTCGGTGCGTCCGCCGCGCGAGGCGTCGGGCTCGAGCTGGTAGCACCAGTCGAACGCCGGGTTCTGCACCGCCATGATGTTGGCGACCGGCACCCGGGTGAACGGATGCTTGTCCGACGCGCCCCCCTCCAGCAGCAGCACCGAATAGCGCCCGTCCTCGGACAGGCGATGGGCCAGCACGCAGCCCGCCGAGCCGCCCCCGATCACAACAATATCAACCACCATGACACCGCTCCCCTATGTGTGCGTCGAAAATCTTCAGGCCGGATTTTCAGTTCGGATTCGGCCGGATCACCAGTTGCGGCGGGCGCTTGCGCGCGATCTTCTCGCCGTGGCCGGGGAAGTTGCGCAGCACGGGGCCGTCCCACAGGCGTATCAGGCGCTCGCTGAAGAGCCATGCCCCGTCCACCTTGACCACCTGGTCCTCGTAATAGCCGGCGAAGCGCACCGGGAACGGCGGCTCGTTCTGGCACTCGCTGACGAAGGCGAAGGAGCGCACGGCGCGCTTGCCGCCGGCGCCGCTGATCTGGATCTGCGTCACGTGGTGCTGGCGGCCGGGGAAGTTGGGCACGTTGCGATAGTGCTCGCCCAGGCGGCGCAGCTCGGCGTGGCCGCGCCAGTGGTCGGCCTCCTCGAACACGTCCTCGATCACGGCGCCGTCGGGCACGAAGCACGCGACCAGCGCGTCCACGTCGCCCGTGTCCAGCGCCCACGCGTACCGCGCGATCAAGTCCTCGATCGCGAAGCGGTCCTCCAGTTGGTTCAGGCGTTGTTCCACCGTCATGGCGTTGTTGTTCATGTGGCCAGTCTCCTTGTAGGTATGCCGCCAATGTAGGCGCGAACGCCTGGCGCCACAGTCCCACCCAAAGACGACAGCGTGTAGCTCTTCAATACGACAGCAATAAAAACCAGCGTCGATAACATGAAGCCATCACAACCTGGACGAGCAACTGGAGAACGCGAGATGAGAGATGTATTCGTAATCGGTGTCGGCATGACGCCGTTTGGCCGCCACATGGACAAGTCCTGCGCGGCGATGGCGCGCGAAGCGGTGATCCTGGCGATGACGGACGCCGGCGCGACGGCGTCCGACCTGGGCGTGGCCTTTTACGCCAACACCGTGCAAGGCGCGATCGAGGGACAGTACGGCATCAAGGGCCAGCACGCGCTGCGGGCGCTCGGCATCGAGGGCATCCCCGTGTTCAACGTGGAAAACGCCTGCAGCGGCTCGGGCGCCGCGCTCAACCTGGCCTATTCCCAGGTGGCCGGCGGCTTCGCCGACGTGGCGCTGGCGGTGGGCTCGGAAAAGCTCAACACCAAGGACGCCGAGAAGCGCTTCGCCGCCTTCAACCAGCCCGACGACGTGGCCGCCGTCACCAGGTTCCTGGAAACCTACAACCCGCTGGTGGCCGACGTGGTGCCGCCGCCGTCGGTGGTGATCGATCCCGCCATGCGCAGCATCTTCATGGACGCCTACGCGATCAACGCCAAGCAGCACATGAAGAAGCACGGCACCACCTGGCGCCAGATCGCCGCCGTCGCGGCCAAGAACCACGGCCACTCCACCATGAATCCGCTGGCGCAGTTCCAGAACGCGATGAGCATCGAGGAGATCCTGGCCGGCCGCGTGATCGCCTGGCCGCTGACGCTGCCGATGTGCGCCCCCATCAGCGACGGCGCGACCGCCACCATCATCTGCTCGGCCGACGCGCTCAAGCGCTTCAACGGCAAGCGCGCCATCCGCATCCTGGCCAGCGTGATGCGCAGCGGCACCGACCGCGATTTCCTGGACGTCGAGAACACCGCCTGCCGCCTGGCCGCCTTCGAGGCCTACGACAAGGCCGGCATCGGTCCCAAGGACATCTCGGTGGCCGAGGTGCACGACGCCAGCGCCTACGCGGAAATCGCGCAGACCGAATACCTGGGCCTGTGCGAGTTCGGCGCGGGCGGCCTGATGGCCGAACGCGGCGACACCACCCTGGGCGGCCGCATTCCGGTCAACGTCTCCGGCGGCCTGGAGTCGAAGGGCCACCCGGTGGCGGCCACCGGCCTGGCGCAGATTCACGAACTGGTCACGCAGCTGCGCGGCGAGGCCGGCAAGCGCGGCGTGGAAGGCGCGCGTTTCGGCCTGTCCTGCAACGGCGGCGGCTTCATCGGCGTCGAGGAGGCGATCACCTGCGTCACCTTGCTCGGCCGCGACTGAGCCGCATCGGGATCACGGCCATGCAACTCATCGACTTTTTCGACAAGGGCGCCGCGCGCGATCCGGCGCGCGCCTTCCTGGTCGACGACGCGGGCGGCCGGACCTATGGCCAGGTCCAGGCGCTGTCGCACCGCATCGTCAACGCGCTGCGGCGCGACGGCGTCGCCGCCGGCGCCAAGGCGGCGGTCTACGCGCCGAACGCGACGCGCGCCTTCGAGTGCGTGATCGGCATCATCCGCGCGTGCTGCGTCTGGGTGCCGGTGAACGTGCGCAACCTGGTCGGCGACACCGCCTTCGTGCTCGACAACACCGACACCGAGCTGCTGTTCTACAGCGCGGAGTTCGCGGACCAGGCGCACGAGCTGCTGCGGGCCTGCCCGCGCATCCGCCGCGCCATCTGCCTCGACAGCGCCGCCACCGGCCATGTCGGCTTCGACGCGTGGCTGGCCGATACGGCGGAACGCTCGGAGGAGACCCCGGCCAGCCGGGACGACCCCATCACCCTGTTCAGCTCCGGCGGCACCACCGGCCGGCCCAAGGGCGTGGTGATGAGCCACGCCTGCTGGGAAACCATGATCGCCGGCACGCTGGCCCTGCAGCCGCACGCGCATCCGGTCCACCTGGTGGCCGCGCCCATGACGCACGCCGCCGGCGGCGGCGCGCTGGCCCTGCTGCCGATGGCCGCGACCAACGTGATGCTGCCCGCCTTCGATCCGGTGCGCGTGATGGAGGCCATCGAACGGCACCGGGTGACGCATCTGTTCCTGCCGCCGACCGCCGTCTACCGCCTGCTGGCCCACCCGGACGTGCGCAACTACGACTATTCCTCGCTGCGCTACTTCAACTACGCGTCCGCGCCCATGTCGCCGGACAAGGTGAGGGAAGCCATCGGCGTGTTCGGGCCGGTGATGATGACCGCCTTCGGCCAGAGCGAGTGCGGCGTCAACATCAGCTTCTTCTCGCCGCAGGACCACGTGGACGTGCTGGCCGCGCCGGACAGCCGCCGCCTGGCCAGTTGCGGGCGCGCCTCGCCGTTCGCCCGCGTCGCCATCATGGACGAGCAGGGCGGCCTGCTGGCGCCGGGCGAGCACGGCGAGATCGTCGTGCGCAGCAATTCGGTGATGCGGGGCTATTACAAGAACCCGGAGGAGACGGCCAGGGCGCGCGAACACGGCTGGCACCACACCGGCGACATCGGCTACCTCGATCCCGAGGGCTGGCTGTACCTGGTCGACCGCAAGCGCGACATGATCATTTCCGGCGGCTTCAACATCTTCCCCTCGGAGATCGAGAAGGTGGTGCTGGCCCATCCCGCCGTGCAGGACTGCAGCGTGGTCGGCGTGCCGGACGAGCTGTGGGGCGAGGCCATCAAGGCCGTCGTCCAGCTCAAGCCCGGCGGCGTGTTCGACGCGGCCGAGATGGAAGCGTTCTGCCGCCGCAGCCTGGGCGGCTACAAGGTGCCGAAATCGTTTGAAGTATGGCCGGAGCTGCCACGCAGCCCGGTGGGCAAGGTGCTCAAGCGCGAAGTGCGCGCGCGGTTCTGGCAAGGCCAGGGCCGCAATATTTAAAGGGGAAAAACACATGACCTATGAACATCTGCAAGTGGAAAAGCGCGGCCGCGTCGCGTGGCTGTACCTGAACCGTCCCGACAAGCTCAACGCCATGTCGACCCACACCATGAACGAGCTGCGCGACGCCCTCGCGGCCATGCGCGCGGACAAGGAGACGCGCGTCATCGTCTTCTCCGGCAAGGGCCGCGCCTTCTGTTCCGGCGCCGACCTGGAGTCCAAGCCGGACCCGGACGCGCCGCCCAGCGACGAGCCGACCTTCCTCGACGCCGCGCAAGGCATGGAGAACGAGTTGAACGGCATGACCAAGCCGGTGATCGCCGCGCTCAACGGCCTGACCTGCGGCGGCGGCCTGGAACTGACGATGATGTGCGACCTCGTCATCGCCGCCGAGGGCGTCAAGATCGGCGACGCGCATTCCAACGTCGGCATGCTGCCCGGCGGCGGCTCCAGCGTGCGCCTGCCGCGCATCGTCGGCATCAACCGCGCCCGCTACATCATGTACAGCGGCGACTTCTTCAGCGCCGCCGAGATGAAGGAATTCGGCCTGGTCAACAAGGTGGTGCCGGCCGAGGCGCTGGAGGAGGAGGTGCAGGCGCTGGCCGAGAAGCTGGCCGCCAAGAGCCCCCTGGGCCTCAAGCGCATGAAGCAATTGATCAACGACAGCTACGACCAGCCCACCGCCACCGCCCTGCGCGCCGAGAAGATGGTGGTGAAGGACCACCTCCATTCCTTCGACGCCTACGAGGGCGGCGCGGCCTTCGCGCAGAAGCGCAAGCCCGAATTCAAAGGCTATTAAACCTCCCAGCCGCACCCGGCAACCTTCGAAAGGAATCACCACTCATGAACATCGATAACAAAATCGCCATCATCACCGGCGGCGCGTCCGGCCTGGGTCAGGCCACGGCCGAACGCATCCTCGCCGCCGGCGGCAAGGTCGCCATCTTCGACCTGGACGACCAGCGCGGCCAAGCATTCGCCGACGCCCATCCGGGCAACGCCATCTACGTCAAGGTCAACGTGGCCGACGAGGCCTCGGCCGAAGCCGGCATCGCCGCCGTCATCGAGGCCTTCGGCACCATCCACATCTGCGTCAACTGCGCCGGCATCGGCGGCGGCACCCGCATCGTCGGCCGCAAGGGGCCGCACTCGATGGAGGCGTTCATGCGCATCCTGAACGTCAACCTGGTCGGCACCTTCAACATCATCCGCCTGGCCGCCGCGCAAATGCTGAAGAACGACCCGGTCGCCAAGAGCGGCGAGCGCGGCGTCATCGTCAACACCGCGTCGATCGCCGCGACCGAGGGCCAGATGGGGCAGGTCGCCTACGCCGCCAGCAAGGCCGGCGTGGTCGGCATGACGCTGCCGCTGACGCGCGACCTGGCCGAGCATGGCGTGCGCGTGTGCGCCATCATGCCCGGCCTGTTCGAGACGCCGCTGGTGAGCACCCTGCCGCAAGAGGTCCGTGACTACCTGGTGACGACGATGGAATTCCCGAAACGCGGCGGCGACCCCGCCGAATTCGCCGCGCTGGTCGGCCACATCATCGAGAACCCCTACCTGAACGGCGAAGTGATACGCCTGGACGGCGGCACCCGTCCGCCACCGCGTTAAACGCGGGCGGCGCACCGGGACGCCACGCGGGTGGCGTACGCAATCACACATGGGGACGAATGATGACGAGAATAGCACTGGTGACGGGCGGGATGGGCGGGCTGGGCGAGGGCATTTGCATCAAGATGGCGGCGCTGGGCTACCGGGTCATCACGACCCACTCGCCCGGCAACACCAAGGCCGGCGAGTGGCTGGCCGCGATGCGGGAACAGGGCCACGACTTCCGCGCCTATCCCTGCGACGTGGCCGATTACGACTCGGCCAGCGCCTGCGTGGCGCAAATCGTGCGGGATGTCGGTCCGGTCGATGTGCTGGTCAACAACGCCGGCATCGCGCGCGACATGACGTTCAAGAAAATGGACAAGATCAACTGGGACCTGGTGATGCGCACCAACCTCGACTCCATCTTCAACATGAGCAAGCAGGTCTGCGAGGGCATGGCCGATCGCGGCTGGGGGCGCATCATCAACATCTCCTCGGTCAACGGCCAGAAGGGCGCGTTCGGGCAGACCAACTATTCCGCCGCCAAGGCGGGCGTGCACGGCTTCACCAAGTCGCTGGCGCTGGAAGTGGCGCGCCGGGGCGTCACGGTGAACACCATCTCGCCAGGCTATATCGGCACCCGCATGGTGACGGCCATCCCCCAGTCCATCCTGGACAGCAAGATCGTGCCGCAAATCCCCATGGGCCGCCTCGGCAAGCCGGAGGAGGTCGCGGGCCTGGTCGCCTATCTCGCGTCGGAGGAGGCGGCCTTCGTCACCGGCGCCAACATCGCCATCAACGGCGGCCAGCACATGTGCTGAACCGACAATAAAACCATCCCAACAGGAGACAAGCATGGCCGAGAATCGCGGCGTCGTATATATCGGGGGCGGCAAGGTCGAGGTGCAATCGATTCCCTTCCCCAAACTGGTCAGCCCACGCGGCAAGACCATCGAGCATGGCGTGATATTGCGCGTCATTTCCACCAATATCTGCGGCTCGGACCAGCACATGGTGCGCGGCCGCACCACCGCGCCGACCGGCCTGGTGCTGGGCCATGAGATCACCGGCGAGGTGCTGGAAGCCGGCCGCGATGTCGAAACGCTCAAGAAGGGCGACATCGTGTCGGTGCCGTTCAACGTCGCCTGCGGCCGCTGCCGCACCTGCAAGGAGCAGCACACCGGCGTGTGCGAAAGCGTGAATCCGGCGCGCGCCGGCGGCGCTTATGGCTATGTCGACATGGGCGGCTGGATCGGCGGCCAGGCCGAATACGTGATGGTGCCCTACGCGGACTTCAACCTGCTGAAGTTCCCCGACCGCGACCGCGCGATGGAAAAGATCAACGACCTGACCTGCCTGTCCGACATCCTGCCGACCGGCTACCACGGCGCCGTCACCGCCGGCGTCGGCCCCGGCGCCACGGTCTACATCGCCGGCGCCGGCCCGGTCGGCCTGGCGGCCGCCGCGTCGGCCCGCCTGCTGGGCGCGGCCGTCGTGATCGTCGGCGACGTCAATCCGCTGCGCCTGGCCCACGCGCGCTCGGTCGGCTTCGAAACGGTGGACCTGTCGCGGGACGCCACGCTGGGCGAGCAGATCGCGCAGATCCTGGGCACGCCGGAGGTCGATTGCGCGGTCGATTGCGTGGGCTTCGAGGCGCGCGGCCACGGCCACGCCGGCGCCCAGGCCGAGGCGCCCGCCACGGTGCTCAATTCGCTGATGGAGATCACGCGCGCCGCCGGCAAGATCGGCATTCCGGGCCTGTACGTGACCGACGATCCGGGCGCGATCGACGCGGCCGCGCGGCGCGGCGCGCTGAGCATCCGTTTCGGACTGGGCTGGGCCAAGTCGCACAGCTTCCACACGGGGCAGACGCCGGTGATGAAGTACAACCGCCAGCTGATGCAGGCCATCCTGTGGGATCGCATCAAGGTGGCCGACATTGTCGGCGTGCAGGTGATCTCGCTGGACGATGCCCCCTCCGGCTACGGCGAGTTCGACGCCGGCGCGCCGAAGAAGTTCGTGATCGACCCGCACAATCTGCTCAAGCGCGCCGCCTGAGCGGCACGTGCAGCAGAATAGAAAGCCGCGCACCGCGCGGCTTTTTTGCTTGTTTCATATTCATGAGGTCTTGAGCGCGGCCCACAACTCCAGGTCGCGCTGCGCCGTCCACACGCGCGGATCGGCGATGCCGGCCAGCTCGTCGAACGCGCGCGAGACGTCGAACGGCAGCACGTGCTGGAACACCGGCCAGTCGCCGAAGCGCGGCCGCATCGCCGCCTGCGCCGCCTCGTAGCAGGCGCGCAGGTCGCCTCCCTGGGCCTGCGCGGCGGCCACCGTGTCCAGCAGCGTTTGCAGGAAGTCGCGCGTCATGTCGATCGCCGCCGCCGACGCCGTCGCGTCGAACACCGCCGCGCCGCGGCCTGGCACCAGCACGCGCGGCTCGAGCTTCTTCAGGGTGTCCAGTATGCCCATCCATTCCCGGATGTAGGCGTCCCCCGCGTACACGCCGCAGCGGTTTTCCACCAGGTCGCCGGAGAACACGATGCCGTCCGCCGGCAGCCAGCAGATGGCGTCGCCCTGCGAGTGGCCGCGCCCGAACTGCTGGAAGCGCACCTCGCGGTCGCCGAACCACATGCTCATGCAGCCGTCGAAGGACAGTTGCGGCATCGTCAGGCCCGGCACCTCGTCGACCGCCTGGAACAGGCGCGGGAAGCGGTACACCTCGGACTCGAAATCGGCCTGGCCGCGCTCGACGATCCAGTCGTGCGTGCCGCGGCTGGAGATGACGGTCGCGCCCTCGAAGGCGCTGGCGCCCATCACGCGCACCGCGTGGTAGTGGGTCAGGAACACGGTCTTGATCGGCTTGTCCGAGACCTGGCGGATGTCCTCGATGAAGGAGCGCGCCATCTTCGGCGTGGGGCGGGTGTCGACCACCAGGATGCTGTCGTCGCCGACGATGAAGCCGCAGTTGGGATCGAACTCGCTGATGTAGCCGTACACGTCGCGGCCCAGTTCGACCACTCTGGGGCGCTGCTCCTTGGTGTCGGCGGCGGATGCGAATGAAACACTCATGGGTTGACCTCTTGTGGTTGGGTGGATGGAACGCCGGCCACGCTTTCGCGGGCGGCGCGTATGCAGTCGAGCAAAATCGCCTGGTCGCCTATCTGGTTGGCCAGCAGCAGCGCCAGGCTGGCGAGGAACACATGGCTCCCGCTTTCGTCCAGGCCGTCGTGGGCCCGGGTCAGGGCTTCGTAGAAGCCGTCGGCGTCGGGGATGTTCAAGTCGGTTTTCATGGTGGCTCCAGGGTCAGGGATGGCCGAGCGCGCGTCGCAGGGCGCGTTCCAGCAGCGCGGCGCTGGGCTGTTTCAGCACGGTGGCCAGGTGCAGGTCGGGACGCAGCAGCGCGATCGAGCCAACCGGCGCGTTTATCTCCGTCATGAAGGCCAGCACCTCGTCCGAGCCGGCGTCCAGCGTCAGCACGCGCAGTGGATAGCGCTCGCCCAGCGTGGACAGGCCGGCGGCGACCACGCCCGCCGGCACCCGCTCGAACGCCAGCGCGACGAAGGCCGTGCCTTCGCGCACCAGGTCGGCCAGCCAGCGGCCATTGCCCAGCGCGAGATTGGGCACCGCCTTGCCCTCGGCCGTGCCCAGGCCGCCGTTGAGCGGACTTTCCACGTAGTCGACCGGCGCCGACATGCGGCCCGGATTGAGGATGGCGCGGGCGAAGGGGAAGCTGCGGGCCAGGCCCAGTACGGCGGTGCGCAGGTGGCGCTCGCCCGGCGTGGGCGGCGACATGAATCGGCCGCTGCGATCGGTGACCTTGGTGTTGTGCAGCTGCAGGTAGCGGCGCTCGGCGTTGTAGCTGTCGAGCAGCGCCTCCGGGGCCTGGCCTTGCAGCACCAGGGCCAGCTTCCAGCCCAGATTGTCGGCGTCCTGGATGCCGGTGTTGCCCCCGCGCGCGCCGAAGGGGTTGGTCACGTGCGCCGCGTCGCCCAGGAAGAACACGCGGCCGTCGCGGTAATCGTCCAGCAGCTGCCGGCGGTAGGAATAGGCGCCCACCCACACGATGTCGAATTCCACGTCCGGCCCCAGCATGGCGCGCACGCGTTCATGCGCCACGTCCGGCCGCGCCACATAGGCGGGGTCGGCGTCGGCCTCCATCTGGAAGTCCAGGCGCCAGACGCCGTCCGCCATCAGATGCTGCCATACGCCCCGGTTCTCGTTGAAGGGCGCCTCGATCCAGGTCCAGCGCTCCACCGGCAGCGGCTTCTTGAAGCGCACATCGGTGATGCACCAGCGGTCGTGGCCATTGTGGGTGTGGGTGTCGAGTCCCAGCTTGTCGCGCGTGACGCTGGCCACGCCGGCGGCGTCCAGCACCCATTGCGCGCGCAGCTGGTACTCGCCGTCGGGCGTGCCGACGGTCAGCAAGACGTGGCTACCCTCGTGGCCGTCCTCCTGGCTGGCGTCGAGCACGCGGTTCCGCCAGCGGATGTCGGTGCTGCCCAGCGCCTGGATGCGGTCCACCAGATACCATTCGACGTAGAACTGCTGCAGGTTGATGAACGGCGGCTGCTTCGATTTGCTGGCCAGGCTGAGGTCATACGAATACAGCGCCTCGTCGCCGGACAGCACGCGCGCGGTGGACCAGGTGATGCCCTTGGCCCGCATCCGCTCATAGGTGCCGAGGCGGTCGAAGACCTCCAGGCTGCGCTGGGCGTAGCAGATGCCCCGGCTGGAGGCGCCGCGCACGCCGATGGTGTCGTCCTCGTCGAGCAGCACCGAGGCGATGCCGCGGTTGGCCAGGTCGCAGGCCAGCGTCAGGCCGGACAGGCCGGCGCCGACGATGACCACCGGGTAGACGCCACGGTCCCCGCCACTTAGCTCGGGTGGCGTGACATAGGGATAGGTCGGCAGCGTGTAGCCGCCGGAGTCGGCCGCCGGGGCGGCGCTGTTGCTGGTTTCAGGCATGGTGTTCTTCCTTCAGGTCGCGCGGATGTCTTCAAAGAGCCAGGGCGTGCGCGCGCGCCGCGCCTGTTCGTAGCTAGTGATCGCCTCCGCCCGTTCCAGCGTCACGGCGATGTCGTCGAGCCCCAGCAGCAGGCAGTGTTTGGCGTATGGATCGATATGGAAAGCGTGGCGCTGGCCGCCGGGCGTGAGCACGTGCTGCGCCTCCAGGTCCACGGTCAGCTCGGCGCCGGGGACCGCGGCCAGCAGAGCCAGCAGGATCGCCACCACGGCCGGTGGGAGCGCGACGGGCAGCACGCCGTTCTTCAGGCAGTTGGCGGCGAAGATCTCGCCGAAGCTGGGGGCGATCACGCAGCGTATGCCGGCGTCGGCCAGCGCCCACACCGCGTGTTCGCGCGAGGAACCGCAGCCGAAGTTGTCGTTGGCGACCAGGATGCGGCTGGCCGCGTAGGCCGGCCGGTTCAGCACGAAGTCCGGGTTCGGCGCGCCGCCGGCGCCGCGCCGCCAGGCGTCGAACAGGGCGGAACCCAGGCCGCCGCGCTTGACGGTCTTCATGAACCGGGCGGGCAGGATGGCGTCGGTGTCGACGTTGGCGCGGTCCAGCGGCGCGGCCACGGCGTGCAAGCGGGTGAATGGGGGGCTCACGATACGGTTCCGTTCATGCCGCTTCCAGCGCGCGCACATCGCACAGCCGGCCCGTCACGGCGGCGGCGACAGCCATCGCGGGGCTCAGCAGGTGCGTCCGCCCGCCCGGTCCCTGCCGTCCCTCGAAGTTGCGGTTGGAGGTGGAGGCGCAGCGCTCGCCCGGCAGCAGCCGGTCCGGATTCATGCCGAGGCACATCGAGCAGCCCGGCAATGTCCAGGCGAAGCCGGCTTCGATGAAGACGCGGTCCAGCCCTTCGCGTTCGGCCTGCAGCTTCACCAGGCCGGAGCCGGGCACCACCATCGCCGCCACGCCCGGGGCGACGCGCCGTCCCCGCGCCACGCTGGCGGCCACGCGCAAGTCCTCGATGCGGCTGTTGGTGCAGGAACCGATGAAGACGCGGTCGATGGCAATGTCCGTCAACGCGGCGCCGGCGGCCAGGCCCATGTAGTCCAGCGCGCGCCGCATGCGCTCGCGCAGCGCCGGGCTCCCGGCGGCGGCCGGATCCGGCACCCGGCCTTCGATCGGCAGGCTGTCCTCCGGGCTGGTGCCCCAGGTGACCTGTGGCGCGATGGCGGCGGCGTCGATCACCAGTTCGGCGTCGTACTGGGCGTCGGCGTCCGAGGCCAGGCCGCGCCATTCCGCGAGCGCGGCCTGCCAGTGCTCCGCCCCGGGCGCGTAAGGCCGGCCGCGCAGGTAGGCGAAGGTGGTGTCGTCGGGGGCGACGAGGCCGAAGCGCGCCCCCGCCTCGATGGTCATATTGCAGACCGTCATGCGCTCTTCCATGGACAGGGCGCGCACCGCTTCGCCGCAGTATTCGATGGCGTGGCCGGTGCCGCCCGCCGCGCCTATCCGGGCGATCAGCGCCAGGATCAGGTCCTTGGCGCCCACCCAGGGCTGCAAACGGCCTTCGACGCGCACCCGCATCTGGCGCGGCTTGGCCAGCCACAGCGTCTGCGTGGCCAGCACGTGTTCCACATCGGAGGTACCGACGCCGAAGGCGATGGCGCCGAACGCGCCCAGCGTGGCGGTGTGCGAGTCGCCGCACACCACCGTCATGCCGGGGTGGATGAAGCCCTGCTCGGGCGCCACCACATGCACGATGCCCTGGCGCGCGTCGTCCAGGTCGAACAGCGTGGCGCCGGTCTCGCGCGCGTTGTGGCGCAACAGCGCGATCTGCTCGCGGCTCTGCGCGTCCTCTATCCTCAGCGTGCGGTCCGGCGTGGTTGGCACGTTGTGGTCCGGCACCGCGAGCAGTGTCGCCGGGCGCCGCACGGGTCGGCCGGCTTCCCGCAGGCCTTCGAAGGCCTGGGGGCTGGTCACCTCGTGCACCAGTTGCCGGTCGATGTACAGCAGGGTGGCGCCGTCGTCCTTTTGCGCGACCACATGCCGGTCCCAGATTTTGCTGAACAGGCTGGGCATGGTCAGAGCGCCCGCGCCCAGGCGGCGATTTCGTCCGCCACCCGCTCCACCTGGAGCGGTTGCCCGGCCAGGTAATGGTTGGCGCCGCGGATGTCGATATTGCGGATGCGGTCCCCGGCGGCGCGCAGCCAGGCGTCGCGCGTACTGGGGAAGGTCGAGGCGTCGGCGGTATAGGTCATCAGCAGCGCCGGCACGCTGGTCCTGGCCAGGTTGCTGGGGCCGTCCGCCTGCGAGCGCGACGACCATTGGCTCAGGAAGGCCGTCAGCGAGGTGTAGCGTCCCATCGAGTTGCCGGCGTAGTTGACCGAGCGGGCGTCGCCCCAGACGCTGCCGACGGCGCGCTCGTTGGCGTCCAGCGACAAGTCCAGGCAGCGCGGGTCGGCCAGCGTGCGATAGATCACGAAGGCCTGGTCGCGCGGGCCGGCCGGATTGGCGCGCAGCAGCCGCAGGCGGGCCAGCGCCCAGTCCTCTATGCGGTCGCGGCGGGCCTTCTGGCCGGCGCGGAAGCGCGCCAGGAATTCGGCGCCATAGGACGGACCGTTGGCGGGGTTGAACATGTCGAGCGCGGGATCGGCGCCCAGCGGATCGCTCTCGTCGATGACCGAGGGGTCGATCCAGTCCAGCAGCAGGCGCGAACGCCCCTCGTGCGCCGCGCACAGGGCGATGCCGTCCACCGGCGGCAGGTCTTCGGGACTGAGCCCGGTCGGATCGCCGTCGGCGAAATGGTGGGCCGTCAGCTGCTCGGCCTGCGCCTGGTAGAACGAGGACAGCGCCGCGCCGCCCGAATTGCCGATCAGGACCACCTTCTCGTAGCCGGCCTCGCGCAGGAATTTCACGCCCGCGCCCAGGTCCTGGATCACGCGCTCCATCAGCAGCACGGAGTCGTTGTTGACGTAGCGCGAATTGAGGCCCATGCAGCAGATGCCGCGTTCGGCCAGCGGTTGCAGCAGGTAGTGGCCCATGAAATTGCTGGCCGGGTGCATGACGATGGCGGCGATCTTCTTCTTGCCGGCCGGCTCGGCGTAGGCGCCGTAGATGCGCGGGCGCAGCATCTGCAGGCCGGACTGGCTTTCCATCGCCGCGCCGGGTTTGACGTCGATGACCGCGAGCTTCAGTTCGGCCATGGCCTACGCTCCCTGGGCCGCGTCGCGGCGCTGTTGTTTTTCCAGCGCCCATTCACGCGCGTCCTGGTGGGCCTGTCGCGCCAGGCGCTGCATTTCCTCGTCCGTGACGATGGGCGTGGTCAGTTCGAGGCGGATGCCGTTCGGGTCGAAGAAATAGATGGACTCGATGATGTGGTGGTGGGTGAGGCCCAGCACCTCGACCCCGGCCGCCTGCAGCCGCGCCTTGGCCTCCTTCAGGTCGTCGAGCGAGTCGACGCGCAGCGCCAGGTGGTTGACCCAGGCCGGCGTGTTGGGCGAGGGATCGGGCCGCACGTCGTCGCCCAGGTCGAAGAAGGCGATGTGGGAGCCGTCCGTCATCTGGAAGAAGATGTGCACGTAGGGGCAGTATTCGCCGGTGCTCGGCACGTGGTCGTTGCGGATGACATGCACCAGCGGCAGGCCGAGTATGTCTTCGTAAAACCGCCGGGTCTCCTCCGCGTCCTTGCAGCGGTACGCAAAGTGGTGGAGTCCTCGGACTGGAACAAATGATGGCATCGCGATTTCCTTCAGGAGCTGGGCTGTTGGTTCCCATGTTAAACAGATGGGGCAGCGGCGCTGTCGTACGCAAATGCGACAACGCCCCGGCGAAGCGGGGCGTTGGAGGATGGAGAGGGAAAGGGGGCGCGTCAGGCGGCCAGGCGTAGCTTGTCGATGTTCTCCATGCACACCTGCCGCAGCGATTTGGGCTTGCGTCCCGTGAGCCGCTCCACATGGTCGCTCAGCACGGCGAAATGGCCCTCGCGGATGGCCCGCTCGAAGCTCACCATCTCCTCGCCCGGCCACGGTATCGGGCTGTTCTCCATGCCGTCCTCGATGCGGCGCGGCACGCCTATGCTGTCGAAGAAGGCCAGCTTCTGCTCGTCGGTGACGGCGTCGTAGGCCAGCGGCCTGCCCGACAGCTCGACCGCCAGCGCCACGCAATCGCGGTAGGACAGCAGTTCCGGCCCGGTGATGTCATAGATCTTGTTCTCGTGGCCCGGCGTGCTGACCACGGCTACGGCGCAGGCCACGCAGTCCTCGCGCGCCACCAGCGCGATCCGGCCGTCGCCGGCGCTGCTCATCCACGCGCCCATGGCCAGCGCGCCGGGCAGCGCGAACTGGGCGATGGCGTCGGCGTACTGGCTGTCGCGCAGGAAGGTGTAGGGCACGCCGCAGGCGCGCAGCATGGCCTCGGTGGCCGTGTGCTCGACGGTGCTGATGGCCGGGTTGTCCGGTCCCACGCCGATGAAGGAGGTGTAGGCGATCTGCTGGACGCCGGCCGCCACCGCCGCGTCGATGGCGGCGCGGTGCTGGCGCAGGCGCTCGCCGCCCACCTGGTCGGTGCTGATCAGCAGCATGCGCTGGCCGCCGGCGAAGGCGGCCGCCAAGCTGGCCGGCTCGTCGAAATCGCCGTAGCGCACCTGCGCGCCGCGCTCCGCGTAGGCGGCCAGCGCGGCCGGCCTGCGGGTGATCAAAATCAGTTCGGAAGCTGGAACCTTATCCAGCAGCAGGTCGGCCGCCTTGCGGCCGAAGTTGCCGGACGCGCCGGTGACGATGATGCTCATGCTGATCTCCTGTTGTGGTTATGGGGTAAAAGCCATGCTCCCAGCGCGCATAACAGCAGCGGCGCGGCCAACATGCCGAGTGTAGCAGTGGCGCCGAGTTGCAACTGGATGAGCAGTCCGCCGGCGACCGGCCCGGCCGTGGCGCCGGCGCGGCCGATGGCCGTCGACCAGCCCAAGCCGGTGGCGCGCAGCGCCGGGGGATAGAAGCCGGCGGCCAGCGCGTACAGCGCCAGCTGGCTGCCGGAAATGCCGGCGCCGAGGACGACCAGCAGCGTATTCCACACGGGCGGCGTGGCCGGCAGCAGCGCGAACGCGGCCAGGGACGCGGCGGAAACCGTGTACGCCCACAGCAGCGCGCCGCCGGCTTTGCCCTTGTCCACGGCCAGCGAAATCAGCAAGCCGCCGGCGATGCCGCCCAACTGGATCATGACCGCGCCGCGCATCGCGGCGGCGGCTTCCCAGCCTGCCTCGCGCAGCAGCGACGGCAGCCAGCTGATCAGCAGGTAGAGCACGAACAGGTTGAGGCAGAAGATATACCAGAGCAGCAAGGTGCGGTGGCGGTAGGCGGGCGACAGCAGTTCGGCCACGCTGCGCCGCCGAATTTGATCCTGCCCTTGGTCCCGCTCCTGGTCCCGCTGCTGCGCGTGGATGGACGCCGGGTTCACATCGGGGAACAGCCTAGCGAGCAGGGGCGCGATGGCGCGGTGCCCGGGCTTGCCGGCCACCAGCAGGCGTAGCGATTCGGGCAGCGCGAACAGCAGCAGCACGCCGAGGACCAGGGGCAGAATGCCGCCGATGATGAACAGGCTGCGCCAGCCGAAATGGCCGATCAGCGCGGGCGCGCTGAATCCGGCGCTGAAGGCGCCCAGGGCCACGTTGCAGAACATCAGCGTGACCAGCGCCGCGCGCCGCCTGGCCGGGGCGTAATCCGACACCAGCGCGGTGGCGTTGGTGAGCCCCATCGCCAGGCCGACGCCGGTGAGGAAGCGGCCGGCCAGCAGCACCGGCAGCGTGCTCGCCAAGCCGGTGGCGATGGAGGCGACGCCGACCAGCCACAGGCCGCCGATGATCAGCGGCCGCCGCCCCCAGCGGTCGCCGAACGGCGCCACGAACGCCGAGCCGAGGCCGATGCCGAGCAGGGACGCGGCCAACGCCACGCCGAAGGCGGAAGCCGGCATGTTCCACTCCTGCGCCAGGGAGGGCACCACCAGCGCCATGGTCTGGATGTCGTAGCCGTCCAGCAGCACGGTCAGGCAGCACAGCAGGATGACGCGGATCTGGAAGCCACTGAGGGGCCGCTCGTCGATCAACTGCGCGACGTCCCGCATACCGCCGGGGCCTGGCCTGAGGTCCATGTGCGCTCCGTCTTTCAATGAGCTTGCCATTGTTGCCTCAGCAGCAGCGTGCCGGCGGCGCAGAGCGGCACCGGCACGGCCACCATGCCGGCGTTCATGCCGCCGCCTCTTGCCGAGGCATGGCGGCCGTGCTCCGGGGCGCCGCCGCTGTCGACACCGCCTCCGGCAACAGCGGCGCGCGCCGCAATATCATGTCCGAGGCCTTCTCCGCGATCATGATGGTGGGCGCGTTGGTGTTGCCGCTGACGATATCTGGCATCACCGACGCGTCCACCACGCGCAAGCCCTCCAGGCCCCGCACCCTGAGTTGGGCGTCGACCACCGCGTACTCGCCGACGCCCATGGCGCAGCTGCTGGTGGGATGCATGCCGGTCTGGATGGTGGCCTTGATGTAGGCGTCGAGTTCGGCGTCGCTGCGCACCGCGGCGCCGGGCGCCAGCTCCGCCTTGACCATGCCGGCCACCGGCGCGGTGGCGAAGAAGGTGCGCAGGAACTTCAGCATGTCGCGCGCGGTGCGCCGGTCCGCCTCGGTGGCGAGCAGGCCGAGGCGGATGCGCGGCGCCGCCAGCGGGTCGGCCGAGCGCAGCGTGACGTCGCCGGAACAGCCGGGACGCACGTTCAGCATCGCCGCCGTGAACTGGTGGCCGGCGCCCGCGCGCCATCCGGGGAACCAGGGCCGCGCCATCATCGACACATGGCTGACCTGGAACTGCGCGTCCGGCCATTGCAGTTCGGGCCGGGTGCGCACGAAGGCCTGGACCGACATGGGATTGGCGGCCAGCGGTCCGCCCCCGTTCAGCCTCCAGCGCAGTGCGGACACGGCCAGCCGGTCCAGACGCAGGGCACGGTCGAAGGTGGTGTCGACGGCCGCCTCGAACACGCCCGCCACCAGCGGGTGGTCCTGCAGGTTCTTGCCCACGCCGGGCAGGTCGTGGCGGACAGCGATGCCCAGCTTGCGCAGTTCATCGGCCGGGCCTATCCCCGACAGCATCAGCAACTGCGGCGAATTGAAGGCGCCGCCCGCGATGAGCACTTCGCTTGCGGCGCGCGCCACATGCGTCTGTCCATCCTTGAGGTATTCGACGCCGGTCGCGCGGACGCCTTCGAGCAGCACGCGGGTGGTGTGCGCGCCCGTCACCACGGTGAGGTTCTTGCGGGACAGGGCGGGACGCAGATAGGCCGCCGCCGTGCTGTCCCGGCGACCGCGCCGTATCGTGAAGTCGGGCAGGCCGAAGCCCTCGGCCTGTTCGCCATGGAAATCGTCCAGCGCGGCGTAACCCAGTTTCCTGCCCGCTTCCAGCATGCGCGGCGTGATGGTCGGATGGGCGGGCTGGCGCGACACGGACAGATAACCCGTGCCGCCATGGTAGGCGCCGGCGCCGCGCCAGTTGCTTTCGCTGCGCTTGAAGTAGGGCAGCACGTCGGCGTAGCCCCAGCCGGGCAGGCCGAGATCGCGCCAGCGGTCGTAGTCGCCGGCATTGCCGCGGCTGTAGAGCATGCCGTTGATGGACGAGGTGCCTCCCAGCAGCTTGCCGCGCGGCTGCGGCAGCACGCGGTCGCCGGTGGCGCTTTCCGGCTCGGTGGCGTAGCCCCAGCCCAGTTCGGGAAGGTTGGAGACGGGGAACCAGGCCACCGGCATGGCCACCATGGGGTGGCTGTCCCGCTCCCCGGCCTCCAGCAGCAGCACCCGGTTGGCGGGATCCTCCGACAGGCGATTGGCGAGCACGCAGCCGGCGGAGCCGGCGCCGACGATAACGAAATCGAATTGGGCGGTCATCTGAAATCCTGGTGGGTATTGCTACGATGATTCCATCTTAGGGGGCCACGGCCGGCCGCCATGTCCGCCGCAAAGACGACAACGCGGCGTGTCGTCTTTGCGGCGGACGCCGCGCCGGCCTCCCCCGTCCTATGCTGCGGCATGCGGGCTGCCGCTGAAAACAACGAAACCAGGAGATGGCATGGATTTTGTGCAGAGAATGGACCGCGCGCTGAGGGAAACCTATTGCGCGATGCCGGTGTTACCGGATCCCCTTATCGATATCGCGGGCGCCCGGCGCGCCATGCTGGAGATGTTCGGCGCGGCGCGGATCGGCCAGCTGCCCAGCGACGCGGTGCTCACGGAGGACAGGCGCATCGCCGGCCCGGCCGGCGCGCCCGATGTGGCGGTGCGCATCTACCGCCCGCGCCACGCGGGCGAAGGCCGTCCGGCGCTGCTATGGATCCACGGCGGCGGTTTCACGCTCGGCCTGCCGGCCCAGGACGACCTGTTCTGCGAAAAGATCGTCGAGACCATAGGCGCCGTTGTCGTGTCGGTCGACTATCGCCTGGCGCCCGAACACCCGTTCCCGGCCGGGACGGAAGACTGCTACGCGGCGCTCTCCTGGCTGTTTTCCGAAGCGCCGGCGCTTGGCGTGGACGCCAGGCGCATCGCGGTGGGCGGCGCCAGCGCCGGCGGCGGACTGGCGGCCGGATTGGCGCTCATGGCGCGGGACAAGGAGGAATTCAAGCTGGCGTTCCAGTTTCTGCTGTGCCCCTGCCTCGACGACCGCCACGTCACGCCGTCGAGCCACGAGGTGACCGACGACAGGACCTGGAGCCGCGCCAAGTCGCTGCAGGCCTGGCCGGCGTATCTCGGCGAACGCGATCACGGCGGCGCCCTGGCTTACGCGGTGCCCGCGCGCGCGTCCGAACTGAAAGGCTTGCCGCCCGCGTACCTGATGGTTGGGGGGCTGGACCTGGTGCGCGATGAAATCATCGCCTATGGCGCCCGCATGATCGAGGCCGGGGTGGCGACCGAACTGCATGTGTGGCCGGGCGGCTTCCATGGCTTCGAGCTGTTCGTGCCGGACGCGCCCATCAGCCAGGCGGCGCGCGCCGGATACCTGAATGCCCTTCAGCGGGCCCTGAATTAAACAAGCGCGCACACCACGCTGACGAATTTGCCGTTCTCCAGGCGGTAGTGGATGAACTGGTTCATCTCCACCACCTGGCCGGCCCGCAGCGGGAAGATGCGCTCCAGGCCCTGTTCGGCCAGCATGGCCGGCGTCAGGTCGGATTTCGCCTCCAGCCGCACACTTGCCTCGATCGCCAGCAGCGTGTCGCTGGAGGCCAGCGCGTCAAGCCGTATCGATTCGCTCACGTGGTCGTGGAAGAAGCCATAGAAGCGCATGAAATCCTTTCGCCCCCGGAAGGTGTGGCCGGCGAAGCGGATCTCGAAGTCCTCGGCGAAGTGGGACAGCACGCCCTCGTAGTCGCGCGCGTTGAATTTGGCCACGTACCGCTCATAGGCCTCGAGATCGATCATTGCGGCTCTCCGTTCGTGTACCGGACCCGCCCGCCCTCGATGATGGGCGGCACCGGCGCGCCCTGCGCGCGCAGGGCGTTTGGCCAGTCGCGCAAATGGCTGTGCGCGTCCAACACCGCGACCACGTTGCCGTCCGGGTCCTGCACCAGCATCGCGCCGTAAATGATGAAGAACACGTCGGTCTCGCCGGTGTTGTGGTCGGCAACCTTCAGCCGGTGGCTGGTGCCGGCGGGTTCGTACAGATAGGAGCCGGCCTTGCTCGGCGGCGAGCCGGCGTGCTCCAGGTAGCTCCATTCGCCGGACAGCGTGAACGCGTGCACCGCGCCGGTGTGCTGGTGCGGCGGCAGTTCCACGCCGGGCGCGAAGCGGATGCGCACCGCGAACCAGCCGCCCTCGACATCGGCGGCCAGCAGTTTGAGGCGCACGCCGGGGGCGCCGAAATCCTCGGCGAAGGGCAGGTCGTCGGTGCCGACGTGGAGCGCCATGGGCGCCGCGAGGGAGCCGAGGCTGTGGACGATGGTTTCCATGGGATGCACGATATCTCCTGAAGTGGTGTGCTTACGGTTCGGAAGTGACACGGACCACTTCCTCGCCGGTGACCGGGTGGCAGTAGTGGAACGGGGGGAAGCTGCGGCCGAGCGCGGCCACGGGCGGCACGGAGGGCGCCTGGGGCGGCAGGCTGTCGCTTTGCGGCCCGCTGGCGAAGGACACGCTCTCATAGCCGGGGTGGGACACGTAGAAGGTCGGCACCCACCACAGCAGCGCGATCTTCCATACGCCGTTTTCCCGGACGTAGGTGTTCTCATACACGCCCTCGGCCCACAGCATGGCGGTGCCGCCGGGCGGCGGGCTGCCCTGTATCAGCGCGCGCCAGCGGCCCTGCGCGCGCTGGCGCGAGTGGTCGACGGTGACCACGCCTTGCAGCTGCATGTGGTTGATGAATTCATTCCTGGCGAGGCCGTCCCGGCCCTGGCCCAGCACCTCGCGCAGGAAGGGCAGGATGTGTTCCTTGCCCGTGTAGCGGCCGCGCCGGCCGATCTCCATCGCCGCGCCCTCGTCGGCGAACAGCGCCGCCATTTCGGGCCACAGCCGGTTGTCGATGTAATAGCCGTACATGCGCTGCAGGCGCTGGATTTCCTCGATGTCCTCGAGGCGCCCCAGCCTGTCCTCCAGGCGGGCGATGCGTTGCGTCATTTCCTCGTGCCGGTCCATGCCTTCCCCTTGCATTTTGTCTTCCCATCCTATGCCGCGCGGGCCGCGCGCGATGTCCGCCGCAAAGACGACGTGCCGCTTGTCGTCCTTACAGCGGACATCGCCGCCGCCCACCGCGTCCTAAGCTGCGCTCAGTAGAAAGACCATCACCGAACCAACAACAGGAGACATCAAATGCGCGACGACGCCCGAGTGGAAATCCGGCTGAAACATGCGGACAAGCTGTTTATCAACGGGCGCTGGACCGCGCCGAAAAAAGGTGGACGCATCGAGATCGTCTCGCCCCACACCGAGCGTGTGTGCGCCGTGGTCGCCGAGGCCAGCGAGGAGGACATGGACGCCGCCGTGGCCGCCGCGCGCAAGGCCTTCGACGACGGCCCCTGGCCGCGCATGTCTCCCGCCGACCGCGCCGCGGCCCTGCGCAGGCTGGGCGCCGAGTTGGGCGCCCGCAGCGCGGAACTGGCCGCCGCGTGGACCGAGCAGGTCGGCGCGCTGGCCTCGTTCGCGCCCTTCATGGTGGGCGGCACGCTGCACAACATCGAGCACTACGCCTCGCTGGCCGGCGGCTTCCCCTTCGTCGAAAGCCACCGCGCCTTCGACGGCCAGGGCGCGGCGCTGGTGGTGCGCGAGGCGGTCGGCGTGGTGGCCGCCATCGTGCCGTGGAACGCGCCCTTCGCCATCCTGGTCAACAAGATCGCCCCGGCCCTGCTGGCCGGCTGCGCGGTGATCATGAAGCCCTCGCCGGAAACGCCGCTGGAGGCCTACATCATCGCCGAGGCGGCCGAGGCGGCGGGCTTCCCGGACGGCGTGGTCAACCTGGTGCCGTCGCACCGCGAGGCGGCCGACTACCTGGTCCGCAATCCCGGCGTGGATAAGGTGAGTTTCACCGGCTCCACGGTGGCGGGCCGGCGCATCGCGTCGGTTTGCGGCGACCGCATCGCCCGCTGCACGCTGGAGCTGGGCGGCAAGTCGGCCGCCATCCTGCTCGACGATTGCGACGAGGCCGCCGCCGCGCGCACCCTGGCCGGCACCATCTCCATGCTGAGCGGCCAGGTCTGCGCCACGCTGAGCCGGGTGATCGTGCCGCGCGCGCGCCAGGCCAGTTTCACCGAGGCGCTGAAGGCCGAACTGGAAGCCATCCGCGTGGGCGACCCCTACCAGGCCGACACCCAGATGGGACCGATGGCGATGAAGCGGCAGCTGGACCGTGTCGAGGGCTACATCGCGCGCGGCATCGAGGAGGGCGCCCGCCTGGTGTGCGGCGGCGGGCGGCCGGCCGGCCCGGCGCGGGGGCACTATCTGGAACCGACCCTGTTCGCCGGCGTGGACAGCAAGATGACGATCGCGCAGGAGGAGATCTTCGGCCCGGTGATCGCGCTGCTCACCTATGACGACGAGGCCGAGGCGGTGCGGATCGCCAACGATTCGCCGTTCGGCCTGTTCGGCGCGGTGTTCACCAGGGATAACGACCGCGCCTACCGCATCGCGCGCGGCGTGCGCACCGGCGCGCTGTCGCAGAACGCGTTCCGCATGGACCCATTCCTGCCCTTCGGCGGCTTCAAGCAGTCCGGCATCGGCCGCGAGGGTGGCAGCGCGGGACTGGCCTCGTACACGGAAACCAAGACGGTGCTGCTGGACGGCGCGCCGTCGATCTAGGGAGGCTTCGATGACCGCGATACCCGAAACCTTCACCGGCAAGTCGACGGTGAACGAGGCGCGCCTGGAGTTCCTGTTCCAGGTGCGGCTGCACTTCACGCGTGTGCACCACATCCAGAACATGCCCACGGGCGCCGGGCGCGGCGCCGTCTACATCGACAGCGGCACGGTCGAGGGGCCGCGCCTGAACGGCAAGGTGCTGCCGGGCACCGGCGGCGACTGGTCGCTGTTCCGGCCGGACGGCGTGCTGGCCACGGACGCCCGCTACATGCTGCAGGCCGACGACGGCACGCTGATCCTGCTGCTCAACCGCGGCTTCCTGTGGGGCCGCGCGCCGGACGTCATGCCGCGCATCCGCGAGTGGATTTTCAACGACGGCCCGCCGGTCGACCACGCCGATTACTACCTGCGCGCCAGCCCCACCTTCGAGGTGGAGACCGGGCCGCACGACTGGCTCACGCGGCACGTGATCGTCGGCATCGGCGAGCGCAAGGGCGACGGCAATTTGATCCGCTATTACGCGGTGCTCTGAGTCGTTCGCCGGTTGTCATCTGTCGGGATGACAGATGCGGAAAAAGTCCAAAGGTAAGCTCGACGGCATCACCAATCCGGCAAGAGGTTGGAGCGGTCGACAAAAGAAACCGCCACGGCATCGCGTGCGCGGCACACAAAAAAGAACGGAGACGAAAGATGAAAAAATTCACACCACAGCGCCGCACCGCCTTGTCGGCAGCGCTGCTGGCGCTGGCGGCCACCCAGGACGTGCTGGCCGCGGAACTGGTCAACAACGACAGCTACACGATACGCTGGGATAACACGCTCAAGTACAGCGTCGGCCAGCGCGTGACCGGCCCCGCCGCCGCCATCCTGGCCAACCCGAACACCAACGACGGCGACTACTCCTTCGCGCGCGGCGACCTGGTCACCAACCGCGCCGACATCCTGTCCGAATTCGACTACATCCTGAAGGACAAGGCCAACACCGGCGTCAGCGTCAGCGCCGCCGCCTGGTACGACCGGGTCTACAACCGCTCCCACCGTCCCATTCCCCTCGGCCAAGTCAATTCCTGGTCGGTGCCGAACGACCAGTTCACCAGCTATGTGCGCGACGTGAACGGCCGCCGCGTCGAACTGCTGAACGCCTTTGTGCACAGCGGTTTCGACATCGGTGAACACAACCTGTCGTTCCGCCTGGGCCGCCACACGCTGCTGTGGGGCGAAAGCCTGCTGCTGGCGTCGAACGGCATCGCCGCCGGCATGGGCCCGGTGGACGCGATGAAGGCCCTGAGCCTGCCCGGCGCGACCACCAAGGAAATCTTCATGCCGGTGAACCAGCTGTCGGCCGCGTTCTCGCTGACGCCGCAATGGGACATCGCCGCCTACCACCAGTTCGAATACCGCGAAACGCGCGTGCCGGGCCCGGGCAGCTACTTCTCCACCGGCGACCTGGTGTTCCAGGGGGGCGAGCGCATCAACGCGGTGCAGGGCCTCCCCTTCGGCAACATCTACATCGAGCGCGGCGCCGACATCAAGGCGCCGGATTCCAAGGGCCAGTGGGGCATCGCGGCCAAATACCGCGACGCCGACGCCGGCCGCGATTTCGGCTTCTACTACCTGCGCTATTCCGACAAGACGCCGCAGGTCTACACGCAGATCACCGCCGCCCCGGGTGGCCTGAGCGGCTTCATCGCCGGGGGCGCCACCATCGGCAACTACTTCTTCCTGTATCCACAGAAGATCGAACTGGCCGGCGCCAGCTTCGCCACGCTGCTGGGCGACGCCAACGTGTCCGGCGAGATCTCGGTGCGCCACAACCTGCCGCTGATGAGCGTGAACCTGAACGTCGCGCCGGGCGCCATCGCCGTCAACGGCACCGGCAACTTCCTGCACGCGGTGGGCGACACGCTGCACGCGCAGGTGTCCTGGATCAAGTCCTTCGGCCCGAGCGGCCTGTGGGACGCGGCGGACTTCGTCGGCGAGATCGGCGGCCACCGCCTGATGAAGGTCACCCGCAACGAGGCCTTCATCGACCCCACGCGCGTGCGCAAGGCTTTCGGCACCGGCATGACGTTCGAACCGAAGTGGTATCAGCCGCTGCCGGGCATGGACCTGACGATGCCCGTCAACGTCAGCTGGAACTTCTCCGGCCCCTCGGTGGTGGACCCGGCCTTCGCGGGCGGCGCGGCGCACGGCGGCTCGGTGTCGCTCGGCCTCAAGTTCACCTACGAGGGGAAATGGCGCGGCGGCGTGAACTACACGCGCTACACGGCCAGGGACGGCGCCAGTCCTTATCTTGACCGCGACTACGTCGCCGCCAATGTCAGCTACTCGTTCTAAAGGAAAACGCACCATGAACCACAAGCACCGCATCCTCGCCGGACTGGCCGCCAGCCTGTCCCTCGCCGCGACTTCCACCCTGGCCGCCGTCTCGCCGCAGGAAGCCGAACAACTGAAATCGACGCTGACGCCGATGGGCGCGGAAAAGGCCGGCAACAAGGAAGGCACGATCCCCGCCTGGACCGGCAAGACGGTCCAGGCCAAATCCAGCGAGGCGCGCCTGCCGCCGGCCATGTTCGCCGACGAGAAGCCGCTGCTGACGATCAAGGCCGACAACGCCGACCAGTACGCCGACAAACTGGCCGACGGCACCAGGCACCTGCTGAAGAATTATCCGGGCTTCCGTCTCGACGTCTACCCGACCCACCGCACCGCGATCGCGCCGCAATACGTCTATGACAACACCTACTTCAACGCCACCAACACCAAGCTCACCGGCGAAGTGATGACCACGGCGCCGAACTACAAGGGTGGTGTGCCGTTCCCGATCCCGAAAACAGGCCTGGAGGCGATTTTCAACGCGATGTGGAACTGGCGCGGCGCGGACCGCCAGACCACGGCCGACATCTGGTTCGTGTCCTCGTCGGGCAAACGCTCCCTTTCGGTCAGCAACATCCTGAGCGAGTCCAACCCCTATTACTACCAGGGTGGACGCAAGGACACCTGGGAGGGCAAGCTGCGCGGCACGGCATCGGTCGAATTGACGGCGCCGGCCTACTCGGCGGGCGAGAAGACGCTGATTCTCGGGCCGGTTGATCCGATCAACCAGGATACCAACGGCTGGACCTTCCTGACCGGCCAGCGGCGCTTGCGCAAGATCCCGAGCGTGCAATACGACGTGCCTTTCCCGTACACCTCGGGCGTCACCAATTACGACGACGCCTACGGCTTCAACGGCGCGACCGACCGCTACGACTGGAAGCTGCTGGGCAAGAAGGAGATCTATGTCCCCTACAACAACAACAACTTCACCCATGCCGCGGATCTGGACAAGGTGATCGGGCCGCAGTTCGCCAATCCCGACCTGGTGCGCTGGGAGTTGCACCGCGTGTGGGTGGTGGACGCCACGCTGAAATCGGGCGCCCGCCACACCGTGCCCAAGCGCCGCTTCTACCTGGACGAGGATACCTGGAACGTGGTGATCAGCGACCAGTGGGACGCCAAGGGCCAGTTCTGGAAAAACATCAACCTGCTGACCTTCATCTACCCGGATGTACCGCTGGCCATGATGGGCACCAATTTGATCTACAACGTGCAGTCCAAGGCCTACACGGTGCAGAACGTGATCAACACCGCGCCCGGCGGCATCGCCTTCAAGCAGCTGCCGGCGGACTTCTTCTCGACGCAGGCGCTTGAGCGCTCGGGCGTGCGCTGAGCCGGGCCGCCGTCATGAGCAAGGATAGGATTCCCATGCGTTCCTCCCTGGCCGGGGCCTGCCTGGCAGCGTGCGCCGGACTGTTCCCGGCCCTGCCGGGGGCGGCCATCGCGGCCAACGCCGCGCCTGGTGGTGGCGCCAGCCCAACCGCTCCCTCCGGTCCCGCCGTCGTGCTGGCGCGGGCCGCGCGCCCGGCGGCGCTGCCGGAGCGGGCCAGCCTGCTGTCGGTGGCGCGCGCCGGCGGACGACTGGTCGCGGTCGGCGAGCATGGCGTGGTCGCCCTGTCCGATGACAACGGCGCCACCTGGCGCAACGCCCGCTCGGTGCCGGTCGACGTGACGCTGACCGTGGTGCGCTTCGCCAGCCAGAAGACGGGTTGGGCGGTCGGCCACGTCGGCGTGGTGTTGCGCACGGACGACGGCGGCGAAACCTGGGTCAAGCAGATGGACGGCCTGGCCGCGGCAAGCCTGCCGCTGGCCGACGGTGCAGCGGCAGGCGTCGGCGAGGCGCCGGACCGTCCGCTGCTGGAACTGCTGGTCTCCAGCGAGCGGCACATCGTCGCCGTCGGCGCCTACAACCTGGCCATCGAATCGAAGGACGGCGGCGCCACCTGGCGCAATATCGCCGCCCAGTTTCCCAACAGCGGCGGCTTCCACCTCTACGGCCTGGCGGTGGCGGGCGACGGCCTGATGGCCGTGGGCGAGCAGGGCCTGCTGCTGAAATCGGCGGCGGCCGGCGCGCCGCTGTCCGCCGTGGCCTTCCCGTACAAGGGCAGCCTGTTCGGAGCGATCGCGCTGGCGCCGGCGACGGGGGCGGCGACTGGACCGGAATCCATGCTGGTCTACGGCCTGAAGGGCAACGCCTATCTCAGCAACGACGGCGGCGCCAGCTGGCAAGCGGCCGACGTCGGCGACAGCAAGGCCACCTTCAACTGCGCGCTGCGGCTGCGCGATGGCCGCGTCGCCCTGTGCAACCAGGCCGGCCGCGTGTTCGTCAGCGACGACGGCGGCAAGCGCTTCGCGCGCCTCGATTTCGAATGGGGCG
Source organism: Pseudoduganella namucuonensis (assembly GCF_900116645.1). Classification (GTDB taxonomy): domain Bacteria; phylum Pseudomonadota; class Gammaproteobacteria; order Burkholderiales; family Burkholderiaceae_D; genus Rugamonas; species Rugamonas namucuonensis. The sequence continues at coordinate 81,134 of NZ_FPBO01000027.1, read as the reverse complement.
CGCCGCTGACGGCCATGGCCGAAAGCGCGAACGGCGACCTGCTGGTCGCCAGCCTGGGCGGCATGGCGAAGATTAACAAGGACAAGCTCGCGCCGGCGGCGCGGGGCAATGGAGGCGGCAATGGCCGGTGATATCAAGATGGACCGGGAGGCGATGGACGCGCGCGATTTCGATCCGCGCTCCGGCAACTGGCTGGAACGGCTGCTGTTCAACCACCGCGCGCTGGTGATCCTGTTTTGCGTGCTGGTGACGGCGGGCCTGGCCTGGCAAATTCCGGCCATCCGCCTGAACGCCAGTTTCGACCGCATGATCCCCAAGGAGCACGCCTACATCCAGAACTTCAAGGACAACCAGGCCGACCTGGCGGGCCAGGGCAATGTGCTGCGCATCGTCGTCGAGCGCAAGGGCGGGAGCATCCTCGATCCGGCCTACCTGCAGACGCTGCAAAAGATCAACGACGAGGTCTACCTGGTCGCCGGCGTGGACCGGCCCTTCATGCTGTCGCTGTGGACCCCGACCATGCGCTGGATCGGCATCACCGAGGTGGGCATCGACGCCGGCCAGGTCATCGACGAGACCTACGACGGATCGCCCGACAGCCTGGCCAGGCTGCGCCTGAACATCGAGCGCTCCGGCGAGATCGGCCGCATCGTCGCGCCCGACTTCAAGTCCAGCATGCTGTACGTGCCGCTGCTCGACTTCGACACCGAGACCGGCAAGGCGCTGGACTACGCGGAACTGGCCGGAAAGATCGAAAAGATACGCGCCAAATACGAGGGCGGCGACATCCGCATCCACGTGGTCGGCTTCGCCCAGGTGGTGGGCGACCTGATCGACGGCCTGGGCCAGGTGGCGGGCTTTTTCATGCTGTCCATGGCGCTGGCCACGGCCATCGTCTACTGGTACACGCGCTGCGCGCGCAGCACCGCCATCGTCATGTTCTGCTCCGTCATCGCGGTGCTCTGGCTGCTCGGCGTGCTGCCGCTGCTCGGCTACGAGCTCGATCCCTACACCATCCTGGTGCCCTTCCTGGTGTTCGCCATCGGCATGAGCCACGGCGCGCAGAAGATGAACGGCGTGATGCAGGACATCGGCCGCGGCTTCCCCCGGCTGGTGGCGGCCCGCTACACCTTCCGCCGCCTGTTCATGGCCGGTTTCGCCGCGCTGCTGTGCGACGCGATCGGCTTCGCGGTGCTGATGCTGATCAAGATCTCGGTGATCCAGCAGCTCGCGCTGACGGCCAGCATCGGCGTCGCCTTCCTGGTGTTCACCAATTTGATCCTGCTGCCCATCCTGCTCAGCTACACGGGCGTGAACCAGGCGGCCGCGCTGCGCACGCTGCGCGAGGAGGACGCTGCGCTGGCCGCCGCCAACCGGCACGCGCTGTGGCGCTTCCTGGACCGCTTCACCACGCCGCGCGCGGCCGCCCTGGCCATCGCCGTGGCGTTGCTGATGGGCGTGGGCGGCTGGCGCGTGAGCCTGGACCTGAAGACGGGCGACCTCGATCCCGGCGCGCCGGAGCTGCGCACCGATTCGCGCTACAACCGCGACAGCGCCTACATCAACGCGCATTACGCCAACAGCAGCGACGTCTTCATCGTCATGGTGGCCTCGCCGCCGGCGCAATGCATGAACTACGACCTGCTGCAGAAGATCGACACGCTGGAATGGGAACTGCGCCAGCAGCCCGGCGTGGTGGCGACCGACTCCTTCGCCTCCTTCAACAAGGGCATCACCGGCCAGTTCACCGAAGGCAATCCGAAGTGGTTCGCGCTGGTGCCCAGCCAGGAGCTGCTGAACGGCTTCGTCAAGAACGCGCCGCGCACCCTGCTCAACCAGCCTTGCAGCCTGTCCATGCTCCGCATCTTCCTGTCCGACCACAAGGCCGAGACGCTGGAGCGCGTCTCGAAAGTGGTGGCCGACTACGCCGCCCGGCACGACGGCCCGGACGGCAAGTTCCTGCTGGCCGCCGGCAACGCCGGCATCGAGACCGCCACCAACGAGGTGGTCAAGCAGGCCAACCGCGACATGCTGTACTGGGTCTATGGCGCGGTGTGCCTGCTGTGCCTCGTCACCTTCCGCTCCTGGCGCGCGGTGATCTGCGCGGTGCTGCCGCTGGTGCTGACCTCCGTGCTGGCCGAGGCGCTGATGGTCTGGCTGGGCATCGGCGTCAAGGTCGCCACCTTGCCGGTGATCGCGCTCGGCGTCGGCATCGGCGTCGACTACGCGCTGTATGTGCTGAGCATCGTGCTGACCCACCTGCGGGCAGGCGAATCGCTGTCCAAGGCCTATGCCGAGGCGCTGCACTTCACCGGCAAGGTGGTGCTGCTGACCGGCGTGACGCTGGCCGTGGGCGTCGTCATCTGGGCCTTCTCGCCGATCAAGTTCCAGGCCGACATGGGCATCCTGCTGGCGTTCTGCTTCCTGGCCAACATGCTGGGCGCGCTGATCCTGCTGCCGGCGCTGGCGGTGTTCCTGCTCAAGCCATCGCCCCAGCCGGCCGGCGCGGGCAAGCAGGCCGGCCCCGCCGCGCGCGTCCAGCACGCGACTTCCACCATCGACAGGATGCCGACATGAATCTCGAACAACGCACATTGAAACGGAACCGACCATGAGCGCCACCTCCCCCCTCGCCGGCAAGGCCGCGGCATTGAAAGCCCATTACGCCGAGCACCCGCAGCCGATGCTGATCGACGGCCAGCTGGTGGCCGCCGCCTCCGGCCAGACCTTCGACGTCTACGACCCCGCCGTCGGCCTGGCCTTCGCCCGCTCCGCGGCGGGCGGCGCAGAGGATGTCGACCGCGCCGTCAAGGCCGCGCGCCGCGCCCTCGACAGCGGCCCCTGGTCGCGCATGACGCCCTCCGAGCGCGCCAAGCTGATGTGGAAACTGGCCGAGGTGATCGAGTCGCACGCCGAGGACATCGCCCTGCTGGAAACGCTCAACAACGGCAAGCCCTATATGGTGGCGCTGCACGGCGAGGTGGCCATGGCCGCCGAGTGCCTGCGCTACAACGCCGGCTGGGCCACCAAGCTGGGTGGCGAAACCCCGCCCGTCATTTCCGCGCCCGGCGAGTGGCACGCCTACACGCTGCGCGAGCCGGTCGGCGTGTGCGGCCTGATCACCGCCTGGAACTTCCCGTTCGCCATGGCCGTCGGCAAGATCGCGCCGGCGCTGGCGGCCGGCTGCACGGTGGTGCTCAAGCCCGCCGAGCAGACCCCGCTCACCGCCATCAAGCTGGCCGAGATGGTGCTGGAGGCCGGCTTCCCCGAGGGCGTGATCAACATCGTCACCGGCTTCGGCAAGGACGCCGGGCAGGCGCTGGTGGAGCATCCGGACGTGAACAAGATCTCCTTCACCGGCTCGACCGGCACCGGCATGCACATCATGGCCGCCGCCGCCCGCACCATGAAGCGCGTGACGCTGGAACTGGGCGGCAAGTCGCCCAACATCATCTTCGCCGACGCCGACCTGCCGAAGGCGATCGAGCACGCCGCCATGGGCGTGTTCTTCAACACCGGCCAGGTGTGCGTGGCGCGCTCGCGCCTGTTCATCCACCGCAAGGTCTACGACCAGGTTGTGGAGGGCATGCAGGGCATCGCCAGCCACCTGAAGATAGGCTCCGGCCTGGACTTCGACACCGTGCTGGGACCGGTCGTCTCGCAGGCCCAGCTCGACCGCGTGATGGGCTATGTGCACGCGGGGCGCGAGGAGGGCGCGCACGTGGCGGCCGGCGGCGAGCGCGTGGGCGGCGCCGGTTACTTCGTGCAGCCGACCATCCTCACCGGCGTCAACGCCGGCATGCGCGTGGTGAAGGAGGAGATCTTCGGCCCGGTGGTGGCGGCCATGCCCTTCGACGACGAGGACCTGGACGCCGTGGCGCGGCTGGCCAACGACAGCGTGTATGGCCTGGCGGCCAGCGTGTGGACCGGCAGCCTGTCCACCGCGCACAGAATGGCGCGCCGCATCAAGGCCGGCCTGATCGAGATCAACGGCGCGCCGCCGATGCAGTTCTCGCTGCCCTTCGGCGGCTACAAGCAATCCGGCACGGGCCGCGAGAACGGGCGCGAGGGCGTGCTGGCCTACACCGAACTGAAAACCGTGGCCATCGGCCTGTGAGGTCATCATGAAGCGCGACGACGACGATTTCGACTACATCGTGGTGGGCGGCGGTTCCGCCGGCTGCGTGCTGGCCGCGCGCCTGAGCGAGGACCCGGCCTGCCGCGTGCTGCTGCTGGAGGCCGGCGGCCCGGACAAGCATCCCTACCTGAAAATGCCGGTGGCCTTCCTCAAGGCGATGATAGACCCGCGTTTCGGCTGGGGCTATTTCAGCGAGCCGGAACCGCATCTGGGGAACCGTCCGCTGTGGCTCCCGCGCGGCAAGGTGCTGGGCGGTTCCTCGTCGATCAACGGCATGTTCTACATGCGCGGCCATCCGCTCGACTTCGACGGCTGGCGCGACCTCGGCTGCGCGGGCTGGAGCTACGCCGACGTGCTGCCCTATTTCAAGCGCATGGAGCGCAGCTGGCGCGGCGCGTCGGACTTCCACGGCGACAGCGGGCCGCTGCCGGTGCAATCCATCGACACCACGCTGCTGCTGCACGAGCAGCTGATGTCGGCCGGCGCCGCCACCGGCCACCAGCTCAGCGCCGACATCAACGGCGCGCGGCCCGAGGGCTTCTCCAAGGGCGAGACCACGATAGACCGGCGCGGCCGCCGCGCCAGCACCTCGGCGGCCTACCTGCGGCCCGCGCTGGGCCGGCCCAACCTCACGGTACGCCTGCGCGCGCTGACGCACAAGGTGGTGATCGAGCGGGGCAGGGCGGCCGGCGTCAAATACGAGCACGAGGGCGTGCTGCGCACCACGCGCGCGGCGCGCGAGGTGATCCTGTCGGCCGGCGCCTTCAACTCGCCGCACCTGCTGATGCTGTCCGGCGTCGGCCCGGCCCGGGAGCTGCAAAGCCACGGCATCCAGGTGCAGGCCGACCTGCCCGGCGTGGGCCGCAACCTGTCCGAGCATCCGACGGTGATGATGGAGTTCGCGGCGACCCGCCCGGTGACCTTCCTCAAGCAGCTGCGCATGGACAGACTGGCGCGCCACGCCATGAACTGGGCCGTGTTCGGGCGCGGCCCGATGGCGACGCAGATCAACAGCTGCAACATGATCATCCGCACCAGGCCGGAGCTGAAGCAGCCCGACATCCAGCTGATGGGCAACCCGATCCGCTTCGACGCCAAGCCCTGGTTCCCGGGACTGACGCGGCGCCAGGGCCACGTGTTCTCGCTGGGCGTGGTGATACTGCACCCCTACAGCCGTGGCCATATCAGCCTGAAGTCGGCCGATCCGCGCACGCTGCCGGGGATCCACATGAACCTGTTCTCGGACCAGCGCGATTTCGAGACGCTGCGCAACGGCATCCGCGAGGCGCGCCGCGTCTACCGCAGCGGCGACCAGGCCGCGCTCACCGGGCACGAGCTCCAGCCGGGCGAGGAGGCACAAAGCGACGCCGAGCTGGATGACTACATCCGCAAGAACGCGGTGGTGTGCCAGCATCCGGTCGGCACCTGCAGCATGGGTGTCGGTCCGGACGCGGTGGTGGACCCGCAGCTGCGCGTGATCGGCATCGACGGCCTGCGCGTGGTCGACGCCTCGGTCATGCCCACCGTGCCGGGCGCGAACACCAACGCCGCCACCATCATGCTGGCCGAGGTGGCGGCGGACCTGCTGCGCGGGCGCAAGCTGCCGGCGGAAGCGGCGCCGTGGGCGGCGTGAAGCCGGCCCGGCGCGGGCTCAGTTTGAAATGCTGACCAGCTTCTCGAACAGCCAGCGGCCGGCCGGTCCGGGCGGTGCGTCGACCCGGTGGATCATCGTATACGGCTGGCTGCCGCCCTTGCGCGCGTTGAGCGACAGCTTCACCAGGCGGCCGGACGCGAGATCGTCGCGCACCATGTGTTCGGGCATATGGCCCCAGCCTATGCCGGCGCGCAGCAAGGCGTGCTTGGCGCCCAGGTCGCTGATCCGCCAGGAACGGATGCCACTGATGGCCAGGTCGTGGTGTTCGGTCAGGCGGGTCCGGTCGCTCAGCGCGAGCTGCACGTGCTCGCGCAGGATGGACACCGGGATCGGCCCCTTGTGGGCGGACAGCGGGTGGCCGGGCGCGGCCACCGGCACGATGCGCAGCACGCCGAAGTCCTCCGCCTCGATCTGGTCGGGCCAGTCGCGCACCAGGCAACTGATGCCCATGCTGCACACGCCGTCCAGCACCAGTTGCGCCACGCCGCCCAGCGCGTCCATGCGCAGCTTCAGCACCACGCTCGGGTACTGGTCGGCGAAGGCCTTGAGCGCCGCCGCCAGGATGTCGGTCGAAAACAACACGTCGACCGCGATCGACACCTCGCTCTCGACACCCTGGATCAGGCCGGAGACGCCGGCCCGCATCTCGTCGGTCACCAGGCTGATGCGGCGCGCGTAGGCCAGCACGGTCTTCCCCGCCTCGGTCAGCACGGGCCGCTGGCCCTTGCGTTCGAACAGCGTGATGCCGAGCTGCGCCTCGAGGTTGGCGATGGCGTAGCTGACCACCGGCTGCGAGCGGTGCAGCATTTTCGCGGCGGCCGAAAAGCTGCCCGTGTCGACCACGGCGACCATGATTTTCAGCTGGTCCAGCGAGGGTATCGTGACGTTGAACATATCGAAAAAATTTATGGAGGATATAGAAATTATAGCTCTTGTTTTTATACCTTAACCGTCCTATTCTCGATTACGGCAACAGGGAATTACAAACAGCAGGGACGGGGAGTGAAGCGAAGACGACACAGCGTCATAAGGCTGTGCACTACTACAAATCAGGAGACAGCAATGCATTGGATGGTCAACTCAAGCCAGTCGAAGTTACCCGTCGCCGCCGGACAGATCGCCCGCCTGGTGCGGGAAATCGGCAACAAGGACCGCGCGGCGCTCGCCACCGAGATCCTCGAGATCACGAAGAGCTTCATGCCCGTGCACCATTGCACCATGTTCGCCTACGACGCCGACCGCAATCCGCGCCTGCTGTCAGGAGCCAGCCTGAGCAACCACTGGGTGACCTTCAACACCGCCACGCTGTACATCCGCGACTTCTTCCGCAAGGACGGCATCCTGCCGTTGATCCGCACCATGCCGCCCTCGTCCGGCGAGGCGCGCATGTTGGTGCACCGGCAGAGCGGGCAGGACGTCAGCGACATCGACTACCGCGTCGCCTGCTACGACCACATCGGCATCATCGACCGCCTTGCGGCGCTGGTGCAGGTCGGCAAGGGCCAATGGGTGTCGACCAATCTGTACCGCGACCGCAGCGCCGGCTGCTTCACGTCCTCGGAGGTGCAGAGCTTCCTCGACCTGGCGCCGCTGTTCGCCAGCTGCGCGGCGCAGCACTACGCCTCGGACGTCGACGGCGAAACCATCTACCGCAACCTGGTCACGGACGGCATCCACGAGCTGTGTCCCAGCCTGACGATGCGCGAGCGCGAAGTGCTGCTGCGCATCCTGGACGGCGTGACGACGGAGCGCATCGCCGAGGACCTGCACATCCGTCCCACCACCGTCATCACCTACCGCACGCGCGCCTACGAAAAGCTGGGCGTCAGCTCGCGCCGCGAACTGTTCGCCACCGTGCTGCGCCAGCGTTCCCCGGGCGACGGCAAGGCCGACCTGGCGGCGGAGCTGGCCGGCGCCGAGTAGTCTCTCTTCATCCCCTACGATGCACCCATGTCAGGCGCCGGGCCAAATCCGGCGCCCGCGGCGCGTTGCCCGGAGCGCCGCCTGCCCCTCCTGTCGGGTTTTGGTACGACATCCAACGCCGCGGCCCCGGCGTACATTAAGGCTCAAACCAAACGCGGGGCCAAAAGGGAGCAAGCAATGGCTTACATGATTTATCAACTGGACGATCAAGCCGTCGCCGTCGGCGAGGCCGAACTGGCGCGGCACATCAGCTATATCAACGCGCTCGGGCCGCGGGTCCGGATGGGCGGTCCCCTGTTCGACGAAGCGGCCAGCCAGCCGAAGGGGCGCCTGATCGTGGCCGATTTCGACACCCGCGCCGAAGCCGAGGCCTTCGTCGCCGGCGATCCCTTCCGCCAGAGCGGGCGGATCAAGACCGTGACCATCGAACGCATGTCGATTTTGTAGGGAGGGGCGCAACATGAACATGCGTTTCGACGGCAAGGTGGTGCTGGTCATCGGCGGCAACAGCGGCATCGGCCTGGCCTCGGCCAAGGCGTTCGCGCGGGAAGGCGGGCGCGTCGTCATCACCGGCCGCAATCCCGAGTCCCTGCGCGCCGCCGCCGAGGAAATCGGCCATGGCGCGTTCGCGCTGGCGTCGGACAGCGCCGACCTGGGGCAGATCGACGAATTGATGGCGGCGGTGCGCGAACGCCACGGCCGCATCGACGTGTTGTTCGTCAACGCCGGCATCGGCGCTTTCGTGCCGGCCGCCGAGATCACCGAGCGGCTGTGGGACCAGGTGATGGACGTCAACCTGAAAGGCGTCTTCTTCACCGTGCAGAAGGCGCTGCCCATGATGGGCAAGGGCGGTTCCATTCTCCTCACCTCGTCGATAGGCTGGCTCAAAGGCCTGCCCACCACCTCGCTCTACGCGGCCAGCAAGGCGGGCGTGCGCTCGCTGGGCCGCACGCTGGCGGCGGAACTGGTTGGCCTGGGCATACGCGTGAACGTCGTCAGCCCGGGTCCGATCGAGACGCCGATCACCGCGCGCACCATTGGACTGGCGGCGGAGGCGGTGCCGGCCATGCTGGAACAAATGGGCGAGCACAGTCCCATGAAGCGCATGGGGCGGCCGGAGGAGGTGGCGGCGGCGGTGCTGTTCCTGGCTTCCGACGACGCCTCCTATGTGACGGGCACTGATTTCCTGGTCGACGCGGGGCTGGCCAGTTTCTAAAAAACGCAGAAGACCGGCCCACCGGCGACGCGTGCAACGAAGGAGACATCGACATGAAACTGCCCAAGCTGACAGTGGGGGCCCGGTTGCGCCTGGGTTTCGGCGCCGTCTCGGCGCTGCTCTTCGTCGTGACCGTGGTGGGCGTGAGCCACATGCGCGAGATGCAGGCCCGCATCGATGAAATCACCGGCACCAATAACCTGAAGAGCAAGCTGGCCATGCACATGCGCGACACGGTGTACGAACGCATGATCGCGTTGCGCAATATCTCGCTGGTGGGCGCCTTCGCCTCGGACATGCAGGACCAGCGCGAGCGCATCGGCCAGCAGGAGGCCTTGTACGCCGACGCCGGCAAGCGGCTGGCCGCGCTGTTCGCCGCCCAGCCGGGCAAGTCCGCGAGGGAGCTGGAACTGCTGCGCAAGATCAACGCGAGCGGCGAGGCCGCCAAGCCGCATGTCGAGAAGGCGATCGAACTGGCCTTCGCCGGCCAGGAAAGCCTGATCTTCAACGTGTTCCAGCAAATGGCGCCGGTGCAGGCGCAGTGGACCGCGGCGCTGGGGGAATTGATCGCGCTGGAGGAGAGCAACAACGCCCGGGCGGCGGCCGACGCGCGCGCCTCCGCCGACCGGGGACGCACGCTGATGCTGGCCATCGGCGCGGCGGCCGTGGCCCTGGGCCTGCTGATCGCCTGGCTGCTCACGCGCGACCTCACGGGCAAACTGGGAGGGGAACCCGATTACGCCGTCGACATCGCCGACCGCATCGCCGACGGCCGGTTCGACATGCATATCGAACTGGCGCCGGGCGACCAGTCCAGCGTGCTGCACGCCATGCGCAGGATGCGCGACAAGCTGGAGCACATGCTGGGCCAGGTGCACGCCAGCGCGCGGGTGATCGGCGCGGCGACCGGCGAGATCGCGTCGGGGAATGTGGACCTGTCGTCCCGCACAGAGCAGCAGGCCGGCTCGCTGGCGCGGACGGTGTCGTCGCTGGAGACGCTGACCGCGACGGTCAGGCAGAACGCCGACCACGCCCACCAGGCCAGCCAGCTGGCGACCACCGCGTCGGCGGTCGCCACCCAGGGCGGCGCGGTGGTCGCCCGGGTAACCGGCACGATGGAGGACATCCACGCCTCGGCCAGGAAAATCGTCGACATCATCGCCGTCATCGACGGCATCGCCTTCCAGACCAATATCCTCGCGCTCAACGCGGCGGTGGAGGCGGCGCGCGCCGGGGAGCAGGGACGGGGCTTCGCGGTGGTGGCCTCCGAGGTGCGCAACCTGGCCCAGCGCTCGGCCGGCGCGGCCAAGGAAGTGAAGGAACTCATATACGACTCGGTGGAGAAGGTCGCCGCCGGCAGCAAGCTCGCGGACCAGGCCGGCGCGACCATGACCGACATCGTCGACAGCGTGCGGCGCGTCACGGAAATCGTCGGCGCGATCGCCGAGGCGAGCCGCGCGCAGCACACCGGCATCGCGCAGGTCAACGACGCCGTCGGCCAGATGGACAGCGTGACGCGGCAAAACGGCGCGCTGGTCGGCCAGGCCACCGCCTCGGCGTGCAGCCTGCGCGAGCAGGCGCTGGAGCTGACGCGGCTGGTCGGCGCCTTCAGGCTGAGCGAACACGAACACGAACACGAACACGAACACGAGCACGAGCAATCCGGCGCGCCGCGTGCCGGATTGTTGCGGCTCGAAGCCTGACCGGTATAGCAACCCTTATTGAAAGCATGTATGGATTATCAGTCTCAGCTCGCCTCCATCCTTTTCACGCTGCGCCACGGCGCCCAGTGCGCCCGCCTGCCCGGCTGGGACGAGGACATCGCGAACCAGGTGCTCACCGAGGCGGCGCGCTTCACCGCCGCCGAGATCGACCCGCTCGACGGGCTCACCGAGCGCGCCCCGCTCGTTCTGGAGGAGGGCCGGGTCAAGCTGCCGCCGCACATCGTCGCCGCCTACCGGGCCTATCGCGACGCCGGCTGGCCGACCCTGGCCGGCGCCGAGGAACACGGCGGCCAGCACCTGCCGCACGTGCTGGCCAGCGCCGTGTCCGAAATGCTGGCCGGCGCCAGCCTGTCCTTTCAACTGCTGATCGGCCTGACGGCGGGGGCCATCCGCGTCATCACCTCGTCCGGCACGCCGGAGCAGCGCGCCGCCTACCTGCCGCGCCTGGTCTCCGGGGAGTGGCTGTCGACCATGTGCCTGACCGAGCCGCAGGCCGGCTCCGACCTGGGCCAGACCCGCACCATCGCCCGTCCGCAAGCGGACGGCGGCTACCTGCTCAGCGGCGACAAGATCTTCATCTCCGGCGGCGACCAGAACCTGACGGACAACATCGTCCACCTGGTGCTCGCGCGCACGCCCGGCGCGGCGGCGGGCGTGAAGGGCCTGAGCCTGTTCCTGGCGCCGGCGGTGCTGCCCGACGGCCGGCGCAACGCCATCGCCTGCCTGCGGCTGGAGGAAAAAATGGGCCTGCACGGCTCGCCCACCTGCCAGCTGGCCTTCGACGACGCCGAGGCGCGGATGCTGGGCGGCGAGGGCGAAGGCCTGGCGCGCATGTTCGAGATGATGAACGCGGCGCGCATCGAGGTGGGCGTGCAGGGCGTGGCGCTGGCCGAGGTGGCGGCGCAGCGCTCGCGCATCTACGCCGCCGGGCGCCGCCAGGGCAAGGGCGGCGACGGCGCCGGCCCCGTGCCGCTGCACCGCCACGCAGACGTGCGGCGCATGCTGTTGACGCAGATGGCGCTGGTGGAGGGCTGCCGCGCGCTGGTCTACCGGGTCGACGTCGAGCACGAGCTGGGCGCCAACCAGCCGCTGGTCGATTTCCTCACGCCGGTCTGCAAGGCCTTCGCGTCCGACAGCGCGGTGGAGGCGGCGCAACTGGCGATCCAGATCCACGGCGGCTACGGCTACCTGACGGAGTATCGCGTCGAACAGATACTGCGCGACGCGCGCATCACCCAGATCTACGAGGGCGCCAACGGCATCCAGGCCATCACGCTGGCCGACCGCCTGCTGCGCATGGCCGGCGGCGCACCGAGGGAGGCGTTCGCGCGCGAGGTGGAGGACGCGATGGAGGCCGCGCCGCCGGTGGCGCGCGGGGCGCTGGGCGACGCGAAGCGCCATTGGGAAGACGCCAGCGCCGCGCTGATGTCGCGCTCCGGCGCGGGCGCGGCCGCCATCGACTATCTGCGGCTGACGGGATTGCTCGCCGCCGGCGCCGCCTGGGGCAGGCTGGAGGCGGCTGCCGATCAAGCGCCGCATCCGGCCAGGACCCGGGCCGCGGCGGCTTTCTTCCGCGAGGCCATGCTGCCGGAATGTGGCCACCTGGCGCGGCGGGTCGTACAGGGTATCGATGTCGGCGTCCACTCGGACGAGGTGTTCAACGCGTAAGCACAAGGAGGCTCTGAATGAAACCGTACAAAAAATCGGGTGGATGGAGGCGGCTGCTGGCGCTGGTTGCCGGCCTGGCGGCGCTGGGAACGATCACCGCCTTCGAGGGCGCCGCGCCCGAGGGGCACCCGCCCGCCGCGACCGCGAATGACTATCCGCACATGCCGGCGCGTCCATTCAGCGTGGAAGACGTGTTCCGCATGCCGCACTGATGTCGAACGCCGCCCTCCGCGCGGCGTTCGCACGGCCTGGTCAAACGGTCAGCACCGCCATGACCGCCGTTGCGCTCGCGACAACGTCGGCCTGGTCCGCGCGCCGCAATTCCGCCTGCATGAAGGCCAGCTTGCCGCCCATGCGCTGGACCGTGCCGCGCGCCACGTAGCGCCCCGCCGGCGCCGGCTTGACCAGATGGACATTGAGCGACACCGTGACCGCCGAGCGGGTTTCCGGCAGCCGCGCCAGCGCCGCGAAGGCGATGGCGAAGTCCAGCATGGTGGCGACGATGCCGCCCTGGATCACGCCGTTGCCTTGCAGGAAACGTTCTCCAGGTTCGAAGCCGAGCGTCAAGGACCCGGTGCGCGCGTCGGCCTCGAGCAGCGTGGCGCCGAGGTCGACGGCGAGGGGATTGGAATGGACCGGCATCGGCGCGCCGTCCCCGGCCAGGAATTGAAGTAGGAGTTGATGGTCGCTGTTCATGCCAAGAAGGTAATACGCCGGCGCGCCCGGCGGTGTCCTCCCTAAGCATGACAATTGTCCTCTGTAGACAGGACTGCGCGCGGCGGCGTCCCCGGGGTCTAATCCAGCATAAGGAAAACGGACGCGCTCCCCGGCCAAGCGGCCTGGAGCGTACTGCAACAATCAAACAGAAAGCAGGAAACGCCATGTTGGTCATCGGAGACTTGTCGCGCCTGAACGCGCAGCGCTATCCGCACAAACCCGCGCTCGTGATGGGCGAGGAAAGCGTCACCTACGCGCAGCTCGACGCGCGCTCGAACCAGTTGGCGCACGCGCTGCTGGTGGCCGGCATCGGCGCGGGCGAGCGTGTCGCCATCCTGTCGCACAACCGGCTCGAGTACGCGGTGGTGCTGCAGGCGGTCGCCAAGTGCGGCGCCATGATCGTACCGCTCAATTTCCGCTTCGGCGCGGCCGAAATCGGCCAGGTCTTGTCCGACGCCGAACCGGCCATGCTGTTCCTGGAGCCGGAGTTCGAGGCGGCGGCGCGCGAAGCCATCGCCGCGCTGGCCCGGCCGCCGGCCCTGGTGCTGCTCGCCCCGGGCGGGGACGACAGCCTGGCAGCGTTGATGGCGGACCGGCCCGCCACGGCGCCGGAGGTCGCGGTCGATCCCGACAGCGCCGCCATGGTGCTGTATACCAGCGGCACGACAGGCCGCCCCAAGGGCGTGTTGTTCTCGCACGCCAAGTTCTTCCGCATGTTCGCCGCCACCGCGATCGAAACGCGCCTGGTGCACGAGGACGTCTACCTGATCGCGGTGCCGCTGTTCCACACCGCCGGCATGAACATGGCGCTGAACCAGGCCCTGTTCATGGGCGCGACCGGCATCGTGCACCGCGGCAGGTTCGATCCCGCCACGATCTTCGCGCTGATCCAGCGCCACCGCGTCACGCTGGCGATCCTGGTGCCGACCACGGTGGGCTTGCTGGCCCACCATCCGGACGTGCCGTCCTACGATCTTTCCAGCCTGAACAAAATCTTTTACGGCTCGATGCCGATCGCCCCGCAAGTGCTCGACAAGGCGCTGCGGGTATTCGGCGGCGTGCGCTTTAATCAGATTTATGGTTCGACCGAATGCGGCATGGTGGGTATTTTGCGCGCGGAAGATCACGTACGCCATTCACAGACCACCGGGCGCGAGGCGTTGCTGACGGCTTGCCGCATTATCGGCCAGGATGGCGCGGAAGTGCCGGTCGGCGAAATAGGGGAAGTCGTGGTCGAGCAATCGCGCATGGGCATGATGGCTTATTGGCGCAACGACGCCGCCACGGCCGAAACCATCCGCGGCGGCTGGATTTATTCCGGCGATTTGGCCCGCGTCGAAGAGCAGGGTTTCTTTACCCTGGTGGACCGTATCAAGGATGTGATCAACAGCGGCGGCGAGAATATTTATCCCAAGGAAATCGAGACGCTGATCGCCACGCATCCGGCGGTGCGGGAGGTGGCGGTGTTCGGTATTCCCGACGAGCGATATGGCGAGACGGTGTGCGCCGCGCTGGCGCTGCATGCCGGCATGACTGCCACCGCCGGGGAGATTGAAGAGTTTTGCGCGGAACATCTGGCGCGATTCAAGCGGCCGCGCCGTATTGAATTCCACGACGCGTTGCCGCGCAACGCCAGCGACAAGATTATGAAGACGGCGCTGCGCGCGCCGCATTGGCAAGGGCGCTCGCGGATGATTTAATCCGGTTCGGCCAATATACTCATCGATATACCCGTCAATATACCCGCCAAAAAGAAATGGCCGCTCCGAGGAGCGGCCATTTGCGCAATGTCTGTCCGGTCTCGCTTTTACACTCCGGCGCACCAACACCACGCACCTTCAATATAGCACGCGTCCCTGGAAATACGAGGACTTTGTGCCGCGCGTCCGCGCCGGGAGCGAACGGCGCGCGGGGCGCGGCGCCGTTGCCCCGTCGGCATGTCGCGCAGGAAATACATCACGCCGGCGATGCCGTCGCGGCGCCGCGCCGCCGTCCCCCTATGGCGGCCTCGGCGGGACGCGCGTGGTAGAGTGGGAGCTCGCTTTCCTTGTGCCAGAATCTGGCGGTTACGTGCTAAGATTTGGCTCATGATCGCCCAAGCCCTCTTCACCCCCGCCCAGCAGAAGCTCTTGGGCTTGATGTTCGTCCGCGTCAATGACGGCTTCCACTTGAACGAGATCATGCGCCTCACGGGTTTGGGCAGCGCGTCGGCCCAGCGCGAATTGCGCCGGCTGCATGATTCGGGCTTGATTGTTTCCGAGCGGATCGGCAATGTGCGCCGCTTCCGGCCAAACAAGGACAGCCTGGTGTACGCCGAATTATCCAGCCTGGTGCGCAAAACCTTCGGCCTGGTCAGCGTGTTGAATTCCGCGCTGTCGCCTTTGGGCGATGTACTTAACGTGGCCTTTGTTTATGGCGCCACCGCCAAGGAACAGGAAGCCAGCGAGGATAAAATCGAATTGCTGCTGATCGGCGATAACACCAGCTATGGCGAATTGTTGTCCCGCTTGCCGGTGGCCGAACGTATTTTGCGCCGCAAGATCAATCCCAACCTGTATTCATTGCCCGACTTCCGCCGCCGCTTGCGCGAGCAGCAGCAATTCCTGGTCCAGGTATTGCGCGAGCCGAAAGTCTTCGTGTGGGGCGATGAAACGGATTTGAATTATGTGAGCCGCGTCGAGGAGAATTGACATGGATGCAGCGGGACGATTCCGGAGTTTCAAGGAGTTCTATCCGTTTTACCTGCGCGAACATGCCAATTCCACCTGTCGCCGCCTGCATTTCGTCGGCTCCACCATCGTCCTGTTATTGCTGATTACAGCCATCGCGCGCGGCGCTTACGGCCTGCTGTGGTTTATGCCGCTGGCCGGTTATGGCTTCGCCTGGATAGGCCATTACTTCTTCGAGCATAACCGGCCCGCCACGTTCAAATATCCCCTTTATAGTTTCATCGGCGATTGGGCCATGTACCGCGATATGTTGACCGGCCGCGTGCGCTGGTAGCGCTTATGGACATGGCGGAATAGCGGGACTCGGCGCCCCCGGCTCGGCGCCCCCGGCTATTCCGCCAAGATCCTTCCGTGGTTTATTTTGATGCAGCGATCCAGGCGTCGACCTTGGCTTCCAGCAGGCTGAGCGGCACGGTGCCGTCGCCCAGCACCACCTCGTGGAACTTGGGCAGGCTGAACTTGTCGCCCAGCGCCAGCTGCGCGCGCTGGCGCAGTTCCACGATCTTCAGCGATCCGATCTTGTAACCCAGCGCCTGGCCCGGCCACGCCATGTAGCGTTCCGTCTCGCTCTTGGCCACCGCGTCGTAGCCCAGCGTGTCGCGCATGTACCGGATGGTTTGTTCGCGCGTCCAGCCCTTGGCGTGCAGGCCGGTGTCCACCACCAGGCGCGTGGCGCGCAGCAGCTCGTCGTTCAGGTGGCCGAAGTACTGCGCCGGATCCTCGAACAGGCCCATCTCCTTGCCCAGCGTCTCCGCGTACAGCGCCCAGCCCTCGGTGAAGGCGTTGTTGCCGCCGAAGCGGCGGAACTTCGGCTGGTCCATCTCCTGCGTCAGCGCGATATGGAAGTGGTGGCCCGGTTTGCCCTCGTGCAGGAACAGCGTGTTCATGCCCGTGCTGCCGTACTTCGCCGGATCGTTCACCACCGACCAGAACACGCCAGGCCGCGAACCGTCCGCCGCCGGCGCCGTGTAGTGGTCGGCCGCCGTCGCGCGGCTCAACTCCGGCTCCAGGCGCAGGTCCAGCTTCGCCTTGGGCACCAGCGTGAACATGGCCGGCAGCTTGGTGTCCAGCAGGTCGTTCAGCTGGCGGTACACCGCCTGCACCTCGTCCTCCGTCTTGAACGGGTGGAACTTGGGCTGTTCGGACACCCACACCGGCAGGCCCGCCGCCGGTCCCGTGTAGCCCAGCTTGGGGCCGAGCAGCGCGAACTGCTGCTGGATGCGCGCCACCTCCTTCAGGCCGATGGCGTGGATCTCCTCCGGGCGCAGGCTGGTGGTGGTGGAGTCCGCGACGGCCGCCGCGTACCACTCCGCGCCTTGCGGCAGGGCGCTCCAGCCCGAGCTGTCGCGCGCGGCCGGCAGGTAGTCCGTCTCCACGAACGCCACCAGGCGCTCCAGCGCGGGGTTCAGTTTGATGGCGATGGTGTCGCGGTAGGCGGCCGTCAGGCGCCGCTTGTCGGCGTCCGCGAAGGAAGCCGGCAGTCTGGCGATGGGCGTGTAGTAGATGTTCGATTCGACGCTGGCGCTGGCCAGCTTCTTCAATTGCGGCAGCAGCGACACCACCAGCGCCTTCGGCAGCACCACCTTTTGCCGCATGCCGACGCGCATATTGGCGATGGCCTGGTCTATCCACGCCGGCAGTTGCCGCAGGCGGCTCAGGTAGGCCTCGTATTCCCTCACGGTGGCGATGGGCTGCGAGCCCTCGCCGCCGGCGAAGTTCGCCAGGGTCACCGGCATGCTGTCCATCTGGTTCAGCGGCAGCAGGTGCTCGGGGAAGCGCTCGAAGGAGAGCAGCGTTTTCAGCTCGAAGGCCAGCACGTCGTAGTTGATGCGGTCGCCGCGGTTCAGCCGCGCGCGCGGTATCGCCTTCAGGCGCTTGCTGTACGCGTGGTATTTGGCGTACTGCTTCGCGCGCACGGCGGGCGCGATGCTCATGCCGATCCGGTCGTCGAAGCGGTTGTCGCCGTTCTGCGTGGCGTCCACCGGCTCGTACTGCGCGATGGCGTCGTAGTACTCGTCGGCCAGTGCCAGCAATTGTTTTTTCGCGTAGGCCGCGCTGGTGGCGGGCGCTGTTTCCGCGGCGTGGGTGGCCGAGGGGGCGGCGGCACGGGCGGGCGCCCATGCCAGCAGGATGGCGGTGGCCAAAACGCCCAGGGTGATGCGATGCTTCATCGTCGTGATCCTGAAATGAGGGGAACGCCAATGTTACGTCATTGCCGGGCCGCGATCCACTGGGCAGACCGCCGTAAACGGTAGGTTGGCGGGCAAGTGTCGCCCGGTTGGCGGCAATCTGTCGTGGCGCTTTCGGTGTAAGCTGTGCATCCTCCAGTCCCGTTCTTCACAAACTGGAGCTCACAATGGACGACGAAATGAAGATAAATGCAAAAGCCGTTAGGCGCATGCGCACGGACCGCGCCTGGTCTCAGGAGCAATTGGCTGAAATCACGGACGTGAGCCTTCGCACGATTCAACGGGTCGAAGCGGATGGAAGTGCGTCGAGGGAGACCAAAATGGCCCTCGCCGCGGCCTTCAAGATCCATGTGCGCGATCTGTCGGAACCCGATGCCGGGGCACGCGAAACGGAAATGCCCGCGCCGTCGCCAGCGGGCACTGTCCCCAGGCGTTATGGTGTCGCGGGCCTGATTTCATTTCTTGCGTTCATCGCGGCGGGGAGTGCGATGTGGTTTCCATCGGAACATATTCCATTGAGCGTCATTAACCTGGCGTGCATGGTCGCGATCGCCACTGCGCTCTATTCCGGTTTTGGCTGGTACTTCTCTGGCCGGATCGCCCTTGCCACGCCGGCGCGCCGGACGGCGCAATTTGGATTCATCTTCGGCGCTGTGGCTTTATTGTTTTCCAGCTTTAGCGCGTCGCCGCGGGCCGCCGCGTCCTTGTACCTTCAAATGACGCTGTTCGCGTGCGCCATCCGCTTCGTGGTCGACTGGCACTTTTCCCGCAGGCGCCGAGTCGAACCTTAGGCGGCGGGCGCCTCGGCCAGCCGGTTCTCGTACAGCGCCGCCACCAGGTCGGACTGGGTGACGATGCCGGCGAAGCGCTCCTCCGCGTCCACCACGGGGATGTGGTGGTAGCCCGAGTCGGCCATCAGCGCCACCAGCTCCACGATGGGCGTGGCCACGGTGGCGGTGACCGGCTTGGCCTTCATGATCTGGCCCACCACCTCCGCCTTTTCCGTGTGCGTCACGCCGCTGCGGCGCAGGAAGCCGCGCAGGCGGGCGCGCATGCCGGCGTAGTCGTCCAGGCCGCTGCGGTCCAGGAAGTCGCCCTGCGTGACCAGGCCGATCACGCGGCGCGCGCGGTTCAGCACCGGCAGCGCCGCCACGCGGTGCGAACGCATCTCGCGCCACGCGCTTTCCAGCGGCGTGCCGAATTGCGCCGTCGCCACGTCCCTGGACATGATGTCGCCGCAGCGGATCACGCCGAAGCGGCGCTTGTAGGCCTGCAGCTCGGTCTGGATGAAGATCTCCTCCAGGTCGTCGCGGCTCACGTCCAGCACCTGGTTGTATTGCTTGAGGACGGCGTCCAGGTCCTCGGGCTTGAAGCCCAGCCGCATGGTCGGCACCGGGTCCTGCGTGGCGTGCGGATTCGGGTGCGGCGCCTGCTGCTGGTGCGGGTAGCGGCGCCCGGTCAGGTTGTTGTAGGCCATGGCGCCGATCACCATCAGCGTGGAGTTGAGCAGCACCGTCACCAGCGGGAACTCGAAGCCGGCCGCCAGGATCGCCGGCCCGCCCATGGCCGCCGTCAGCGCCACCGCGCCGCCGGGCGGATGCAGGCAGCGCAGCGCGAACATGGCGGCGATGGCCAGGCAGACGGCCAGCGCCGCCACCGGCGCGCCGCCGCCCAGCCAGCGCGCGCAGGCCGCGCCGACCAGGCCGGACACGACGTTGCCGCCGATGACGGACCAGGGCTGCGCCAGCGGGCTGGCGGGCAGGCAGAACAGCAGCACGGCGGAGGCGCCCATGGGCGCGGCCAGGAAGGCGAAAGTCAGGTGGTCCGGCAGCATCGCGCGGCTCAGCAGGCCGGTGGCCAGCAGCGCCAGGATGGCGCCCGAGCAGGCCCGCGCGCGTTCGCGGAAGGAGGTGTGGCTGGTGGCGGGGAGTAGCGAGGTCAGAAAGTTCATCAGGGTGTTCCGTGCGAGACCAGGTGCAGCGGCAGCGCGGTGGTGTATTTAATCTGTTCCATGGAGAACGCCGATGATACCCCGGACAGCTGGGTGGCCCTGATCAGTTTTTTGTAAAAGCGGTCGTAGCCCTCGATATCGGTGGTCACCACCTTCAGCAGGTAGTCGATGTCGCCGCTCATGCGGTGGAATTCCTGCACCTCGGGCAGCGCCTCGACGGCGGCGGCGAAGCGGGCCAGCCATTTCTCGTCGTGCTGGCTGGTGCGCACGCTGACGAACACCGTCACCGGCAGCCCGGCCTTGCGCCGGTTGACGATGGCCACGCGCTTTTCGATGTAGCCCTCGTCCTGCAGCCGTTTCAGCCTTTTCCAGCAGGGCGTGCTGGACAGCCCCACCTTCTCGGCCAGCTCGGCGACGGACAGCGTGCCGTCCAGCTGCAGCGCGCCCAGGATGGCGTAGTCGTGGCGGTCGAGTTGGTTCATTCTATAAATCGGAAAAAAATAGCATGTGTATGCTGAATTATGCGCTTTATCAGCCGGATTTGGAATGTATGGTTTCGCGCCCTTGCGTAAGCTGTCCGGTACCTGAAACATTTCCGCACATCACGCCATGCACAACGAAATCTACCTCGACGGCAACGCCACCAGCCCCGTCCTTCCCGCCGCCGTCACCGCCGCCGTGCACGCCATGCGCGATTGCTACGGCAACCCGAGCAGCACCCACTCCAGCGGCCTGCGGGCGCGCGCGCTGCTGGACGGCGCGCGCCGCCGCGCCGTGCGGCTGCTGGGCGTGGGCGAGGGCAGGCTGATGTTCAACAGCGGCGCCACCGAGGGCATACAGACATCCGTGCTGTCGGCCCTGTGCGCGCTGCGCGAACGGCGCGACGCCGGCGAGGCCATCGGTTCGCTGCTGGTCTACGGCGCCACCGAGCACAAGGCCGTGCCGGAGAGCCTGGCGCACTGGAACCGGCTGCTCGGCCTGAATCTCGAGCTGAGCGCGCTGCCGGTGGACGGCGACGGCCGCCACGACCTGGCCGGGCTGGCCGCGCTGCTGCCGCGAACGGCCATGCTGTGCACCATGGCGGCCAACAACGAGACCGGCGTGCTGTCCGACATCGCCGGCATCGAGCAAGTGCTGAACGCCAGCGGCAGCCGCGCCTACTGGCTGGTCGATTGCGTGCAGGCGCTGGGCAAGTTCCAGTTGAACCTGGCGCGCAGCCGCATCGACTACGCGCCGTTCTCCGGCCACAAGCTGTACGCGCCCAAGGGAATCGGCATGCTGTACGTGCGCGCCGGCGCCCCGTTCACGCCGCTGATCGTGGGCGGCGGCCAGGAGGGCGCGTTGCGCTCCGGCACCGAGAACATGGCCGGCGTGGCCGCGCTGGACGCCGTGCTGGCCGCGCTGGAGCGGGGCGGCGTGTTCCACGCGCACGAGGAATTGTGCGGCTTCCGCGACCGCCTGGCGGCCAGCCTGCGCCAGGCCTGGCCCGGCGTGGTGTTCAACGCCCCGTTCGAGCACGCGCTGCCCACCACCTTGAACTTTTCCGTGCCCGGCCTGTCCAGCCGCGAATTGATGGACGTGCTCGACGCTGCCGGCGTGCGCGTCAGTTCCGGCAGCGCCTGTTCCTCCGCCAAGGCCGCGCCCAGCTACGTGCTGCAGGCCATGGGCGTACCGCTGTGGCGCAGCGCGTCCGCCATCCGCATGTCCTTCGGCCCGCTGGTGGCCGAGGCCGACATTGCCGCCGCCTGCGAGCGCATCGCCCGTTGCGGCGAGGCGCTGCGCGCGTCCGAACGGCCGCCGGCGCCGCCGGAGGATGTGTTGCACGCCGATAACGGCGACGAAACCGGCGAAGCGCCGGCGGACATGCACCTCAGCCATGCTGCGCTGCAAGAAATGTTGCGCGACCACCCGGACGCCGTCCTGGTCGACGTGCGGGAAAGCCACGAGCACATGGCCGGCGCGGGCGCCGGCCCGGCCGGCCGCGCCATGCTGAACGTGCCGCTGGGCCGGTTGGACGAGCACATCCCCGGCTGGCTGGGCGGCGACGGCGCGCCCCTGGTGTTCCTGTGCCGCAGCGGCGCCCGCAGCGGCAAGGCCGCCGCCCGCCTGCGGCGCCTGGGCTACGCCCAAGCCTACGACCTCGCCGGCGGCATGGCCCTGCAAGCGAACTGAGCCCCATTTGGGGCCTGGCCCCAAATGGGGCTCGGTTCGCTTTTTGTTGCGCCGCACCCTGGATGTGTACGCTAGCGCACAGTGACCATGCGTGCGCCTCCGTACTATCGTTCGGACCATACTTTGACATCCCTCATCAGGGAAAACAGCGAGGTCCAATTGAACGAGCATCCCCCTTTCTTGCGCGGCATAAAGTTTGGTTTTCGGGAGGCTACTGCAGGTGCGTCGCCGACGGGCGCGGAGGATGATGATTCCCCGCTGCGCGCCGAGCTGTTCAGCGCGCTGCAGATGGCGGCCCATGGCAAGGTGTTGGCCGCCAACCATGAACTGAGCCCGCGCGGCGGCCCCGACCGTCTGCTGGCGCGTCTGCGTGAGAACGCCGACGTCATTTCCCGCACCTGCGACGAGCTGACCGCCGCCGTCAAGACCGCGCGACAGATCACGCCGGCCTCCGAGTGGCTGCTGGACAACTCCTACCTGATCGAGGAGCAGATCCGCACCGCGCGGCGCCACCTGCCCAAGAATTACAGCAAGGAACTGCCGCGCCTGGCCAAGGGCGCGCCCGACGGCACCCCGCGCGTCTACCAGATCGCGCTGGAGATCATCGCCCACGGCGACGGCCGCGTCGATCCCGAGAGCCTGTGCCGCTTCGTCGACGCCTACCAGGAGGTCACCAAGCTGAAACTGGGCGAGCTGTGGGCCATCCCCATCATGCTGCGCCTGGCGCTGATCGAGAACCTGCGCCGGGTGGCCGCGCGCGTGGCCGAGAACCGCCTGCAGCGCGACCTGGCCAACACCTGGGCCGACCAGATGATGGAGATCGCCGACAAGAACCCCAGCGGCCTGATCCTGCTGGTGGCCGACATGGCGCGCTCCAACCCGCCCATCACCAGCGGCTTCGTGGCCGAGCTGGCGCGCCGCATGCAGGGCCAGAGCACGGCGCTGAACCTGGCGCTGACCTGGCTGACCCACCGCCTGGCCGAGACCGGCCAGACCATCGAGCAGCTGGTACAGGCCGAGATCCAGCAGCAGGCCGCCGAGCAGGTCTCCATCGCCAACAGCATCGGCAGCCTGCGCTTCCTGGGCACCATGGACTGGCAGGAGTTCGTCGAAACCATGAGCGTGGTCGAGCAGACCCTGCGCATGGACCCGGTCGACGTCTACGGCGAGATGGACTTCTCCACCCGCGACCAGTACCGCCACGTGATCGAGAAGCTCGCCCGCCGTTCGCGTCTCAGCGAGCAGGAGATCGCCGCCATGGCGCTGCAACTGGCGCGCAACAACCGCGACACCGGCGACCCGCGCCACGGCCACGTCGGCTTCTACCTGGTCGACCGCGGCGTGCTGGCGCTGGAGCGACAGGCCGGCGTGCGCTGGCCGATGTGGGACGCGCTGCAGCGCACCGCGCGCGCCTCGCCGCTGACGTCCTACCTGGGCGCGGTGGCCGCCGTCACCGTGGTGGCGGCCGGCATGATGTTCGACCGCGCCATGCGCGACGGCGTGGATGGCTGGGCGCTGGCGCTGCTGGCCGTGCTGGCGCTGCTGGCCAGCACCCAGCTGGGCCTGGCGCTGGTGAACTGGGCCGCGACGCTGCTGACCCGCCCGAACCCGCTGCCGCGCATGGATTACCGCGACGGCATCCCGTCCAACGCGCGCGCGCTGGTGGCCGTGCCCACGCTGATCTACAGCAAGGAGAACGTCGACGAGCTGATCGAGCAGCTGGAGGTGCGCTTCCTGGCCAACCGCGACCGCAACCTGCGCTTCTGCCTGCTGACCGACTTCGCCGACGCCAAGGAGGAGACGCTGGCGTCCGACGCGGCGCTGCTGCTGCAGGCGCAGGAGGGCATCCGCCGCCTGAACCAGAAATACACGGCCGGCGAGGACGTCACGCCGCACGGCGCGGCGGCCACCGCCGGGCCGGCCGGCCACGCGTCCAACGGCCCCTTCCTGCTGCTGCACCGGCCGCGGCTGTACAACCGCGCCGAGGGCGTGTGGATGGGGCGCGAACGCAAGCGCGGCAAGCTCGAGGAGCTGAACCGCTTCCTGCGCGGCGGCGCCCGCGAATGCTTCTCGCTGGTGGTGGGCGACGTGGGCGAGCTGGAGACCATCCGCTACGTGATCACGCTCGACACCGACACCCAGCTGCCGCGCGACGCCGCGCGCCAGTTCGTGGCCACCATGCAGCACCCGCTGAACCGGCCGCGGGTGGACCCGCACCGCAACCGCGTGGTCGAGGGCTACGGCATCCTGCAGCCGCGGGTGGCGGTCAGCCTGCCCAGCGAGAACGCCTCGCGCTACGAGAAGCTGTGCGGCGGCGAGCCGGGCATCGACCCCTACACCCGCACCGTGTCCGACGTCTACCAGGACGTGTTCTACGAGGGCTCCTTCATCGGCAAGGGCATCTACGACGTGGACGTGTTCGAGCAGGTGCTGGGCGGCCGGCTGCCGGAGAACCGCATCCTCAGCCACGACCTGCTGGAGGGCTGCTACCTGCGCGCCGGCCTGCTGAGCGACGCCCAGCTCTACGAGCAATACCCGGCCCGCTACAGCGACGACATCACGCGCCGCCAGCGCTGGATGCGCGGCGACTGGCAGTTGCTGTCGTGGCTGATGCCGTCCACGCCGCTGCCGGGCGCCGACCGCGAGGGGACGCAGGCCCGCGCCCAGGCGCGCACCCAGGCCCGGCGCCGCGAGCGCAACCCGCTGTCCGCGCTGTCGCGCTGGAAGCTGTTCGACAACCTGCGCCGCAGCCTGGTGGCGCCGGTGCTGACCCTGTCGCTGCTGCTGGCCTGGATAGCGCTGCCCAACCCGTGGTACTGGACCGCCGCCGTGCTGGCGGTGATCTTCCTGCCGCCGCTGGCCAGCGCCGTGTACGACCTGCTGCGCCGGCCGCGCGACACGCTGTGGAGCCAGCACATCGCGCAATCGCTGTGGCGCAGCCGCCTGCATTTCGCGCACGCGCTGCTGACGCTGGTGTTCCTGCCCTACGAAAGCTACATCAGCCTGGACGCCATCGTGCGCACCGGCTGGCGGCTGCTGTTCTCGCGCCGCCACTTGCTGGAATGGCGCGCCTCCGCGCTGGCGCGCGGCGGCGACTCGCTGGCCGACCACTGGCGCGGCATGTGGGCCTCGCCCGCCATCGCGCTGGCGGCCGGCGCCGCCCTGGTGGCCTGGCGCCCGGGCGCGATCGGCCCGGCGCTGCTGTTCCTGGCGGCCTGGCTGGGCGCGCCGGTGGTGGCGTGGTGGATCAGCCTTCCGCTGCCGCGCGAGCAGGCGGTGCTGACGGAGGAGCAGAACCGCTTCCTGCACACGCTGGCGCGCAAGACCTGGGGCTATTTCGAAACCTTCGTCGGACCCCAGGACAACTGGCTGCCGCCGGACAATATGCAAGAGCATCCGACCCAGGTGATCGCCCACCGCACCTCGCCCACCAACATCGGCATGGCGCTGCTGGCCAACCTGAGCGCGCACGACTTCGGCTACATCGGCGGCGGCGAGCTGGTGGCGCGCACCGCCGCCACCATGCGCAGCATGGCCCAGCTGGAACGCCACCAGGGCCATTTCTACAACTGGTACGACACGCTGAGCATGAAGCCGCTGCATCCCGTCTACATCTCGACGGTGGACAGCGGCAACCTGGCCGGCCACCTGCTGACCCTGCAGCAGGGCCTGCTGCACCAGCTGGACCAGCCCATCGCCGGCGTGCAACTGCTGGACGGCATCGTCACCACCATCGACGTGCTGCACGAGGCCGCCGCCGCGGCCGGCGCCGCCGTGCCCGAGCAGCTGCTGGCGCTGCGGCGCGACGCCGCCGCCGTGCTGCCGCTGTTCCCGGCCAGCCTGGTCGACATGCACGCCTGGCTCAAGCGCGCGGCCGAGGCCAGCGCCGCCTTCGATCCCGGCCACGAGGCCGCCGCCGACCCCGCCGTGCGCCACTGGGCCGCGGCGCTGGCCGCGCAGTGCCGCGCCGCGCTGGACGACCTGCTGGAGTTGGCGCCGTGGATCACGGCCGGCGAGATCTTCGACGCCAACATGATGCGCATCCCCACGCTGCGCGAACTGGCCGGCATGCCGGCCAGCGGCAGCCCGCAGTCCGACCTGGCGCCCAGCGAACGCGAACGCCAGCAGGTGCTGGCGGCGCTGGTGGAGCGCGGCAGCATCAGGGCGCGCGAGCGCATCGCCGAGCTGACCGACCTGGCGCGCCAGGCGCAGGAATACGCGCAGGTGGAATACGGCTTCCTGTTCAACCCCACCACCAACCTGCTGGCGATCGGCTACAACGTCACCGAGCGGCGCCTGGACGCCAGCTATTACGACCTGCTGGCCTCCGAGGTGCGGCTGGCCAGCTTCGTCGCCATCGCCCAGGGCCAGCTGCCGCAGGAGCACTGGTTCGCGCTGGGCCGCCAGCTGTGCATCCTGAACGGCGAGCCGGTGCTGCTGTCGTGGTCCGGCTCCATGTTCGAATACCTGATGCCGCTGCTGGTGATGCCGAACTACCCGGAGACGCTGCTGGACCAGACCTACCAGTCCGTCATCACCGCGCAGATCGAGTACGGCAAGCAGCGCAGCGTGCCGTGGGGGATCTCCGAGTCCGGCTACAACACCACCGACGCCTCGCTCAACTACCAGTACCGCGCCTTCGGCGTGCCCGGCCTGGGCCTGAAGCGCGGCCTGGCGGACGACCTGGTGATCGCGCCCTACGCCACCATGCTGGGCCTGATGGTGCGCGCCGAGGCCGCGTGCGTCAACCTGCAGCGCATGGCCGCCATGGGCTTCATGGGCCGCTACGGCTTCTACGAGGCGGTCGACTTCACGGCGGCGCGCCTGCCGCGCGGCCAGAGCCACGCGGTGATCCGCTCCTTCATGGTGCACCACCAGGGCATGGGCCTGCTGGCGCTGAGCTTCCTGCTGCACGACCGGCCCATGCAGCGCCGCTTCGAGGCCGACCCGCTGCTGCAATCGACGCTGCTGGTGCTGCAGGAGCGCAGCCCGCAGGCGGGCGCCTTCTATTCCAACACGGCCGAGCAGGCCGCCATCCGCAGCACGGCGCAGGAGCAGTCCATGATGCCGATGCGGATCCTGGGTCAGGCCGCCACGCCGGTGCCGGAGACGCAGCTGCTGTCGAACGGCCGCTACCATGTGATGGTGACCAACGCCGGCGGCAGCTACAGCCGCTGGAAGGACCTGGCCGTGACCCGCTGGCGCGAGGACAGCACGCGCGACAACTGGGGCAACTTCTGCTACGTGCGCGACCTGGAGGACGGCGCCTTCTGGTCCACCACCTACCAGCCCACCCTGGTCGAGCCGCGCAAGTACGAGGTGATCTTCTCCGAGGGCCGCGCCGAGTTCCGCCGCACCGACCGCGAACTGGAGCTGTACACCGAGATCGTGGTCTCGCCGGAGGACGACATCGAGATGCGGCGCACCCGCATCACCAACAAGTCCGACCGCCGCCGCACCATCGAGGTGACCAGCTTCGCCGAGGTGGTGATGGCGCCGGCCGCCGCCGACGCGGCGCACCCGGCCTTCTCCAAGCTGTTCGTGCAGACCGAGGTGCTGCCGCACGAGACGGCCATCCTGTGCACCCGCCGCCCGCGCGGCAAGGACGAGCACATGCCCTACATGCTGCACCTGATGACCTTGCACGACGCCTCGGTCAGCAGCGTGTCCTACGAGACCGACCGCTCGAAGTTCCTGGGCCGCGGCAACACGGCGATCGCGCCGCGCGCCATGATCGACGAGGGGCCGCTGAGCGGCGCCGAGGGCTCGGTGCTGGACCCCATCGTGGCGATCCGCTACCAGGTGGTGCTGGAGCCGGACGAGTCGGCCGTGGTCGACATCGTCACCGGCATGACCGACACGCGCGAGGCCGCGCTGCACCTGATCGACAAGTACCAGGACCGCCACCTGGCCGACCGCGTGTTCGAACTGGCCTGGACCCACAGCCAGGTGGTGCTGCGCCAGCTCAACGCCAGCGAGACCGACGCCCAGCTGTACGGCCGCCTGGCCAACAGCGTGATCTACCCGAACGCCGCGCTGCGCGCCGACGCCGGCATCCTGACGCGCAACCAGCGCGGCCAGTCCGGCCTGTGGGCCTACGCGATCTCGGGCGACCTGCCCATCGTGCTGCTGCAGATCCGCGACCCGGCCAACATCGAGCTGGCGCGCCAGATGGTGCAGGCGCACGCCTACTGGCGCCTGAAGGGGCTGGTGGTGGACCTGGTGATCTGGTACGAGGACCTGTCCGGCTACCGCCAGGCGCTGCACGACCAGATCATGGGCCTGATCGCCTCCGGCATCGACGCCCAGGCCATCGACCGCCCGGGCGGCATCTTCGTGCGCATGGGCGAGCAGATCGCGCCGGACGACCGGGTGCTGCTGCAGTCGGTGGCGCGCGTCATCGTCAGCGACGAGCGCGGCACGCTGGCCGAGCAGATCAAGCGGCCCGGCCCGGCGCCGCTGCGCATGCCGCCGCTGATGGCCGACACCCGCGGCGAGTATTCGGACGCCGGCCCCAACACGCGCCGCCCGCACGGGCTGATCCTGGACAACGGCATGGGCGGCTTCTCGGCCGACGGCCGCGAGTACGTGATCGTCACCGGCGCCAACCAGCGCACCCCGGCGCCCTGGTCCAACGTGCTGGCCAACCCGCAGTTCGGCAGCGTGATCTCGGAGAGCGGCCAGGCCTACACCTGGCAGGAGAACGCGCACGAGTACCGCCTCACGCCGTGGCACAACGACCCGGTGTCCGACGCCAGCGGCGAGGCCTTCTACCTGCGCGACGAGCAGAGCGGGCAGGTGTGGTCGCCCACGGCGCTGCCGGCCCGCGGCGCCGGCGACTACGTCACGCGCCACGGTTTCGGCTACAGCGTGTTCGAGCACACCGAGGCCGGCGTCACCTCCGAGCTGACCACCTTCGTGGCGCTGGACGCGCCGGTGCGCTACACCGTCATCAAGGTGCGCAACGACTCGCTGATCAACCGCCGCCTGTCCGTCACCGGCTACGTCGAGTGGGTGCTGGGCGACATGCGCTCCAAGTCCGGCATGCACATCATCACCGAGGTGGACGCGGTCAGCGGCGCGCTGCTGGCCAGGAACCCGTACAACACCGAGTTCTCCGGCCGCGTGGCCTTCTTCAACGCCGACGCCAGCCTGCGCTCGGTGACGGCCGACCGCGCCGAGTTCGTCGGCCGCAACGGCACGCTGGCCAGTCCGGCCGCGCTCAAGCGCTCGCGCCTGTCCGGCAAGGTCGGCACGGCGCTCGACAGCTGCGGCGCGATCCAGGCGCCGTTCGACCTGATGCCGGGCCAGGAGCGCGAGATCGTGTTCATCCTCGGCCTGGGCGGGCGCCGCAACGCCGACGCCTCCAGCCTGGTGCAGAAGCACGGCGGCCTGGCCGCCGCGCGCGAGACGCTGGCGGCCGTGCGCGCGCACTGGGACCGGGTGCTGGGCGCGGTGCAGATCACCACGCCGGAACCGGCCATCGACGTCATCGCCAACGGCTGGCTGATGTACCAGACCATCGCCTGCCGCATGTGGGCGCGCAGCGGCTACTACCAGTCCGGCGGCGCCTTCGGCTTCCGCGACCAGCTGCAGGACGCGATGGCCATGGTGCACACCGAACCGAGGATCCTGCGCGACCACATCGTGCTGTGCTGCGCCCACCAGTTCCTGGAGGGCGACGTGCAGCACTGGTGGCACCCGCCGTCGGACCGCGGCGTGCGCACGCACTGCTCGGACGACTACCTGTGGCTGCCGCTGGCCGTGTGGCGCTACGTCTCCAGCACCGGCGACGTCAGCGTGCTGGGCGAGGTGGTGCACTTCCTGGAGGGGCGCCCCGTCAAGCAGGAGGAGGATTCCTACTACGACCTGCCGGTGCGCTCGGCGCAGACGGGCGACGTCTACGAGCACTGCGTGCGCGCCATCCGCAACGGCCTGCGCTTCGGCGCGCACGGCCTGCCGCTGATCGGCTCCTGCGACTGGAACGACGGCATGGACAAGGTGGGCGAGGAGGGCAAGGGCGAGAGCGTGTGGCTGGCCTTCTTCCTGTTCGACGTGCTGCAGCGCTTCGCCGGCGTGGCCGAGCGCAAGGGCGACGGCCCGTTCGCCGCCGAGTGCCGCGAGGAGGCGGGCAAGCTGGCCGCCAACGTCGAGCAGAACGCGTGGGACGGCCAGTGGTACCGCCGCGCCTATTTCGACGACGGCACGCCGCTGGGCTCGCACGAGAACGAGGAATGCCAGATCGACTCCATCTCGCAAAGCTGGGGCGTGCTGTCCGGCGCGGCCAACAAGGAGCGCGTGCACGGCGCCATGGAGCAGGTCGACCAGCGCCTGGTGCGGCGCGACCACGGCCTGATCCAGCTGCTCGACCCGCCGTTCGACAAGGCCGACCCGAATCCGGGCTATGTCCGCGGCTACGTGCCGGGCGTGCGCGAGAACGGCGGCCAGTACACCCACGCCGCGATCTGGACCGTGATGGCCTTCGCCAAGATGGGCAACGTGGAGCGCGCCTGGGAGCTGATGCGGATGATCAATCCGGTGCGGCACGGCTCGACCTGGGAGTCGAGCATGGTGTACAAGGTGGAGCCCTACGTGGTGACGGCCGACGTGTACGCCGTGTCGCCGCACGTGGGCCGGGGCGGCTGGAGCTGGTACACCGGGTCCTCGGGCTGGATGTACCGGCTGATCCTGGAATCGCTGCTGGGCCTGACGCGCTCGGCCGACAAGCTGACCCTCGATCCCAAGGTTCCCGGAGACTGGGACGGCTACACGCTGCGCTACCGCTTCGGCGGCAGCGAATACACGATCGAGGTGGCGCGCGGCGCGCCGGGATTGACGGTCGACGGGGTTGCGCAGGCCGGCAACGACATCCCGCTGGTCGACGACGGCCAGCCGCACCGCGTGATCCTCGGCCTGCCGCGGCAGTGACGACGTCAGCCAATCAGGCCGTCGCCCGCCCCCAGCAGGGTCGCCACGCCCAGCGCCGCGAAGATCAGCGCCGCGATCCCGTGCACCAGCTTGAGCGGCACCCTGGTGGCCGCGCTCCTGCCCAGGTAGACGGCCGGCACGTTGGCCAGCATCATGCCGAGGGTGGTGCCCATCACCACCGCCGCCAGGCTGTCGAAGCGGGCCGCCAGCGCCACGGTGGCGATCTGCGTCTTGTCGCCCATCTCGGCCAGGAAGAAGGCGATCACCGTGGTCGCGAACACGCCGTACCTGGCCGCCGGCCGCGCGTCCTCGTCGATCTCGTCCGGCACCAGTATCCAGCCCGCCATGGCGATGAAGGACAGGCCCAGCACCCAGCGCAGCGCGTCCGGCCCCAGCAGGGTGGTGACGAAGGCGCCGGCGGCGCCGGCGAAGGCGTGGTTGAGCACGGTGGCCGTGAAGATGCCCAGCACGATGGGCACGGGACGGCGGAATTGCGCGGCGAGCAGGAAGGCGAGCAGCTGGGTTTTGTCGCCGATTTCGGCCAGGGCCACGATGCCCGCGGAGATGAGGAAAGCTTCCATGATGGGGTGATCTCAAGGGCCGGACGTTAACCAATGATCCAAGGGCGGCTCCGGCCCATAGCGGCCGCCCCTCGATCAATGGTCTCGTCAAGCCAGCGGTGCTGGCCACCTGCGCCACGGCCTGCGGGCCGATCATGTTGACACAGGTTCTTCCGGCGGGACCGGAAGCCGACTACTCCCCAAAGTTCAGGCCGCATGATAGCACAGCGAGCGCGCCGCGCCGCGCGGTTCACGGGCGCCTGGGTATGCTATTCTGCACCGCCGCTTCGCCAGTCACGAACATGGCGGGCGTTTTTCTCAACAAGACGAATGAGCCTATGCGAACGACTATCCCTCTGCGCAGAACGCTGTGCGCGCTGCTGGCCGGCATCGGCATGGCCGCCCACGCCGACCCGCTCAGCTACGCGCGCTACGACCAGGTCCGCACCACCAACCTGCACCTCGACCTGAAGGCCGATTTCGGCAGCAAGACGCTGTCCGGCTACGCCGAGCTCACGCTGAACTGGCTGGACAAGTCCGCCCGCGCGCTGGTGCTCGACACCCGCCAGTTGAACATCGCCCGCGTGCAGGTGCTGCAGCCCAACGGCCGCTGGAGCGCCGCCTCCTACATGCTGGACAAGCCGGACCCCGAGAAGGGCCAGGCCCTGCGCATCTCGCTGCCAACGCAGCCGGAGAAGGTGCGCGTCTACTACCGCACCGCCCCCACCGCGCCCGCGCTGCAGTGGATGACGCCGCAGCAGACCATGTCCGGCAAGCGGCCCTTCATGTTCAGCCAGTCCGAGACCATCGACGCGCGGTCGTGGGCGCCGGTGCAGGACACGCCGGCCGTGCGCTTCACCTACAGCGCGCGGGTGGACGCCCCGTCCGGCCTGCGCGTGGTGATGAGCGCCGAGAACGACCCCAAGGCCACCGGCGCCGGCGGCTGGAAGTTCAAGATGCCGCAGCCCATCCCGTCCTACCTGCTGGCCATCGCCATCGGCGAGATCGAGGTGCGCGACCTCGGCCCGCGCACCGCCGTCTACGCCGAGCCGGCGCGCATCGAGGCCGCCGCCTACGAGCTGGCCGACACCGAGAAGATGGTGGCCGCCGCCGAGGCGCTGTACGGCCCCTACCGGTGGGGACGCTACGACATGATCGTGCTGCCGCCGTCCTTCCCCATCGGCGGCATGGAAAACCCGCGCATGACCTTCCTCACGCCGACCATGATCGCGGGCGACCGCAGCCTGGTCGACCTGATCGCGCATGAACTGGCGCACTCCTGGTCCGGCAACCTGGTCACCAACGCCACCTGGAAGCACTGGTGGCTGAACGAGGGCTTCACCACCTACGTCACCACCCGCATCGTGGAAAGCATCTACGGCGCGGAGGTGGCGCAGATGGGCCTGCAGCTGGAGCAGGAGGAGCTGTTCATCTCGCTCAAGGACATCCCGACCGCGAAGCAGGCGCTGATCACGCGCGACCCGGACGGCAACCCGTCCCAGACCTACACCGACGAGGGCCTGGCCTATCCCAAGGGCGCCTGGCTGCTGCACACGCTGGAGCAGCGCGCCGGCCGCGAGGTGTTCGATCCCTTCCTGCGCGGCTGGTTCGACCAGCACGCCTTCCAGTCCGCCACCACCGAGCAGTTCGTGGCCTACCTGCGCAAGAACCTGCTGGACAAGTATCCGGACGTGATGACGCAGAACGAACTGGAGGAATGGCTGCACGGCGCCGGCGTGCCCGGCACCGCCAAGCGCGCCGTGTCGCCGCGCCTGACCGCGCTGGACGCGCAGCGCGACCAGTGGCTGAAGGGCGAGTTGACGACGGCGACGCTGGACACCAAGAACTGGATCGCCATCGAATGGATGCACTTCCTGAACGGCATCGACGGCAAGGCCACCGCCGCCCAGTTGAAGGAGCTGGACCATGCCTTCGGCCTGGCCAGGAGCGGCAACAACGAGGTGGCGTTCCGCTTCCAGCTGGCGTCCGTGAAGGCCGGCCACGACGTGCGCGAACCGCTGAGCGCCTTCCTGATGAAGGTGGGCCGCAAGAAGTTCGTGGTGCCGCTGTACACCGCGCTGTTCAAGAGCCCCACCGACCGCGAATGGGCGCTGGCCCTGTACAAGCAGGCGCGCCCGCGCTACCACCCGGACACCCAGGCCAATGTGGACAAGGTGCTGAACAGGAAATGAGCGCGATGAGGAAGAGCCCGATGATGAGGAAAGGCGGCGCGCCGTCGCCGGCGTCGCGGGTTTCGTTGTTGCCGCCGCTGCTGCTGGCGTTATCGGCGTTGTCGGCGCCGAACCTCCACGCGCACGAGGTGGCCGTCGCCCCCGCCGCGGCCGCGCAGCGGGCCGCCTACGACCTGGACGCGGACGTGAACCGCGTCCTCAAGACCTTCGACGTCCCCGGCATGGCCATCGCCATCGTCAAGGACGGCAAGGTGGTGGCGGCCAAGGGCTACGGCGTGCGCAAGCTCGGCGAGCCGGCCCCGGTCACCGGCCGGACGCTGTTCGAGATCGCCTCCAACTCCAAGGCCTTCACGGCCGCCGCGCTGGCCATGCTGGTCGACGAGGGCAAGCTGAAATGGGACGATCCCGTCATCCAGCACCTGCCCGGCTTCCAGATGCGCGACGCCTACGTGACCGGCGCCATGACCATCCGCGACCTGGTCACGCACCGCAGCGGCCTTGGGCTGGGCGCCGGCGACCTGCTGTGGTGGCCGAGCAGCACCTACAGCACCGACGAGATCATCGCCCGGCTGCGCTTCATCCGGCCGGCCACCAGCTTCCGCAACGGCTACGCCTACGACAACGTCCACTACATCGTGGCCGGCCGTATCGTCGCCGACAAGACGGGCAAGTCATGGGAGGAGGCGATGCGCGAGCGCATCCTGGCGCCGCTGGGCATGCAAGCGACCACCACCAGCCAGGCCGCGATGCTGCGGGCGGCGGACCACGCCGCGCCGCACAGCCGCGTGGACGAGCGCACCGTCGCCGTGCCGGCTGTGCCGGTGGAGAACGCCAAGGGCGCGGTCGGCATCAACAGCAACGCGGAGGACATCGCGCGCTGGATGGCCATGCTGCTGGACGGCGGCAGAACGCCGGACGGCGTTCAGCTCATCAGCGAAAAGCAGCTGGCCGAGATGTGGAGCCCGCAAACGGCCATGCGCATCCCCGATCCCAAGGGCGCGCTGGCCGCCACCCGTCCCAACTTCAACGCCTACGGCCTGGGCTTCCAGCTGCGCGACTACAAGGGCCGCAAGCTGGCCCTGCACGGCGGCGCGCTGCTGGGCTTTTATTCGCGCGTGCTGCTGGTGCCGGAGGAGAGGCTGGGCGTGGCGATCTTCACCAACGCCGAGAACGGCGGCTCGATGAACGCGCTGCAGTGGCGCATCCTCGACCATTACCTGGGCGGCTCCACGCGCGACTGGATCTCCATCGTCGCGGACGACGAGCGCAAACGGCACCGGGAGGAACTGGCCAAGGTGGCCAAGGCCGCCGCCGCGCGCGACGCGGCGTCGCGGCCCTCGCTGGCCTTGGCGGCGTACGAGGGCGACTACCAGGACCCCTGGTACGGCCAGGTGACGATACGGCGGGAGGGGGACCGGCAGGTGATGCGCTTCGCGCGCACGCCGGACCTGACGGGCGATCTGGAGCACTTCCAGCACGACAGCTTCATCGTCCGCTGGCGCCAGCGCCATCTCAACGCCGACGCCTATGTGACGTTTTCGCTGAATCCGGACGGCAGCATCGAGCGCGTGAGGATGGCGCCGGTGTCCGGCGAGACCGACTTCAGCTTCGACTTCGCCGACCTCGATCTCGCGCCCGTGAAAAAGCCCTGATTACGCGGCGTTGCGTTCCGTTTGCGGCACCGCCTGCAGGCTCGCCTGGTTGCTGCCGATCAGGCGGTAGACCAGCGCGCCGAGCAGGGCGCCCGCGATCGGCGCCAGCCAGAACAGCCAGAGCTGGCCGACCGCCCAGTCGCCCACGTACAGCGCCACGCCGGTGCTGCGCGCCGGATTGACCGAGGTGTTGGTGACGGGGATGCTGATCAGGTGGATCAGCGTCAGCGCCAGGCCGATGGGCAGCGGCGCGAAGCCGCCCGGCGCGCGGCCGTCGGTGGCGCCGAGGATCACGATCAGGAACATCATCGTCATCACCACTTCCGTCACCAGCGCCGCCAGCAGCGAGTAGCCGCCCGGCGAGTGCTCGCCATAGCCGTTCGAGGCGAAGTCGGCGCTCAGGCTGAAGCCGGCCTTGCCGCTGGCGATCAGGTACAGCACGCCGCCGGCGACGATCGCGCCCAGCACCTGGGCCACGATGTAGGGCAGCAGCTTGTTGGCGGGGAAGCGTCCGCCGGCCCACAGGCCGATCGACACCGCCGGGTTCAGGTGGCAGCCTGAAATGTGGCCGATCGCGTAGGCCATGGTCAGCACCGTCAGGCCGAAGGCCAGCGATACGCCCAGCAGGCCGATGCCCACGCCGGGAAACGCCGCCGCCAGCACCGCGCTGCCGCAGCCGCCCAGCACCAGCCAAAATGTTCCAAAGAATTCCGCGCCGTATTGTCTCATTGCCGTTCCTTCACCGAAGTTGATGGGAGTTGCGATCGATTTCGCATCGGCAGACTCTAACTTGCGGTTGCCCTTTTGTCTATCTTTTCAGCTTCTCAGGGCAGGTGCAGCTCGAACACGCGCCGCTTGCGGGCTGCAATCTCCTCCATCCCGCGCTGGAAGGCGGGGATGGAATTGAACAGGCGGTCGAAGCTGCCGTCCTTCTGCGCGATCCGCAATCCCCTTTCGATGCGCGCGGCCAGCGCCGGCCGCGCGCGGCTGACGAAGAAGTAATAGGGCACGCGGTAGTGCAGGAAGATGGTGCGCTCCACCGCCAGTCCCTCGCCCTCGTGCTGGGCCAGTTCCGACCAGGCCTCGTGCGCGCCGCGCGGCATGTAGTCGAAGCGCTTCACGCGCAGCATGGGAAACAGGTATTCATAGTCTATCGACGTCATCACCGGCAGGCCGTTGGCGCGCAGCACGTCGGTCGATGGCCAGTTCACGCCGGCGCCGGCGGTCAGCGCGCGCAGCTGGTCCAGTGTCTTGACGGCCGCGAACTTGTCGGCGTCCTCGGCGCGTATCAGGAACAGGCGGTAATCGTTCAGTTCCTTCAGCAGCGACACGCGCACCGGCAGCAAGTCCGTCTCGCGCTGGCGGTTGCTGCCGTCCCACATCACGTCGATCACGCCATTGTTCTTCACCTCCGCGGCCTGGCGCGGATTGGTCAGCTTGTAGCCGTATTGGACGATCTCGTACGGGCCGTCGCTGGCGATCGTCTTGTCCAGCGCCAGTTCCAGCAGGCGCGGGAAGTCAGCGCCGCCGCACCTGGAACATCGACACCGCCAGCGCCAGTTGCGCGGCCTGCTCGTCCAGGCTGGCGGCGGCGGCCGCCGCCTCCTCGACCAGCGCCGCGTTCTGCTGCGTGCCCTGGTCCATCTCCGACACCGCGCGGTTCACCTGCGCGATGCCGCCGGTCTGCTCCTGGCTGGCGCCGGCGATCTCGGTCATGATGCCGGCCACGCGCTGCACCGAGCCGATGATCTCGGACATGGTCTGACCCGCCTCGCCCACCAGCTTGTCGCCCAGCGTCACCTGCTTGACCGAATCGTCGATCAGCCCCTTGATCTCGCGCGCCGCGGCCGCCGAGCGCTGCGCCAGGTTGCGCACCTCGGAGGCCACCACGGCGAAGCCGCGTCCCTGCTCGCCGGCGCGCGCCGCCTCCACCGCCGCGTTCAGCGCCAGGATGTTGGTCTGGAAGGCGATGCCGTCGATCAGGCTGATGATATCCACGATCTTGTGCGCCGAGGCGCTGATGTCGCTCATCGTGGCGCCCACCCTGGCCACCGAATCGCCGCCGCGCGTGGCCACCTCGGTGGTCGAGACCACCAGCTGGCTGGCCTGCCGCGCGTGCTCCGCGTTCTGCTTCACGGTGGACGAGAACTGGTCCATGCTGGCCGCCGTCTGCTCCAGGCTGGAGGCCTGCGACTCGGTGCGCTGGGACAGGTTCATATTGCCCGCCGCGATGTCGCCCGTGGCGGCCCGCATCGACTCCACGTTGGAGCGCACGTCGCCGACGATGGCGCGCAGGTTCACATTCATCTGCTGCAGCGCGCGCAGCATCTGGCCCATGTCGTCGCCGCGGGAGGTGTCGATGTCGCTGGTCAGGTCGCCGCCGGCCAGCGTGCGCGCCGCCTCCAGCGCGTGGTGCAGCGGCGCGCCCACCGCCTTCTGGAAGGCGTAGGCCTGCAGCAGCGTGAAGGCCAGCCCCAGGCCCGCCAGTCCGCCCATCCAGCCGGCGGCGGCGCCGTTCAGTTGGCTCACGCCGATCCCGCCCATCAGCAGGAACATGGCGCTGAAGGCCACCAGGCCGGTGTTGATGCGGGCGCGGATGCTCAGCGTGCGCAGGCCCGCCAGCTTGCCGGCGAAACCGGTCTTCACCACGCGGCCCTGCTTGAGGGCGACGTTGCCGGCGCTGCCGGCCGCGATGGCGCGGTACAGCCGGTCCGCCTCCTCGATCTGTTGCCGGCCCGGCCGGGTGCGCACCGACATGTAGCCGGTGGCGCGGCCGTTCTCCAGCACCGGCGTCACGTTCGCCAGCACCCAGTAGAAGTCGCCGTTCTTGCGGCGGTTCTTCACCATGCCGGTCCAGGACTGGCCGGCTTTCAGCGTCGCCCACAGGTCGGCGAAGGCCGCCTCCGGCATGTCCGGATGGCGCACCAGGTTGTGCGGCGCGCCCAGCAGCTCTTCCTGCGAAAAGCCGCTCACTTCCGCAAAGTAGGGATTGACGTAGGTGATCTTGCCCTTCAGATCGGTTTTGGAGACGATGGGGCGGCCTTCCTCCATCTGGTATTCGATCGCGGTAACGGGCAGGTTCTGGCGCATGGCTATCCTCGGATGGAACGTGAGGAAAACATTCTCGTGCAAAAAAGAGATCGTTCGTGCGTTTTTGTGGCGATCTGTGCTAAAAAACTACAGAGATACGCGGCGTGAGCCGGGGACAGACCCGCGTTCCGCGTCCCGTGCCGTTGCGACAGCGCGTGGCGCGGAGGGTCTGTCCCCTGGGTTGCGGCCTTAAGGTTTCACGAACTTCAGCGTCATGCGGTCGCTCTCGCCGATGGCGGCGTATTTCGCGCGGTCCTTGTCCTTGTTGCCGTAGGTTGGCGGCAGCGCCCACACGCCGCCCTCGTGGTCGGCCTTGTCCCTGGGGTTGGCGTTCACCTCCGATTTGCCGGCCAGCTTGAAGCCCGCGTTCTCCGCCAGCTTGATCACGTAGGCCTCGTGCACGTAGCCGCTGCTGGCCTTCTCGTCCTGCTTCACCGAGGCCGGCAGGCGGTGGTCCACCACGCCGAACACGCCGCCCGGTTTCAGCGCGTCGTACACGCTGGCGAACAGCGCCTTCATGTTGGCGTCGCCGGTGCCGATCCAGTTGTGGACGTTGCGGAAGGTGAGCACCATGTCGGCCGTGCCCTTGGGCGCGTAGTTGTACACGCCGTTGCCCGGTTCGAAGGCGCCCAGCTGCACCTTGCCGTAGGCGGCCGGCACGGCGTCGAGCTTCTCCTGGAAGCGCGCGGCGCCCTTGCGCACGTTCTCGCTGGCCGAGCCGGGCGTGGCGCCGGCGGCGATCAGCTTGCCCTTGTCGCGCAGGTATGGCGCCAGGATCTCGGTGTACCAGCCGCCGCCCGGCGACAGTTCCACCACCGTCATGGTGGGCTTGATGCCGAAGAAGGTCAGCGTTTCATACGGATGGCGCTGCGCGTCGCGCTCCACGTTGGCGGGCGTGCGGGTGCCGCTGGCGATGGCCGCCTTCAGGGCGTCGTCCGCCAGCGCCGGGCCGGCCACGCCGCACACGATGGCGGCGGCCAGTAACAGTCGTTTCATGCAAATCTCCTTGGTTTTGGAAGGTCGGTGGCGCGACACGTGCCGGTCGCGTGCGGCGATAATGGTTGAACTTGCAACATGGGTCAAGCGGAATGTCGCGGCGCCGATATACACGCCGTTACGCGGCCTATACAAGACGTTACATACTGTCCGAAGCGGTCCGCTCGGACAGCGTTCGGACACTCGCGCGGACACTTCGGACAGCCCCGGACACCGCGCCGCCCGGCCAGCGGGCCATTTCACAAATGGCATGGAACTTGCAGAACGCATCCCTTTATTGCTTGTTGACTAGTCTACAGATTTCGCGGCGCAGGACAGCCCACAAGGCAGTCCCCCGGCCGCAAAACCCGGCAGTGTTCTTTTGGAGATAATATGGAACGACGCGCATTTCTCAACATTAGCGGTTTTGCCTTGGGCACAATGCTGCTGCCCCCGTTCGGCCACGCCATCGCGGCCGAAGAGCTGCTCAAGCCGGTCGACGTGAAGTTCAAGAAGATGCTGGCCGACACGGCCATGACCGCCGCCACCCAGGCCGGCGCCAGCTACTGCGACGTGCGCATCGGCCGCTACCTGAACCAGTTCCTGACCACCCGGGACCTGAACATCGAGAACGTCACCAACACTGAATCGGCCGGCGTCGGCGTGCGCGTGATCGCGGGCGGCGCCTACGGCTTCGCCGCCACCAACGACATGTCGCCGGACGGCGTGGCCGGCGCCGCGCGCCAGGCGGTCGCCATCGCCAAGGCCAACGCCAGGCTGCAGACCGAACCGGTGCAACTGGCCGCGCTGAAGGGCGTGGGCGAGGTGGCCTGGGCCACGCCCTACACCAAGGACTGGCGCACGGTGCCCATCAAGGAAAAGGCCGAGCTGCTCATCGCCGGCAACAAGGCCGGCCTGGACGGCGGCGCCAGCTTCATGCAATCGCTGCTGTTCCAGGTGAACCAGCAGAAGTACTTCGCCTCCACCGACGGCTCCTACATCGACCAGGACCTGCACCGCCTGTGGATGCCCTTCTTCGCCACCGCCGTCGACAAGACCAGCGGCAAGTTCCGCTCCCGTTCCGGCCTGTCCACGCCGGTCGGCATGGGCTATGAATACCTGGACGGCCGCGCCGAGGACAAGTTCAAGGCCGCCGGCGGCGTGACCACGCTGTACCGCAAGTCCTACGACCTGGTGGAGGACGCGCGCGCGGCCGGCCAGCAGGCCAAGGCCAAGCTGACGGCGAAATCCGTCGAGCCGGGCAAGTACGACCTGGTGCTCAGCCCCGAGCACCTGTGGCTGACCATCCACGAGTCGGTCGGCCACCCGACGGAGCTGGACCGCGTGCTGGGCTACGAGGCCAACTTCGCCGGCACCAGCTTCGCCACGCTGGACAAATGGAAGTCGAGGAAATTCAAGTACGGCGCCGACATGGTCAACATCGTCGCCGACAAGACCGCCGCCGGTTCGCTGGGCGCGGTCGGCTACGACGACGAGGGCGTGCGCTGCAAGAGCTGGGACATCATCAAGGACGGCGTGCTGGTGAACTACCAGGCCACGCGCGACCAGGCCCACATCATCGGCGAGAAGGAGTCGCACGGCTGCTCCTACGCGGACAGCTGGAGCAGCGTGCAGTTCCAGCGCATGCCCAACGTGTCGCTCAAGGCCGGCACGAAGCGGCTCACGCCGGACCAGATGATCAAGGACGTCAAGAAGGGCATTTACATCGTCGGCGACGGCTCCTTCTCCATCGACCAGCAGCGCTACAACTTCCAGTTCGGGGGCCAGCTGTTCTACGAGATCAAGGACGGCAAGATCACCCAGCCGCTGGAGGACGTGGCCTACCAGTCCAACACCCAGGAGTTCTGGAACGCCTGCTCCGCCCTGTGCGACGAGCGCGACTGGCGCATGGGAGGCTCCTTCTTCGACGGCAAGGGCCAGCCTTCGCAGGTCAGCATCGTGTCGCACGGCGCCAGCACCACGCGCTTCAACGGCATCAACGTGATCAACACCGCCCGCAAGATCGGCTAAGGCTAAGGACTAGAACATGAAATTTCTGAATCAGGAAGAAGCGAAGCGCATCACCGACAAGGTGCTGTCCCTGACCAAGGCCGACGAATGCGAGGTCAAGCTGACCGGCAACCGCACGGGCAATATCCGCTACGCGCGCAACGCCGTCTCCACCGCCGGCCTGGTCGAGGACACGCAGCTGTCCGTGTCTGTCGCCTACGGCAAGAAGCAGGGCACCGCCACCGTCAACGAGTTCGACGACAAGTCGCTGGAAAAGGCCGTGCGCCGCGCCGAGGACCTGGCGCGCCTGGCGCCGGAAAACCCGGAGTTCATGTCCACCGTCTCGAAGCAGGAGTACAAGGCCAGCGACACCTACAGCAAGAGCACCGCCGCCATCGATCCCGACTTCCGCGCCCAGGTGGCCGCCTACAGCATCGAGAACAGCCGCAAGAACAAGCTGGTGGCCGCCGGCTTCTTCACCGACAGCACCGCGTTCGAGGCCATCGCCAACTCCAAGGGCGTGTTCGGCCACCAGGAGAACACGGGCCTGAACTTCACCTGCACCGTGCGCACCGAGGACGGCCGCGGATCGGGCTGGGTGCGGCGCGACGCGGGCGACGTCGCCAGGTTCGACGCGCGCGAGGCCTCCGACGTGGCGATCGAGAAGGCGCTGCGCTCGGTGGACGCCAAGGCGCTGGAGCCTGGCCGCTACACGGTGATCCTGGAGCCGGCCGCCACCTCCGACCTGCTGGCCTACATGTTCAACGGCTTCGACGCGCGCAGCGCGGACGAGGGCCGCAGCTTCCTGTCGAAGAAGGGCGGCGGCAACCGCCTGGGCGAGAAGCTGTTCGACGAGCAGGTCAACATCTGGTCCGACCCGTGGGACAAGGACATCGCCGTCACGCCGTGGGACACCAACACCATGCTGGCGCGCGAGCGCATGGACATCATCAAGAGCGGCAAGGTCGCGGCGATGGACTACTCGCGCTTCTGGGCGCGGAAGCAGGGCAAGCGCGCCGTTGGCGCGCCGGGCAACTTCATCATGGCGGGCACCAACAAGTCCACGCAGGAGCTGATCGCCAAAACCAAGAAGGGCGTGCTGATCACCCGCACCTGGTACATCCGCATGGTGGACCCGCAAACCGTGCTGCTGACCGGCCTGACGCGCGACGGCACCTTCTACATCGAGAACGGCAAGATCAAGCACCCGGTGAAGAACTTCCGCTTCAACGAAAGCCCGGTCACCATGCTCAACAACATCGACGAGATCGGCAAGCCCGAGATCCTGGGCGGCGACGAGTCGCCGTTCCAGATGCTGATCCCCGCGATGAAGGTGCGGGACTTCAACTTCACCTCGCTGTCGGACGCGGTGTAACCCGAAGGCGAAGTCGGGGGTCAGACCCCTGGGGGTCTGACCCCAGCCCTTGCGGTGGGTTTTGTACTAAACTTGAACCAGGAGTAGATGTGGAACGACGTACATTTCTGAAAGTGGGCGCGCTGTCCGGCGGCGCCATGCTGGTGCCGGTGTTCGGCAACGCCATCGCGGCCGAGGAGCTGCTCAACCCCATGGCCGTGCAGTTCAAGAAATCGCTGGCGGACGCCGCGATGAACGCCGCCACCAAGGCCGGCGCGAGCTATTGCGACGTGCGCGTCGGCCGCTACCTGAACCAGTTCATCACCACCCGCGACCTGAACGTCGAAAACATCGTCAACACCGAATCGAGCGGCGTCGGCGTGCG
The DNA here is from genome assembly GCF_900116645.1 of Pseudoduganella namucuonensis. Taxonomy (GTDB): domain Bacteria; phylum Pseudomonadota; class Gammaproteobacteria; order Burkholderiales; family Burkholderiaceae_D; genus Rugamonas; species Rugamonas namucuonensis. Next base: position 37,907 of record NZ_FPBO01000027.1, on the reverse strand, counting down.
CGTGATCGCCGGCGGCGCCTACGGCTTCGTCTCCACCAACGTGATGACCCTGGACTCCGTGGCCGACGCCGCGCGCCAGGCGGTCGCCATCGCCAAGGCCAACGCCCGCCTGCAGACCGAACCCGTGCGCCTGGCGCCGGTGAAGGGCGTGGGCGAGGTGGCCTGGTCCACGCCGTACATCAAGGACTGGCGCACGGTGCCCATCAAGGACAAGGCCGAGATGCTGATCGCCGCCAACAAGGCCGGCATGGACGCCGGCGCGAGCTTCATGCAGTCCATGCTGTTCCAGGTGAACCAGCAGAAGTACTTCGCCTCCACCGACGGCTCCTACATCGACCAGGACGTGCACCGCCTGTGGTCCCCGTTCACCGCCACCGCCGTGGACAAGGCCACCGGCAAGTTCCGCACCCGCGACGGCCTGTCGTCGCCGGCCGGCATGGGTTACGAGTTCTTCGACGCGAAGGCCGGGAACAAGGTGCGCGCCGCCGGCGGCGTGACCCAGCTGTACAAGAACGGCTACGACCTGATCGAGGACGCCCGCGCCGCCGGCCGCCAGGCACGCGAGAAGCTGACCGCGAAATCCATCGAGCCGGGCAAGTACGACCTGGTGCTCAGCCCCGAGCACCTGTTCCTCACCATCCACGAATCCGTCGGCCACGCCACGGAACTGGACCGCGTGCTGGGCTACGAGGCCAACTACGCCGGCACCAGCTTCGCCACGCTGGACAAGTGGGAATCGAAGAAATTCAAGTACGGCGCCGACATCGTCAACTTCGTGGCCGACCGCACCGCCATCGGCTCGCTGGGCGCGGTCGGCTACGACGACGAGGGCGTGAAGGCCAAGCGCTGGGACATCATCAAGGACGGCGTGCTGGTGAACTACCAGACCACGCGCGACCAGGCCCACGTGATCGGCGAGAAGGAATCGCACGGCTGCTCGTACGCCGACAGCTGGAGCAGCGTGCAGTTCCAGCGCATGCCCAACGTGTCCCTCGCGGCTGGCAAGAGGAAGATGACGCCGGACGAGATGGTGGCCGACGTGAAGAAGGGCATCTACATCCTGGGACGCGGCTCCTTCTCCATCGACCAGCAGCGCTACAACTTCCAGTTCGGCGGCCAGCTGTTCTACGAGATCAGGAACGGCAAGATCGTCAACCAGGTGGAAGACGTGGCCTACCAGTCCAACACCCAGGAATTCTGGAACGCCTGCGCCGCCATGTGCGACGAGCGCGACTGGCGCATGGGCGGCTCCTTCTTCGACGGCAAGGGCCAGCCGCCGCAGGTGAGCGCCGTGTCGCACGGATCGAGCACCACGCGCTTCAACGGCGTGAACGTCATCAACACCGCCCGCAAGATCGGCTGAGGAGCAGCGCCAGATGAAATTTCTGAACCAGGAAGAAGCGAAGCGCGTTTGCGACAAGGTGATCGCCTACTCGAAGGCGGACCAGTGCGAGGTGGGCCTGAGCGGCAGCCGCTCGGGCAATATCCGCTACGCCAACAACGCCGTCTCCACCGCCGGCCTCACAGAGAACACGCAGCTGAGCGTGACGGTCGCCTTCGGCAAGCGCGTGGGCGCGGCGTCGATCAACGAGTTCGACGACAAGTCGCTGGAAAAGGCCGTGCGCCGCGCCGAGGACGTGGCGCGCCTGGCGCCGGAGAATCCGGAGTTCCTGCCGGCGATCAAGCCGCAGCAGTACAAGGCCACGCCCACCTGGAGCAAGCGCACGGCCGACATCGATCCCGAGTACCGCGCCGAGGTGGCGTTCCAGAGCATAGACGCGGCGCGCAAGGCCAAGCTGCAGGCGGCCGGCTTCTTCAACGACACCACCGGCTTCGAGGCGCTGGCCAACTCCAATGGCCTGTTCGGCTACCAGGAACTGAGCAACCTGGGCTTCACCATCACCGCGCGCACGGAGGACGGCCGGGGTTCGGGCTGGGCCACCCGCTACGCCAACGACGCGGGCCGGTTCGACGCGCGCGAGGCGTCCAACGTGGCGATCGAGAAGGCGGTGCGATCGGTGGACGCGAAGGCCATGGAGCCGGGCCGCTACACGGTGATCCTGGAGCCGGCGGCCACGTCGGACATGCTGAACTTCATGTTCAACGCCTTCGACGCGCGCCGCGCCGACGAGGGTCGCAGCTTCCTGTCCAAGAAGGGCGGCGCCAACCGCCTGGGCGACAAGCTGTACGACGAGCAGGTGAACGTGTGGGCCGACCCGTGGAACCCGGACGTGCCGGTGCTGCCCTGGGACGGCGCCACCATGCAGGCGCGCGAGCGCACCGACATCATCAAGAACGGCGTCGTGTCCACGCTGGACTACTCGCGTTTCTGGGCCGGGAAGAACGGCAAGCGCGCCACCGCGCAGCACGGCAACATCATCATGGCTGGCGGCAGCAAGAGCACGGAGGAACTGATCGCCGGCACCAAGAAGGGCGTGCTGGTCACGCGCCTCTGGTACATCCGCATGGTGGACCCGCAATCGGTGGCGCTGACCGGATTGACGCGCGACGGCACCTTCTACATCGAGAACGGCAAGATCAAGCATCCGATCAAGAACTTCCGCTTCAACGAAAGCCCGGTGTCCATGCTGAACAACATCGAGGAACTGGGCAAGCCGGTGGTGGTGGGCGGCGTCGGCTCGCGCTTCCAGATGCTGCTGCCGGCGATGAAGATCCGCGACTTCAACTTCACGTCGCTGTCGGATGCGGTATGAGCACTGGGGACAGACCCGCGTTCAGCGACCCATGCCTACGCGACGGCGTGTGGCGCGGAGGGTCTGTCCCCGGTTTCCCGCCGCCGGTCCAGGACCTAACCCATGCCTAGCCACGACTTCTACTTCACCCGCCTGACCTACGAGTCCGGCGACTGGGACGTGGACGTCCGCATGCCCAGCAACGTGCTCAACTCCCTGGTCGAGTACACCACACTGCGGGTGGACCCGGTGGAGCGCATCGTGGCGCTGTCCGACGCGAAGATGCTGGAGGCGCCGTTCTGCTACTTCGCCGGCCACAAGCTGGTGCAGTTCACCCCCGCCGAGCGCAAGAACTTCGAGCGCTACGTGCGGGGCGGCGGTTTCGTCTTCGTGGACGACTGCAACCACGACATCGACGGCCTGTTCGCGAAATCGTTCGAGGCCGAGATGGCGAGGATCTTCGGCAAGCGCGCGCTGAACAAGATCCCGAACAACCACCCGGTCTATTCGAGCTTCTTCAAGTTCGACGGCCCGCCCAACACCAGCGTGGAGTTGAACGGCTGGGGCGACGACCTGGTGCACGACTACCTGAAGGCCATCGAATTCAACGGCCGGGTGCGGGTCCTGTACAGCAACAAGGACTATGGCTGCGAGTGGGACTACGACTTCCGCAACAAGCGCTGGCTGGCCATCGACAACACCCGCTTCGCAGTCAACATTATTCAGTACGCATTGGGAGCTTGACCGTGTCTTTGCATGATTCCTCGTCCTGGGACGAGAACGAAATCGGCGCGCTGGGCGCCAAGGTGGCGGCCCTGAAGGCCAGCATGTCGAAGGTGATCGTCGGCCAGCGGGACGTGATCGACTCGCTCATCATCTGCCTGCTGGGCGGCGGCCACGCGCTGGTGGAGGGCGTGCCGGGGCTGGGCAAGACGCTGCTGGTCAAGTCGCTGTCGCAGGCCACGGCGATGGAGTTCCGCCGCGTGCAGTTCACGCCGGACCTGATGCCTTCCGATATCGTCGGCACCGAGATCCTGGAGGAGGACCACGCCACCGGCAAGCGGGAATTCCGCTTCCAGCGGGGCCCCGTGTTCACCCAGGTGCTGCTGGCGGACGAGATCAACCGCGCGCCGCCCAAGACCCAGTCCGCGTTGCTGGAGGCCATGCAGGAACGCTGCGTGACCTTCGCCGGCCAGACGCACAGGCTGCCGCGTCCCTTCTTCGTGCTGGCCACGCAGAATCCCATCGAGCAGGCCGGCACCTACCCGCTGCCGGAGGCGCAGCTGGACCGCTTCCTGCTGCGCATCGACGTCGGCTATCCGACCGAGGCGGAGGAGGTGGCCATGGTGTCCGCCACCACCCACGCCGGGCTGGCCGACGCCGAGCCGGTGATGGACGTGGCGACCCTGCTGCGCCTGCAGCAGCTGGTGCGCGACATCGAGATCGGCCAGCACCTGCTGGTGTACGCGACCCGCCTGGTGCGCGCCACGCGGCCGAAGGAGAGCAGTGTCGCCGCCGTGCAAAAGCACGTCGGCTGGGGCGCCGGTCCGCGCGCCGGCCAGGCGCTGGTGCTGGCGGCCAAGGCGCGCGCGCTGATGCACAACCGCCTCGCCGTCACGCGCGAGGACATCGTCGCCATGCTGCTGCCGGTGCTGGCACACCGCGTGCTGCGCAACTTCGAGGCGGAAGCGGACGGCATCGCCGTCGCCGACATCCTCGCCGCGCTGCGCAACGACGTGCGCCCGGACTGAGGCCCAGGCCAAGATGCTTGAAACACCCGCGCTGCTGGCGCACACCTCGGACCTGGACCTTGTGATCCGCCACGTGCTGGCGGGGCTGGGCCATGGCATCCACGCGGGCCGCGAACGCGGCGCCGGCGTGGAGTTCTCCGAGTACCGCGCCTATGCCCCCGGCGACGAATGGCGCCGGGTGGACTGGAAGTTGCTGGCGCGCGCCGACCGCTACTACGTGCGCGAGGCGGAGCGCGACAGCCACGTCGCCGTCTGGCTGTGGCTGGACGCCACCGCGTCCATGGCCGAGCGCAGCCACGACATGCCCGGCATCGACAAGCTCTGGTACGCGCGCACCATGCTGGCCTGCATGGCGGCCATCGCGCAGCGCCAGGGCGACGCCTTCGGGCTGATCGTCTGCACCGGCGGCAGGGCCGAGTTCACACCCGCCTCGCGCGGGCCGCGCCAGTTGCGGCGCGTGCTGGCCGCGCTGTCGAAGGCCCGGCCCGAGGGCGTGCTGCCGGACGCGGACGCGCTCAAATCCTGCCTGCATTTCGCCCGCGCGCAAAGCCTGGTGTTCGCCGCCAGCGACTTCCTCGACTGGCCATCGCCGCTGAGCGAAGCGCTGATGCGGCTGCGCGGCATGCGGCACGACGTGCGCCTGATGTCCTTGCGCACGCAGGCCGAGGTGGACGCCAGTTTCCGCGCCGGCTCCGGCTATCGGGATCCGGAAGCGGGAGCGGGCTTGCACCGCCTGCAAGGCGCGGACCGCGAAGCCTACCGCGCGGCGTTGGCGGCGCACTTCGCGCAAGTGTCCACCGACTGCCGCCAGCGCGACTTTCCGTACTACGAGGCCCGCATCGAGCAGGCACCTGCAGCGGCGCTGCGCGGCTGGCTGCAACTGGCATCGGCGAGGCGGCCATGATCGCCAGCGCACAGGCATTGTGGTGGCTCGCGCTGCCGGTTCTGTTGCTGCCGATATGGTGGCACCGCCAGAAGCGCCAGCGCGTGAAGGCCGAGCCGCTGGCCACCGCGCGCTTCCTGCCCGCCGCGCCGCCCCGGCAACTACGCATCTGGCGCTGGGAAGACGTGGCGCTGCTTGCCGTGCGCTGCCTGCTGCTGGTGGCGCTGATCGCGTGGCTGGCCGTCACCACCATCCCCTGGCGCGCCGACACCGTGTTGATTGATCCCGCGCTCACCACGCCACCGGCAAGCGCCGCCTGGATCGAGCGGCAGATCGCGGCCGCTGGCTTCCAGGATGCGCGGCGCACGCCGTTGCCCGCTGGCGCGCTCGCCTGGCTGCAGGCAAACGAACACGAATGGCGTTCCGGCGCGCGCGTGCTGATACTGGCCGCGTCGCTGCCCATGCCCGCGCGGATCCCACAATTCGCCCATGCCGTCGATATCCGAATTCCGCCCGCGTCCACGCTTCCCTCAGCGGAATCGCCCATCAAGGAGCGCCACATCGCGCTGTCGGCTCCCCGGGAGCGCCTGGCCGCCTGGCGCGCGCTGTTCGCCGCCTTCGACGCCGCCGGCACCGGCAACAGCCGCTACATCCTGGCCGACGCGCCAACCGCGAAGACCGAGCTGATCGTCTGGGACCGCGCCGCGGCGCCACCGGCCGACTGGCGCGCGCCGCTATGGTGGCTGCCCCCGGATGCCCTGCCGCTGATGCCCGCCGCGACCCGGGCCCCGGCGCAAGCGCTCAGCATCAACGGCGTGGCCCTGCAAATCGCCGACAGCCCGCGCGGCCGCTTGTGGGCCTCGTCAAACTGGCCGCCCGCGGATGCCGATTCCGCCCGCGCGCTCTACGAAACCTGGCAAGCGCTCGCGTACCCCGCGCAACCCTACGCCATGCCCGCGCTGTCGCTGCCCGCCGGCCGCGGCGCGCCGCTGGCGATGCCGGACACCACCCCCGCCGCCTGGCTCGCCCACGCGCTGCTGGCATTGTTTGTCCTTGAACGTCTGCTAAGCCATGTCCGTCGACGCTGATTTCCGCGCCACCGTCCAGCGCCGTCTTTGGCGCGCGTTCCTGCTGCGCCGCGCGCCGCTGTGGGCGCTCGTGCTGCTGCCGCCGCTGCTGGTGTGTGCGCTCACCGTGGCGGGCCCGCGCACCGCCTCCCAAGGCGCCGCCGGCCTGCCGCCATTCGCGATCCCACTCTTCCTGCTGGGCGTTGGTCTGATCTGGCTCATACTCGACCTGCGCGCGCTGCGCCGCCGCCTGGCCGTCGAGTGGCCCCGCTGGCTGGACGCCGCCTTCCCGGCGCTGGAGGACAGCAGCGAGCTGCTCGCCAGCGAACCCGCCTCCGCCATCGCGCGGCTGCAGCGCAAACGCTTGCAAGCCCGCCTGCTCGACGTGCTGAACGACGACGGCTACCGCGCCATCGCCCGCACCCGCGTGCGATGGCGCGTCCTGCCCCTCATCCTCAGCCTGTTGGCGGCGGGCGCCGCCTGGGCCTTGCAACAGGTGGCGGCGCCGAAGCCGGCGGCGTCGAGCGCTTCGGCGGCCGCCAGGCCGGCGGCGCCAGGCGAATTGACCCTGCGCGTCACCCCGCCCGCATACACGAAGGCGGCCGCGTTCGAGACCGCCGCCAAGGACATCCAGATCCCGCAGTACAGCGACGTCCGCTGGTGCTTCGCGCGCCCGGGGGAACCCGCGTCCGCGGTCGAGCTGAGCGACGGCCAGTCGCTGCCGGTGGCGCGGGAGTGCGCCGCCTGGAAGGCCACCGAGTCCGTGTTCTGGCGAGCCCGCCATCTGCCCACCGCGCGCCACAACATCCTCGTCACGCCGGACCAGCCGCCGCGGGTCGCCATCGCCGCGCCCAAGGAAGCGATCCACCTGCTGGCCGCCGGCGCGAAGAACGTGCAGCTTTCGGTTTCCACGCGCGACGACTACGGCATCGTCCGCGCCAGCCTGCACATGACACTCGCGCGCGGCAGCGGGGAAAACATCCGCTTCAGCGACAAGGAAATGCCGCTGCCGCAATCGAACGACCCGCGCGGCCGCCAATGGCAAAAGAACTGGTCGCTGGAGGAGCTGGGCATGGAGCCGGGCGACGAACTCTATTTCTTCGTGCGCGCCACCGACAACGCGCCCGAGCACCCCCATACAGTGCAATCGCCGACCTACACGCTGCGCCTGCCCGGCCCGCAGGCCGAAAGCCTGGACGCCACCGCGCTGCCCACCCTGGTCAAGCCGGAGAACCTGCGCAGCCAGCGCCAGATCATCATCGACACCGAACAACTGGTGGCGGACATGCCCAAGCTCGGCCCGGCCGCACTCCGGGCCCGCAGCGAGGCCATCGCCGGCGACCAGGCCAAGCTAAGGCTGCGCTACGGCCAGTTCCTGGGCGAGGAATCCACGCTCTTCGGCGACGACGAGCACGGCCCCGGCGATAGCCACGACCACGGCGGTTCGGCCCCGGCGCCGGGCGGCTTCGGCAAAATGGACAATGTGCTGCAGCGGTTCGGCCACGCCCACGACGAGGCGGACAACGCCACGATCTTCGACCCGCAGACCAAGGAAGTGCTGCGCCGTGCGCTGAAAGCCATGTGGGAGGCGGAGAAGCAGTTGCGCGCCATCGCGCCGAAGCCCGCGCTGCCGCCGGAATACAAGGCGCTGGCCGCCATCAAGGAACTGCAGCAAGCCGAGCGCGTTTACCTGCACCGCACCGCCTTCGTGCCGCCGGCGATCAAGGAGGAAAAGCGCATGAGCGGCGACGTGGTGGGCGCGCAAAGCTACAAGCGCGCGCAGGGCGCCGCCAACGACGTGATACCGCAAGACGTGCGCGAACTGGTGCAGTCGCTGGGCGCTGGGGGCGTCTTGCCCGCGCTGTGGAGCAAGACCGCGCGCGACGTCATCGCCGCCCGCATCGCCAACGATGAACAGAAGCTGGCCGCCCAGCGCGCCGTGCAGGACGTGGCCGACGGCTGCCACGCCTGCCGCGACGAGCTGCGCGCCTGGCTGCGCGGCACGCTCACCGAGGTGCCGGTGGTGCTGCAGGCCCGGCCGCGGTCGGACACGAAATTCGGCCAGGCCTGGCGCGGCAAGGAGCAGCCATGAGCGCTAGCGGCGCGGTATTGGAACTTGGCGCGCGGAGCTCTGGCGCCTTGGACCTGGCTGGATCGGCCCTGGCATCGTGGGGCCTGCCCGCATCGGGCCTACCCGTGGTGGTGCTTTTCGCTGGCCTGCTGGCCGGGCTGCTTAGCGCGGCCATGTACGCGCGCAAGCGCAAATGGCCGGACGCCGCCCTGGTCCTCGTCGCGGCGCTCGCGCTGTGGGCGCTGCTGTCCGCGCCGCGCGGTCCCGGCGCGGCGGGTGGGGAAGTGGCGTTGGCCACCGAGAACCGCGGCTATCCGGACGCCATGACACGCGCGCTGCTGGCCGTGCCGGGCGCGCGGTCCATCGTCCTGGACGGCCACGGCCTGCACGCTGCGCAATGGCGGGACCTTCCAGCCCGCCCCTTGCGATGGACCGAGCCGGAGGTCGACCTGCTGCGCCTCGAAAGTCCGCGCGCGCTGCCGCTCGGCCGCCAGTTCACGCTCACCGCGCACCGCACGCGGCCCGCCGCCGGCTGGCGCTTGCAACTGCTGGCCGAGAACGGCGAAATCCTCGCCGAATCCGGCAAGGAGCCGTCCGGCGCGCCGGCGCGGCTCACCGTGCAGTGGCTGCCGCCGCTGGCCGAAACCCTCACGCTGAAAGCGCGCCTGCTCGACGGCGCCGGCAAAACCATCGCGGAAGGACCGGTGCCGCTGCGAGTCGAGGCGCCTATCCCGTTGCAGGTCGAAGGCCGCTTCGGCGCGCCTTCCTTCGACACGCGGGTGTTGAACCAGCTCCTCACGGACAGCAACGCCATCGCCGACTGGCAAACCACGCTGGGCAAGGGTCTCGCGCGCAGCGAGACCGCGCGCGCCGCCCTGAGCGAGGTGCATGCGCGCTTCATCGACGCCGCCTGGTTCGAAAGCGCGTCCGTCCCCGCGCGCGCCGCGCTGCTGGCGCAAACAGCGCAGGGCGTCCCCTTGATCGTCCTGGCCGGGAATGCAGCCGACGCGGGCGTCTGGCAGCGCGAACTGGGGCTGCGGCTGGTCCCCCAGTCCGCCACCACCGAAAAGGAGGACGCGCGCCAGTTCGGTTCCGGTACGACCCAGCTGGCGCTGGCGCCTGCCGCGCTCAACCCGGCGGAGCAGGCTGGCGCGCCATGGACCGTGCTGGCGCGGGACGCCAAGGGCAAGCCCTGGCTGTGGCAGCGCGACTGGAAGGGCGGGCGCGTCGTGTGGCTGGGCGTGGGCGACTGGCACCGCTACGCCATCACCGCCCCGGCCGCGCTGGGCCACTGGTGGCAGGGACTGCTCGACCAGGCCGCCATTGGCAGCGCGCGCAAGCTGGCCTGGCTGCAGCCCGCCGCCATGCCGGTCGCCGGCCTGCGCACCGAGATCTGCGCGCAGGGCGCCAGCCCGGGCGGCGCGCTGGAGATCGAAGGGCAAGCGTCCGTGAACTGGCAGCCCCGCGCCGACAAGGCGGACGCCGTGTGCGCCGCGTTCTGGCCGGCGCGCTCCGGCTGGCAGGCGCTGCGCAGCGGTGACAACGTTCACCGCGTCTACGTCCACGCGGCGAACGACTGGCCGGCTTGGCAGCGCGCCTTGCGCCACGACGCCACCGCCGCCTACGCCGCCCGCTCGCCGGCTGCGACAAACGCCGCCGCGACCGGCCCCGCCTACCCCGCCTGGCCCTTCGCGCTGCTTTTCACGCTCGCCATGCTCACCCTGTGGTTCCGCGAGCGCCGCTAAGCGGGCTGAGCCCCATTTGGGGCCAGGCCCCAAATGGGGCTCAGCCCGCTTAGTAGATCGTGTTGTGCTGCCAGGCCTGGACATAGGCCGGCTGCGGCAGCGTGTTGCCCTCCGCCGCGATCGGCGCGGCTTGCGCGCGCCGCAGCGGCAGTACGCCCGTCCAGACCTCGATCGCCATGTCCTCGGCGTCGTCCTCCGGGCCGCCCTTGCGCACCTTGCAGGCCGCTTCCGCGAGCGGGATGCGCATCACCGTCGTCGCCGCGTATTCCTTGTCGCTGCCGCCGCGCACCTCGGCCTGGCGGCCGGCCGCCAGCTTCTCCATGAACGCCTCCATCGACGCCTTCTTGGCCTCGCCCTCCACCACCTCGAAGCGCCCGTACACCATCGCCGAACGGTAGTTCATCGAGTGGTTGAATGCGGAGCGCGCCAGCACCAGGCCGTCCACGTGCGTGATCGTCACGCAGCACTCGTCCTCGGTCAGCCGCTTGAGCATGCGGCTGCCGTTCGAGCCGTGGATGTACAGGTGATCGCCTTCGCGCCAGCAGGCGGTCGGGATGCAATGCGGGCCGCCATCATCGCTGAAGGCGATGTGGCACACGTAGGCGTCGTCGATGATCGCGTGCAGGGTCGCCGTGTCGTAGGCGGCGTTGGTGGGAATGCGGCGCACTCGGGTGCGGGCGGTGGAATGGGTGGTCATGATCTCCCTTCAATTGGTTGAAGCGCGAATATAATGGCTCGCTGGCCCCGTCATAAGGTCCAGCGATGTTCAATTTAATGGAGCCATGATGGATTACGCCCTGCTGCTCGACACCTACACCCGCGACCATGGCCAGCGCGCCTGGCCGCGCCAGCGCCTGTTGCACGAATGCCTGCGCGCGGCGATCCGCAACGGCACGCTGGCGGCGGGCACGCGCCTGGTCGCCACGCGCGCGCTGGCGTCCGAACTGGGCGTGGCGCGCAACACGGTGCTTTACGCCTACGAGCAGCTGGCGTGCGAGGGCTTCGTCGTCAGCGACCGCGGCGGCACGGTGGTGGCGCCGGTGGCGGCGGCCATCGCGCGGCCACCCGGCGGCGGTGGCGCCACGCCGGGGCCGGACCGCGCCACCGGTGGCGACGGCGTACAAGACGCCGCCGCCGCGCCGATGCTGTCGCGCCGCGCCCGCGACCTGCGCGCCGTGGCGGGACCGGCCGACATGATGGGCGCCTTCGTCCCCGGCGTGCCCGCGCTGGACGCCTTCCCCACCGCGCTGTGGCGCCGCCTGCTGGACCGCGCCTGGCGCGGCATGGGCACCGTGCAGCTGAACTACGGCGACCAGGCCGGCGAGCCGGCGCTGCGCGGCGCCATCGCCGACTATCTGCGCGCCTCGCGCGGCGTGCTGTGCGGCGTGGACCAGGTGTTCATCACGGACGGCACGCAGAGCAGCCTGGATCTGTGCGCGCGCGTCTGCGCCGACGAGGGTGACACCGTATGGATCGAGAACCCCGGCTACGCCGGCGCGCAGGCGGCCTTCCGCGGCGCCGGCCTGCGCATCGCCGGCATCTCCGTCGACGCGCAGGGACTGGCGCCCACCGCCGGCGACTGGCGCGAGCGGCCCCCCAAGCTGGTCTACACCACGCCTTCGCACCAATACCCCTTGGGCACGGTGATGTCGCTGGAGCGCCGCCTGCGCCTGATCGCGGACGCGCGCGCGGCGGGCGCGCTGATCATCGAGGACGACTACGACAGCGAGTTCCGCCACGACGGCCCGCCGCTGCCCGCCATGCAGGGCCTGGCGCCGGACGCGCCGGTGCTCTATCTGGGCACCTTCAGCAAGACCATGTTCCCCTCGCTGCGCCTGGGCTTCCTGGTGGTGCCGGCCGCCTTGGCCGGGCCGCTGGCGACCATGCGCGCCCAGTCCAGCGCGCGCGGGCGCGTGGCCGAGCAGCTGGCGCTGGCGGAGTTCCTGCGCAGCGGCCAGTTCGCGCTGCACCTGCGGCGCATGCGCCGCCTGTACCGCCAGCGGCGCGACGCGTTGCAGGCGGCGCTGCGCCAGCACCTGGGCGGCATCGCGCAAGTGGTGGGCGCGTCGGCCGGCATGCACCTGGCGCTGCGCTTCGACGACGCGGGACTGGACGACGGGGAAATCAGCGACAGGCTGATGGAGGAGGGAGTGGTGGCGCACGCGCTGAGCGCGCACGCCACCGATGGCGTGCCGGATTGCCGCGGCCTGATGCTGGGCTACGCCCAGATACCGGCCGAGCGCATGGACGGCCTGGCGCGGCGGCTGGCCGCCGTGGTCCACCTGGCGGCCTACGAGGGCGCGGCCCGGCGGGACCGCTCCCTGTCAAACGGCGCTTAGAACGCCGTGTCGAAGCGCACGTACATGGAGCGGCCGTTCACGCCGAACGGGCAGGTCTCCCAGCAGTACTTGAAGCCCAGTTTCGGGAAGTCGCCGCCGTTGGTCCATTCGGACGGGAAGGTGTCGAACACGTTGTTCACGCCGACCGAGACGCTGGTCTTCTTGCTGAAGTTGTAGCGGCCGGACATGTCCAGCAGCCACTTGGCGGCCCAGGTCTGCAGCGGGCTGAAACCCTCGCCCTGCACTTCGCCGTAGTAGTTGGCGCGCGCGTTCACGTTCCATGGGCCGGTGGTGAAGTCGGCCGCCACCACGTGGTGCTTGCGCGGCTGGCCGCGTTCGATCAGCGTCACCTGCGCCTGGTTGAACAGCTGCGCGCCGCTCAGCAGGCTCGATGGCGAGTGGCGCTTGGTCACCTCGGTCTTGTTGAAGCCCAGCTGGCCGGACAGCACCAGGGTGGCGCCGGTGAAGCGGGTGGTGTGGTCGGCCACGATGTCCAGGCCGCGGGTCTGGGTGTCGACCGCGTTGGTGAAGAACTGCGCCTGGCCCACGCCCAGCGGATTCAGCACGTTGGCGATCGGGCCGCCGCCCGCTTCGGGCGAGATCTCGCTGGAGAAGACGATGCGGTCCTTGATCTTGATCTGGTACACGTCCGCCGTCAGCGACATGTTGGTGGCCGGACGCAGCACCATGCCGAAGCTGGCGTTGCGCGAGGTTTCCTCCTTCAGCGGCTTGATGCCCAGCGCCGTGGTGACGGTGCTGCCCTCGCGCGCGGTCAGGGTCTCGGTCAGCTGGCCGGCCTGGTTCAGATTGGTGGACACGGAGCTGTAGAACTTCTGCTGCACGCCCGGCGCGCGGAAGCCGGACGACACGCTGCCGCGCAGGCCGAACTGCTTGGACGGGTCCCAGCGCGCGCTGAACTTGCCGGTGACGGTGTTGCCGAAGTCCGAGTACTTCTCGTAGCGCACGGCGCCGGCCAGCAGCAGGTCCTTGACCGGACGGTATTCGGTGTCCAGGAACAGCGCGATGTTGTGGCGGCCCTCGTCGACCGCCGTGGACGGCGTGTAGCCGGGGAAGCCCTGGGTGCCCGATGCCGCGACGCCGCCGTTCTGGTCCTTGATGACGATGGCCGGGTTGTTGGTGCGGCCGTACTGGTAGGACACCGGGTCGCCGGCGATGATCTGGTAGTTGTCCTGGCGGTATTCGAAGCCGGTGGCCACGAAGATCTCCTCGCCGCCCAGCTTGACCGGACCCTTGACGTCGGCGTTGAAGGTGGTCTGGTTGAACTTCAGCGTGCCGGTGTCGGCCTCGAACGGCGACTGCGCGTAGATGCCGCCGCCCGGTTTCGGCTCGTACCAGTAGGAGATGTTGATGGTCTGCTTCTCGTGGAAGGCCAGCTCGCTCATGCCGTGGTTGATGCTGACGTCGGCCTTCCAGTCGTTGGCCAGGTCGCGGCGGTAGCCGAAGGCGTAGGAGCCGTCGGTCACGGTGGTGCGGATGTTGGGCAGGAAGCCTTCCGGATACACGGACGGCACATTGCGGCCGTCGCCCTTGGAGCGGAAGAATCCGGACGAATCGCCCTTGCGCTTGGAGAAGCCGCCGAAGGCGTAGAACTCGCTCGCCTTGTCGATCGGCAGGGCCGCGTTCCACCACAGGTAGGCGTCCTTGGCGTCGCTGTCGCCGATGCGCTGGGTCACGCGCGGCGGATTGACGCGCAGCGAGTCGACGCCGGCGCGGTTGGTTTCCTCGCGCTTGCGGCCTTCCAGGGTGACGTTGAGGAAGCCGCCGTTCTCGCCCAGCGCCCAGCCGCGGTTCACGCTGCCGGAGAACATGTCGCCGTCGCCCTCCTTGGTGGTGCCCAGCTGGCCGCTCAGCGCGGTCTCGTTGACGTTCGACTTCAGCACGATGTTGATCACGCCGGCGATCGCGTCCGAGCCGTATTGGGCGGCGGCGCCGTCGCGCAGCACCTCGATGTGGTGGATGGACGCCAGCGGAATGGCGTTGATGTCGGTGCCGGCCGAGCCGCGGCCGATGGTCTGCTGCACGTTCACCAGCGCCTGCTGGTGGCGGCGCTTGCCGTTCACCAGCACCAGCAGCTGGTCCGGGCCCAGCGAGCGCAGGGTCGCGGGACGGATGATGTCGGTGCCGTCGCTGATGAAGGTGGTGGAGAAGTTGAACGACGGGTCCAGCGTCTGCAGCAGCTTGCCCAGTTCCAGCGGGCCGGCGGACTGCATGTCCTTCATGCTGATCAGGCCGACCGGCGCGGACGTGTCCAGCGCGGTCTTGGCGGTCGAGCGCGAACCCAGCACGACCACGGTCTGTTCCTCACCCGTGGTGGCGGGTGCGGTCTGTGCGTATGCCTGCGAGGCGGCCAGCAGGATGGCGCTGGCGATCAGGGTGCGTCGGAAGAGGGGTGGGGCTTTGGTCATATGGGCTTCTCTCGTGTGGTTTCTTTTCGCGCAATGATGCCGTTCGATCATCGCGCGAAAATACTACCTGCACCGTAACGGTGCACAAAGGCCTATTGACACAAAAACCACGGAATAACCGGAAATGACGAACTATATTTAATAAATCGTGATTTCCAGTGAGATATATATTAATCTGATTAATTGTGCGTCCGGCTACTGCTGGTCCAGCATCCACGATTTCAAGCCGTCCACCCAGGTCTTGGCCCGCAGGTTCATGCGGTTCTTGATCACGCCGGCGCGCTCGTACAGCACGCTGAAATCGATCGACGGCGCCCGCTTGAACGCCACCACGATGATGTTCGCGTCGTGCACCTCGGGCAACCACACCACCGCGTCGAACACCAGCTCCATCGCCTCCAGGTTTTTACCGTAGTTCATGTACTCGCCGAACACATTCGTGGTCATGACGCCGTTTTCGCCCAGGCAGTCGAAGCAGGCCTGGTAGAACTCCGGCGTGTCCAGCACCGGGCCGCGCGCCTCCTCGTCGTACAGGTCCACCTGCAGGATGTCCACCGTGCCGTGGTTGGCCGGGTCCATGACGAAGTCCAGCGCGTTCATCTCCACCACGTTCAGGCGCCCGTCGTTGGGCGGCAGGCCGAATTGCGACTCGCAGATGGCGATCACGTTCGGGTTCAGCTCCACGGCGGTGACCTTCGCCAGGGGGAAGCGGTGGTAGCAGAACTTGGTGAGCGCCGAGCTGCCCAGGCCCAGCTGCACGATGTGGCGCGGATTGTCCTGGAACAGCATCCACATCATCATCATCTGCACGTATTCGAGTTCGATCGCGTCCGGCTTGGACAGCCGCATCGCCCCCTGCACCCAGGAGGTGCCCAGGTGCAGCGAGCGCACGCCCTGGTATTCGGTGATGGTGGCCGGGGGATGGCCGGGCTGGTCGAAGCGGAGGGAGGCGGGTTTGTTCATGGGGCGCAGTTTACCAAACAGTCCCGGGGCCTGTCGTTCCCGCGCAGGCGGGAACCTAAGTTCCTTGCGCCGCCGGCAGCGGCAACACCATCGTCACCGTCAGCCCGCCGCCGTCGCGGTTGGCCAGCGTGATGCGGCCGCCGTGCGCCTCGGCGATCTCGCGCGCCAGCGCCAGCCCCAGGCCGGTGCCGCTGCGCTTGGTGGAGTAGAAGGGCACCAGCGCGTTGGTCAACACCGTCTCGCTCATGCCCGGGCCCCGGTCCTGCACGTCGATCCGCACCACGCCCTGCACGCGGCGCACCTCCAGGCTCACGCCCTCGGGCGGGGAGCCCGATTCGTGGGCGTTCTTCAGCAGGTTCAGCAAGGCTTGCTCCATCTGCGCGCCGTCGAAGAACACGCGCTCCAGCGGCAATTCGCCGGCCAGCGTGAATTGCGCCTGGTGCGCCAACTGGCCGGTGAAGGCGGCCCAGTCGTGCTCCTCCAGCCGTGGCGTGGGCAGCTTGGCGAAGCGCGCGTAGCCGAGGATGAAGGTTTCCAGGTGGCGGCTGCGCTCCTCGATGGTGGCCAGGATCTGCGGCAGGCGCTCGGTCTGGCCGCGCCGCACCAGCTCCGCGCCGGAGTGCGCCAGCGAGGTCAATGGCGCCAGCGAGTTGTTCAGCTCATGGCTGATCACGCGTATCACCTTCTTCCAGGTCTGCACCTCCTGGCGGCGCAGTTCCTGCGTCAGTTGGCGCAGCAGCAGCAGCTCGTGCCGGCGGCCGTTCAGGTTGAAGCTGCGGCGGGCCAGGTGGTACACGTCCTCCTCGTCCGCGCCATCGGCGTCGGCGCCGGCCGTGAACAGGCCGTCGCCGCCGCGCGCCATCGCCTCGCGCAGCGCGGGCGTGGCCTGCTCCAGGATGGCGTCGATGCGGTGGCCCTCCAGGCGGCGGCCCTGGTGCAGCAACTGGCGCGCGGCCACGTTGGCGTACACGATGGGGCCGCCCTCGCTGACCAGCAGCATCGCCACCGGCGTGTTCTGCACCATGGTGTCCAGCAGCAGCTCGCGCTGGACCAGGCCGAGGCGCTGTTCGCGCAGCACGCGTCCCAGTTCGTTGTGGGCCGCCACCAGGTCGCTCAACTCGTCGTTCTGCGGCCAGTGCAGGCTGAAGGAAAAGTCGCCGTCCTTGTAGCTGGTTACGGTGCCGGTGAGCGCGCGGAACAGCGACAGGATGTGCTCCAGTTGCGCGCGTATCGTGATCATCGCCAGCGGGATCACGGCCAGCAGGCAGATGCCGACCACCAGCACCGGCTGGTCCGGCAGCAGGCGGGTGAGGGCCAGCGCGATCAGGATGCCGAGCGTGAGCAGGGTGCCGACCAGGGCGGACCAGCGGGTCAGCAGGGACAGGCGGATGCCTTTGGCGGCGCGGTCAGCGGGCATGGCGCCGTCCCGGCGGCGCGGCGGCGGCCATCACCGCGCGATGCCCAGCCGCTCCATGCGGCGGTACAGCGCCTGGCGCGACAATCCCAGTTCGGCGGCGGCCTGCGCCACCACGCCGTGCGCGCGCCGCAGCGCCTGCGCGATCGCCTCGCGGTCCGGCTCCGCGTCCGGCGCCGCCAGCGGCGCGGCGGCGGCCGGCAGGCCCAGGTCGGACGCTTTGATCACGTCCCCGCCGGCCAGCAGGCAGGCGCGCGCCATCACGTTCTTCAACTCGCGCACATTGCCCGGCCACGCGTGCGCCTGCAGCGCGGCTTGCGCGCCCGCGTCCAGCGTCTTGCGGCCGTCGAGGAAATGGGTCGCCAGCGGCAGGATGTCGAGCGGGCGGCCGGCCAGCGGCGGCAGGGTCAGCTCGATCACGTTCAGGCGGTAGAACAGGTCCTCGCGGAAGGTGCCGGCCCGTATCATCGCCTGCAGGTCCGCGTTGGTCGCGCTCACCACGCGCACCCGCACCTGGCGCTCGCGGTTCGAGCCGAGGCGCTCGAAGCGGCCCGTCTCCAGCACCCGCAGCAGCTTCATTTGGCCGGCCAGCGGCAGGTTGCCGATCTCGTCGAGGAACAGCGTGCCGCCGTCGGCCGCCTCGAACTTGCCCTCGCGCGCCCTGGAGGCGCCGGTGTAGGCGCCGGCGTCGGCGCCGAACAGCTCCGCCTCGATCAACTCGGCCGGCAGCGCGCCGCAATTGAGCACCACGAACGGGCCCTCGCGCACGGCCGAATTGGCCTGGATGATCTCGGCGACGCGCTCCTTGCCGGCGCCGTTCGGGCCGCTGATCAGCACCGGCACGTCGGACTTCGCCACCTGGCAGGCCAGGTGGATCACGCGCTCGGTGGCGGGGTCCTGCCAGACCATGCCGCGCAGGTCGTGGCGTTCCAGGTCGCGGCGCATGCGCAGGTCGCTGCGCATGCGCTGCGCCAGCGCGCGGTTGGCCTGGCCCAGTTCGATCAGATTGGTCACGGTGGCCAGCAGGCGCTGGTCGTCCCAGGGCTTGGCCAGGTAGTCCGCCGCGCCGGCCTTGACCAGGTCCACGGCGGCGTCCAGGTGGGTCCAGGCGGTGAGCAGGATGACGGGCAGGTCCGGGTGGCGCTTGCGGATGGCGCGGAACAGCGCCACGCCCTCCTCGCCGGAGGTGGTGTCGGCGGTGAAGTTCATGTCCTGGATCACCAGGTCGATCGCGCCGCAGCGTTTCTCCAGCAGGGCCAGGCCCTCCTCGGGCGAGGCGGCGCGCAGCGCGTCGATGTCGTGCAGCGAAAACAGCACTTCGAGCGCGACGGCGATGGCGGCGTTGTCGTCGATTATCAATACGGTAGGCATCCCGCCAGCATACCGCAAAACCCCCCGAAAAGTTACCGCCACCACATCGGTGTCAGGCGCGACATTCGGACATTTTGGGAGCGAGCGAAGAGCTCGTGTCCGAATGTCGCGCCTGACACCGATGTAGGTGGAGCAACTTCAGGCGCTGCGGGTGGCGAGGGCGGGGGAGGTGGAGGCGGCGCGCCAGGCGGGGCCGTAGACGGCGCACACGCCCAGCGTCCAGAACACGCCGGCGCCGGCCAGCATGTAGCCGGCCGGCAGCCGCGCCATTTCCAGCGCGCTCACCAGCAGCTGGTTCAGGCCCAGCGCCAGCAGCACGCCGGCCACCACGCCGATCGTCGTGATCATGACGTTCTCGGTGATGAAGTAGCGCAGGATGTCCATCCGCCGCGCACCCAGCGCGCGCCGCACGCCGATCTGCTTGCGCCGCTGCGTCACCCACAGGCTGGCCATGCCGACGATGCCGCTGGCCGTGATCAGCAGCAGCAGCGCGCTGACCGTGATCAGCATCCACGACAGCCCGGTGTCCGCGCGGTAGCGCTCCTGGCGGTCCTCGTCCATGGTCTTCGCCTTCACCACCACCTGGTTGTTGCCGGCGCGGCGCAGCGCCTCCTCGGCCTCCTTCATCACGCGGTCGCGCTGGCCCGGCTCGGCGCGCACGGTGTAGGTGGCGTTCGAGTCGCCCGTCAGCCGCACCGCCGTGACGACGCTGGTGCCGCCGTCCACGTTGACCTGCGCGCCGGGCGATTGCAGCGTGTCGATCACGCCGATCACGCGCACCGGCTTGGCGTCCGGCCCCACGCCCATGTACAGCGTCTTGCCGAGGAAGCTGGTGGCCCCGGGCCACACCTTCTCGCCCATGGCCCTGGTGATCTGGATCACGGCCGGGAATTCCTTGCTGGTGTTCTGGTCGATCTCCATCACGTCGGCGTCGTTGAAGTCGCGGCCCTCGACCAGCTTCAGGCCCCAGGTCTTGACCAGCGAGTCCGGCGACACGTAGAACGCGGCGATGCCGCTCTCCTTGTCCTGCTTGAGGTCCGCCGACACGCTGTTGTAGCTGCCGGAGCGCGACAGCGGCACCTGGCTGGTCTTGGCCACCGAGACCACGCCCGGCACCGCCCGCAGCGTCGCCGTCTGCGCCTTTTGCGTGGCCAGTTGCTGCTCGTGGCCCTGCTCCCTCAGTTCGCGCACCTGCAGGTGGAAGATGTCCCGCTCGGCCTGCACGCCGCTGGGCCGCGCGGCCACGGCCTGGCGGATGTTTACGATGTGCAGCGCGTTGGCCAGGATGGCCAGGCTGAGCGCGACCTGCACGGCCACCAGCACCGGGCCGGTCTTGTTGCGCATCAGCGAGGAGAGGATGGGACGGAATTCCATGTCTGTGCTCCGTTCGGATTATTGTGATTTCAGTTGCAGGGCCGGCGTCACCTGGCAGGCCCGCCAGGTCGGCAGCAGGCCGGCCAGGATCGCGGCCGTCACGGCCATCAGGAAGGTCATCGCCAGCATGAACCAGTCCATGTGCGCCACCACCGTCAGCTGCTTGGACTGCATCGCGATCAGCGCCAGCGCGCCGAAGGCGAGCAGCAGCCCGAGCACGCCGCCGGCCAGGCCGACCACCGCCGTCTCGATCAGGAACTGCGCGAAGATCTCCTTGCGCGAGGCGCCCAGCGCGCGGCGGATGCCCACCTCCGGCGCCCGCACCGAGAACTTCGCCAGCAGCAGGCCGATGGTGTTCACCAGGCACAGCACCAGGAAGCCGAACGCCAGCCAGGCCGACAGCTTGTTGTCGTTGCCGACCACCTTGAGGAACTCCAGCCATTCCATCACGTTGTACAGCTGGGTGTCGGCCTTGCGCTTCATGCGTCCCAGCTTGTGCTGCTCGGCGGCGTAGGCGTTCAGGTAGTTGTGCAGGGCGGGCCGGTCGCCGGCCGAATGCAGCTCGTACCAGAACTGGATCCACGTGCATTCGGACTTGAGCAGCGCGTCGAAGCCGGGATCGCGGTCGGCGGTGCAGTTCATGCTGCCGTTGTGGCTGTACTGGTGGCGGATGGCGGAGGAGAAGGGGATGTAGAACTCGTCCTCGGTGCCGAAGGCGCCGCTGCCGCCGATGATGCGGTGGTAGCGCGGGATCGGGTTCCAGCTGTCGATCACGCCGGTGATCTGGTACTCGTGGCCCATCAGGGCGACGCGCTGGCCGACCGGGTTGGCGCCGCCGTACAGCTTCTCGGACAGCTTGCGGCTCAGCACCACCACGTCGGCGCCGGCGGCGTCGTGCTGCCCGCTCCAGGCCTGGCCGTGCAGGAAGGGCACGTCGAACATGGCGAAGAAGTCGCGCGTGGGCGCCATGCCGCTGGCCGTGAACACGTTCAAGTCCTTGCGCGCCGGCTCCACCGGGCCGGCCACGCCGTACATGGCGGTGCGGCGGTCGCCCTGTTTGCCGGCCAGCAGGTTGGCCGCGTCGATATAGGACAGCTGGCGGTCGTTCGGCTTGTCGCCCGGCGTGTAGCCCTGCAGCGGGCCGTTGTCCACCAGCGGCACGATCAGGCGCTCGCTCTTGTGGGGGATGGGGTCGCCGGACATCACGTGCAGGATGGTCAGCGTGGCGATGCTGGCCGCCACGCCCACCGCCAGCGTCACCACCATCAGCGCGGTCAGCGCGGGGTTGCGGCGCAGGCTGCGCACGCCGAGCATGAAGTAGTAGGAGAACATGCGCCTACACCCCTTTCGCGGCCACCAGGGTGGGCGCCTTGCGCACCAGGTCCGACACCTGGCCGTCGATGATGTGCACATTGCGCTGCGAGCGCACCGCCAGCTCGGGGTCGTGCGTCACCATCAGGATGGTGGTGCCCTGCGCGTTGATCTCCTCCAGCAGCTCCATCACGCCGCGCGCCATCTGGGTGTCCAGGTTGCCGGTCGGCTCGTCGGCCAGCAGCAGCTTGGGCGTGCCGGCCAGCGCGCGCGCGATCGCCACGCGCTGCTGCTGGCCGCCGGACAGCTCCGCCGGATAGTGCTTCATCCGCGAGGCCAGGCCCACCTTGGCCAGCGCGTCCTCGATGCGCTCCTTGCGCTCGGCCGCGTTGAAGCCGCGGTAGCGCAGCGGCACGTCCACATTGTCGAACAGCGACAGGTCGGGGATCAGGTTGAAGCCCTGGAAGATGAAGCCCAGCTTTTCGTTGCGCAGGCGCGAGCGGGCGTTGTCGTCCAGGCCCCTCACGTTGGTGCCGTCCAGGATGTATTCGCCGTCGGTGAACTCCTCCAGCAGGCCGGCGATGTTCAGGAAGCTGGTCTTGCCGGAGCCCGAGGGGCCGGTCACGGTGACGAACTCGCCCTGCTGGACGTTGATCTCGAAGCCGCGCAGCGCGTGGGTTTCGATCATGTGGGTGCGGTAGACTTTGCTCAGGTTTTGCATGCGCAGCATGGTGGCCTCGTGGGTGGGATTGTTCGGTTGATCTTATTGCTTGATCGAGACGCGTTCCGCGTTCTCGAAGGTCTCGGTGCCGGCGATGACGACCTTGTCGCCCTGTTTCAAGCCGCCCAGGATTTCCACCGCGTTGACGCTGGTGGCGCCCAGCTTGATCGGCGTGCGCACGGCCACGCCGTCGCGCAGCACGTAGGCGTAGCGACCGCCCTCGGACTCGACGAAGGAGCCGCGCGGCAGCATCAGGGCGTTCGGTTTCTCGTCGATCAGCAGGCGGGCCGACACGCGCTGGTTCTGGCGCAGGCCCTCCGGCTGCGCGCCGCTGAAGCGCACGCGCGCCAGCACCTGGTTTTTCACCACTTCCGGCGACAGCGCCGACAGCTTGCCCATGGCCTTGGTGGCGCCGACCTGGATCTCGGCGCTCATGCCCAGGCCCATGTCGGCCACATAGGTTTCGGGCACCTCGACCTCGACCTCCAGCGCGGACAGGTCCACCAGCGTCATCAGCGGCGCGTTGGCCTGCACCACGCTGCGGTTCGGCACCGACAGCGTGCCGATGAAGCCGTCCACCGGCGCGCGCACGGTCAGCTCGTCCACCTTGCGCTGGGCGTTGGCCAGGTTGAGCTTCTGGCGTTCCAGCTGGGCGGACTTGGTCTTCAGCTCCAGCAGCACGTTGTCGCCCTCCAGTTCGGCCGCCTGCGCCGCGTGGCGGGCGCGGATCTCGGCCGCCTGCAGCGCGTCCCTGGCCTTCTGGTAGTCGATCTTGGCCACCACGCCCTCGTTGGACACGCTGTCGTAGCGTTCCAGCGTGCGCTGGGCGGACAGGCGGTCGATCTCGGCGGTGTCGGCGTCGCGCCTGGCCAGCATCTTCTGCTTGCGCGCCAGGATCTGCTGGCGCGCCACCTCGGCCGCCAGTTCCGTGTAGGTGGCCTGCTCGCGCTTGAGCTCATCGGCCAGGTCGGGCGATTCCAGCACGGCCAGGATGTCGCCTTTCTTCACCGTGTCGCCGGCGTGGGTCTTCAGGGTGACGGTGGAGGGCGAGGTCGAATACAGGGTGGGGCTGACGGCGGCCACGATGCGGCCGTTGACGGCGGCGTCGCGCACCAGCGTGCCGCGGCTGACCTCCGCGATGCGCAGGCGCGCCGCGTTCACCGAGTGGCTGCTGCCGCTCCAGGTCTGGAACAGCAGGGCGCCGCCGGCCGCCACGGCCAGCGCGATGGCGGCGCCTATCGCCTTGCGCTTCAGGTGCTGGCGCGGGGGCGGGGCGATGACGGTGTCTTGGTGTGAGGTGTCGCGAATCATGGCGGTCGAATAAGGGTATGCGGTTGTGGTCACTAACGCATGATTCGTGCCAATGCCTAAGTCCTTGTTTTCAATGGAATCCGATAGGCCATGTCCGCTGTCCGTCCGTGTCCGCCTGTCCGCCGCCGTCCGCCCGGACAAGCACCGTCCGGGGCAATGATTGCGTATAACATTCCATGTCGAAGCGCAACGAAGCCGATCCCGCCGGCTACCGGAGCTTCGGTTTCCTGTTCTGAGAGAGGTGAATGGTTGCGTATAACATTTAATGTTAGAAATTGTTGACAACGTCATTGCGCGCTTCTACACTGAGCTGCAAGCATCAAAAATAGAACACCACAGGAGACTTAAAGATGATGAAGCAACACGGAAGGTCCGCCGTGCGGGCGCGCCGCCAGGTGGCATTGGGCCTCACGGTCATGGCCGGCCTCATTTCGCAGGCCTACGCGCAGGACGCGGCCCCGGCCAGCCCCGGCGCCGCCCAGGAGGCCGCCCAGCCCATGCAGACCGTCCAGGTCAGCGGCTATCGCAACTCGCTGTTGTCCTCCGCCCGCGACAAGAAGGAGGCGGTCGGCTTCCAGGACTCCATCAACGCCGAGGATTTCGGCAAATTCCCCGACAAGAACATCGCCGAGTCGCTCAGCCGCATCCCCGGCGTGCAGGTGGCGCGCGACGTGACGGGCGAGGGCATGAACATCCAGATCCGCGGCCTGGGCTCGAGCTTCACCAAGGTCCTGCTGAACAACGCGCAGATCGCGGTGGCCTCGTCCGGCCCGATCGACGGCCAGAACAGCAACCGCGAGATCGACCTGGACCTGCTGCCGACCGACCTGTTCACCAAGCTCACCGTCAGCAAGAGCCCGACGGCGGGGATGCTCGAGGGCGGCGCCGCCGGCGTCGTCAACCTGCGCAGCGCGCGGCCCTTCGACAAGGAAGGCCGCTACGTGGCCGGCAGCCTGACCGGCACCAAGACCCAGATCGCCGACAAGGCCGGCATGCGCGGCTCGCTGCTGGGCAGCCAGACCTGGGGCGGCACCTTCGGCGTGCTGGGCGGGATCTCCTTCTCGCGCCAGGAAACGCGCACCACCGGCTTCGAGTCGGTCGGCTGGACCAACGCCAACCTGTCGGCGTCGCAGAACACCTCGGCCACCCGCAACAACACCGGCGGCGGCAACTGGACCATCCCGTCCGTGGTGCCGGCCAACGCCGGCAACGGCCTGGTGGCCGGCACGCCCATCGACCAGGCCTTCCTGCTGGCGCACAATCCCGGCCTGACCATCCAGCAGATCGACAACGCCATCGTGCCGCGCCTGGGGCGCACCATGGACTACTTCGGCACCAAGGACAAGATCTCTGCCATCTTCAGCACCGAGTACCGCCCCACCGGGAACCTGCACTTCTACCTGGACACCATGTACAGCAAGAAGGACGACGAGGCCCAGCGCGTCGCCTACAACTGGGCGGTCCGCAACAACGCCGCCATCCCGCTGAACATGACGGTGGACCGCTCCGACTGCAGCAAGGGCTGCGTGGCCACCGGCGGCACCTTCGCCAACAGCCTGAACTTCATCGAATACGGGCCGCGGCACGACAAGGTGGACCTGCTGGGCTTCAACCCCGGCATGGAATGGAAGCTGAGCCCGACCCTGAAACTGGAGGCGCAGGCCAACTACAACCGCAGCCGCTTCAGCCACGAGGCGCCCACGGTGATGCCGATCACCGCGGTCAACGGCGGCAACACCGTCACCTACGACAACAACAACGGCGGCGTGCCGAACATCAGCTCCAGCCTGGACCTGAACAACCCGGCCAGCTACGTGTGGGGCGGCGGCCGCGTCAACATCCAGAACGAACTGCGCGAAACCAAGACCAAGGGCGCGCGCGCCGACCTGACCTGGGGCGACAAGGCCTTCAGCGTCAAGGGCGGCGTGGCCTTCGACGACATCAACCGCCGCATCCGCGCGCAGGAGAATTCGGCCGCGTGGCAGGCCGCCGTGTGCGGCAACAACCCCAGCGTGTTCCTGCCGGGCCCGAACGGCGCGCCGGCCTGCGACGGCGCCAACACGCCGGGCGCCAGCGCCGCCGCGCTGTATCCTGGCTTCGGCACCGGCTACACCGCCGGCCGCAACGACGCGCTGACCTACGGCGGCTCGTTGATACCGCTGGCCGCGCTGGGCGGCTACATCGTGCCCGGCCCGTACGGCAAGCCCATCATCGACTGGGCGCGCTTCCGCAAGGACGCGAACTACGACCACTACAACAGCACCGCTCCGGACGCCGGCTCCTCGTCCACCGGCGCCAGCGCCGGCTACATCGGAGAGAAGGCCACCGGCGTCTACACCGAGATCGGCGGCGAGGCCAAGCCGCTGGGCTACGAGCTGCGCTACAACGCCGGCGTGCGCCACGTGCGCACCCGCCAGTCGGTGGGTTCGTTCAACTCGCAGACCGATCCGCGCAACGCCGCGCTGCCGCTCAATGGCAGCAAGTATCCCAACCTGAGCCAGTGGGTGTACCAGGAGACGGAGTACAGCAACACGCTGCCCTCCGCCACGGCCGCCCTCACGCTGCGCAGCGACCTGGTGGCCCGCGCCGCCGCGTCGCGCAGCATGACCCGCGTCGATCCGAACGCGCTGCGCCCCGGCATCAACTTCTCGTCGCCGTCGGCCGACATCGGCAGCGTCGGCAACGCCGGCCTCACGCCCTACCTGTCGGACAATATCGACCTGGGCCTGGACTGGTACACCGGCCGCGAAGGCTACGTCAGCCTGACCGCGTTCCAGAAGAAGGTGGACGGCTTCACCGTCAACGAGAACATCACCATGCCGTTCAGCGCGCTGGCGGCCTACGGCGTCACCTACGGTTCGCTGGCGCCCAACCAGCAGAGCGCCATCAACTCGCGCGGCGGCCCGGACGCCGCCACCGTGGTGCTGACCCGTCCCCGCAACGCGGCCGGCACCTTGCGCATCCGCGGCCTGGAACTGGGCTGGGTGCAGCCGCTGGACAAGCTGCTGCCGCTGCGCGGCTTCGGCTTCAGCGAGACCGTCACCCTGATCAACCAGCGCGCCAGCGGCGAGGGCTCGGCCGGCTTCATCGCGCTGGGCGTACCGAAGCGCACCAACAACTTTGGCGTCTACTACGACAACCACGGTTACATGGCGCGCCTGTCGCACACCTTCTCGAAAGGCAGCCAGGTCTCCGGCGGCAACCAGAACGGCATTCCGGACGCCGCGCTGTTCGTCAGCGACTACAAGCAGCTCGACTTCTCGTCCAGCGTGGAACTGGACCAGGTGTTCGACAAGGATGGCTGGCCGACGCTGTCGTTCGACGTCGTCAACCTGAACCGGGCGTCGCGCCGCACCTACTTCCAGTTCTCCAACGCCACGTTCTCGCAATACTCGCCGGGCCGCACCTACTCGCTGGGCCTGCGCATGAAGTTCTGATTTCGAGGCCGCCTCGGCGGCCGTCCCTTATCTCCCGACTGCACTAGTCCCGCAGTCAGTTTCCGCCGCCGCAATCCCGGGCGGCGGTTTTTTTTATGCTTGAAAAGTTGACAACCGGACACATCTGACGACGGTGTCCACTTTGCGATCCGCCATGCTGAAGATGTTGATGGGCTATGAGGCCCCGGTTATCGATTACCCGTTCGCGCCCAGCGACGTGGCCATGTACCACGCCGCCGTGTCCGGCCCGGACAGCCTGGACGACCACACCTGGCGCGACCTGCTGCTGGAGCGGTACGCGGAGCGCCTGGGCCGGGACACGAGCATTTTCGGCAGGCAGATGCTGCACGGCCGCCTGCGCGGCGCCGCCGCCTCGGCCGAGTCCATCGCGCGCGTGCGCCTGCTGGTGGACGACGGCGCGACCCGCGAGCGGCTGCACCAGGCCTGCGGCGGCCTGCGCGCGGCCGACGCCGACGTGGCCGGCCTGCTGTTCGGCGAGGGGCCGCCACCCTCGCCGCGCTGGAGCCGCTGCCTGGCCCTGCTGCCGCTGGTCTTCCTGGCGTCGCTGGCGGGCGCCTTTTTCTGGGCGCCGGGATGGATCGTGGCGGTGGCGCTGTGGCTGGCGCTGATGGCCATGCAGACCGCCTACTACCAGCGCGCCCAGGATTGGGAACGCCTGGTGACGGCCTTGCAGCAGCAGTTGCGCGTCCACAGCCTGGTGGGCGCGCTGCCCGCCGACGCCGCCGTGGACGCCTGCGTCGCCGCGCTGCGGCCGGACGCGTCGCTGGCGGGCAAGGCCAGCCGCAAGCTGGGCCGCTCGCCGCTGGCGCGCGCCATGCCGGGCGTGAAGGAGTACAACGACTGGATATGGCTGTCGAACATCCGCCACTACTACGCCAGCCGTGACGCCTTCCTGGCCCTGCGCGGCTTCCTGCGCGGCAGCTACCTGCTGGTCGCCAACCTGGAGGCCGATATCGCGCTGGCCCGCCACCTGGGGCAAGCGCCGCGCTTCTGCTGGGCCGGGCTGGGCGAGTCCGGCGATTGCGGCGAGTCTGCCGAATCCGGCGGCGATGGCGCGATCGCGCTGGACGGCGTGGTGCATCCGCTGCTGGACGAGGCCACGCCGCTGACGCTGGAGCTGCGAGGGCGGGGCGCCTTCATCTCAGGCCAGAACGGCGTCGGAAAAAGCACGCTGTTGCGCACCATTGGCCTGAACCTGGTGACCGCGCGCGCCTTCGGCTTCTGCTACGCGGACGCGGCCAGCGTGCCGCCGCTGCCCGTGTATTCCAGCATGCAGAGCGAGGATTCGCTGGCCGGCGGCGAAAGCCTGTACATCGCCGAGCTGCGGCGCGCGCGGGAGCTGCTGGCGCTGGCCGCGAAGGGACCGGCGCTGTTCATCATCGACGAGATATTCCGGGGCACCAACCACCTGGAATCGGTGTCCGCCGCGGCGGCCGTGCTGGACACGCTGGCGCGCTCCGGGACGGTGCTCGTCTCGTCCCACAACCTGGTGCTGGCGCCGCTGCTGGAGCACGCGCTGGCCCCGCTGTGCGTGGGCGAGGAGGGCGGCCGATTGCGCGTGCGCCCCGGCGTGCTGGCGCGCACCAACGGCATCGCCCTGCTGGCCGAGCGCGGCTTCGGCCCCGCCATCGAGTCCAAGGCGCTGAGCGTGCACAACTGGCTCAGCGACTACCTCGCCCACCCGTCGGAATGCGGCCATGTATTGAGCGAGGTATAAGAGCGCGTTAAAACTCATTTAAGAGTTATTTCCGTAATGCAATAATTATGCTACTCTGAAAGGGTGCGGATGCACATGTCCGATTGAATATGGGAGGCCCGTATGTCGACCACCGGGAGCACGAGATCCGAAACGGCTGTGGCCCTGCGCGTGGTTCCGGTGGACGACTTGCGCGCGATCGCGGCGTCGGAAGCGCCGGCCTCCGAACGCTTCATCGACGGCGCGCTGCCGCCCCCGTTCGTGGCCGAGCGGGCCCTGCGGCAGCTGGCCGAGGGCAAGCCGGCGTTCTGGTGCAGCACCTTCTACATCGTCCGCGAATCGGACGGCTACATCGTCGGCGGCTGCGGCTTCAAGGACGAACCGTATGGCGACCGGGTCGAGATCGGCTACGCGGTGGCGCCCGCCTGCATGCGGCAGGGCATAGGCGGCGCCGCCGTCGGCGCCTTGCTGGAACTGGCGTTCGACAGCGGCGAGGCCAGCGAAGTGCTGGCGCAGGTGGAGCCGTCCAACGTGGCGTCGACCTGCCTGGTGCGCAAGCTGGGCTTCACCCGCCTGGGCATCGCCACCGACGAGGACGGCACCACCGTCTTCAGATGGCTGGCGCGGCGGGGCGGAGTGGCCGCCGCCGCCGCTGCCAGAGCCGGGTGAGCCCGTACATGATGAACAGGATGGCCACCCACGCGGCGTACACCACCGGCAGCGAAGGCGTGTAGCCATCCGGCAGCCGCAGCGAGCCGTCGACGAATTCGGGCGCGGCGCCGAAGCGGACCTCGAACAGCACCCCCGCCAGCAGGTGGATCAGCGCGATGTGGATGGTGTAGAAGAACAGCGGAGAACGGCCGAACGCCAGCACGAAAGGCAGCAGGCGAGCCATCGCGCGCACGCGCTCGAACAGCGCCAGCAGGGCGAGGCCGATGGCGCCGGTCACGCACAGGTACTGTAGCGACGGCGGGTATTTGTGCACGCGCGCGAACGACATCAGGTCGAACATCCAGCCGCGCCCCTGCGGCGACCAGGGCTGGGGATCGCCATACACGTTCCAGGCGCGCAGCAGCGCGAACGCCAGCAGCAGCGCGCCCGCCGCGGCCAGCAGCAGGCGCTGGCGCCGCGCCGCGGGCAGCGCGAACACGGGGCCGGACGCGTAGCCGGCCGCCATCAGGCCCACCCAGGGCACCAGCGGGTACATGAACACGATGCCGAAGCCGCCAGCGAGCGGATAAAAGCCGCCCTGGTGCAGGGCCTGCCACAGCAGGCCGCCCGGCCGCCAGCCATCGAGCGCGTTGTGGCCCAGGATCAGCGCGGCGGCGAAGGCGGCGATGGCAGGGCGCGGCAGCCACACCAGGCCGGCCAGCGCGATCATGCCCATCCCCAACGCCCAGATCACCTGCGCGATCATCACCTCGTAGCCGAATTGCCAGCTGAAGCTGATCCAGGTCCATTCCAGCGCCACCAGCATGGCGCCGCGCGTGGCGAGATGGCGCGACAGCTCGCGCCTGCGGGCGGATCGGTCCGCGCCGGCGCCGCCTTTCGCGCCGCGCAGCCAGGCCGAGGTCCCGGCCAGGAACACGAACACGGTGGCGCACAGGTGGGTGATCCAGCGCGTCCAGAACCACGCGGGCGTGGTGGCGGCCAGGTCCTCCGGCTGGAAGGGCGCGGGGCCGAAGAAGTCGCGCACATGGTCCAGCGCCATCAGCACGATCACCAGCCCGCGCAGCATGTCGATCGATTGCAGCCGCGCCGTGGTTTCCGTGTCAGCCATCATGTCGTCTCCCGTGTGGCCGCTAGTCCTGTTTGAGCGGCTTGTTCCTGTCGATCACCTCGCGGCACGCGCCCTTGACGATGGCGTTGTCGTAGTTGGTCCAGCCATAGCTGTCGACGTAGCGCTTGTGGTGCTTGAACTGCTTGTTCACGAAGCTCCACTCCAGGCGCTCGCCCGGATAGCGGATGTCGCCCAGGTCCAGCAGCGTGTGGAACATGTTCTCCGTGGCCAGGCGCGACTTTCTGTGCCGCTCCAGCTGGCGCACCTTGTCCGGGTAGCGGTCCTTGTACTGGTCCGAGTACCAGACGAAGGCCGGCACGTGGAACTCGTACTGCGTGTTGTGGCCGTGGAAGGCCAGGCGGCAGGCGCCGTCGTACAGGGTCTGGCCGTGGTCGGACACGTACACCAGGGAGCTGCGCAGCGGCGCCGACTTCAGCGCGGCGATCACCTGCGACAGGAACCAGTCCGTGTACAGCACGGAGTTGTCGTAGCTGTTGTTCAGCTGTTCCTTGATCCGCAGGTCCGTGTAGGCCGGCTTGTTCACGCCGTACAGCGACGGTTTCCACTTGTCGAATTCGGCCGGGTGGCGCTGGCTGTAGTTCCAGTGGCTGCCCAGCGTGTGCAGCACGATCAGCTTTTTCGGCGCGGGCGCGGCCAGCGTCTGCCTCAGCGGCGCCAGCAGGATCTGGTCGAAGTTCGAGTTGTTGGTGAAGCCGCCCAGGTTCAGGAACTGGATCACGTCCGCCTCCTTGGCGAACACCGACACCGGCGTGTCGAACTGGCCGAACGAGATCTGGTTCGACAGCCAGTAGGTCTTGAAGCCGGCCTCCTTGTAGGCGGTGATGAAGGACTTCTCGGCGAAGCCGTCCCGCAGGCTCTGCGTCGCCGGCTTGCGCGAGATGATGACGGGCACCGACAGCCGGGTGGCGGAAACGGCGGTGATCACGTCGCGCAGCGCCACCAGGTTGCCCTCCCTGGACAGCAGCGGATTGGTCTCGCGCTGGTAGCCGTTCAGGCTCCAGCGGTCGTAGCGCGAGGACTCGCCGATCACCAGCACCACCACCTCCGGCTCCTCGTTCGGCTCGGCCTGGCGCGCCTTGAAGGTGAAGGCGCCGCTGCGGCTGCCCAGCTCCGCCAGGTGCTGGCGCTCCTTGTAGAAGTCCACGCCGCGCGCCATCAGGCCGAACGGCCAGGTGCCGGTGAAGGCGTCGAACTCCACCGGCACCCGCGCCCAGTGCGCCAGCGGGCGCAGCTTCCAGCCGGTGCGGCCTGCGGCCGGCACCGAGCCGGTCTCCGGGGCCTCGTCGGCCTCCACCGCGTCCTGCACCTCCTCCTCGTCCTCGCCGGGGACGACGTCGCCGAAGCCCGAGGCGGCGGCCGACGCGGTGGGCGCGGAAGCGCCGGCGGCGGGCGCTCCACTGGCCGATGCCTTGTCCGCCGCCTTCGCCGGCGCCTTGGCCGGGGCGGCCTTGGGCGGCGCCGGCTTGCCGGCCACGCCGAATTCCCAGCCGTAGGCGGCCACGCCGCCCAGCACGCCGACGATGGCCAGCGCCACCCAGCGCGAGGCGTCGTTCCAGTCCAGCGCGCGCGTCTTGAAGGCCATGCGCCAGCCGGCGACGAACCAGGCGATGGCCGTCAGCAGCACCGCGCCCATCAGCCACACGGTGCGTCCCAGGAACTCCATCGCCTCCTTGGGGCTGGTCTCGGCGATGATGCCCAGGTGATGGGTGGAGATGCCCTGGCCGTAATAGATGATCAGGTAGACCTCGGTGGGCAGCGCCAGGAAGGCCGGCAGCAGCAGCCAGTGGAAGTAGGCGGGCCGCTTGAAGGCGGCCCACACGGCGGTCCAGGCCACGATCTCCATGCCCAGCATCTGCCACGGCTGGTCCACCGGCTTGCCCATGGCGAGCGGCACGAAGGGCACGGCCGACAGGGCGATGTAGCTGAGGAGCAGGAAGAGGGGGCCGGGTTGCACGCGCATGGGACGAAGGGTGGGGGCGAAGGCGCCCATTATCGGGCCCTTTGGCCCACCCGGCGAGCGCTTTGTGCGGCCCGCCCGGTCAGCACAGCTGGCCGTTGAACGGGTCGCCCACCTGGCGCAGCCGGTAATTGATGCCGCTGAAGGCGGCGAACTGCTCCAGCGTGCGCACCGAGCCCAGGCCGTAGGCGCCGGGCAGGCCGTCGCCGCACAGCAGGCGGTTCAGGCGGCTGGCGGCGCGCGCCGTCAGGTAGCTGCCGGTGAAGGCGCGCTGGTTGTTCACCTCGCCATGCCAGTGGTGGGTCTCGTGCGGCGTGTTGGCGGCCTTGTACAGGTGGTAGATCGGCACGTGCAGCGGGTGGAAGATGTCCCAGCCGCGCGTGTAGGCGCGCACCGCCAGGCTTTGCTCCTCGCCGTGGAAGTACAGATAGGGATCGTAGGGCACTTCCTCGATGAAGTTGCCGCAGCAGAACACGAAGCCGGCCGCGATGTGGCAGCCCGGCACCGGCTGGTCGGTGAACAGGTGCTTGGCGATGAAGCGCAGTACCACCTCGCTGGGGGTGAGCGGCGTGTCCGGGTGCGGGCGCAGCACCAGCACCGTCTTGCCCTCGGGCCGCACGTATTCGGGCTTGCCGTCCACCATGTCGAAGCGGTAGGGGTAGGTGCTCAGGATGGGCTTGGCCGAGCGCGCCAGCAACTGGCTGTGCTGGCGCCGCAGCACCTCGTCCCAGCCGGGCTCGAAGCACATGTGGGAATCGATCTGCAGCAGGTACTGCTCGCCGTCGTACAGCGAGAAGGCCTGGTTGCGCGCCCACGACACGCCCAGCGTGTCCTGCACCTGCACGTGCAGGTAGCGGATCTGGCCGGCGAAGGGCAGCGCGGCGATCGCCTCGCGCTGGCTGGCGTGGTTCTGGTCCACCACGGCGAAGCGCAGCAGCTCCGGCCGGGCCGCCTTGGCGATGGCGTCGTTCAGGGTGAAAAACAGCATGGGATCCAGGTAGGACGCCAGGCTGACGAAGATGTTCTGGTTCAAGCGCGCGCTCCAGCGGTGGGTTGCCGGAAATAGTAACAGTTCCCGTGGGGCATGCAACCGCGGCCTGCGCCCTTGCCGCAAAAATGTGCAAAAGCGGTTGACCGCGGTTGCGCACCAGTCTATACTCGCGAGTTCTCATTTTATCCTGCGCATCGTATACGCAAAACGGGCCGCTCTGCGTGAGTGGCTGTTCGTGCCTTCGGTGCCGGTAGCTTGGGTCTAGGTTTTAGCCCCCGGACAGCGTTTTGGCTGTGCGGGTTGTCAACGTAGTATTTTGTTGGATTAAGAACGATGCCAACCATCAATCAATTGATTCGCAACCCACGCGTTTCCCTGCGCGTGAAGAGCAAATCGCCGGCACTGGAAAACTGCCCGCAAAAGCGTGGCGTATGCACCCGCGTATACACCACCACTCCTAAGAAGCCTAACTCGGCACTGCGTAAAGTCGCCAAAGTGCGTCTGACCAACGGTTTCGAAGTGATTTCGTACATCGGCGGCGAAGGCCACAATCTGCAAGAGCACAGCGTGGTCCTGCTGCGCGGCGGCCGTGTGAAAGACTTGCCGGGTGTGCGTTACCACATGGTTCGCGGTGCACTGGATACCCAGGGCGTTAAAGACCGTAAGCAAGCTCGCTCGAAGTACGGCGCGAAGCGTGCCAAGGCTGGCAAGAAGTAAGACAAGTTTCGCCTGGTTGCAGCTAACTAAGTGAATGTAATCGGTCGTACTGGCCGAGTAAGTGGACCACTATGATGGTGATCCGCGAGGTTGCGAAACATATCGTCGCAAGCTCAACTGAAGATTGAAAGGAATTGATATGCCACGTCGTCGTGAAGTACCCAAGCGCGAGATTCTGCCGGATCCAAAATTCGGCAACACCGATGTCGCCAAGTTCGTGAACGTTCTGATGCTGTCCGGTAAGAAGTCGGTCGCTGAAAACATCATCTACGGTGCCTTCGAGCACATCGCCACCAAATCGGGCAAGGATCCGCTGGAAGTGTTCGCCACCGCGATCAACAACGCCAAGCCGCTGGTTGAAGTGAAATCCCGCCGCGTCGGTGGTGCAAACTACCAAGTGCCGGTTGAAGTCCGCCCAGTGCGCCGCATGGCCCTGTCCATGCGCTGGCTGCGTGAAGCCGCCAACAAGCGCAGCGAAAAATCCATGCCACAACGCCTCGGCGGTGAGCTGATGGAAGCGGCTGAAGGCCGTGGCGGCGCGATGAAGCGTCGCGACGAAGTCCACCGCATGGCTGAAGCGAACAAGGCGTTCTCGCACTTCCGCTTCTAATAAATTCGGCCGGGACAGCTTCCCGGCCATTTATTCATTGTACGAAGCCGGGCTCATTTTTGTGAAAAAATGGCGTCCGGTTTTGTTCATTCAAAGATTTAGGATCAACTATGGCCCGCAAGACCCCCATCGAGCGCTACCGCAATATCGGTATTTCCGCTCACATCGACGCCGGTAAGACGACCACCACCGAGCGCGTGCTGTTCTACACCGGCGTGAACCACAAGATTGGTGAAGTGCACGACGGCGCAGCCACCATGGACTGGATGGAGCAGGAACAAGAGCGCGGTATCACCATCACCTCCGCGGCGACCACCTGCTTCTGGAAGGGCATGGCGAACAACTTCCCAGAGCACCACATCAACATCATCGACACCCCGGGCCACGTCGACTTCACCATTGAAGTCGAGCGCTCGATGCGCGTGCTGGACGGTGCTTGCATGGTTTACTGCGCAGTGGGCGGTGTTCAGCCACAGTCGGAAACCGTATGGCGCCAGGCCAACAAATACAAGGTGCCGCGTCTGGCCTTCGTGAACAAGATGGACCGCACCGGCGCCAACTTCTTCAAGGTCTACGAGCAGATGCGCGCCCGCCTGAAGGCGAACCCTGTCCTGATCCAGATCCCGATCGGCGCCGAAGAGAACTTCAAGGGCGTGATCGACCTGGTCAAGATGAAGGCCGTGATCTGGGACGACGCTTCGCAAGGCATGAAGTTCGACTACGTCGACATCCCGGCCGAGCTGGCCGATTCCGCCGCCGAGTGGCGCGAGAAGATGGTTGAAGCCGCCGCCGAGGCGAACGAAGACCTGATGAACAAGTACCTGGAAGAAGGCGACCTGACCGAAGCCGAGATCAAGAAGGCGCTGCGCGACCGCACCATCGCTTCCGAGATCGTTCCCATGCTGTGCGGCACCGCCTTCAAGAACAAGGGCGTGCAGGCCATGCTGGACGCCGTCATCGAGTACCTGCCTTCGCCGCTGGACATCGAAGACGTCAAGGGCACCGACGAGGACGAAGAGCCGACCTCCCGCAAAGCCGCCGACGACGAGAAATTCTCGGCGCTGGCCTTCAAGATCATGACCGACCCGTTCGTCGGCCAGCTGGCCTTCTTCCGCGTGTACTCCGGCACCGTGAACTCGGGCGACACCGTGTACAACTCGGTCAAAGGCCGTAAAGAGCGCCTGGGCCGTATTCTGCAGATGCACGCCAACCAGCGCGAAGAGATCAAGGAAGTGCGCGCCGGCGACATCGCCGCCGCCGTGGGCCTGAAAGACGTGACCACCGGTGAAACCCTGTGCGATCCATCGTCGATCATCATCCTGGAGCGCATGGTGTTCCCCGAGCCTGTGATTCAGCAGGCTGTCGAGCCTAAGACCAAGGCCGACCAGGAAAAAATGGGCCTGGCGCTGAACCGCCTGGCGCAGGAAGATCCTTCGTTCCGCGTCAAGACCGACGAGGAATCCGGCCAGACCATCATCGGTGGTATGGGCGAGCTGCACCTGGAAATTATCGTCGACCGCATGAAGCGCGAATTCGGCGTGGAAGCGACCGTCGGCAAGCCGCAAGTGGCCTACCGCGAAACCATCCGCAAGACCTGCGAAGAGTCCGAGGGCAAGTTCGTCAAGCAGTCGGGCGGCCGCGGCCAATACGGCCACGTGGTTCTGAAGATCGAGCCGCAAGAGCCGGGCAAGGGCTTCGAGTTCGTTGACGCCATCAAGGGCGGCACCGTTCCACGCGAATACATCCCTGCGGTTGAAAAGGGTGTGCGCGGCACGCTGAACACCGGCGTGCTGGCCGGCTACCCAGTGGTCGACGTCAAGGTCACGCTGTTCTTCGGTTCGTACCACGATGTGGACTCGAACGAAAACGCGTTCCAGATGGCCGCTTCGATGGCCTTCAAGGATGGCTGCCGCAAAGCGGCTCCAGTCATCCTGGAGCCAATGATGGCGGTGGAAGTGGAAACGCCGGAAGACTACGCCGGTACCGTGATGGGCGACCTGTCGTCCCGCCGTGGTATGGTGCAGGGCATGGACGAAATCCCAGGCGGCGGTGGCAAGATCATCAAAGCTGAAGTGCCTCTGTCGGAAATGTTCGGTTACTCGACCACCCTGCGTTCCGCGACGCAAGGCCGTGCGACCTACACGATGGAATTCAAGCACTACTCCGAAGCGCCTAAGCACGTGACCGACGCGATCGTCACCGCTAAAGCGAAGTAAAATCAAATGCTTGGCCGGCCGCGGGTCGATCCCCCGGCCGGTCAACTTTAAATCTTGTTCTAAGGAAGAATAAAATGGCAAAAGAAAAGTTCGAGCGGACTAAACCGCACGTCAACGTAGGCACCATCGGTCACGTCGACCACGGCAAAACCACCCTGACCGCTGCGATCGCAACCGTTCTGTCGAAGAAATTCGGCGGCGAAGCCAAAGCGTACGACCAGATCGACGCCGCACCGGAAGAAAAAGCGCGCGGCATCACCATCAACACCGCGCACGTTGAATACGAAACCGCCAACCGTCACTACGCCCACGTTGACTGCCCAGGCCACGCCGACTACATCAAAAACATGATCACCGGTGCCGCGCAGATGGACGGCGCGATCCTGGTGTGCTCCGCCGCCGACGGCCCAATGCCACAGACCCGCGAGCACATCCTGCTGGCCCGTCAGGTTGGCGTTCCATACATCGTCGTGTTCCTGAACAAGTGCGACCTGGTGGACGACGAAGAGCTGCTGGAACTGGTTGAGATGGAAGTGCGCGAGCTGCTGTCGAAATACGAGTTCCCAGGCGACGACCTGCCGATCATCAAGGGTTCGGCACGTAAAGCACTGGACGGCGACACCGGTCCGCTGGGCGAAGAAGCCATCATGGCCCTGGCCAACGCGCTGGACAGCTACATCCCTACGCCAGAGCGCGCAGTGGACGGCGCCTTCCTGATGCCAGTGGAAGACGTGTTCTCGATCTCCGGCCGCGGCACCGTGGTGACCGGTCGTGTCGAGCGCGGCGTTGTCAAAGTCGGCGAAGAGATCGAAATCGTCGGCATCACCGACACGGTGAAAACCACCTGCACCGGCGTGGAAATGTTCCGCAAGCTGCTGGACCAGGGTCAAGCCGGCGACAACGTCGGTCTGCTGCTGCGCGGCACCAAGCGTGAAGACGTGCAACGTGGTCAAGTTCTGGCGAAGCCAGGCTCGATCAAGCCGCACAACCACTTCACCGGCGAGATCTATGTGCTGTCGAA
>NZ_FPBO01000033.1 GCF_900116645.1 Pseudoduganella namucuonensis | reverse complement strand
CCTGACGGTCGAACTGAAGGACACCGACAAGATGCTGCTGGACGCGCTGCAGCGCATCAAGTCCGACGTCGACGACTCGCTGGCGCTGCGCCGCTCGTGCCGCGAAGGCGTGTGCGGTTCGGACGCGATGAACATCAACGGCAAGAACGGTCTGGCCTGCACCACCAACCTGAACGAGCTGAGCGAGCCGATCGTGCTGCGTCCGCTGCCCGGCCTGCCGGTGATCCGCGACCTGATCGTCGACATGACGCAGTTCTTCAAGCAGTACGATTCGATCAAGCCGTTCCTGATCAACGACTCGATCCCGCCGGAGAAGGAGCGCCTGCAGTCGCCGGCCGAGCGCGAGGAGCTCGACGGCCTGTACGAGTGCATCCTGTGCGCCTGCTGCTCGACCTCGTGCCCGTCGTTCTGGTGGAACCCGGACAAGTTCGTCGGCCCGGCCGGCCTGCTGCAAGCCTACCGCTTCATCGCCGACTCGCGCGACGAGGCCACCGGCGCGCGCCTGGACAACCTGGAGGACCCGTACCGCCTGTTCCGCTGCCACTCGATCATGAACTGCGTCGACGTTTGCCCGAAAGGTTTGAACCCGAACAAGGCGATCGGCAAGATCAAGGAATTGATGGTCCGCCGCGCGATCTGACGTAAAAAGGCGAAAAAAGGGGTCAGGTTCGGTATTAAAAAAATACCGAAAAGAAGGGGCCAGGTTCGGTATTGAAAAAATACCGAACCTGACCCCTTTTTGCTTTTTGCGGAAAAAAACGCGCATCGACCACTGTCTTATGTCTTATAGAAGAGTTGTTGAGGTACAATAGCGCAAAAAACAGGCGGATCTTGCCCGCCGCCCGGCTATCAACCCTTAACTGAGAGAGTTTCCCATGCTTGCTGCCTACCGCAACCACGTCGCCGAACGCGCGTCCCTCGGCATTCCCCCGCTGCCGCTTTCCGCCGCCCAGACCACGGAACTGGTCGAACTGCTGAAGAATCCGCCCGCCGGCGAAGGGGAATTCCTGCTGGACCTGATCACCAACCGCGTTCCCGCCGGCGTGGACGACGCGGCCAAGGTCAAGTGCGCATTCCTGGCCAGCGTGGCCAAGGGCGCGGAAGCCACCCCGCTGATCTCGCGCGAAACGGCCACCCGCCTGCTGGGCACCATGCTGGGCGGCTTCAACGTCAAGCCCATGATCGACCTGCTGGACGACGCCGTGGTGGGCGCCGTCGCGGCCGAGGGCTTGAAGAAGACCCTGCTGATGTTCGACTACTTCCACGACGTGAAGGAACTGGCCGACAAGGGCAGCGCCAGCGCCCAGGGCGTGCTGCAATCGTGGGCCGACGCCGAGTGGTTCACCTCCCGTCCGGAAGTGCCGCAAAGCCTGACCCTGACCGTGTTCAAGGTCTCCGGCGAAACCAACACCGACGACCTGTCGCCGGCGCCCGACGCCACCACCCGTCCCGACATCCCGCTGCACGCGCTGGCCATGCTGAAGAACGCGCGTCCCGGCATCAATCCCGAGGAACCGGGCAAAATCGGTCCGCTCAAGCAGCTCGAGGCGCTGAAGGCCAAGGGCAACCTGGTCGCCTACGTGGGCGACGTGGTCGGCACCGGATCGTCCCGCAAATCGGCCACCAACTCCGTGTTGTGGTTCACCGGCGAAGACATCCCCTTCATCCCGAATAAGCGTTTCGGCGGCGTGTGCCTGGGCACCAAGATCGCTCCGATCTTCTACAACACCATGGAAGACGCCGGCGCGCTGCCGATCGAGCTGGACGTGACGCAGATGGAAATGGGCGACGTGATCGAACTGCGCCCCTATGACGGCAAGGCCCTGAAAAACGGCGAAGTGATCGCCGAGTTCAAGGTGAAATCCGACGTGCTGTTCGACGAGGTGCGCGCCGGCGGCCGCATTCCGCTGATCATCGGCCGCGGCCTGACCGCCAAGGCGCGCGAAGCGCTGGGCCTGGCGCCTTCGACCCTGTTCCGCCTGCCGCAAAACCCGGCCGACACCGGCCGCGGCTACTCGCTGGCGCAGAAGATGGTCGGCCGCGCGTGCGGTATGCCGGAAGGCCAGGGCGTGCGTCCCGGCACCTACTGCGAGCCGAAGATGACCACGGTCGGCTCCCAGGACACCACCGGCCCGATGACCCGCGACGAGCTGAAGGACCTGGCTTGCCTGGGCTTCTCCGCCGACCTGGTGATGCAATCGTTCTGCCACACCGCCGCCTACCCGAAAGTGGTGGACGTCAAGACCCACCGCGAACTGCCGGCCTTCATTGAAAACCGCGGCGGCGTGGCCCTGCGTCCGGGCGACGGCGTGATCCACTCCTGGCTGAACCGCCTGCTGCTGCCGGACACCGTCGGCACCGGCGGCGACTCGCACACCCGCTTCCCTATCGGCATTTCCTTCCCGGCCGGTTCCGGCCTGGTGGCCTTCGCCGCCGCCACCGGCGTGATGCCGCTGGACATGCCCGAATCCGTGCTGGTGCGCTTCAAGGGCAAGATGCAGCCCGGCGTGACCTTGCGCGACCTGGTCAACGCGATCCCGCTGTACGCGATCCGCCAGGGCCTGCTGACCGTGGACAAGAAGGGCAAGAAGAACATCTTCTCCGGCCGCATCCTGGAAATCGAGGGCCTGCCG
This sequence comes from Pseudoduganella namucuonensis, assembly GCF_900116645.1. Classification (GTDB taxonomy): domain Bacteria; phylum Pseudomonadota; class Gammaproteobacteria; order Burkholderiales; family Burkholderiaceae_D; genus Rugamonas; species Rugamonas namucuonensis. The sequence goes on along the minus strand of NZ_FPBO01000033.1, from coordinate 103,045 downwards.
AACCTGAAGGTCGAGCAAGCGTTCGAACTGTCCGACGCCTCGGCCGAGCGCTCCGCCGCCGGCTGCACCGTGCACCTGGACAAGGAACCGATCATCGAGTACATGAACTCGAACATCACGCTGATGAAGTGGATGATCGCCAACGGCTACCTGGACCAGCGCACGCTGGCGCGCCGCATCAAGGCGATGGAAGCCTGGCTGGCCAAGCCGGAACTGCTGGCGCCCGACGCGGACGCCGAATACGCCGCCGTCATCGAGATCGACCTGGCCGACATCCACGAGCCTGTCGTGGCCTGCCCGAACGACCCGGACGACGTGAAGACCCTGGCCGACGTGGCCGGCGCCCACATCGACGACGTGTTCGTCGGCTCCTGCATGACCAACATCGGCCACTTCCGCGCTGCCTCGAAGGTATTGGAAGGCAAGTCCGACATCCCGGTGCGCCTGTGGATCGCGCCGCCGACCAAGATGGACCAGCAGGTGCTGACCGCCGAGGGCCACTACGGCACGCTGGGCCGCACCGGCGCGCGCATGGAAATGCCGGGCTGCTCGCTGTGCATGGGCAACCAGGCGCAAATCCGCAAGGGCGCCACCGTGATGTCGACCTCGACCCGCAACTTCCCGAACCGCCTGGGCATCGACACCAACGTCTACCTCGGCTCGGCCGAACTGGCCGCGGTGTGCTCGACGCTGGGCCGCATTCCGACCAAGGACGAGTACATGTCCCACATCGGCGTGATCGACGCGAACGCGGACGAGATCTACCGCTACATGAACTTCGACCAGATCGACGAGTTCCGCAAGGTGGCGGATTCCGTGCAAGTCTGAGATTCGATTGAGTGACAAAAAGGGCTACCTGCGTAGCCCTTTTTTTTCGCCCGCGCGCCGAGGTGCGCCGGATCTTCATATCCGTTTGGTTATCGCAATGGCGTAAAAGGTCATTGGACGGCAATGTACCCCCGCTATATCGTGGGAACCGTGGACGCATGGACAAGCTTTCCCGTGCCAAGTCCAACGATAACTATAACGGAGACTAAAATTGACTAAATCCATATCGCTGTGGAGGGCGTGCGCCGTCCTGGCCACGTCGGTGCTGTCCACCTACGCCGCCGCGCAGGCGGCCTACACACCGGTGGCGTTCCAGAACGCCTCCGTCCACGATCCTTCCGTGATCAAGTCGGGCGGCACGTATTACGTGTTCGGTTCCCACCTGGCGTCCGCCAAATCCACCGATTTGATGAAGTGGCAGCAAATCACCGACAGCGTCAGCGCCACCAATTCCCTGTTCCTGAACGGCGCCAGCAACGTCTACACCGAACTGGCGGAGACCTTCAGCTGGGCGCAAACGACCACGCTGTGGGCGCCGGACGTGATCCGCCTCGCCGACGGCAAGTACTATATGTACTACAACGCCTGCAAGGGCGATTCCCCCCGTTCGGCGCTGGGTGTCGCGGTGGCCAACAACATCGAGGGCCCCTACGTCAACAAGGGCGTCATCCTGAAGTCCGGCATGTGGGGCCAGGCAAGTTACGACGGCACCGTCTACGACGCGCTCAAGCACCCGAACACCGTCGATCCGAACGTGTTCTTCGACAACGGCGGCCGGTTGTGGATGACCTACGGCTCCTATTCCGGCGGCATCTTCATCATGCAGATGAACCCGACCAACGGCATGCCGCTCCCGAACCAGGGCTACGGCAAGCGCCTGATCGGCGGCAACCACGCCCGCATCGAGGGCGCGTACGTCATGTACAGCCCGGCCACGCAGTACTACTACCTGTTCACGTCCTTCGGTGGGCTGGACGCGGCCGGCGGCTACAACATGCGCGTGGCGCGCGCCGCCTCGCCGGACGGTCCGTACTACGACGCCCAGGGCGTCAACATGGCCAACGTCAAGGCGGATCCCGCCAAGCCGCTGTTCGACGACGCGTCGATCGCGCCCTACGGCGTGAAAATCATGGGCAACTTCCTGTTCGAGCGCAGGCTGGGCGACGCCGGCACGGGCATCGGCACCGGCTACGTGTCGGCCGGCCACAATTCGGCCTATTACGACGCGGCCACCGGCAAGCATTTCCTGATTTTCCACAGCCGCTTCCCCGAGCGCGGCGAGCAGCACGAAATCCGCGTGCACCAGATGTTCATGAACGCGGACGGCTGGCCGGTGGTGGCGCCGTACCGCAACACCAATGAGACGCTGGCGGCGGTGCGGCGCGAATTCGTCGTCGGCGACTACATGTACGTCAACCAGGGCAAGGACATCTCGGCCACCATCAAGAAATCGAAGCTGATCACGCTCAATTCCAACGGCGCCATCACCGGCGCGGTGTCGGGTACCTGGACGCTGGCGGGCGCCAACCAGGTCGAGATCAATCTGCCGGGTTCCTCGCCATACAAGGGCGTGTTCCTGAGCCAGTGGGATGAAACGTCGAAGAGCTACGTGATGACGTTCTCCGCGTCCTCGCGCGAAGGCGTGGCCGTCATCGGCAGCCGCCTGATTCCGCGCACCGACGCGCAGGTGACGACCGCCATCTACAACGAACTCAGTCTCGGCAACACCAGCGCGGTCACCGGCAATTTGACGCTGCCCACCACCGCCGCGCGCGACGCCGTGGTCAGCTGGACCTCGTCGAATCCCTCGGTGCTGAGCAACACCGGCGTGGTCACCAGCCCGGCCAGCGACACCAACGTCACGCTGACGGCCACCATCACCAAGGGTTCCTCGACGGTGGTGAAGACGTTCGCGGTCACCGTCCGCAAGATAGGCGGCATGCTGGCCCACTACGCCTTCGACGGCAACCTGGCCGATTCGACCAACACCTTCGGCGCCGGCGCCGTCATCGGCGGCAAAATCGACGTCGCCGGCGGCAGCCTGGGCTACGAGGCGGGCATGAAGGGCAGCGCCGCCGTCTTCAACGGCGCCACCGGCGTGCGCCTGCCGAACGGCCTGATCTCCACCAACACCTACACGGTGGCCATGTGGCTCAAGCCCGCGCAGCTGACCGCGTTCACCACCACCTTCTTCGGCGCCCGCAACGGCGACGCGTGGATCAGCCTTCTGCCGAAGGGACATGATTTCGTCGGCGGCGCGACCATGCTCTGGTCGGGAACGGCGTGGTACGACGCGGGCCTGGGCATGAACATCCCCACCGGACAATGGTCGCACGTGGCGTTCACCGTCAAGACCGGCGCGGTGAGCGTGTACGTCAACGGCGTGAAGCGTTTCAGCGGCGCGAACTTCCCGAACGTGTTCACCACCACCGGCGGCGTGTTCGCGCTGGGCGTGAACTGGTGGGACGTGCCGTACAAGGGCTCGATGGACGACCTGCGCATCTATGGTTCGGCACTGACCGACGCCGAGATTTCCAGCCTCGCACGCTAATTGATAGACGGAGAAAAAATATGAAAACGACGCTGAAAAAAATGCTGCTGGCCTTGTTGCTGGGTGCCTGTTCCGCCACCTCGTCCGCCGGGGTGATCAACTTCGACGACCTGTCGGGCGACTTCACCGAGGCGATCGCCGGCGGTTACCAGGGACTGAACTGGGACAACGTGGGTTCGATTCGCTCGGACGCGTTCCCCGGCAGCGGCTACGAGGCGGGCACCGTCTCGCAGGCCAACACGGCCTACAACCGCGACGGCGGCGCCGTGGCGATCTCGAAAGCCGGCGCCGGCACCTTCAATTTCGTCGGCGCGTTCTTCACCTCCGCCTGGGTGGAGCAGGAGATCTCGTTCGAGGGATACCTGGATGGCCAGTTGACGCATTCGAGCGCCACGTCCTTCGTGCTCGACACCACCACGCCGCTGTGGGTGCAGCTGGGCTGGTCCGGCATCGACACGCTGCTCATCTATAACAGCAGCGGAACCCAGTGGGCCATGGACGACATGAAGGTCCCCGAGCCGGCCTCGCTGGCGCTGTTCGGCGCGGGCGCGATGGGGCTGATGCTGGCGCGCCGGCGCAAGCTGCCGGCGCGGTAGTCGGGCGACCCGGCGGCGGGCGGAGGGGATGCCCCCGCCCGCCGCCGGGTCGGTGCCAGGCCGGAACTATGCGATTTTCATATAAGTTTATGACATTTCAGCATTGGAATGATTTTCCGGTTGCCCATACTATGGTCACCGGCAGCTACATCTTTGCAAGTGAGTGATCTCGACAGCTGCACGTACCCAAAACCCGTACAGTTGAAGATGATCCGGAGCAAAGAATGACACAGCAAACGCAGCCCACCAAAGAGCAAGTCCGGCTTTACCTCGAATCCCGCCAGACCCAGCAATGTCCCCCGCCATCGATCGTTGAAATCCGCCGCCAGTTGGGCTGGGATTTGATGCGAATGTCGGCCAGCGAGGCAAGACGGGAAGGGCGGGAGTAAACGCCACCCTCGCCGAGAGCTTGACGCCCCGTCCGGCCCACCGCGCTTAGTAGAACTCCGGCACCACGATCTCCCGCGGCACCGGCCTGCGCACGTAGTCGTCGTGGTATTCGCGTTCCGGCAGCTGGATCAGCGGCCGTTCGATCTCGGCGTAGGGCATCTGCTGCAACAGGTGGCGGATGCAGTTCAGGCGCGCCTTTTTCTTGTCGACGCCTTGCACCACCCACCACTTGGCTTCCTCGATGTGGGTGCGCTCCAGCATGATCTCCTTGGCCTTGGTGTATTCCTCCCAGCGGCGGCGCGACTCGAGATCCATCGGGCTGAGCTTCCATTGCTTGAGCGGATCGTGGATGCGGCTCAGGAAGCGCGCGTTCTGTTCCTCGTCCGAGATGGAGAACCAGTACTTGATCAGCTGGATGCCGGAGCGCGCCAGCATGCGCTCGAACTCCGGCACGGACTGGAAGAACTCCTCGTACTCGTCGTTGGTGCAGAAGCCCATCACGCGTTCGATGCCGGCGCGGTTGTACCAGCTGCGGTCGAACAGCACGATCTCGCCGGCCGCCGGCAGGTGGCCCACGTAGCGCTGGAAATACCACTGGGTGCGTTCGCGGTCGTTGGGGGCGGGCAGCGCGGCCACCCGGCACACGCGCGGATTGAGGCGCTGCACGATGCGCTTGATGACGCCGCCCTTGCCGGCGGCGTCGCGGCCCTCGAACAGGATCACCACCTTGTGCCCCGTATGGACCACCCAGTCCTGCAGTTTGACCAGTTCCGCCTGCATGCGGAACAGTTCGCGGAAGTAGAGCCGGCGCGCCTCCTTCTCTTCGGCACTGCGGCCGTGTTGCGGCAGCAGGGTGTCGGCGTCGAGTTCGCGGTCGTCCAACTCCAGCTCCAGTTCCTCGTCGTAGCTGTCGACGATGTCCTTGTGTACGCGTTCGGTCAGGTCTCTAAAGTGGGTGTCCATGTGGGGTGTGGTCTCGTTCGGAGGATCGGGGCGCGATGGTTGCGGAATCGTAGTCGTCCGAGTATAGGGGCCTGATATGACACAGCCGTGACAGGGGCCGTCGCGCGCCGTCGCCACCCTTCGCCCATGGTCGCTACGACAAGGCGCTGGAGCGATTTTCGCGCCCCTTCATGCGTAAGTACGCCGATCGATACCGGTTCGGTCCCGTGGCCCACTATGCCGATGGCGTGACATCCGTTCGGTCCGGGAGAACCATTGGTCCGTCTCGAGCAAGCTGAAAAAGGCCTTCCCGCAACTGCTGGACCAAGACCGGTCGGACGCCATCATGGCCGCGATCCGGAGGGAACTGGAAGGGTAGCCGCCCGCCATCGGCGAAGCGGTCGACAATGGCGGTCCGTCCCGGTTTATTCGGCCAGCTTGGCCATCTCGCGGTAGAGGTCGGCCTTGCCTTCGAAACCGATGCCCGGCAGCTCCGGCAGGACGATGTGGCCGTTGTCGACCTTGACGCCGTCCGGGAAGCCGCCGTAGGGCTGGAACAGGTCCGGATACGATTCGTTGCCGCCCAGGCCCAAGCCGGCCGCGATGTTCAGCGACATCTGGTGGCCGCCGTGCGGGATGCAGCGTTTCGGCGACCAGCCGTGCTCGCGCAGCATGTCCAGCGTGCGCAGGTACTCCACCAGGCCGTAGCTCAGGGCGCAGTCGAACTGCAGCCAGTCGCGGTCGGCGCGCATGCCGCCGTAGCGGATCAGGTTGCGGGCGTCCTGCATCGAGAACAGGTCCTCGCCGGTCGCCATCGGATTCTTGTAGTAGTTGCGCAGCGTGGCCTGCAGTTCGAAGTCGAGCGGGTCGCCCGGTTCCTCGTACCAGAACAGGTCGTATTGCGACAGCGCTTTGGCGTACTGGATCGCGGTGTCGAGGTCGAAGCGGCCGTTGGCGTCCACCGCCAGCTTCTGGCCGTCGCCCAGCACGCTCAGGATCGAATCGATGCGGCGCAGGTCCTCGTCCAGCGAGGCGCCGCCGATCTTCTTCTTCACCACCGTGTAGCCGCGGTCGATGTAGCTGCGCATCTCGTCCTTGAGCTTGTCGTGGTCCTGGCCGGGGTAGTAGTAGCCGCCGGCCGCGTAGACGAAGATCTTGCGGTCCGGCGCGCCGTCGCCGTAGCGGTCCGCCAGCAGCTGGAACAGCGGCTTGCCTTCGATCTTGGCGACCGCGTCCCACACCGCCATGTCGATGGTGCCGATGGCCACCGAGCGCTCGCCATGGCCGCCCGGCTTCTCGTTGGTGAACATGCAGTTCCAGATCTTGTGCGGGTCGAGGTTGGCGCCGGCGTCGTCGACCAGGCTTCGCGGGTCCGCTTCCAGCACGCGCGGGATGAAGCGCTCGCGCATCAGCTTGCCCTGGCCGTAGCGGCCGTTCGAATTGAAGCCGTAGCCGATCACCGGCTTGCCGTCGCGGATCACGTCGGTCACCACCGCGACCAGGCTCAGCGTCATCTTGCTGAAGTCGATGTAGGCGTTGCGGATGGGGGAACTGATCGGGACGGTTTTTTCGCGGATTTCAACGATTTTCATGGGAGTCTCCTTCGGTGGGATGGGCTGTTCACAGCAGATGGAACGCAGCTTACCCTTGAATCGATCGTTTATAATTCACCGAAATTTAAACCATTATTCACTTGAAATGAAAACTGAGACCGCGCCGGACCTGGCTTTCTTCGTGCTGCTGGCCAAACTGGGCAATATGGCGGCCACCGCGCGCGAGCTGGGCGTCACGCCGCCGGCCGTCACCAAGCGGCTGAGCCTGATGGAGCAGCGGCTCGGCGTGCGCCTGGTCAACCGCACCACGCGCCGCATCAGCCTGACCAACGAGGGCGAGCTGTACCTGGCGCAGGCGACGGGGATACTGAACCAGATCCGCGACATGGAGGAATCGGTGTCCAGCGGCCGCGCGGCGCCCAAGGGCCTGCTGCGGGTGAACGGCACGCCGGGTTTCGGCCGCACCCGCATCGCCCCCATCGTCTCGCGCTTCGCGCACGCCTATCCGGAGGTGGAGGTGGAGCTGCACCTGACCGACCGGCCCATCAGCCTGGTGGAAGAGGCGTACGACCTGGCGATCCGCTTCGGCGAGCTGCCCGACACCCGCCTGACGGCCCGCAAGCTGATGCCAAACCGGCGCTTCCTGTGCGCCTCGCCGGCCTACCTGCAAGCGGCCGGCGAGCCGCGGACGCCGGAGGAACTGCACCGCCACCGCTGCATCCTGCACCGGCAGAACGACGACGTTTACGGCACGTGGCGGCTGCGGAAGGGGCGTTCCGTCGAACTGGTGAAAGTGCGCGGCGCGGTGTCGAGCAACGACGGCGACATCGTGCTGAACTGGGCGCTGGACGGGCACGGCATCGTGCAGCGCTCGGAGTGGGACGTGGCCAAATACCTGGAGAGCGGACGCCTGAGGGAGGTGATGCCGGGCTATACGCTGCCGCCGGCCGACCTGTACCTGTATTACCTGAGCCGCAGCAACCTGCCGGCGAAAATGCGCGTGTTTATCGATTTCCTGGCCGCGGAATTCCAGGCGGGTCCCGCTACGCCGGCTCGGTGACGGGGAACCGCGCCAAGCGCGATAGCGGACGGGGGCCGGACGGCCGTATCATGGCTGGGGCGGGGCATGCGCCCGATTTCGACCACGCAGTTACGACACGGGGGTTTTTCATGGGTGTGCTTTCCGGTTTCCGGGTCATCGAGATCGCCGGCATAGGGCCGGCGCCGTTCTGCGGCATGCTGCTGGCGGACATGGGCGCGGACGTGGTGCTGATCGAGCGTCCCGCCGCTGCGGCCGGCGACCCGCTCGACCTGGGCGACGCCAACGTGGTGCACCGCGGCAAGCGTTCGCTGGCGCTGGACTTGAAGGACCCCGCTGCGGTGGAGGCCGCGCTGAGGCTGATCGAGGGCGCCGACGCGCTGATCGAGGGCATGCGCCCCGGCGTCATGGAACGCCTGGGCTTGGGGCCGGAGGCTTGCCAGGCGCGCAACCCCGGCCTGGTGTACGGCCGCATGACGGGCTGGGGCCAGGACGGTCCGCTGGCCCAGGCGGCCGGCCACGACATCAACTACATCGGCCTGTCCGGCGCGCTATGGTACGCCGGACAGCCCGGCAGCGCGCCCACCGCGCCGCCCACCCTGGTGGGCGACATCGGCGGCGGCGCGCTCTACCTCGCCCTGGGCGTGCTGGCCGGCATGCTGGCGGTGCGCGCCGGCGGCCGCGGCCAGGTGGTGGACGCCGCCATCGTCGACGGCAGCGCCAACATGATGAATCTGCTGCTGTCGCTGCACGCGGCCGGCCGCATGCCGCTCGAGCGCGGCCAGGGCTTGCTGGACGGGCCGTACTGGTACGGCAGCTACGCCTGCGCCGACGGCAAGCACGTCACCGTGGGCGCGCTGGAGCCGAAATTCCACCGCCTGCTGATGGACAAGCTGGGACTGGCGGACGATCCCGACTTCCAGCGCCCGTACGACGCGCGCGCCTGGGAGGGCCTGCGGCCGCGGCTGGCGGCGGTGTTCGCCAGCCGGCCGCGCCGGCACTGGGTCGACTTGCTGGAAGGGACGGACGCCTGCTTCGCCCCGCTGCTCGATCCGCGCGAGGCCATGGCCCACCCGCACATGGCGGCACGCGGCGTGTATGAGGAGCGCGACGGCCTGCTGCAGGCAGCCCCGGCGCCGCGTTTCTCGGACGGCCCGGTCCAGCCGGGACCGGTGCCCCGGCGCGGCCAGCACAGCGAGGCCATCCTGGCCACGCTGGGACTGGACGCGGGGCAGCTGGCGCGCCTGCTGCCGGACGCCGAATGAGGTGAATTGCAATAGCGCCACGGCCTGTCGCCCAAGGTGCGCATCCTGGGGCAGTCCATGGTGACCGACTTCCCCGGCAGTTCGCCGTCGGTGAACTTCATGAAGGCTCCGCCGGGCAACGACCTGAAGGAGTACAACGGCGCTTGGCATGTGCGGATCAACGACCAGTGGCGTCTGTCCTTCAAATGGGGCGAGAACGGCCCCTATGATGATATTGTTGTCCACACGCCGATCAGGAAGGCATTCCAGATGCACACGGATACACCCGCCATTCCGTCCTCGACCGGACCCTGGCTGCACCAGCTCACGCTGGACGACCTGGCCACGCACGGCTGGTCGCGGCAGAACCATTTCCTGCCACGGGAATTGACCCTGGCGCTGGCGGCGGAATGCCGCGTGCTGGCGGCTGGCGGCGCGCTCGGCTTCGCCGCCGTGGGCCGGGGAACCGGCCAGACGCTGCGCCCGGAGATCCGCGGCGACCGCACACTGTGGCTTGAGGCGGGCCAGTCCGACGCCTGCGACCTTTACCGGCGCATCATGGAAACGCTGCGCCTGGCGCTGAACCGGGCCTTCTTCCTGGGCCTGGACGACTACGAGAGCCATTTCGCCCTGTACGCGCCGGGCGCGTCCTACAGCCGCCACCTGGACCGCTTCCGCGACGACGACCTGCGCATTGTCTCCGCCGTGATCTACCTGAACCCGGACTGGCTGCCGGGGCAGGGCGGCGCGCTGCGCCTGCATCCGCCGGGCGAACCGGCGCGCGACGTCGTGCCGCTCGGCAGCCGGCTGGTGCTGTTCATGTCGGCCGAGATGCCGCACGAGGTGCTGCCGGCGACCCGCGAGCGCCTGTCCCTGGCCGGCTGGTTCCGCCGCCGGGCGCCGTAGCGGCACGGGATGGCGGCGGCCCGCGCCGCTCGATGTCACTTGTTCCGTGCTTTCGGAGCGCCGTTTTTCCCGCGGCGCGCCTGCTCGATACGGCGCACCGCCTGGTCCGTGTCATGGGGCGGCTTGAGGAACTGGCGCAGGCCGTCGAAGGCCGGCCCCACCAGTTCCGCCTTGGCGTCGCGGTCGAAGAAGTAGGTGAGCCCGGCCGCGCCGTCCAGGATGGCGGCGGCGGTGTCGCCCAGCGGCACGGTGGAGGGGGCGGCGTCCGCCTGCGCCGACAGGGTCTGGTCGGCGTCGGCGATCTGGCGCAGGGCGCCGCTCTCCGCCAGGAAGGCGAGGAAGCGGTCGCGGGCCTGTGGATTGGCGCCACGCGCCGGTAGGACCAGCACGTCCAGCGGCGCCTCCTCGTAGGCCGGCATGTCCGGCGCGTACGACGGAAAGGCGAAGAAGCCCATGTCGGCGGCCACCGCGTCCGGGAACTTGGCGGCGATGAAGCTCCCGGTCAGCGCCATGCCCACGTGGTTGCGGTACAGGTAGGGCAGCACGCGGTCGTGTTCCTGGTCCATCGTCGTTTCCAGGAAATAGCCCTTGCGCAGCAAGTCGCCCCAGACGTCGAACACCTGGCGCACGCGCGCGTCCGTGAAGCGCGCCTCGCCGCGCAGCAGCTTGCGGTGGAAGTCGATGCCGTTGATGCGCAGGTTGAGATAGTCGAACCAGCCGGCGGCGGGCCAGCCGCTCTTCGCGCCCAGCGCCAGCGGCGTCACGCCGGCCGATTTGAGCCGCTCGCACGCCTGCTGGAACTCGGCCCAGGTGGCCGGCGGCCGCAAGCCGAGACGCTCGAACAGGGACTTGCGGTAGATGAAGCCCCAGACGTAGTAGTACAGCGGAAAGCCGTACACCTCGCCCTCGATGCGCGTGCCCTCGATGGTGGCGGGGGCGAACCTCTTTTTCTTCAGCAGCGCCACCATCTCGGCGTCGAGCGGGGCGAGCAGCTTGTTCGCGGCGGCGTCCCGCAGGCGCTCGCCCGCGTACCAGAAGGCCAGGTCGACCGGTGCGCAGGCGGGTGAGGAATTCCCGTTTGTATTGCTCCTGCGGGTAGCCGCGGTGCTCGATCCGGATGTCCGGATTGGCGGCGAAGAATTGGTCGATGATGCCGATCCACGCGCTGCGCTGCGGGCTGTTGGAGACCACGTAGTCGATCACCAGCCGTTCGGCGGCGGCGCACAGGGCGGGCAGGCCGAGCGCGGCGCACAGCAGGCCTCCCGCCAGCCAGCGTTGGATGCGCTGGCCAAGGCGGGAAGGGGGCGTCGTTGGGCGTGTCGGCATGGGCGAAGTGTGTCCGCGTTGGCAGGGCGTGTCAACTTCAGCCTCGCCGCGGTCCCGCCATGGTCGCTCGACCCTGGCGTACGAGGCGGCCGCGCGCACGACGGGGCGTGTAAGATAGCCATTCCCTCAAAATGGACAGGCCTGTGAAACGATCGCCCCTTCTGTCGATGCTCTCCCTCGTCCTGTTCGCCGGCGCCTGCCATGCCGAAGGCGAGGGGCTTTGCAAACCCCTGTGCGAGGCCGACAAGCGCGAGTGCCGCGCCGCCGCCGCGTCGCTGAGCCGGGACGACGTGGCGCCGTTGCTGGCGATGGAGGATAGGAATCCGCACGCGAAGGTGTCGCGGCGAATGGCGGGTAGCCCGCCTGAAGCGCAGACCACGCGGGCCAGCGAGTCCAAGCGGGTGCAAATGCAGCGCACCTGCAACGACAATCACCTGCGCTGCGTACGCGCGTGCGGCAATTCCCCCGTGGACAAGCCCACGCAGGAAGGCAAGGACGCGCCGCGGCGCAACTGACATCGCGCGAGGCGCCCGGCTAACCGCGCGAGGTCGCCACTATGGTCAACGGCGTGTCACAAATGTCTGCTAGTCTTTGCCACCTTTAAACATGAAAGTCGTGGCGCGCGATGGTCCCGAGGGAAATTTTTCACATGCCGAGCATCCTTGAGCAAGGTCTCGCCATCCATGCCGCGAAGGGCGCGGCCAACGCTTGGGTCTTCCTGATCCATCACGGTTTCTCCGAGTCTGCCGTCGCGCGGGTTTTGGCGGAGGCTGGCCAGTGCGCGGCGCGCGACCGCCGGTCGGTGGCGGGTGCCTTGGGCGAATCGAAGCGACCTCCACTGGCACGCTGACGCAGGCGGCCGCGCTTCCTTTCTCCGAGCCCCTGGCGGCCTTGAAACTGACCGCCGCTTGCGCCGCGCTTGGCGAATTTGTCCCGTTTGTCCCCGAGCGCCGCGCCAGGCCCCGAGCCGAAAAAAACGCTAGCCTGACCATGGAACCGCACCCGAATCGCCGCTGAGACGGCGATTTTTCATTTGAGCACCGCTGTGGTGGCAAGGGAGGCCTTCTTCCAAACGCTCAAGGACCAAGACCGACTCTTTTGTTTGTGGGCGATATTGCCCGCAGTGATTTGAGGCATTCGCGGAATGCTATTTATTTATATTGTCCGCATTTCTATACTTGCCGCACCATTAAAACAGAGAACAACGGAGACAACGCAATGAACAAGACAGTATTCGCCCGCGCCCGCGCCTGCGCCATCGCCTGCCTCGGCGGCATCGCCGCATCGTCCGCCATGGCCCAGAGCAGTGTCGCCGTCTACGGCGTGCTGGACAGCGGCGTGGTGTACACCACCAACAGCAACGCGGCCGGCGACGCCGTCGTCAAGGTGCCCAGCCTGACGGGCAGCGTGCCATCCCGCCTCGGCTTCCGCGGCACCGAGGACCTGGGCGGCGGGCTGCAGGCCGTGTTCGTGCTCGAGAACGGCATCGGCGTGGACACGGGAACGGCGGGCCAGGGCGGCCGCCTGTTCGGCCGCCAGGCCTATGTCGGCCTGAAGGGCGCCTACGGCACGCTGATGCTGGGCCGCCAGATCAACATGACCTTCCTGGCGTCCGTCAAGTCGGACGTGCTGGGTCCCAACCTGTTCAGCATGTCCAGCATCGACCCCTACATCCCGAACGCGCGCAGCGACAACGCCATCGGCTACCTGGGCGCGTTCTCGGACTTCACGGTGGGCGCCACCTACAGCTTCGGCCGCGACGCCTCCGCCGCCGGCGGCCCGGCCGCCACCGGCTGTCCCGGCGAGGCGGCCGGCAACGCCAAGGCCTGCCGCCAGGTGACCGGCCTGCTGGGCTATGACAACAAGCGCTACGGCCTCACCGCCACCTACGACATCATGTACGGCAACACCGGCGCGGCCGCCGGCCTGAGCACCAGCGACAGCAGCGACCGCCGCGCCACGCTGAACGGCTACGCCATGGCCGGCGAACTGCGACTCGGCGCCGGCCTCATGGCGCGCAAGAAGGTGGCCGCCACGCGCGCCAACGACCTCGAGTCCGACCTGTACTACCTGGGCGCGAGCTACCCGCTGATGCCCGCGCTGACGCTGGACGGGCAGGTGGCCCGCCACGACGTCAAAGCCAGCGCCAACGATTCCACGCTGGCCGTGCTGCGCCTGACCTACTCGCTGTCCAAACGCACCGCCGTGTACAGCTCGATCGGCCGCATGAGGAACGGCGGCCTGGCCGCCATTTCGCTGGACGCGGGCGGCACGGTGGGTGCCGGCTTGAACCAGTCCGGCCTGTCGGCCGGCGTGCGCCACGCGTTCTGAGCGGGGTGTACGGCAAGCAGATTGGTTGAGCGGTTACGCAACACCTTCCCGTAGCCCAATTTCCATAAGTGTTAGTATGGGAAAACTGGCCGCCCCGCTGGGGCGGATTGGAGGCTTCGATGGGCGTGAAGGTTTTGCTGGACCTGGTCGGGGGCGTCGCACTGTTGTTGTGGGGCCTGCATATGGTGCACAGCGGTATCGTGCGCGCCTTCGGAAGCAAGATCCGGCGGTTCCTGGGCATGATACTGCAGAGCCGATACCGCGCCTTCGCCACCGGCGTCGGCGTCACCGCCGTCCTGCAAAGCAGCACCGCCACCGCGCTGATGTTGAGTTCCTTCGCGGCCTCGGGCCTGGTGGGCCTGGTCCCGGCGCTGGCCGTCATGCTGGGGGCCAACGTCGGCACCACGCTGATCGTGCAACTGCTGTCGTTCGATTCCTCCGCCATCGCCCCGCTGCTGCTCATCTCGGGCGTGGCCGCCTTCAAGCGGGGCACCCGCACCATCGTCAAGGACTTGGGACGGGTCGCCATCGGGCTGGGCCTGATGCTGCTGTCGCTGCACCTGCTGCTGGACAGCCTGGCACCGGCCGAGAACGCGCCGGCCGTGCGCGAGCTGTTCTCCGTCGTCACCGGCGAGCCGCTGCTGGCGCTGCTGATCGGCGCGGCGCTGACCTGGGCCGCGCATTCCAGCGTGGCCACCATCCTGTTGACGATGTCGCTGGCCTCGGCCAACTTCGTGTCGCCGGTCGCGGCGCTGGCCCTGGTGCTGGGCGCCAACCTCGGCAGCGCCCTCAATCCGCTGGTGGAGGGCGTGGCCAGCGCCAATCCGGCCCACCGGCGCCTGCCGGTCGGCAACCTGATCAACCGCGTCGTCGGCTGCGTGCTGTTCCTGCCGCTGCTGGCGCCCACCGCCCAGATGCTGCAGGGCCTCGACCCCAATCCGGTGCGCCTGGCCGCCCACTTCCACGTGCTGTTCAACGTCGTCATGGCGCTGCTGTTCATCCTGCCGCTGGCGTCGTTCGCGCGGATGCTCGAGCTGCTGCTGCCCGACGTGAAGACCGCCAGCGATCCCTCGGTGCCGCTGTACCTGCACGAGGGCGTCAACGACACGCCGTCGGTGGCGCTGGCCTGCGCCGCGCGCGAAACGCTGCGCATGGGCGACATCGTCGATTCCATGCTGCAGCAGGCCATGACGGCCATCCTCACCAACGACCGCAAGCTGGCCAACGAGGTCAGCCAGAAGGACGACGCGGTCGACCGCCTGCACGAGGCGGTGAAGCTGTACGTGATCAACGTCACGCACGGCTCGCTGGACGAGGCGGAGGCGCGCCGCGCGCTGGAGGTGCTGAGCCTGGCGATCAACCTCGAGCACATCGGCGACATCATCGACAAGAACCTGATGGAGCTGGCCGGCAAGAAGATCAAGCGCCAGCTGCAGTTTTCCGAGGAGGGCGCGCGGGAGCTGCGGGAATTCCACCGCGTGGTGCACGACAACCTGAGGCTGTCGATGACCGTGTTCCTGTCCGGCGACCTGAAATCGGCGCGCCGGCTGCTGCAGGAGAAGGGGCGGATCAGGGAGATGGAGTTCGCCGCGTCCGAGAACCACATCGCGCGGCTGAAGGAGGGGCGCGTCGAGAGCATCGAAACCAGCTCGCTGCACATCGACATCCTGCGCGACCTGAAGCGCATCCATTCGCACATCTGCTCCACCGGCTACGCGGCGCTGGAGGCCGCCGGGGAGATCGACAGGACGCGGCGCCATCCGCCGCCCAGGCTGGCCGGGGAGCCGGAGCCTTTCCCCCTGCGCGACCGCGATCCCCTGCTGAAGGGGGAAACGGGGTCGTGAAGGGAGGGATTGGTCAGCGGATGCCGCCGACCAGGGGAATCACGCCGAACAGCACCGCGGCCACCAGCAGCACCAGCGCCGCCGAGATCGACCACAGCAGCGTGTAGCGCTGGTGATCGCCGAACTCGACCTCGGACATGCCGACCAGCAGATAGGTGGACGCGACCAGCGGGCTGAGCAGGTGGACCGGCTGGCCGATGATGGCGGCGCGGCCGATCTCGGCGGCGCTGATGCCGTAGACGCCGGCCGCCTTGGCCAGGATGGGCACCACGCCGAAATAGAAGGCGTCGTTGGAAATGAAGAAGGTGAACGGGATGCTGAGGAAGCCGGTGACGATGGCCAGGTGCGGCCCCATCCAGTCCGGAATCGCCGCGATGACGCTGGTGGCGATGGCGTCCACCATCTTCGTGCCCTGCAGGATGCCGACGAACACGCCGGCGGCGAAGATCAGCGACACCACCGGCAGCACGTTCGCGGCGTGGGCGGTGAGGCGCTCCTTCTGGTCTTCCAGCTTGGGATAGTTGATCATGATGGCGATCGCGAAGGCCACCATGAACAGCACCGGCAGCGGCAGCGCTCCCATGATCAGCAGCACCATCAGCACCGAGGTGAGCAGCAGGTTGACCCAGATCAGCCTGGGACGCGCGGTGCCGGGATCGGCCGGCTTGAAGTCCACCGACGAGTTGGCGTCGCCGTCCGCGGAGGGGACGGGGAAGGCGCCGCCGGCCGTGCCGGGCTGCGCCGCGCCGCCGTCGGCGCGCATGGCCATGGCCGGCGCCATTTGCGGCGACTCCGGCAGCGGCGAGCGGGCGCCGCCGGCGTAGTCCGGCTGCAGGCCGGGGAAACGCTTCTCCGGCGCCGCGTGGACGGCCTGCGCCGGGCGCAGCTCGATCAGGCCCAGGCGCTGGCGTTCCTTGCGGCCCAGCATGAAGGCGACGAACAGCACCCAGCACACGCCGGCGATCATGGCCGGAATCATCGGCACGAAGATGTCGCTCACGTCCACGCCCAGCGCGCTGGCGGCGCGCGCCGTGGGGCCGCCCCAGGGCAGGATGTTGAACACGCCGCCGGCCAGCATGATCACGCACGCCAGCACCAGCCGGCTGATGCCGAGCCGCTTGTACAGCGGCAGCATGGCCGACACGGTGATCATGTAGGTGGTGGCGCCGTCGCCGTCCAGCGAGACGATCATCGCCAGCACCGCCGTGCCGACCACGATGCGCATCGGGTCGCCGTGCACCAGTTTCAGGATCAGGCGGATGACGGGATCGAACAGGCCGGCGTCGATCATGACGCCGAAATACAGGATGGCGAACATCAGCATGACGCCGGTGGGGGCGAGCTGTTTGATGCCCGCCAGCATCATCGGACCCAGCTCGGGGCCGAAGCCGCCGATCAGGCCGAACACGATGGGAACGACGATCAGGGCCACCAGCGCCGGCAGGCGCTTGGTCATGATCAAGAACATAAACACAACGACCATTGAATACGCCAGGGCGGTCAACATTGCTATCTCCTGTTATGGGCGCTGCCGGCAGCAGCTTATGGGCGGTACGGGGCCGGTTTGAAATAATGAAGTACTCAAACCGATGGCTACGCACTATGCCTCATGAAGCTTTCAATTCTCTTTCGCCGCCGGCGCCCCGGCAGGGTCAATCCGCCGTGATGTGCGCGGTTTTGACGAAGCGCCCCCAGTTGTACAACTCGTTGCGGGTGAACTCGCCCAATTGCTGCGGGTTCATATACGCGGCGAGGGCGCCTTGCTCGGCCGCCTTGCGTTTGAACTCCTCCGTCTTCATGATCCTGGCGATTTCGGCGCTCAGCTTGTCGATCACGGGCTTGGGCGTCGCCGCCGGCGCGTAGATGGCGAACCAGGACGACGCGTCCAGCTTGTCGAAGCCGGCGATTTCGGAGGTGGCGCGCACGTCGGGCAGGATGGGCAGGCGCACCTTGCCGGTCACCGCCAGCACGCGCATCTTGCCGGATTTGATATGGCCGAGCAGTGGCGGCGCGGTCGTGAATGTCATATCGACGTTGCCGCCAAGTAGGTCGGTGATGGCCGGCCCCGTGCCCTTGTACGGCACGTGGGTCATGTTGATGGCGCCGAGCTGCTTGATCATTTCGCCGGTGACGTGCTGCAGCGAGCCGTTGCCCGAGGACGCGTAGGTCAGCTTGCCCGGGTTGGCCTTGGCGTAGGCGAACAGTTCGCTGAAGGTCTGCACCGGCAGGTCCGGGCGGACCACGATCACTTGCGGCGCCATGATCAGATTCGCCACCGGGGCGAAGTCTTTTATGGGGTCGAAGCCCGTCTTCACCAGATGCGGCGTGATCACGTGATACCCGGAGTATTGCACCAGCAGCGTGTAGCCGTCCGGATTGGCCCGCTTGACGACGTTGGCCGCGATGGCGCCCGAGGCGCCCGGCCGGTTTTCCACGATGACGGGCTTGCCCAGCGCCTTGGACAGCGGTTCGGCGATCATGCGCGCCGCCAGGTCGGTGGTGCCGCCCGGCGCGGCGGAGGCGATCAGGGTGATGGTCTGGGTCGGGAACCCGTTTTCCGGCGGCTGCGCGGCGGCAGTCGTCGCGACGCCGTGCAGCGCGTACAGCGCCAACAACGCGCCGGTCCAGACCTTGCTCTTGAGGGATTGATGCGGTTTCATGGCTGTCTCCTATGTTTTTATCCGTGACTGCATACTGACGGCCCGGTCCCTGAAAGAAAAGAATAAAGGGAAGAACCCAGCTTTCTCGTTTCGCGAAAGCCGGGCCGGAATCAAACGGCGTGCGCGCCGCACAGGTGGTCGAGGAGCGGCCGGACGTGGCGCGGCACCGCGTTCGGGTCGCGCAGTCCGATCAGCAGCTCCCGATGGGCCCACGCGTCCGGCAGGGCGATCTGGCGCAAGTGCAGCGACCGCACCAGCGCGTGCACGGCCAGCGAGGGGAGGACGGCGATGCCCATGCCGGCCGCCACCATCTGGCACATGGCGTCGAAGCTGCGAACCCGGATGCGCAGCTTCAGCGGGCGCCCCAGGGCCTCGGCCTCCACTTGCAGGCGCTCCGCCAGGGACGTGCCCTTGGAAAGGCTGACAAACTCGTATTCCAGCGCCTCCTCGAAGCGCACCGAGCGCCGCGCCGCGAGCGGATGGTCGCGGGGCGCCACGAGCACCAGGCGGTCCTCGCGGTACTTGGTCTGGAACAGGCCCATGGCCGGCGTGCGGTCGGCGAAAATACCCAGGTCGGCCCGGCCATTGAACAGGGCCAGCACGATTTCGCTGCTATTTTGTTCCTCGAGTTCGATGCGTATGCCGGGATTCGCGTTGGCGAAGGCGGCGATGTCGGCCGGCAGGAACTGGGTGATGGCGGAGGTGTTGGCCCACAGGCGCACGATGCCGACCATGCCGGACGCGTAATCCGACAGCTCCGCGGTCAACTGGTCGACGTCGCTCAATATGCGTTGCGCGTGGCGGTACAGGGCTTGTCCCGCCACGGTGGGCGTCACCCCGCGGGAATGGCGTTCCAGCAGGCTGGAACCCACCGTCGCCTCCAGGTCGGAAATGCGCTTGCTGGCCGCGCCGACGGCCAGGTTGGCCAGCGCCGCCCCCTTGCTGATGCTGCCGGAACGCACGATCAGATTGAATAGCGACAAAGACACCAGGTCGAGGCGGTGAAGATTCATAGTGTGGCCGTCGGCGGCGGCGGGGTGGATGGCATATGCCATTCTACCCACTCCCGGCGCGGGTGCGCCGCGCATGGGATTTCCACGTGGATGTTGTTATCGATAACGCAGTTGGTTATACTTGACCCTCCAACACGTCATTTTCAGGATACATCATGCCCCGTCTTTCCCGGTTCTGGATCGCCTTGTCCAGCGCGCTGTTCATGGCTTCCCCGCTCGCCGCCGAGCATAAATGGCTGGACGACGCCTGGGTGACGGCCTCGTCGCAAGGCAAGGGCGACGGCCTGCGCCTGGCGGTCAGCGGCGACGGGAAGAACTGGCGTGACCTGAACCGTGTCCTCATCAAGCCATCGGGCGGCGGCTCGATGCGGGACCCGCACCTTCTGCGCGGGCCGGACGGCGTCTTCCGCCTGGTCTGGAGCACCGGTGTGAAGGGCAAGGGCATCGCCTACGCGTCCTCGACGGACCTGGTGAACTGGTCGGAGCAGCGCTATTTGCCGGTGGCCGGCGGCGCGGCGGCCGTGGCGCCGGAAACCGTGTACGACGAAAGCGCCGGCCAGTACCTCGTCTCCTGGTCCGCCGACGGCAAGCGGCCCGCCTACCAGGTCGCCACCAGGGACTTTCAAACCTTCGGCAAGCCGCGCGCGGTGAGCACCGCTGCGCGGGAGACGAAGCGGGGGGCGCCGTTGTGGGTGCCGCCATGGCTGGTCCAGGAACTGGAGGCGTCGCAGGCCGCCGCGGTTGCCGCCAAGCCGCTGCAGGCGCCGCCGCCGGCGCTGGAGGGGTTCACCGCCGATCCGTCGATCCGCGTGTTCGGCGACACCTACTACCTGTATCCGACCTCGGACAAGCCGAACTGGCAGACCACCGACTTCTCGGTCTGGTCGTCGAAGAACCTGGTGGAGTGGAAAAAGGAGCGCATGGCGCTGGACGTGGTGCGCGACCTCAAGTGGGGCAACATCGAAGCCTGGGCGCCCGACGCCATCGAGCGCAACGGCAAGTACTACTTCTATTTCTGCGCCAAGGGCGAGATCGGCGTCGCCACCGCCGCCAGTCCGATCGGCCCCTTCGTCGACGCGCTGGGCGGGCCGCTGCTGCGCAAGGGCACCGGGATCGACTCCAACACCATCGACCCCTATCCCTTCATCGACGACGACGGCCAGGCCTATCTGTATTACGGCAACGGCCGTCTCGGCAACGTCTACAAGCTGAAACCGGACATGGTGACGGTGGACGGGCCGGTGGCCGGCATCGAGCTCAAGGACTTCCGCGAGGGCATCGTCGTGTTCAAGCGGGGCGGGAAGTATTACTTCATGTGGTCCATCGACGACGCGCGCAGCCCGAACTACCGGGTCGGCTGGGGCGTGGCCGATTCGCCGATGGGACCGGTGAAGTCGCCCGAGAACAATTTCATCGTGCTGCAGCGGAACGGCGCGGCGGTCGGCACCGCCCACCACAGCGTGGTCAACGTGCCGGGCACCGACCGCTGGTACGTGGCCTACCACCGCCACGCCCTGCCGCAAGGCGGCGGCTACCAGCGCCAGACGGTGCTGGCGCGGATGGAGTTCGACGGCGCCGGCAACATCCAGCCGATGGACCCGCTCGCCGTGCCGTTCAAGCCGGGCGACGTGGGCGAACCCATCGTCAACGGCAAGGGGCTGCCAGGCCGCTAGCCCGGCCGCTAGACGCCCTGGGTCAAGACGCCACGATCAGCACCCAGTCCGGCTGGACCAGCTGGATCGACACGCTGAGGGAATTGGCGCTTGTGGTGCAGGCCATCCCGGATGGTCCTGATCGTGATCGTCGCCCTGCCATCGATCAAGAGCAAGCGCGAGGAGGCGTTCCAGGAGGAGTAAAGCTGGGAATCGGCCGACGCCTTGCTGGCTTGCATTCAATGCACTAAAGTGAAGGCATTGAATGCATCTGGAGAGGTCACGCCATGGCGATGTTGACTATTCGCAATCTACCCGACGAGGTGCACCGCGCCTTGCGGGTGCGCGCCGCACAGCATGGACGCAGCACCGAAGCCGAGGTCCGCGAGATTCTGGCGCTCGCGGTCAAGCCGGAGGCCCGCGTTCGCATGGGCGACGCGCTCGCCGCGCTGGGCCGCCAGGTCGGTTTGACGAACGCCGATTTCGAAGGCCTCGAGCAAACGGGCGACAAGACGCCGGCCGAGCCGTTGAGGTTGGAATGATCGTCCTCGACACCAATGTCGTGTCCGAGGCGATGAAGCCCGAGCCGTACCCGGCCGTGCGGGCCTGGCTGAACAAGCAGGCCGCCGAAACCCTGTATCTGTCCAGCGTGACCTTGGCCGAACTGCTGTTCGGCATCGGCGCACTCCCCGCCGGAAAACGCAAGGACATGCTGGCACAGTCCGTTGAAGGTTTGATCGGCCTGTTCGCGGACCGGGTACTGCCTTTTGACACGGATGCGGCGCGCCGCTATGCCAAGCTGGCGGTGACGGCGAGGAACGCCGGGCGTGGATTCCCCACGCCAGACGGCTACATTGCGGCGATCGCATCGTCGCGTGGGTTCGTGGTGGCATCGCGCGATACGGCCCCGTATGACGCGGTTGGGGCCGCCGTGATCAATCCGTGGCAGGCGTGACCGTCACGCCTTGCGCGGGGCGGACCGGGACTTGGACCGGCGCGACGACAGCATGCCCAGCAGGCCCGCCACCATCAGCGCCGCCGTGCCGGGCACGGGCACCGCGTTCGCGTCGACGATGCTGAAGGACAGCAGCGGCGAGTCGTCCAGCTGCGACGGGTTGTAGTACGCGAAGTCGCCGCTCCAGTCGAACAGGCCGTTGCCGGCCGCGGTGTCCAGCGTCAGCGTGGCGCCCAGGTCAACCAGGTTCAGGTAGAAGCCGGCGTCGTGGCCGCCGGGGTCGGCCGGATTGGTGTTGTTGACGAAGACCCACGATTCCGGCTGCGCGTTCTCCAGGTTCCACACCTTGTTGATCACGGTGGCCTGCGCCAGGTCCACCAGCGTGCCGGTGATTTCGGTGATGCGGTAGGGCGAGGCGCTGTCGTAATGGAACTGGCCGCTGAACTGGCCGTCGCGCCAGCTGGCGTTGAGTTGATACCAGCCCACGGGCGCGGCCATGGCCGATTGCGAGAACAGGCCCAGCAGCACCACGCACAGCATGTAAAACTTTTTCATTGATTCACCTATTGTTCAGAATTGGGTTCGGGAGGGCGGCGGCGTTCAAGGCACGATCAGTTCATCGATGTTGCCCAGGCCCTGGCCCGTGGATTCGAAGCGCAGCGTGTTGTTGGCGCCGGCCGCCAGGTTGACCGTGGCGGTGGCCGTGCTCCAGTTGGTCCAGCCGCCGGTGATCTTGAACGTCACCGCCTGCGCCACGCCGTTCACCCTCAGCACGCCGGTGCGCGGCGTGGGGTTGCCGTTGGCGTAGCGGATGGTGATGGTCTTGGCGCCGCCGGCGCCGCCGTTGATCCTGCCGAATTCGGCGCTGCCGCCGCTGGCCGGGAAGGTCAGGAAGCCCGTGCTCCGGTAGCCGGCGCGGTCGGTCTTGGCGGCCGTGCCGCCGCCCACGATGGCCGTCTCGGCCTGCACCGTGCCGGTGCCGTCGTACGGGATGTGCACCGGGTCCTGCGGGAAGGACGTGGCGCCGTGGCCCAGGTAGAAGCTGGGGTGGGGCGGCTGGTTGTAGCCGGCGTTCTGGCCCGCCACCTGGGTGCGGTACTGCGGGTTGTGCATCAGCGTGTTGATGCGGGTGGCGGTGGGGATGGTGGTGCTGTAGACCTGCAGCTCGGTGTTGCCGCTGTTGCGCCAGACCACCTCCTCGCGCCAGTCGCCGAACAGGTCGGCCGACAGCACCGGCGTGGCCTTGGTGCCGTTGTTGGAGGCGGCGCCGTTGAGCGCCGCGTCGACGATGCGGCTGCCGGTGCGGGTCACCGGGTCGAACTTGTCGATCGAGGTGCCGCCCATCGGTTCACGCAGCAGGTCGCCGTCCCACCAGGCCGCGAAGTTCATGTAGGCGGTGGGCGCGGTGGCGTTGATCAGCGCGCCCGTGGCGCTGCGGAAGCCGCCGCGGCTGGCCCAGCATTCCTCGCCGGCGTGGTTCGGGTCGATGTCGAAGCACACGCCGCGTCCCACGTCCGCGTTCGAGCCGCTCGCGCCCCACAGCAGCGCGCCGGTGGCCGCGTCGTGCATGCCGGAGCCGGTGGCGCCGTAGACGCTGGGGGTCTCGTGCACCATGTAGATCTGCTGGCCGGACCGGCTCGGGTCGAATTTGCCGAAGTGCAGGGCGTCGCCGTGGCCCAGGCCGGTGCTGTACTTGAACTGGCCGTAGCTGTCGATGGTGGCCGCGCCGTAGACGATGTCGTCCTTGCCGTCGCCGTCCACGTCGCCGGTGGCGAACCAGTGCGCGCCTTGTCCGCGCGCCGCCGCGCCGGACACGTTGGTGTCGAACACCCAGCGGCTGGTCAGCGCGCCGTCGCGCCAGTCCCAGGCCGCGACCACGGCGCGCGTGTAGTAGCCGCGCGAGAAGATCGCGCTGGGGCGGTTGCCGTCCAGATTGGCCACGCCGCCGAGGAAGCGGTCCACCCGGTTGCCGTAGCTGTCGCCCCAGGACGAGACGGTGCCGCGGGCGGGCAGGTAGTCGACGGTCTTCATGGCGGCGCCGGTCAGGCCGTTGAACACGGTGAGGAATTCGGGGCCGGTCAGGATGTAGCCGGCGCTGTTGCGGTGGTCCGCGCTGGCCGAGCCGATCACCACGCCCTGGCCGTCGACGGTGCCGTCGGCGGTCTTGGCCATCACCTCGGCCTGGCCGTCGCCGTCGAAGTCGTAGGCCAGGAAGGTGGTGTAGTGGGCGCCGGCGCGGATGTTTTTCCCCAGGTCGATGCGCCACATGCGGGTGCCGTCGAGCTTGTAGGCGTCCAGGTAGGTGTTGCCGGTGTAGCCGGACAGCGAGTTGTCCTGGGCGTTGGTGGGCTGCCATTTGACGACGATCTCGTAGCTGCCGTCGCCGTCCAGGTCGGCCGGGGCGCCGTCGTTGATCTCGTAGGTGTAGGCCTGGCCGGTGGGCGTGGTGCCGGCGGGCGGGGCCTGCACCGGAATCGCCTTGTAGGGCTGGGCCCAGGTGGCGCCGGCCTCGGCGCCCTGCTGCTCCACGCCGCCGACCACGGCGCGCACCGCGTAGCTGCCGGCCGCGGTGCCGGAGGCGTCGGTGTAGTTGAGCGCGTCCAGTGGCGCGCCGTTCAGCTTGACGCCGCCCCGGTACACGTTGAAGGTGGTGCCTGCCGCGTCGGTGGCGAGCTGCCTCCAGCTGATGAACACGCCGGCCGGGGACTGGATGGCGACCGCGCCGCGATTCAGGTTTTCGATCTGCTTGCCGGGGATGGTGATCACGGCGTTCGCGTCGCCGCCCATGGCGAGCAAGGCGAGTAGAACAGACGAGGCCGAGGCTTTTCTAAGGATCATGACGTCTCCGATGTATAAGTTATTGTGTGCGCCGCCGTACCGCGCGGACACCGTCACGGTACCGGAACGCATTAATAAAATGTCCATGGAGGGAGGGCGGCGGGCGCATTGCTCAACATGTCGAGCAATGCCGTTGTATCCGCGCAAAAGGAGTGCTTCGCTCGCCTAGCCGAGGCGGGAGAGCTGCCGCAGCGCCTCCTCCTCGCCGTCGCGCAGTGTGAGCGGGATGCGGAAGCCGAAGCCGCTCCGGCCGCTGTTGTATTCGAAGGCGGCGTCGTGCTCGCCCTCCAGCAGGAAGCTCCAGCTGCGGTTGCGGAACGCGATGTGGATCTCGGTGGCGCCGCCCCGGCTGGCGCAGCGCAGGTGCCGCGCCGAGTGCCGCCTGGTCTCCGAGCGCGTCCAGATGAGCACATAGCGCACCACCTCGACCACGGGATAGTTGGCGAACACCGACGCCATCCGCACGGACTTGCAATACGGCGTTGTCAGCCAATGCAGGCAGGGCAGGGCGTCGTTGATCACGCCCAAGGGCTGGTCGCACAGGCGGCAATGTTGCGCCCTGCACGCCGCCGGGGACTGCGCGTGCAGCGATGCCCCGGTTCGGGACAGGCATAGCCAGTCGGTCAATTCATTGGAAAAGTTCATTGTCCCCTCGCCGCGGCGCAGGCCGCATCGGCTCGCGGCCGGCGCCGGGGCTTCGGCCCCCGCCGGTCAGGCGTACGGGGACCGGCGTTCCAACCGGGCCGGCCTTGCTTGTTTTACCTTGCAGGGGCCCATGGTATAGCGGACGGGGGCTGTTCAGCGCTCAACTTGTTGAGCGCTACTATGGCATCAGCCAGTTGGCGAATCGGGAAACCGCGTCGGCCAAGGCCGCGCATGGCGGGCAGGCGCGGCGCAAGCGCCACCGGCCGCGACCTGGAAGGTCGCTGGCGCGATCCCGCGCGAATCTTCTCGCGGTGGCGTCGGCATGGTAGGGTTGTCGCGGGTTGCACACGGGCGGTTGCAGCTGGTTTGCCGGCATATCGGGGGGCGGATCGATCCACCGCACTTGCCCATCCAGATCGCCACGATGGGGGCCGTCCGACAGCACGCGGACGACGAGGGCGGCGGCGAAGTTTTTCAGTTTGAAATAGGCGTCCGCGTCGTCCGGGCCGTACAGCTTGGCGATGGCCAGCGCCCGGTCGAACAACTGGGCCGTCTCGAAGTCGCGGCGGCGTCCGCGGAACTGATCCTTGGCGAACACCACCCTCGCGACCACCGCGAGGGGAACGCCGGCGCAAGCCATGATGCGTAGCGCGTTGGTGTGGCTGTCCAGAGTGAGGCTGGCGATGGCCTGGTCGATCGCCAGTGCCATCGCCTCATTCTTTCGCATGTCTATGAAGAAACGCATGAGTCCTCCGCAACTGCGGGCGTGTTTGCTGGACTACGCTTGCACACTCGGTTTGATTCGCCTGTTCAAACCGGCATGTCCGTGGCGCCGGTCTTGATGGTCATGAATATCGTTCGTGCGATGTGACCGATGCATGCAGTCGGAATTGCTAAAACCACCATAGTATGCCGCACTGCAGCAATTTTGAGCAATTAAAAAATTTCTATATCACTTATTCACCAAGTGGATGACTGGCTAGGCCGGCCGCCGCAGGGCCGGGTCGCCGTGCAAGGCGAAGGGCATGGCCCGGGCCCAGCGGTTGGCGGACAGTGAAAACGTCAGCGCGCGCACCTGGTGCCACCAGCCGGCGGGCACGTACAGCAGGTCGCCGGGATGGACCACGCATTCGATCATCGTCGCCTGGCGGGCGAGGGGGAACTTGTCGAAGTCGGGCGCCTCGGGATCGAACGGGGAGCCGAACAGGATGGCGTTGGCCTCGCTGGTGTACAGGAATTCCTCGTGGTGGGGCGGCGACAGGAAGATGCGCTTCGTGCCCCAGACCTGCGCGAAGATGTTGTCGTCGTAGTCGCAATGCAGCGGCGTCACCGTTCCGGCGGGGCCCAGCCAGAAGCGGGGCGGGCCCATTTTGCCCAGGTAGGCGGGCCAGTGGCACAGGCTGTTCAACTCGCGCAGTTCCAGATTGCCCAGGTAGGGCGGCAGGTCGTGCGTGCCGGCGGACACCAGCTCCAGATACTCGAGCATGGTCATGTCCCGCATGGCGCGGTCGGGCGCGAACGCGGTGTTGATGTAGTCGCCCACCCGCGCGCGCACCGGCAGGTGGCTGTAGCGCTCGCGCAACGTTTGCGGCGTGAGCGCGGACAGCGGCCAGCGCTTGACCAGGCCGGGAATCAGGAAGGGCAGGCCGGCCGCCGCGCGCTCGCGGAAAGCGGCCGCGTCGAGCTTGCCCACGCGGGGCACCTCGGAAATCGCGGGCAGGGCGCATCCGGCGCGCTTGATCGCCTCGCGCATCGCCTGGATGGACGTGACGCCGCGCACCTGCGCGTCCCGCTGCTCCCGCGCCAGCTTCTTCGCGGCGGCCTCCTCGGGCGACGCGGGCCGCGACGCCGACAATGGCGGCGGCGAACGTGGCGGGCGCGGTGAAGAGGGCGACGGCGAACCGTGCGCCTGCCGCGCTTCCCGGTCGCGGTCCACCGGATTCTTCTCTCTAGACATATACCCTCGCATGCTTTCGTGCAGGGGGCATAGCATAACGCAAGCTCCCTCTTCTTGACAGTCGCCGAATAAATGGTCGGGCTATCGCTGAAATTCCTTACAAAAACCTGACAAGACACCCGTTTTTCGCCGAATATATTTAACGCGGAAATATTGCCATGTGGAAATGTTGCCCGCATAATCTGCCCGCCACGGGATGATCTGGCGGTGCGCTCCTGATCCCCTGGGTATTCCAACCTGAACGAAAGGCGATCATGTCGAAACGCAAACCGGAAGTATCCCTGGAACGTAGAACCTTCTGCGCCGGCTCCCTCAGCCTGGCGACCCTCGGCCCGCTGGCGCTGGCGGGCTGCGGCGGCGCGGGGGAGGGCCCGGCGTCCTCCGCGCAGTCGGCGGACGGCGGCCGCGCCCGTGCCGGCGGCGCCGCCGCGCCACGCGTGTTCGCGCATCCCGGCCTGCTACACACCGAGGCCGATTTCGACCGGATGCGCGCCAAGGTGGCGGCCGGGGCGCAACCTTGGACCAACGGCTGGAACGCCCTGCTGAACACCGGCCGCTCGCACCTCAACAACTTCCCGCGCCCGCTGGTCACCGTGATCCGCGGCGGCAGCGGACAGAACTTCGCCCAGCTCTACATCGACGTCGCCCGCGCCTATCAACTGGCGGTGCGCTGGAAGGTGTCGGGCGACACCGCCTACGCCGACAAGGCGGTGCAGTTCCTCAACGCCTGGTCCTCCACGCTGACCGGCATCACCGGCAATGCCGACCGCTTCCTGGCCGCCGGCATCTACGGCTACGAATTCGCCAACGCCGCCGAGATCATGCGCACCTATCCGGGCTGGGCGGCGGCGGACCTGGCGCGCTTCCAGAACATGATGCTGAACGTGTTCTATCCGCTCAACCACCAGTTCCTGGTGCAGCACAACGACGCCCACATCACCAACTATTGGGCCAACTGGGATCAATGCGCGCTGGCCTCGATCCTGGCCATCGGCGTGCTGTGCGACCGCGAGGACCTCTACGACGAGGCCGTCACGTACTACCTGAGCGGCGCGGGCAACGGGGCCGCCAGCCAGGCCGTGCCCCACGTCCATCCGGGCTACCTCGGCCAATGGCAGGAGAGCTCGCGCGACCAGGGCCATTGCACGCTGGGTGTCGGGCTGGCCGCCGCGTTCTGCGAGATGGCGTGGAACCAGGGCGACGATTTCTACGGCCACGACAACCGCCGCTTCCTGGCCGGCGCCGAGTACGTCGCCAAGTCCAACCTGGCCGACGCCAACGGCACGCTGTACTACACCTCGATGCCGTTCGACCCGTACACCAACGTGCACGGCACGGGATGGGGGATTTCCGGCGCCGGCTTGCCTTTCAACCGGCCGGTCTGGGAAATGATCCACAACCACTATGTGAACCGGCTGGGCCTGGCCGCGCCGTACACCACCCTCATGGCGGCCAAGCTGCGCGCCGAGGGCGACGGCGGCAACGGCGACCAGCTGGGCGTCGGCACCCTGACCTTCACGCGCGATCCGGTGGCGGCGGGCGCCAACCCGAGCGGGCTGACCGCCAACCTGGTCGGCGGGCGGGTCGAGCTGTCCTGGTGGGGCGGCGCCCACGCGACCAGCTACAACGTGCTGCGCGCCGCCACGCCGGGCGGCCCCTACGCCACGATCGCCAGCGGCATCACCGACCTGCTGACCCACACCGACAGCGGCATGGCGCCCGGCATTTATTATTACGTGGTGACGGCG
Source organism: Pseudoduganella namucuonensis (assembly GCF_900116645.1). Classification (GTDB taxonomy): domain Bacteria; phylum Pseudomonadota; class Gammaproteobacteria; order Burkholderiales; family Burkholderiaceae_D; genus Rugamonas; species Rugamonas namucuonensis. Next base: position 74,027 of record NZ_FPBO01000033.1, on the reverse strand, counting down.
GCGACGCCGTCGGGCGAGAGCGCCCCCTCCAACGAGGCGGCGCTGAACACGGCCACGGCGCTGCACACCTGGCTGCCGTTCGACGAAGCCAGCGGCACGGCCGCGCCGGACGCGAGCGGCAATGGACGCCACGCGGCGCTGGTCAACGGGCCCGTGTGGACGGCCGGGAAGCGCGGCAACGCCATCGCCCTGGACGGCGTGGACGACCACGTGGCGCTGCCGGCCGGCGTCGCCGCCGACCTGTCCGACTTCACCATCGCCGCCTGGGTGTACTGGAACGGCGGGCGCAACTGGGAGCGGGTGTTCGACTTCGGCTCCGGCACCAGCCACTATATGTTCCTGACACCGCGGGCCTACCGCGGCGGTGTGCGCTTCGCCATCGCCACCAATGGCGGCGTCGGCGAGCAAACCGTGGGGTCCTCGGCCCCGCTGCCGGCCGGCCAGTGGGTGCACGTGGCGGTCACGCTGTCCGGCGCCACCGGCACCCTGTACGTCAACGGCGCCGCCGTCGGCACCAACACGGCCATGACGCACGCGCCGCGCCGCATCGGCGCCACCAGCCGGAACTGGATCGGCCGCTCGCAGTATCCCGACCCGTATTTCAAAGGCATGGTGGACGACTTCCGCATCTACAGCGGCGCCTTGAGCGCGGAGGAGATCGCCGCGTTGATGGCGGGCTAGCCGGGCGGTGAAAAAAGCGGACCCGGCGGACGGCCGGCCATTGTCGCCCCGGAGTCAACGAGTTGGGTGCGGTGCGGCACAGAGCCGCGCACCCGGCTCCACCAGAATGGCGGTTCCACCATACAGGGCCGCCCATCATGAACCCCATCCAAGCAGTCCCCTACTGCGCCGCGTACGAATTCGCGGAGGACGACGAAGCCGAGACCGCCGCCGGCCTGCGGGACACCATGCTCGGCATTTCCCGCAAGACCTGGGAACATTCCGGCCACGGCCTGCGCAGCGTGCACGCCAAGTCGCACGGCCTGCTGGTGGCCGAACTGACGGTGCGGGACGGCTTGCCCGAGTGTTACGCGCAAGGCCTGTTCGCGCGGCCGGGCGGCTACCCGGCGGTGCTGCGCATCTCCACCACCCCGGGCGACCTGCTGGACGACAAGGTCTCGACGCCGCGCGGGCTTGGCCTGAAGATCGTGGGCGTGCCCGGCGCCCGCGTCGAGGGCGGCGAGGGCGACGCGACCCAGGACTTCGTGCTGGTCAACGGCCCCGCGTTCCTGGTGCCGAAGGCGAAGGCCTTCCTGTCCAACCTGAAGCCGCTGGCGGCCACCACCGACAAGGTCCCGAACCTGAAGCGCGCCTTCTCGGCGCTGTTGCGGGGAACGGAACAGGCGATCGAGGCGGCCGGCGGCGAGAGCGCCAGGATCAAGGCGCTGGGCGGCCACCCGGAAACGCATCCGCTGGGCGAGACCTACTTCAGCCAGGCGCCCATCCTGTACGGCCGCTACATGGCCAAGGTGTCGCTGGCGCCGGTGTCGCCCGGCCTGGTGGCGCTGGCCGGCGCGCATGTCGACCTGGCGCACAAGCCGGACGGACTGCGCGAGGCGGTGGTGGCGCACTTCGCGCGCGAGGGCGGCGAGTGGGAGCTGCGCGTGCAGCTCTGCACCAACATCGAGGAAATGCCGATCGAGGACGCTTCGGCGGAATGGCGGCAGGACCTCAGCCCCTACGTGGCGGTGGCCCGCCTGCGCGCCGGCCCGCAGCGCGGGTGGAGCGAGGAACTGGCGCGCCTGGTCGACGACGGCATGCGGTTCAATCCCTGGCACGCGCTGGCCGCGCACCGCCCGCTGGGTTCGATCATGCGCGTGCGCAAGTCGGTGTACGCGGCGTCGGCGCGCCTGCGCGCCGAGCGCAACGGCGTCGAGCTCGTCGAACCGCGCGACATCGCCGACGTGCGCGCCGCCGCCGGGGTTGCCGGTGCTTAGCGCCCCATGAAGAAGCGCACCATCTCGCGGCTGGCGTCGGGGCCGTTGCTGTCGGTGTAGCTGCCGCGGCAATTGCCGCCGGACCAGGCGTGGCCGCCGCCGTGCACGGTCCATTGCTCGGCAACGATCTCCCCTTGGCGGCCGCGGTGCATGGCGCGCGTGAAACCGCGGCCGCGGGCCTCCCCCGTTTCCTCCCAATATTTCAGCCGGGAGCGGGCGCGGGCGTTGCGCGGGTGGCAGGAATAGGTGTCGATCGATTGCTGCACCACGCGGCTGCCGTTCTTGATGTGCACGGTCGCATCCATGTCGCCGTGGAAGACGATGATCGGGACGGCGATGCCCGCCTCGGCGCTCGTCGGCGCGTGCGGCGCGTCGCCCTCGCGCATGGCCAGCAGGGCGCCGTACAGATCCCTCGCGCTGCCGTGCGCCAGGCCGGAGTGGCAACCGACGGCGGCGTACAGGTCGGGATAGGTGCGCCCCATGATCACCGCCATGGCGCCGCCGGCCGACAGGCCCGCGACGCACACCCGCGCGCGGTCGACGGCGTATTCGGAAAGGATTTTTCCGGTCACGCCCGCGATCAGCGCCGGTTCGCCCCGGCCGCGCTCGTGGTGGTCCTTGTCGAACCAGCTCCAGCACCGGTTGCTGTTGACGCCGCGGGATTGCTCGGGGTAGAGGACCAGGCAGCCCAGCTTTTCAGCCAGCTCGTTCATGCCGGTGCCGGAGGCGAAGTCGTCGGCGTCCTGGCCGCAGCCGTGCAGCATGACGATCAGCGGCAGCGGCTTGCCCTTGTAGCCGCTGGGAATGAACAGTTTGTAGCGCAGGGAGCCGATGTCGGCGTCGAAACGGCCTTCGATGAACTGGCCCTCGCGGGCGCGCCGGCCTGTGTCGCTTGTTGCGGGGGGAAGGACGCCGAACTGGAGGGACAGCGCGTTCCAGGGTGACATTGCGAGGGACGACCAGGTATCCATCATGACGTTGAACATATTTGACTCCTAAGTTGAGCTAGTAGGGGTCTCCATTTCTTTTTTATCAGTATCGAACGTCGGGGGGCGGAACGAAGTGAGGCGGAACGCCGTGTGGGCGTAGGAGGACGTGCCATGAGGGAAACAAATCGCGCTGACGCGCTTAAAACCGGATGGGCAAGGAAATCGTGATTCTGAAATCGGGGGTGTTGCGTGTCAGTCCGGCCCCGACGATCACATCAATGGCGGTGGACTCGGTGAGCACAGCCGAACCGCCGAACTCGAGGAACGCGGTGGGGTCGTCGTTCTGTAGCCGTTCCCCGCCATACTTGGTGCGGCCGAGAAAATTCACGTTGAAGGCGGCGCGCAACGACGTTGTCGGCCCGGCGGCCAGGGCCGTGCCGAAACGCAGCCCATGCACATTGCCGGGCTCGACTTTGATGCCGCTCTTGGTCGCGGAATAGACGTGGGTGTAGGCGTAGCTACCGAAAAAGACCAGGGGGTCGACGCGTTTGATGGCGGTGAGCGCGCCTTGCAGCGATTTGAAACCGCTACCCCGGGCGATCAAGCGGACCGGCTCGAAGGCCGTGCTTCGGCCGGTGGCGCCCTGATAGCCCAGGGAGCCGATAATGCCGGGCCACCATCCCCGCTCGATCCGAAGTTGGTGCGACAGGCCGAGGTTGAAATCGCCCCTGCCGCGCGAGTGCGACCTGACCGCATCGATGTTCAGCCGCTCTATCACATACGGCAAGGTCAGCTCGACCTGGGATCGCCAGGGCAGCCCCGCGCGCACGGTCACGCCCGGGCCGTAGGAGTCGCGCCGGAAGCCGGCGTTGTTGTCGCTATGGGAATAAATGAAGTTCGGTTCGATTTCGTAGGTCCTGGGCGATAGCAGCAAGCCGCGCTCCCGCACCAGGGCCCTTTCCAGCGCGCGGTTGCTGTCGAGCTCGTCCTCCGCGGGCGCCGGCGGCTGTTGATGCTTGACCCGGTGTGGCGTCGCATCGCGTTCGAGCGACGCGATGCGCTGGCGAAGCTCCAGGATCGTTTGATCCCGTTCCGCAAGCATGCGCTGGAGCTCCTGCGCGCCCTGGCCGAAAGCGGAAGACGCGACCATCAGGCCAAGCGCGCCAGCCCAATGATGTCTCATTCGTGCATCTCCCGCCGCCGGCCGACTTCGAATCCGATCCCGCGCCACTTGGCCGCGAACTCCGCGCGCTTCATCGCGTAGTTGCCGAAACTCGGGTCGCCGATATCGACCTTGTTGTCGCCAACGTGGCGTACCACCACGAAATGGTTGTAGCCACGCACATTCAAGGGGACGATCATCGGTGTCTTCACGGCCAAATCCTCCAATGCCATGCCGGAATAGCCATCGCTGTCAAACCCGAGTTGACCGACATGGCGCTTCATGTCCAGGAAGGAAAAGCCGCCACGCGACCGGACACGCAGCGGGTCGGTCCGACGCAGCATGCCGCGCGCCACCTGCTCTTCGCTCACAGTCATTCCTTTGTAGTAGGTCAAAATCGTGGCGAGCGCGGCCGCTGCGCAGCTGTTGTCCCACTGCTGGACTATCATGCCTTCTTGTCGCGCCTCAAGTAGCGAACGGACGGGCCGCTCCGCGGCGCACCAGGCGCTGGGCAGCGTGCATAACAGGGTCAGGCAGATGCGCCACATGGGGAAGCAACGAGCCGTGGGTGGAAGGGCAGGCAAACCGCCCATTCACTGTGCTTACCGTCCGGTGGATCCGGTGGGGTTGGTATTGGGACGGTTTTGGCCCGGAGGCAAATTCGTGTTGGCGGATTTCGAGGGGCTGGTCAAGCCGTTGTCACTGCCGGCGTTGCTCGGATCGGCTCCATTTCCCCAGCCATTGTTACCCTTCTGGGGTTCGGGTGGCGGGCAATATGTTCCCCCGACGACCTGGTCGAGCACCTCGCTCGACATCTTTCGTGGCTCGGCCGCGACTGGTAGCGAGACCAGCGAAGCGAGCGCTATACCTGCGGTTAAGATTTTAAACATGATGTGTCTCCTTTGCGGAAAAAGCGCCCAAGGCGCCAGTCCACAATGCCGTAGGCGGGGCTGGTTCGTTTGATATATATCAAACGAACCAGCGTACGCCCGTTTCTATTCCTCCATCACGCTCATGGATTGCGGCGCCGGCGCGCGCCCACCGCCATGACCAGCCCGGCCAGCAGCATCAGCGACAGGGTCGATGGCTCCGGCACCACCTGCACGTCGCTGAGCGAACTGGCGTTGGAGAGCAGGAACATCTCGTCGGGCGCCGCGCCCGGCTGCAGCGACATGGTGCCCAGGTCGCCGTCGGCGCCCAGGTAGCTGGTGTCGTTGAACAGCGCCCAGCCGAAGGTGGTGCCGGCGTCGCCCGCGCCCAGCGTGAAGCTGAGGTTGAACGAGAACACGCCGCCCAGCGTGATGCCCTGCACCAGCTCGCCGCCGCCGTTGGCGTTGCCGAACACCAGCGCGCCGGGCAGCGAACCGCCCACCGTGCCGGTCACCGACGGCGCGCCCGCCAGCGCGCCGGCCAGGTTGCTCACTGTGGCGGTGGCCGGGGCCGCGTTGGCCAGGCCCAGGAAGTACAGGCCCAGGTAGGCCGGGCCGCTGCCCAGCGTGGAGGTGTCGATGCTGACGCTGTACAGCGGGCCGGCCGAGGCCGCGCCCGCGCCGGACATCAGGAATACGGCCAGCATCAGCCTGGCCAGCAAGTCTTTCAAATGGTTCATGTCTCTGTCCTTAGTATTTAACGCTGATCAGCTTGCGGGTGTAGTTGATGGCCGCTTTCGCCGGATTGCTGAAGGTGGTGGTCACGGTCGCGCTCTGGCCGGGGGCCAGCTCGGCCACCGGCAGCGTGATGTAGGGCACGCCGTCCTTCACGCCGGTGGCGTTGTCCAGCGTGACGCCGGCGGTCAGCCCCTGCAGGTGCAGGTGCAGCGGCCCGGTGATCTTTTGCTGGGTGGTGTTGGTGAACGTCACCGTGCCGGTGTACTTCTGCGTGAAGCGGTTCACCGTCAGGCCCGATTGCAGCATCTTGACGCTGGCGCTCACGTCCACCGGCGACAGCAGATCGTAGCGGGCGCCGTGGAAGCGCAATTCACTGTACGACGAGATGCCGGGATAGGCCGGGTCGGTCGGAGGACCCGGGTGATCCACCCGCACCATGAAGTAGCGATAGCGCTCGTTCTCCAGGCCGGGCACCACCGGAATGACCTCCATCTCGAAGTTGCGGTTCGACGTGTCGGTGGTCTCGCGCGTGGTCAGCAGCGTCCAGCTGGAATTGTCGTTCGAACCGTAGACGTTGATGCCTTGCGAGCGGTTGCCGAACATGAAGCGTGCCTGGATGCCGAAGGCGTTCACCGAGATGCGGTAGTTCTCGCCGAAGTCGATGGTGACGACGTTGCGCAGGTCGCCCGAGGTGCTGTTGTAGTCGCCGTCCACCAGCAGCGCGGCGCGCGCGGCGTCCAGCACGGTGGTGGTCACCATGCTCTTGCTCCAGTCCAGGCTGCCGTCCGAGGCCACGCGCGGATTCAGCAGTTGCAGCTTGGCCGCCACCGCCTTCACGGCGTTCAGCAGGGCGCCGAATTCGGCGTCGGACACGGTGCCCATGGACGCCTGCAGCGGCGCCAGTTCCGACTTGAACGTGGCCAGCGAGGGCGTGGTGTACACGGCGGCCGGGTCGTAGCCGCCCAGCGCCGCCGCGAACGCGGCCGCGCGGTCCGGCTGCACGCTCAGCTTGGCCGTCATGGTGCTGATCGAGACGCCGTCGGTGGCGCTGACGACGATCTCGTGCACGCCGGCCTGCTCCGCCGTCGGCGTCCAGCTGAACGCGCCGGTGGCGGTGTTCAGCGTGGCGCCGGCGGGCAGGCTGATCGCCTGGTAGACCACGGTGTCGGCGGTGTTGGCGTCGGTGGCGGCGTAGCTGGCCTGGTAGGGCACGCCCTGGACGACCAGTTCCGTGACGGGGAAGGCCGGCATGGCGAACTTCGGCGGCGTGAGCTGGGTGGGCGCGGCCATGTTCACGAAGTCCAGGTCCACGGTGGCGCCCTCGGCGCCGGTGAACTTGAAGTAGATGATGTTGTCGCCGAAGCCGCGGCCGGCGGTGGCGGTCCACGACGAATCGGGGACGATGTAGCGCCATTGTCCGCCGGTGTCGGGCACCGCGATCTCGCTCCACGGCTTGCCGGTCTCGGAGCCGCTGGCGGCCAGTTTGGTCACCGCGTTGGTGCGCACCATCATGCCCACCGGCGCGAATTTGGCGCGGTCGGCGTAGCGCACGTCGTGGAACACCACGGTGGCGCCGGCCGGCGTGACCTTGGCATGGCCGTAGGTGCGCGCGCCCTCGGTCTCGCTGGTCCACTCGCCGTTCAGGAACACGGCCTTGCGCTCTGTCTCCAGCATGCCGGTGTTGACGGGCAGGGCCACGCCGGTCAGCGGCACGGGCAGGGTCAGGAAGGCCTCGGCGCCCATGTCCTTGTTGCCGGGCGTGGCCTGGCCCCAGGCGGTGACGGGACCGTCCGCGTGGGCGGCGGCCGTGGCCAGGTAGGGCGCCACGGAGTCCACGTCCACGCCCTGCTCGTACTTGTAGACGTTGTACAGCTCGGGGATGCCGCCCACCTCGTACAGCCGGCCGCGATACGCGCCGGACATGTAGGAGGTGCCGCCGCTGGTGTCCGCCCACGGCGTGTTATAGCCCAGCATGAACTGGGCGTAGGCGTTGGCCCCCATCAGCACGCGGTTGCCGCCGAACTGGTACACGCTGACCGCGTCGCTGGAGGTGGACGGGGTGCCGGTGAACGGATCGACCTTGGTGCCCTGGGCCGTGACCATGCGCAGCAGGCCGGTGAGGTTGTCGACGTTGTCGCCGCCGTGGGCCTGGTCGCGCGCCATTTCCTGGATCTGGTAGAAGGGGATGCCGAACTTGTTGTACGGGTTGTCCGCCTCGATCAGGGGAATCAGCGGCAGGATGGCGCCGTTGATGTCCTGGCGGGTCGAGGTGGCGTTCACCGTCATCCATTCAACCGTCTCGTCGTAGCGCGCCCGGTTGTCGGTGAAGATCGCGCCGGCCATGCGGCCCACCAGCGAGTACACGTGCTGGTTCATGAAGCGCTCCTTGCTGGCGAAGAAGGTGCGCTCCATCGGGTCGATCAGGTTGTCCTTGAGCTTTTGGGTGTCGGTGTCGGTCCAGGCCAGCGGGTAGGCGGTGTAGGTGGGGTCACCGGGGGTGTAGCGCATGATCTCGGCGGCGGCCAGCATGCGGAACAGCGGCACGCCGTTGTGGATGTGCGCGTCCGGGAAGTAGGCGTAGCCGTTCGGATTCATGTTGCTCCAGGTCCGCAGGATGCGCATCGCGTTGCGGCGGTACTCGTTGCGGCCGGTCACGTAGTACAGGATGGCCTGGGTCAGCGCGCCCTGCGAATCGTTGATCATGCGGGTCTGCGCGGTGTTCCCGTTGTAATTCGGCGTGTTCGGGGTGTCGACCTTGCTGGCGTCGCGGTTGGTCGGCAGCAGGTTGATGTTGGCGTAGTTGCAGCAGACGGTGGACAGGATGTTGTAATAGGTCTTGTACGGCTCCACGTCGGCGCGCGTTTGCAGGCGCGCGTACTCCAGCTGTTCCAGCGTGAAGCCGAGGGCGGGGTGCTTGATGCCGGCCGAACTGACCACCGGCTGGGCCGCCGGCGTGGCCACGTAGCTCACCGCCTGCGCGCCGCCGCCGGACAGGGCCATCAGGGCAGACAGTGTTGATAGCGCTATCATTTTAAGTTTGCCGCTGCCCCTGGGCGTGGCGGCCTGCCGTCGCTGCGAATTGAATTGTTTGTGCATGGTTGTCTCAATTAGTTGTTGTTAGACAAGATCCTTCGACGTATCGGGCATGAGCCTCTCTCCAAAGCCTCGTGTTATCGATACCAAGGATAATATAGCATGCAATTTCCATAACACGCTTGAATTCTTGTTATCGATATCCTCGAGTGTTGTATCCGCGCCAATCTTGCTTGGGGTCAGCCGGTATGCCTCAACTGCTGGTTCGGGATTTGGATCAAGACGTGGTGGACGCGCTACGTCGTCGCGCGGCGACGCATGGCGGAAGCGCCGAGGCCGGGCACCGCGAATTGGCGCGCCTCCTACGACGGAACTGCGCTCGATTGCGCCTCTCGCCATACGGCAAACGCTATTCTGAAAGACGCCGGGATCAACCATAAGTTCCAGTGAAAAGCCCGCCATTCGGCGGGCTTTTTTTACTGTGTTGTCGCTTACTTCGTCATCACACGGTGGCCAGCGCCGCGTTGAAGCTCGCGCTAGGACGCATCACCGCCTCGGTCTTGGCCGGATCGGGGTAGTAGTAGCCGCCGATGTCCATTTCCTTGCCCTGCACGTCCTTCAGTTCCTCGACGATCTTGGCCTCGTTCTCGCCCAGGGTTTTCGCCAGCGGCGCGAAGTGCGCGCGCAGTTCGGCGTCCTCGGTCTGGGTGGCCAGCGCCTGCGCCCAGTACAGGGACAGGTAGAAGTGGCTGCCGCGGTTGTCCAGCTCGCCGGTGCGCGGCGAGGGCGACTTGTTGTTGTCCAGCAGCTTGCCGGTGGCCTCGTCCAGCGTCTTGGCCAGGATCTTGGCCTTGTTGTTGCCGGTCTTGATGCCCATGTCCTCCAGCGACACGGCCAGGGCCAGGAACTCGCCCAGCGAATCCCAGCGCAGGTGGTTTTCCTCCACCAGCTGCTTGACGTGCTTCGGCGCCGAGCCGCCCGCGCCGGTCTCGTACATGCCGCCGCCGGCCATCAGTGGCACGATGGACAGCATCTTGGCGCTGGTGCCCAGTTCCAGGATCGGGAACAGGTCGGTCAGGTAGTCGCGCAGGATGTTGCCGGTCACCGAGATGGTGTCCAGGCCGCGGAAGGCGCGCTCCAGCGTGTAGCGCATGGCGCGCGTCTGCGACATGATCTGGATGTCCAGGCCTTGCGTGTCGTGGTCCTTCAGGTAGGTCTCGACCTTCTTGATCACCTCGTTCTCGTGCGGACGGTAGGTGTCGAGCCAGAACACGGCCGGCATGCCGGAGTTGCGGGCGCGGGTGACGGCCAGCTTGACCCAGTCGCGGATCGGCGCGTCCTTGACCTGGCACATGCGCCAGATGTCGCCCTCTTCAACGGTCTGGGTCAGCAGCACTTCGCCGGTGGCCAGGTCGGTGATGTTGGCCACGCCGGCCTCCGGCACCTCGAAGGTCTTGTCGTGCGAGCCGTATTCCTCGGCCTGCTGCGCCATCAGGCCCACGTTCGGCACGGTGCCCATGGTTTTCGGGTCGAAGTTGCCGTGCCATTTGCAGAAGCCGATCATCTCCTGGTAGATGCGGGCGAAGGTGGACTCCGGCATCACGGCCTTGACGTCCTTCGGACGGCCGTCGGCGCCCCACATCTTGCCGCCGATGCGGATCATGGCCGGCATCGACGCGTCGACGATGATGTCGTTCGGCGAGTGGAAGTTGGTGATGCCCTTGGCCGAGTCGACCATCGCCAGTTCGGGACGATTGGCGTGGCAGGCGTGCAGGTCCTTCAGCACTTCCTCTTTCAGCGAGGCCGGCAGCTTCTCGATCTTGTCGTACAGGTTGGACATGCCGTTGTTCACGTTCACGCCCAGCTCATCGAACAGCGCGGCGTGCTTGGCGAACGCCTCCTTGTAGAAGATGCGCACGCAGTGGCCGAACACGATAGGGTGGGACACCTTCATCATGGTGGCCTTCACGTGCAGCGAGAACATCACGCCGGTCTTGCGCGCGTCTTCCAGTTCGCGCTCGTAGAATTCGAGCAGGGCCTTCTTGCTCATGAACATGCTGTCGATGATCTCGCCGGCCTGCAGCGCGACCTTCGGCTTCAGCACGATGGTCTTGCCGGAGGCGGTGATCAGTTCCATCTTGACTTCGCGCGCGCTTTCCAGCGTCATCGACTTCTCGCCATGGTAGAAGTCGCCGTGGTGCATGTGCGACACGTGGGTGCGGGAGGCCTGGCTCCACTCGCCCATCGAATGCGGGTTCTTGCGGGCGTATTCCTTCACCGCCTTCGGCGCGCGGCGGTCGGAGTTGCCTTCGCGCAGGACCGGGTTGACGGCGCTGCCGATGCACTTGCCGTAGCGGGCCTTCAGGGCCTTGTCCTCGTCGGTCTTCGCGTCTTCCGGATAGTCGGGCAGGGCGTAGCCGCGCGACTGCAGTTCGCGCAAGCAGGCGATCAGCTGCGACACCGACGCGCTGATGTTCGGCAGCTTGATGATGTTGGTTTCGGGGTTCTGCGTCAGCGCGCCCAGCTCGGCCAGCGTGTTCGGCACTTTCTGCGCGTCCGTCAGGTATTCGGGGAACTCGGCCAGCACGCGCGCGGCGACCGAAATGTCGCTGGCGACGACGTCGACGCCGGCCGGCGCCGTGAATTTCTTGATGATGGGCAGCAGTGAATACGTCGCCAGCAGGGGGGCTTCGTCAGTCAGCGTGTAGATGATTTTTGAATTCTGGGTGGTCATGGTCATTCCCTAGGATGTGCATAGTAGACTGCCCACGCGACGTGGCGTATTCCCGGTCACGGCGCCGGTTCGCATGGCTTTTGGCTTGGGCAGCGAGATTTTAGCAGATAGGGCGCCCATATCGATATGTGAAATGCCGCCGCACCAGCCGAAATGGCATCGCTGCACCGATGTGGTGCGATTGACTATCTTCCACGCCACAAAAATCCACGGTGCGACCCGATTTGGTGCAGGGGCGGGCGCTCGGCCAGGCGGGCGTCGCCCGCCGGGCCGGCCCCCGTCGCGTGACTACCGCACGGTCAGCAGCATGACGCCGTGGGCCGGCAGTTCGACGTCGATGGCGCCGCCGGCGCCCGGCAGCGCGCGCTGCCGCCAGGCGTCGCGCGCTTGGTAGGGCAGGCCGGATTGCCCCTTGGCATACAGGGCGGGATCGACGCGCAGGCGGCGGAACCTGTCGCCCATATTGAAGATGCCGATCGCCTTGCCGCCGTCGGCCAGCGGTTTCACCCAGATCTGCCAGTCATCCGCGTCCCGCACCCGGCTCGCGGCGCGGCCCAGCGTGTCCTGGTTGATCGCCAGCACTTCCGCGTTGGTCAGCAGGTTCAAGGTGAAGGCGTCGAGCTTGGTCAAATCATTGCCCAGCAACAGTGGCGCCGCCAGCATGCTCCACAGGCTGATGTGGCTGTACTGCTCGTCGGGCGTGAGCCGGGACGGCTTGGGATCGCCCCAGCCCACGTGCCCAACCACCAGCATGTCCGGGTCGTTCCACCGTCCCGGCGCCACATACTGGGTGTAGGGCGCCGCGCTGAAGCCCGTTTCCAGCACGCTGGCCCAGGTATCCAGGATGTCGCCCGTCATGCGCCAGGCCTGGCCGCCCACGTCCGCCCCCCATTCCCACACCTGCTGCTCGCCGTACTGGCACAGGCTGTAGACGATGCCGCGGGGCTGCGCCTTGAGCGCCTCGCCCATGATCTGGTAGGGCAGCATGTGCGCCGCGCGGGTGGGCGTCTTGGCGATCATGTCGTGGTAGCTGCACAAATCGTATTTCAGGAAGTCCACGCCCCAGCGGGCGTAGGTGGCGGCGTCCTGCGCCTCGTGCCGGTAGGCGCCCAGGTACTTGCCGCAGGTGGCCGGCCCCGGCGACGAGTAAATGCCGAAGCGCAGGCCCAGGCCGTGCAGGTAGCCGCCCAGCGCCGCCATGTCCGGGAAGCGTTCGTTGCCCGCCAGCTCGCCATCGTTGGCGCGGGCGGCGGCTTGCCAGCCATCGTCGATGTTCACGGAAGACCAGCCCTTGGCGGCCAGCCCCGACTCGACCAGGATGCGCGCGGTCGCGCGCACCTGCGCGTCGCTCACGTTCACGCCGAAGGCGTTCCAGCTGTTCCAGCCCATGGGCGGCGTCAGCGCCAGCTTGTCCCCCGCCTCCACGGTCCAGACCCGGCTGGCCGCGCCCGCGGCGTTTTCCACCCGCAGCGTGACGGGATAGCTGCCCGCGGCGGGCACGGTGCCCGAGATGACGCCGGTGGCGGCGTCGAGCGTCAATCCGGCGGGCAGGTTGGCGGCCGAGAAGCGCAGCGGCGCCTTGCCGGTGGCGGGAACACGGTGGGCCAGCGGCGTGCCGGGCCGCGCGCCCAGCACGCCGGCGCCGTGGATGGCGGGCGCGGCGCCGTCCGCCGGCGTCAGCAGGTAGGGCAGCGGCAGCCGGGAGGCGATGCCGCGGCCGGACAGCGCGTCCACGAAGCGCAGGCGCGCCTCCACGCCGGGCCCGGTCGGCACCGTCCAGCGCAGCGTGCGCGATTGGCCGGCGGCGAGCGCGAGGGCGCCGGCCTGGCGCTGCAGCGTCTTGCCGCTGCGCGGGTCGAACACTTCCATCACCAGCTGGCCGCGTTGCCGGGTGGGGATGTCGTTCGCCACATCCAGCGAGACGGCCACTTTGCCGTCCGGCCGGAAATCGAAACGCGCGCGTTCCGGGCCGAAGCGCAGGCCGTCCGCGCGGTTGGGCATGCTGATCGAGGGCACGTCCCGGTGGAAGCCACCGCCGCCCACGCCGTCATAGACGCGGATGGCGATCACATTGTCCCGGTCCCAGTGGACCGGTACTTTCGAAAGGTCGGCCTGGTAGTCGCGCACGGCCTGCCAGCGGCCGTCGAAGCCGCCGGGGTCTTCCGGCATGCGGCCGGTCTTGCCGATCGGCACGCCGTTCAGCCAGGCCTCGTCCGCGTCGTCGATGGCGGAGAGGTAGACCCGCAGCCGTTGGGGCCAGTCGCTGCCGGCCTTGAGCGAAGAGGGGATGGTCACGTGGATGCGGTACCACGAATAGCCGTCGTGGCCGTCGAATCCCTGTTTCTCGTAGTTGCGCGACGTGTCGACGGTGGCCCAGCCGCTGTCGTCGAAATCCGGTTGGGCGCGGCGCGGATCGTCGCCGGTGGCGAAGCGCGCCTGCGGCATGGCGATACGGTCGGGCGGGGCGCTGGCCGCGCCATGGGCGTTGTGCAGAAGGATGGTGCCGCCCAGGCAGGCGATCAAGCGTCGTAGTGTGGCCATGGTGTCTCCTTTGTTGTAAATTGCAATCGATTGCAGATTGTTGATCGTATCCTACGCCGGCCGAACACGGGAAAGCTATACATCTTGTGAAATAAGCTATGACGATTTGGAATATCGGACTGCAATCGATTGCAATTGTGGTTTTTGCGGGCTAACCTGTATTTGTTCGCTCACGAACCAATCATAATTCAATACTCGGAGACCCCATGACTACCTGTCCACTTGGCCGCCCCGCCCTGCGCTTGCAACCGATTGCCGCGCTGCTCGCATCCTCATCCTTCGCCGCCCTGATCGCCGTGCCGGCCCATGCCCAGCAGGACCAGCCGGCCGCCGCCCCGCAAGACGCGCTGCGGCTGGAAACAGTGGTGGTGACCGCCAGTTCGGCGGGCAAGTCGAAAATGCGCAGTTCCGTCTCCGTGTCGGATGTTGAAGGCCAGCAAGTCGCCGATTTCGGTCCGCGCAGCGAGGCCGAGGTGCTGCACTTGATCCCGGGCGTGCGGGCCGAGAGTTCGGCCGGCCCCGGCGGCAACTCGAACATCACCGTGCGCGGGCTGCCGATCTCGTCCGGAGGCTCCAAATACGTGCAGTTGCAGGAGGATGGCTTGCCGGTGGTGGAATTCGGCGACATGAATTTCGCCAACAACGACTACTTCATCCGCTACGACGCCAATGTCGACCGCATCCAGACCGTGCGCGGCGGTTCCGCCTCCACGTTCGCGTCCAACGCGCCCGGCGCGGTGATCAACTTCATCAGCAAGACCGGGGAGGAGGAGGGCGGCGCCATCGGCGTGACGCGCGGCCTCAACTACAAGGAAACCCGGGTGGACGGCGACGTCGGCGGCAAGCTGTCGGAACACCTGCGCTACCACGTGGGCGGCTATTACCGCAGCGGCGAAGGGCCGCGCCGCACCGGCTTCACCGCGCTGGAAGGCTACCAGCTCAAGGGCAACCTCACGCACGATTTCAACGGCGGCAAGGGCCACGTGCGGCTCAATTTCAAGCTGCTGGACGAGAAGGCCCCCACCTACACCTCCATGCCGGCCTTCGCCGCCATCGACGGCAACACGGTCGGCGGCTTCTCCGCCATTCCGGGCCTGGATATCGCCAAGGACGCGGTGTATTCCGTGTACAACGGCACGGTGCCGGTGGTGGGGCCGGGCGGTACGGCCATCGGCGCCGCCAGCCTGGGCAAGGGCATCACGATGAAATCGCGCGCCGTCGGCCTGGAACTGCGCAATGAATTCGCCCACGGCTTCACGCTGGAGGAGAAATTCAAGCTGTCCCGCAACGCCTCGTCCTTCCAGACCCAGTTCCTGAACCTCAACTCGCTGGCGGACATCCTGGGCGGCTTTGGCGCGGGCACTTCCGCCGTGTACGCGAACGGCCCCCGCGCCGGACAGGCCGTCACGCAAGCGAACCTGGCCACCGGCTACATATCGCGCAACGCCGCCATCAACACCCAGGCGCCGGAGATGGACCACCTGGCCAACGACATCAGCCTGTCGAAGAAGTTCAGCGTGGCGGGCGGCAAGCTGAACGCCCGCGCCGGCCTGTATCACGCGCGGCAGGACGTGGTGCAGCAATGGGCCATCAGCGAGCGCCTGGTGGAAGTGGGCCGCGACGGCGCGCTGATCGATGTGCGCGACGCCGCCGGCAATCCGCTCACCAGCATGGGCCTCACCGGCTACAACAACCAGTGGGGCGGCTGCTGCGCGCGCGACGTGGACGCGCACTACAAGGTCGACGCGCCCTACCTGTCGCTGAGCGTGGAGGCGGGCGACTTCGACTTCGACGCCAGCCTGCGCCGCGACCGCATGCGCGCCTCCGGCAAGTACGCCGTGCCGGTCACGCTGCCCGGCGGCCTGGACGTCGACGGCGACGGCCGGATCACCGGGGCGGAACGCAACGTGCTGGTGGCGGACGTGGCCCGCGCACGGCCGGTCGGCTACACGGTCGGCTACACCTCGTATTCGCTGGGCGCCAACTGGCGCGTCTCGCGCGACCTGAGCGTGTTCGCCCGCACCAGCGAGGGCGGCCGCGCGATCGCGGACCGTCTGCTGTACTCGTCCAACATCGACCCGCAAACGGGCGCCCTGGCGCCAGGCGCGCGGGAGGCCGCCGTCGCCACCGTCAAGCAGAGCGAGCTGGGCGCGAAGCTGCGGGGCAGCGCCGACTGGGGCAAGTACGGCTTGTTCGCCACCGTGTTCCACGCCACCGTCAACGAGTACGACTATGACCAGACCCGCACGGTCGGGCCCAAGCTCAACCTGATCGGCTACAAGGCCGACGGCCTGGAGCTGGAAAGCGTGCTGAGCGCCGGCAACTTCAGCCTCAACGCCAACGCGGTCTACACCAAGGCCAAGATCACGCGCGACCTGGTGGGGCAGGCCAGCGGCGGCAGCACGGTGGGCAGCGTTCCGGGCGGCACGCCGGACTGGCTGTACACCATCGCGCCGCGCTATTCGGCCGGCGCGTTCACGGTGGGCGCGGTGGTGGTGGGGCAGACGGCGGTGTGGTCCAACAACGGCAACAACTTCAAGGTCAAGGGGCGCCAGCTGGTGAACGCCTTCCTGAACTATGAATGGACGCCGGAACTGAGCGTGAGCCTGAACGTGAGCAACCTGTTCAACAAGATCACGCCATCCGGCGGCATCGACCAGGGCTCGCTGGCCGACGTGCGCAGCCTTGGCGCGGTGGTGGGCGCCGCGGGCGTGGCCTCGTTCCGCCCTGAATCGCCGCGCACCGCCAGCCTCGCGCTGCGCTACCGCTTCTAGCCGACCGTGCCGGTGGTCCGTCCCTAGCAGAACCAGACGGCGCACACCGGCCTGGTTCGGCAAGCGAGCTATTGAGGCGCGGCTATCGTTCCAGGCTCCGTCCCTTTTTCAGATGGAGCATGACCGGCACGCAGCGCCGCGCGTCATGATAGGTGCCGACGCATTCGAGGCATTGGAAGCAAGCGTCGTAGCGGACCGCGCCGCCGGGCTCGATGGCGTCGTATTGACACACGGCGGCGCAGCGCTGGCAGGGCTTGCCGCATTCCGCGCGGCGCGCTATCCAGTCCAGGCGGCGCAACCTCCCCCCGAGCGACATGGCGGCGCCCAGGGGGCACAGGAAGCGGCAGAAAAACTTGTAGTAACATGCGCCGGCGGCCAGCAGGGCCAGCGCGTACGCGAGGAATGGCCAGGTACGGCTGAGGCCGAGCGTAAAGGCCGTCTTGAACGGCTCCACCTCGTTGAGTGTTTCGCCCTGGCTTGGAAACAGGCAGGCGGCGCCGACCAGGACCGCGAGCGCCAGGTAGCGCGTCGATTCCATGCGGCGGGCGACGCGCGGCGCGATGCGCAACCGCGGAACGCGCAGGCGCCGGGCCAGCAGGCCGACGAACTCCTGCAGCGCGCCGAACGGGCACAGCCATCCGCAAAACGTGCCGCGCCCCCACGCGATAAACGAGACCGAGGTGAAGGCGATGAGCAGCAGCGCAACCGGATCGTACAAATAGCTGGCCAGGCCATGGCCGGCTTTCAGCGTTTTGATCGCGCCGGTGAGTTGCACGACGGACAGTTGCCCTTGCGCGTGCCAGCCGATGTACGCCAGCGTGAAGCCCAGGAAACCGAGCCGGAACAGGCGCAGCCGGCGCGCCTCCAGCGCTATCCAGCGCGGCCTGGCGAGCACGACGGCGAGCAGGACCAGGGCCAGGCCCACGACGGCCAGGTCGACCCGGCGCGCCTTCCACGCCTGCAGCCAGTCCGGCGCCGGCCCGGGGGGATAGGCGAACAGGCTGGCCGGCGGTGAATAGTTCAGTGTGATTCTCCTCGAAACCAGGGTCGGCATGACGCTGCCCTTGGCGCGGGTGACGGTCAGCTCCAGCGAAAGAGGCCGGCCCGGATCGATGCCGGCCGTGGCGTTGACGCCGAACAGGCGCGAGGCGTTCAGGTCCGCCGGGCCGGCCGCGACGGCCGGCTCGTAGTCCTGGTCCCGCAGTTCGAGAAACGTGCCGTTCTGGCTCATCGCCAGCCGGGGCGACGGCGCGCCCGGAATGAAATCGTCCGCGACGATCGGATAGCGGCCCGCCGACGCGATCCACCACAAGTGCCGCCGTTCGAAATTGCGCCGCATGACCGCCCGGTACTGGGCGTCTCCGAGTATGGCGCGGCCGATGGTGGGCGCGTTCAGGTAGGCGATGTAGAGGTCGGCGAACCTTGCGCCCGGCCGGGCCAGGGCCAGCTCGTCCGTGCCGGCGCCTTCCGTGCCCGCGAAGATCTTCTCGATCTGCGCGTTGCTCACCTGGAGGCGGCCGACCATGCCGTTCTCGAGCATTTGCGCGAATCCGACCGGGTCGTAGACGTCCTCGCGCACCAGCGCCGCGCGCCCGCCTTCCTTGCGCTCGGCGAAGCCGAGCTTGGCGCGCGCGACCTTGCCCGCCGCGTCGAGCACGGACTGGTTGACGATGCGGACCGAGGTGGTGGCCTTGGATATGCCGTCGAGCACCGCCACGCCGTCGGGCCGCGCGGCCTGGCCGCTGCGGTTGCCGGACGGGCCGGTGGAGATCAGGTAGGGCTGCCGAATGTTGCGCCCGGCGTATTGGGCGACGAAATCGCGCAGCAGGCTGTCGCCCAGCCCGCCCAGGTCGCGGAACGTGAAAACGGGCTCGCTTTGCCCGAGCAGTTCGACCCCGATGAACTCCCCCTTGCGGTCGATCGACACGAGGAAATTCATCGGCGTGCCCTCGAAGCCCGGCAGGGGCGCGAGGTCGATGGACTCGAACACATAGGCGACTGGGCCCGCGCCGCGCTCCAGCAGGCTGGCGACGGGCCAGACGGGCAGGTCGGCCAGTTTGTCCTCCACCCGATAGGGGTGTCCGAAGCGGCGTTCGATGTCCGCCTTGGCGAGCGTGCCGGCCCACGCGGCGTCGCCGGCAAGCGCGAGCAACGCCCACATCGCCATGAGGAGGCGGCGGCCCGGCCCGGGGCGTGGCGCCCATCGCAGGCGCGCCGGTAGGGTGTGAAACATGGTTTCCTCCAAGCGAAACGCCGATTCTAGGATCGCCGCGGCGCCGGGGAAAGGGACGCTTGCCCGCGCGTGGGGAGGAAATCCACCCGGCGTCGCGCGCGTTCCGTCCGCCCCCCGCGTCGGGCAAAAGGCATGGCCGGTGTCGGGCGCAATGCCCTGTGAAAAACATCGCCGCGGCAGGTTTAATGGCGGCGGCGATTGGCCAGGCATTCAACCTCAAGCATTCAACCTCAAGGAGACACCCCATGCATATCCGCTCGTTCGACGACAGCGCCATCCGTTGGAACCGTTTTGGCGAGTTCCTGCCCGCGTTTCACTACAGCATTCTTCATGTGGATGAAAAGCGCCGTGTCGTCGACGTCCTGTTCAAGTTGCCGGCCCATGGGCGCATCGTCCTGCACGTGCACCACGCGCTCAACCACACCTTCGTGGTGCAGGGGGAGCACCGTTTGTACGAGGCCGACGGCGCCTTGCGCGAGATTCGTCCGGCGGGCAGTTACACGGTGTCGCCGGGCAGCGCGGAGCCGCATCGGGAGGGGGGCGGCGAGCAGGACGCGATCGTGTTCTTCAGCATCAGGCCGGGCGACGCCGAACTGATCTACGAGCTGCTCGACGACGCCGGCGCGCCGGTTGGCGCGATCACCTTCGAGACGCTGGCGGAGCTGTACCGGGCGCAGCGCTAAATCAGCCCGAGGCGGATGGCGGTCCGGGTCAGTTCGATGTCCGAGCGCGCGCCCAGCTTGACCTTGATCTGGTAGTGGCAGTTGCGCACGGTCTTGGCGGCGATCGACAAGCGCGTGCCGATGTCCTCGGAGCTGTGGCCGTCCAGCAGCAGGCGGAGTATCTCGAATTCGCGCGGCGACAGCTCGGCCAGCGGGTCCGCCGACCGTTCAAGCAGCGCGAACGCGAACTCGGGCGCGATGTCCCGGCTCATGACGTTGCGCCGCGCCGCGACCCGGTACACCGCCGCGACCAGCTCGTCGGGCGGGCTGCTCTTGGTGACGTAGCCGAGCGCGCCCGCCCGCAGCGCCTGGTTGGCGAAAATCGGCTCGCGGTGCATGGTGAAAACCAGGACCCTGGCGCCCGCGTCCCGCTGCACCAGGCGCCGTATCAACTCCACGCCGCCGATGTCCGGCAGGCCCAGGTCCAGCACCACCACGTCCGGCGCGTGCAGCCGGTACTGCTCGAACGCCTCGCGGGCGGTGCCGGCCTCGCCGACGATCGCCAGGTCCGGCCTGGCGTCCAGCAGGCGGCGATAGCCCTCGCGCACCACCGCGTGATCGTCCACCAGCAACAAGCGCGTCTTGTCATGCATGATCGTTCCCCGATGGCGTCATGGCTTGCGCCGGAAACTCGGCCCGCACCCGCATTCCCCGCGGCGACAGCGCGGCGATGGCGAAGCGTCCGCCCAGGGCGGCCACCCGCTCGTTCATGCCCAGTACGCCCAGGCCGCTGCCGGCGCTGTCGGGGACGCGCTTTTCACCGTCGTCGTCCACGCGCAGGGCGCAGCCGCGCGCCGTGCGGTCCAGGCGCACCGCCACGTGGCGGGGCGCGCCATGGCGCAGCGCGTTGGTCAGGCTTTCCTGGACGATGCGGTACAGGCTCACGGTCAGCTCGTCCGGCAAATCGTCGATGCCGCCTTCGATGGACAGCTCGAAGGCGCAAGCGGGGACGCGGCGCCGCCAGCCGCCGACGAGTTGCTCGAGTCCGGCCCGCAGGCCGAATTCCTCCAGGCCCAGCGGCCGCAATTGGCACAGGATGCCTTGCAGGGCCAGCAGCATGTGCTCGGTGATCGTCCCGATGGAGCGGGCCGCCGGCGCCAATTGCGGGTGTCCGCCCGCCTGGCCGGCGAGGAAGGCCGCCTCGGCGCCGATCGAGGCGAGGCACTGGCCGAATTCGTCGTGGAGCTCGCGCGCCAGGTGGCGGCGCTCCTCCTCGCGCACCGCGAGCAGACGCTGGGCCAGCTGGCGCTGGTCGGCCATGGTCTTGCGCAGGCGCTCGGTCAGGTGGTCGAAGCCGGCGGCGATGCGGCGCAGTTCGACCAGCCCGGGCCGCGGCATGCGGGCGTCGAGATCGCCGGCCTCCACGCGTTCGATGACGGCCAATATCTGGTCGGCCGGCCGGAGCGCGCGGCGCACCGGCAGGTAGATGAGCAGGTTCAGCGCCAGGATGGCGGCGGTCATGCCCAGCACCGTGCGTATCCGGTGCCACAGGTCCATCGCCTCCTCGTCCAGGTTGGGCGACACGACGATCTCGCCCGCCTTGTATCCCGGGTACTGGCCTAGCTGGCCGCGGTAGTGCAGTTCCGGGCCGACCAGGCGCGCCAGGGCCCAGCGCACCGCCGCCGGCGGATCGGACGCCGCGCCGAAACAGCGACGCGGGACGGGGTGCGCCGCATAGACATCCTCGACCGCCACGCAAACGCCGAGCAGGCCGCTGACGCCGTCCAGTGACGCCAGGCGCGACTCGATGCCGCCCAATCCCAGCTCGAACGTGCCCCGGGGCAGGGCCGCCTCTGCACTCAGCAGGCGGGCCACGGTGCCGCCGCTGTGGACGAGGTGCGCGCGGATACGGTCGCGGGCCTGGTGCAGCACGACGGCGGTGGTGGCGACGCCGATGGCCATGGCGAATAGCGTAACGCGCAGCGCCAGATGGAATGTGAGGTTGACGTCGCGTGCATGGTCCGGGGAGGGTGGTTTCCCCGGGAGATCGTATGGCATGGTGTTCCAGCCCCCTGGAGTCGGAAAATGGTGGGGCTGTTACAGCAAGTATCGGGCCAGGCTGAGGGCGCCCGCGCCGCGGCCGGCGCCCCCGACGCGCGGGCGCGGGTGTTCCAGAAAAGAGCAGCGGGTGGTCAAGAATTGGACGGTGCCGCCCCGGCGGCCCTCGATGCGGGAGGCTGGCCGGGGGGGAAGCGTCGGGCGCGCCTTACTGGCCGGCGGCCTTGGCCGCGGTGGTGGTGGCCCGCAGCTTGGCGGCCAGCGCGGCGGGTACGGCGATGGCCGTGCCGTGGCGCATGCGGGCCGGCGTGCCCTCGTCCGGGAAGCGCATCTTGTCCGTCACGTCCTCCCAGTTCACCAGGTCGCGCGAGCGCAGCGCGCCGTAGTGCTTGGTCTGGTAGGCGTCGTAATAGATCACCACGTCCTGGCCCAGCTGCAGCCCGGTCGGCCCCTCGACCCACACGCCGGCGGGGCTGATCCGCTCGCCCAGCTTGCCGAACGGGCCGCGCAGGTCCGGCGCGGCGGCCGCCTGCAGATACTTTTTCGGCGGCTTCAGCGTCTCGTCCTTCACCAGCCACAGGTCGCCCAGCTTGCTGCGCACGAAGCTGGCGTCGATCACGCTGAAGCCGGGATCGTAGAACAGGAAGGTCGGCGCGAAGGTGGCGAAGTCGCGCGTCGTGGTGGCGTAGATGCGGTGGTTGTATTTCTCCTCCGAGCTGCCGGCCGTCTCCGGGAAGGCGCCGGGCACCGTGGAGGACCAGAAGATCAGGAACTCGCCGCGCTTGTCGTCGTAGACGATCTCCGGCGCCCAGCTATTGAGCACGCCGGGCGCGTGCGCCATCACCGGCAGCTCCTTCTGCGGCGACCAGTTCACCAGGTCCTTGGACGAGGCGTAGCCGATGTTGTTCTCGTTCCAGCCCGAGGTCCACACCATGTGGTAGGTGCCGTCCGGCCCGCGCACGATGCAGGGGTCGCGCATCAGCTTCGATTTGCCCACCACCGGTTGCAGATAGCTGGCGCCGCCGTTGAGCTTGTCCCACTGGTAGCCGTCCTTGCTGGCGGCCAGGTGCAGGCCGTCCTCGCCGTTCTGGATGAAATAGGCGAACACGTATTCATCGGGCGCGGCGGGCGGCTGGATGGCGCAGCCGGCCAGCAGGGCGATCGCCCCCGTCAGTGTCCAGCGGCCGGTCGCCGCCGCCAGTTTTCGCCATTGAATCATCTTGAATCTCCATCTTGTCATTTTGATGCGGGGTCGCGCCGCGATGGTACGGCGAGATCCGAGTACGCTCCAATGATATTTTTGGCCTTACCGATATCGAACCGGGTATCAGTTCCGCGCCGGCAGCGTCCAGCCCGGACGGACGAAGTGGCAGGTGTAGCCGTTGGGCTGGCGTTCCAGGTAGTCCTGGTGTTCGGGTTCCGCCTCCCAGAACGGCCCGGCCGGCGCCAGTTCCGTCACCACCTTGCCCGGCCACAGGCCGGACGCGTCGACGTCGGCGATGGTCTCCTCGGCCACGCGCCGCTGCGCCTCGCCGGTGTGGAAGATGGCCGAGCGGTAGCTGGCGCCGCGGTCGTTGCCCTGGCGGTTGGGCGTGGTCGGGTCGTGGATCTGGAAGAAGAACGCCAGGATCTCGCGGTAGCTGACCACCGCCGGATCGAACACGATCTCGATCGCCTCGGCGTGGGTGCCGTGGTCGCGGTAAGTGGCGTTCGGCACGTCGCCGCCGGTGTAGCCGACGCGCGTGCGGAGCACGCCGGGACGGCGCCGCAGCAGGTCCTGCATGCCCCAGAAGCAGCCCCCGGCGAGGATGGCGGTGTCGGTGCTGGTGCTCATATGTATTCCCCTTCTCGATGTTGGTGCGCGGTCCGCCATACATGCGGCCTTTGCGCCGAAACGCAACGGCGGAAATGATTTTGGCGAAATCGCTGGAAAATCGAAACAGCCAATTCTCATTTTGACCGTAATTGGGTGCATTTAGGAATAATTTTGCCGATGTTGCGAATTATCATTATTCGCGCTGTTGAACACATTGGGGCGGGGACGCGACGCGGCAACCGCTAAAACGAGAATAAATTTCCATTTTTAACGCAAGAGAGATCATTCCATGAACGCAATCGAGATCCGCATCGCCAAGCCACATCCGCGCGTCCCATACCAGTTGTCCCTGCTCGCGGGCGCCTTGCTGCTGGCGCTGCAGCCGGCGCGCGCGCAGCAGGCCGACGAGGGCATCGCGGACAAAGTCGTCGTCGTTGGTTCCCGCTCCGCCGCCAAGACGGCGCTCGACACCGCCGCCCCGGTCGGCCTGATCGGCATGAAGGACATGCAGAACGCCGGCCCGCTGGAGCTGGGCAAGCTGCTGCAGACGCTGGATCCGTCGTTCAACTTCTCCACCACCTTCGTCAGCGACGGCACCGACAGCATCCGCCCGGCCACGCTGCGCTCGCTCGGGCCGGACCAGCTGCTGGTGCTGGTGAACGGCAAGCGCCGCCACCAGCAGGCCCTGCTCAACGTGCAGCAAACCATCGGCCGCGGCTCGGCCGGCACCGACATCAACGCCATCCCGCTGTCGGCCATCCACCACATCGAGGTGCTGCGCGACGGCGCCGCCGCCCAATACGGTTCGGACGCGATCGCCGGCGTGATCAACATCGTGCTCAAGTCGCAGACCGGCGAGACCCAACTGTCGGGCGACGTGGGCCAGACCTCGGAGGGCGACGGCCGCGTCGTCTCGGCCAGCGTCAACCGCGGCTGGACGATCGGCGACGGCGGCTACCTCAACCTGTCGCTGGAGGCGCGCAAGCGCGGCGAGACCAACCGCGCCGGCCCGGACTCGCTGCGCGTCGACCCGCCGCGCGTGACCCAGCACATCGGCGACTCCAACACAAAGGACGCCTACCTCTGGTGGAACGCGGCGCTGCCGCTGGACCAGGCCGGCGAGCTGTACGCCTTCGGCGGCGTGTCCAAGCGCCGCGGCGACTCGTTCGGCTTCTTCCGTTCGGCCGGCGACGGCCGCACCGTGCCGGCCGTCTATCCGAACGGCTTCCTGCCCAACATCGTCACCGACATCCGCGACGCGTCCTTCGCCGTCGGCTACCGGCGCGACCTGGCCAACGACTGGAAGGCCGACGTGTCGATCAATCACGGCGCCAGCGGCTTCGACTACCGCGAGCGCAACACCATCAACATCAGCTACTGGTACGAGCCCAAGCCCGGCGGCGGCATCCACGCCGAGTCGCCCACGTCGGCCTACACGGGCGGGCTGAAGTTCGACCAGACCACCTTCAACGCCGACCTGCGCGGCCCGGTCGAACTGGGCGGCCGCAAGTTCGCCTTCGCCACCGGCTTCGAGTACCGCGCCGACAACTACCGCATCGACGCCGGCGACCCCGTGTCCTACCAGTACGGCCGGACCAACAACCCGGCCATCGTCATCCTGGACCAGAACGGCGGCCGCGCCGCCGCCGGCACCCAGGGCTTCCCCGGCTACACGCCGGCCACCGCCGTGGACGACGGGCGCCACAACATCGCGCTGTACGCGGACGTGGAGCACAACCTGACGCCGCAACTGCTGGTGGCGGCGGCCGCGCGCCACGAGCGCTATTCGGACTTCGGCGCCACCACCACCGGCAAGCTGTCGCTGCGCTACGACCCGGCGCCCACGCTGGGCCTGCGCGGCAGCGTCTCCACCGGCTTCCGCGCGCCCAGTGTGCAGCAGGAGTTCTACAGCTCGGTGTCGACCAGCCTGGACGGCGCCGGCCGGCTGACCGAGACGCTCACCGCGCGCCAGGGCAGCGCCGTCACCCAGGCCTTCGGCATCGCCCCGCTGAAGCAGGAGACCTCCAGGAGCGGCAGCGTGGGCCTGGTGCTGCGCCCGGCGAAGAACATGTCGCTCACGGCTGACCTGTACCGCGTCGACATCAAGGACCGCATCGTGTTCTCGAGCGAGATCACGCCGGAGGCGGCGGCCGGCTGCGACGCCGCGCTGTCGAACTGCCCGATCCGCCGCATCCTCGACCCGCTGGGCGTGGGCCAGGCGCAGTTCTTCACCAACGCGGTCGACACCAGCACCAAGGGCCTGGACATCGTGGCCGAGCACACCAGCAGGCTGGCGGCGGCCACCGTGGTCCTGTCGGGCCAGCTGGGCTTCAACCGCACGTCCGTGACGAAGCGCCATTCGCAATCGCCGGTCATTTCCAGCGAGCGCATGCTCGACGACATGCAGGTGCTGCTGATCGAGCACGGCCAGCCGCGCCAGCACCACGTGCTGGCCGCCGACGTCAGCGCCGGCGCCTGGAACGTCAACGCGCGCGCCAACTACTTCGGCGCCGTCAAGGCCGGCTACTTCACCAACCCCTACGTGCAGACCTGGGAGGCGAAGTGGGTGGTCGACACCTCGCTGCGCTACAGCTTCAGCAAGAAGAGCAGCGTGGCCTTCGGCGTGAGCAACCTGTTCGACACCTATCCGACCGAGTGGGACAAGAGCAAGGCCTTCCCCTTCCCGCAACTGGGCTTCACGCACTGCTGGGAAACCTGCCCGACAGGCGTCAACGGCCGCTCGATGTACGCCCGCTTCGACACCGCGTTCTGAGCGGCGAATGCGCCCGACCGACCGCCGCAACCGCATGGGGATTGAAAAATGAGCCTGTTCCGCACCAAGAATCTGGACCACATGGTGGCGCAAAGCCGCGCCGCCGGTGGATTGAAAAAGGTATTGGGGCCGGTGGACCTGGTCCTGATGGGCATCGGCGCCATCGTCGGCACCGGCATCTTCGTGCTGACCGGCACCGGCGCGCTGACCGCCGGGCCGGCGCTCACCCTGTCGTTCGTGATCGCGGCGCTGGCCTGCGCCTTCGCGGCCCTGTGCTACGCCGAATTCGCCTCGACGGTGCCGGTGGCCGGCTCCATCTACACCTACACCTACGCCACCCTGGGCGAGCTGGCGGCGTGGATGATAGGCTGGGACCTGCTGCTCGAATACGGCCTGGCCACGTCGGCCGTGTCGGTCGGCTGGTCCGGCTATTTCCAGTCCCTGATCGGCGGCTTCGGCCTGCGCCTGCCGGCCGAACTGACGGCCGCGCCGGGCGCGGTGCCCGGCGTGCGCACGCTGCTCAACCTGCCGGCGCTGCTGATCATGCTGGCGCTGACGGCGATGCTGTCCTGGGGCGTGCGCGAGTCGGCGCGCGTGAACAGCGTCATGGTGGCCATCAAGATAGCCGTGATCCTGCTGTTCATCGCGGTCGGCGCGCGCCATGTCGAGCCGGCCAACTGGCGGCCCTTCATGCCGTTCGGGATGGGCGGGACCATGAGCGCGGCGGCGCTGGTGTTCTTCGCCTTCATCGGCTTCGACGCCGTGACGTCGGCGGCGGAGGAGGTCAAGCGCCCCGAGCGCGACCTGCCGATCGGCATCATCGGCTCGCTGGCCGTGTGCGCCGTCCTGTACGTGGTGGTGTCGGCGGTCATGACGGGCATCGTGCCGTTCCGGCGCTTCGCCGGGGTCGACCACCCGGTGTCGCTGGCGCTGCAGTTCGCGCGGGAGGACTGGGTGGCCGGCTTCGTCGACCTCGGCGCCATCCTCGGCATGACCACCGTGATCCTGGTCATGACCTACGGCCAGACGCGCGTCATCTTCGCCATGTCGCGCGACGGCCTGCTGCCGGCGCGCCTGTCGACCTTGCATCCGAGGCTGGGCACGCCGTTCTTCGCGACCTGGGTGGTGGGACTGGTGTTCGGGCTGATCGCCGCGCTGGTCCCGCTGGACGTGCTGGCCGAGCTGATCAACATCGGCACGCTGGCCGCGTTCTGCCTGGTGTCGGTGGCGGTGCTGGTGCTGCGCAAGCGCCGGCCCGACCTGCCCCGCGCCTTCCGCTGCCCGGGCGTGCCCGCGGTTCCGGTGCTGGCCATCCTGTTCTGCGTGGCCCTGATGACCTTCCTCGGCCGCACGACGTGGATCGCCTTCGGCGTCTGGCTGGCGATCGGACTGGCCGTGTACTTCGGCTATTCGCGCCGCAACGCCGTGCTGCGGCCGGACCGGCCGGACCGGGTGTAGCGCGGACGGCCCCCGGACATGCAAATATTGCATACGCGTGGCCGTCCCGGCCCGCGTTTGCGATGATGGGGCATTTGCCGGTGCAGGCCCGGCTGGCGCCTTTAGCGGGGAGCGGATCATGTCCGGGTTGACGAATTTGAGGATAGGGGGGCGCCTGGCCCTGGGTTTCGGTGTCATACTGCTGTGTGCCATCGCCCTGCTGGGGCTGGGACTTTGGCGGATGAGCCAGATGCAGACACTGACCGACATCATCGTCAACGACAAGGTGGCGGGCCTGAACCACGCCACCGGCATGCGCGAGGCCGGCGGCTCGCTGGCGCTGACGCTGCGCAAGCTGAGCGCGCCCACCGACACGGCCGAGGCGGCGCAGGAGGGCGCGCAGCTGGCCGCCACGCTGGCCGGCTACACGCGGGCGGCGCAGGCCGTGCGGCGCCTGGCCGCCACGCCCCGGGCGCGGGCGCTGCTGGACCAGGTGGACGCGCGCCAGGCGGTGCTGTTCCCGCTGCTGCGCAAGTTCCAGGACCATGCCGCGGCCGGCAATTACTTCGACGCGGCGCTGCTGCTGAAGGACCTGGCCGGCCCGCACCAGCAATGGATGGCGGCGCTGGCGGCGCTGGCCGACCACCAGTTGGCGGCCATGAGGGAGGCGGCCGAGGCCTCGCGCCTGCATTACCGGTCCGCCATGGCGGGCATGCTGGCGATCGGCTGCCTGGCGGCGGCGCTGGGCGTGGCGACGGCCTGGGCCATCACCCGCGGCATCACCCGGCCGCTGGGACACGCCGGCCGCGTGGCCGACGCCATCGCCCGGGGCGACCTGACACTGGACGTGGGCGCGCGCTCCGGCGACAATGCGGTCGACGAGGCCGGACAGCTGCTGCGTTCACTGGAGGCGATGCGGCGCCAGCTGGCCGAGGCGGTGCGCCAGATCAGGGACGGCGGCGAGACCATCGCCGTCGCCTCGCGCGAGATCGCGATGGGCAACGCCGACCTGTCTGCCCGCACGGCCGAGCAGGCCGGCGCGCTGGAGGCGGCCGCCGGGTCGATGGCCGGCCTGACCGGCATGGTCGGCCAGAACGCCGGGCACGCCGGGCGCGCCAACGAGCTGGCGCTGGGCGCCTCGGCGCTGGCGCTCAAGGGCGGGCGGGTGGTGGCGGAGGTGATCGAGACCATGAGCGCGATCAGGCTGTGCTCGCGCCGCATGGCCGACATCATCGGCGTCATCGACGGCATCGCCTTCCAGACCAACCTGCTGGCGTTGAACGCGGCGGTGGAGGCGGCCCGCGCGGGGGCGCAGGGCAGGGGCTTCGCGGTGGTGGCGGGCGAGGTGCGCGGCCTGGCCCAGCGCAGCGCCGAGGCGGCCAGGGAGATCAAGGCCTTGATCGACGACTCGGTGCGCCAGGTGGACCGTGGCGGCAGGCTGGTCGACGACGCCGGCCTGGCGATGGACGACATCGTCGGCTCGGTGCGCGCGGTGGCCGACATCATGCGCGACATCTCCGAGGCCAGCGCGCGGCAAAGCCGCGGCATCGGGGAGGTCAACCAGGTGGTCACGCGGATAGACGGCATGACGCAGCAAAACGCCGCCCTGGTCGAACAGGCCGCGGCGGCGGCGGACAGCCTGCAGGACCAGGCGCAGGCGCTGGCGCGCACCATCAGCGTGTTCCGGCTGGCGGAGCCCGGGCCGGGGCCTGGATCCGGGCCGGCTCCGGCGCGCGCCGCGCCACGAACCGGGGACCGGCGCGGGGCCGGCGCGTGGGCGGCCGCGGCCGCCCTTCAACAATGAGTACGGATGGCGCATGAAAATGAAGCTGAAGATCATACATTTGTTATCGGTGTGCGCCGCGCTGGCGCTGGGGCCCGCGGCGCGCGAGGCGGCGGCGCAGGAGTCGCCCACGCTGAGGAAGATCGCGGAGACGGGCCTGGTCACGATCGGCTTCCGCGACAAGTCGATACCGTTCTCCTATCTCGACAAGCAGCGCCCGATCGGTTATTCGATCGACATCTGCCTGCACGTGGTGGACGCGGTGCGCGCCCGGCTGAAGCAGCCCGACATCGAGGTGGTGTACCGGCCGGCGACGTCGGCCAGCCGCATGGCGCTGGTGGCCAACGGCATCATCGACCTGGAATGCGGCAGCACCACCAACACGGTGGAGCGGCAGCGGGAGGTGGCGTTCTCCGTGACCACCTTCGTGGCCTCGAACAGCCTGGTGACGAAAAAGGCCAACGGCTTCAATTCGCTGGCGCAGCTGCGCGGGCAGACCGTGGTGTCCACCGCCGGCGGCACGCCGGTCAAGGGCCTGCTGGAGCTGAACCGCGCGCTGGGCCTGGAGCTGCGCGTCATCACCGCCAAGGACAACGTCGATTCCTTCAACCTGCTCGAGACCGACCGCGCCGCCGCCTTCGCGATGGACGACGCGCTGCTCTACGGCCTGGTGGCCGACGCCCGCAATCCGCAGGACTACCTGATCTACCACGCCGACATGTCGGTCGAGCCCTACGGCATCGTGCTGCGCAAGGACGACCCGGTCTTCAAGAAGCTGGTGGACGACGCCATCGTCGGCCTGTACCGCTCGGGCGCGATCACGCAACTCTACCGCAAGTGGTTCCTGACGCCGATCCCGCCCAAGCAGATCCTGCTCAACCTGCCGATGAGCCCGGCGCTGAAGAAACTGCTGTCCGCGCCCACCGACTCGGCCGACCCGGCGGCCTACCGCTGACGGGCCCCGCCGGGGATCACGCCTCCCCGGCGGCCGGCCGGTACTCGTCGATGGCGATGCCGTGCCGGTGCAGCTTGTCGTACAGCGTCTTCTTGCCGATGCCCAGCGCGTCGCACACCGGCAGCGGGCGGCCCTGGTGCTGCCTCAGGGCCTGCTCGATCAGCGACTTCTCTATCATGTCCATCTGCTGGGCCAGCGTGGCCGGCGGGGCGGCCGCGTCGTCCTGCGCGCCGGGCAGGCCGAGCACATAGCGGTCGGCCGCGTTGCGCAGCTCGCGCACATTGCCCGGCCAGTCGCGCGCCATCAGCGCGCGCACGGTGTCGGCCTGCAGCGCGGGCACGGCGCGGCCGTAGCGCGCCGCCGCCTGCAGCAGGAACTGCTCGAACAGCATGGGTATGTCCTCGCGGCGGTCGCGCAGCGGCGGCAGCAGCAAGGTGGCGACGTTGAGCCGGTAATACAGGTCGGCGCGGAACTTCTGCTGCGCGCTCAGCTCCTTCAGGTCGCACTTGGTGGCCGCCACGATGCGGATGTCCACCGGCACCTGCTCGTTCGATCCCAGGCGCTCGATCTTGCGCTCCTGCAGCGCGCGCAGCAGCTTCACCTGGAAGCCCATCGGCATGCTCTCGATCTCGTCGAGCAGCAGGGTGCCGCCGTGGGCGTGCTCGATCTTGCCTATGCGGCGCTTGCTGGCGTTGGTGAAGGCGCCCGCCACGTGGCCGAAGATCTCGCTCTCGAACAGGTTCTCCGGCAGGCCGCCGCAATTGATGGCCACGAAATTGGCCTGGCGGCGCACGCTGTGGTCGTGCAGGCAGCGCGCCACCACCTCCTTGCCGGTGCCGGTCTCGCCGAACACCAGCACGTCGGCCGAGGTGTCGGCCAGGTTGATGATCTGGCGCCGCACCTCCCGCATCGCCGGCGAGTTGCCCAGCAGCGTGGCCTCGATGCCGGCCTGGTGCTGCAACTGGCGGCGCAGCGTGTCCACCTCGATGCGCAGCGCGCTCTTCTCCATGGCGCGTCCCGCCACGGTGACCAGGCGCTCCATGGCGAAGGGTTTTTCGATGAAGTCGTAGGCGCCCAGGCGCATCGCCTGCACCGCCATCGACACGTCGCCGTGGCCGGTGACCATGATCATGGGGATGGTGGCGTCGATCGCGCCGACCCGCTCGAGCAGGCCGAAACCGTCCATCCTGGGCAGGCGCACGTCGCTGATGACGATGCCGGCGAAGCCGGGCACGATGTGCGGCAGCGCGCGCTCGGCCGACTCGAAGGAGGCCACCGCGAAGCCGGCCAGCTCCAGCGTTTCGGCGACGCTGCTGCGCACCGCCGGGTCGTCCTCGACAAACAAGATTTTGAATCCGTCAAACATGGCTGCTTTCCTCTGAAATATTGAGCTCGAACTCGAAGGCGGCGCCGCCCCCGGTGTTGAAGGCGCGCAGGGCGCCGCCGAATTCGCGCACCAGGTCGGCCGAGATGGCCAGGCCCAGGCCCAGGCCCTGGCCGGACGGCTTGGTGCTGAAGAAGGGTTCGAACAGGCGCGCGTGCACCGCCTCCGGTATGCCGGCGCCGGTGTCGCCGACGCGGATCCAGGCTTTGTCGCCCGCGCGCCAGACCCGTATCGACAGGGTGCGCACCGGCGCGCCCTGCATGGCGTCGATGGCGTTCGCGCACAGGTTGATCAGCACCTGTTCCAGCCGGCCGCCGTCGCACAGCGCGCGCAAGGGCTCGGCGATGTCCACCCGCACCTCGACCCGGGCGGTGCGCAGGCGGTTGTCCAGCAACAGCAGCGTGTTGTCCACGGCGCTGGCCAGCGGGAAGGAGCCCAGCGTCAGCGGCGCCTTGCGCGAGAAGGACTTCAACTGCTCGGTGAGCTTGCCCATGCGCTCGGTGAGGTCGGTGATCGACTGCAGGTTGCGCTCGACGCGGCCGGCCTCGCCCCGCTTCAGCAGCAGCTGGGTGTTGAAGGACAGCGCGCGCAACGCCGTCAAAGGCTGGCTGATCTCGTGCGTGATACCGGCCGACATCTGCCCCAGCAGGGCCAGCTTGCTGGCGTGCACCAGCTCGTCCTGCGAGGCGCGCAGCACCTCCTCGGCGTGCTGGCGCTCGCGGACCTCGCGCATCAGTTCCCGGTTCATCTCGTGCAGTTCCGCCGTGCGCTGGACGATGCGCTGTTCCAGCTCGTCGTGGGCGCGCTGCAGCGCGGCGCGCGCGCGCAGGCCGCTGGCGATGGCGCGCCGGCGCAGCGCCAGGTACATGCCGAGCAGGCCGGCGAAGGCCACCAGCACGGCGGCGCCCACGGCGTTGCGCAGCGCGTCCAGCGTCACGTCGGAGGCGCTGGTGAGCGTCACCAGGCGCCAGCCCTGGCGCGTGAGGATGCGGTTCTGGGCCATGTACATGGTGTGCGGCGCGGCCGGGTTCAGGCCGGGCCAGCGGATCAGGCCATCGCCGTGCCCCGTGACGTCCTCGCCCGGCGCGCTGGCCGTGGCCGGCGCGGCGCGCCCGGAACCGGCGTCCAGCACCGCCGAGAGCCGTCCCAGCCTGCGGTTGTGCCACGCGGGCGAGGAGGCGATGACCACCATGTCGTTCTCGTCGAGCACCAGGAAGGCGTCGTGGCTCGATTGCGAGGCGAGCGCGATCCACGTCGATTCGATGGGATCGAGGCTGACCTGCACCACCGCGACGCCGGCCACCACGCCGTTCTGGCGGACGGGCTGGGCGAAGAAGTATTCCGGCGCGTCGCGCGTGGCGCTGCGCGAAAAGTAGCGCGCCTGGCCGCCCTTGATGGCCTCGGCGAAGTAGGGCAGGTCGGCGTGGCTCTGGCCGACCAGGCTGGCCGGCTGGTACCAGTTGCTGGCCGCGCGCACCACGCCGCCGCGGTCGGTGACAAAGATGCTGAGCGAGCCGGCCCGCACGTTCTGCCGCGCCAGCTTCCTGCTCGCCACGTCGGCCAGGCCCCGGTCGCCGGGCGTCCGCAGCAGCGCCTGCACGTCGTTGTCGAAGCCGACTATGCCGGGCAGATATTCATGCTTTCCCAATTCGCTTTCCAGCGCGGCGGCGTACAAATCCAATTGCTGCGCCAGCACGTTATTGAGCTGGGCATAACCGTGGCGCGCGCTCAGCGAATAAGCCAATAAGACGCCGGCGGCGCCCGCGGTCAATATCAGCAGCCATGCGCCCGGCCAAAGCAAGGAGCGGGAAGCGAAAACTTTTCTCATGGTGCGCAATTCGGTCTCGGCAATGCTGTGTTGAATTCAAATCTATTCCGGCCGTGGGGGAATGGCTGCATTCGCCCGGCGCAGCGCTCAACTATACCCCGGCGACAACAATCGCACCACCAATTTCGGCGGCGCTCCGGACGGCGTATCGATTTCCATACCGCGCCGGCGGGCAAAGTGTGGAAGTCCACACGACCATGGCGGAGCGGGCGCGCATGGACCGGTAAAAATCCTTTTGAATCAATGGGGTGGCGTGATTTCAAGGCATTGGTCGTTTCTGGCACGCAATGTGCTGAAGTAAAGGGTAGAGCGGATGGAACGCCGCCAACCAATACCAACCGGGAGCGACTTTATGGATACGAAGTGGGTTGAGGACTTTATCTGTCTGGCCGATACGCGCAGTTTCTCGCGATCGGCCAGCGCGCGGCATTCTAGCCAGTCGGCGTTCAGCCGGCGTATCCAATCGCTGGAAACCTGGCTGGGAACCGAATTGGTCGACCGCAGTTCCATGCCCCCGACGCTTACGCCGGCGGGGCGCCATTTCCACGGCATCGCCATCAATCTCGTCAAGCAGTTGAATCAATTCAGGAATGGCCTGGGGAATGAATAGGGCCACGCCTTATTCGGTCCGGGTATTTTCTTTAGCGGTCGCGGCGGGCTTTGAATAAAGCCGACCGATATGGCGCATATACCGCCATTTCGCCAATAAGAGTAAATAAACCACCAATCCAAAGGGAGAATAAATGAACAAAGCTATTATCGCCATCGCCACGCTCGGCCTGCTGTCCGGTTCCGCCGTGGCGCAATCGAACATCGCCATCTACGGCGTGGCCGATGCCGGTTTGGTGCGCGAAACGGGCGGACCCGCCGGCGGCGTCACGGCGCTGGCCAGCGGCGTCGGCTCCGGCTCGCGCATCGGCTTCAAGGGCAAGGAAGACCTGGGCGGCGGCACGGTCGCGCTGTTCGTCATCGAGAACGGCTACAACATCGACACCGGCGCCGCCGCGCAGGGCGGGCTGCTGTTCGGCCGCCAGGCCTATGTCGGCCTGGCCAACCAGCTGGGCACGGTCACCCTGGGCCGCCAGACTTCGCCCTACTACCGCGCCCTGCGCGATGTGGCCGACCCGTTCTCCACCGGCTGGGCCGGACGCGCCGACAACATCATGGCGAACAACACGCGGCTCAACAACATGGTCCAGTACGCGTCGCCCAACCTGCGCGGCCTTGTCGCCGAGCTGGCGGTCGGCTTTGGCGAGACGCCGGGCGACAGCGCCCGCAACCGCGCCTACAGCACCGCCGTGTCCTACGCCAACGGCCCGCTGACCGTGGCGCTCAGCTGGCACCAGCTGCAGAACGCCACCGCCACCGACCATGCGGCCAACACGCTGCTGGCGGCGAAGTACCGCGTCGGCGTCGTCGAGGGCAACCTCGGCTACGCATGGAACCGCGGCCTGGGCGGCGCCGACAGCACCGACCTGCTGCTCGGCGTGAGCGTGCCCTTCGGCGGCGCCAGCAAGGTGTTCGCCTCCTACATCCGCCGCGACGACGACACGGCGGCCAACCGGGACGCCAGCCAATGGGGCGTGGGCTACACCTACTCGCTGTCCAAGCGCACCGACCTGTACGCCGCCTACGCGCGCATCTCCAACCGCAACGGCGCCACCTTCAAGGTCGGCAACGCCACCGGCGACGGCACCGGCAAGACCGGCCTGAACCTCGGCGTGCGCCACTGCTTCTAAGCCTGGCCCGGCCAAGCTGATTTATCCAAGCTGATTAATCGCCGCCGGCGGCGCCGGCGGCCCACATGGAGTGCATCAAATGACCTTTCCGAAAACCGTAGTGGCGCTGATGAGCGCGGCCCTGTTCAACGCCTTCGTGCCCGCCGGCGCCGCCCAAGCGCAGGAATTGACCGGCACCCTGGCCAAGATCAAGAGGACCGGCGCCATCACGCTGGGCGTGCGCGACGGCTCCATCCCGTTCTCCTACCTGGACGACCAGCAGCAATACCAGGGCTATTCGATCGACCTGTGCATGAAGGTGGTGTCGGCGCTGCAGAAGCAGCTGGGCATGGGCGAGCTGAAGGTGACGATGAATCCCGTCACCTCGGCCAACCGCATCCCGCTGATGGCGAACGGCACCATCGACCTGGAATGCGGCTCCACCACCAACAACCTGGAACGCCAGCAGCAGGTGGCCTTCGCGCCCACCATGTTCGTGATCGCCAACCGCCTGCTGGCCAAGAAGTCGGCCAACATCAAGACGCTGGCGGACATGAAGGGCAAGACGCTGGTGGCCACGGCCGGCACCTCGACGCTGAAGCAGATGACCATACTGAACAACGAGCAGAACCTGGGCATGACCATCCTGGTCGGCAAGGACCACCCTGAATCGTTCCTGATGGTGGAAACCGGCCGCGCGGTGGCCGAGGCCAACGACGACATCCTGCTGGCGTCGCAGCGCGCCAACGCCAAGGCGCCGGGCGACTACGAGATCACCAGCGAGGCGCTGTCGGTCGAGCCCTACGGCATCATGCTGCGCAAGGACGACGCGGCCTTCAAGAAGGCGGTCGACGAGGCCCTGATCCGCTTCTACAAGTCGCGCGAGGACATGCAGCGCCTGTACCACAAGTGGTTCATGTCGCCGATCCCGCCGAAGGGCATCAACCTGCGCTTCCCGATGCCGCCGCAGCTGGAGGCGGCGCTGGCCAAGCCGACCGATTCGGGCAACCCGGCCGACTACGCGGCCGTGCCCGAGGCGCAAAAGGCCGCGACCAAGAAAAAATAAAAAAACAAGGCGGCCCGCCCGGAGGCGCCATCGGCGGCCCCGGGCCCGCCTGAACCACTCAGGAAGGAATACGCATGAACTACCACTGGAACTGGCACATCTTCTGGGACATCGCCCCCGATGGTTCCGGCACCTATCTCGATACCCTATGGTCCGGCCTGGCCTGGACGCTGGCGACCTCGCTGACGGCCTGGTTGATGGCGCTGGCGCTGGGACTGGCGATCGGCACCGTGCGCACCATGCCCAACAAATGGGCGGTGCGCCTGGCCAACGGCTACGTCGAACTGTTCCGCAACATACCGCTGCTGGTGCAGATGTTCCTCTGGTATTTCGTGATGCCGGAAGTGCTGCCGCGGGCCCTGGGCGACGCCATCAAGGCGCTGCCGAACGCGCCCTTCGTCACGGCGGTGCTGTGCCTGGGCTTCTTCACCTCGTCGCGGGTGGCGGTGCAGGTGTCGGCCGGCATCGCCGCACTGCCGCGCGGGCAGCGCATGGCCGGCACCGCGCTGGGCCTGACGCTGCCGCAGACCTACCGCCACGTGCTGCTGCCGATGGCCGGCCGCGTGATCCTGCCGCCGCTGACCAGCGAGTTCCTCAACATCGTCAAGAACAGTTCGGTGGCGCTGACCATCGGGCTGATGGAGCTGACGGCGCGCGCGCGGGCGATCCAGGAGTTCTCGTTCCAGGTGTTCGAGGCCTTCTCGGCCGCCACGCTGATCTACGTGCTGGTCAACGTCTGCGTGGTGTTCCTGATGCACAGGATAGAGAAGAAGGTCGCCATCCCGGGCTTCATCGTGGCCGGCGGCTCGGCGGGGGGGCACTGACATGGATTTCGATTTCGATGTGATTTCCCGCTCGTGGCTGTACCTGTTCCAGACCGGGATGGCGTTCACGCTGAAGCTGACGGCGCTGTCCATGGCCGGCGGCATCGTGGTCGGCACGCTGCTGGCCATGATGCGCCTGTCGCGGCACCGCTCGGTGGCGCTGTTCGCCACCGGCTACGTCAACCTGATCCGCTCGATCCCGCTGGTGCTGGTGATCTTCTGGTTCTACTTCCTGGTGCCCTACATCGCGGCCTGGGCCATCGGCGCGCAGGAGCCGGTGCAGGTGGGCGCGTTCCCGTCGGCGCTGATCACCTTCATCATGTTCGAGGCGGCCTACTACTGCGAGATCATGCGCAGCGGCATACAGTCCATCCCGCGCGGCCAGGTCTGGGCCGCCCAGGCGCTGGGCATGAACTACTGGCAGACCATGGCCAACGTGATCCTGCCGCAGGCCTTCCGCAACATGATACCGGTGCTGCTGACGCAGACCATCGTGCTGTTCCAGGACGTGTCGCTGGTGTACGTGCTGTCGATTCCGGACTTCGTCGGCGCCGCCAGCAAGGTCGCCCAGCGCGACGGCCGGCTGGTCGAGATGTACAGCTTCGTGGCGGTGGTGTACTTCGTCCTGTGCTTCGCGCTGTCCGCGCTGGTCAAGCGCCTGCACCAGCGGGTCGCCATCATCCGCTAACCATCGCCAAGAGCGCATCAACATAAGCGAGCTGAGCCCCATTTGGGGCCTGGCCCCAAATGGGGCTCAGCTCGCTTCCAATAGGGAGAGAAAAATGATCGAATTAAAAGAAATCAGCAAATGGTACGGCCAGTTCCAGGTGCTCACCGAGTGCAGCACGAAAGTGGGCAAGGGCGACGTGATGGTGATCTGCGGCCCGTCCGGCTCCGGCAAGTCGACGCTGATCAAGACCGTCAACGGGCTGGAGCCGTTCCAGAGCGGCGGCATCACGGTCGACGGCGTGGCGGTGGGCGACCCGAAGACCGACCTGTCCAAGCTGCGCGCGCGCATCGGCATGGTGTTCCAGAACTTCGAGCTGTTCCCGCATCTGACGATACGCGAGAACCTGACGCTGGGCCAGATCAAGGTCCTCAAGCGCGGCGCCGACGAGGCCAACGCCAAGGGCCTGAAGTACCTGGACCGGGTCGGCCTGCTGGCGCAGCAGGACAAGTTCCCCGGCCAGCTGTCCGGCGGCCAGCAGCAGCGCGTGGCCATCGCCCGCGCCCTGTCGATGGACCCGATCGCCATGCTGTTCGACGAGCCGACATCGGCGCTGGACCCGGAGATGATCAACGAGGTGCTGGACGTGATGGTCGGCCTGGCGCAGGAGGGCATGACCATGATGGTGGTCACCCACGAGATGGGCTTCGCCAAGCGCGTGGCCAACCGCATCGTGTTCATGGACCGGGGCAAGGTGATCGAGGATTGCAGCAAGGACGCCTTCTTCGGCACCCCGCGCTCGGACCGCGCGCGCGATTTCCTGGCCAAGATCATCACGCACTGAGGGCGGAGGGGCCTAGGCCCCTCCCTTCAACCGGCCGTGCGCCGCGGCGCGACGAAGGCCACGCATTCCTCGAAGGAGCGCAGGTCCATGTCCGCCGCCGACAGGATGGCCGGCGCCGGTCCGGCCGCCTCGTCGCCGGGCAGGCGGATGGTCGCCAGCAGGGCGCCCGGCAGCAGCACGCGCAGGGCGGCGACGGCCCGCCGCCACGTTTCGAGCTCCTCCGCCAGCGGGTAGGGAACGAAGACGGTGGACACCAGGGCCGCCTTGCCCGCGTCGTGCTCCGTGTGCGGCAGGGGCAGGGCGACGCTGCGCGCGTCGACGCCGGCCTCGCGCAGGGCGCGCGCCAGCAGTTCGCCCACCAGCTCGTCGCGTTCCGACGCCAGCCCGGCGCATAGCACGATGGAGCGCTGCGGCACGTCGAGCGGGCCTTGCCAGCGGCCCAGGCGCGCCTCCCTCAGCCGCCGCAGGTGGGCGCCCACGTTGGCGTCCAGCAGCGACACGTGGCGCCGGCGGCGGACCGGCGCCGCGCCGCTGGGCGCCAGCGTTTCCGCCACTTCCGCCACGGCGCGGCGCAGGTGCTCGCGCTGCGCCCCGTCGATCAGCCCGAGCCGCAGCTCGCTGCTGGCCAGCGCCAGGCCGGGCAACAGGATCTGGTCGCAATAGCGCGCGAAACTGGCGCGCCGCAGCATGGCGGCGGCGTCGCGCAGGATGGCGCCGGTCTCGCCCGACAGCCCGCGCTGGAAGAAGCGCTGCGCGGCCGTCACGTCGGGCGCCTGGCCGAACAGGATGGCCAGCGGTTCCAGCGCGCCGACGTGGCGGCCGGCGACCACCAGGCAAACCGTCAGCGGCGTCGAGATCAGTAGACCCGCCGGGCCCCACAGCGTGCCCCAGAACAGCGCCGAGACCACCACCGCCAGGGGCGACAGGCCCGTGCTCAATCCATACACCTTCGGTTCGACCAGGTGCGCGACCACCAGTTCGAGCGCGCCGAACATCGCCAGGCAGGACAGGGTCAGGCTCCAGCCGGGATCGACGGCGGCGGCGAAGCAGGCGATCGCCGCGCCGGCGGCCAGCGCGCCCACGTAGGGGACGAAGCGCAGCACGCCGCACAGCGCGCCCCACAGCGCCGCGTGGGGCAGGCCGGCGGCCCACAGCGCCAGGCCCATGGCCGCGCCGAAGACGGTGTTGACGATGAACTGGCAAAAGAAAAAGCGCGACACGCCGCGCGCGGCGTCGGCCAGCGCGCGCACGGTGCGGCTCACCTCGGCCTGTCCGGCGAGGCGGATCAGGCGGTCCTGCAGGGACTCGTGCTCGAGCAGGATGAACATCAGCAGCACCAGCACCAGGCCCGTCTCGCCCAGCGGCCCCCAGGCCAGCCCGGCCAGCTTGGCCAGCGCGGCGGGCGCGGTGGGCGCGGTGGGCGGGGCCGGCGCGGCGGCTTGCGCCGCTGGCGCGGGCGGGGCGGCGGCCGGCGCCAGCGGGGCGACCGCGTCCAGTCCGGCCTGCACGTGCGCGAAGGGACGCTCCACCGCTGCGCGCAGCGTTTCCGCCTTGCGCTGGATGGCGGCGCGGTACTGGGGCAGCTCGGCGCTCACGGCCACCAGTTGGAAAGCCAGCACGAGACCGGCGCCGGCCAGGCA
Source organism: Pseudoduganella namucuonensis (assembly GCF_900116645.1). GTDB lineage: Bacteria > Pseudomonadota > Gammaproteobacteria > Burkholderiales > Burkholderiaceae_D > Rugamonas > Rugamonas namucuonensis. The sequence continues at coordinate 33,622 of NZ_FPBO01000033.1, read as the reverse complement.
GGCGCCGCTCAGCAGCAGCACCGCCACCATCGCGGGCAGCCGCCGCAGGCCGAGCCGGCAGAGGGCGCGGATCAGGGGCGCCGCCACCAGGCTCAGGATGGCGGCCAGCGCGATGGGCTGCAGCACGGGACGGCCGAAGTGGAGCGCGGTCAACAGGCAGCCGGCGCCGAGGATGGAGCCCGCCTGCAGGCGGGCGATGGGTTGGGGGCTGGGGAGTATGGCCACAGTCGGAACCGGTAGGTGAGGGGACTTCATCATAATGACATTTGTGTCATCATGCAAGGCGGATTGATCCTGTCCGATGTAAATTGACACTAATGTCATAATGACGTTATAATCAATTTCATCTGGCGGCCGCCATGCCGGCGCCGCCATCGTATCGAGAGCTACTGTCATGCCATCACCCATAGAACTCCAGGCCCGCTCCGGCCTGGCGCCGTTTCGGCCCGGGCGGCAGGCGGCCCGCGGGGCGCGCCTGGCCCGGCCAACCCGTCTCCGGCGGCGCGCGCCATGAGGCTGCGCCGCGTCACGATGGGCTTCTCCGCCGTCGCGCTGCTGTCGCTGGCGCTCAACGCCGCGCTGCTGGCGCTGATCCTGCGGGCGCATGGCGAGACCGTGCGCGCCCAGGAGCAGCGGCGGCAGGCCCATGCGCTGACCAGCGGCCTGCAGCGGGAGGCCGAGCAGCTGGCCAGCCTGGTGCGCGCCTTCGCGGCCAGCGGGCAGCCGCGCTACCTGGCCTATTACGCCGACATCCTGGCCATCCGCGCCGGCGAACTGGCGCCGCCCGCGCCGTTCGAGCCCGCCACTTACTGGAAGGACGTGATCGCCGGCCTGCGCGCGCACCGGCCGCCGCCGGGCGGCGCCAGGCTGTCCATCGTGGCGCGCATGCGCGCGCTCGGCTTCGGCGCGGAGGAATTCCGCGCGCTGGCGCGGGTGCAGGCCGCCACGGCCGCCCTGCAGCGTATCGAGGGCCAGGCCTTCGACGCGGCCGGCGGCCATGGCGCGCCGCGCCTGGAACTGGCGGGCGCCTTGGTGCACGGCGACCGGTACAACCGCCTGCAGGCCGAGCTGGCCCACGCGCTGGTGGCGCTGGATGGCGCCGCCGACAGCCGCACCCACGCCCAACTGCGCGCCGCGCAGCAGCGGCTCGACCATCTGGTCAGCGCCTTGCTGGCCTGCCTGCTGGGCGGTCTGGCGCTGGTGCTGACGGCGGCGTGGGTGCTGCGGCGCCAAGTGCTGCGGCCGATCCGCGTCCTGTCGCGCGCGGCGGCCGCGCTGGCGGCGGGCGACTACAGCGCGCGTGTCGGCGGGCATGGCGCGTCCGCTGAACTGGACGATTCGTTCGGCGTGGAGGAACTGGCGGCGCTGGGCGGCGCCTACAACGGCATGGCCGGCGCCATCGAGCAGGACTTGCGCCGGCGCGCCGCCGCGCAGCGCGCGCTGGAACGGGCGCGCCAGGACGCCGACGACGCCAGCCGCGCCAAGTCCATGTTCCTGGCCAATATGAGCCACGAGATCCGCACCCCCATGAACGCCATCATCGGCATGGCCTACCTGGCCCTGCAAAGCGGGCTGCCGCCGCGCCAGCATGGCTACGTGTCGCGGATGCAGCAGGCCGCCACGGCGCTGCTGGCCTTGATCAACGACATCCTCGATTTCTCGAAAGCGGAGGCGGGCAAGATGGAACTGGCGCCGGCGCCGTTCCGCCTGGAGCGGGTGCTGGCCGACGCGCTGGCCCTGGTGCAGCCGCGGGCCCAGGAAAAGGAACTGGAACTGGTGCTGGACCTGGGCGACCGCGAACTGGTGGCCGGCGGCGCCATGCTGGTGGGCGACGCGCTGCGCCTGGGGCAGGTGCTGACCAACCTGCTGTCGAACGCGGTGAAATTCACCGAGCGTGGCAGCGTGCGCCTGGCGGTGCAGGTGGAGCGGCGCGACGCCGACAGCGTGGCGCTGCGCATCGGCGTGCGCGACACCGGCATCGGCATGGACCGGGCGCAGCGTGAACGCTTGTTCCAGGAATTCAGCCAGGCCGACGGTTCGACCACGCGCAAGTACGGCGGCACGGGCCTGGGCCTGGCCATTTCGCACAAGCTGGTGGGCATGATGGGCGGGCGGGTGTGGGCCGACAGCGCGCCGGGCGAGGGTTCGCGCTTCACGGTGGCCTTGCGACTGGGCCGCGCGCCGGCGCCGCCCGCGGGCGCACCCGCCGGCCTGCAAACCAGCCCGCAAACCGGCTCGCCGACGGCCCCGGCGCCCGAGGTGGCGGCGCAGGGCATGGCGGCGCTGCGCGTGCTGGTGGTCGACGACTTGGCTGCCACCCGGCTGGCCTCGCAGAACCTGCTGCGCGCCGCGGGTGTCGACGGCGCCGTCGACGTGGTGGCCAGCCTGGGCGCCGCGCGGGCCCGCCTGGAGGCCGCGCGGCAATGGGGCCGCCCCTACACGCTGATGCTGCTGGACTGGGATCTGCCGCCGGGGGATTGCGCGGCCTGGCTGGCTAGCCTGGCCGCCGCAGGCTCGGCGCCGCCGCCGGTGGTGGCGCTGACGGTGGGCGATCCGGCGCTGGCCGAGGAGGAGAGCGCCGGTCTCGGCCTGCTGGCCTGCCTGGCCAAGCCGCTGCAGCCGGCCGGCCTGCGCCGGGCGCTGGCGGCCTTGCCCGGGATGGCGCCGTTGTCCCCGCCCGTGCCCGCGTCGGCCGGGCCAGGCCCGCTCGCGTCGCGGGCGGAGCCTGCCGCCCGTCGCCGAGCGGCCGGCAAGCCGCCCGCGCCGCAAACCGAATCGGCCGCGCATGCGCGGCAGGCGCCCCAGGACCCGCCCCACGACTGGCTGGACCGCCTGCGCCGCCTGCTGGCCGACTGCGACGGCGACGCGCTGGCGCTGTGGCCGGCCTGCCAGGCCGAGGCGACCCGCCTGCTGGGCCGCGCCGCCGCGCGCCGCCTGGCCGGCGCGCTCGACCAATTTGACTTTGACCAGGCGCTGGCCGTGCTGACCGCCGCCACGCCGCAACAGGAGCCGACCCCATGACCGCCTTTCCCATCCAGACCCCGCGCCCCACCGTGCTGGTGGTGGACGACACCCCCGCCAACCTCAGCCTGCTGGCCAGCCTGCTGGGGGGCGAGTATCGCCTGCAGCTGGCCAACAGCGGCCACAAGGCGCTGGCGCTGGCCCAGGCCGAGGCGCCCGACCTGGTGCTGCTCGATGTGATGATGCCGGGGCTGGACGGCTACGAGGTGTGCCGCCGCCTGAAGGCCGACGCGCGGCTGGCGCGCGTGCCGGTGCTGTTCCTGACGGCGCGGACGTCGCTTGAGGACGAGGCGCGCGGCCTGGCGCTGGGCGCCGTCGACTTCATCCACAAGCCCATCAGCCCGCCCATCGTGGCGGCGCGCGTGCGCGCGCAACTGGCGCTGAAGGACTGGCAGGACCACCTGCAGCGGCGCGTCAGCGAGGGCCTGGCGGAGATCGGCCAGTTGCAGGACGCGGCCATCGACGTGATGGTGTCGCTGGCCGAGTTCCGCGACGAGAACACCGGCAACCACGTGCGCCGCACCTCGGAATTCGTGCGCCTGCTGGCCTGCGAGCTGGCGCGCCTGCCCGATTACGCCGACGAGCTGACCCCGGCCACCATCGCGCTGATGGCCAAGTCGGCGCCGCTGCACGACATCGGCAAGATCGCCATCCCCGACCACATCCTGCTCAAGCCGGGCAAGTTCGAGCCGCACGAGTGGACCGTGATGCAGACCCACGCCCAGCGCGGCCACGACATCCTGGCGCGCGCCGGGCGCCAGATGGGCACGCGCGGCAAGTTCCTGGCGCTGGCGATGGAGATCGCCGGCGGCCACCACGAGAAATGGGACGGTTCGGGCTACCCGCGCGGCCTGGCCGGGGAGGCGATCCCGCTGGCGGCGCGCCTGATGGCGGTGGCCGACGTGTTCGACGCGCTGATGGCGCGCCGCCCCTACAAGGAGCCGATGACGGCCGCGCAGGCGGCCGAGTTCATCGTGCGCGGCCGCGGCGCCCACTTCGATCCGGCCGTGGTGGACGCCTTCCTGCGCGTGCTGCCGGCCTGCGAGCGGGTCGCGCTCAGCCTGGCCGACGAGCGGGCGGAGGCCCTCAAAGCGGCTTGATCAGGCGCGGCCGCGTGAAGCACGCGCTGGCGCACGCGCTGCCAGCCTCAGCCTGTCAGCGCGTGCGCCAGCGGCGCGGCGGCCGGGGCCGTCCGGCCCAGCAGGGCCAGCGTTTCGCGCACCATGGCGTCCACGCCGGCCAGCGGGCCGTCGTGCAGCACCACGCAGTCGGGGCGCACGGCGGCCACCCAGCCCACCGGCGCGGCGCCGGGCACCAGGGTGTCGCTCATGTCCTCCAGCGCGCCGGCGGCCAGGCCGGCCTGGCCGCGGTGGCGCAGCGCCACGGTCTGGCCGCCGGCCGCGCGCCACGCCGCCAGCAGCGACGGGTCCAGGCGCGCCGCCGGGTCGCAGCCGAAGCCGACCAGGCTCAGGGCGCCGGCCAGGCGCTCGTCGCTGGGCAGGGCGGGCGCGCCGATGGCCTCGCGCAGCCAGCCTTGCGGCAGCGGCGCGCCGCGCGCCAGGCGCGCGCCGCCGCGGCCGCGCTGGAACAGGCCGCGGCGGAAGCGGTTGGACGGCTTGAACTTGAGCTCCTCGAACACGGGGCGGGTCAGGGGGAAACGGTGCAGCAGGTTCATCAACCCGTGCACCAGCAGCGCCGTGGCGCGGTTGCGCGGCATCACCAGGGCGCCCATCTGGCGCGCCATGTTGATGATGGCGCGCGCGTGCGGGCGGCGCTCGGCGTCGTAGCTGTCGAGCATGGACAGCGGCGCGCGGCCCTGCGCCACCCAGGCCAGCTTCCAGCACAGGTTGGCCACGTCGCGCAGGCCGGCCACCAGGCCCTGGCCCACGAAGGGCGGCGTGATGTGGGCGGCGTCGCCGGCCAGGAACACGCGGCCGCGCGAGAAGCGGTCGACCAGGCGGGCGTGGAAGCGGTACACGGCGGTGCGCTCGATGACGCAGTCGCGCGCGTCGCACCACGGCGCCAGCAGGGCGCGAATCATGTCCGGGTGCTCCATCCGCTCGCGCGTCTCGCCCGGATGCAGCATGAACTCCCAGCGCTGGCGGTTGCCCGGCGCCGGCATGTGCGGCGACGGCCGGCTCGGGTCGCAGCTGAATTCGATGCGGTCCAGCGGCACCGGCGGATCGCGCACGTCCACCACCAGCCAGTCCTGGGTGAAGGTCTTGCCCTCGAAGCCCAGGCCGAGGTGGCGGCGCACGAAGGAGCTGGCGCCGTCCGCGCCCACCAGGAAGCGGGACTGCACGGTGGCCAGCGCGCCGTCGGCCTGGCGCACGGTGGCGCGCACGCCTTGCTCGTCCTGGGTGAAGTCCACCAGTTCGGCGCCCAGCGCGGTCTGCACGCAGGCGTGGCGGGCCAGGCGCTCGCGCAGCACGCGCTCGAGCTCGGGCTGGTGGAAGGTGACCAGTTGCGGATGGCCGTCGATCTGGCCGGAGGTGTTGGCGCGCGCGTAGTCGCCGAACAGCGGCGAGCGCATTTGCACCTCGGCGATGGCGCGGGTGGCGAAGGCGCCTTCCTCCAGCCCGGCCATCTGCAGGATGCGCAGGGCCTCGTTGTCCAGCACGATGGCGCGCGGCGCCATGAAGATGCCGGTCTCCTTGTCGATCACCAGGGTGCGCAGGCCGAGGCGGCCCAGCAGGTTGGCGGCGGTGGCGCCGACCGGACCCATGCCGGTCAGCAGCACGTCCACGCTGGCGGGAAGTGTCTGGTCCATGCTCACAGTCCCTCCGCCGGCGGCAACAGGTCGACCGGGTAGGGGAAGGGCGCCAGCAGGTGGCGGGCCTGGCCGGCGGCGGCGGGCGGGCAGCGCAGCCGCACCACGGTGCCGCGGGCGGCGTCGGCCAGCACGGCCAGTTCGGCGCCGATGCCGTTCCGGGCCAGCAGCTGTCCCAGCACATGCTCGGCGGCGAGCAGGCGCAGATCGGCCTTGGCCACCTTGCCCACCGCCGTCAGCGGCATGTGCGCCAGCACCTCCACCCGCACCGGCACGGCGGCGCGTTCCGGCACCAGCGCGCGCGCGGCCTCCTGCAGCGCCTCCGGCGTGGCCCGGGCGCCCGGCTTCAGGGTCACGTAGGCCACCGGCAGTTCGCCGGCGTGGGCGTCGGGCTGGCCGACCGCGGCCGCCAGCGCGATGTCGGGATGGCGCAGCAGCGCGTCCTCGATCAGGGCCGGGTCGATATTGTGGCCGCCGCGGATGATCAAGTCCTTGGCGCGGCCGGTCAGGTGCAGGTAGCCGTCGCCGTCCACGAAGCCCAGGTCGCCGGTGTTCAGCCAGCCGGGCTTGAGCCAGATGCCGCGGTTGTCGCGCTCGCGCAGGTAGCCCGGGAACACGTTCGGTCCGCAGATGCCGATCACGCCCACCTCGCCGGGCGCGCAGGGGCGGGCGGCGCGGCCGTCGGCGTCCACCACCCAGGCCTGGAGCGCCTGGTGCGGCAGGCGCAGGCCCACGCTGCCCTCGCGCCGCGGCACGCCCGCCGGCTGGACGGCGGAGATGCAGGCCGCCTCGGTCAGCCCGTAGCCCTCGCACAGGGGGATGCCGGCGGCCTGCTCGAAGCGGCGCGCCACCTCCGGCGGCAGGGGCGCGGCGCCGCAGAAGGCCTGGCGCAGCGAGGAGATGTCGGCGCCGTCCAGCGGCGTGGCGGCCAGCGCGGCGAAGATGGTGGGCACGCCGCTGAAGGTGGTGGCGCCGAAGCGCTGCACCAGCCGCCAGAAATTGGGCAGCACGCCGGGGCCGCGGTAGCCCTGCGGGGTGAGCAGCACCACTTCCCAGCCGGCGTGGAAGGCGCCCAGGCCGGTGACCATGGCGCCGTTCACGTGGAACAGCGGCAGGCCGCACAGCACCACGTGCCGGTCCGGCTGCAGCCGGGCCAGGCTGGCGGCGACGAACACCTCGTTGCGGTGGGTGTGGCGAGCGATCTTGGGCAGGCCGGTGGTGCCGCCGGTGTGGAAATAGGCGCACACCTCGTCCGGCGCGATGGCGCGCTCCGACAGCAGGCGTCCGCCCGGCTGGCGCGCCAGCTCGGCGGCGAACGACAGCACGCGCACGTCCGCGCGCGGGCCGGGCAGCGCGGCGGCGGCGCCGTCCGCGTCCAGGCCGACCACGAACACGGTGCGCAGCGAGGGGCAGCGCTCGGTCACCGCCATGGCCTTGCGCCAGACGTCGCCGTCCGCCAGCGTCACCAGCGCCTCGGCGCGGGTGGCTTCGACGATGGAGACGATGTGGTCCACGTCCAGCAGCGGGTTGACCGGTGCGGCGATGCCGGCCGCCTGCGCGCCCCACAGCGCGTAGTGGGTCTCGGGCAGGTTGGGCAGCAGCAGGGCGACGGCCTGGCCGGCGCCGATGCCGGCGTCGTGGAAGGCGTTGGCCGCCTCCGTCACACGCGCCAGCAGGCCCTGGTAGCTGACGTCGACGGTGGGCGCGTCGCCCTCGCCGCTGGGCAGGAAGCGCAGCGCCGCGCGGTCCGGGTGGCGGGCGGCGGCCTGGCACAGCAGGCCGTAGGTGGATTCGGCCGGCAGCAGTTCCTGCCAGCTGTTCGTTTCCAGCGCGAGCACGTCGGCCAGCGTGCGCACCGGGGCGCCGGGGGGTGGGTCTTGCATGATGTCTCCTCGTTTGGTGGTCAAGTCGCTTGCTTGTTCAGGTCATGTGGGGCAGCAGGATGGCGCGCCCCTGCAGCCGCAGCTCCACGTGCCGGTGGGCCTCCGCCGCGCGCGCCAGCGCGAAGCGCGCCACGTCGGTGGACGGTCCCTGCTGTTGCTGCAGCTGCGCGAAATCGGCCAGCTGCGCCAGCGCCGCGGGGTCGGGCCGGAACACGGTCCAGGCGTAGCGCGCGCCGGCCGGCGCCAGGGCCGCCATGCGCCGCTTCTCCAGCCACGCCCCCGCCGTGCCGCCGGCCAGGCCGTCGCGGTCGAGCCGGCCGAGCAGCGGATGGACGGTGGTGGCGTGGCCCAGCGCGCCGGGGGCCAGCAGGCCAAGCACGGCGGGCTCGTCGTCCCAGCTGGCGAAGTTCAGCGTGGCGGCGAAGTGGCGGGGCAGCGCGCGCAGCGGCGTGGCGTGGCGGTCCAGCACGCTGGCCGCGCCGGCCAGGCGGCAGGCCTCGCGCCGCTTGCCGGCCACCGCGGTGACGCGCGCGCCCATGGCGTGCAGCATGCGCAGCGCGATCAGCCCCAGGCCGCCGGAGGCGCCGTGCACCAGCACCTCGCGCCCGTGCACGCCGCCGCGCGTGACGCCGGCGCCGGCCAGCGCGCGCGACACGGTGAGGAAGTTGTAGGGCAGGGCGGCCAGCTGTTCGGCCGCCACGCCGCGCGGCTGGTGCAGCGCCAGCGCGGCGTCCACCGCCACGTGGGTGGCGTGGCTGCCCTGGCTGGACGGCGGCATGGCGCCGAACACGGCGTCGCCCTCGCGGAAGGCGGTGACGCCGCGCCCCACGGCGCACACGGTGCCGGCGAAGTCGTTGCCCAGCACCAGCGGCAGGCGCGCCGCGCCCATCACCGACAGCAGGCGGCGGCCGTAGCCGGCGCGGCGCCGCGTGTCGATCGGGTTGACCGACGCGGCCTTGACGCGCACCACGATTTGGCCGCGGCCCGGCGCGGGCAGCGGCAGCTCGCGCAGGTGCAACTGCTCCGGTCCGCCGAACTGGCGGATGGCGGCGGCGAGGCCGGGGCCGCTCATGGCGCCACCACGCGATTGCGCTGCTCGCCCAGGTCGAGCGCGCCGTCGTCGCTGCGGATGGCGGCCGTGATGACGTCGCCGGGCTGCAGGTAGGCGGGGTTGGACAGGCCCTTCTGGATGAACAAGCGCCACTTGGTGGCGTCCGACAGCACGTGGCGCATCATCCACATGGCCAGCTTGCCGGGCGCGCGTGCCGCGCAGCCGGCAGGCGTGCCGGTGGCGATCAGGTCGCCCGCTTGCAGATCGTGCAGCGCCGACAGCTCGGTCAGCGTCTGGTGCGGCTTGAAGATCATGTCGCCGCAATAGGCGTCCTGGCGCAGCTGGCCATTGACCAGCAGGCGCATGCGCAGTTCCGGCCAGCGTCGCCATTCGTCCGGCGTGAGCAGCAGCAGGAAGGGCCCGGTGGGGCCGAAGCCGCGGTAGCTCTTGCCCTTGTAGAACTGGGTCTGGGGCAGTTGCACGTCGCGCGCCGAGATGTCGTTGACGATGGTGACGCCGGCCAGCCATTCGTGCAGCCGGTCCGGCGTCACCTCGACGGGGCCGGTGACCGGGCGCCGCATCACCAGTCCCAGCTCGACCTCGTAGTCGAGCAGGCGCACGTGGGACGGGCGCACGATGTCGGCCCGCGCCGGGGCCAGGCTGGACGAGGCCTTGGTGAACAGGGTGTTGAAGCCGATCTTGTCCGGGTCCATGCCCGACTCGCGCACGTGGCTGGCGTAGTTGATGCCCTGGCAGAGGAACTGGCGGTCGGCGCTGACCGGCGACAGCAGATGCAGCGTGTCGAGCTCCAGGGAGGCCTGGGCCGGGGTGCTGGCCCAGGCCTCCTCCAGCCCCTCGCCGACGAAGCCGGCGGTGCCGTCGTAGCGGCGCGACAGCGGCGCGACGCGCCGGCCGTGCACGACGCCCCAGGCGGGGGAGTCCTGGTGCAGGAAGTGGACGACTTGGATTGCCATGATAAGTACTCCTTGTGTATTCGGTCGAAACCATGCGGTTGAAACGCGCCGCCCGGACGCGGCGCGCGCAGGTGTTGCGTGAATGCGGCCCTGCCTACAGCCAGGGCCTGGGATTGGCCAGCGCGCCGCCCAGCAGCTTGAGCCGGCCCAGCGACAGGCGGCCCTGCCACAGCAGGCGCAGCACCTTGAACAGCGTGCCGAGGTCGCGCTTGACGCCCATCGAGGCGGGGACGTCGTCGCCCCAGGCCCAGATGCCGGACAGCTCCAGCGGCACGTAATGGGTCTCGTGGGCGGCGGTGAACATGTCGCCGTCGGTGTAGTGCTCGAACTCCATGCCGTCAGGGTCGTACCAGTAGTCGAACAGCTGGCTGCCCAGCACGTGGCGGCCGATGCCCCACATGTGGCGGTGGCCGTTGGCGCGCAACACGTTCTGGCCCTGCCCCAGGGCGTCCAGGTCCACCACCTCGTAGGCGCTGTGCTCGTATTTCTCCTCGATGCCGCCGGCCAGCACGAAGCTGTGGTGGTCGGCCGGGGTGTCGCCCAGGTCGAGGCGGAAGAACGCCAGGTTGGGCGAGCCGTCGGCCAGGTACTGCACGTCGGTGGGAATCAGGCCGAGGTGGCGCATATACCAGTCGGCCATGCCGGCGAAGTCCACCGTCTGCATCACCACGTGGCCCAGCCTGGCCACGGCGGCCGGCTCCAGCGGTGGGCGCACGGCGGCGTTCACGCGGCGCACGGCGCCCAGGCTGTTGGCGTGCGGGTGCAGGGGGGCGCGCAGCGGCAGCGGCGCGAGGGCCCGCTGGCCGGCCACCAGCCACAGCACGTTGCCGGCCGGGTCCACCAGCTCGACGCCGGCGCCGCCGCCGGGAATGTCGGCCGGGTCCAGCGCTCGCGCCCCGGCCTCCGCCTGCAGCAGGCGCAAATGGGCCTCGGAGGCGACCGCGAAGGCGGCGCCGACATAGCGCGAGCGGGGACCGCGCCGGGCCAGGTAGATGGCGGGGGCGGCGCCGTGGCCGCGCATCAGCAGCCGCCCGTCGTCGTGCGACGCGCGCAGCATGCCGAAGTCCCGCAGGAAGACCTCGGCGGCGGCCAGGTCGGGCTTTTCGAACATCAGGAAGGCCAGCGCCTGGGCCTTGACCAGCGGCTCCGGGCGCCGTAGCTTCTGGACGCTGGCGGGCAGGGCGCTCTCCGGGTGGGCCGGCGGCGTGCGCAGCGCGGCCAGGGAAGGTTGCTTCATCGTGTCTCCAATCGGCTAATTTAATAATGACGATACAGTCATAATGACTAGCGTGTCAATTGGAATTTGCGTACAATGCCAGCAAGGGACGACTATGACTACAGAAGACACACCGAACCACCGCACCCGCGTGGCCGCCGAGCGGCGCGGGAAGACGCGCGCCAAATTGCTGGAGAGCGCGCTGCTGGTGTTCGCGCAGAAAGGGGCCGGCGCCGTCATCGACGACGTCATCGCCCACGCGGGCATGGCGCGCGGCTCGTTTTACAACTACTTCCGTACCAACGAGGAATTGCTGGCGGCGGTGGCCGACGAGATCAACGACGAGCTGCTGCGCGCCATCGACCCCGTGGTGCTGCGCTGCGACGACCCGGCCGAGCGCATCGCCTGCGGCACCCGGCTGCTGCTGCACACGGTGCGGCGCTTTCCGCTGTACGGCGGCTTCATGGCGCGCCTGCCGTTCCCGGCCGCCAACAGCGGCCTGCTGGGCGCGCGCTTCCTGGCGCGGGACGTGAGGCTGGGCGTGGCGACGCGCCGCTTCGCCGACATCGGCTGGCGCGTCGGCGCCGACATGCTGGTGGGCGTGATGCTGAGCGCCGCGTGTTCCACCGCGCGCGAGCCGCTCTCCCCGGCGTATCCGGACGCCAGCGCGCGCGCCATGTTGCGCGCGCTGGGGCTGGACGAGGTGGAGGCCGCGCGCTTGACGGCGCTGCCGCTGCCGGCCTTCGAGTTGCCGCCGTCCTCGCTGTTGCGGCGCGCCCAGTTGTTGAGTGTCGGCCGGGATTAGTGTGGCGCCCGCGGCATGGCGGTCGCCGCGCAGTCCGGCGCCGCGGTCCGCGGTCGATCTGGTATGATCACGTCCGTTTCTCAAAATGACACCTATATCAACCCAAGACCCGGATCGACTATGCCCGACAAATCCACCGACCATCGTCCCCGCGTGGCCGCCGAGCGGCGCGAGCGCATGCGCAGACGCCTGATAGAGAGCGCCATGATCGTCTTCGCCGACAAGGGCGTCGGCGCCAGCATCATTCCCGACGTCGTGGCGGCGGCCGAGGTGTCGCAAGGCTCGTTCTACAACTATTTCCGCACCAACGAGGACTTGCTGGCCGCCGTCGGCGATGAACTCAGCGGCGAGATGGTGCAGCTGATCGAACCGGTGGTCGGCGGCATGCCCGACGCGGCGGCGCGCGTGGCCACAGCCATCCGCTGCTATCTGCACCTGGCGCGCGCGCACCGCCTGCTGGCGCGCTTTCTGGCGGCCGCCGGCCTGCGGCTGATGGTGCAGCACAACGCCACCTTCCGCTACCTGCCGGCCGACCTGGAGGAGGGGCAGAAGCAGGGCGTGTTCGCCACCGTGCCGCTCGACATCGTGCTGGACCTCGTGGCCGGCACCGGCATGGCCGCGCTGGACCGGATGGCGCGCGGCCGCGTGCCCAAGGATTACCCCGACCAGATCGCGGCGGCGCTGATGCGCACGCTGGGCATGGGCGTGGCCGACGCGCAGCGCGTGGCGTCCGGGCCGTTGCCCAAGCTGGTGCCCGCCGCGGACTCGCTGCTGGCGCGCGCCCAGGCGCGCGTCGCCGCCGCGCCGCCCGCCGCCTGAGCCCGCCCTTCCGTTCCCGCCTCCACCGCTTTTTCCCCTCCCGTACCGATCTTCATTGCCGGCCCGCGCACCCCGCGCGGCGCCGGCCGCTCCGCGTTTCCTATCAAAATGCATCCATTGTCAATTTGAATTAAACGTCATAATGACAAATTACTCGGTATGGTGTATATTCCGCTTCACCTGACATCGGAGGACTTCAAGTGAACAAAAATTTCAAACTGGCGGCCCTGGCCGTCGCGGCGGCCGGCCTGCTGGCCGGCTGCGCCAAGGAAACGGTTGCGAAGCACGAGGAGGTGCGCCCGGTGCGCACCGTCGTGGCGGGCGAGAGCAATGGCACGGTGGGCGCCACCTACTCGGGCGAGATCCGCGCCCGCTATGAAAGCCAGTTGGGCTTCCGCGCCGGCGGCAAGATCGTGGCGCGCATGGTGGAGGTGGGCAGCCATGTCAAGCGCGGCCAGCCGCTGATGCAGCTCGACCCCGCGCAGGAAAGCCTGCAGCTGGCCGCCGCCGGCGCCGAGGTGGACGCCGCCCGCGGCCGCGTGGCCCAGGCCAGGGTGGACGTGCAGCGCGCCGAAACCCTGCTGGCGCGCCAGTTCGCCTCGCAGGCGGAGGCGGACCACCAGCGCCTGGCGCTGCAGCAGGCCGAGGCGCAATTGCGCGCGGCGCTGGCGCGCCACCAGTTGAACGCCAACCAGCGCGGCTACACCACCCTGGTGGCCGACCGCGACGGCGTGGTCAGCGCCCTGCACGCCGAGGCGGGCCAGGTGGTGGCCGCCGGCCAGACGGTGGCCGTGGTGGCCGGCGACGGCGAACGCGAGGTCCTCGTCAGCATTCCCGAGTCGCGCGTCGACGAGCTGCGCAAGGCGCGCGAGCTGCAGGTGGCGGTGTGGGCCCACCAGGGCAAGAGCTGGACCGGCTTGCTGCGCGAGCTGGCGCCGGACACCGACAGCGTGACCCGCACCTATTCGGCGCGCGTGGCCATCGTCCGTCCCGATCCGGAGTTGCTGCGCCTGGGCATGACGGCCTCCGTGACGGCGCCGGACGTGGACGGCCAGCGCGCCATCCGCCTGCCGCTGACGGCCATCGTCGACGCCGACGGCCGGCGCAAGGTGTGGCTGGTGGACGCCAAGTCGCAGCGCGTGGCCGCGCGCGAGGTCCAGCTGGGCAGCGCCCAGAACGACAGCGTGCTGGTGACGGCCGGCCTGGCCGGCGGCGAGACCGTGGTGACGGCCGGCGTGCACATGCTGCAACCGAATCAGCGCGTGCTGCTGGCCGGAGGCGCGAAATGAAGGGCGTCAACCTGTCCGAATGGGCGCTCAAGCACCAGCAGATGATCGCCTTCCTGCTGTTGCTGCTGACGGTGACCGGCATCCTGGCGTACGGCAGCCTGGGACAGAAGGAGGACCCGGACTTCACCATCAAGACCATGGTGGTGCAGCTGAACTGGCCCGGCGGCTCGGCCCAGCAGATGGCCGACCAGGTGACCGACCCGGTCGAGCGCAAGCTGCAGGGCGTGGCGGCGATCGACTACATGTCGACCTACGTCAAGCCGGGCGAGACCCAGATCAAGATCAACCTGCGCGAGGGCGTGCCGCCGTCCGAGGTGCCGGACGTGTGGTACCAGGTGCGCAAAAAGCTGGCCGACATCAACCACACGCTGCCGCAGGGCGTGCAGGGGCCGTTCTTCAACGACGAATTCGGCGACACCTTCGGCAATATGTACGCCCTCACCGGCGACGGCTTCGACTACGCCGACCTGCGCAAGATGGCCGACGCCGCGCGCAACGAGTTCCTGCGCGTGGGCGACGTCAACAAGGTGGAGCTGGTCGGCAAGCAGGAGGAGAAGATCTTCGTCGAGATGTCGACCGCCAAGCTGGCCTCGCTGGGCGTGGACCCGGCGCTGATCGCCACCACGCTGGCGCAGGCCAACGCGGTGGCCGCCGCCGGCGACGTGCAGACGGCCGGCGAGCAGGTGCGCCTGACCGTCAGCGGCGAGTTCGACTCGGTGGAGGGCATCCGCGCCATCGGCATCCGCGCCGGGCAGCGCACCTTCCGCCTGGGCGACATCGCCGAGGTGCGGCGCGGCTTCGCCGATCCGGCGGTGGCGCGCATGCGCCACAACGGCCAGCCGGCGCTGGGCCTGGCGGTCAGCATGCGCAAGGGCGGCGACGTGATCCGCCTGGGCCGGCAGCTCGACGAAACCGTCAAGCGCATCCAGGCCAGCCTGCCGGTCGGCGTGCAGATGCACGCCGTCAGCGACCAGCCGCGCGTGGTCGAACACTCGGTGCATGAATTCAAGAAGAGCCTGGCCGAGGCGGTGGCGATCGTGCTGGCGGTGAGCTTCTTCTCGCTGGGCGTGCGCAGCGGCCTGGTGGTGGCGCTGTCCATCCCGCTGGTGCTGGGCATGACCTTCCTCGCCATGTGGATATTGGGTATCGACCTGCAGCGCATTTCGCTGGGCGCGCTGATCATCGCGCTGGGCCTGCTGGTGGACGACGCCATCATCGCGGTGGAAATGATGGCCCTGAAGCTGGAGCAGGGCTGGGACAAGGCGCGCGCGGCCACCCACGCCTACACGGCCACCGCCTTCCCCATGCTGACCGGCACCCTGATCACGGCGGCCGGCTTCCTGCCGGTGGGTTTCGCCAAGTCCGGCACCGGCGAGTACGTGTATTCGCTGTTCCAGGTGGTCGGCATCGCGCTGATCCTGTCGTGGGTGGTGGCGGTGCTGTTCACGCCCTACATCGGCTTCAAGCTGCTCAAGGAGGAGCCGCACGCCCACCACGACGAGGACGCGGTCTACCAGCGCGGCTTCTACCTCAAGTTCCGCAAGGTGGTGGACTTCTGCCTGCGCCGCCGCGGCTGGGTGATCGCCGCCACGCTGGCCGCCTTCGTCGGCTCGCTGCTGCTGTTCAAGGCGGTGCCGCAACAGTTCTTCCCGTCCTCCGACCGTCCCGAACTGATGGTGGACCTGTGGATGCCCAAGGCGTCCACCTTCGAGGCCAGCGAGCGCGAAGTGCGCGAACTGGAACGCCTGTTGAAGGCCGACCCGGACATCGAGGCCGTCACCAGCTTCGTCGGCGAGGGCGCGCCGCGCTTCTACCTGCCGCTGGACGTGCAGACGCCCAACCTGAACCTGGGCGAGATGATGGTGATGACCAAGGGCGGCGAGGCGCGCGAGCGCGTGGTGGCCAAGCTGCGCAAGCTGCTCGACGAGCGTTTCGCCAATGTGCGCGGCCGCGTCAACCGCCTGGAAAACGGGCCGCCGGTCGGCTACCCGGTGCAGTTCCGCGTGTACGGCAACGAGCCGGCCAAGGTGCGCGAGATCGCCGCCAAGGTGGGCGCCATCGTGCGCGCCGAACCGCACGTGCGGGCCGTCAACGAGGACTGGGCCGAGCGCGTGAAACGCGTGCGGGTGGACGTGGACCAGGACAAGGCGCGCGCGCTGGGCGTGAGCTCGGTGCAGATCAAGGCGGCGCTGCAGGCGTCGCTGTCCGGCACGCCGGTCACCCAGTACCGCGAGGGCGACCAGTCCATCGCCGTGATGGCGCGCCTGGTGGCCGCCGAGCGCACGGACCTGAACAACCTGAAGGACGCCAAGATCTATCTGCGCGAGGGCAAGTTCGTGCCGGTGTCGCAGGTGGCGCGCCTGACGCTGGACAGCGAGGAAAGTGAAATGTGGCGCCGCAACCGCATCCCGACCCTGACGGTGCGCGCCGACATCGCCGGCGCCCAGGCGCCGGACGTCACCAACGCGATCCGGCCCAAGCTGGAGGCGCTGAACAAGGAACTGCCGCTCGGCTACGGCATCGAGACCGGCGGCGCGATGGAGTCCAGCGCCAAGGCGCAGGCCTCGGTGTTCGCCGTGATGCCGGTCACCGTCGTCGTCGTGCTGCTGCTGTTGATGCTGCAGCTGCAGGACATGAAGAAGATGGGGCTGGTGCTGCTGACCGCGCCGCTGGGCCTGATCGGCGTGGCGCTGGTGATGGCCGCGTTCCAGATCCCCTTCGGCTTCGTGGCCATGCTGGGCGTGATCGCGCTGGCCGGCATGATCATCCGCAATTCGGTGATCCTGGTGGTGCAGATCGACGAGGACGTGGCGCACGGCAGGCCGCTGTGGGACGCCATCGTGGAATCGGCGGTGCGCCGCCTGCGCCCCATCGTGCTGACCGCGCTGGCGGCCATCCTGGCCATGGTGCCGCTGACCCATTCGGTGTTCTGGGGCCCGATGGCCTGGGCCATCATGGGCGGCCTGGCCGTGGCGACCCTGTTGACCCTGTTTTTCCTGCCAGCCCTGTACGCGGCCTGCTACCGCGCCCAGCGCCCGGCGGCGGCCTGAGGAGAATGAAATGAAGATGACTTTGAAAACCCTGCCGGCGGCCCTGGGCCTGCTGCTCGCGCTGCAAGGCGGCGCGGCCAGCGCCATGGACGTGGCGGAAGCCTACCGCCAGGCCCTGATCAACGATCCGGCCAGCCTGGCCGACGAGCAGGCCCTGGCGGCCGGCCGCGAGAAATCGGCGCAGGGCGACGCCTTGCTGCGCCCGCGCGTCAACCTGCAGCTGGGCGTGGCCCGCCTGCACAACCGCCAGACCGGCGACACGGCGGCGGCGGGTTTGCCTTCCATGTCCGACTCGGCCACCGGCACCACCGGGCAGGCCAGCGTGCAGCTGGTGCAGCCGCTGTACGACCGCGGCGCCAGCGCCGGCCGGCTCCAGCTGCGCGAGCAGTCGGCGCTGGCGCAGACCCAGTTCACGGCCGCGCGCCAGCAACTGGCGCTGCGCGTGGCGCAAGCCTACTTCGGCGTGCTGGTGGCCGAGGAAACCCTGCGCGTGGTGCGGGCCGAGCTGGCCGCCGTGCGCCACCAGCGCGAACGCGCCCAGGCCCGCTTCGACGTGGGCCAGGACCGCGTGACCGACGTGCAGGAGGCGCAGGCGCGGCTGGACGCCGTCGTCACCCGCGAGCTGTCCGCGGTGTCGGCGCTGGAGCTGCGCCGCGCGCAGTTCCAGGAGACCACGGGCACGGCGCCGGACCAGCTGGCGCCGCTGGCCGCCCGCTTCACGCCGCGCCCGCCGGAACCGGCCGCGCTGGCCGACTGGCAGGCGCGCGGCGCCAGCGGCAGCGCGCTGGTGCGGGCGCGCCAGTCCGAGCAGGCCATCGCCAGCGCCGAGCTGCCCAGGCACAGCCTGGCCGGCCGCCCCACGCTGGACCTGGTGGCCAGCTACGGCGCCAAGCAGCAGCGCGGCGGGCTGTCGCCGCTGGTGGCGCCGGACGGCGACCGCACCGGTTCCATCGGACTGGTGCTGAACGTGCCGCTGTACGCCGGCGGCGCGCTCGACTCGCGCCAGCGCGAGGCGGTGGCCCGCCTTGGCCAGGCCGAGCGGCAGCTCGACGCGGCGCGGCGCGACGCGCGCCTGCAGGTGCAGGAAGGCTACCTGGCCGTGACCACGGGCGTGTCGCGCGTGGCGGCCCAGGAGCAGGCGCTGGCCTCGGCGCGCAGCGCGCTGGACGCTACCACCCGCGGCCGCGACGTCGGCACGCGCACGGCGCTGGACGTGCTGGACGCCCAGCAGCGGCTGTTCTCGGCCGAGCTGGAGCTGGTGCAGGGCCGCGCCGACTACCTGCTGGGCCGCCTGCGCCTGGCGCTGGCGGCCGGCGAACTGGACGAGGACAGCCTGCGCGGCCTCGGGCCCTGGCTCGCGCGTTAAGAAGGGACGGTCGTTGGCGCCAGCCCGCCGCCGCCGGGGCTGGCGCCTCCCCACCACGGCGGAGACGGGGACAGGAGGGAACACCACATGAGAACCATCATCGATCAGGCCGCGCAGCGCGACTGCGCCGAGCCGGAAGCCCGGCGACGGCGCGAGCGCCAGAGCGCGGCGTTCCAGGCCGCCATCGACTACTACCGGCTGGACGTCGACGGCGGCCGCCCGCCGCCGCCGCCCAACGCCGGCGAGGCCGACCCGCCCGTCACCCGGGCTAGCAGATAAGGAAAGAACAGCATGCGACAAAATCTTCCCGTCACCGCCATCGAGTATCCGCTGGCGGATGGCAAGTACATCGTGTCCAAGACGGACCTGAAGGGGCGGATCACCTATGTGAATCCGTATTTCATCGAAGCGAGCGGCTTCGCCGAGCATGAGCTGCTAGGCGCGCCGCACAATCTGGTGCGCCATCCGGACATGCCGGCCGAGGTGTTCGACGACCTGTGGCGCACGTTGCGGGCCGGCCTGCCGTGGAGCGGGCTGGTGAAAAACCGCCGCAAGGACGGCGGCTACTACTGGGTGGAGGCCAATGCCACGCCGCTGCAGGAGGGCGGTGTCGTGACGGGCTACCTGTCGGTGCGCCGCAAGCCGGTGCGCGCCGAGGTGGAACAGGCCGAGCGCGTCTACCGCGGCATCCGCGAAGGCAACCCGCAGCGGCTCTCCCTGCGCCAGGGGCAGGTGGTGCGCGCCGGCCTGGCGGGGCTGGCGTCGCGGGTACTGGGCTCCTCGCTGCGCTGGCGCATCGCCGGGGCGCTGATGGCCATCGCCATGCTGTTCGCCGCCATCGGCGTGGCCGGCCTGGCGCTGCTCGACGGGCCCCTGGGCGCGCTGTTCGCCTGCGCCGGGGCGCTCGGCGTGCTGGTCATCGCGCTGCTGGAATTCACGGTGCGGCACTCGGTGGGCATCCCCATGCAAAAGGCGATCGAGGCCGCGCGCGCCATCGCGGGCGGCGATTTGAGCCGCGAGATCGCGACCGACCGCCGCGACGACGTCGGGCAAATGCTGCGCGCCATGCAGCAGATGAACATGAACCTGGTGGCCATGCTCGGCGACGTGCGCGGCAACGTGGACACCATGGCCGCCGCCACGCGCGACATCGCCGCCGGCAATGTGGACCTGTCCGGGCGCACCGAGGGACAGGCGTCCAACCTGGAGGAAACCGCCTCCAGCATGGAGCAGCTGGCGTTGGCCGTGCGCCAGAACGCGGGCAACGCCCAGGTGGCCAGCCAGCTGGTGGGACAGGCCACGGCGGTGGCGGTGCGCGGCGGCGAGGCCGTGGCGCGGGTGGGGGCGACGATGGGCGAGATCAGCAAGGCCGGCAAGCGCATCGAGGACATCGTCGGCCTGATCGACGGCATCGCCTTCCAGACCAACCTGCTGGCGCTCAACGCCTCGGTGGAGGCGGCCAAGGCCGGCCCGCAGGGCCGCGGCTTCGCCGTGGTGGCGGGCGAGGTGCGCGCCCTGGCCCAGCGCTCCGCCGCCGCGGCCAAGGAAATCAAGCTGCTGATCGACGACACGGTGCGGCGGCTGGAGGAGGGCGACCGCCAGGTGGCCGACGCCGGCGCGACCATGGCCGGCATCGTCGCCTCGGTGCGCCAGGTGGAGGGCATCATGGCCGACATGGCCGGGGCCAGCGCGGAGCAGAGCGCCGGCATCGACCAGATCAACCACGCGGTCGCCGACATGGACAGGAATACCCAGCAGAACGCCGCGATGGTGGAGCAGTCCGCCGAGGCGGCCAACAGCCTGCGCGAACAGGCCGAGCGCCTGCGCGCGGCGATCGACGTGTTCAAACTGGGCGCGCCGGCCGGCCTGGCTGCCGTTCGAGGAGGCAGGCGCGGTTCAGGGAATCATGGCGCCATTCCGGCGCTGTTTTTCAAACCGCACTAGTGCCGTATCCACGCCACCAGCGGCGCCAGCAGGCGTGGCCGCCAGGATAGCGTGAACGCGACCGCCAGCGCGGCGGCCGCCAGCGCCATCACCCACACCAGCGCCGCCATCGACGTGTGGTCCACGCGCAGGCAGAGCAGCAAGCCGGCGCCCAGCGCCAACGCGCCCAGCACCCGCAGCAGGCGCACCGTGGAGGGCGTGGCGGCACGGTCGCCGCGCACCTGACGCCAGTGGCTTTCCAGCGACAGCGCCAGCCAGGCGGCGCCGGCCAGGATGAGCGCCAGCGCGGCGAACAGCATCAGGGACTCAGGCATGCGAGCCTCCCAGCGCGTTCGAGGTGGCCGTTGCCGCGGCGGCGGCGGCCCGCTCGCCGCGGCGCAGGCGCCGTGCCGCCGCCACGGCCAGGGCGGCGCTGGCCAACAGGGCCAGGTCCAGCCCCGCCACCGGCCAATACGCCCCGGCGGTCTTGAACAGGTGGTCGCCGGTAGTGACGGCGTTCAGCAGCACCGCCGCCACCGCCAGCGCGGCCACCGTCCAGCATTGCTCGCGCCACGCCGGGGCGACGCGCGCCGCCAGCACGGGCGCGCCGCGCCACCACGCGTGCAGGAAGGCCAGCAGCCACGCGCCCCAGAACACATTCCTTTCCCAGTCGCCGCGATGCGGCAGGTCGGCCGGCAGCAGGCGGTTGGCGGCCAGCATCGCCAGGGCGGCGATCAGCATGCCGGTCACCGTGGTCACCGCCAGCGCGTCGACCCAGCGCGCGCCGGCGATGCCTTGCCTGGCGTGCTGGCGCTTGCGCTTCTCGACGAAGAAGATGAAGCCGGTGGCGATGCAGGCGCAGCCCGCCAGGCCGCCCAGCACGTAGAACCAGCGCAGCAGCCAGTGCTCGAAGTGTTGCAGGTGGAGGCCGGTGAGGAATTCGTTGACGCCGGCAACGGCGGTCGGCGGCGGCTCCTCGACGATCACGCGGCCGCTGGCGCCGTCGAAGTGCACCGCCTGCCCGACCAGCGCGACGCGGTCGCTGCCGGCGCGGTAGATGCTGACGTAGCTGTTGGCGTCGCCGATGTGGTTCACGGACAGGAAGCCCACCGTGCCCGGCATGCCGCGCGCGGCCCAGCGGCGCTTGGCCTCGGCCACCATCGCGTCCACCGAGGCCAGGGGCGCGGCCACGCCGGCCGGTTTGAACGGCAGCCCCTTGGCCTTGGCCTCGGCCATGGCGTGCTCCAGCGCCTTCGGCTTCAGCATGGTTTCCCCCACCGGCAGGTAGATGCCGGCGAAGATGATCAGCCCGCTCAGCGCGAAGATGAAGTGGAAGGGCAGGGCCACCACGCCGGTCAGGTTGTGCAGGTCCAGCACGCTGCGCTGGGTTTGCTTGTCCGGCCGGAAGGTGAACAGCTCGCGGAAGATCTTGCGGTGCATGACCACGCCGCTGACCAGCGCCGCCAGCATCGCCAGCGCCGCCAGCCCGACCACCCAGTAGCCCAGGTTCTTCCATTGCAGGTGCAGGCTGTAGTGCATCGGGTAGAAGAACTCGCTGCCGATCTTGAGCCGGTCGTGCGGCAGGACCTGGCCGTTGCGCGGGTCGATGGTCACGTGGCCGTGCACGTGGTCGTCCGGGTCCTTGGGGTTGTTGCTCACCGCGAACTCGGCGAACAGCGACAGCACCGGGTCGCGGTGGGTGGTGTAGGCGCCCCAGTTCATCGGCGGCATCGCGGCCGGCAGCGGCCCGCCGACGCGGGCGCGCGCCGCCTCCAGCTCCTCTTCCTCGGGGGCGATCTGTTTGAAGATGGGCGCCAGCATGGCGTCGTACGAGGGCATGGGCTGCGGCTCGAAGCGGGTTTGCGGGATGGCCCAGCGGTCGATCTCGCGGTCGAACACGGACAGGGTGCCGAAGAAGAAAACGATCATCAGCACGAAGCCCAGCACCAGGCCGAACCAGGTGTGCAGCCAGGCCATCGACAGGCGGAAGGATGAAAACATGGATAACTCCGTTGGGGTGGGCGTCAGGCGGGCAGGCGCGTGAGCAGCCAGGCGGCGCCGGTCATCGCGGCGCCGCCGCCGGCCAGCACCAGCCACACGCGCGCCAGGCTTGCCGCCGCGTAGGCCCAGCAGAAGCAGGCCAGGAAGACCAGGAAGGCGAGCAGATAGGCCAGCGTTTGCGCCTCGCCGTAGGGCATGCCGGCCGCCAGCAGCAGCACGATGCCCAGCGTGACGCAGCCCCAGACGAAGGCGTAGCCGCCCAGCAGGCTGGCGGCCACGCGGGAGATGAGGTGGAGGGGAGAGGGTTTCGTTGTCACGGCGCCATGGTAATAATAATACGAATGAGAATGGTTCGCATTATTATATGACAAGAATCGTCCTCCTTGTAAGAAAGATCGAAGGGGGATTGAATCCAGCTTGTTGCGCCCATGCTCTATTCAAGTGTTGCGCCCAGGCTCTATCAATGGCCGCTCAGCCGTAGTACTTTCTACCTATGAGAGCACCGGTACGGCATGCCGGTCATAACCATAACCAAGGGAGACAAGATGAAGCGACTGATAACGAAATCCGCCCTGTGGCTGGGCGTGGCGCTGATGGCGGGCGGCGGCGGCATCGCCCGGGCGGCCACCACCGAGGAGGCGGTCGCGCTGGTGAAGGAGGCGGTGCAGCTGGTGAGGCAGGACAGGGAAAAGGCTTTCACTGAGTTCAACAATCCCGCCGGCCGGTTCGTCAAGGGCGAGCTGTACATCGTGGCCGTCTCGCTGGACGGCGTGGTGCTGGCGCACGGCGCCAACGCCAAGATGATCAACAAGAACATTTTGGAAATCAAGGACACGGACGGCAAGCAGTTCGTCAAGGAGCAGACCAATCTGGCCAAGACCAAGGGCAGCGGTTGGGTCGACTTCCGCTGGCCCAACCCGGTGACCAAGGCGATCGAGCCGAAAACCGTCTACATTGAAAAGGTTGACGATTTGCTGATCGCCGGCGGCATCTACAAGAAATAGCCACCCCTGTCATCACGCGACGGCCGCCCTCGAGGCGGCCGTCGCGCATTCAACGGTCAAAAAATTGACTGGTCAAGCCAATTTTCAAATTGGTCTTGCCGGTGGGCTGGACTGGCACTACCATATTCATCGCAGCAGTGTCATGAATACACCTCCGTGGCATGGCAAGCCCATGCCGCCAGACCAGCAACCGACAGTGAAGGGAAACCCAGATGAACGAACAAGGCCTCGGACCGATCGACCGGCGCACCGTGTTGAAGGCGGCCGGCGCCGCCGGCTTGATGCTGGCGGCAGGCGCGGGATATGGCGCCGACGGCGACGGCACCCGCAAACGCTACGCCGTGGTGGGCGTGGGCTCGCGGGCGCGCATGTTCACCAGGGCCATCACGGGCAAATACAAGGACCGCAACGAGGTCGTCGCGGTGTGCGACCGCAACGCCGGCCGCGCCGCGCTGGCGGTCCGGAAGATCGCGGAAACCGGCGCCGGCCAGCCGCGCGCCTACGCGCCGGACGACTTCGAGCGCATGATCCGCGAGACCAAGCCGCAATTCGTCATCGTCACCACCACCGACGCCAGCCACGACGACTACATCGTGCGTGCGCTCGACGCGGGCTGCGACGTCATCACCGAAAAGCCGATGACCACCACCGCCGCCAAGGCCCAGCGCATCCTGGACGCGGTCAAGCGCAGCGGGCGCCATATCCGCGTGACCTTCAACTACCGCTATTCGCCACCGCGCACCCAGGTCAAGGAT
Organism: Pseudoduganella namucuonensis; assembly: GCF_900116645.1. Taxonomy (GTDB): domain Bacteria; phylum Pseudomonadota; class Gammaproteobacteria; order Burkholderiales; family Burkholderiaceae_D; genus Rugamonas; species Rugamonas namucuonensis. The sequence continues at coordinate 9,695 of NZ_FPBO01000033.1, read as the reverse complement.
CTGCTGATGAGCGGCGAGATCGGCGACGTGCTGTCGGTCGATTTCACCTGGCTGCTCAACACCATGCACGGCGCCGACTATTTCCGCCGCTGGCACAGCGACAAGGCCAATTCCGGCGGCCTGATGATCCACAAGGCCACCCACCATTTCGACCTGGTGAACTGGTGGCTGGGCGCCCAGCCGGAACTGGTGCACGCTTTCGGCTCGCGCCAGTTCTACACGCCGGCCACGGCCAAGCGCATGGGCTTGCAGGGCGCCCACGAGCGCTGCCTGACCTGCACCGAGAAGGCCAAGTGCAGCTTCTACTTCGACCTGGCGGCGGACCAGGGCCTGAAGGAGCTCTATCTGGACAACGAAAAGCACGACGGCTACTTCCGCGACCAGTGCGTCTGGCGCCCGGAGATCAACATCGAGGACACGATGAACGTGATGGTCCGCTACGACAATGGTGTGCAGCTCAACTACGCGCTGCAGGCCTACAACGCATGGGAGGGCTACCGTATCGCCTTCAACGGCACCAGGGGGCGCATCGAGCACAGCATCGTGGAATCGGCCGGGGTGGCCGGGGCGGCCGCGGTGCAGAGCAAGAGCGAGGGGGTGACGACGCGCGTTATTCCACTGCGCGGCGCCGCGCGCGAGATCACGCCCTGGACCGGCACGGGCGGCCACGGCGGCGGCGACGACGCCATGCTCGACGAGATCTTCGGCGCCGCGCCGGCGGACAAGTACAAGCGCGTCTCCGACGAGCGCGCCGGCGCCTACTCCATCCTGGTGGGCGTGGCCGCCAACCGCTGCTTCGAAACCGGCGCCTCGATCCGCATCGCCGACCTGGTCACCGGCCTGGCGCCGCCGGACCGCGCGCCCATGCCGGACCGCACGGCGCCGTTCCCGATGCCGGTGCGGGTGAAACGGTCCTGATTTTCCGCCGCGGCCGGATGTGGACAAAACGCAACGTCCCCGGCCGCGGCGGGGCTCCCGTGAGGCTCATAGGAGAAGAACGCATAAGCAAACCAAGTTTTTGTCGTAAAGCGGGTTTTTTCTCTTGTTAAAGTGGTCTGGCCAATTTAATATCTGGCTATACCAAATAAAAAACTGATCGAGCCAATTCGATCCGACAACTGAAGAGGAGACCCCATGAAACAAGCAGGCAGACCCCAACTCCAGCGCGCCGTCCTCGCATCCGCCGTCAGCCTGGCGGTATTGCAGATGGCCGGCCAGGCCCACGCGCAGACCGCCGCGGCGGCCGAACCGCAGATGCAGGCCGTCGTCGTGACGGGTTCGCTGATCCGCCGCGCGGCGGACGAGGGCGCCACTCCGCTGACCACCATCAAGGCCACCGAGCTGCAGGCGCGCGGCCACACCGAACTGAAGGACCTGGTGCTGGAGCAGCCGCAGTCGCTGTCGCTGGGCACCAACTCCGGCGCCGCCGGCCCCATGACCAACCTGCGCGGCCTGGGCCCGATGCGCACCCTGACGCTGCTGAACGGCCGCCGCATGGCCAACGAGCCGCTGCAGGACCAGTACGTGTCCGTCAACGTGATCCCGCGCATGGCGCTGGACCGCGTGGAGACGCTGAACGGCGGCGCCGCCTCGATCTACGGCGCGGACGCCATCGGCGGCGTGCAGAACTTCTGGACCAAGCGCGGTTACAAGGGCGCTTCCATCAAGGCGGAATACGCCACTCCCGAAATGAGCGGCGGCGGCGACACCAAGAGCCTGGGCGCGATCTTCGGCTACGGCGACTTGAACAAGGACGGTTTCAACGCCTACGTCGCGGTCGACCACCAGAAGAAATCGGCGCTGTTCCAGATCGACCGTCCGGAGCAGCACGATCCGGCCGTGCTGCGCACGCTGGGCCTGGGCCTGACCCCGGACGCCCGCAACGCCAGCCCGATCGCCAACTTCGGCTTCACCCGCGCCGCCAACTCGAACTACAACCCGACCTACGCCAGCGGCTGCGCGGCGCCGTACGCGCTGCCCACGCTGGGCAACGGCAGCGCCAACACGCCGGCCGTCTACGCGCCGGGCTGCTTCCGCAATCCGCTGTACTGGAACGCCGTCACGGACGGCAGCGAGATCACCACCGTGGCCGGCCGCGCCAGCTGGAACCTGTCCGGCGGCCACAAGATCGACCTGGACGTCCTGCACGCCAATTTCACGGTGCAGAAGTTCCGCGGCATGCAGGTGCCGGGCACCACGCAGCCCTTCACCACCTACACGCTGTCGTCGGCCAGCCGCTTCTATCCCGGCAAGGGCATCACGCCGGCGGTGCAGGTGGCGGGCAGCAACACCGGCTCCAACACGCCGGCCATGTTCATCGACGCGGCCAAGACCCCGGGCGCGGTCAGCACCCTGAACATGAACAACCGTCCCATTTACTTCCAGTGGGGCCCGGCCGAACTGGGACCCGCCTACCGCAACGACGAGCAGACCAACGACCGCATCGTGCTGTCGGCCGAGGGCGACGTGCTGGGCTGGGATTACCGCGTGGGCGTGAACCACGGCGTGTCCAAGCGCGATACGCGCGTGGGCGGCGGCTACATCCTGTATTCGAAGGCGCAGGAAGGCTTCGACAAGGGCATCCTGAACCCGTTCGGCCTGCAGGACGAGGCGGGCGCGGAATACCTGCGCAGCATCGAGGCGCGCGACTACACCTACCGCCTGAACAAGGCCTACAACCAGAGCGTGGACGCGACCTTCTCGCGCGCCCTGATGGCGCTGCCCGGCGGCGACCTGACGCTGGCGGTGTCCGGCGAACTGCGCCGCGACTCGGCGCGCACCTTCAACGCGCCGCTGGACTATGTGATGAAGAAGGCCGACGGCAGCTACAACATCGACGCCGCCGGCAACGTGGTGCAGTCCGACCTGGTGGGCGAGACTCCGCAGGGCGTGGCGAAGAAACTGCGCCGCGACATCTCGTCGCTGGTGATGGAGGTGGACGCGCCCATCAAGTCCAGCTTCCTGCTGAATGGGGCTGTGCGCGCCGACCATTACAAGGACTTGAAGCAGACCACCGTCAATCCCAAGCTGGCCGCCCGCTGGGAGCCGCTGAAGGATCTGGTGCTGCGCAGCTCCCTGTCCACCGGCTTCCGCGCGCCGTCCATCATGGACATCCAGAACCCGACGCCGGAAGTGCGCACCCAGGTCATGGATGACCCGGTCCTGTGTCCGAGCGCGCAGCCCACCGTCGCCGGCACCGGCGTGCCGAAGGCCGGCTACACCGCCGACCAGGTTTGCAACGTGACCATGGCCTACTGGACCAAGACGCCCGACAACGATTTCCTCGAGCCCGAGAAATCGCGCGGCTTCTCCTACGGTTTCGCCTACGAGCCGATCAAGAACCTGGCGGTCACGGTCGACTACTGGGGCCTGAAGCTGAAGAACGTGCTGGGCGCGCTGACCATCGCCGAGATCCAGCAGAACCCGTCCAAGTACGCCGAATACATCATCCGCGACTCGGCCGGCCTGATCGACCACATCGTGGCCAGCCAGGCCAACCGCGGCCAGACCCGCATCCGCGGCGCGGACGTGTCGGTGGGCTACCGCTTCCCGACCACGAGCATCGGCACCTTCGACGCCAAGGTCGACGGCACCTGGTACCACAAGTACGAGTTCCAGAGCGAGAAGGATGGCCCGTGGCTGAAGAACGTCGGCATCATCACCAATGATGGCCGCTACGGAGGCGCCGGTCCGAACGCCGGCCTGGCGGGCATGCCGCAGATGAACCCGCGCTGGAAGCACACGGCGTCGGTCACCTACAACACCGGGGACTGGGGCGCCACGCTGTCGCAGCGCTACCAGACCGGCCTGACCGACCTGACGCCGCGCGCCGGTTCCACGCTGACCAAGGTGGATGCCTACAGCCAGTACAACCTGAACGTGCGTTACAAGGGCTTGAAGAACACCACCATCAGCCTGGGCGTGAACAACCTCACCGAGGAATGGCCGCCACTGACCTCCAACAGCATCTACAGCGGCGGTTACGTGACCAGCATGGCCGACATGATGGGCCGCGTGTACCGTCTGTCGGTGGAATACAAGTTCTAAGTCGTTGTGTGAAAGACGCGGCCCCCACGAGGGGCCGCGCCTGTTTTTCTGAACAGGAGGCCGTACCGCCATGACCCCGCCTTGTCTTGCCGTGCTGCTTGTATCACCCGTGTTGTTCACCCAGGCGGCCGCCGTCCACGCCGCCACTCCCGATTCCCAGGCCGGGCGGATCGACCGCGAGGCCCTCGTCGCCCGCCACCAGCCCCGTTTGCGGGCCATCGACACGATGGCGCCGCTCAGCGTGGGCAATGGCCGCTTCGCCTTCACCGCCGACGTCACCGGCCTGCAAACCTTGCCCGACCATTACCGCGCCACCGGCACGCCGCTGGAAACGCAGGCGCGCTGGTCCTGGCACGAGAACGCCAATCCCAAGGGCTACAAGCTGGCCGACGCCAACCGCGACTACACCGCGCACGGCCGCACGCTGGGCTATCCCACCAACCAGAACACGCCGGCCGGGCAATGGCTGCGCGAGAATCCCCACACCCAGCCGCTGCCGCGAATCGGCTTCGTCATGGCGGGCGAGGGCGCGCGCGAACTGACGGCGGCCGACGTCGCCTCGGTGGATCAACGGCTGGACATGTGGCGGGGCCAGTTGCACAGCGGCGTGGCCTTGCTGGGACAGCCAGTGACAGTGCGCGGCGCCGTGAGCCCGGACAGCGACACGCTGGCGCTGCGCATCCAGACCCCGCTGTTCAGCGGCGGGCGTTTGGCGGTGCGCATCGCGCTGCCGCTGGGCTACGACCTGGCCGTCAAGCACAATCCGCCGCTGGACTGGTCGCGTCCCGAGGCGCACCGGACCACGGTGCTGGAACAGACCGGCCGCAAGCTGGCCGTGGAGCATAGCCGTGACGCCTCCCGCTACGCGATGACGGTGGCCGCCTCCGCGCCCATGACCATCCGGCGCAGCGGCCCGCACGCCTTCGACGTCTCGCCCGCGGCAGGCGACACGCTGGAGCTGACGGTGTCCTTCGCCCCGCGCGGTCTCGTGCCAACCTGGGCTGGCGCCGCGCCATCCTCCGCCCAGCCCACTGCCTCTGCCGCCCACGCCCAGCCAGTTGCACCCGCCGCCGCCGCACCCGCACCCGCCGCGTCCGCGCCTGCCGCCGATGCCGCCGCCGTGTTCGATCGCAGCGCCGCCCATTGGCGGAGCTACTGGCGGTCCGGCGCCGCCGTCGATTTCAGCGGCAGCGCGGACCGGCGCGCGCATGAACTGGAGCGCCGGGTGGTGCTGTCCCAATATCTGGCCGCCATCCAGCTGGGCGACGAGCTGCCCGCCCAGGAAAGCGGCCTGACGACATCCACCTGGTACGGCAAGCACCACACCGAGATGGTGTGGTGGCACACCGCCCACTTCGCGCTGTGGGGACGTCCCGCCTACACGGCGCGCACGCTGTCGTGGTATCAGCGCGCCTTGCCCTCGGCGCGGGCCGTGGCCGCCGAGCGTGGCCTGAAGGGCGCGCGCTGGATGAAGATGACCGGCCCTGAAGGCCGCGAAAGCCCCGGCGGCAATCCGCTGATCGCGTGGAACCAGCCGCACGCCATCCACCTCGCGGAACTGATGTACCGCGCCGATCCCACGCCGGCCACGCTGGCGCGCTACGGCGAACTGGTGTCGGAAACCGCGCAGGCCATGGCCTCCATGCTGCACTGGGACGCGGACGGCCAGCGCTACGTCCTTGGCCCGCCGCTGTGGATCGCCCAGGAGATCTACGACCAGTCCACCAGCATGAATCCGGCCTATGAGCTGAGCTACTGGGCCTGGGGCCTGGAAAAGGCGCAGCAATGGCGCGAGCGCGCCGGCCTGCCGCGCGACGCGGACTGGGAACGCAAGCGCACGCGCCTGTCGGCGCTGCCGCAAAAGGACGGCAAGTATGTCGCCGTCGAATCGCATCCCGACACCTGGGACAACGTGAACAGCCGCCACGACCACCCATCCTTCCTGATGGCGCTGGGCCAGTTGCCGGGCGACGGTGTGGACCGCGACACCATGCGCCGCACGCTGGACGCCGTGCTGCTCCACTGGGATTGGCAAACCAAGATCTGGGGCTGGGACTATCCGATGATCGCGATGACGGCGGCCCGGCTGGGCGCCACCGAGCAGGCGGTGGCCGTGCTGCTCAAGTCCGATGGCCCCAACAATGGCTACACCAGGGCCGGCCACAACCCCAACAAGGGCCTGCCCGTCTACCTGCCGGGCAACGGCGCGCTGCTGGCCGCCGTGGCCATGATGGCGGGCGGCTGGGAAGGCGCGCCCGCGCGTCCCGCGCCCGGCTTCCCGGCCGACGGCCGCTGGACCGTGCGCGCCGAGGGCTTCCAGCGTTTGCCGTAAGGAGATATTGAATGAGAAGACTGTTTTTGCTGGCGCTGGCGTGCGGCTACGCGCTGTGCGCGCCGATGTCCGCGGCGCGGGCGCAGGGCGGGCCGCAAGTGGATCGATACGGCCTGGCGGCCGCGAACGGCCCGGTCGAGCGCTGGGGCAGCGCGGAGATCGCGCTGACGGGACCGTCCGGCGGCAATCCCTTCCTGGAGGTGGACCTCTCCGCCACGTTCCGCCAGGGCGCGCGCACGCTGCGCGTGGCGGGCTTTTACGACGGCGATGGCCAGTACCGCGTGCGCTTCATGCCGCCCGAGGCGGGCGAGTGGGAGTACGAGACGCACAGCAACCGCGCGGAGCTCGATGGCCGCAAGGGCAGGCTCACGGCCGTGGCGCCGTCCGCCGGCAACCATGGCCCGGTGCGCGTCAAGGGAACCCACCATTTCGCCTACGAGGACGGCACGCCGTTCTGGCAAGTGGGCACCACCAGCTACGCGTGGATCCACCAGACCGAGGAACTGCAGCGGCAAACGCTGCAAACGCTGGCCGGCGCGCCGTTCAACAAGCTGCGCATGGCGGTCTTTCCCAACCATGACGACAAGAACGAGCCGCCGCGCTTCCCCTTCGCCGGCCGGCCGCCCAAGGCCTGGGACCTGGCGCGCTTCAATCCCGCCTTCTTCCGCAATCTCGAGCAACGCGTGTCGCAGCTGCGCGCGCTCGGCATCGAGGCGGACCTGATCCTGTTCCATCCCTACGACAAGGGCTACTGGGGCTTCGACCGCCTGCCGGCCGACGTGAACGAGCGCTATCTGCGCTACGTGGTGGCGCGGCTGGGCGCCTACCGCAACGTGTGGTGGTCCATGGCCAACGAGTTCGACTTCCTGAAGGAAAAGACCATGCCGGAGTGGGACCGCTATTTCGAGATCGTGCAGGCGAGCGATCCCTACCAGCACCTGCGCTCCATCCACAACGCCTTCGTGCTGTACAACCACACCAAGCCCTGGGTCACGCACGTGAGCGTGCAGAGCGGCGCCATCGCGGAGGACTTCGAGCGCGCCGTGCTGTTCAGGGACGTGTACAACAAGCCCGTGGTGTACGACGAGGTGAAATACGAGGGCGACTTCTCCAGGCGCTGGGGCCAGCTCACGCCGCAGGCCATGGTGCTGCGCTTCTGGATGGGCGCCATCGCGGGCACCTATGTGGGCCACAGCGAAAGCTACGAGGACCCGCGGGGCATGATGTGGCTGGCCAAGGGCGGCGGCCTCAAGGGGCAAAGCCCGCCGCGGCTGGCGTTCTTCCGCAAGATACTGGCCGAGAGCCCGGCCGAGGGACTGGAGCCCATCGACAAGTGGCAGAACCACCCGTTCGCGGGCAAGCACGCCCAGTACTACCTGGGCTACTTCGGCCTCGGCACGCCCGCGAGCTGGCCCTTCGTGCTGTTCAAGACCGGCCTGGCGGACGGCATGCGGTTCAGGGCGGAAGTGATCGACACCTGGAACATGGCGGTGACGCCGGTGGATGGCGTGTTTGAAATCGTCAAGCGCGACAACTACACCTACGCCGACAAGAACGGCCGCGCCATCGCATTGCCGGGACGGCCGTACATGGCGCTGCGCATCGTGCGCGTGCCGTGAACATGGCCCGGGAAACCACCATGCGCATCCTTGTCGCGGCCTTGTGCCTCGTCGCCTGCGCCGCGCCGCGGGCCGCGCGCGCGGACATCGTCGGCCACATGACGCCGGCCGAGCCGCTCACCGAGGCGCGCGTGGCCGGCCTGGCGGCGCCGGAGCGCGAGGCGTGGCTGGCCTACCTGGCGCGCTCGCGGGCGCGGATGGCGGCGGACCAGGCCTCGCTGGCGGCCGAGCGCGCGGACGGCGCCGTGCCCGCCGCGCCGCCGCACGCCGCAAGCGGCGACGGCGGCATGCCGCTGGGCCGTCCCGCCGCGTGGTATGGCTCGCCCGAGGCGCGCCGCGTCGCCGACAACATCGTGAGCTTCCAGACCCCGGCCGGCGGCTGGGGCAAGAACACGGACCGCACAGGCCCGGCGCGCCAGCGCGGCCAGCATTACATCGCCATCGACACGGTGCCCGGCGCGGCCGGCCCCCGCAAGGAGGTGTGGAGCTTCGTGGGGACGATAGACAACGGCGCGACCATCGCCGAGTTGCGCTTCCTGGCCCGCGCGCAGGCGCAGGCGGCCGGCGCGGCGGGGCACGCCTACCGCGACGCGTTCATCAAGGGCGCGCGCTACCTGCTGGAGGCGCAGTATCCGAACGGCGGCTACCCGCAGGTCTATCCGCTGCAGGGCGGCTACCACGACGCCATCACCTTCAACGACAACGCCATGGCGGCGGTGACGGCGCTGCTGGGCGAGATCGCGGCGGGGAAGGGCGACTACGCCTTCGTGCCGGCGCCCGTCGCGGGCGAGGCGCGCGAGGCGGCCGGCAAGGCGCTGCGGCTGATCCTGGCCACCCAGCAGGTGGTGGGCGGCGCGCGCACCGGCTGGTGCCAGCAGCACGACGCGCTCACGCTGGCGCCGGTGGGCGCGCGCAATTTCGAGCCGCCGTCGCTGGCCAGCGCCGAGAGCGCGCAGCTGCTCAACCTGCTGATGCGCCCGCCCGGCCAGGACGCGGCCATCGAGGCCGCCGTCCACGCCGGCGCCGCCTGGCTCAAGCGCGTCGCGGTGGCCGATGTCGCCTGGTCCGAACCGGTTTCCGCGGCCGTTTCCGCGTCGGCCGCCGCCGAGGGGCGCAAGCTGGTGGCCAAGCCCGGCGCCGGCCCCTTGTGGTCGCGCTTCTACGATATCGCGACAATGAAGCCCGTCTTCGGCGACCGCGACCGCAGCATCCACGACGACGTCAACGAGCTCGGCGCCGAGCGCCGCGGCGGCTACGGCTGGTATGGCGACGGCCCCGCCAAGACGCTGGACAGCTACGCGCGCTGGTCCCGCGGCCATCCGCCGCCGGCCGCGCGCTAGCGGGCGCGGCCCCCGGGCGCGGGAAAGCGGCCTAGCCCGGATATTTCATCAGTGAGTCTCTGCCCTGGCGAGATTCGGTGCAGAGGTGGCGAGGGTGCCCAGGTCGGCTGTTTTCGACGAGATTGAGGGGGAAATGGCAGCGCAAGACGCAATTTCCCCTACCCCCATTGTTTATAGCGTGCCGGGGACAGCACTTGTCATGCGCTATGGGGCCATTGCGCGAGCGGCGCTGATGAAGACGTGCTTGAGGGGATGCTGCGAGGCAAGCAGCACGCGCACGCGGCGGGTGTTGCGCACGATGGCCGCGCCGATTTTGAGCAGCTTGACGCGGATCGTCGCGGTGCAGGCTCGGGCCAG
>NZ_FPBO01000082.1 GCF_900116645.1 Pseudoduganella namucuonensis | reverse complement strand
ACAATGGCGGCGCCTACCGGGCCCATGCGACGCACGCGTTGGCGCGCGAGATGGGGCTGGAGCCGATTCATACGCCGGTGTGCAGCCCGCAGTCGAACGGGATCGCCGAAAGCTTCGTGAACACGTTTAAACGGGACTACGTCAGTCTGATGGACCGCAGCAATGCCCAAGTCGTTCTCGCCCAATTGCCAGACGCTTTTATGCATTTCAATGAGGTTCATCCGCACTCGTCGTTGAAGTTGAAATCCCCTCGCATGTTCAGGAGGGAGCTGGCGCGCCGGGCTCAGGAAAGCGGCGTTAACTAAGCGATAGGCTGTGTCCGGTTATACGGGGGCAAGATCAGCGGACGACGTCGAGCGAGACGCACTCGTCAAGTCCGCCATATCGGAACTCCGGCCCGAGAACGCGATCAGGATTCTCTTGCTCGCCCCGTTCAACGAAACGACTTGGTCGCTTGCCAGCTCGCTCGGCGAAACCGCGCAGGAACGGTACTGGAAAGAAGTAACCCCTGGCTGGCTCGGGGAATCCCCGTCGACGACACTGAAGGCTGTTGACATGCTCATGAAAGCCCAGCGACCGCGAGCCGCGTTCTCGCTCGTCAGGGACCACCCGAGTGTGTTACCAACGCAGACGCTATTCAGATTGCTCACGGAGATGACCCAAGACAGTGACGACAGGCCTGGCGAGTACCTTATCGAACATTACTGCGTCGAACGCGCGTTCAAACACATTGACAGCGCCGCTGAGCTCTCCCTTGAGCAGAAAGCTGGATTGGAATTCGCGTATATCGACGTACTGGTTCGCAGGTGGGAACGCAAAGGGAAATCCGAAATTCCCAACCTCGAGCTTTACATCGAAGCGCATCCTGAAGTCTTGGTGCAAGCCATCTGCTGGACCTACAAACGCAAGGATGGCGCAATGGACCCGCCTGAATTTCGGGTGGCGGCGGGCCGGGTAAAAGCGATGGCCGAACGCGGCTATACGCTCATGGAGGCCCTCAAGCGAATTCCGGGGACAGACGAAAACGGCGAGATTCATTCGGAACGACTCGGGAAATGGGTCGCGAGAATTCGCCATTCATGCGCCGAGCTGTCGCGTACCGAAATCGCCGACATAGTCATCGGAAAATTTCTTTCTTCATCCCCGCTGGGCAAAGACGGTGCGTGGCCCTGCGAGGCCGTGAGAACTGTCATGGAAGACGTACAGTCAGAAGACATGATGCGCGGCGCCCATACTGGCGTATACAACTCGCGCGGAGTACATACACGTGGCAACGGCGGGGACCAAGAACGGCAACTGGCCGAAAAGTACCGAAAATGGGCTCAGCAGATTCGGACTTCCTCGCCATACGTCGCATCAGAATTGCTCATGAAGCTGACAGACACATACGAGAAGGAGGCGACGCGTGAGGACACTGCGGCCAAAATCAACCGACGTCTGCGATAGCCGTCATGTATGCATCTAAGCCTCGGACTTCAATTCAGGCCGAGGAAGAGCGGACGCCGAAGACGTCCTATGGTGCGCCCCCAGTCGCCACAACTGTATAAAATCACAGTATGGAACGCCTTCAAGCCTTCAAATTCGCGTTGAACCCCAACGGCGAGCAGCAACGCGCCATGCGCCGCTTCGCCGGCGCCTGCCGTTTCGTTTTCAACCAGGCGCTGGAGGTTCAAATACAACGCCACGAGGGCGGCGAGCGGAAGCTTGGCTACGCCGAACTGTGCAGGTTGCTCACGGCATGGCGCAACGGGGCGGCGACCCCATGGCTGAAAGAAGCGCCGACGCATCCCTTGCAGCAGGCGTTGAAAGATCTGGAGCGCGCCTACACCAACTTCTTCGCCAAGCGGGCCGCCTTCCCTCGCTTCAAGAAGAAGGGCCGGCACGACAGCTTCCGCTACCCCGATCCCAAACAGATCAAGCTCGACCAAGCCCATGGCCGGGTGTTCCTACCCAAGCTGGGCTGGCTGCGCTACCGCGACAGCCGAACGGTGCCGGGCGAGGTGCGCAACGTCACCGTCAGCCAGTCGGCGGGACGCTGGTATGTGGCGATCCAGACCGCGCGCGATGTCGAGCGGCCCGTGCCGTCGGGCGGCGCGGTCGGCATCGATATGGGGATAGTCCGCTTCGCCACGCTGTCCGATGGCCAAGCGCTGGAACCCCTCGACAGTTTCAAGCGGCACGAGGAGCGTCTGCGGCGCGCGCAGCAAGCCATGAGCCGCAAGCGGAAACACGGCAAGAACTGGAACAAGGCGAAAGCCCGGGTCCAGCGCATCCATGCCCGCATCGGCAATGCCCGCCGCGACTACCTGCACAAGGCCACGACCACTATTTGCAACAACCACGCGATGGTGAGCGTCGAAGACTTGAAGGTCAGGAATATGTCGGCATCGGCGGCGGGCGATCGCGCCGAGCCGGGGCGCAATGTGCGCGCCAAGTCGGGCCTGAACAAGGCCATTCTCGACCAGGGCTGGCACGAGTTCCGCCGGCAGCTCGCTTACAAGCTGGCGTGGCGCGGCGGCATATTGGTGGCGGTGTCGCCGCGCGACACCAGCCGGACCTGTCCGGGCTGCGGCCATGTATCGGCCGACAACCGGCCCACGCAAGCGGTGTTCGCGTGCGTGGCGTGCGGATATTCAAAACATGCCGACCTGGTCGGCGCGATCAACATCCTCAGGGCGGGACACGCCCGATGCGCCTATGAAGTGAGCGACGCGGCAAGGTCGCCAGCAGTAGGAACCCGCCGAAGCGGCTCGAACCGGCTCGATCGGTGACAGCGCCGTAGGAATCCTCCCCCTTTCCGAGTCAGCGGCAACCGAAGGTTGAGGGGGAGGAGGAAGTCAAGGAGCCCTTGCCTATCGTGACCCGCCCCAGGATGGTGGCGCCGGCGTAGATCACCACGTCGTCCTCCACCACCGGGTGCCGCGGCAGCCCTTTCTGCAGGGCGCCGCTGTCGTCGGTGGGGAAGCGCTTCGCGCCCAGCGTGACCGCCTGGTAGATGCGCACCCGCTCGCCGATGATGGCGGTCTCGCCGATCACCACGCCGGTGCCGTGGTCGATGAAGAAACTGCCGCCGATGCTGGCGCCGGGATGGATGTCGATGCCCGTGTCCGAGTGCGCCAGCTCGGCGACGATGCGCGCCACCAGCGGCACGCCCAGGCCGTACAGCGTGTGCGCCAGGCGGTGGTGGATGATGGCCAGGATGCCGGGATAGCACAGCAGCACCTCGTCCACGCTGAGCGCGGCGGGGTCGCCGTGGTAGGCCGCCTCCACGTCCGTGTCCAGCAGCGCGCGTATCAGCGGCAGGCCGCGCGCGAAGCGCTGCACGATGTCGTAGGCGCGCTGCTCGACGGCGCCGGCCTTGCGCGCGGTGTCGTGCCGCGCGTTGTAGGCCAGCTCGCGGCGTATCTGCTCGTGCAGGCCGGTGAGCGCCGTGTCGAGCGTGTGGCCGACGAAGAAGTCCTCGCTCTCCTGGCGCAGGTCGGCCGGTCCCAGGCGCATCGGGAACAGCGCGGCGCACAGCAGTTGCAGCACCTCGCGCAGGCGCTGGCGGGACGGGAATTCGCGGCCGCCGCATTCCTGGTTGCGCAGGCGCGCCTGGCGCCATATGGTGCGCACCTGGCGCAGTTCGTCGACGATGGGGCCCAGCTCCCAGTGCGGGGTCTGTCCATGGACGGTGTTGGCCGCCAGGGCGGCGGCGGGGATGGCGGAGTCCAGTACGCGGTCGTTCATGGCGGCCCTCAATCCTGCAGCCATGGCAGGCCGTGCCAGCGCCAGCCGCCGCTGTGGCCGCGCTGGCCCGCCTCGTCGATCTCGCCCTCGAAGCCCTGGTCGACGTTGAAGGCGTTGGCGAAGCCGGCCTTGGTGGCCGTGTCGGCCGCCGCCGCCGAGCGCTTGCCGCTGCGGCACAGCAGCAGCAGCACGGCGTCCTTGCCGCCGGCCTTGGCCTCCAGTTCGCGCGTGAAGCGCGGGTTGCGCGTCAGCGCGGTGCCGCTGGCCCAGGCCACGTGCAGCGACTCGGGCACGCGGCCGACGAAGACGCGCTCCTCGTTGCTGCGCACGTCCACCAACAGCGCGTCGCCGGATTGCGCCAGGCGCCACGCGTCCTGGGGCGACACGACGCCGGCGTGCGGCAGGCCCGCCTCGGCGGCGGCCGCGCGCGCCCGTTCCAACGCGGGGTCGGCGGCGGACGCGCCGGAACCGCGGGCCGGTAAATGATGGTTGCCGTGCGCGGCGGCGGTATGCGCGGAACTGGCTGCGGTGCTCATCGGACGCCCTTTCGTTCGGATGGTTGCTGTCTATGACCAGCAATGTAGCGAAGCCGCGCCCGGGTTGAAACGAATTAAAAAATGCATGCAAAGTCGTAAACTACATAACAGTCACGCTTTATCTTTGAGCAACGCCCTGTTATCTGCTACGCTAGCTCACCTGTTCTAGAGGAGACACGCTATGGCTTTACCTCAAATGCCCAATATTCCGGGCGCCGCGGTTATGACGGATACGCTGGATTTCGTGAAGAACCTGTGGGGCAGCATGGGCGTGGTGCCCGGCATCGCCGCCCCCACCTTGTCGGTCGACGAACTGGACAAGAAGATCAACGACCTGAAGGCCGTGGAGGCCTGGCTGAACCTGAACTCGAGCATGGTGCGCGGCAGCATCCAGGCGCTGGAGGTGCAGCGCAACACCATCGCCACGCTGAAATCCATGGGCCAGACCATGGCCTCGGCCATGCAGCAGTCGCCGGACAAGGCGCCCGAGAAAAAACTGTTCGAATCGATACCCTACGCGTCGGCCTTCTTCCAGCACGCGGCCGATGTGCTGACCCCGGCCGCGCCGGGCGCCGCGCCCAAGACCGCCGCCACCGCCGCGCCGACCCAGGCGCCGACTGCGGCGCCGACCGCCGCGCCGGCCGCGCAGCAAGCCACGCCGCAGGCCGGCGCCGATGGCGCCGCGTCGGACCAGGCCGCTGCGGCCGCCGCCGCGATGGCGACGCCGGCCGCGTGGTGGAATCTGCTGCAGGATCAGTTCAAGCAGGCGGTGTCGACCGCCATGTCGCCGGAAGCGGTGAGCGGCGCGGCCGCGCGCGCGACCGAGGCGGCCACCAAGTTCGCGCAGGCCGCCACCAAGCCGCTGGCCAAGACGGTCACGGCCAAAACGGACGCCGACGCCGACGCAGCGAAGGCGCCGGCCAGGAAAGTCACGGTGCGCAAGGCGCCGGCCAAGAAGCCCGCGCCGAAGGCGGGCAAGGGCTAACCCTGCCGGGGACGGCCCCTCCGCGCCGCGCGCTCCCACGAATGCGGAGGCGCGGAACGCGGGATTCGGCGTCCCCGTCTATCCCCGAATGCCGTTTGGTTAAGCGGCCGAAGTCGTTATCTCGCCCTCTCTGCCGCATCCTGCGTGGGACTGACGCTAACTCAACGGTATTAGACTCGTAGGACGGACCTTGCCGCCATGGTCGGTGCTGTCGCCGACTGTGATGATTGTCAAAGGCATTTGGCCTCCTTGTTGTCGATGCCCAAATCAGTAGGTCGGCGGCCCGTCCGGTTCAGGCGTAATCACGTCAGAAACACCGCGCCACTCTGGAAGCTTCGCTGGAGGCAGCGGCAGGAATTCATCCAGCCTGCCCAACTTCAGATCGGGGTTGATTTGCAGTGCATTGCTAATTGCCTCATATCTGGCCGAGCGCTCAGGATCGGCAACGACTCCGAGAGCACTCAATACCTGAATTTCCGCAGGCTTAGCAGTACCCCAATACCCTTCCGTAAAGAGCAGGTAAAGTGCGTCCGCGCAGTCTTTGCAGCCAAATTTCACTCCTGCCTGATATGTTGCGAGCGCCTTGGGGTATTGCCGCATAATCCTAGCCTGAAGGCCAAGTTGATAAGCGGCCGCTCCATGTTCTTGTCCAAACGCGCATAACAACATGGCCTCCTCGTCGTCCAAACGACCTGCACCACCATAGGCTTCCGCCAAAGCCATTTGCGCCTCAGGACTCCCCATTTGGGCAGCTTTTAAATAGTAGGCCCAAACAAGATCAAGATCATAATGCGCACCTCCGTATCCATGTTGATGCGCCACGCCCAAATCATATATCCCCCAAGGCTGACCGGCTGCCGCAGCTTGCTGCGCTATTGCAACCGCTTTACTCGCCTCTTGGCCGACGACATGGTTGGATGGCATAGGACCTAAACCGTTTAGATAAAAATAAGCCAACAATGCCTTTGCTCCCCAGTCCCCTCGTCCAGCAGCAAAGCTGACATCGGCGAATATGCTTTGCGTCTCCTGCAAAGTCAGTTGCCACTCAATTTTGCTACGCCATAGCTTACGGGCGGCGATATACCGTTCATACACCACCGCATCACGAGTCGAAGGCATATGATCCTTCCAACGTCCGCAACGCGGGATCGGGGCGCTCACGTCAAAACGGGAAAATCCTGCGGGAATCGAGTGCATGGCCTGGTGCTCCAAATAGCGAAAAAGCGAATAACTTGCGACTAAGGCTATGGTAGCTAGGCCACCAAAAACTAACCATCGTTTGAGCTTGCCCATCTCTATATCACTGGAGCGCCAGGCTTGCGATTGACATGAAACGGCAACAACTGCGTTTCAATGACTCCACCGCTCCTCTTTAATTTCAAGTTAGATTTCATGGATTCAGTCCATTTTTTTAATGTCAGTGCCATATCGCCGAACTGCTGAGGCCCAGTACTGCCAATGCATTGGCGAAACAAGTCGCATCGCAAGCCGTAAGCGACATCTTTCGCCTCGCTCAGCACATTCAGCTCGCTATCCAATGCCATGCTGCGCAGATTCAGGTTGGCCGACCCGATCGTAAACGCGGCGTCATCGACGATGGCGACCTTGGCATGGATATAGATTTCCTCGTATTCATCAGGCCGCAATCTGCGGCTCGAGGGCGGCTTGGCGCAGGTCCAAAGCGATCCCATGACCACGTTGATACCGAACTTGGCCAGCTTCTCGGGGGTAAGCGGCTCGGCTTGGAGACGCTTGCGCGCCTTCTCCACTGTTTCCGCGTGCTCGTACACCATGGTGTGGCTATGCCCCAGCGTCTTGGCCAC
>NZ_FPBO01000003.1 GCF_900116645.1 Pseudoduganella namucuonensis | reverse complement strand
GCGCGAAAAAACTGCTGGCGCAATGGCCGGACATGCAGGCCGCCTACGCCGGCGACGACTACGTGGTGAAAATCCGCGACAAGGAGCTGCGCACCCGGCTGGTCTCGCACACGCTGTCCGGCACCAGGGTGCGCAAGGTGGCGCTGCCGCGCTACGAGGACGACGGCGAGGTGCTGCGCTTCCTGATGTCCGAGAACGTGCCCGGCTCCTTCCCGTTCACGGCCGGCGTGTTCGCCTTCAAGCGCGAGGGCGAGGACCCGACCCGCATGTTCGCCGGCGAGGGCGACGCCTTCCGCACCAACCGCCGCTTCAAGCTGGTCTCCACGGGCATGGACGCCAAGCGCCTGTCCACCGCCTTCGACTCGGTGACCTTGTACGGCGCCGATCCCGCCATCCGTCCGGACATCTACGGCAAGGTCGGCAACTCGGGCGTGTCCATCGCCACGCTGGACGACATGAAGGTGCTGTACGACGGCTTCAACCTGTGCAGCCCGAGCACCTCGGTGTCGATGACCATCAACGGCCCGGCGCCGACCATCCTGGCCATGTTCATGAACACCGCCATCGACCAGCAAATCGACAAGTTCGTCGAGGAGAACAAGCGCCAGCCCACCGACGACGAGGCGGCCAAGATCAAGGACTGGGTGCTGATGAACGTGCGCGGCACCGTGCAGGCCGACATCCTGAAGGAGGACCAGGGCCAGAACACCTGCATCTTCTCCACCGAGTTCTCGCTGAAGGTGATGGGCGACATCCAGGAATACTTCGTGCACCACCAGGTGCGCAACTTCTACTCCGTGTCCATCTCCGGCTACCACATCGCCGAGGCGGGCGCGAATCCGATCTCGCAGCTGGCGTTCACCTTGTCGAACGGCTTCACCTTCGTGGAGGCCTACCTGGCGCGCGGCATGCACATCGACGACTTCGCGCCCAACCTGTCGTTCTTCTTCTCGAACGGCATGGATCCTGAATACACGGTGCTGGGCCGCGTGGCGCGCCGCATCTGGGCGGTGGCCATGCGCGACAAGTACGGCGCCAACGACCGCTCGCAGAAACTGAAATACCACGTGCAGACCTCGGGCCGCTCGCTGCATGCGCAGGAGATCGACTTCAACGACATCCGCACCACGCTGCAGGCGCTGATCGCCATCTACGACAACTGCAACTCGCTGCACACCAACGCCTACGACGAGGCCATCACCACGCCGACCGACGAATCGGTGCGGCGGGCGCTGGCGATCCAGCTGATCATCAACCGCGAATGGGGCCTGGCCAAGAACGAGAACCCGAACCAAGGCTCCTTCATCATGGAGGAGCTGACGGACATGGTGGAGGAGGCGGTGCTGCAAGAGTTCGAGCGCATCGCCGAGCGCGGCGGCGTGCTGGGCGCGATGGAGACCGGCTACCAGCGCGGCAAGATCCAGGAGGAATCCATGCTGTACGAGCACCAGAAGCACGACGGCACCCTGCCCATCATCGGCGTCAACACCTTCCGCAACCCGAAGGCGAGCGGCGTGCCGGCGCCGATCGAGCTGGCGCGTTCGACCGACGATGAAAAGCAGTCGCAGCTCAAGCGCCTGGAGGACTTCCACACGCGTCACGCGGCGCGGGCCCCGGCGGCCCTCGCGGCCCTGCAAAAGGCCGCCATCGACAACGACAACGTGTTCGCCAGGCTGATGGACGCCGTGCGCGTCTGCTCGCTGGGCCAGATCACCAGCGCGCTGTTCGAGGTGGGCGGGCAGTACCGCCGCAATATGTAATACCCGGGCGCCGCGGCAAGCGCCGGGGCGCCACCACCACCCCTGGAATAATCGCTTCATTTTGTTGTCAATTAGAAAATAGTGTGTACCATATCGCTGCTGCGATTCCGCAGCCACTAATTTTCCGGGGATGGCGATGACGACGATGCTGGGGCCTGTTCTGAAGTTTCGGGGTGTGGTGGAGGACGCGTGGGTGGTCAGCATCTTGCTGGCGCATCCCGTCGCGAGCTTCCCGGATGTGTCCTGTCTCGACAGCCCGGTGCACTTCACCCCGCTCGGCAGCCGCACCGAGGATGGCGTGGATTACGACATCCGCAGTTACGCCATCCACATTCCGCAGACCGACGCCCAGCGGGAAATCACCTACCGGGTCGGCGCCCGCGCATTCAGCCTGATCGTGCCGCCGACCGGCGGCGCGCCCACCTGCGCCTACACCTCCTGCAACGGCTACTCCGATCCCAAGGTGGTCAAGAAGATCAAGGATCTCAACGCCATGTGGTCGCGCATGGCCGAGCGCCACCGCCAGCGCCCCTACAACCTGTTGCTGATGGGGGGCGACCAGATCTACAGCGACGCCATGTGGGAGAAACTGCCCACGCTGAAGGAATGGGGCAGGCTGTCCTACGACGAGCGCAACCTGGCGCCCTTCACGCCGGACATGGGCGCCGAAGTGGAGAGCTTCTTCTTCACCAACTACCTGTCGCGCTGGTCCGAGCCCGCCGTGGCGGCCATGCTGGCCAGCGTGCCGACCGCGATGATGTGGGACGACCACGACATCTTCGACGGCTGGGGCTCCTATGCGGACGCGCAGCAGGACAGCCCGGTGTTCAAGGGCATCCACGCCATCGCCAAACGGTATTTCGAGCTGTTCCAGCTGCATTCATCCACCGACGCGCCGTGCGCCTTGACCCTGCCCGGCCAGCCGGGCCACAGCTACGGCCTGCGCGTGGGCGAATACGGCATCCTCGCGCTGGACCTGCGCAGCGAACGCACGCCGAAAATGGTGATGGGAGCGGCCGCCTGGGAGGCGGCCTACGCGTGGCTGGAACGGCAACAGCACTGCAAGCACATGCTGGTCATGTCCAGCATCCCCGTGGTGCACCCGGACTTCTCCACGCTGGAGACGCTGCTGTGCGCCATTCCCGGCCGGCAGGAGCTGGAGGACGACCTGCAGGACCATTGGCTGAGCCATTCGCACCGCAAGGAACGCCTGCGCCTGATCCACCGGCTGCTGGAGTGGTCGGCCAGGAAGGAGTGCCGCGTGACGCTGCTGTCCGGCGATGTGCACGTGGGCGCGCTGGGCGTCATCGAGTCGGACCGCAAGGACGTGCCGCAAAACGCCGGCGTGATCAACCAGCTCACCTCGTCCGGCATCGTGCATCCCGCGCCGCCGGCGATGGCGCTGTTCTACCTGGAGCACGTGGGCGACCGGGTGGAGCCGGTCGACCGCGACATCACCGCCACCATGTATCCCTTCCCCGGCACCTCGCACCGCTATATCGGCGCGCGTAATTACCTCAGCCTGGAGCCGGATCTGCCGGGCGAGTCGCCGGAGAACCCGCAGAAGAACCGCATTTGGGCCAACTGGTGGGTGGAGGGCATGGACGAACCCTACACCAAGACCATCCACGCGGTCGGCAAGGGCTAGACGCGGGCCCAGGGATGGCGCGCGAAGTGGCGCCGCTCGAACGCCTCGATGTCCGGCAACTGCTGCATTGTCGCGCCCACCATGTCCAGGCCCCGCGTGATCATGCGCTTGTGGCGTTCGCCCAGCGTGAAGGGAAAAGCCTGGCCGCCCGCGCCGCGCACCAGCATCGCGTCGAGATCGATGGTCAACCGGGATGGCGCCTGCGCCGCCAGCGCGTCGATCCGTTCCTGCGCCAGCACGATCAGCAGCAGCCGGTTGTTGAGCGCATTGCCGAAGAAGATCTCGCCGTAGCTGGGCGCGATCACCACTTCGATGCCCAGCTGCTGCAAGCCCCACACCGCGTGCTCGCGGCTGGAGCCGCAGCCGAAGTTGGGGCCGGCCAGCAGCATGCTGGCGCCCCGGTAGGCCGGCTGGTTCAGCACGAACTCCGGGCGCGGCGCGCCGGCCGCGTCGAAGCGCAGGTCGTACAGCACGCCCTTGTCCAGTCCCTCTTTCGTGATGATGCGCAGGAACTGCTTGGGCATGATCTGGTCGGTGTCGAGGTTGGCGATCGGCAGCGGCGCGGCGATGCCTTCGATGATGGTGTTCTCACGCATGCGGTTCTCCAAAATGGGCGCCGAGATGGCGCACGTCGGTGATGTGGCCGGCGACGGCGGCGGCGGCGGCCATCGCGGGGCTCATCAGGTGGGTGCGGCCGCCCCTGCCCTGGCGCCCCTCGAAGTTGCGGTTGGTGGTGGAGGCGCAGCGCTCGCCGGGTTCCAGCACGTCGTCGTTCATCGCCAGGCACATCGAGCAGCCGGGCTGGCGCCATTCGAAGCCGGCGTCGATGAACACTTGCGCCAGGCCCTCCGCCTCGGCCTGGCGGCGCACGGCGCCGGATCCGGGCACCACCATCGCGCGCACCGCCGGCGCCACCTTGCGGCCGCGGACGATGTCCGCCGCCAGCCGCAGGTCCTCGATGCGCCCGTTGGTGCAGGAGCCGATGAACACGCGGTCGACGCGCACGCCGACGATGGGCGTGGCCGGCGCGAGGTCCATGTAGTCCAGCGCGCGCGACATGGCGTCCCGGCCGTGCGGGTCGCTCTCCGCGAGCGGATCGGGCACCAGGCCGGTCACCGGCATGGCTTGGTCCGGGCTGGTGCCCCAGGTGACGTAGGGCGCGACCTCGCCCGCGTCGAAAACGTGTTCGACATCGAACAGCGCCCCTTCGTCGGAATACAGGGCGCGCCAGTCGGCCAGCGCGCTCTCCAGTTCGGCGCCGGACAGGCCGGCGCGCGGCGCCACATAGGCGAAGGTGACGTCGTCCGGCCGTATCAGCGCGGCGCGCGCGCCCGCCTCCACCGCCATATTGCACAAGGTCATGCGCGCCTCGGCGGACAGGCCGGCCAGCGTGGAGCCGCTGAACTCCACCGCGTAGCCGCGCGCGCCCTGCGCCCCTATCCTCGCGATGATCAGCAGGATCAGGTCCTTGACCGAGGTGCCGCGCGGCAGCGGGCCGTCGACGCGGATGCGCATGTCCAGCGCCAGCCGGTAGACCAGCGTCTGCGTCGCCAGGATGTGTTCGACCTCCGAGGTGCCGACGCCGAAGCCCAGCGCGCCCAGCGCGCCGTAGGTGGTGGTGTGGCTGTCGCCGCACATCACCACCATGCCGGGGCGGATCAGGCCATTCTCGGGGGCGATGATGTGCTCTATGCCCTGCGCGGCGTCGTTGGTGTCGAACAGGCGGATGCCGAACTTCTCGCAGTTGCGTTTCAGGTTGGTGGCCTGCAGCGCGGACGGCGGGTCCAGGATCACGCGCTTGCCCACGTCGACGGGATGGGTGGGGATGATGTGCGACACCACGGCAAGCT
The DNA here is from genome assembly GCF_900116645.1 of Pseudoduganella namucuonensis. Taxonomy (GTDB): domain Bacteria; phylum Pseudomonadota; class Gammaproteobacteria; order Burkholderiales; family Burkholderiaceae_D; genus Rugamonas; species Rugamonas namucuonensis. The sequence continues at coordinate 357,443 of NZ_FPBO01000003.1, read as the reverse complement.
GCCGCTCCGGCCGCAGCACCTTGCGGCCCTGGTCACGCAGGCCGGTGAAGGCTTGCGGGCTGGTGTACTCGTTCATGATGTGCAGGTCCGCGTACAGCAGCACGTGCTGCTCGTCGATGCGCGCGACGGTGTGCGAGTCGACCAGCTTTTGATAGAGGGTGCGGGGCATGTCCAGGCTCTCAATTCAATAAAAAGGGCAAGGCTTGCGCCAGCAGGGCTTGCGGCGCCTCCTCGGGTATGTAATGGCCGCAGTCCAGCGCCAGGCCGCGCACGTCGCGCGCCAGCACCTGCCATTCGGCCAGCGGGTCGAAACACTTGCCGACCGCGCCTTGCGCGCCCCACAGGGCCAGCATCGGGCAGTCGATCTTGCGGCCGGCGGCGATGTCGGCGCGCTCGTGTTCCAGGTCGATGCCCGCGCTGGCGCGGTAGTCCTCGCAGATGCCGTGCACGGTGGCGGGATCCTCGATGCAGCGCAGGTATTCGGCGTATGCCTCGGGCGTGAACGGCGCCAGGCCGGCGCTGCGGCCGCCTATGGTGTGCCTCAGGTATTCGCCGGGGTGGGCGTTGATCATCGTCTCCGGGAACGGCGCGGGACGGATCAGGAAGAACCAGTGGTAGTAGGCGGTGGCGAAGGCCATGGTGGTCTTCTCGTACATGGCCAGCGTGGGGGCGATGTCCAGCGTCACCAGCCGCGTCACGGCCTCTGGATGGTCCAGCGCCATGCGGTAGCCGACGCGCGCGCCGCGGTCGTGCGCCAGCACGGCGAAGCGCTCGAAGCCCAACTGGCGCATCAGGCCCAGCTGGTCGGCCGCCATAGCGCGCTTCGAATAATTGCTGTGGTCCGGCAGGCCCTGGGGCTTGCCGCTGTCGCCGTAGCCGCGCAGGTCGGCGGCCACCACCGTGAAGTGGCGCGCCAGTTCGGCGGCCACCTTGTGCCAGATGGCGTGGGTTTGCGGGTGGCCGTGCAACAGCAGCAGCGCGGGGCCGCCGCCGCCTTTCACATAATTGACCGGCATGCCGTCGACGACGGCCCTGCCCTTTACGAAATTGGGAAACATGATTCCTCCTGGGTTGAAGGCATTGTAGGGCGGAACGGCTGGCTTATAATTCGTCTGGATGAAATCCATTCTTTCTTGAGGATTAATAATGGACGCGGTGTCGGACCTGGCGTTTTTCGCGCTGCTGCTGAAGGAGGGCAGCATGGTGGCGGTGGCGCGCGAACTGGGCGTGACGCCGCCCGTGGTGACCAAGCGGCTGGCCGCGCTGGAGCGGCGGCTGGGCGTGCGGCTGCTGAACCGCAGCACCCGGCGCATGAGCGTGACGCACGAGGGCGAGCTGTATCTGACCAACGGCGCGCGCATCCTGGCCGACATCGAGGAGCTGGAACTGCAGGTGGCGAGCAGCCGCGCCGCGCCCAAGGGGCTGTTGCGGGTGAACGCCACCATCGGCTTCGGGCGGCGCCACATCGCGCCGGCGGTGTCCGATTTCTCCCGGCTGTACCCGGAAGTGGAGGTGCAGCTGCAGATGACGGACCGGCCGCTGAACCTGGCCGACGCGGCGTTCGACGTGGGCGTGCGCATCGGCGAGCTGCCGGACACGCGCCTGACGGCGCGCCGCATCGCCGCCAACCGCCGCCTGCTGTGCGCGTCGCCGCTGTACCTGGCCAGGGCCGGCGCGCCGGCCACGCCGCAGGACCTGCAGCGGCACGACTGCATCATCATCCGCGAGGACTACGCCGCGTACGGCGCCTGGCAGCTGGGCAATGGGCGGCGGCAGGAAACGGTGAAGGTGCGCGGCACGCTGAGCACCAACGACGGCGAAACCGCCGTGGCGTGGGCGCTGGCCGGGCACGGCATCCTGATGCGGTCGCAGTGGGACGCGGCGCCCTACCTGCGTTCGGGCCGGCTGTGCGCGGTGCTGGAGGAATGGACCCTGCCGCGGGCCGACATCTACGCGGTGTATCCGGAGCGCTTGAACCTGTCGGCCAAGGTGCGCGCCTTCATCGATTTCCTGGCCGAGCGCTTCGCGCACCACGCGGAGTGGTGAACCCAGATCAAGACGCCGCCCGCCGCGTCCGCTAAGCTTGTCCGACGGAGGGTAGCCATGACAACCATACATGTCTCTTTACCGGACGAACTGGCCCACGACGCCAGGGAGCTCGGTCTGTTGGACTCGATCGCACTGACCGAGCTGCTGCAAAACGAAATCCGCCGCCGCACCTTTTCCGACTTCTTCGCCATTTCGCACACGCTGGCGCAGGAATCCGAGCCACCCGAAGACCCGCCGCCCCGCCGCCGGCGCGGCTGAGGCGCGCCCGGCCGCGGGCCCTAGTGCGCGCAGCGGCCCACGGTCGATCCGGGTATCAGCACCGGTTGCCACAGCACCTGCAGGATGTCCGGCGGGGCGCCGCCGGCCAGCGCCAGCAGCATTTCTATCATCTTGGCGCCGGCCCCGCGCGGGTCCGGCTGGTCCACCGTCGTGACGTCGACGCCGGCCAGCGTGTCGGCCATGCTGCCCCAGACGATGATGGAAATGTCCTTGCCCATTTCCAGGCCCGCGTCCAGCAGCGCGCGCATGGCGCCGACGCCGGACAGGTGGTTGTCGACGATGACGGCGGTGGGGCGCGGCGAACAGGCCAGCAATTGCTGCATAGCCTGGTAGCCGCTGCGCCGGTCGATGGTGTTGGCGACCAGGTAGCGCGGATCGCACGCGAGTCCGGCCGCCGCCATCGAGGCCAGGAAGCTTGCGTGCCGCTGGCAGGCGAAGTTCATCTCCAGCGGGGCGCTGAGCAGCGCGATGCGCTGGTGCCCCAGGCCGAGCAGGTGTTCCATCGCCATGCGGATGCCGGCCTCGTTGTCGTAGTCGAACCAGGCGTAGGGCGTGTGCAGCACGGTGCGGCCGTGCGCGACGAAGGGGAAGCCGGCCTTCAGCAGGTAGGCGATGCGCTCGTCCTGCACCAGGGTGCGGCTGACCACCAGCCCGTCGACGCGGCGCCCGCGCACGATCTGCTCGTAGGCGGCCACCTCGTTGCCGGCCGAGACGGGGCCGATGATGAAGTTCATCTTCCTGGCCTCCAGCGCCTCCGTCATGCCGCCCACGGTGTCGAGGAACATGGCGTCGCCCAGGTCGGACGGCAGCAATGGATAGATGATGCCGTACACATTGGTGCGGCCGACCGCCAGGCTGCGCGCCATGGGATTGGCCTCGTACCCGGCTTCGCGCGCGGCGGCCAGGACGCGTTCGCGGGTGCGAACATTCACTTCGGGATAACCGTTCAGAGCACGGCTTACCGTGGTTTTGGACATGCCAAGTAAATTGGCGAGGCTCTTCAGATTCATGTGGGTCTATCGGGGCTGACCGGAGATTATAGCCGAGCTATCAATACCACTTGACCCCGAATCCACTTCCCTTTTGAAAAAATACAACATAATCAACACGATAGAGATCGGCACCAGGGTGAGGTAGAAGGCGAAGTGGCCGCTGAAGTTGCCAAACACATAACCCGTGATCAGCGAACCGGTGGTGCCGCCCAGCGCGGAGAAGATCACCAGCAGCCCCGTCATGGCGGAATGCTGGTTCTTCGGCAAGGAGCTGAGCATCACCGAATTGATGCCGGGGTAGATCGGCGCCATGAACAGGCCGATCAGCGGGAACAGGAAGGCGGCCACCGGCGCGGTGGACCAGCCGACGTCCGGATCGAGCGCGATGTCGTGCGTCAGCGGCAGCGCCAGCAGCACCATGGCGCCCATGCCCAGCACGCAGGCGTTCATCACCGGATACCAGTTCAGCTTGCGCATCAGCACGCCGGCCGACAGACGGCCCACGGCCAGGCAGGCGGCGAAGATGCTGGTCACCTGCACGCTCATGGCCGCCGGCAGCTTGAGGATTTCGTTGTTGAAGGTGGGCAGCCAGGTGCCCACGCTCTGCTCGATCAGCACATACAGGAAGGCCGTGATGACGAACACGCACACCAGCGGCTTGAAGAACAGGCGCAGCATGGCGGCGAAATCCTGCGCCAGGCCGCGCCCGGACGGCGGCGCGGCGGTGCTTTCGTCGAACTCGGTGGTGAGCACCAGCGCGAACGTCACCGCGCACAGCGCCGCCAGCACCCAATACACCTGCAGCCAGCTTTGCGACTTGGGATCGGCGGAGTCGATGAAGTGGCCGAACACCCAGTAGGCGCTGAGCACCCCGACCATGAAGAAGCCCTCCAGCGTGTTCATCATGCCGGCGTGCTGCTTGCGGTCCGCGGCCAGCAGGCCCAAGGTGGAATACACCGACACCTTCACCAGCGCGAACGCCACGCCCACGCACAGGAACAGCAGCTTGGTGGTGGCGAAGCTTGGCAGCAGCGGCATGGCCATGCAGGCGAAGGTGACCAGCGCCAGCCCGGCCAGCATGGCCTTCTTGTAGCCGATGCGCGGCAGGAAGGACGCGACCAGGAAGGACACGACCGCGATCGGCAAGTCCTTGAAGCCTTCCAGCACGCTGGCGCCGGACTTGCTCACGCCGTAGTTGCCGATGACTTGCAGGATCACCGTCCCCACGCTGTTGAGCAGGATCGCGAAAACGAAGTAAATCAAAAACAGGGCGAAGAGGATGCGCTGCTTGTTCATGGGTGTCTCCGGTTTTTTATGATTGTATTGGGGCCGCTGGACCGCACGCATCCGGCGGCCTCGCTGCGCGACACCGCCCTACGGAACCTTTTGGCTCCCGTAGATCCACGCTCAGTAGTCGGCCAAAGCAAAATGGTCCAGCCCGGCAATCACGCGGTCGGCCTGGGCCAGCACGGCCGGGTCGCCGATGCCCAGCGCGGTCATGCCGGCCGACTTGATGGAGGCCACGCCCGCCACCGCGTCCTCCACGCCCAGGCAATCCGCCGGCGACACGCCCAGCTCGGAGGCGGCCTTCAGGAAGATTTCCGGGTCCGGCTTGCCGCGGGCGATCCTGGCCGCGTCCACCACGTAGTCGAACTTGCCGGCGATGCCCAGCATGTCCAGCACCGCGAAGGCGTTCTTGCTGACCGAGGCCAGGCCCACCTTCAGCCCCGCCGCGCGGCAGGCGTCCAGCGCCTCCACCGCGCCGGGCAGCAGGTCGGCCGGCGACATGGTGGAGATCAGCTCCACGTAGTGCGCGTTCTTGCTGTCGGCCAGCGCCAGCTTTTCCTCCGGCGTGTAGGCGCGCGGCGCGGACGCCAGGATCAGGTCCAGGGAACCCATGCGGTCGATGCCCTTCAGGTGCTCGTTGAAGGCCTCGTCGAAATGCACGCCCTGCGACGCGGCCAGGCGCTTCCACGCCAGGTAGTGGTAGCGCGCGGTGTCGGTGATCACGCCATCGAGGTCGAAGATGACCGCCTTGTATCGGTTCGTGCTCATGCCAGTTCCTTCACGGGTGCGGCCATGGTCAGTTCCACGCGCTGGCCGCGGTGTTCGAACGCCAGGCCATCGCCTTGCAGCAGGCTGTATTGGGTGCGTTCGCCATCGACGCGCACCTGCAGCAGAGCGCCATGCAGATGCATCTTGAACTGGTAGTGTTGCCATTGCTTGGGCAGCGCCGGCGCGAAGCGCACCTTGCCGTCCACCACGCGCATGCCGGCGAAGCCGTAGGCCACGCCCATCCAGGTGCCCGCCATCGCGGCGGTGTGCACGCCGTAGTGGGTGTTGCCGTGCGTGTTGTCCAGGTCCAGGCGCGCGGTTTCCATGAAGTAGTCGTAGGCCTTGCCGTGGTAGCCCACTTCCGCCGCGATGATGCTGAAAATGCAGGACGACAGCGAGGAGTCGTGCGTGGTGACCGCCTCGTAGTAGTCGAAGTCGCGCCGCTTGTCCTCCAGCGTGAACTGGTCGCTCAGGAGCAGCAGCGCCAGCACCACGTCGGCCTGCTTGCACACCTGGTGGCGGTAGATCACCATCGGGTGGTAGTTCAGCAGCAGCGGATAGTTTTCCCGCGGCGTGTTGGCGAAATCCCACACTTTCTTGTCGAGGAAGCTGTCGTCCTGCGCGTGGATGCGCAGCGCCTCGTCGTACGGCAGCAGCATCTGGGCGGCGGCGCGGCGCCACTGCGCGGGCTCGTTCTCGTCCAGTCGCACCAGCGCGGCGATGCGCCGGTAGTCCGCCGGCCGCTCGGCCGCCAGGCGCTCGGCGATGGCGGCGGCGAAGTCCAGGTGCATGCGCGCCATCGCGTTGGTGTAGTAGTTGTTGTTGACCAGCGCCGTGTACTCGTCCGGCCCGGTCACCTCGTTGATGCGGTAGCGGCCCTGGCGGTCGTAGGCGCCGATGCCCATCCAGATGCGCGCCGTCTCCATCACGATCTCGGCGCCGTATTCCAGCAGGTAGTCCTGGTCGCCGGTGGCCTCCACGTACAGCTTGATGCTGTAGGCGATGTCGGCGTTGATGTGGTACTGCGCGGTGCCGGCCGGGTAATAGGCCGAGCACTCCACGCCGGCGATGGTGCGCCACGGATACAGCGCCCCTTGGGCGTGCGACATCTGGCGCGCCCGCTCGCGCGCCAGCGGCAGGCCGGCGTAGCGGTACTCCAGCAGCTTCTTGGCGATCTCCGGCTTCGAATACAGGAAGAAGGGGAAGATGTAGATCTCCGTGTCCCAGAAATAATGGCCCTCGTAGCCCTCGCCCGTCACCCCCTTGGCGGAGATGTTGGTGCGGCCGTCGCGCCCCACCGACTGCAGCAGGTGGAACTCGTTGAAGCGTATGCCCTGCTGCAGCGCGTCGTCGCCACTGATCTCCACATCCGCGTGGTTCCAGAAATCGGCCAGGTACTGCTCCTGCTCCACCACCAGCGCGCGGAAGCCCTTGGCCGCCGCGATGGCCAGCGTGGCCTGCGCCCGCGACAGCAGCTCGCCCTCGGCGTAGTCGCGCGACGAGTAGTAGCAGCCGTATTTGGTCAGGCGCACCGCCTCGCCCTGCATCACCGCCACCGAATAGATTTGCTCCATGCGCTGGAACTCGCGCGACTGCGTCACCTCGGCCACGCCGCGCAAGTCGGTCTGCGCGGCGCTCACCAGCAGGAAGCCGCTGTTCGCGGTGCGCTGTATCAGCGCCGAGAAATGCGGCGACTGCTCGACGCCCACCAGCCGCAGCGACTGGCCGGACACGGCCGAACCCACGCGCGGATCGTCGCCCGCCTCCTGGTTCTTCACCTCGCCGTCGATGGACGACACCAGCTTGATGTGGCCCGAGAAGTTCAGCGGCGTGACCTCGTATTCGATGGCGAACAGGTGCTTCTCGGCGAAGCTGACCAGCCGGCGGCTCTCGATCGCCACCTTGCGGCCCCGCGGCGAGGTCCATTGCAGCGTGCGGCGCAGCACGCCGGTGCGGAAGTCCAGCACGCGCTCGTAGCTGTGCAGCGTGCCCTGCAGCGGATCGAAGCGCTCGTCCTCCAGCCACAGCGCGATGCCCTTGGCGTTCGGCACGTTGAGCATGAACTGGTTGGTCTTGGCCAGGCCGTAGGCGGCCTCCGGATAGTGGATGGACTCCGATTCGTAAAAACCGTTCAGGTAGGTGCCATCGAGCGACGTGCCCCGGGGCCCCGTGTAGCCCTCCTCGTGCGTGCCGCGCAGGCCGATGTAGCCGTTGCCGAGCGCGAACAGGGTCTCGTCGAGAAAGTGCGATTCCGTGTCGAACGAGGTTTCGCGTATGCACCACGGTTCCAGGGGGTAGGTGTGTTTGATGGCGTCAGATTGCACGATGCATTCCTTTAGGATGTCCAAACCGGTTTGAAACAAGTTTTTAAAAAAACCAGCCGCAAAGGCTGGGGTCAGACCCCGTGGGGGAGGCCGCCCCAGTGGGGCGGGCTCCGCTCCCGAAGGGACTGTCCCCTGAGAGCGCTTCTGGGTTTCAGGTCTGCCTCACCATCAACGTGGTGGGCAGCATTTCCGACTGCACCGGCGCGCCGTCGATCAGCGCCAGCATTTTCCTCGCCAGCAGCACGCCGCCGTCGCGCAGGTACTGGTGCACGCTGGTCAGCGGCGGCACGAAGCTGGCCGCGCTGGGCGTGTCGTCGTAGCCGATGACGGAGACCGCCTCCGGCACCCGCATGTCCTTCTCGGCCAGCGCCCGGATCGCGCCCATCGCCAGCGAATCGCTGGCGGCGAACACGCCGTCGAACACCGGCCCCTTCTTTTTCAGCAGCGACGAGATGCAGTCGAAGCCGGCCTCGAAGGTGAACGCCCTGGGACGGATGATGTGCACCGTGCCCTGCCCGCCCATGGTGTCGATGAAGCCGGCGCAGCGCTCCTGCACCTCGGCGTGGTCGACGTCGCCCACGAACACCAGCTTGCGGCGGCCCAGGTCGATGAAACGTTGCGCGGCGCTGACACCGCCGGCGCGGTTGTCGCTGCCGACCACGATGTAGCCGCCGCCCGCCTCGGGCGCGCCCCACACCACCAGCGGCAGCCCGGTCTTCTGCAGCGCGTGCACCGCCTCGCCGTGCGAACCCTGGCCCAGCAGGATCATGCCGTCCGCGCCCTGCACCGGCGCCGTGTCCAGCAACTGCTTGGAGGTCAGCACCACGCTGTAGCCTGCGGTCGTCAATTCCTGCGTGATGCCGCCCAACAGCTCCAGCGGGTACGGGTCCGACATGGGCCTGCCCTTCACCGGCGTCATTTCCACCACCACCGCCACCGAATAACTGCGGCGCATGCGCAGGTTGCGCGCGCTCACGTTCAGGCGGTAGCCCTGCTCGCTGGCGATCTGGCGCACCTTCTCGCGCGTCTCCGGCGTCACCAGCGGACTGTCGCGCAACGCCCGGGACACGGTGATCTTGGAGACGCCGGCCAGCTTGGCCAAGTCCTCCATCGTCAATCCCGAATCGCTGTTGCGGATGCCACTTTTCATGCGTTTTATGTTCTCAACAAGTCCCTGCGCCGCATTATGACAGATTTTCGGGTGGACACAACAATTTAATGACATCGATATCATTTCGATTGACATCGATATCATTTGGGATTTTAATGGCAACACTTTCGCAAGACGCGACTCCGCGAAAAGTGCGGACAGGCGCCCAAAGCCACTACACTGAGTCGGCGCACTGCCCGGGAGACGACATGCTCACACCATTAAAAAAGAAAGCCAAGCATATGAAAAGCCAGAACAAATTCCTGTTATCGTCGGTCACGCTGGCCGTGCTGACGTTGATGAGCCAAGCGCAGGCCGCCGAAGCCGAGGCGCAAGCCGCCGCAACCGCCACCACCCCGGCGGCGGCCCCCGCGGCAACCCCGGCCAAGGATTCCGTGGCGGCCGAACTGCAAACCGTGGTCGTGACCGGCGTGGCCGGCGCCCGCGGCGTGCGCAAACTGGACTCCGCCTTCTCCATCACCACCGCCAACGAGGAGCAGCTGAAAGCCGCCTCGCCCAGCAGCACCGCCGACGTGCTGAAGCTGGTGCCGGGCGTCTACGCCGAGGCCACCGGCGGCCAGTCCGGCGCCAACATCGAGGTGCGCGGCTTCCCCTCGGGCTCGGATTCGCCCTTCGTCTCGGTGCAAATGCAGGGCAACCCGATCTACCCCGTGCCCACCCTGTCCTTCTTCGAGGGCTCGTCCGCCTTCCGCCTGGACGACACCATCGAACGCGTGGAAGTGCTGCGCGGCGGCCCGAGCACCATCTTCTCGGACGGCCAGCCCGGCGCGACCATGAACTTCATCCTGAAAAAGGGCACCGACACGCCGGAGGGCACGATACGCTTCACTACCGGCACCGGCGAGCTGCGCCGCGTCGACCTGTTCTACGGCGCCAAGATCGGCGAAGGCTGGTACGGCAGCGTAGGCGGCTTCTACAGGACCACCCACGGCGTGCGCGATTCCGGCTTCCCATCCGACGACGGCCACCAGTTGACCGCCACCCTGACCCGCAAGCTGGACCAGGGCGAACTGACCGTCTACGCCCGCAGTACCGACGACAAGAACGCCTTCTACACCGGCGTGCCGCTGATCTCGGCCAACGAGGGCCGCGGCATCAGCGCCTTCCCCGGCTTCGACCCGCTCAAGGGCACCTTGATGAGCAATGAGATGCGCCGCTTCACCGTCGAAGCCGGCCCAGGCCGGACGCTGAACTACGACCTGGGCGACGGCCGCGGCCTGAAGGCGACCGTGTTCGGCGCCGAGTTCGACCAGACCATCAACGGCTGGAACGTGTCCAACAAGTTCAACCGCTTCGACGGCGACATGAACACCATCGCCATGTTCACCGGCAACAACCCACTGACCATGGGCGCCTACAAGGCCGCCGCCATTGCCTCGGCCAACGGCGACGCCGCCGTGCTGGCGGCCGCCGGACGCCCCGCCACCTCGGCGGCGGCGACCTACCTCACCGGCGGCGCCGCCGTGCCGGACAGCACGCAAGTGGTGCAGGCCGGCCTGTGGGCGGTGGCGAAGAAGCTGAAGTCCTTCACCGACGAGTTGCGCGTGAGCCGCGAATGGATCCAGAACAACACCGTGACGGTGGGCGCCTACTTCGCCAACTACACATCCGAGGACGAGTGGTACCTGGGCAGCAGCCACCTGATGACGGCCGTGCCGAACGCCAGCCTGATCAACGTGCGCCTGAACAACGGCGTGGTGGTGTCCAACAACGGCAAGGAGGGCCCGGTATTCTTCGCGCCGAACGCCTCCTATGACGGCAGCAACACCGCCTTCTACGTGTCCAACGAGTGGAAGGTGAACGACCGCGTCAAGGTCGACGCCGGCGTGCGCCGCGAGCGCCAGAAGATCAGCGGCAGCGTCTCCAACCTGGTCTCCGGCGACACCGACGCCAACCCGCTGACGGTGTACAACAACGGCACCTCGATGCCGTCCGGCGCCTACACGGCCCTGAGCCGCAAGGACACGGCGACCTCGTTCACGGTGGGCGGCAACTACAAGCTGACCAAGGATTCCAGCGTGTTCGCGCGCGCCAACTCCGGCCACACCTTCATCGCCTTCGACACCCTGCGCAACGCGGGCACGCAGGCCAATGTCGACGACCGCAGCCAGAACCCGACGCCGACCGTCAAGCAGTTCGAAGTGGGCTTCAAGACGGTGGGCGCGCTGTACAGCGCCTACATCAACGCCTTCCACACCCAGTTCGACGGCATCGCCTTCCAGCAGATCCTGGCCAACGGCAGCATCCTGAACTCGGTCAGCGGCTCCAAGGGCACCGGCCTGGAATTCGAGATCGCCGTGCGCCCGGTGAAGAACCTGACGCTGTCGCTGACGGGCGATTACCAGAAGTCCGAGTACAAGGACAACCCGGCCACGGCGGGCAACGACGTGCAGCGCCAGCCCAAGCTGCAGTTCCGCTTCACGCCGACCTACAAGATCCCGCTGGGCGACGACAACTCCCTGAAGCTGTACGCCACCTACACCTCGATCGGCGCGCGCTGGGCGGACCAGGCCAACACGCAATACCTGCCGTCCTACCGCACCATCGACGCCGGCGCGCTGTACGCCATCGGCGAGAAGATCGAGGTGCGCCTGGCCGGCACCAACCTCAGCAATGAACTGGGCCTGACGGAAGGCAACTCCCGTCTGACCGGCGCCAGCAGCGGTCCGATCAACGCCCGTCCGCTGTTCGGCCGCGCGGTCGAGGCCTCGCTGCTGTACCGCTTCTAAGCGATTCAAGTCCCCTGTGGTTTTGGGCAAGGCCGGCTCCCCCGGTCTTGCCTTTTTTCATTATCGACTGGCCAAAAAGCGCTGGCACGAGCGCCCGTTTTGGCCTACGCTTAAGGCTGAGTGATTGTGCGTAACCGCGTCCACGACTTTCGGTTGCGCAAGACAACGGGAAGGGGTGCCCGCCGTGGTTTCCGTGACGTCCGTCGACACGCTGCGCAACGCGGTTGCGATTGCCGAACGCAAGGTTCAGCAGGACCGTACGCGCGTGGACCAGGACGCGAGCCGGCTGGAGGACAGCAGGCAGCAACTGAGCAAGGACCAGGAGGAACTGAGCACCCGCCAGAAGCAAACCCGGCAGGCCGAAAGCGCCAGCGCCGCGCCGCCCGCGACGGTGCGGCTGGACCAGGCCATCGCCACGCCGGTGCCGCCCGACATCCTGCCGCGCGCGCCGCAACTGAACGCCCAGGGGCAGACGGTGGGGCGGCTGATCAATATCGTGGCCTGAAAGCAAGGCTAGCCGCCGGAGCGAGCTCCCGCCGGCGGACCGCCAACGCCGCGAGTGCCTGGTTCGCGTCTTTAGCGAGCCAGGTACCGAATCCGCGCCGCCGAACTGGTACCTGGCCCGCGTACCGCGAACCAGGCACTCGCGACGTCCGCGACCCGCTTAATCACAAAGCCTTGCGCCACCATTGATTGGCCGGCGGCGCCTCCCGCACATCCAGCCGCTGTCCGATTTCCGGCGTCGCCAGGGTCTGCCCGCGCTCGGCGGCCAGCGCGGTGATGCGCTCGAACGGCTCGTTCCACGCGTGCAGCGCCAGGTCGAAGGTGCCGTTGTGGATCGGCATCAGCAGCTTGCCGCGCAGGTCGATGTGCGCCTGCATGGTTTCCTCCGGCTGCATGTGCACGTCCGGCCATTGCGGATCGTAGGCGCCGGTTTCGATCATGGTCAGGTCGAAAGGCCCGAACTTGTCGCCGATTTCCTTGAAGCCCTTGAAATAGCCGGTGTCGCCGCTGAAGAAGATGCGCTGGCCGCCGGCCTGTATCACCCACGACGCCCACAGCGTCTTGTTGGCGTCCAGCAGGCCGCGGCCGGAAAAGTGCTGGGCCGGGGTGGCCGTCAGCCGCACGCCGCCCACGGACGCCGATTTCCACCAGTCCAGCTGCTTGACCTTGTCCGCCGGCACGCCCCACTTCACCAGCGTGTCCCCCACGCCCAGCGGCGCGATGAAGACCTCGGTCTTGCCGGCCAGCGCCAGCACGGCGGCGTGGTCCAGGTGGTCGTAATGGTCGTGCGACAGGATCACGCCCTTGATCGGCGGCAAGTCCTCGATGCCGATCGGCGGCTGGTGGAAACGCGCCGGCCCCAGCCATTGCAGCGGCGAGGCGCGCTCGGAAAACACGGGGTCGGTCAGCCAGTAGCCGCCGTCCAGCTTCAGCAGCATCGTCGAGTGGCCCAGGCGGAACACGCTGTTGTCGGGCGCGGCCTCCAGTTGCGCGGCCGTCAGGGCGTGCACCGGTATCGGTTTGGCGGGCACCGTGTCGGCCGGTTTCGCGAACGCCATCTGCCATATCACGCGCAAGGTGCCCATCACGCCCATCTTGTGCATGGTCTTGTCATTTCGGAAACGGCCCTCGGCCCGCTGCGGCGAGGCGTAGGCGATGTCTTTGGCGGATAAGGTGCAATAAGTCATGGTCAACAACACTCCCAGTATCGAGATCAAGGTCAGGCGCCTGGCGGATTTCATCAGAACTCCCACAAAAAGTATACTGCACAGTGTAGTTTCCTTTTTTGGAAAAGTAAACCATCCAGTGTAAAATACTCGCATGGACACCACCCACCCACAGCGCCTGACGGACCGCAAGCGCCAGGCCATCGTAGAGGCGGCCCTGGCCGAATTCCGCGCCCATGGCTTCGACGCCACCAGCATGGACAAGATCGCCGCCGCCGCCGGCGTGTCGAAACGCACGGTCTACAACCACTTTCCCAGCAAGGACGACCTGTTCGCCCACATTCTCAATGAACTTTGGGCCAGTAGCGCCGCGTTACAAGCGTTTCGCTACCATCCCGGCGTTAGCTTGCGCACACAACTGATGGATTTGATGGGGCAAAAGATGGCTTTGCTTCGCGACAATTACTTCCTGGACCTGGCGCGCGTGGCCATCGCCGAGGGCATACACCGGCCGGAGCGGGCGCGGGAAATGATCGCCAGGCTGGCCGACAAGGAGGAAGGTGTGACCGCCTGGATACGCGCGGCGCTGGAGGACGGCAAGCTCAAGCCGCTGGATCCGGCCTTCGCGTCGCACTTGCTGCAGGGACAGTTGAAGATGTTCGCGTTCTGGCCGCAGGTGGCCATGGGCCAGCCGCCGCTGGACGCGGCGGCGGAAACCGCCGTCGTGACGGCGGCGGTGGAGATGTTCCTGGCCTACTACGCGGTGTGAACTGAAGCACTAGTCGGCGAAACGCACCGCGTACACCGGCGGCATGGTGGTCGAGATGGTGCGCCAGTAGTCGCCGCCGTTGGCCGACAGCCAGACGTTGCCGGTGGTGCTCGCCATCAGCAGCGTCTTGCCGTCCTCCGCCACCGCCAGGCCGTGGCGGTAGACCAGGTCGTAGCAATGCTCCTGCGGCAAGCCGTTGCGCAGCACGCCGAAGCCCTGGCCGCCGTCGCCGGTGCGGGTCACGGCCAGCGCCGCGTCCACCGGCACCCGCCGCTCGTCGGCCACGCCGGGCGCGAACCAGGCCGTGTCGCCGTCGCGCGGATGCACGGCGACGCCGAAGCCGAAGCTCGACAGCGGCACATCCGTCACCTCCGTCCACAGCGCGCCATTGTCGACCGAGCGCCAGATGCCGCAGTGGTGCTGGCACCACAGCTTGTCCGGCTCGGCCTGGCAGCGCACGATGCGGTGCGGGTCCTGCACCGCCTGCTGGTCGGCCATGTCGGGCGGCATGTAGCGGGCCAGCATGCCCTTGGCGCGCATGCTCCAGCTGGCGCCGCCGTCATTGCTCAGCCAGGCGCCGCCGCAGGACACGCCGACCAGGATGCTCCGGCTGTCGCGCGGGTCGACGCAAATGCTGTGGATGCCCGGCACGTCGTAGCCGCCGCCCATCCACTGGGCGCGCTCGGGCACGTTCCACAGCGATTCCACCAGTTGCCAGGTGTCGCCCCGGTCGCCGGACTTGAACAGGCCGCCCGGCAGGGTGCCTGCCCACAGCACGCCGGGCTCGTCCGGGCCGCCCGTCTCCAGCGACCAGATCTGCTTCAGCTTCCATTCCACCTTGTCGGCGCTGTCCTCCGGCTTGACCGGGTATTCCGGCACGCCGATCTCGGTCCACGTCTCGGCGCCCGGATCGCGCCGGTGCAGCTTGGCGCCGAAATGGCCCAGGTTGAGCGCGGCGTACAGGGTGCCGTCGCGCGTGTCCGGCAAGACCATGCTGACCGGGTCGCCCAGGAAATGGTGGTCCTCCAGCGCCCATTCGCCATTCTTCGCGGCCAGCTCAAACAAGCCCTTGCGGGTCGCGATATATGCGCGTTCAGCCATGTCAGCCTCCAGAAAGTGCTTGCAGGATATAAATCCGGGAATCGGGCCGCAGCGGGTCGTCCAGCAGGACGCGGTCGCGGCTGCGCTGGCCGTCGATGAAGATGACCACGTTCTCGCGCAGGTGGCCCTGCTCGTCCAGCACATAGCCGCGCAGGCGCGGGTTGCCGGCGAAGGCGCCGTCGAGCGCGCCGCGCAGATCCGCGGCGCCGGTCTCGAGTTGCGGAACGGGCATGAAACGGGCCAGCTGCTGGGTAAAGGTAATCTGCGCCAAGGTAATCCCCCTCGGGGAAATTCTAGCGCGGATCGGCCGCGCTTAGGGCTAAAATGCAATCAAGGCAACCACTGGAGTCACAGATGTCGATTACCCGCGAAGACCTGGAAGCGCTGATGCAGGAAGTGGAGCAGGAGGACCCGATCGATTTCGCCGACCTGCCTTTCGATGAACAGGATTTGCGCGCCCTGGTGGCGACCCATCTGTGTGAGATGGCCGACGCGATGGAGTCCTTCAGCGAGGAGGACCGCCGCCTGACCCTGCTGGCGGTGGCGGCCAAGCTGGTGCTGGAGAACATGGTGCTGCACATCCAGCTGCTGCGCCGCCACGGCCTGCCGATGAGCGACACGGCCAATGCCCTGCTGAGCCGGCTGCGCAAGCGCGGCGAGGGTGGCGAGGGTGCCGGGGGCGCCGGAGACGGCGGCGGCTAGGCGCTAAGGCTCGATCCGCCGCGCGGCCGGCACCGCCAGTTCCAGGTCGGACTGCGCCACGGCCACGCACGGCAGTATCCACCCTTCCCGCTTCTCGTCCAGGCTGACGCCGGGCCATTCGACCAGGTAGCGTATGGCGCCGCTTTCCAGCTTGCAGATGCAGGTGCGGCACGTGCCGTTGCGGCAGGAACTGGGCAGGCGCACGCCGGCCTGTTGCGCCGCCATCAGCAGCGTGGTGTCGGCGCCGGCGTCGAATTCCCAGCCCTGGCCGGCCAGCCGCACGCGCATGGCCGTCAACGCTGGCAGGCGTCGCGCGCCCGGCCCATGCGCTCGGCCTTGCGCCGCTCCATGGCCTCGGAACGCCCGCTGCTCATCAACTCCTCCACCTCTTCCCTGGGCAGGGTGTCCCAATAGGCGGCGGCCACGCACTCGCAATACTTGGGCACCAGCTTGAGGTTTTTCGGCGCGCCCGGTCCGGTGTTGCCGGCGCGCACGCAAGCGCTGCGCTCGACCTGCTTCAGGCCATCCAGGCGGGGATCGGGGGCCGGGGCCGGGGCCGCCAGCGCGGGCGCGGCGAACACCGTGGCCGCCAGCGCGGCGGCGATGATGGAACGCATGGCTGTCACTCCTTTTTCGGCTCGGGCTGGGCCGCGGCCTCCACGACCGGTACTGGCGCGGGGGCCGCCTCGGGCGGCAATTCCCGCCACTGGCCAGCCTGCGTCAGCATGGTTTTCAGGCCGGGCAAGGGGAAGCCGGCGGCGTAGGCGCGCTGGGCGTGCTTGTTGGCCCGCTCAAAATCGCGCGCCTTGACCAAAGCCAGGCCCAGATTGTAATTGATAACAGGATTGGCCGGGTCCAACTCGCTGGCGCGCGTGTACATCTCCACAGCCTTGGCGTTCAGCCCCAGCGCGACCAGATAGTTGGCGTAGGTGGTGTAGACGGCAGCATCATCCGGCGCGAAGCGCTGGGCGCGGTCGAAATAGCACTCAACCGGCAGGCTGGCTCCCGGCAGGCGGACTTGCTTCTCCTTCAGCGCCAGACGCGCCAGCGCAGCCAGAGCGGGCGTATGGTTGGGAAATATCTGCAAGGTGCGATCCAGTTCTTGCGCCGAAGAGGGGCCGCGCGCACC
This sequence comes from Pseudoduganella namucuonensis, assembly GCF_900116645.1. GTDB lineage: Bacteria > Pseudomonadota > Gammaproteobacteria > Burkholderiales > Burkholderiaceae_D > Rugamonas > Rugamonas namucuonensis. The sequence continues at coordinate 340,473 of NZ_FPBO01000003.1, read as the reverse complement.
GCTTTCCACATCCGGCGAAAAAGAATTGCGCTCGGTTTGCGCCAACTGCATAGCGTATTCCGTCTTACCCTTACGGTAGTCGAACACTGCCGGCGCGTTGCTTCCGCCGACGTTGCCGCAATAGCTGGCCTTGCCCCCCGGAGCCGCCGCCGCCGCCGCGCCACACCCAGCAGCGGCGATGAGGATGGTGGCCGCGAGGACCGTTGCACGCTTCATACGCTCTCCCTGATTAAACAACGCAAGTTTCCCAACGTTAATTTACCATGAGAGCAGCCATGTTCCCGTCCAATCCGCGACCTGATCGCGCCAAACGCGGCTGGAAAACGTGTGATCGGCTCCAGCGAGTTCGCGCCGCGTCACACGCGGCGCCGCCATCAGGGCGCGCCAGCGTGGCGAGCCGCCGGCCATTTCCATAAACTCCATGGCGGTCATGTCGTCCGGGCTCAATATCAGCAACACCGGTCCGCCAAAACCGTACAGTCCGGCGTACAGGCGTTCGGCCAGAGGCGGAGCGGTGCCCGTGCCAGCGAGCGCGCGGCGCCCGGGCAGCACCGCCGCCACATGCCGCCCCAGCGAAGCGGCGGAAGCGAGAAAATCGAAGCGCCCGCTGAACACTTTCCGCCACAGCGCGGGTTCGCCCAGGCGGCGCAGGTAGTAGCGCTTGAGCACGGTCTTCGCCAAGCCGGCCTCGGCCCGCGCCCAAGGATTGAGCAACGCCAGTCCCCGCACGCGCGCGTCCCGCGCGGCGTAAAACAGCGCGGCGGACGCGGCGTCGCATAAACCCCACAGCACCACCTCGCTCAGGCCGGGCACGCCGGCCATGAACTGGTCGATCGCGGCGCGCAGGTCGTCGGCGATATCCTCGAAGCTGCGTTGCGAGCCTTCGCCATCGCCCATACCCCGGTAGTCGAAGCGCATGACAGGGATGCCCCGCTGCGCCAGGCAGCGCGCCAGCAACGTGAACTGACGGTGGCTGCCGGCCCGATATTGCGCCCCGCCCACCAACACCAGCACACCACGTCTGCTTGGCCGCTCTGGAACGCTGACGATACCCAGCAGCGCATCGCCGCGGCAGCTGAAGCTCAGCGCCACTTCCTCATACAACATCGATCGCTCCCGCCAATGCCGCGCCGGTGGCCTCCAATAGCGCGGGACATTCGGCGATCTCGGCCGTTCCCCAGAAGGCCGGCCCCGCCACCACTTGAGCGTCGACCAGCACGCCCTGCTCGCGCCACGCGCCCACGATTTTGTTGCTGGCTGGAGACATTGGGCGATCGGCGGACACCGCCACGTCCAGCCAGTGCACCGGGCAGGACGGCCTGAGCACAGCCAGCTCCAAGCCGTCGAGGGCGTCAGCGAGCGCGGGGGTCAGCTCGTAGCCAGCCACTTCCTGCGCGGCGCCCGCGCGCAGGGCGGCGCGCAGAGCGGCGGTGGAGTTGCGGGCGGCGTGCTGCTTGTCCAGCATGTCCGCCGCCAACCGCATGCGCAGAAACTGGGTCAGACAGGCGCCCCCGGTGTGCACCGGATGCCACATTAGCAAACGGTCGGCGGCGGGCATGGCGCCGCCCTCGGCGTCCGAACGGGCGCAATCGGCCGCCAGCAGCGCCCCCAACCGCAAGCCCCACAGGCCAACCTCGCGGCCCAGCCGTTCGCGCAGCCAGCGCATGGCCAGCGCCACGTCGTCGCGCCACAGCTCCCAGCGCGCGTCGCCGAAATCGCCGCTGCTGTCGCCGCAACCGAGCAGATCGATCTGCAGCACGCCCACACCCTGTGCCGCCAACGCGCGGGATTGCAGCGCGGCCATGCGGCGTGTCTTGTTCATTTCCTCCGCGAAGGGATGGAGATAGACCAGGGCGCCCCGGCAAAGGCCGGCCGGCGGGTGGAACAGGCAAAAACGCGTTCCCTCCGCAGCCCGCAGGAAGAAGGGAATCTTCGAAGGCGTGGCTGGCGAGTGGGAACCCGGCAAGATCATGCCGTGAGTTTGTGCTGTACGAAGGCGGCCAGCGTGCCGACCGTGGCGAAGGTGCCGGCGTCGATCTCGTCGTCGTCGATGCTGAAGCCGAACTGTTCCTCCAACGCGGCCAGCAGTTGCACAACGGCCATGGAATCGAGTTCGGGAATGCTGCCCATCAGGGCCGAGTCGGCCGTCAGCGCGTCGGCGGCGGCCCCCAGGCCCAGAATATCGGCGAGGATGGTTTTTACTTCTTGCAAATACATTTCTACTCCGTGGATGAACGCTTGGCATGCAGTTGCCGCAGTAATGGCCAGCGGTAATAATTGATATGGTACATGGTCCGCACCTCGTCAGTCCATTGCAGATGCCAGGGCATCACCTTGCCATAAAACTCCAGGCTCTGCAGTCCTCGCTCGAACAGCAGCCGGAAGCTCTCCTCGCGCATCAGCAGCGCGGGCGAAAAGTGCTTGTCCACGCTCTCGTCGTAGGCGGTTTTCAGCACGACGACGCTGTCCGGCCCCTCGACGCACAGGTCCATGGCCACCAGCCGGTCGCCGAACCAGTAGCGCGCCACGCAGCCGGCCCCGCGCCGGCAGAACGCCTCCAGCATGGCCCGGTAAAACCGGCCCTGGGCGTTGTCGGCGTGGACGGCCGTGCCCTCCCCGCCCTTCCAGCCGGCGCTTTCGAGCCGGCCGTAGTCGGCCACGGCGGCGGCCATCTCCTCCGGCGCGCCGCTCAGCTGCAAGCGCGTGGCCACGCCCTCCCGCTCCAGCCGGTTGCGCTGTTTCTTCAGGTTAGCGCGCAGATTCTTGCCGCGCGCCTCCCAGTAGGCGTCGTAGCCGCCGCCCAGCGTGATGCGGGCGGTGTCGATATAGTCCAGCGTGCGCTGCCGCGCCCCGGCGGACGGACGGGGCGCCAGCTGGGGATCGCACTGCGTCAGGCCCAGCAGCAGGGGCAGGCCGGGCAAGGCGCGCAGCAGGCCGTCCAGCAGCGGCGCCAGCGGCTCGTCCGGGACGCTCAGCCACATGCACAGCGGCTGCTGCGCCGGCTGGAAGCTGGCCCACACGCCCTTGCCGCGCGGCGCCAGCAGCGCCATGGCCACCGTGCGGCCGCCGCGTTCGCAGATGGCGAGCAGCTCGCGGCCGGTGCCGAAATGGTCGAGCAGGGGCGCGACGAAGGCCGCGTCCAGCAGCGGCGAGGCGACGCTGGCGGCGTTCAATTCGTTCCAACGGGGGATATGGCTGGCGTAGTTGCCGGCCGGGGTCAGGGTCCAGGTCATCGGGAGGTCGGCGTTGTGGGATACTGCATGTGTTGTTACTTTAGCATAGCGGTCCCGACGCGGCGGCGCTTCCATGGACAGGATTCCCGCACGCGCGTACCATTCCTACCCCATGAGCGACCTGATCCACGAATTCATCTTTGCCTCCGCCCGCCGCGCGCCGGCGGCCGAGGCGCTGGTCCACGGCCAGCGCCGCCTGGACTACGCGGCGCTGGCGCAAGCCGTGCGCGGCGCCGCCGACGCCCTGCTGGCGGCCGGCCTGGCGCGCGGCGAGCGGGTCGCCGTCTACATGGAAAAGAACGTGGAAAACGTGGCCGCCATGTTCGGCGCGGCGGCCGCCGGCGGCGTGTTCGTGCCGATCAACCCGCTGCTCAAGCCGGAACAGGTGGCGTACATCCTGGCCGACTGCGACGTGCGCGTGCTGGTGACCAGCGCCGACCGCCTGCGCCTGCTGGCGCCCGGCCTGGCGCCGTGCCCGGGCCTGGCGATGGTGATCGCGGTGGGCGGCGCGGGCGCCGCCCTGCCCGAGGTGCCCGGCGTCTCCGTGCTGGGCTGGGACAGCGCGCTGGCCGCGCCGCCCGGCGTCGCGCCGCACCGCGTGATCGACGGCGACATGGCCGCCATCCTGTACACCTCCGGCAGCACCGGCAAGCCCAAGGGCGTGGTGCTGTCGCACCGCAACCTGGTGGCCGGCGCCGTCAGCGTGGCCGGCTACCTGGAAAACACGGCGGACGACCGCATCCTGGCGGTGCTGCCGCTCAGTTTCGACTACGGCCTGAGCCAGCTGACCACCGCCTTCCACGTGGGCGCCACCGCCGTGCTGCTGAACCATCTGCTGGCGCGCGACGTGCTCAAGGCCGTGGTGGCCGAGCGCATCACCGGCCTGGCCGCCGTGCCGCCGCTGTGGCTGCAGGTGGCGCCGCTGGACTGGCCGGCCGACTGCACCCTGCGCTACCTGACCAATTCGGGCGGCGCCATGCAACGCCCCACGCTGGACGCGCTGCGCCGCGCGCTGCCGAACGCCCGCCCCTACCTGATGTACGGCCTGACGGAGGCGTTCCGCTCGACCTATCTGCCGCCCGACCAGCTGGACCGGCGGCCCGACTCCATGGGCAAGGCCATCCCGAACGCCGAGGTGCTGGTGCTGCGGCCCGACGGCAGCGAGTGCGACGCCGGCGAGCCGGGCGAACTGGTGCACCGCGGCGCGCTGGTGTCGCTGGGCTATTGGAACGATCCGGCCAAGACCGCCGAGCGCTTCAAGCCCTACCCGGCCGCGCCCGGCCTGGCGCCGACGGAGATGGCGGTGTGGTCGGGCGACACCGTGCGCCGCGACGACGAGGGCTATCTGTATTTCATCAGCCGCAACGACGAGATGATCAAGACCTCCGGCTACCGGGTCAGCCCCAGCGAGGTGGAGGAAGTGGTGTACGCGCGCGGCCGGGTGGCCGAGGCGGCCGCGATCGGCGTCGGCCACCCGGCGCTGGGCCAGGCCATCGTCGTGATCGCCCAGGCCCGGCCGGGCCTGGCGCTGACGGCGGCCGAACTGCTGGCCGCCTGCAAGCCGCACCTGCCGGCCTATATGCTGCCGCAGAGGGTGGTGCTGGTGGAAGACAGCCTGCCGCGCAATCCGAACGGCAAGATCGACCGCAAGCTGCTCGGCCTGTTGTACGCCACTGTTTTCACGGAGCCCCAGCCATGACCCGCCCCCAGCACGCGCCGCTTGTCCAGTTCCCGGTCGTCGACGACAGCCTGCAGATCGGCGGCGTGCCGCTGGCGCGCCTGGCCGCGCGGGTCGGCCAGACCCCGTTCTACGCCTACGACCGCGGCGCGCTGAGCGCGCGCGTGGCCGAGCTGCGGCGCCACCTGCCGCCCGCCATCGCCCTGCACTACGCGATGAAGGCCAATCCGATGCCGGCCGTGGTGCAACACATGGCGGGCCTGGTCGACGGCATCGACGTCGCCTCCGGCGGCGAACTGCGGGTCGCGCTCGACACCGGCGTCGCCCCGTGCGACATCAGCTTCGCCGGCCCCGGCAAGGGGGACGCGGAACTGGCCAGCGCGGTGGCCGCCGGCGTCGTGCTGAACCTGGAATCGGCCGCCGAGATGGAGCGGGTCGCCGCCATCGGCGCACGGCTGGGGGTGCGGCCGCAAGTGGCGGTGCGCGTCAATCCGGACTTCGAGCTGAAATCGTCCGGCATGAAAATGGGCGGTGGTCCCAAGCAGTTCGGCGTGGACGCCGAGCTGGTGCCGGCCCTGCTGGCGCGGCTGGGCGCGCTGCCGCTGGCCTTTCACGGCTTCCACATCTTCAGCGGATCGCAAAACCTGAAAGCCGCCGCGCTGCGCGAGGCGCACGAGAAGACCTTCGCGCTGGCGCTGGCGCTGGCGCCGCATGCGCCGGCGCCGCTACGCACGCTCAACATCGGCGGCGGTTTCGGCATCCCCTACTTCCCCGGCGAGGAGCGGCTGGACTTGGCCGCCGTCGGCGCAGGGCTGGCCGAAATGCTGCCGGCCGTGCACGCGGCGCTGCCGGGCGCGCGCGTCGTCGTCGAACTGGGGCGCTATCTGGTGGGCGAGGCCGGCGTCTACGTCAGCCGCGTCATCGAGCGCAAGGAATCGCGCGGCCGCGTCTACCTGGTGACGGACGGCGGCCTGCACCACCACCTGTCCGCGTCCGGCAACTTCGGCCAGGTGATACGCAAGAACTACCCGGTGGTGATCGGCAACCGCGTGCGCGGCGGCGAGCGCGAAACGGCCTCCGTGGTCGGCCCGCTGTGCACGCCGCTGGACCTGCTGGGCGACCAGATGGAGCTGGCGTTGGCCGGCCCCGGCGACCTGGTGGCGGTGCTGCAATCGGGCGCCTACGGCCTGAGCGCCAGCCCGGGGGGCTTCCTCGGCCATCCGGCGGCGGCCGAGGTGCTGGTCGGCCCCCGCGCGGGAAGGTCCGGCGCGGCGTCCTGACGCGGCATCCCGATCGCGTTGCCCGATTGCTATTCCTATTGCTACCTGCCGTGTTACATGCCACCATTGCGGATGACCGGCCGACCATCCGCCGCAGCCTTCACATTTAAGGAAACCCCAATGTCCCGTCGCGTAAACAAGCTGGCGCTCGCCGCCATGGTCTCAGTGCTGGCCGCCGGCCTGGCCGGCTGCAAGAAACAGGAATCGAGCGCGGCGCTGGTGGCCCAGGCCAAGCAATACAAGGAAAAAGGCGACATCAACGCCAGCATGATCCAGCTGAAAAACGCCCTGCTGGCCAATCCGGACGACGCCGAGGCGCGCTACCAGCTGGCGCTGGCCTATGTCGACACCGGCAACGGCCAGGCGGCCGAAAAGGAAGTGCGCCGCGCGATCGCCCTGAACTACGCGAAGGACCAGGCCATGCCCCTGCTGGCCAAGTCGCTGAACGCGCAAAACCTGTTCCAGAAGGCGCTCGACGAGACCGAGGAGGAGGCCAAGAAGGGCGGGCCGGAACTGCTGACGGCGCGCGCCGAGGCCTACCTGGCGCTCAACAAGCGCGACCAGGCCGCCACCGAGATCGACCGCGTGCTGCAGGCGCAACCGGCGTACACGGCCGCGCTGATCGTCAAGGGCCGGCTGGCCTTCCTCGGCGGCGACTCGGACGGCGCCACCCGCTACGCCGAGCAGGCGCTGGCGGCCGCGCCCAAGGACGCCGCCACGATGATGTTCAAGGCCGACCTGCTGCGCGCCCAGCGCCAGATCGAGCCGGCCATCGCCGCCTACGGCCAGGTGCTGGCGGCCCACCCGTCGCACCGCTCCGCCCACATCGAAAAAGCCTATCTGCTGCTGTCGAGCGGCAAGTTCGAGGCGGCCCAGGCCGACCTGGAAGCGGCCAAGAAGATCACGCCCAACAGCCTGATCGTGATCTACACCCAGGCGCTGCTCGACTTCGCGCAGGGCAAGAACGCGGCGGCGCAGGAAGGCGTGCAGAAAGTGCTGCGCGCCGCGCCCGAGCACATGCCGACCATCCTGCTGGCCGGCGCCGTGGACCTGAACCTGGGCGCCACCGAGCAGGCCGAGCAGCACTTGAAGAAATACCTGGCGCAGTACCCGGGCAATATGTACGCGCGCAAGATGCTCGCCACCACGCTGCTGCGCAGCGGCCAGGCGCCGGACGCGCTGACCGTGCTGACGCCGGCGCTGAAGGGCCCCAACACCGACGTGCAACTGCTGGCCCTGGCCGGCGAGTCCTATATGCAGGCGCGCGACTTCGGCAAGGCCAGCGAGTTCTTCGAGAAGGCCAGCGCGCTGGCGCCGCAGGCCGCCACGCTGCGCACCTCGCTGGGCATGAGCAAGATGGAACAGGGCAACCAGGCCCAGGGCATCAGCGAACTGGAGGCGGCCGTCAAGCTGGACGCCAAGTCGGCCCAGGCCGGCATCGCCCTGGTGCGCGCCCAGATGGGCTTGAAGAACTTCGACAAGGCCTACGCGGCCGTGAACGACGTGCTGCAGGCCCATCCGGACAACGCCGTCGCGCACGACCTGAAGGGCATGGTGCACGTGGCCAGGAAGGAACTGCCGCTGGCCCGCGCCAGCTTCGAGAAGGCGCTCGCGCTGCAGCCCTCGTTCTTCCCGGCCGTGGCCGACCTGGCACAGCTCGACGTGTTGGAGAAGAAGCCGGCCGACGCCAAGAAGCACCTGACAGCCTTCCTGGAGAAGAACAAGAAGAACGTGGAGGCGATGACGTCGCTGGCCGCGCTGGCGGCGATGGAGCGCAACATTCCCGAGGCGACCGGCTGGATGGAGCAGGCGCACAACGAGAACCCGGAGATGCTGGCGCCCGCGCTGCGCTTGGGCAACCAGTACCTGCTGACCAGGCAGCAGGACAAGGCCCTGGCGCTGGCGCGCAAGATGCAGCTGGCCAGTCCGAACAGCCCCGAACTGCTGGACCTGCTGGGCAAGAGCCAGCTGGCCACCGACGACAAGAGCGGCGCGCTGGAAAGCTACAGCAAGCTGGCCGCCGCGCGGCCCAAGTCGGCCCAGGCCCAGCTGCAGCTGGCCGGCGTGCACATGATGCTCGGCAACCAGGGCGCGGCGGAGGACGATCTGAAAAAGGCGCTGGCGCTGCAGCCGGACTTCCCGGCGGCCCAGACGGCGCACGCCGAGCTGCTGGTGCGCAAGAAGCAGCCGGACCAGGCCGTCGCCATCGCCCGCCAGTTGCAGACCAAATACCCGGAAGCGGCCGGCGGCTACGTGCTGGAAGGCGACGTGCAGATGTCGCAGGACAAGGCGGCGCTGGCGCTGCCCAAGTACGAGAAGGCCTATGCCCTGCTCAAGTCCAACGAGGTGCTTCTAAAGACTGTGGCGGCGCTGCGCGCCAGCGGCAAGGGCGCCGATGGCGACAAGCGCCTGGCGCAGGCGATCGCCGCCCAGCCGCAGGACGCCCGGCTGCAGATGTACCGCGCCGAGCAATCCATCAACGACAAGCAGTTCAAGCAGGCCGCCGAGCAGCTGGAGGCCGTGCTCAAGCTGCGGCCCAATGATGCGGCCGTGCTGAACAACCTGGCCTACGCCTACCAGCAGAGCACCGACAAGCGCGCGCTGGCGACGGCGGAGCAGGCCTACAAACTGGCCAGCGGCGAGCCGGCCATCATGGACACGCTGGGCTGGATCCTGGTCGAGCAGGGCGACGCCAAGCGCGGCCTGTCGCTGCTGCAGCAGGCCAGCACCAAGGCGCCGCAGGCGGGCGACATCCGCTACCACTTGGCGATGGGCTTGTACAAGTCGGGCGACAAGATCGGCGCGCGGCGCGAACTGGAGCAGGCGCTGGCCGGCGGCCGGAGCTTCGCCCAAGCCGACGACGCCCGCTCGCTGCTGAAGCAATTGCAATAAGCTCGTGGCGCGGGAAACACTTTCGCCGCTGGCGGGACGGCTGGGCTGGTGCTAGCATATTGATCAGCCCGCTGTATCGCGTCCCATACCGTCGAGGAGAAAACCCCATGGACCAGTCCCCCCCCGCCCCGCTGGACGAGGCGTCCGCGCCGCGCCCGGCGCCGCCGCGCAGCCACGTGGTGTGCATGGAGCCGGAGCTCGGCGAGCGGCACGCCGGCAGCGAGGTGGTCATGCAGCAAGACCATTTCGCCATCCGCGTGGCCGACACCGAAACCGGCCGCAGCTCGGCCAGCATGCTGATCAACAAGATGTACGCTTGGCGCGGCTATGGCGACAAGCACAAGGTGGAGGCCAATCCCAACCGCATCACGCTGTCGGCCACCGACAAGGGCATGGTGATCGGCACCGTCACGCTGGGCATCGACTCCGAGGCCGGCATCCTGGCCGACGAGATCTTCCACGACCACATCCAGGGCGTGCGCGCCGCCGGCGGCAAGGTGTGCGAGATCACCAAGCTGGCCTTCGATCCGGCGCTGCGTTCGAAGATGGCGCTGGCCTCGCTGTTCCACGTGCTGTTCATCTACGCCCACTACCGGCACCACTGCACCGACGTGTTCATCGAGGTCAACCCGCGCCACCGCCGCTATTACGAGGCCATGCTGGGCTTCCGGCGCATCGGCGAGCTGCGCAGCAATCCGCGGGTGGACGCGCCGGCCTACCTGCTGTGGGTCGGCATGGAGCATGTGAACGCTGAAATCGCCCGCCTGGGCGGCACCAGCACCCACCCCGGCAGCGAGCGTTCGCTGTATCCGTATTTTCTTTCCCGCCGCGAGGAAATCGGCCTGGCCAACCGTCTGTTAAAATTGGATTGATTTCCCGGGAGGGCACTCCGCCTCCCGCCTCCTTGCGCCATCCCGCCGGTTTTTCCGTTTCAGCCGTGTGCGCCTCGTTTTCTAGCTCTGCTATATTTCTGCGGTGATTACAACTGACCACAATTTAGGCATCCGCTTGGCAGACACCGAGGAGGGGCGCCAATCGGCTAGCGTGCTGATCAATCGCATGTACACCTGGCGCGGCTACCGGGGCAACCATCGCGTCGATGACCACCCGCAGCGCATCACGCTGTCGGCGTCCGACCACGGCGATACGGTGGGCACCGTGACCCTGGGCCTGGACGGCCCGTCCGGGTTGCTGGCCGACGACGTCTACCAGGACGTGGTGGACGTGTTCCGCATGCGGGGCGGCAACGTCTGCGAGATCACCAAGCTGGCCATGGGCAGCAGCGGCAACTCCAAGAAAACGCTGGCGGCGCTGTTCCATGTGCTGTTCATGTACGCGCGCCACCTGCACCGCTGCACCGACGTGTTCATCGAGGTCAATCCCCGCCACCGGCGCTACTACGAGACCATGCTGGGCTTCGAGCAGCTGGCCGGGGTGCGCGACAACCCGCGCGTGCACGCGCCCAGCTACCTGCTGTGGACCAGCCTGGACCAGATCGCCCGCCGCATCGACCGCCTGGCCGGCACCGCCGCGCACGGCAACCAGGAACGCTCGCTTTACCCGTATTTCTTCTCGCCGCACGAGGCTAACGGCATCATGCAGCGCCTGATCGCCATCGAATAAACGAGAATGGGCGCCGATCGGCGCGGAAGGCGAAAAAAAGAGACCCGGAGGTCTCTTTTTTATTGCGCGCGCCCTGCGGGGCGCCGCGGAGTGACTCAAGCTTTGCGGCGGCGTACCATCGCGGCGCCCAGCAGGCCCAGGCCGATCAGACCCAGCGAACCTGGTTCAGGCACTTTGGTGTCGCCGTTGAAGTTACCCGTGCCAAACGCATCCAGAGGATTGTTGGGAACAACCATGTCCGTGAAGCTTACGCTGAACACCATATCGGAGAAGTCGGATTTGGTATTGGTATCAAACTGGTTTTTCGCCATACCGCCACTTGCGTCCAACTGGCCACCACCCTTCAGCAGAGTAACATTACCCATATTGTCGGTAACAATGTCGCCCGAGAAGGTTGTGCCACCGAAGTTGTGACCTTTCAATTGCAGCCACAGGCTGGTGCCCGACCCTGCGCCGGTGTTGGCGCTGGTCATGGTCGCCGGATCAAAGATGTCAATCGAAGTGGGTAGGGTATGCACGTACACATTAATGGTACCACCAGTGTAACCAATGGCAGTGCCAGCAGTGGTCGGCAGGAAGCCCGACGTTACCGGCATGAATCCGCTGAACTGGAAAGTCAGTTCGCAGGCTGGGCAGAAAACGCTCGGCCCTTTGTTATTCAGCTGATTGATATAGCCCCAGCCGGTCAGTTCGCCCGATGGCTGAAGGATGGTCTGACGGATGGCCAGCGACGCCGCTTTGAAGTCATTGACGTCCGGATCCCAGAATACGCCGCCCATGTTGATAGTGGCGGCCTGGGCTGCGGTCATCGACAGAGCGGCCACGGCGCCCAGCATCAGTTTTTTAATCAATTTCATGGAATTTCTCCTTGTTAGTTCGGTGTTTGGTTTGCTTCCCCACACCGAACATAAAGCATGTACCGTGCCAGCGATCGCCACCCGCCGCCAAGTCCTTGATTTGTATCAAACTTCCCAATTGATAGAAAGTAGACATCCGGACCGGCGGCGGGGCACTGTAAAGTTTTTCGACAAGACATTGCCTAGCGGTAGCGTCCCGGGGCCAGCAGGTCGTGCGGATCGAGCGCCACGCGCAGCCGTTCGTGGAAGGCGTGCGAGTGCTTCTGCGCGCCGACGATGCGCGCCATCGTGTCCACGCCCACGCGGTAGGGGAACACGCCGATGGCCCTGCCCTCCTCCAGCAACTCCGCGTAACAGGCCTTGGCGCGCGCCACCGCATCCGGCCGGGCGCGGTCGAACAGCAACGGCACGGTGCTGTCGAACAGGCGCTCGTTGACGGAGGTGAAGGTCAGCAGCGGTTCCATGCCGTGCTTGCGCGCCACCCGCGTCACCATGTTGACGTAGGCGCGCGCGTAGGACGGGCGCATCGGCACCAGCGGCGCGTACCACATCAGGCCGCAGCCGTCGCGGCCGGGATCGCGGCCGTCCAGCGGCTGCGGCCCCGGGTTGCGCCAGTAGGCCAGCGGCAGCGCGGTCTCGTTGGGCCGCCCCGCCACCAGGTCCAGCGACTTGGCCAGCGTGGCGGCGGTGCTGCCCAGGCGCTCGCCCAGGCCGCCCGGCAGCCAGCGCGCCAATTGCGCCAGGGTGCGCGCGTTGCCCGGACTGAGGAACAGCATGCGGGTGCCGACGCCGTTCAGCGCGCGCCGGATTTCCTTTTGCGCGGCCGCCACCATGCCCTTGCTGCCGTACAGGGTGCAGAAACCGGTCCACGGCGCGATCTGGTACTGGCCGCCCATTTTCTCGATCACCTCGGCCGGGATCTGGCCGTGCTGGTCCGGCGGTCCGTCCGGATAGGGCGCGTTCATCGCCAGCACGCGGTGGCGGTTCATCAGGTTGATGCCGCCCACGGTGCCGGGCAGCAGGCGCAGGATGTCGCGCACGCGCTCGACCGCCGTTTCCAGCAGCGCGTCGTCCTTCAGGTTGAACAGGCAGACCTTGATGCACGCGGGGCGCCGCGCCAGCACGATGCTCATGCGGGTGACGATGCCGAAGCCGCTTTGCGTGAACAGCGGCGCCGAGTGGGGCCCCAGCCCCCATTTGAACAGCCGCGCCAGTTCCTCGGTGCCGGCCTCGCGCAGCGTGGTGCGGTACAAGCTGCCGTCGGCCAGCACCGCGTCCAGGTCGGTGACGGCGGCGAAGTGGTCGGTGTGCGGCGTGACGCCGTAGCCGCGCTCCAGCGCGTTGCTCAGCAGGCTGCAACTGGGGCCGGCGCCGGTGACCGGCACCAGGAAGGGCAGGTTCTTGCTGTCGAGGAAGTCGGCCAGCATGCCCTGCGTCACGCCCGGCTGCAAGGTCACCACGCCCAGTTCCTCGTCCAGCGTGAACTCGCGCAGGCCGGACAGGTCGAGGACGACGCTGGCCTTGCCGGAAGGCAAGGAGGTGCCGTAGCCCCAGTTGCGCCCCGTGCTGATCGGGTGCACCGCCACGCCATGGCGCTGGGCGATGCGCATCACGGCGGACACGCAGTCGTCGTCCTTGTCGTTGCCGGCGATGCGCAGCGCGGCGGGAATCGCGCGCGCGCAGCCGCTGGTGTCGAAGCCGTAGGCCAGCTGGGCCTGTTCGCCGTCGAGGATCTCGGCGACGCCGGGCACGGCGCGCCATTCGCTGATGGCCAGTTCAAGTGGGGACGGGGTCATTGTCGCGGTTTTTCCAGGTGGGGGATCTGCGACGTCGCCGGCAGCAGATCGCGTTGGTAGGGATGGGTGGTTTTCTTGTACAGCTTGGCGATCTTCTTCACGTAGTCGCGCGTCTCCGCGTAGGGCGGCACGCCGCCGTGGCGCTCGACCGCCTGTTCGCCGGCGTTGTAGGCGGCCGCCACCAGCCACACATCGCCCTTGAAATAGGCCAGCAGCCAGCGCAGGTAGGCCAGGCCGCCGCGGATGTTCTGTTCTGCGTCGAAGGCGTCGCGCACGCTGAAGCGCTGCGCCGTCTCCGGGATCAGCTGCATCAGGCCCTGCGCGTTTTTGGGCGACAGCGCGCGGGCGTTGTAGGCCGACTCGACCGCGATGATGGCCATCGCCAGCTCGGGGTCGATGTTGAACTGCGGCGCCAGCCGGTCGACCAGCAGGCCCACCCGCTGCCCCGGGCCGTCCCGGTAGCGCAGCAGGGCCTCCGGCGCGGGCGCGGTGGACGGCAGGTCCGGCAGCATGCAGGCCGGCAGCGGCGCCGCCGGGTCGGGCGGGGTCAGCCGCAACATGGCCTGCGCCTGGGCGTGGCCCTGGGCGGCGGCCAGCGCGAACAGCAGGCTGGCGGCGCCGTCGTCGCGCGCGCCGCCGCGGCCGTTGGCCAGCATCCAGCCCAGCGCGTGCTGGGCCGGCGCGTGGCCGGCGCGGGCGGCCTGGCAATACAGCACGCGGGCGGCGGCCGGGTCGCGCGGCACGCCCTCGCCGTGCTCCAGACGGGCGGCCTCGGCGGTGAGCGCGGCGGCGTCCGGCGGGCCGGCGCCGGGCGCCGCCGAGGCGGCCAAGGCGCAGACGACACCCGCGGCGGCGGCGCACAGCAAGGTGACCGGTAAACCGCTGGCTCGTCGCATGGCATCGCCCCTCCCGCCCAACCATTGTAGCAATTTACGCACGGAATTTTTATCAATTCTGCCCGTCGTCCGGCTCCGGCACGGGCGTGGCCTCCTTCTTGTCCCTGGGCGACAGGAAGGCCTTGTGAAACAAATGGCGCGCCAGCAGCAGCGGCGGCATGCGCAGCCAGTTGGCTCTCAGGTACAGCAGGAAGCGGGCGGTGCCGGTCCAGCGGTCGTCGCAGCTGGCGTGCTTGGGCAGCAGCGCCCGGCTGAACAGCGCATCCATCAGGCGCAGCAGCGCCGGGCCCGGGGCACCGCCCGCGCGCGCCTCGTCCACCTCGAGCGGCAGCGGCGTGTGCAGCAGCAGCGCCGTGTAGCGCAGGGCGTAGAACAGGGGCCGCGTCAGCTGCAGCGCGCGCGCGCGCGCGGCCAGCTCGGGCCAGAAGCCGGGCTGGCCGCCGAAATGGCGGAGCAGGCCGTCGATGTCCACCAGGTCGCGCAGGCCGTTGTCGAACTCGCCGTCGAAGAACAGATGGGTGGCGCTGTGCAGCACCATGTCCGCCGGCGCCAGCACCCACACGTCCGGCAGGCCGGGGATGGCGCGCGCGGCGGCGCGCAGCCGCTCCGGGTCAGGATGAACCGGGGCCGTGCGCGGCAGGATCGCGTGGTGGACGTCGATCGTGGTCTGGCGCTGGATATGCTCCATCGGCGGCAGCTCGTGCATCCACTCCCGGTAATAACGCTGGTCGTAGGCGTCCTGGTGGCTGGAGGCCCAGCCGTTCAGCATCAGCGCCGCCTCGGCCTCGCCCAGGCACTCGCGCGGCAGCAAGATGTCGATGTCCGAAAACAGGCGGCCTGCTGCGGGTGGCAGGCCGGCCAAGGCGTACGCCGCCCCCTTCAGCAGGATCAGCGGCGCTTCGATGTCTACCAGTGCGCGGCGTATCGTCGCCACTTCCCAGTGCACCGCTTGGCGGTGGCGCTCGGCCAAGGCGCGCGACCACAGCAAGTGTTCGCGCGCCTGAGGCGGGATACGCGCCAAGTCGCCGCGCTGCTCCAGCAGGTAATACAAGCGGGCCTGCAAGTTGGCGGCCGCGCTCTGGCGCAGCAACAGGTCCCACTCCGGCATGCCGAGTCCGGCCAAGCGGCCGGGGTTGCGGAAGGCCAGCACGGCGAGCGGCGCCCCGCTCATGACCGCGCCGCCAGTTGGTCGAAGGCCGCGACCGCCTCGTCCAGCATGCTGTAGGTGTAGCGGTAGCAATCGGCCGCACCGATCACCCCGGCCAGCGCGTCGAAGCCGCGCGCCCCCAGCACACTATAATTGAAGGAATTACTTGCCACCTGCATGAACGCCTGCCCTTTGGTCAACGCCTCTAACGTCGAAGAGGCGCCAGCCTGGTAGCGCGGGAACACGACCCACCCGGGACGGGCGCACTCGGCGCCGCGTGCAACGCTGGCTGGCGGCGCCAGCAAGTGCGCCACCGTGCCCTTGCCGGTACCGGCCACCGGCGGGCTCAGTTCCGCCTTCCCAAGGTAGGCGCGCATGATGTCGATCGACGCGTTCTTCAGGCTCACCGGGCGAGGCAGCGGCTGCACCAAGCCGTCGGCGAGCCGTATCAAGGTCAGCTCGTCCGATAACAAGCGCCAGCCCCGATGCGCCAGCGCCGCGCACAGGGTGCTCTTGCCTGAGCCGGGCGGCGCAGGTAGGATGACGGCACGGCCATCGCGCTCCAGCACGGCGGCATGGACAATCAGGTAGCTATGCGCCCGGTTCGCCACGCACCAGTTCAAGCCCCATTCGAACATGGGAAAGGCTTGCGCCAGCGGCAACGGCTTGAAGACTGTGACACCGTCGTACAACAGATCGACCTGCGGCCGCAGCCAGCGCCGTAATCCTCCCGATTGCACCAAACGTAAGTGAAAATCAGCGAAGGCATGGGATGGCAGAAGGGGGTAATTACCGTACAGTTGGTGAATGCCGTTCACGACGCTAGGGATGGCGCTTTGCAGTTGCACCGCGAAAACGCCCGTCTGCAGCACAATCCCGTCCGCAGCCATACCGGCGCCTAGCTCGGCGCGCGTCAGCGTTTCGATCGTCAGCATGCAGTGGTATGGATCAATGCCAAGCGCAGCAACTCACTGAGCAGCTCCGCCAGTTGCCGTGCGCTGTCGAGACCGGCATCAAGTTGTAGCGACTGGGCCAACTGCGTCGCATCGCGAGGGCCGCTGGCCAACGCGGTCAGCACCTCGATCGCGGCTGCGTCCAACATGTGGGTGTCGCCCGACATGTCGTTGTACAGCACATATACTTCGTTATCCCAGGTGTGATAACGCAGGGACTGGCCAGGCATCAGTTGCCACATACGTGATCGGCATCGTTACGATTGATGGAACGTGCTTAGCAAATACTCGACGATCTTAGCGCCATTCCAGCGGGTGGTGCCGCCCTTGACCGGCATATAATAGCCCCGACCGGGACCACCATTCAGCCAGTACTCATTCCAGATCTCTACAACTTTGCTGGCGGGCAAATATGGAGTTAATCCCCGCTTTGCATTCAGGTAGGCCGCTACACAATGCCTCGCCACATTATTGGTGTCGCAAGACTGCGGGCTGCAAAGTGTGTTCAGTGTGAACTGGGAAAACTGGCCGCCGCATAGGAAGACAGCGGAGAACATGGTGGTTGGCGCACATTTGG
Organism: Pseudoduganella namucuonensis; assembly: GCF_900116645.1. Taxonomy (GTDB): domain Bacteria; phylum Pseudomonadota; class Gammaproteobacteria; order Burkholderiales; family Burkholderiaceae_D; genus Rugamonas; species Rugamonas namucuonensis. The sequence continues at coordinate 323,541 of NZ_FPBO01000003.1, read as the reverse complement.
AGGAGGCGGTCTGACTCGGCCAGCGAGAGGGTCTGTTCCGGTAATAGCCGGGCGAGTAACCCGAAGTGGTGCAAGTCACCGCACGGCTGATGTTACCGGACACGGCGCCGGACGGCGACAGGCAGGGCAAAAAGCCGGTGGCCATGCCCGGCGTGCTCTTCAGGGTCAACGCAGCACCCACGGCCGCCGCGCCGCCTTTCGCGAAACGGCGGCGCGCGGCACCGGCAAACACCGGCGGTTGCGCGGTATCATGCGGGGTGCCGGAAGCCCCGTGTTGCTGTTCTTGGTTAGCCACGTGTATATCCTCAATAGTGGGCAGCTGTGCGGCCCTTAAATCATGTCTCTTGGAATTAAGCAATATTCATTCCACAAGCGACAAGAGCGGGCTGCATTGATAAATATCAAGGACTTAGCCCAGCTTAAATACTCGCTTCGTGCTGCCGTGCTGAGTTTAACGCAAAAGCTGTAAAAATTCCCGACAGCGAAGACCTGCGACGGATCGCCCCCCCCCCCTTTCACATTCAGGAGTGCCATCTCACTAAAAGAAACTTTCCGGTATCACCAGCACGTCGCCCGGACGCATCGGCACGTTGGCCGAGATGTCGCCGTCCTTGATCAGGTCGTTCAGGCGCACATTGAATTTTTGTTGCTTGCCATCCACATGGCGGATGATGCTGGCGCGGTTGCCGGCGGCGAACTCGGTGACGCCGCCGACCGCGATCAGCACGTCCATCAGCGACATGTCGACCCGGTAGGCCAGCGCCTGCGGCTTGGCGGCCTGGCCGATCACGCGGATCTGCTCGCCGTAGGTGCCGGTGAAACCGGTGACGATCACCGTCACCACCGGCTGCTGGATGAACTTGGCCAGCGCCTTTTCGATGTCGCGCGCCAGTTCGGTCGAGGTCTTGCCGCTGGCCTGCAGGTCCTCCACCAGCGGCGTGGTGATCTTGCCGTCGGGCCGCACCGGCACCGCTTGCGACACCTCCGGATTGCGCCACACGACGATGTTGACGGTGTCGCCGGCGCCGATCAGGTAATCCGTGGCGGGCGCCGCGGTCTGCGGCAGCGCGGGCGGGGTGGCGCAGCCGCCCAGCGCCAGCGCGAACAGCGCCAGCGCGCCACATGCCAGCCATTTGGTCCAGTGCAGTTTGAGTGTGTTCACGCGTTTCCTCTTTGCGGGGTTTTTAAGCAAGGCTTCAGCAAGATTAGCATTACGCCATGCTATCAGGAATAAGTTACTGGGTGGAAGCTCTTTGCAACAGTGCACGCACGTGGCGCGCCGGGATCGCGTAGGTGATGCCGCTGGGGTGGCTGATCGCCGCCTCCTTCAGGCCCTTGACGAACACCATGTTGATCACGCCGTACACGGTGCCGTCGGCCGGGTCGTAGACGGGACTGCCGCTGTTGCCGGGATAGGCCGTGCCGTCGAGCTGCAGGATCTCGAACGGGGCGCGCTGCAGCTGGGCCACGGCGCGCGCGTCGAGCTGGCGCGCCGAATAGGACGGGATGATGACGGGGGTGATGGCCGACAGCATGGCGCGGTGCGTGACGTGGTGCAGGCCCAACACCATGCCCAGCGGAAAACCGGTGAACGCCAGGTCGCGCCCTTCCCGCAGCGTGTCCGAATCGCCCAGCCTGAGCGCCGGCAGCGGCTCCCCGCTCAGGCGCAGATGCGCCAAGTCGTGCTCCCGGTCCAGGCCGGCCAGGGTCGCGGGGCGGAAACTGAAGGCCGTGCCGGCGCCGGCGACGACCACGCCCAGGGCCTCCTTCTGTTCCGCGTCCAGTTTCTCCGGCACCACGTGCGCGTTGGTGATGACGCTCAGGCCGTCGCCCACCACCCAGCCGGTGCCCGTGAACACGGTGCCGGGACTGCGCGTGCGCTGGAAGGTGCCGACGCCCACCACGGAGGGCTTGACGGCGGCGATGGTGGCCGACAGGTCGGCGGCGGCGACGCGCGCGGCGGCGGCCAGGCAAAGCGACAGCAAAAACAGGCGACGTGGCATGGGTTCGGGTCTGGAAAAACGTTTGCGCCACACGATACCAGAGTTGTCCCCGCGCGCCGCCTTTTCCTGTCAGAATCAAGGCCCCGCCGCTTGTTCACGGGGAATATCTATTTCAAACTGTCAAACAAACCACGGTGTCTTCGGCATGCGACATCCGCCCATGGCACCGCAGCATTTAATAGCAACAAGCAACGAATTCTCCTGTATCATAGAGAAGATTTTGATGTAATTTAAGCAAGTACGCGAGACGGGCGGCAAGCCCCGCGGCGGCTTGCCGGCGTCGCACATACTTTAGGCGAGATTGACGATATGGCAGAATTGCAGGCCCTACTCCTGACCTTCTTGAAGGCGATCGGCAAGTACCGCTGGTATGCCGTGGCCATCACTTGGACCGTGGCCGTGATCGGCTGGGGCGTGGTTTACCAGTTGCCCGATTCCTACCAGGCCTCGGCGCGCGTGTTCGTCGACACCCAGAGTATCCTGAAACCGCTGCTGGCCGGCATGACCACCGTGCCCAACGTCGAGCAGCAGGTGCAGTTCATGCGCCGCACGCTGATCAGCCGCCCCAACGTCGAGCGCGTGATGCGCATGGTCGACCTCGACATCAAGAACAAGAGCGTGCAGGAGCACGAGCAGATGGTCGACGAGCTGAGCAAGGAGATCAAGATCACCGGCACCGAGCGCGACGACATCTACACCATTTCCTACAGCAACTCCAATCCCAAGCTGGGCAAGGAGATCGTGCAGTCGCTGCTGACCATCTTCGTCGAGGGCAGTTTCGGCGGCAAGAAGCAGGAGTCGGACAAGGCGGTGCAGTTCATCGACGAACAGATCAAGAGCTACGAGGAAAAACTGGCGGCCGGCGAGAACGCGCTGAAGGAATTCAAGATCAAGCACATGGGCCTGCTGCCGCGCCAGGGCAGCGACTACGGCTCGGCGATCGGCGACCTGAACGACAAGCTCAGCCAGGCCAGGCTGGAGTACACCGAGGCCGAGCAGGCGCGCAACGCGCTCAAGCGCCAGATCGCCGGCGAGGAGCCGGCGCCGGTGACGGCCACCGCGGCCGAGCAGGACTCGGGCAATCCCGAGCTGGAGGCCCGTATCTCGGCCATCGATAAAAACCTGGACCAGCTGCGCATGCAGTTCACCGAGGAGCACCCGGACATCGTGTCGAACAAGCGCCTGCTGGCGCAATTGCAGGCGCGTAAGAAGGAAGAGGCCAAGAAACGGGTGCGCACCAACGATCCGGGCGCCAACTACAGCCCGATGCTGCAGCAGATGAACGTGGCGCTGTCGGTCGAGGAGGCGCGCGTGGCGTCGCTGAGGGCGCGCGTCAACGAGTACGCGTCGCGCCTGGCCAACCTGCGCAGCCAGAGCAACGCCGCGCCCGAGGTCGAGGCGCAACTGGCGCAGCTGAACCGCGACTACGAGGTGAACAAGGACAACTACACCAAGCTGGTCGAGCGCCGCGAGGCGGCCCGCCTGTCCGGCGACCTGACCTCGGCCACCGACATGATGAGCTTCCGCGTGATCGATCCGCCCACCGCGCCGACCAAGCCGACCGGCCCGCACCGGCCGCGCCTGATGTCGCTGGTGTTCGGCGGCGCGCTGTTCGCCGGCCTGGGCGTGGCGCTGCTGATGAGCCAGATCCGGCCCACCTTCGTCAGCCAGGCGGCGCTGCGCACGGCCACCGGCCTGCCCATCCTGGGCACCATCAGCATGAACTGGACCGACGAGCAGAAGATCCGCCGCCGCCGCCGCCTGTACGCCTTCAGCGTCTCGGTCGCGCTGCTGTTCTCGGCCTATGGCGGCGTGATGGCGATCCTGCTGTTGAAACAGTCCTAGTCCTTCCACGGGGAACGAGATGAGCATCATTGAACGGGCGGCCAGCCGCCTAGAGCACAAGACCGAAGCGCCGGTGCCGGCCGGCGCGACCGAGGCGCAGGCCGCGCCGACCGTGGTGGGCACGGCCGCCCCGGCCGCCGCCGCCGCCGCGCCGGCGGTCCCCCCGGCCCCCGCGGTCCCGGAAGCCACGGCGGCCCCGGAGGTTCCGGCCGCAGGGGAGCCGGGCGCGCCTGCGGCGGCGCGCCCGGGCGGCCAGCGCCGGGTGGAACTGGACCTCAAGCACATGCACGAGATCGGCCTGGTCACGGCCGCCGGCGGCCGCACCATGCTGGTCGAGGACTTCCGCATCATCAAGCGCCCGCTGATCAAGCGCGCCTTCGCGCCGCGCCCGCCGGGCGACAAGCCGGGCAACCTGATCATGATGACCAGTTCCCTGCCGGGCGAGGGCAAGACCTTCTGCTCGATCAACCTGGCCATGAGCATCGCCATGGAGCTGGACCACACGGTGCTGCTGGTGGACGCCGACGTGGCGCGCCCGTCGGTGCTGCGCACCCTGGGCCTGCCGGCCGAGCGCGGCCTGATGGACATCCTGCTGGACGACAAGCTCGACATGTCGGACGTGATGCTGCGCACCAACGTCCCCACGCTGAGCATCCTGCCGGCCGGCACCAGCAATCCGCGCGCCACCGAACTGTTGGCCAGCCAGGCGATGTCCTCCTTCGTGCACGAGATCGCGCACCGCTACCCGGACCGCATCGTCATCTTCGATTCGCCTCCGCTGCTGCTGACCAGCGAGGCGCACGTGCTGGCCAGCCACATGGGCCAGATCGTGGTGGTGGTCGAGGCCGAGCGCACCACCCAGCACGCGGTCAAGGAGTCGCTGACCCAGCTGGAGGGCCTCCCCAACGTCAACCTGATCTACAACAAGACCCGTGAGTTCCCCGGCACGGAAACCTATGACTACCACTACGGTTAAACCCCGCCTTCCCGCCGCGCGGCCGCTGGCCGCTGCGGTGGCAGTCGCCGTGCTGCCCCTGGCGCCAGCCAGCCATGCCGCTTGGAAATTCACGCCACAACTGGAAGTCCGCGAAAGCTATACCGACAACGTCGCGGCATCGACCAGGGAGTTGGCTCAAGCCCAGTGGGTAACCTCCTTTGCGCCGGGTTTTACGCTGGAGACCGACGGACCACGGGTTCAGGCCAAGATTGGCTACAACAAACATCTGTACAAGTTCAAGGACGCTAATGTCGGCGGTGCGCGGGATTCGGACCAGCAACTGAATGCGCACTTACATGCCAATCTGGTCAACGACCTGCTGTTCTTGGACACAGATGCCACGACCCAACAGCACTCGGCTTCCGCGTTCGGCCCATTGCTGAGTAACACCATCACCAGTTTCGCCAGCGCTAACGCAAATGAAGTCAAAACGCTGCGTATCGCGCCTTACCTGAAGCATCGCTTCGGCAGCATAGCCAATGCGGAGCTCCGCTATACGCGCGATCGCGTGGAAACGGACAACATGGGATTCGGCAGAAGCGACAGCAATAACGTGATGCTCAATGCCACCAGCGGCACCGCGTTTCGCCAACTGGGCTGGGCGCTGAACTATCAGCGCCAACAGCTGGACACGCAATCAACCCGCAGCTTGGGGGGGGCGTCGCCCGGCCCCCAGGGAACCAGCAACACAACCGACAACCTTAACACGTCGCTGCGCTACCTGTACTCACCCACGCTGACGCTGACCGCCAGCGCGGGCTATGACAAATATGACTACGATGCACTAGGTGGTGTTACCCAAGGCAAGTCCTGGTCCGCTGGCGTCACCTGGCTGCCAAGCCCGCGCACCAGCATACAGGCAACAGCGGGGAAACGCTATTACGGTAACAGCTACAGTCTGAATGCCCAGCATCGCAGCCGTGCATCAGTCTGGATTATCAGCTACAACGACGCAGTAACCACCACGCGCCAGCAGTTCCTGCTACCGTCGGCGATCGACACCGCCGCCATGCTGGACCGGCTGTTTGCCGCCGCGATTCCCGACGCCGCAGCACGGCGCCAAGCGGTCGATGCCTATATACTGAGCACGGGTCTGCCGCCGTCTCTCGCCAACAGCATCAATTACTTCAGCAACCGGTATATGCTGCAAAAGCAGCTGCAGGCCTCGGCTGCGTTCAACACACCCCGCACCTCCACTATCCTGTCGTTGCAAAGCGCACGCAGGGACGGGCTATCCTCGTCCGTCGTGGACAGTGGCTTGCTGGGCGTCACCAATTCCGCATTGAACGACAACACGCGCCAGAGTGGCGCCAGCATAATCGTGAATTGGCGATTGTCGTCGCGTACGGGTATCAATTTTACGGCTGACTATATGCACGTCGAATCCTTGACAGTCGAGCGCACCGACATCAACCGCAGCTTGCGGTTGAATCTAACGCGCGAGCTGCGGCCCAAACTGCGCGGCCAGTTCGAGCTGCGCCATGTGGAAGGCAGCACCTCGGCGCGCGTCCCCTACACGGAGAACGCCGTGTCGGCGTCCCTCAACAAACAGTTCTAGGAAGCCACGGATGTACGAAAGCTACTACGGGCTCAGCGACAAGCCGTTCCGCCTGCGCCCAGACCCCCATTTCTTCTACGGCAGCAAGGGCCACAAGCGCGCCATGGCCTACCTCGAGTACGGCCTGTCGCAGGGCGAGGGCTTCATCGTCATCACCGGCGAGGTGGGCGCGGGCAAGACCACGCTGGTGCGCAACATGCTGGGCACGCTGGAGGCGCAGAAGATCGTCGCCGCCCACCTGGTCAACACCCACCTGAACGCCGAGGACACCCTGCGCATGGTGGTGTCGGCCTTCGGCCTGCCGGCCGAGGACACCACCAAGAGCGCGCTGCTGAACCGGCTCGAGACCTTCCTGCGCAGCTGCGACGCCCAGGGCAAGCGCGCGCTGCTGGTGGTCGACGAGGCGCAGAACCTGTCGCCGCGCACGGTCGAGGAATTGCGCATGCTGTCGAACTTCCAGACCAACGACAAGTCGCTGCTGCAGACTTTCCTGCTGGGCCAGCCGGAATTCCGCGCCACCCTGCACAGCCCGGACATGCAGCAGCTGCGCCAGCGGGTGATCGCCACCTACCACCTGGGGCCGATGGACGCGCTGGAGACCCAGGCCTACATCGAGCACCGCCTGCACACGGTGGGCTGGAACAACGACCCGGCCTTCACGCCGGCCGCGCACGCCGCCATCTACGAGTACTCGGGCGGCATCCCGCGCATGACCAACCACCTGTGCGACCGCCTGATGCTGATGGGCTTCCTGGAGGAGCTGCACCAGTTCACCGACACCCACGTGGACGACGTGATCCGCGACATCCAGGCCGAGTTCCAGCCGCCGCCGGAGGCGGCCGAGACGGCGGCCCGGCCGGCGTCGGACGCGGCCGAGCTGGCCGCGCTCGCCGCCGCCTACCCGGACGGCATGGACGAGCGCATGATGCGGCTGGAGAAATCGGTCGTGTCGGTGCTCAACATCCTGAAGAAAATCGTGGCCAGCCCGGCCAGCAACGCCGCCGCGCCGGACAACAACGACTGACGCGCCGCACAACGGAACCACCAATGACCCCGATCCGCAACGCCATGACCATCGACGTGGAAGACTACTTCCAGGTCTCCGCCTTCGCGCCGTACATCGAGCGCGACAGCTGGCCCGCGCGCGAATGCCGCGTCGAGCGCAATATCGACCGCATCCTCGCCATCCTCGAGGCCGGCGGCGTGCGCGCCACCTTCTTCACGCTGGGCTGGATCGCCGAGCGCTACCCGGCCATGGTCAAGCGCATCGTCGCCGGCGGCCACGAGCTGGCCAGCCACGGCTACGGCCACCTGCGCGCCTCGGACCAGGACCGCGCCCAGTTCATGGAGGACATCTCCAGCAGCAAGGCGATCCTGGAGGACCTGGGCGGCCAGGCCGTGCTGGGCTACCGCGCGCCCAGCTTCTCGATCGGCCCGGCCAACCTGTGGGCGCTGGAGGCGCTGCACCAGGCCGGCTACCGCTACAGCTCCAGCATCTACCCGGTCAAGCACGACCATTACGGCATGCCGGACGCGCCCCGCTTCGCTTGGCGCCCGAACGGCGACGCCGGCCTGCTGGAGGTGCCGATCACCACCGTGCGCATGGGCCAGCGCAACCTGCCGGCCGGCGGCGGCGGCTATTTCCGCCTGTTCCCGTACGCGCTGTCGCGCTGGCTGATGCGGCAGGTCAACCAGCGGGACGGCCAGTCCGCCATCTTCTATTTCCACCCGTGGGAAATCGATCCCGGCCAGCCGCGGCCGGACGGCGTCAACCTGAAGACGCGCTTCCGCCACTACGTCAACCTGGACCGGATGGAGCGCCGCATCGAGGCCCTGACGCGCGACTTCGCCTGGGACCGCATGGACAACATCTTCCTCAAGCAATCATGAACACTCGACTGGCGGAACACGCCCCCCCGGCCGCCGCGGCCGCCGCGCCGCTGGCGCTCAAGCTGATGCAGCCGGCCGACATGGCGCGCTGGGACGCCTTCGTGGCGGCCTGCCCCGAGGCGACCTTCTTCCACCGCGCCGGCTGGCAGACCATCATCGCCCGCGTGTACGGGCACCAGACCTGGTTCTACTACGCCGAGCGCGACGGCCAGATCGTCGGCGTGCTGTGCCTGGCCGAGATCAAGAGCCGCCTGTTCGGCCACTCGCTGGGCTCGCTGCCCTTCTGCGTGCTGGGCGGCGTCGCCGCCACCGACGACGCGGCCCGCCCGCTGCTGGACGCGGCCGCCGAGAAGCTGGCGCGCGAGCTGGGCGTGGGCCACCTGGAATACCGCAACCTGCTGCCGGCCCACGCCGGCGACCCGTCGTGGTACCAGAAGGAGCTGTACGTGACGTTCCGCAAGGAGATCAGCGCCGACGACGAGGAGAACATGAACGCCATCCCGCGCAAGCAGCGCGCGATGGTGCGCAAGGGCATCAAGTGCGAGCTGCGCGGCGTGATCGACCGGGACGTCGAGCGCTTCTTCACCGCCTACGCCACCAGCGTGCACCGGCTGGGCACGCCGGTGTTCCCGAAAAAATACTTCAGCGTCATCAAGGAGGTGTTCGGCGACGAGTGCGAGATCCGCGTGATCCTGCGCGGGCCCGAGGGCGAAGACGAGCTGATCGCCGGCGTGATGAGCTTCTACTGGCGCGACGAGGTGCTGCCGTACTACGGCGGCTCGCTGCCGGCCGCGCGCGAGTGCGCCGGCAACGACTTCATGTACTGGAACCTGATGCAGTTCGCCGCCGCGCGCGGCGCGCGCGTGTTCGACTTCGGCCGCAGCAAGCTGGGCACGGGCGCCTTCGACTTCAAGAAGAACTGGGGCTTCTCGCCCACGCCGCTGGCCTACGAGTACAAGCTGATCGCGTCGACGGAACTGCCGGACAACAATCCGCTGAACCCGAAGTACCAGCTGTTCATCAAGATGTGGAAAAAGCTGCCGCTGCCGCTGGCCAACTTCCTCGGTCCCTACATCGTGCGCAGCCTGGGATAAGCGATGGCCGCGAACTTGGACAATAAAGAAGACATCCTGCTGCTGGTGCACCGCATCCCGTATCCGCCCAACAAGGGCGACAAGATACGCTCCTACCACATCCTCAAGCACCTGGCGCGGAGCCACCGCGTGCACCTGGCCACCTTCGTCGACGACGCCGACGACTGGCAGCACGTGCCGCTGGTGGAAAAACTGTGCGCCAGCAGCCATTTCGCCAGGCTGAACCCCAAGCTGGCGCGCGTGCGCAGCCTGGGCGCGCTGCTGGCCAACCGCTCGCTGTCGCTGGACTACTACCGCGACGGCGGCCTGCGCGACTGGGTCGCCGCCGCCATGCGCGAGCACGGCATCGGCCGCATCCTGGTGTTCTCGTCCGCGATGGCGCAATACGCCGACGACTACCCGCGGGCGCACCGCGTGGTGGACTTCGTCGACGTGGACTCGGAGAAGTGGCGCGAATACGCCGAGAACAAGCCGTGGCCGGCCAGCCTGCTGTACCGCCACGAGGCGAAACAGCTGCTGCGCTACGAGCGCCACGTGGCGGCCAGCAGCGCCGCCTCGCTGTTCGTGTCGGCGCCCGAGGCGGCGCTGTTCGCCGGCCTGGCGCCGGAAAGCGCGGCCCGCATCGGCTACTTCAACAACGGCGTCGACACCGCCTACTTCTCGCCCGAACACGCGCACGCCTCGCCGTACGCGGCCGGCGAGCGCGCCATCGTGTTCACCGGCGCCATGGACTACTGGCCCAACGTGGACGCGGCGCGGTGGTTCACGGCCGAGGCGCTGCCCCGGGTGCAACAAGCCTGCCCGGGCGTCCGCTTCTACATCGTCGGCGCGCGGCCCTCGGCGGCGGTGCAGGCGCTGGCGCGGCCGGACAGCGTGATCGTCACCGGCACCGTGCCGGACGTGCGGCCCTACCTGGCGCACGCCGAGCTGTCGGTGGCGCCGCTGCGCGTGGCGCGCGGCATCCAGAACAAGGTGCTGGAGGCGATGGCCATGGCCAAGGCCTGCGTGGTGTCGCCGCAGGCGCTGGAGGGCATCGACGCCGCGCCGGGCAGCGAACTGCTGCTGGCCGACGGCGCCGCGGCCTTCGCCGACACAGTCATCTCCCAGCTGCGGGCGGGCGATCCCGCCATCGGCGCCGCCGCGCGCGCGCGCGTGCTCGCCCGCTACAGCTGGCAAACCAACCTGGCCAGCATCGAGGCGCAACTATGCAACTGACCACGCCCGGCCTCGCGCCGGCCGCCGACGGGGCGCAAGCCGTTCCACACCACGCGCCCCCGGTCCGGCCGCTGCCGCCCGCCGTGGCGCGCGCGCTGGCCATCGCCGCGCTGGCGCTGCTGGCGCTGGGCGCGCTGTACCACGGCACCGCCGCCTCGCTGGTGGCGATCTGGAACAGTTCCGAGACCTTCACCCACGGCTACGTGATCCTGCCGATCAGCCTGTGGCTGGTGTGGCGCCGCCGCGCCGTGTTCGCGCTGCATCCGCCGCGCCCCTGCTGGCCCGCGCTGGCGCTGCTGGCCCTGGCCGGCGCCGGCTGGCTGCTGGCGCGCATGGGCGAGGTGCAGGTGGTCATGCAATACGCCTTCGTCGCCATGCTGCCGCTGGCGGCGCTGGCCCTGTTCGGCGCGACGCTGGCGCGCGCGCTGACCTTCCCGCTGCTGTTCCTGCTGTTCGCCGTGCCCTTCGGCGAGGTGTTCATGGACGCGCTGATCAACTTCACCGCCGATTTCACGGTGTGGGCGCTGCAGGCCACCGGCATCCCGGTGCTGCGCAGCGGCAACCAGTTTGAAATCCCGTCCGGCAACTGGTCGGTGGTCGAGGCCTGCAGCGGCCTGCGCTACCTGGTGTCGTCCATCACGCTGGGCTGCCTGTACGCCTACCTGACCTATTACAGCACGCGGCGCCGGCTGGCCTTCATCGCGCTGTCGGTGGTGGTGCCCATCATCGCCAACGGCCTGCGCGCCTACATGATCGTCATGCTGGGCCACCACAGCGGCATGACTCTGGCGGTGGGCGTCGACCACCTGATCTACGGCTGGCTGTTCTTCGGCCTCGTGATGCTGCTGATGTTCTGGGTCGGCGGCCGCTGGCGCGAGGACGAGCCGCCGGCCGGCGCGCGCGCCGAACAGGCGGCGGCCGAGGCGCGGACGGCGCTCCCCGTGCGCGCCGGCGCGATGGCCGCGATGGCCGCGGCCGTCGTCGCCGTGGCGGGCCTGTGGCCGGCTGCGGCCGCGTACTACGACCGCGTCAATTTCAACCCGAACCCGCCGCGGCTGGCGCCCGCGCTGGCCGCGCCCGCGGCCGCGCCGTTCACGCGCTGGCTGCCGGCCTACATGGCGGCCGACGCCACCGTGCGCCAGACCCACTTGCAGGACGGCGCGCCGGTGGCCGTGCACTTGCTGTACTACCGCAACCAGCGCAACGGCAAATCGCTGATCAGCTCCACCAACCGCCTCACCAGCAACGACGACGACGCCGGCTACCACGTGGTGTCCAGCGGCCAGCGCGCCGAGCAGGCCGGCGGCGGCGCCTTCGCGGTGCGCGAGGCGCGCGTCAAGGGACCGGACGGCGAGCTGCTGGTGTGGCACTGGATGCGGGTCGGGGAGCACGACACCACCAACAACTACACGGGCAAGCTGTGGCAGGCCTGGTCCAAGCTGGCCGGGCGCGGCGACGACGGCGCCGCCGTGCTGCTGGCCACGCCGCTGACCGACAGTCCGGACGCGGCGCGCGCCACCTTGCGCGCCTTCCTGCGGGCGCAGCTGCCGGCGCTGGACGCCGCGCTCGACCAGGCGCGCGCGCGGTGAGGGACGGCGCCATGACCGACAAGCGCCCGCTGGTGGTGCACCTGGTGTACGCGCTGGACGTGGGCGGCCTGGAGACGCTGCTGGTCGACTGCATCAACCGCATGCCGGCGCACAAATACCGGCACGCGGTGGTGTGCCTGACCCGCTACACCGATTTCGCCGCCAAGATCACCCAGCCCGGCGTGACGCTGCACGCGCTGAACAAGCCGCCCGGGCTGGCCCCGGCCATCCACTGGAAACTGTGGCGGCTGCTGCGCCGGCTGCGCCCCGCCGTGCTGCACACCTACAACCTGGCCACGCTGGAATACGCGCTGCCGGCCGCGCTGGCGGGCACGCCGGTGCGCATCCACGCCGAGCATGGCCGCGACGCCAGCGACCCGCAGGGCCTGAACCCCAAGCACAACCTGCTGCGCCGCCTGATGCGGCCCTTCGTCGACCGCTACATCCCGGTCTCGGACGACCTGCAGCGCTGGCTGGACCAGGTGGTGCGCATCCCGGGCGCCAAGTCGCAGTTGATCAAGAACGGCGTCGACACCGAGAAGTACTGCGCCGCGCCGTTCGAGGCCGGCCCTTCGCCGTGGAGCGCGCAGCACTTCGTGATCGGCACGGTGGCGCGCATCCAGGACATCAAGAACCACGCCGGCCTGGTGCGCGCCTTCGCCGCGCTGCGCGAGCGGCTGGGCGAGACCGACCCGGCCCGGGCCGCGCGCCTGCGCCTGAGCATCGTCGGCGACGGCCCGCTGCTGCCGGCGCTGCGCCTGCAGGTGGCGCAGGCCGGCCTGGAGGATCTGGTCTGGCTGCCCGGCGCGCGCGCCGACATCGCCGCGCTGCTGCACGGCTTCTCGCTGTTCGCGCTGCCCTCCTTCGCCGAGGGCACGCCGGTGTCGCTGCTGGAGGCCATGTCCTGCGCGCTGCCGGTGGTGGCCTCGCGCGTGGGCGGCATCCCCGAGGTGGTGACCGAGGGCGTGCACGGTACGCTGGTGCCGCCGGACGACACCGCGGCGCTGGCGGCCGCGATGGCGCTCTACGCCACGCAGCCGGCGCTGGCGCGCGAGCACGGCGCGGCCGGCCGCCTGCGCGTCATCCAGCACTACAGCATGGCCGCCATGCTGGACGCCTACGTCGCGCTGTACGACGCGCTGCGCGAACAGAAAACAGGGCGCCGCGCGGCCCACGCCGTGTAGGCGATCGCAATCAGGAAGGAAGCAACATGTGTGGAATAGTCGGCATATTTGATACCACGGGCCAGCGCGAGATCGACCGCGCGGCGCTGCACCGCATGAACGAGAGCCAGTTTCACCGCGGCCCGGACGAGGGCGAACTGTACACGGAGAAGGCGCTGGGCATGGGCCACCGCCGCCTGTCGGTGATCGACCTGGCCACCGGCCAGCAGCCGCTGTTCAGCGCCGACCGCAGCGTGGTGATCGTCTACAACGGCGAGGTGTACAACTACCGCGAGCTGATGGCCGAACTCAAGGCCATGGGCCACGTGTTCCAGACCAAGTCCGACACCGAGGTGGTGCTGCAGGCCTGGCTGGCCTGGGGCCCGGACTGCGTGCGCCGCCTGCAGGGCATGTTCGCCTTCGGCATCTGGGACCGCAATCAACAGACCATGTTCCTGGCGCGCGACCACGTGGGCGTCAAGCCCATGTTCTATTCGCTGCTGCCGACCGGCTATTTCGTGTTCGGCTCCGAGCTGAAATCGATCATGACCTTTCCGGAACTGTCGCGCAAACTGAACCCGCGCGCGGTCGAGGAGTACTTCGCCTTTGGTTACGTGCCGGAACCGCACACCATCTTCCACAACGCCTTCAAGCTGCCGCCCGGACATCGCGTCACGCTCAGGATCGGCGATACCGCAGTGGCGCCGGAAAAGTATTGGGACGTGCCGTTCAAACTGGCCCCCGCGCGCGCGCAGCGCGACATCGAGGAAGAGCTGATCTCTCGCCTGGGGGAGTGCGTGCAGAGCCAGATGGTGTCCGACGTGCCGCTCGGCGCCTTTCTTTCCGGGGGTGTCGACTCGAGCGCCGTGGTGGCCATGATGGCCCAGCAGGACAAGGAAGCGGTCGTCACCTGCTCGATCGGCTTTGACGATCCCGAGTTCGACGAGTCGAAATACGCCAACGAGGTGGCGCAACACTACCATACCACCCACCATGCCCAGGTGGTCGACAAGGACGACTATGGCCTGATTGATACACTGGCGCACCTGTACGACGAGCCGTTCGCCGACAGCTCGGCGATCCCAACCTACCGCGTGTGCCAGTTGGCGCGCCGACGGGTGACCGTGGCGCTGTCCGGCGACGGCGGCGACGAGAGTTTCGCCGGCTACCGCCGCTACCGCTACGCGACGGCCGAGCAACGCGTACGCGACAAGCTACCGCTGGGATTGCGCAAGCCGGTGTTCGGCGCGCTCGGCAGGCTGTACCCCAAGGCGGACTGGGCGCCGCGCATGTTTCGCGCCAAGACCACCTTCGAGGCGCTGGCGCGCGACACGGTGGAGGGATATTTCCATGGCGTGTCGATCATGCCGGACCGCGTGCGCGCCCAACTGTTCTCGGACCGCTTCAAGAGCGAACTGCAAGGCTACAGCGCGATCGAGGTGTTCAGCCGGCACGCGGCCAACTCGCCGACCGACGATCCCCTCTCGCTGATCCAGTACCTCGACTTCAAGACCTGGCTACCGGGTGACATTCTCACCAAGGTGGACCGCGCCAGCATGGCCCATTCGCTCGAGGTGCGCGTGCCGCTGCTGGACCACACCTTCGTGGAGTGGGCCTCGGGCCTGCCGCCGGACATCAAGCTGCGCGGCGGCGAAGGCAAGTATATTTTCAAGAAGTCGCTGGAACCGTTTTTGTCGCACGAGGTGCTATACCGCGCCAAAAAGGGGTTTTCGATTCCCCTGGCGACCTGGCTGCGCGGCCCGTTGCGCGAGAAAGTGCGCTCTGCGGCGCTGTCGCCCATGTTGCTGGAAACCGGGATTTTCAACGAAGCCTTCCTGCGCGAGATGGTCGAACAGCACATTGCAGGCAACAAGGATTACAGCGCGCCTTTGTGGTCGGTGCTGATGTTCGAGACCTTCCTGCGCGTCAGCGTGAACGCGTGACAAATCGAGCCAACAAGGCCGTCAACGAATTGCAGATCTGAAATGAGTCGAAACAAAAGCGTGGACGTGGCCCGGGCCCTACTGATTCTGTACATCGTGACGATGGTGCACGCCGCCTATTGGCTCAACATCGGCTCGTCTCCGCTTCGTTCGTGGGGCTTGTTTGAAATGCCGGCGATATTCTTTCTGGCGGGCTTCACCTACTCATTGACCGCGCCAGCGTCTCCGGTTTCCTTGCTGTCGATGCAATACCTGGTCTACTGCCGCTCG
Organism: Pseudoduganella namucuonensis; assembly: GCF_900116645.1. Lineage (GTDB taxonomy): Bacteria > Pseudomonadota > Gammaproteobacteria > Burkholderiales > Burkholderiaceae_D > Rugamonas > Rugamonas namucuonensis. Next base: position 307,974 of record NZ_FPBO01000003.1, on the reverse strand, counting down.
AAGGCGGCGCGCCTGCTGCCGCCATATTGGGCCTATGCGGCGGTCTGCCTCGTGATCGCGTTGATGTCCGTCCCGGGATCGACGACATCCGATGTCGTCGCGGCGTACGCACTGGCCTGGCTCAATCCCTTCAGCTACGGTAAGAATCATTCCGTATCGATGCTCAACTATCACCTATGGTTTGTTGCGCCCTTCCTTTGCATCGCCATCTTGTTCCCGGTCTTCCAACATGCACACCGCATACTGGGCGCGATAAAAATTGAGTTCTCATGGGTTGGGCTGCTGTTTGCCACGGTCGGCCTCACTTTGCTGCAGCGTCTGTTGAACATCGATATGACGTTCGTCAAAACCATGATGTTTTACGCCGCATGGTCCGCGCTCGGCTACGCGATGGGCTCGGGATATCGCATACCCCAACGAGTGGCCTTGCTGCTGCTGACGACATCGCTTGGTTTACTGGTGTTCGCGGGACTGCTCGGCCAACCTGTGATCGATATGCAGAAGAATAAGCTGCCTCCGAACGCATTTTTTTTCTTGTTCTCATCGGCGTGGATGGCAGTATTTATCATCGCGTCGCCCAAAGTGCCATCGCATCTGATCGATCGTCTGTATGAGGCGTGGTGGCTGAAGCCATTCAGGCGCTATGGCTACTCGATCTATATGTGGCAGGGGGTGAGTTACACGCTTGTTACGATGGCGGGCGGCACATATGGCTGGCCGCACGGAGTGCGCTTAGTCGCTGCGGTGATGCTCACCATCGCCCTGGGAATTGCAGCATCCCCGTTGGAGAACGTCGGACGGCGCAAACGCGCTGAGCTCGCGCAGATTTGCTAAGCGGCCAGCTTCCTGCGCTGGGGGCGTAGCCTAAGGAACGCACATTACCTCCGGCTGGGCTCTAACGCCGGCGTCCCGCTAGGGCTGCTGTTTGACGAAGGAACAAGTGCTGCGGCCCAATGCCTTGGCGCTGATCGGGCCGTTCCGGGCGCGCAGATCGGCGCTGGCCGCCTCCCAGCGGGCGATGTTGTGCGTGGCGCTGGCCGCGAGCAGGCAGGCCAGCATCGCCGTCGTCGCGGCACGGCTGTGGCGGGACAGCGTCAGCGCGCCGAACGCCAGCAGCATGATCAGCATGGGCAGCACGCTGCCCGCATAGACGAAGGTTTCCTTACCGTATACAAGGTGCAGCGTGGTGAGGAAGGCCAGCGAACCCGCGACAGTGACGCGCAAGCCATCCTGCCAGCGCGGCGTTGCAATCGCGACACCGCCACGCAAACGGTCCAGCTGGCGCTTGCAGGAAGCGACAACGCTTGCCACGCCAGGGGCCATCATCAACGCGATGAGCAGCAAACCGGTATAGGCGGGCCAGCCGCCTTGGCGCCAACTCGCGTGCTGCACCGTCAACACCGTTTCACCATTGCTCATCGCGTTGCGCGCGACGTCGGGGAACACCACGCTGCCGAAGTAAAACAACGCCAGCACTTGGCGCACCCGGTCAACCGAGAGGCGCACAAAAAAACTCGTTTCTTCCTGCACGGCCGCCGGCAGGAAGAACAGGCCGGACTTGGGAAACACCAGTCGCTGCAGGACGGCCAGCACGCCAACCACGGCCACCGCCATAATGGCCAGGCGTATGGCGCGCTTGACACCCCGCGCCTGCACAGCACCCAGCAGCGCGACCGCCAGGTTGGTGACGGTGATCGAGAACGCGAACGCCGCCGCGGCGACCCACGGCGCGCGCGAGCCGTCATCCCTGGCGGTGTCGCGGGCCGACAAGTACAGCACAATGGCGAAGGCCGTGAACGTGTACGCATAGCTTTCCGCCACGCTGAACCAGACCAGCGCGGTGGAACTGGTCAACGCAAGCGCCGTGAGCAGCGCGGCGTCGACGGCGCCCAGGCCCACGCGCTTGAGCGCGGCGAACAGGAAACCCATACCGATCGAAGCGGCCAGCGCGATCTGCATCCGCATGGCGGTCACGATATCGATCTGGAACAGCGTCAGCAGCTTAGGACCCGGATAGCTCAGCAGCGAAAACAGCGGATGCACTTTGTTGCGCCAATGGTCATTGGCCACCCGGTCCACCATCTGGCAGATGTAGCGCGGAATGTCGGCGTCGAACCAGACGTTGTCGAGGCCGATGTGGAACAGGCCCGGGGGCAGCTTGCCCGACAGGTGGAAAATCCACACAAATGAAAGCAGGGCCACCACGCCGGGGACGGAGAGCCGGCCCGCGCTGATGATCGGGCGCACGGATTTGATCGAGGAATTGTTGGTATTCATGGTCTGCGGGCGTTCAGTATTGTTATGGCTTAAGTAAGCGCTGGACGCCGTGTGCACTTGATCCGAATGATTAATGTGGCACGGCGATGAAGCGCGCCGCTATCGTGAACGCGACCATGGCGCCGATGGTCAGCCTGCAGCCGCGGTCCTTGATCGCATACACCAGTGGATCGTCGTGCATTTCGGCGCGCGCGGTCTTGACCCACAAGCGCGACAGCCAGTACAGCAAACACAGGAACACGCCCCACAGCAGGGCCGGCGTCAGATAGCGCACCTGGGTGTCCGGAGCCTGGACATACAGGCAAAACACGACGATCGACGCAAGGGCCGCGCCCACGCCAAGCGGCCACAGCACTATCAGGTCGCTGACCAGATAGTCTCGCCCGGAGGCGGCCTGTCTGGAGGCGTCGCGTAGCGACACCAACTCCGCGCAGCGCTTCAGGATCGCCAGGCTGTAGAAGATCAACAGGGAAAAGGCCAGCAGCCAGGCGCTGATCTCGACATGGACGGCGATCGAGCCGGTGAAGATCCGCAAGGTGTACAGCACGGCCAGCATCAGCACGTCGATCAGCACGTAGCGCTTGAGCACGAGACTGTACGCGGTGGTCAGCACGATATAGGCCACCAGGGAGGCGAGGAAGGCGCCGGACACCAGCGCCCCCAGCAGCAGGCCGGCGGCCATCAGCAGCAGCGCCGCGAGCAAGGCCTTGGGAATCGCGATCTCGCCGCTGGCCATCGGCCTGTGGCGTTTGCGGGGATGCCGCCGGTCGCTCTCCAGATCGACCAGGTCGTTCCACAAGTAGGTGGCGGAGGCGGCGAACGAGAAAGCGAAGAACGCCATGCCCGCCGACACCAGCTTATCCATCTCCAGGAAGGTGAAGGCGGTGAGCAGCGGAACGAAGATCAACAAATTCTTGAGCCACTGGTGGACGCGGATCGCGCGCAGCCAAGTCATGGGCCCGGCGCGGCGCGCCGGGAAGACGCGCTCCACCTCGCACACCGCCCGGGCTTGCCGTTCCAACCCCGGCGACACTCCCACCAGGATGGCGGCGCGGGCCCCGCGCCAGATGGCAAGGTCCGCCGGACTGTCCCCGGCGTAGACGAAATCGTCCCCCACCATCGCGCGGATACGCGCCAGCTTGGCCGCGCCCTTCAGATTGCCGTCCTGCCCGGTGGCTATCACTTGCTCAAACAGGCCTAGATGCGCGGCCACCGGATCGGCGATGCTGCTGTGGGCAGCGGTCGCCAAAATCACCCGGCGGCCGGCGTCGCGCTCGGCGCGCGCATAGTCCAGCAGTTCCTCGTTGTAGGGCAGCGTATCCGGCGCGATGCACATCTGTCCGGCGACGTGGCGCTTGAAGCCCGCCCGTCCGCCGAACAGGGCCAGCAACAAGGTGAAAATCCGCCAGGGTGTGCCTTTCAGCAGACGCACCACCGACTCGACCAGGGTATCTGTATACGTTAGCGTCCCGTCCAAGTCGATGACCAGGGGAGGTCTGCGCGCAGCGGGACGCGGCACGTTGGCGCTTGAAGTGTCATGCGCGATATTCATAGTTTCCGGCTTTAAAAAATATGGGGTGGCGGGAGCGGGCGGCGCGGCGTCAGCCGCTCAGCGCCTCCCATTTTGCAACTTCGACAATTGCCATTTAACAATCGAAAGCAGGCGTTTGCGGGTCTGCCGCAGCCAGGCCTTGAACGGCTTGATCGGATGCCACAGCACGTCCTTGCGGCGGCCGGCGCGCAGGCGGATGTTCATCGTGCCGAAACTGCCGTTTTTCTGGAAGCCGTCGTTGGGCAGGCCGTAGTAGCGCCGGTTGCGGTCCTCGTCGGCCACGTACTCGCCGTCGCCGCCGATGTCCACCACGCGCATGCCGGCGTGCTTCAGGATGGTGGCCCACATGTTCTCGCTGTGCCCGGACCAGCCCTCGCGGTAATAGCGGTCGATGGTGTCGAGCGCCGCGCCGCTGACGCGGAAAAAGGTCAGGAACACCAGCCAGCTGTCGGCCGGCGCCACGCCGGCGCCGGGCGCGCGCAGCATGGACGAGTAGGTCCAGGCGTCGTAGCCGTGCGCCAGGTGGGCCGCCAGCAGGTCGCCCCCGCGGCCGTCCAGGCCCGCGAACAGCGCGTGCGCGTCGCCGGAATACTCGACGTCGTCCTCCATCATCCAGTATTCGCCATAATGCGGCACGGCCTTGCGGAACAGCACCGGCACCAGGTCGCAATTGCCCGGAATGAGCTTGAAGGGGCGCGCCGCGCCCTTGTGCGGATAGCCCAGCGTGTCGATCGCGTCCGGGCCGAACACGTGGTGCTCGATCTCGATCCCGTCCAGCGTCACGCGGCGCACGCCGGTGCGGGCCCCGGCGTCGTAGGAGGCGATCGCGAACGCGCGGTCCGGGCCCAGGCGCAGGAAGGCCTCGCGGAAGCGCAGCAGGCGCTTCTTGACGTTGGCCGGATCGGTCGCGTAGAACAGCAGGATTTGCGGCGCGCCGCTCATGCTCGCTTCCCCCACTGGTCAGGCGCGCCGGCCGGGCCAGGCCCGGTACCATTCATAGAAGCGGCCGATGCCGGTTTCCAGCGGCGTGGTGGGCGCGAAGCCGACCCAGGCCTTCAGCTTGTCGATGGAGGCGTGGGTGGCCGGCACGTCGCCCGGCTGCATGGGCTGGAAATCCATGCGCGCCGCGATGCCGGTGACGCGCTCGATGGTCTGGATGAAGTCCAGCACCCGCACCGGGCTGTGGTTGCCGATGTTGAACACCGTGTGCGCCGGCGCCGCGGCGGTGGCGGGGGTGGGCTTGAACAGCAGCCGCGTCACGCCCTCGACGATGTCGTCGACATAGGTGAAGTCGCGCGTCAGCAGGCCCTCGGCGAACACCGGGATGGTCTCGCCGCGCAGCATCTTGTCGGTGAAGCTGAAGTAGGCCATGTCGGGCCGGCCCCACGGGCCGTAGACCGTGAAGAAGCGCAGGCCGGTGGCCGGCAGCTGGAACAGGTGGCTGTAGGAGTACGCCATCAGCTCGTTGGACTTCTTGGTGGCCGCGTACAGCGACACCGGGCCGTCCGTCACGTCGTCCTCGCTGAACGGCACCTTGGCGTTGTTGCCGTACACGCTGCTGCTGCTGGCGTACAGCAAATGCTGAATCCGGTGCCGGCGGCAGGCCTCCAGCATGTTGCCGAAGCCAACCAGGTTGGACTGGATGTAGGCGGCCGGGTTCTGCAGCGAATAGCGCACGCCGGCCTGGGCGGCCAGGTGCACCACCAGGGTCGGTTGCACGCGCTCGAACAGCGCGGCCACCTGGGCCGGGTCCGCCAGCTCCACCGTCTCGCAGGGCACGCCGGCCGGGTCCAGCAGCGCGCGCATCCGGTCGGTCTTCAGGCGCGGGTCGTAGTAGTCGTTGAAATTGTCGCAGCCGACCACGCGGTGGCCCATGCCGGCCAGGCGGGCGGCGACGAAGCTGCCGACGAAGCCGGCCGCCCCCGTCACCAGGACGGTGTGCTGGCCAGTGATCATAAGCGCAGGTCTTTGCTGGTGCGGCCGATGCCCTCGTAGCGCAGGCCGGCCTCGGTGACCGCCTCCGGATCATAGATGTTGCGGCCGTCGAAGATGGCCTTGTGGCGCAGGATGCCGGCCAGCGCGGCGAAATCGGGCGCGCGGAACTCCTTCCATTCGGTGACCAGCACCAGCACGTCCGCATCGGCCACCGCGTCCATGCCCTGGCCGACCATGGTCAGCGACTGGGCGCAGCGCTCGGCGCCGTGCTCGGCCTCCAGGATGCGCAGCGCCTCCTTGCTGGCCACCGGGTCGTAGGCGCGCACCTTGGCGCCGGCCTCGAACAGCGAGCGGATCAGCACCAGGCTGGGCGATTCGCGCATGTCGTCGGTGTTGGGCTTGAACGACAGGCCCCACAGCGCGATGGTCTTGCCGGCCAGCTGCCCGGCGCCGCCGAAGTAGCGCACCAGCTTGTTGAACAGCACGTTCTTCTGCGCCTCGTTGACCGCCTCGGTGGCCGTCAGGATGTGCAGCTGCTGGTCCAGGCCGGAGGCGGTCTTGATCAGCGCCTTGACGTCCTTGGGGAAGCAGGAGCCGCCGTAGCCCATGCCGGCGTACAGGAACTGCGAGCCGATGCGCGGGTCCAGGCCCATGCCCAGGCGCACCGATTCGATGTCCGCGCCCAGCAGTTCGGCCAGGTTGGCCAGCTCGTTCATGAAGCTGATGCGGGTGGCCAGCATGGAGTTGGCGGCGTACTTGGTCAGCTCGGCGCTGCGCACGTCCATCTCCACCAGCTTTTCATGGTTGCGGCTGAACGGCGCGTACAGCTGGCGCATCAGCTTGGTGGCGGCCGGGTCGTCGCTGCCGACCACGATGCGGTCCGGGCGCATGAAGTCGCCGATGGCGGCGCCCTCCTTCAGGAATTCCGGGTTGCTGACGACGGCGAACTCGATGTCCGCGCCGCGCTTGGCCAGTTCCCCGGCGATGGCGGCGCGCACCTTGTCGGCGGTGCCCACCGGCACGGTCGACTTGTCGACCACCACCACCGGGCGCGCGATGCGCTGGCCGATGCTGCGGGCGGCGGACAGGATGTGGGTCAGGTCGGCGCTGCCGTCCTCGTCGGGCGGAGTGCCGACCGCCAGGAAGATCACCTCGGCGTGCTCGACGGCGTCGTCGTAGCTGGTCGAGAACAGCAGGCGGCCGGCGGCGGCGTTGCTGGTGACCAGGCCGTCCAGGCCGGGTTCGTGGATGGGGATGATGCCCTTGTTCAACATCTCGATTTTGCCGGCGTGGACGTCCAGGCACAGCACGGTGTTGCCGACGTCGGCGAAGCAGGCACCGGAGACCAGGCCCACATAGCCTGTGCCGATGATGGTGATTTTCATAGCGGAGTTTTCTTTCTGGTGGAAACGGCGGGAGCGCGGCGAACGAGGCGCTGGCATTTCATATAGACAATTGCTTTCATCCGCGCATTATTTATTGAGGAAAGGTTAAGATAGTTGGGCGATTTTGACAAGCAACATCGCATATTAGATTGCAAGTTTTTCGCCAAAAAGTTGTATGATTTCCCTTCGGCTAGCATTGGGCTAAGGTAAAATTCTTCCACTTATAATTTTATCATCGGTAAATCGCCAATCCCAGCGTTTTAACCGCCTTTTCGGCCACGTTGCCGCCGGCCCGCTCCCCCCATGAAGATGAAGCTACTCACGTTCAGCACCCTGTATCCGAACGCGGAACAACAGAACCACGGCATATTCGTCGAAACCCGGCTGCGCTACCTGATCGCCAGCGGCCAGGTCGAATCGCGCGTGGTGGCCCCCGTGCCCTGGTTCCCGTCCACCCATCCGCGCTTCGGCGCCTACGCCGGCTACGCCCGGGTGCCCAAGGCCGAAACCCGCCACGGTATCAGCGTGGTCCACCCGCGGTATATGCTGATCCCGAAGGTCGGTATGACGGGCGCGCCCATGCTGATGGCGCAGGCGGCCAAGTCCGCGATCGGCCGCATCCTGGACCAGGGCTACGACTTCGACGTCATCGACGCCCATTATTTCTACCCGGACGGCGTGGCCGCCGTGATGCTGGGCAAATACTTCAACAAGCCGGTGACCATCACCGCCCGCGGCACCGACATCAACCTGATCCCGCGCTTCCGCCTGCCGCGCCGGATGATTTTGTGGGCGGCGCGCAACGCCAAGGGCTTGATCACCGTGTGCAACGCGCTCAAGGACGAGATGGTGCAGCTGGGCGTGGCGGCCGACGCCATCACGCCGCTGCGCAACGGCGTCGACCTGCAGCGCTTCGCGCCGGCCGACCGCGGCGCCGCGCGCGCCAGGCTGGGCCTGACCGGCTTCACGCTGCTGTCGGTCGGCCTGCTGGACCCGCGCAAGGGGCACGACCTGGTGATCCGCGCGCTGGCCGAGCTGCCCGACGCGCGCCTGTTGATCGCCGGCACCGGCCCGGAGCGCAAGCGCCTGGAGGACCTGGCCCGGGAAGTGGGCGTGGCGCCGCGCGTGCGCTTCCTGGGCTCGGTGCCGCAGACCGAACTGGCCGGCTATTACAACGCGGCCGACATGCTGGTGCTGGCCTCGAGCCGCGAGGGCTGGGCCAATGTGCTGCTCGAATCGATGGCCTGCGGCACGCCGGTGGTGGCCAGCAACGTCTGGGGCACGCCGGAAGTGGTGGCCGCGCCCGAGGCGGGCGTGCTGATGCGCGAACGCACACCGGCCGCGCTGGCCGACGCCGTGCGCCTGCTGCGCGCCAGCTATCCGGACCACGGCGCCACCCGCCGCTACGCCGAACGCTTCAGCTGGGACGCCACCACCCAGGGACAAATCGACCTGTTTCAGAAAATAAAGTTGGGCCACGCCGCGTGAAAATCCTCTACCACCACCGCACCCGCTCGAAGGACGGCCAATACGTCCACATCGAGGAAATGATCAACGCGCTGCGCGCGCAAGGCCACGAGGTCGTCATCGTGGCGCCGCCCAGCGCGGAAACCGAGGACTTCGGCTCCGACGCCGGCCTGGTCGCCAAGCTGAAGCGCCACCTGCCGGGCTGGTTCTACGAACTGATGGAGCTGGGCTACTCGCTGGTGGCCTACCGCCGCCTGGTGGCGGCCGTCAAGCGGCACAAGCCCGACTGCCTGTACGAGCGCTACAACCTGTTCCTGCCGGCCGGCATCTGGCTGGCGCGCAAGTACAAGTTGCCGATGCTACTGGAGATCAACGCCCCGATCATGGAGGAGCGGGCCCGCTACGACGGCCTGTCGCTGACCCGGCTGGCGCGCTGGTCGCAGGCCTACGCCTGGCGCAACGCCGACGTGGTGCTGCCGGTGACGCGGGTGCTGGGCGACATGGTGTCGGCCTACGGCGTGGACGCCAAGCGCATCGAGGTGATCCCGAACGGCATCAACCTGGAGCGCTTCGACGGCGACCTGGACACGGCGGCCGCCAAGCGCGCGCTGGGGCTGGAGAACTACCTGGTGCTGGGCTTCACCGGCTTCGTGCGCGACTGGCACGGCCTGGACAAGGTGATCGCGATGATCGCCGCCGACCCGCCCGAGTCGCGCCGCCACCTGCTGGTGGTGGGCGACGGCCCGGTGCGCGCCGCGCTGGAGCAGCAGGCGCGCGAGCTGGGCATCGAGCAGCGGGTGCGCTTCACCGGCGTCATCGGGCGCGACGAGGTGGCGCGCTACGTGGCCGCGTTCGACATCGCGCTGCAGCCGGCCGTGGTGGCCTACGCCTCGCCGCTCAAGCTGTTCGAATACCTGGCGCTGGGCAAGGCCATCGTCGGCCCGGACCAGCCCAACATCCGCGAAATCCTCAAGGAGGACCACAACGCGGTGCTGTTCGACCCGGGCCAGCCGGACGGCCTGGCGCGCGCCGTCGAGCGCCTGTGCCTGGACGCCGAGCTGCGCGGCAAGGTGGCGCGCAACGCGCGCGCCGCCATCGGCGAGCAGCAGCTCACCTGGCAGGCCAACGCGCGCCGCGTGGTGCGCCTGTTCGAAGGGCTGATGCGCCGTGCGTGACGCCGTCATCTTCATCCTGATCTTCGGCTCCATCCCGTTCATCTTCAAGCGGCCGGCGGTGGGGGTGATGGTGTACGCCTGCGTCAGCCTGATGAATCCGCATCGGCTGGCCTACGGCGCGGCCTATCTGTTTCCGTTCGCGTTGCTGATCTGCGTCACCACACTACTCAGCCTAATTGCCTCCAAAGAGGCCAAGAAGCTGCCTGGCTCGCCAGTGCCGGTGATGATGATCATCCTGTTCTCCTTCATGACGTTGACCTGCCTCCTGGCGAAGGAGCAGGACGCGGCCTGGACCGAATGGAACCGTGTGGTAAAGACCTATCTGATGGTGCTGATCACGATATGCGCCATCCGCACCGGCGCGGAAGTCAGGGCGCTGGCCTGGACGGTCGGCCTGTCGGTCGGCTTCTGGGGCATCAAGGGCGGCGTGTTCACTATCCTGTCGGGCGGTTCCAGCCACGTGCTTGGCCCGGCCGGCAGCTATATTTCAGACAACAACACCATCGCGCTCAGCCAAGTCACCGTGCTGCCCATCCTGTGGTTCATGATGCTGACCGCAAAGAACAAATGGATCAAGCGCGCCTGCCTTGGCGCTGTGGTGCTGACCTTCGCCGCCGTAATCGGCACCTATTCGCGGGGCGCGCTGCTGGGCGGAGCCGCCATGGTGTTCTTCCTGTGGCTAAAGTCGGGCAATAAATTCCGCGCCGTGATCGTGCTCGCGCTCCTGGCGCCGCTGATCTTCATGGCAATCCCGGAAAAATGGTTGGGACGAATGGAAACCATTGACAATTATCAAGAAGACACGTCCGCGATGGGGCGTATCAATGCCTGGCAGTTCGCCATCAATGTCGCCACTGCCAATCCACTGGGTGGCGGCTTTGGTGTCTTTTCCCGCAATATGTTCAGCACCTACGCGCCGGACCCCGACCACTACCACGTGGCGCACAGCATTTACTTCCAAGTGCTGGGCGAACACGGCTTTCTGGGGCTGCTGCTGTTCCTGGGGATGCTGTTCGGAGCGTGGCGCACGGGCAGCAAGGTGATACGGTTTTGCCAGGACAAGCCCGATCTGGCCTGGGCGCGCGCGCTGGCGTCGATGTGCCAGGTCAGCATGATAGGCTACATGGTGTGCGGCGCCTTCCTGACGCTGGCCTATTACGACCTGCCCTACTACATCTACGCCCTGATGGCCCTGCTCGACAAGGTCCTGATACGGCACCCGCAGCCGGCCGACGCCCTGCCGGCCGGCGCGCCGGCCCAGCCCGGCCTGCCGCGCCCCTGACATGGCCGCGCCCCGTCCGTCGTCCGCCGCCATCCCCCGCCTGCCGGTGCTGTCGCTGGCGGCGTTCCGCCGCGCGCGCGCCGGCGCGCCGCCCGCGCTGCCCTCGCTGCTGGACGCCGGCGCCGTGCGCCTGGTCACCAGCGGCCGCGTCGCCATCGCGCTGGCGCTGCGCGAACTGGGCGTGGGCCCGGGCGACAGCGTGCTGGTGCCGGCCTACCACAGCCCCTCCATGGTGCCGCCCGTGCTGTGGCGCGGCGCCCGTCCCGTGTTCTACCGCGTCGACGCCGCCGCCGCGGTCGACCTGGCCGACCTGGACGCCAGGCTGGACGGCACCGTCAAGGCCGTGATGGTGACCCACTACTTCGGCTTCCCGCAGGACATGGGGACTATCCGCGCCTGGTGCGACCGCCACGGCGTGGCGCTGCTGGAGGATTGCGCGCACAGCTTCTTCGGCCGCCACGGCGGCCTGCCGGTCGGCTCCCACGGCGACTACGCGATCGGCAGCGGCATGAAGTTCTACCCGATTTTCGAGGGCGGCTGCCTGGTGTCGGCGCGCCGCCCGCTGGACGGCGTGGCCTTGCGCTCGGCCGGCCGCGGCTTCGAGGCCAAGGCCGCGCTGGCGGTGCTGGAGCACAGCTTCGCGCACGGCCGCCTGGGCGCGCTGCGCGCGCTGCTGCGCCTGCCGCTGTGGTGCAAGGACAAGCTGTGGGCGGCGCTGAAGGCGCGCCGCGGCGCCGCCCTGCCGGACGGCGCCGTGGCGGCGGAACTGGCGCTGGCGCCGGCCTCGTCCGACAGCAGCTACGATTTCGACCCGCGCTGGCTGGACAAGCGCTCGGCCTGGTTCTCGCGCTGGGTGTTGCGGCGCGCGGACGCCGGCCGCGTCACGGCGCTGCGGCGCCGCCACTACCTGGCGCTGGAGGCGGCCGTGCGGGACCTGCCCGGCTGCCGGCCGCTGCACGCGGCGTTGCCGGAGGGCGCCTGCCCGTGGCTGTTTCCATTGTGGGTGGCGCGGCCGGACGCCGTGTTCGCCGCGCTGCGGGCGGCGGAGGTGCCGCTGGTGCGCTTCGGCCACACGCTGTGGCCGGGGGTGGACGCCGCCATCTGCCCGCAGGCGGTGGCGCTGGGCCACCACGTGCTGGCCCTGCCCTGCCACCAGGATTTGAACGCGGCCGAACTGGCGCGGCTGTGCGCCGCGCTGCGCGCTGCGCTGGCCGCGGCGCAATAAGCCCCCGGGCGCCAATACGTTAAATTAAGGTCCATCGTGACCCCGTAGGGCGGAGTAAGCGCAGCTTATTCCGCCGGATGCGTGCGGGCCTGCGCATCTGATCCGATAAAACTACAAGCTGGCCGCCGCCGGCGCCAGGCAGGCCGCGAAGTCCTCGAAGGCGCCGTAGCGGGGCTGGGCCGGGCGCGCGGCGCCGCACAGGTCGGGCCGCGCCTCGCCGGTCTCGGCCCCGGCGCGGCGCGGCGCGGCCTCGCGCCAGCCGAAGTCCAGCGCCGCCGGCTCGCGGTACAGCTGGCGCAGCGGATGGCGCCCCAGGTATTGCGACAGCACGCCGCCGGCCAGGTTGTCGTGCAGGCGCGCGTCGCCGCCGTTGCGGCCGCGGATGGCGCCGTCCACCAGGTTGCCGTCCAGGTCGGCGCTGCTGGCGGGGAAGCGCACCAGCACGCCGCTGGTGTCGAGCAGGGTGTTGTGGCTGATCTTGCTGGCCGCCGCGCTGTTCAGGTACAGGCCCTCGTCCGAACAGGAGGCGATCAGGTTGTCGCGGATCACGCCCTGCTCCTGCTCGGCCACGCAGCGCTGGTCGCGGCAAAACATCTTGCCGGTGCCGCCGCCGCCCAGCGACAGGCCGACGCGCTGGCCGGGCCGGCGCTGCAGCAGGTGCTCGCAGATGACGATGTTGCGCTCGAACACATTGTGCGCGCCGCCGCCCTTGGCGAACGCGCCGTAGCTGACGCGGTCGCCGCCGGCCTTGATGAAGTCGGTGATCAGGTTGCCGCGCAGGATCCAGTGGCTGGCCGCCACCAGGTCGACCGGCGTGACCGGCTTGCCGGTGTTGCGCTCGCGCGCGTTGGTCAGCGTGTTGTTCTCCAGCAGCCCGTGGTCGGGGAAGCGGCCGCCGTGGCCGTTGATCTTGATGTGGGCGTTGAAATCGCTGATGGTGTTGTTGCGCGCCACGAAATGGCTGGCGCCGCCGATCACGTGCAGCGCGTGCTCGCAGTCGTCGTCGCGCTGGCACACGCCCCGTATCGTCAGGTTCTCCAGGCGCCAGTGCGGCTCGGAGATCTGGAAGGCCTCCACCGTGTCCGATTCCAGCCGCACGGTGCCGGGGCTGGCCGCGCGCAGCGTGATGGGCGCGGCGGCGGTGCCGCCGCGGCCGGTCTTGAGGGGCCGCCCGCTGATGCGGTAGGTGCCCGGCAGCAGGGTCAGCACCGCGCCCGGCTGCGCCGCGGCGACGGCGGCGCGCAGCTGTTCGGCGCCGGCGACCAGGGTCTCCTGCCCGCCCGGCCGCGCCGGGACGGCGCGCGCGCCGGCGCCGGCCACCGTGGCCAGCGCGGCGCGCGGCAGCGCCGGCCCGCGGTCCATCTCCATCAGTTTCGCCCCGCCCCAGGCCGCCGCGCCGACGATCACGCCGTTGTGGCCGGCCGCGCGGTGCTCCAGGTAGGGCGCCAGCGTGCGCGGCGCGATGCCCTCGCTCTGCAGCACATAGGCGGCCCCGCCCAGGCCGGCCGCGCCCAGCGCCGCCGCCACCACCGCCCCCGACACCAGCCAACGCCGCGCGCCCATCACGCGCCCTGCCTGATGCCGTGCCGGCTCATCAGGTCATACAGCGTGGGACGGGAAATGCCCAGCAGCTCGGCGGCCTTGACGATGTTGCCGTCCATGCGCGCCAGCGCCTTGACGATGGCCTTGCACTCGGCCTCGTCGCGCACCTGGCGCAGGTTGATCGGCTCCTCGACGGCCACCGACGACAGGCCCAGGTCCTCGGCCAGGATCTGCGGCCCGTCGGCCATGATGACGGCGCGCTTGATGCAGTTCTCCATCTCGCGCACATTGCCCGGCCAGGGGTGGGCCTCGATGGTGGCCACCGCCTCGGCGCTGAAATGCAGCGACGGGCGCGCGTCCTGGGCGCAGAACTTGTTCTTGAAGTGGTGCGCCAGCAACGCCGCGTCGCCGACCCGGTCGCGCAGCGGCGGGATGGTGACGACGATCTCGGACAGGCGGTAGTACAAGTCCTCGCGGAAGCGGCCGGTGGCGGTCAGGTCCTTCAGTTTCTGGTGCGTGGCGCAGACGATGCGCACGTCGACCGCGATCTCCTCGTGCCCGCCGATGCGCTCGATCACGCGCTCCTGCAGGAAGCGCAGCAGCTTGGCCTGCAGCGCCATCGGCAGGTCGCCCACCTCGTCGAGGAAGAAGGTGCCGCCGTGCGCCAGTTCGACCTTGCCCTTGGTCTGCTTGGCCGCGCCGGTGAACGCGCCCTTCTCGTAGCCGAACAGCTCGGACTCCAGCAGGTTCTCGGGGATCGCGGCGCAGTTGATGGCCATGAAGCGCTCCTTGGCCCGCGGGCTGAGCTGGTGCAGCGCGCGCGCCAGCACCTCCTTGCCGGTGCCGCTCTCGCCCAGCAGCATCGCCGAGGCCGAGGTCGGCGCCACCTTCTCCAGGCTGCGGCACAGCTTGAGCATGGCCGGGTCGCGGCTGATGATGCCGTTCAGCGGCGAGTCCGCCTGCACCTGCAGCATGCGCCGGTTCTCGTCCTGCAGCCGGGCCAGGAAGAAGGCGCGCTGTATCACCAGCTGCAGCACCGCGTGGTCGCAGGGCTTCTGGTGGAAGTCGTAGGCGCCCAGGCCGATGGCCTTGACCGCGTTGGCGTGGTCCTGGTTGCCGGTGAGCACGATCACGCGCGTGTCCGGCGCCAGCGCCAGGATCTGCTGCAGCGTGGCCAGGCCCTCGGTGGAGCCGTCCGGGTCGGGCGGCAGGCCCAGGTCCATGGTCACCACGGCCGGCTCGTGGCGGCGGATCTGCGCCAGCGCGCTCTCGCGGTCGCCGGCCACCACCACGTCGTAGGCGTCCAGGCTCCATTTGAGCTGCTTTTGCAGGCCCAGGTCGTCCTCGATGATCAGCAATTTCTGTCGGTCTTGTGTCACAACATTCCTTCGCGCCGCGACGCGGCAATAACGCCCAGCTTACGCTGCCCGCTTGTAGATTGGCAACATGATCGTGAATGTGGTGCCGCGGCCGGGCTGGCTGCTCACCTCCAGCTGCCCGCCCAGCTCGCACACATACTCGCGGCTCTCGAACACGCCGATGCCCATGCCGGCCGACTTGGTCGACTCGAAGGGCTTGAACAGGCGTTCGCGGATGAAGTCCTCGCTCATCCCCTTGCCATTATCGCTGATCGCGATCACCGCGCGCTGCTCTTCGCGCCGCAGGCTGACGTCGACCTGGCCGTCGCGCCCGGTCGCCTCGATGGCGTTCTGGATCAGGTGGCCGACCACCCGCTCCAGCCGCTCGTGGTCGGCCAGCACGTGCAGGGCGGCGTCGCGCACCTTCAGCGCGGGGCGCGGCTCGAAGCCGGACTTGAGCGCCACCGCCTGCGCCAGCAGCGCGTCCAGCGCCAGCGGCGCGGGCAGTTCGGGCGTGGCGCTGCGGCTGAGCTTGTGCAGCAGCAAAGTCATCTTCTGCACCGAATACTCGACCGTCTCTATCATGTCGCGCTGGAATTCCGGGTTGTGGCGGTGCTTCTCGGCGTTGGTCATCAGCAAGGACAACTGCGACACCAGGTTCTTCAGGTCGTGCACGATGAAGGTCGACATGCGGTTGAAGGACTCGAACTGGCGCGCCACCGTCAGCGCGTTGCCGACCTCCTGCTGCGCCAGGTAGCTGGAGGCCTGGGTGCCGGCCACCTTCAGCAGGTCGATCACCTCCCAGTTCAGCTTGATCTCGCTGCGCGGCTCCTGCAGCAGCACGAAGCCGAACAGCTTGCCCTGCAGGATCAGCGGCACCACCAGCCAGCCCCGCTCGTAGCGCGACAGCCAGGCCGGGATCGCCACGCCGTCGTACAGCGCCGGGTTTTCCGCGTACTCGCGCAGGTCGATGACCCACTGCTTGCCATTCAGGTATTGGCAGAACGGGGTGTCCAGCGCCACCGGCTCGGTCGGCGGCGCCATGTGCCAGCCGGCCACCGGTTCGCACAGGCCGCTCTCGCGCGCGATCCACAGCGCGCCGCCGGTGCTCTCGACCAGTTCGGCGACGGCCTGGATGGTGCGCTCCGGCAAGCCCGGCCCCTGGGCGCTGAGGGTGCGCGTGAAGCGCAGCCACTCCTCGCGGTAGTCGTAGTTGTAGCTGTAGAAATGCTTGCTGATGAAGACCTTGAGCCAGGCCCGGAAGGTGCCGGAGAACAGGATGCCCACCAGCAGGATGGCGGCGGCGAACAGGAACGCGACCTCCATCAGCGTGCCCCAGGTGCCGCCGAACAGGCGCAGGTAGTAGCCGGCCGAGCCCATGGCCAACAGGTAGATGGCGGTGCCGAACAGGGCGGCGGTGTGGAACACCACCCGGCGCGACACCGCGATCGACGAGCTCCAGGTGGCGCTGCGCGACACCGAGATCGCCACCAGCGGCGTGATCAGGCCGTTGATGACGCCGCGCGCGGCCCAGATCTGCTCGTCGACCGAGCGGAACAGGATGGCGTCGCTGTACAGGTAGAAGTCGTAGGCGAACATGGCGCCGACGCCGAGGCAGACGTATTTGATGGCCCAGCGCTCCTGCACCGGCTTGTTGCGGTAGACCTGCTCGACCAGCAGCAGGCCCACCAGCGCCATGCACAGGTGCACCAGCGCCACCGGCAGCCCGGCCGACGGCAGCAGGTTGACCTCGAAGCGGCCGAACAGGGTGGCCACCAGCCACACCGCGTAGACGGCCAGCCCGGCCAGCACCGAGGGCTTGAGGCGCATCGGCAGGCGGCTGCCCGGATCGCGGAAATGCCCCAGCAGGATCAGCAGGAAGACCGACCAGGCGCCGTTGCGCAGCGTTTCCAGCGCGTCGATGAAGTGGGTGGGCGCGGATTGCGTGCCCTGGTACATCATGGCGGCGCTCCACAGGCACGAGAGGAAGGAGGCCAGCGTCAGGGCCGAGCCGCGCACGCGGCCGCGCCAGACGGTGAGCAAAGCGGTGAGCAGAAGGAAGAACGCGACGGCCGCCGCGCCATAGCTGATGAATGCGATGTTGATCAACGTCAACCTTCCTAGGGGGTGGTGGGGGAACGCCCCGGGCCGCGCCGGGGTGAATTGTTGCTTATCGTATATTACCGCGCGGCGGCGCCTCCAGGCAATCGGCGCGTCAGCCGCGTTGCGCGCGCAGCGCGCCGTGCAGTTGCGACAGGCTCATGAACACGCCGCCCAGCTCCTCGCGGAAGAAGCGGCAATACGCGTCGATGTCGCCGATGAAGCGCCGCAGGTCGTCCGGCGTGCGCACGTAGGGCGTGTGGCCGGGCACCAGCGACGGGCTGTGGTAGGTCAGCGAATAGACCTGGCAGCCGGAGCGCCGCAACTGGCGCGTCAGGCGCATCATGTCGCTGGCGCCGGCGCCCTCGGGCGTGAGCCGGATGCGCTCCAGGCTGCGCGAGCGGGCCAGCAGGCCGCCCATGCGCGCCAGCCGCGCGAGCGGACGCTGCGCCAGCGCGTAGACGGCCGGGCCGGCCCCGCGCAGCCAGCCGCAGTAGCCGGCCGTCACCGGCAGTTCCAGCAGCGCGCGCCCGCCCGCGTCGAACCAGTAGGGGTGCTCGTCGAAGGCGGAAAAGTCCGGCCCGCCCTCGGCCGCGAAGGAGGTGTAGGGCACGACGCTGGTGTCGATCTGGTAGCCCAGCGCGGCGATGGTCTCGGCGGTGTGCGGGCCCAGCCCGTAGCGGCCGGACTTGAACGCCAGCGGCGCCTGGCCGAAGGCGCCGGCGATGGCCTCGGTCAGCAGGCGCAGCTTGTCGTATTCGAGCTGGCGCGGCAGGTTGCCGGCGAAGGAGTTGAAGTCGGACACCGCCTCCTCGTACGGCGGCGAGACCCAGGGATGCAGCTGGGCGCCGATTTCGCAGCGCCCCGCGTCCAGCAGGCCGCGCAGGGTGGCCACCGCGCCCGGCGCCGTGGCCACCGGCCAGTCGACCATATAGGTCGGCACGATGCCGAGCCGGTCGAACACGCGCTCGTGCAGCATGGGCTGGCTGGCGACGGTGCGCGTGCCGATGTTGTCGCGGTTGAAGGGCTGGTCCCAGGGGAACTCCTCCTCCGTGTCGACGATCACCAGCAGCACCGGCGGATGGCCGGCGGGCAGGCGGGCCGGCGGGGCTCCGGGCGCTAGCATGGCGCGGGCGCCGGAGACGCGGCGCGGCGGCTTGCATTGCGAATGACGCTGGGTACCGACAATTCTTCGCCTCTGACTGTAAACGGTTGGCCTCGCGATCGCGGGGGTTGCCGATCGTATCACACTGATTGACGCTTGGATATGCGCCGCGTCAAGCGCGCTACGGCTGCGCGCGCTGGCGGTAGATCTCGGCGAACATGGGCCGCAGCACGGCGTTGCCGTACTCGCTCAGATGGCCGTGGTCGTAGTACAGCGGCCGCCGGTCGCGGCTGGCGAAACAGCGGCCGTCGCGGCACAGATAGGGCAGCGGATCGAGGATGCGCACGCCGCACTGGGCGCGCGCGGCGTCCTGGGCCGCCCACAGCCAGCCGTTGCGTTCGCGGTACTGCTCGATCGGCACCGACAGCTCGCTGGCCAGGCCCCAGGCCATGCGGCGCGACACGTATTGCGGCACGTTGACCGGCATTTCCGGGATCGGCCGCACCATGTAGACGGGGCGGGTGGCGGCCAGTTCGCAGGCCGCGCGCGTGACCTGGGCGCCGAACTCTCGCAGAAAGGCCGCGCCCGCCGGCTGGCCGCGGCGGGCGGCGGGACCGGGGCCGGTCCCGGTTCCGAAATACACCTCCGGCCGCGGCGCGCGGCGCTCCTCCAGCGCGCCGAAGGCGTAGCGCGCGTAGCGCCCGATCAGCACCACCGGCACCTGCGGCGGGACGGTGCGCAGTTGCGCCGTCACCCACTGGTTGAAACCGGCGCAATCGGCCTGCTTGTTGAACTGGTGCGGGTTGAGCTTGCGCATGCCCGGCAGGTAGACGCAGGCGTCGTAGGTCCATTGCAGCACGCCGGCGCGGGGGTCCGGCCGCGCCCCCGCCAAGCCCGACACCAGCGCGGCCGCGTGGCTGTCGCCCAGCAGCACGACGCGCCGCTCGGGGCCGCCGTGCACGCAGGACGGCGAGGTCGCGCCCTTGCTCTGGTGGCACTCCTTGCGGCGCGGATTGAAGTTGTTGGCCTCGTTGGCCGCCTTGCGCACCGGCTCGGCGAAGCGCTGGGGCACGCCGTCGAGCAGCCACAGCGCGCCGCCCGGCACGGTGACCAGCGCGACGCCCGCGACGACCAGCGCCACGCCCCGCGGCGCGCCGCTGCGCCCGAGCGCCTTGCGCGCCGGATTCTCCAGCCAGTGGTAGGAGCGGTCGCCCAGCAGCAGCGTCAGCGCCAGGCCCGCCGCCAGCGCGGCGCCGTCGTCCTCCAGCCCGCCGTAGGCCAGGCCCACGTACACCGGCCAGTGCCACAGGTACAGCGAGTACGAGCGGCTGCCCAGCCACTGCGCCAGCGGGTGGGCGGTGGCCGGCAGGTCGCTGTTCGCCAGCAGCACCATGGCCGCGGCGCCCACCGGCAGCAGGGCCAGGGCCCCCGGCCAGGGGACACTGTGGTCCAGCCAGCACACCGACAGGACGATCAGCCCCAGGCCGGTCCAGGCCAGCGCCCGCCGCCGTCCGGCGCCGAGGCCGGCAACCCGTCCGCCCCACAGGAACACCAGGCCGCCGGCCAGCATTTCCCAGGCGCGCGTGGACAGCAGGAAGAACGCGGCGGAGGGGTTGGCGGCCGTGGCGAACACCGAGACCGCCAGCGACACGGCCAGCGCCAGCGCCAGCACCCGGCCCAGCGCCGCGCGGCCCGGGCGCAGCCGCCACACCGCCCACAGCAGCAGCGGCAGCGCCAGGTAGAACTGCCATTCCACCGACAGCGACCAGGTGTGCAGCAGCCATTTGTCGTGCGAGGCCAGGTCGAAATAGCCGGCCTCGCGCAGGTAGGCCACGTTCGACAGGAACGCCAGGCTGTACAGCGCGTGGGCGGACAGGGTCTTGTAGTCGAGCGGCAACAGCAGCAGCCATCCCAGGCACAGCAGCGTGGCGCACAGGGCCATCAGGGCGGGCAGGATGCGCTTGGCCCTGGCCCAGTAGAAGGCCGGCGCGGAAAAGCGGTCGCCCTCCAGCGCGGCGACCACGATGCCCGTCATCAGGAAGCCGGAAATGACGAAAAACACGTCGACCCCGACGAAGCCGCCGGCGGCGCCCGGCACGCCGAAGTGGTACAGCATGACGGCCGTCACGGCCCACGCGCGCAAGCCGTTGATGTCCTGACGGAACTCGGCGCGATTCATCTCGGTTGACATTGCGTCACTCCACTTTCCAAAAACTCAACTGTCCTGACAAATTGCCATGCATTCGTCCCAAGTTAGCGGATTTTAATGACAATTAACTGTTGTTTCTGTATGGCACTTGGCCTTCCACAACGCAATAATTCCTGCGGGCATAGACTTGCCGGGGTAAAATTGGCCCGAGAAAACTTCGCACAACCCGTCGCCACCGGCCGGCGCGATCCGCGCGGTTCGGCCCGCTCCACATTGTCCCCTATATTGTCATGCAAATGTTTGCTTACTTACAACACCTTACGCTGGGCCTGGCGCGCGCGCCGGGCCGGCTGACGGCCGCCGCGCTGGCCGGCGCCCTGCTGGCCGCCTGCGGCGGCGGCAACGACGCCGCCGTGGCGCCGGCGCCCGCCGCCGCCCGCCTGATGGGCGGCGCGGTGCAGGGCGGCGTCGCGCCAACGGTGCAGGCCGCCTCCACCGATGAGGCCTATCATGAAGTCGTGCAGCGTATTTACATCGCATACTTCGGCCGGCCCGCCGATCCGGCCGGCCTCGCCTATTGGGCGGGCCAGTTCCGCCGGGCCGCCGTGCCGGCCACGCTGCCCGGATTGACCGCCGCCTACGCCGGCAGCGCGACGGTGCGCGGCCTGGTCGACTCCTTCGGCGCCAGCCAGGAGTCCAAGGACCTGTATTCCGGCGACAACGACGAGTTCATCACCGCGATCTACCGTAATATTTTCGGGAAGGAGCCTGACATGGCGGGTAAAAACTACTGGCGCGGCCTGGTTGAATCGGCCGCCATCACACGCACCTTCGCGGCGCTGGCCATCATGGCCGGCGCGCAGGCGGAGGACATCGACGTCGTCAACAACAAGATCGAGGTGGCCAACAGTTTCACGGCCGCCATCAGCGAGGCCAGGCTCAACGCCTCGTACAACGGCAACGACGCCAACGCCAGCGCGCGCACCATGCTGGGCATGGTCAACGCCGTCACCACGGTGGTCGATTTCCAGCCGGCGGTGGCCGCCACCGTGACCACGCTGGCCCCGGCGGGCTACGAGACCCTGGTCGCCACCGGCAAGGTGCTGACCGACATCAAGGTGCAGAACACCGGCGCCGCCCAGACCAGCGTGCCGGTGACGTTCGGCCAGATCTTCGTCAAGGGCCAGTTGCTGCCGAAGGAGGGCCTGGCCGGCAAGCTGGCCGACGGCAGCGCGGTCGCGCTGCAAATGGACGTCAAGGCCACCCATGACGACGGCTCGGTGCGCCACGCCATCGTGTCCGGCGTGGTGCCCAAGCTGGCCGCCGGCCAGACCCAGGTGCTGACGCTGGCCAAGTCCGGCCCGGCCACCACCCCGTCGACCGTCACCCCGCAAGCCCTGCTGAGCGCCGGCCTGACCGGCAGCGTGGCGCTGACGGTGAACGGCGTGCAGTACAGCGCCGCCCTGCGCGACGCGCTGCTGACGGCGTCGCCGGTGCGCTGGCTGTCCGGCCCCGTGGTCAACGAGTGGATCGCCGGCGCGCCGCTGAAAACCGCCGCCGGCGCGGTGCACCCGCACCTGACCGCGCGTTTCGGCGTGCGCTGGTACAACGGCCTGTCCAAGACGGCGCGCATCGAGGTCATCGTCGAGAACAACAAGACCTTCACCGCCGCCCCGCGGAACTACAGCTACGACGTCAACGTGCAGATCGACGGCCGCGCGGCCTACAGCCAGACCGGGATGACGCATTACCACCATTCCCGCTGGCACAAATACCTGTGGTGGAATCCCGCCGGCGGGCCGGCCGTGCACCTGCGGCACAACACCGCCTACCTGATCGCGTCCAAGGCGGTGCCCAATTACGACCAGGGCATCGTCACCAAGGAGGCCGCGCTGACCACGCTGGCCAGCACCGCGCTGACGGCGGCCAAGATCGGCCCGATGAAGATCGGCGCGCTCAAGGAATACATGCCCACCAGCGGCGGCCGGCCCGACATCGGCCCCCTGCCCAGCTGGTCCGTCATGTACCTGCTGACGATGGACGCGCGCGCCAAGCAATCCATGATGGAAGTGGCGGACGGCTCCGGCACCTGGTCGATCCACTACCGCGACGACGCCACCGGCCATCCGATCCGCCTGGACAACGCGGTCAACAAGATGATCTCCACGCACGGCAACCTGAACCACCGCGGCCCGCTGCCGGTGCCGCGCTGCGCCAACAACGACTGGTCGATGTGCAGCACGCCGTACACGCCGGACACCGCGCACCAGCCGTCGATGGCCTTCCTGCCTTACCTGGTGACGGGCGACCACTTTTACCTAGAAGAACTGCAATTCTGGGCGGCCTGGAACCCAACCGGCACAGATCCGGGCGCACATGCCGGCAAGGGCCTGGTGCGCTGGCAACAATTGCGCGGTCAGGCCTGGTCATTGCGCACTTTGGGACATGCGGCCTACATCACGCCGGACACGCATTATATGAAGGCCTATTTCAACAACCAGCTGAGCGATAATCTTGAGTTCTACCACACGACCTATGTAACGGGCAATCCGAATGCGCTCGGGGTCTATGATGGTTCCGGTCCAGGGGCATTCGCTTCAGAACAATCCGCACCATGGCAAGATGACTTCTTTACTTGGAGCTTCGGCTATCTGGCCGAATTGGGTTACGCCAAAGCCGAGCCCATCTTGCGCTGGAAAGCCAAGTTCCCCGTTGGCAGGATGACGGCACTTGGTTATTGCTGGGTAGAAGGCGCGCCTTACTATATGTATGTGCGCAACACCACTAGCCGACAAATCTTCGCCACGTTCGCGGAAGCATACGCGGCCACCTTCAAGGAAGGCGCCATCAAGGACGACGATGGCAACGTTGTTACCCATCCGTTGGGCCTGCCTTACTTGACTCAGCCCTGCGGCAGTCAGGCCCAAGCTGATTGGCGCACGGCCGCAGGCAAACGCACTTGGGCCAAAGGCCAGATGCTGGGCTATGCCGGGTCAAACCTTGGCTACCCGTCCAACATGCAACCTGCGCTCGCGGTTGCCGCGTCGAGCGGCATTCCAAATGCGCGTGCGGCATGGACGATTTTCGCCAACCGATCAGTCAAACCGGACTATAGCACCGGGCCCCAATTCGCGATCCTTCCCCGATAGGATGCTAGCATGACCAGCGCCGCGACGGGATGGGGGCGCCGCACTGGTCGAAGTCACCGCTCCGGGCGGCCCGCAATAATTCTGCCCAAATTGCAATATTTGTGCGAGCTGTCAACTTATAATACTGGTTCACATCACCCGTCGCGCGATCTGCGCGACGCGTGGTCAAGCCAGAAAGGGAGCTATCTCGATGTCACTAATTCATTCCGCCATTCAACGTTTAAAGCGGGACTATTTTCGCTGGCACTACATGCGTGGCGCAGCACGAATCCTGACCACGCGCCCTATGGAAAAAGGCGTCGAACCATTTATCCTGCTTTCCATGGTGCAAAAGCGCGACGTGATGTCATATCTAGTTGCGGTCAAGTCCTTTACCCACTTTTTGAATCCCGCCCGCATAGTGGTGGTGTGCGATCCGTCAATCGATGAGCAGGACCGTGCAATTTTGATGCGGCATGTGCCGCACTTGGAATTGCGGCGCGCGGACGAATTCACGCACCCGGATATCCCTCGCGGAGGAACCTGGGAAAGACTGTTTGCCATAACCGGTTACGCTCAGGACGACTATGTGATTCAGTTAGACGCGGACACGGTCACCATCCAGCCGATTCCCGAAGTGCGCGAGGCGGTGCATCGGCTTGCGGGCTTTGTCCTGGGGGAAGCCGTTAGCACGCCCCTGAGCTCTTTGGGCGAGACACGTGCCCGCGCATTGCCTTGGTTGGGGCCGAACGCTCATATCCAGAGCATGTCGGAAACCGAAATGATCAATGTCGGCCTACCCGAAAATACCCGCTATGTGCGTGGCTGCTCGGGCTTCACGGGCTTTCCGCCGACCGCCACCCTCAGGGAAAATATGCTCGATTTTTCGCGCCGCATGACAAGCAAGCTGGGAAAGGATTGGACACGCTGGGGTACCGAGCAAGTGACGTCGAATTACTTGGCGGCCAACGCGCGTGGCACCGCGGCGTTGCCGTTTCCAAAATTCGGCACCCCGGACAAGGCAAGCGACATTACGGCCTTCTATCACTTCATCGGCTCGATGCGCTTCACCAACAGCAAGTACGCGACGGTGACCGCGCACGCGATCGACCAGTTGAGACCGACCTGATGCGGCCGCAATCGGCCGCGCCCAAGGTGCGTCACCATGGCTAGTTTGCGGCGTTCGCTGTTCATTACTTTTTGTTCCTCATCCGGCGCCGCGCTGCTCAAATTCATCACAAGCGTTTTAGTGGCTCGCATCCTTAGCCCAAGCGAAATCGGCGTGTTTTCGATGACGGTCGTGCTGGTCAACATTGCGCACATCTTTCGCGATTTCGGGGTTGGTTCCTATATTCAGCGCGAACCGGATCTAACTCCCGATAAAATCAGGTCTGCCTTCGGCGTCGCATTGGCTACGTCGTGGCTGCTTGCAGCCCTGCTGTTTGGGGCAAGCGGTTACATTAGCCGATGGTTCAGCGAACCTCAAATGGCGCCAGTGATGCACGTTTTCGCCGCCGGTTTCCTGCTGATCCCGTTTGGCGCGATCGGCAATGCGCTCCTGACACGGGAGTTGGCTGCGGACAAACAAGCGCTCATCAACACAGTGGGCACCGTCAGTTTTTGTATCAGCTGCGTGGGGCTCGCTAAACTGGGCCTGGGCAGCATGAGCTTGGCTTGGGCGAATCTGATCAACATTGTCGCATGCGCGTTGATGTACATTCCGCTGCGGCCCAAGGGCTTACCGTGGCTGCCCGCGTTCCAGCACTGGAGTGGCGTGGCACGGTTCGGGCTCGGGAGTCTGGTATCCAACTGCACTATTGCCCTGAACAATGCAGTGCCGGACCTTTTGCTGGGCAAACTAGGCAGTGCCCATGCCGTGGGACTACTTAGCCGCGCGAATTCAACCGTGGCGATCTTCGCATATGTCGCCGGCGGCACCGTCAGCTACGGCTCCGTCTCTTATCTTTCCCAAGCTCATCACCGGGGCGAACCTTTGGCACCGATGCTGAGTCACGCAATCTCGCTGCTTACCGGGATAGGTTGGCCGGCGTTGGCACTCACAGCTGCGCTAGGCCGCGAAATCACACTCGCACTATACGGCCACGCCTGGCTTGACTCAGTGCCAGCCATCCTCCCATTAGCTCTTGCCGGGATGATCGGTATGCTGTTTCACTTTACGCCGATGGCGCTGACAGCGATCGGCCGGCCATATCTCGGTGCGGTACCCGTGATGATTACCTTACTCTCAAGAATCGCCTTTGGTGCGCTATTGTTCGACGGTCGACTGGACACGTTTGCCTGGACGATCTGTCTGGCGACCATGGCGACGGCCCCCATGATGGCAGTTCAGCAATCGCGCCATTTCAAGCTCGAAACCGCCGCCCTGGCGCGGGCGGTCTCACCAAGCGCCATCGTCACTCTGGCCTGCGTCGCGACGGCTGAAGTGGCCATACTGGTATTGCCAGACAGCGTGCCCGCTGCGGCGCAACTATGCATCATGGCTTTGCCAATTATGCTCGTATGGTATGCCGCGTTGCGCCTGACTACCCACCCCATCCTGCCCGAGGTGCATCGACTGGGATATGCAATCCAAGCCAGGTTGCAAAAAAAAACGCATAAGTAGTCGCCTTGCGCCAAGTACGCGTGCCGGTCAGGCCAGGCACGGGTTCACCGCTGGGTGGCCGGCAGTCTGGACCGCAGATATGTTTCCGTATCCAATATATTATCGATGTGATAGCATGGTCGGGTTTGATGCCGATTATTCAGTCGGCATCGGCTCTCATTAATAGAGGCGAAGAATTGCTGGTCCCAGGAGCTGCCCCAAATTCCGCTGATGAAGCTCAAAGGTGCGCGGAGGCAGAATCTCCGTGCGGCGTTTCCATCATAGTACCGACTCGCAATCGCCCCGCCTTGCTGGCGCGCGCCCTCCAATCGATTCTGTCACAGTCCTATCGCGCGTTTGAAGTGATTGTAATCGATGACTCTTCCACTGCGGACGTGCGCCAAGCTTATGCCCAGCTATGGGATCAACTCGATCCACGCTTCATTCTGCGCTGCGTCGGCGAGGCGGGCGGTGCGCCGCTCGGGCCGTCCGTAACGCGTAATTTGGGCATAGCGGCCGCTTCCGGCACAATCGTCACGTTCTGTGACGATGACGACTTCTGGACGGATGACGGACATCTTGAAACTGCCGCCGCCACATTTGCGGCGCGGCCGTCGCTGGACATGTATATCGCCAATCAGACTGCAGTGTCGACCAACGGCGCCGTCGTCATGGCGGAATGGCTGCCCGGGCTAGTCGGAATCATGCGCGGGAAGGAGCGCGCAGATCGCCAAGGGTATCTGGTGACGGTTGCCGAGCTCACGCGCGGCGGCGGCTTCGCCCAACTTAACATATTGGCGTTGCGAACCACAACAGCACGAGCGATCGGCGGATTTTGGACGCGCACCACGTACGAAGAGGATCGCGACTTCTACTGGCGTGCGGCGGACGCCGCCAGGGAGATCTGCTTCAACCCCACCATCATTGGGCAGCACAATATCCCAGACCACAGCCGCCAAAGCAATTTGTCAAGCAGTTTTTCCCAAGTAGAACGATGGAGCATTTCTGTGCTGGTATCTCAGCATATAGCCATTAACACTCGTGACCACGCCATCAAGGCATTATGCCTCGGTTACGAGGGCGATATTTGGCGCCATCTGTCGTTGCATTTCTCAGAGCAGGGGAACCATACAATGGCTCTGCAGTATGCGCGACGCGCACTGGCTGCGCGCGCGTCGATCAAGTGGACTGGATACACGATTTTATTGATGGTAAGGAGTATTCTGCGGAGATTGACACCATGAGTGGGAAGGATAAAGTTCTGGTCTTGGGCGACGACACGCGCAGCTTCCTGACCACGGTGCGTTCACTTGGCCGCAAAGGCATCGAAGTCCATGTCGCGCCGTTCGACTTCAATGCTCCAACACTAAGTTCACGCCACATCAGCGCCATTCATCATCTGCCATATTATCTGGACGGCGGGGCCGGATGGTTGGAGGCTATAACTCGCCTGGTGCGTACCCAAGCGTTCTCATTGATCATTCCATGCGACGAGCGCGGATTGCTGCCGCTATGCCTCCACCGCGACACGTTAGGCGCTTTGTGTTCCTTGGCGATTCCCTCCCCGGATCCATTGGAGATCTTTTTCGACAAAGTCAAAACGCGCCAATTGGCGGAGCGCTGCGGCGTCCCTGTGGCGAATGGCCGCATGCTGCAATCGGATGATACCGCTGGCAGCATTGCGGCATCGCTAAACTTGCCGGTTGTGGTCAAGCACCCCAAGTCGTACGCGTTGCCGGAGCTGTATGTCCGGACCAGCACCAGGATCGTGCCGGACCAAACGAGTCTGGAAGCTTGGCTTGCCAATCGAGTTGCCGGCTGCGAACCGATATTACTGGAGGCGATGTTTCCGGGCTTCGGCATCGGTGTGTCCGTGCTGTGCCACGAAGGCACGATTTTGCAGGCGTTCGAGCATCACCGGGCGAACGAACTCGATGGCAGCAGTTATTATCGCAAGAGTGCGCCGCTTGATCCCGAGCGGCTCGCTGCGGTCGGCCGCATGACGGCAGCCACTGCTTACACTGGGCTCGCCATGTTCGAATTTAAGGTCGACGAGCGAAGCGGCGCCTGGATACTCATCGAAGTCAACGCTCGTCCTTGGGGATCGCTGCCCCTGCCTGTGTCGATCGGTGTCGATTTTCCGTATCGGTTGTATCGCCTCATGGTGCATGGTGAGCGCACGCCGCAGGTCCCGTATCCCATCGGTCATTACGGCCGCAACTTGGTACTCGATCTTTGGCAGGCCAGAAAAAGGGCAGCGACACTTCCAGCGCGGCCCGGCCAGTTGCTCGGGCATTGGGCTGGCTGGCTATGGGGGTTCCATCGACTGCTGCTGGGACGCGAACATCACGACGTGGGGGTCTGGAATGACCCACGGCCCGGTTTACGGGAGTTGGGGGAACTGGTGCTCACCCAGATGCGATCGTTGAAGACCAGAATACGAGGCCCGGTCGCGCCAACCAAGGCGCTTGAACGCCGAATGCAGGAGATATCGGCATCGCCGGCGGAAACGATACGGATCCTATTTGTATGCCAGGGCAACATCAATCGCAGCAGTTATGCCGAACAAAAATCGCGGCAAATATTCGCCACGCGCAGTGCGCGCTATTCCTTTGATTCGGCTGGCATGCTACCCCGCAACCGCCGCCCATCCCCGGCCGTTGCAATCAGCGCCGCCACGCGCCATGGCGTGGACCTGACCGCTCACTTGTCGCGGCACGCTACAGCCGAACTGCTGTCGCAAGCTCACTTGATAATTGCATTTGACCACATTAATTTGCGCAGTATCGCCGCACGCTACCCCGAACTAAAGGGACAGGTTTTCCTGCTGGGGGAGGCGGGAGATGCAGGGGATCAAGTTGAGATTCCGGATCCCGAAGGTAAATCCGAAGCCACCTTCCTGACAACTTTCCAGCGTATCGACGCCAGCCTTGAAAGACTGGCCCGGGTCGCGTTCTCGAATCAACGGAACCGTTAAACATGTTGCTGCCTAACCCGAACACCACAGCACGCCTGCGCCCTGACCATCCACCTGTCTTACTGGTCATAGTCGACACCGAGGAGGAGTTCGCCTGGGACCAGCCATTCAACCGTGGCAGTGTGGGAACCACGTCAATCAGCGGCCAACCGCACATTCACGAGAGGGTTTATGACCGGCTAGGCATTGTGCCAACCTATATGGTTGACTGGCCGGTGGCTACCACCCCGCAGTCCATCGCCACACTACATGCCTTGATGAAGGCGGGGCAGTGTGAAATCGGCACCCACCTGCATCCGTGGGTATCGCCACCATACGAAGAGACCGTTTCGCCGTTCAATTCCTATGCCGGCAATCTACCGCGTCAACTGGAATACGACAAACTTCGCCTGTTGACTTCTGCGATAACAGATGCGTTCCAGCGGTCTCCGGTCGCCTTCAAGGCCGGACGATATGGGGTGGGGCCTAACACGGCGGAGATCATTGCGTCGCTCGGTTACCAGATTGACGCCAGCGTCGTGCCGTACACTGCATTCACGATAGATGGCGGCCCAGACTTCTCAGCATTTGACGAACATCCTTACTGGTTCACGGCGGGCGGCGGTGATTTGCTGGAATTGCCGGTCACTGCCGGTTTTTGTGGCTGGTTGCGCAATTCGGGCCCCGCGATATATCCGATTACCCAACAATCGTGGGCCAAGACAGTCAAGCTTGGCGGCATTCTGGCACGCACCCGCGGACTCGAGCGTATCCGTCTCAGCCCGGAGGGAGCCACTGCGGGCGACATGATGCGTCTGACACAAGCGCTGATGCGAACCGGCTGCCAAGTCTATTCCCTAACCTATCACAGTCCGTCACTGGTACCTGGGCACACCCCATATGTACGCAGCGCCGCCGATCTGGCGCAGTTCGTGGAATCGATTCGAAGCTATTGCACTTGGTTCCAACAGGAGCTGGGGGGAGTTTTTTTGAGTCTATCCCAAGTGCGCGCGGCAATGGCTAAGCAAGTAGGATAGGCGGCAAGCCGGACGGGGTAGTTCAACGCCAGCGGGCTCTCTGGCGAACGCACTGCCTACCGGCCGCTGCCGAACATGACCACCTTCAAGGTGTCGATCAGCACCAGCAGGTCCAGGAACAGGCTGTTGTTTTTCACGTAATACAGGTCGTACTGCAGCTTTTGCACCGCGTCCTCGACGGAGGCGCCGTAGCCGTAGCGCACCTGGGCCCAGCCGGTGATGCCGGGCTTGATGCTGTGGCGCACGTTGTAGTACGGGATGTCGGCGATCAGCTGCTCGACGAAATAGGGCCGCTCGGGACGGGGGCCGACAAAGCTCATCTCGCCCTTGAACACGTTCCACAGCTGCGGCAGCTCGTCGATGCGCACTTTGCGGATGAAGTCGCCCACGCGCGTCACGCGCGGGTCGTTCAGCGCGGCCCACTGCGGCTTGCCGCCCTTTTCAGCGTTGGTGCCCATGCTGCGGAACTTGTGCACCTTGAACGGCCGGCCGCCCTTGCCGGTGCGCTCCTGGCTGTAGAACACCGGGCCGCCGTCCTCCAGCCGCACCAGCGCGGCGGTGATCAGCATCACCGGCATGGTCAGCGCCAGGATGATGGTGCTGACGATGATGTCGAAGGTGCGCTTCATGAAGGTGCGCACGAAACTCTGGTCGAAGCCGCCGCCGAACACCAGCCAGCTCGGCTGCAGCGATTCGACCCGGATCTGGCAGGTTTCGCGCTCGAAGAAGGTGGCCGCGTCGGTCACCTTGACGCCAAACAACTTACATTCCAGCAATTCCCGGATCGGAAAAGTGCCGCCGCGGCGGTTTTGCACCGACACCACGATCTCGCTGACGTTGTGCTTGCGCGCCAAGTTGACCAGCGACATGCCGGGCTCGACCTGCAGCACGGACGCCGACGGCACCAGGCACTCCTCGGCCGGCATGGCCACGTAGCCGGCCACGTCGTACTTGTGGTAGCTGGCGGTGCGCAAGGCCAGGTCGCCGCATTCCTTGGCCAGCGGACCGATGCCCAGGAACATGATGCGCGACTCCAGGAAGCGGAACTCCGAGGTCGTGAAGAAGATGGTGCGCGCGGCCAGGATGCCGACGGCGGCGATCAGGAACACCAGCAACAGGATGCCGCGGCCGAAATACAGTTCCGGCGCGATGTAGAACACCAGCGTCAGGATGCCGAACCCCATGGCGAACGACGGCATCAGCTTCAGGAAGAAGGGATTGCGCAGCCCCTCGTTGAAATTGAGCTGGTACATGCCCAGCGCGCTCATGCTGAACACCACCGAGGCGGCGAACACGCAGGCCGAGATCAGGAAATGATCCAGTTTCGGCAACATGAAGTCGTCGCCATCAAAAAAGCGGATGGCGGAACCGGCATAGAATGCCCCTATCAATATGAGGACTTCCACGAACAGCAGGCTGAACGCGACTTTCGACACATAGTGATTGGATATTCTTAACATTTTATTTCCCCTCCCCAGCGTGCGTACTGCGACTGAAGGCGATTAAGGTGCGGACCGTACGCGGATCCGCGCCGTCATGGTTTCGAAAACACGCCGGCTTCCCGCCCTTGCGGGGGCGATGGAGGCAGGCGATGCGTGTGGTGGATCGCGCGGAACGGCGCGGAATGTGGGAGTGGGACAACGCGCGGTGATGGCGATGCGCTCCAGGCTGCTGCGGCACGCGGGACAACGCCTCCTCGCGCTCGGAATCATGATTCATCACGGCGTCCATCTGAATGTCAGTACCCGGCCCGAACTGCATAATGCGCCAGCGAAACAGCTAGTGTCCGCGAGGACGAGCTCAAGCGCAAGCATTGCGTTGGGGTTCCGCGACAATACAGCTGAGTTTGGTTTTGGATTGCCGCTATCCTCGGCGCGTTCATCGGGAAACGCAAGCCTTATAACAAATAAAGCTGTGATGGAACGGCCCAGGGTAAGTTCTTATATTACAACAGATGTGTCCAATGTGGCAATAGATTTTAACGTTTGCGCCGGGTTTTTTAATGACAATTGTTAATTTTGCCCTGATTTTCTGTATTGGACAATCTTTTCGCCTCAGGCCACGCGCTCGGCCAGCCAATAGCAGCCGACCAGCGCGGCGACGGCCGAGCCGGCGCGCGGCGCGCCCGCCCGCCAAGGCGCCGGCGAGGCCCGCCGCGCGAGGGCCAGCAGGCCCAGCGCGCAGGCCACGAAGGCCAGCTGCCCCAGTTCCACCCCCAGGTTGAACCCGAGCAGGCTGAGCGCGCGGTTGTCGCCGGACAGCCCCATGTCCACCAGCGCGGTGGCGATGCCCAGGCCGTGCAGCAGGCCGCAGGCGAACACCAGCGCGGGCCGGTGGCGCGCGGCGCCGGCGCCGCGCCGCAGGTTGTCCAGCGCCAGCAGCACGATGCTGGCGGCGATCAGCGGTTCCACCACGCGCGGCGGCGCGCCGACGTAACCCAGCGCCGACAGCGCCAGCGTGACGCTGTGCGCGACCGTGAAACTGGTGACCACCGCCAGCCAGTAGCGCCAGCCCGCCCCCGCCGCCAGCACCGTCAGCAGGAACAGCAGGTGGTCCGGCCCCAGCAGGATGTGCCCGGCGCCGGCGGCGGCGAAGTCGCGGAACACGGCCCAGGGGCCGGCGAAATACTGGTGCGCGTTGCGCTGGCGCGACAGCAGCGCCAGCTCGCTGCGTTCGCCGGCGATCACGCGCAGCGCCAGCCGCGCGTCCGCCGTGGCGGGAGTGTGGAACAGATGCAACTCGACGCTGGGCGCCGTGACGGGGGCGTCCCACTGGTAGCGCCGCAGCACGGTCAGCTCCTCGGCGCCGGGCGCGCCCGGCTCGGCGTGCGGCAGCAGCAGGTCCTCGAACACCACGCGGCCGCGCCGGCCGCCGCTGCGCAGGTCGATCATGACGGACAGCTGCATGCCCAGCGCGTCGCGGTGGGCGTCGATCTCGGCGCGGCTGATCCGGCCGTCGCGGTCGTCGTCGTAGCCGGCCAGCGCGCGCGCCGGCACCGAGATCGCCGCGTAGGCCGAGTCGCCCACCAGCCGGATCGCGCCCTGGCCGCCGGCCACCAGATGCGCTTGCGCGGGACCGGGCGACAGCAGCGCGAGGCCGCACCAGGCGCACCAGGCGCACCACAGCCACCAGCGGCGCGGCCAGGCGTCGTCGCGGCGCCCCATCACGGTCCCGTGGTCGAGGCCGCCGTGCCCTTCACGCAGCGCTGGATGTAGGGATAGCCGTCGGTGATGTAGTAGTGGTAGATGCCGTTCGGGAACTCGGGCGTGACGCCGGTGCGGCCGTTGCACTCGTCCAGGTCGCCCAGGCCGGCCACGTACTCGTAGTCCTGCGTGAACGTGCCCATCGGCGCGATGCCGGTCGACGGCCGGCCGGACGACGGCGAGGTCTTCATGCGGTAGCTGGCCGTCATCACCTTGACCGCGCTGGCGGCGTCGGTGGCGGTGCTGTGGCCGTAGCGCGCGTAGATCGGGAAGCCGTCCACCGCGAAGCCCACCAGCGTCATCGCGGTGCCCTTGTTCAGCTTGGTGATGTAGCCCTCGGGCATGCCGTGGTAATGGTAGGCGCCGTCCGGCTGCACGTGGGCGTTGCTGCTGTCCACGCCGAACGGGAAATAAGTCTGGTTCAGCGCCTCGATCTTCCACACGCCCGCGTTCTGGTAGCTCTCCGCCGTGGACGGGTCGAACTTCACGCTGTTGTTGGCGAAGCCGAGGATGTGCGCCACCGCCGTGCCGGTGGCGCTCGCCACGGCCGGGTTCAGCGTGTTGCTGAACTTGACGGTGATGGCCTTGACCGTGTTCGGGTTGCCCGAGTTGGGGAAGGCGCCGATCACGTGGTCCGGCACGCCGTTGCCGGTGATGGTGCGCTGGCTGGTGGTGCAGCTCATCGCCACCGTGCTGGTGAGGTTGACGGTGGTGTTCAGCACGCTGGCGCTGTGCGGGCAGAACAGGTGGCCGGTGATCGAGCTGGAGGTGGTGGTGGCCACCGGCGTCACGCCGACCGTGCCCGACGCCGCGCCGCTGCCGGCCGAATTGGCGGCCGTCACGCTGCAGCTGTAGGCGGTGCCGTTGACGAGGCCGGTCACGGCGACGGGGCTGGCGGTGCCGGCGCCGGTCCTGGTGGCGCCGCCGCCGACGCAGCTGGCGGTATAGCCGGAAATGGCGGCGCCGCCGGTGGACGCGGGCGCGGTGAAGGCGATGCTGGCGCTGCCGTTGCCGGCGGTGGCCGCGCCTATCGCCGGCGCGCCCGGCACGGTGACGGCCGGCCCGGCCGGGGTCACGCCCACGCTGGCCGAGGCGGCGCCGCTGCCCAGCGCGTTGGCGGCCTTCACCGTGCAGGCGTGGGCCACGCCGTTGGCGAGGCCGGTCACCGTCAGCGGACTGCCCGCGCCGGTGGCGGACTTGCTGGCGCCGCCGCCGGCGCAGGTGGCGGTGTAGGCGGTGATGGCCTTGCCGCCGTTGGAGGCGGGCGCCGTGAACGCCACCGTGGCGCTGCCGTTGCCGGCCGTGGCCGCGCCGATGACGGGCGCGCCGGGCACGCTGTCGGCCGCGACGCGGCTCAGCGGCGTATAGCCGATGCCGCCCTGTATGGACGGCAGCACGGCGTCGTAGTTTTCCTTGCCGGCGCTGAAATTGGCCAGCACGTCCTCCACCGGGCTCAGCTTGCGGTCCAGCACGTCCAGCCAATACAGGTAGCCGGCCTGCTCGGGCGCCCGGTGCAGCACGTTGGTGTAGAAGGCGGTGACCAGCGCGCCGTTGCCGGGGTTGGCGCCGTACAGCGACTTGAATTCCGCCGAGGCGATGAAGGAGGCCGCCACGCTGCTCATGGAGGCGCCGTCGTCCATCACGCTGATCCAGTAGCCCAGGCCGGCGGCGTCCGGCACGCGGTTGAAGGCGGCCTGGTACAGGCGGTAGGCCTTGCCGGGTATGCCGTCCACATCCAGCGTGACATTGGTGTCCGCGAACTGCAGGCGTTGCGTGCGCGTCACGCCGACCACGCCCTCGCCGCCCTCGGTGTCGGTCACCGTGTAGCCCGCGCCGCTGGCGGCGATGGTGTAGCGGCTGGCGTTGCCGGAAAAGGTGACGGTCGAGACGCCATTGCCGGCGACGGTGGCGCCCAGCACTGCGCCGCCAAGCAGGCGGGCGCCGAGGCCAGGCGTGTCGGAACCGCCGCCGCAGGCGGCCAGGATGAGCGCGGTGAGCGCGGCGGTGGTGGTAGTGCGAGCCTTCATGTTTCCCCCGAGGGTGGGCAGTCTGTTATTGCCGCCAATTATCGAATGGAAATATGGAGAAATTGTGCAGCGGCCCGCGAGTGTTGTTTATCGGAACAGTATATTCGCAGAATTAATGCCACATAATCCGTTGAATATAACGTATTAATTCGACTCCAGTAAATTTTGCTGCGGCATTAACTCCGCCACAACAATTTAAATGGAGACTTATAAGTGAAACTATCAAAGTGCTATGCAGCCCTGGTATCCGCTTTAATGTTAACCGCCGCCGTTCCGGCATTTGCGCAATATCAACAACAGACAATATACCGGGGATCGGTATTGCATTTCGTGGCGGACCCTGCCACGAGCCAGAACCCCTATGAATACTACGAGGACGGCGCCCTGCTGGTGGGCTCGGACGGCAAGGTCAAGGCCATCGGCCCCGCCTCCACGATTATCTCCAGCAATTACCAGGCGCAAGTCATCGATTATTCCGGGCGGCTGATCATGCCGGGCTTTATCGACAGCCACGTGCATTATCCGCAAACGGAAATGATTGGCTCCTTTGGCCAACAGTTATTGGAATGGTTGAATACCTACACCTTCCCGACCGAAAAACAATTCTCCGATAAAACCTACGCCAAGGGTGTCGCAAAAACATTCTTGAATGAATTAATGCGCAACGGCACCACCACCGCGCTGGTGTTCGGCACCGTGCATCCGCAATCGGTGGACGCGCTGTTCGAGGAGGCGCAGACGCGCAATATGCGCATCATCGCCGGCAAGGTCATGATGGACCGCAACGCGCCGTCCTGGCTGCTGGACACGCCCGCCACCTCCTACGCGGACAGCAAGGCGCTGATCCAGCGCTGGCACAAGAACGGTCGCGCGCTGTACGCCGTCACGCCGCGCTTCGCGCCCACCTCCACGGCGGCGCAGCTGACCGAGGCCGGCCGCCTGCTGCAGGAATACCCGGACGTGTACATGCACACCCACCTGTCCGAGAACAAGGGCGAGATCGCCTGGGTGCAGGAACTGTTCCCGTCCTCGAACGGCTACCTGGACGTGTACAACAGCTTCGGCCTGTCGCGCAAGCGCTCGGTCTACGCGCACGGCGTGCACCTGCGCGACGACGAGTTCGCGTCGCTGGCGCAGACCCAGTCCGCCGTGGCCTTCTGCCCGACCTCCAACCTGTTCCTGGGCAGCGGCCTGTTCGACCTGCAGAAGGCCGAGGACTACGGCGTGCACGTGGGCCTGGGTACGGACGTCGGCGCCGGCACCAGCTTCTCGGCGCTGCAGACCATGAACGAGGCGTACAAGGTGATCCAGCTGCACAAGGCCTACGCCGAGGACCCGTCCACACGCGAACCGCTGACGGCGCTGAAGGCTTATTACCTGGCCACGCTGGGCGCGGCCAAGGCGCTGGACCTGGACAACAAGATCGGCAGCTTCAAGGTCGGCAACGAGGCGGACTTCATCGTGGTGAACCCGAACGCCACCGACCTGCTGAAGTTCCGCATGCAGCGCGCCACCAGCATCGTGGACAAGCTGTTCGTGCTGCAAACGCTGGGTGACGACCGCGCCATCGAGAAGACCTACCTGATGGGCAAGCGCCAGACCGTGACCACCGGCACCACCGGCGGCTACAACTACGACTACGGCTACAACTAATGGCCCAAACGGCCCGTTGACGCGTGCTCCGCCCGGCGTCACCATACAAGGGTGGCGCCGGGCGCGCCGAACTCACCGACAAGGCGGAACATGAAATCACTGACCAGGCTTCTCCTGCTTCCCGCATTGGCCGCCGCCATCGCGGCCGCTCCCACCGCCAGCGCGCAAACCGCCGCCAAGCCCAGGCAATACCTGTACATGCTGCGGGTGGCGCCGCCACTGCAGGACCCCGCCAAATGGAGCGACGCCGACAAGGCCGCCACCTCGCGCCACTTCGAGCGCCTCAAGAAGGCGGCCGACAGCGGCCAGGTGATCCTGGCCGGCCGCAGCACCGAGGACCTGGACAAGACCTTCGGCCTGGTGATCTTCGAAGCGGCGGACGACGCCGCCGCCAAGGCCTTCATGGAAGCCGATCCCGCCGTGGTGGCGGGGGTGATGACGGCCACGCTGCATCCCTACGCGGTGGCCTTGCAGCGCAAGTCCGCTCAGTAACGCCCGGGGCGAAGATGGGCTTGCGGCCGCGCCACAGGCTCCAGCCCGGACCGGTCGGGCTTCGTTCCTTCCCGACGCGCCACCTGGCTCTTTTCCATCGCATGGGCGACCAGGACCACAAAGCCGGGGAACAGGATGCTGAGGTTGCGCAGTTCGCCGGGCGCGCAGAAGGCGAGAAACAGCGGGACGTTGACGCAGGCCGCAAGCAGCAGGTGGCGCCGCATCCCCGCCGGGCAGGACAGCCAGCCGCGCAGGGCGATGACGGCGATCAGCATCAGGACGCCGGCGAACGCGCCGCTGGGGCCGACCACGCCGTATGTCAGCTCGGCCTGGAGATAGGCGCGCGGGCGCGCGTAATTGTAGACATTGTTCAGCAGCTGGAAATGCGCGGCGCCGCCTTCCGCGTCGAGATACGACCATTTGATCGCGGCGTTGACCAGCCCCGCCAGCAGCATGGCCGCGCCGGTGGCCAGCAGGGCCGTCCCGCGGCCGCCCCGGTCGCGGATCAGGGGATAGAGGGTCGGCAGGAAGAAGAAGAACGATTCCTTGTTCAAGGTCGCCGGGAGCGCCAGCGCGACCAGCAACAGCCAATGGCGGCGCAAGGCGAGCAGCATGGCCGTCGCGAGGAAGAACAGCTCCAGGCAGTCATAGAAATAGCCGCCCACCGTTTCGAGGTAGGGAAACGCCAGCACAAACGCAAGCGGCGCGAAGACGGCATGCTGGCGCCGCACGCCCAGCTCGAGCAAGACGCCGCGCAAGACGAACAGGCTCCCCAGCAAAGCGACGAAGCACAGGTAGTAAATGACGACATAGCGGAACTGATAGGCCGGTTTGACCGACGCGGCGGCGCGCGCGAAGGTGAGGCCGGGGCCGAGCTTGGCCGACAGATAGTTCCGCGCCGCGGGCGGAGTGAACTCTTGCGCCATGTCGGCGAGCTCCGGGGCCAGCCGGCGATAGGCGAACGGCTTGCGGGCCGCGTCGTCCAGCACGAGTTCGATGCCGAACTGCGTTTCGCCGTCGCGGAACGCCCACTTTCCCGCAAAACCGGACATCGCGGCCGCGGCGACCATCCAGTACAGCGCTAGCAGGATGAGCAGGGACGCGTGGCGGGAA
The DNA here is from genome assembly GCF_900116645.1 of Pseudoduganella namucuonensis. GTDB lineage: Bacteria > Pseudomonadota > Gammaproteobacteria > Burkholderiales > Burkholderiaceae_D > Rugamonas > Rugamonas namucuonensis. Next base: position 269,211 of record NZ_FPBO01000003.1, on the reverse strand, counting down.
TAGACAACTCTGTCCAACATGCTTGAGCCTCCCGGTTAACAATCCGTAACCGCTTGACTCTGCTGGCGCGACCGGGAAACCGCAGCCGGTATGCGCAAGAAAGTCGCTCGGCCCACATGATTTCCAACAAATGCCGGAGCTCCGGTGGCCGCCGCGCCGCTATGTTGCCGCAGAGGAAAATGCTACACTCTTCGGCTTTGAACCCCAGGAAAGTCGACTATGCGCTCCACCCTCGTTTACGCCGGTCTGTTGGCCGCAAGCGTCCTGGCCGGCTGCGGCGGTACGCGGGAAAGCGCGACGGCGCCCGCCGCCGCCGAGCGGCCGCGCATGGCCGCGGCGCTTCCGCAGTTGGCGCAGCCGGTGGTATTCAGCGGCCCGCTGGCCAACTACAGCATCGCCAAGACGGACGCCGGCTACCTGGTGACCGACACCACCGGCGGCGAGGCGCCGCGCGCCGTCGCCGCCACGGCGCGGCTGCGCTTCAGCGACGGCTCCCTGTCCTTCGACATCGACGGCCTGCCCGGCCAGGCCTACCGCCTGTACCGCGCGGGCTTCGCGCGCACGCCCGACGCGGCCGGCCTGGGCTACTGGCTGGGCGCGCTCGACCAGGGCGCCAGCCTGGACGACATGGCCAGGGGCTTCGTCGACTCGGCCGAATACAAGGCGCTGTACGCCAACGCGAAGAGCAACGCCGACATCGTCAATCAATACTATGTGAACGTGCTCAACCGTCCGGGCGAGGCGGACGGCGTCGCCTACTGGAGCGGCGTCCTCGACAGCAAAGCCGACACGCTGGCCGGCGTGCTGCTCAACTTCAGCCGCGGCGACGAGAACAGGAGCGGCACGGCCGCCGCCCTGCAAAGCGGCATCCGCTACCAGGAATACGGCGTGACCTATCCGGACTCCGTGCCGCCCTTCCCGGTGCGCACGGCCTACCAGCAGCGCGCCACGGCGGGCGGCACGGATTACCTGGGCATCTCGGGCAGCTGCAACGGCTACGCGTCCTTCGCCTACGGCGCCCCCGTGAGCACCAGTTTCGAGGGCAAGAGCGCGCTGTCGGTGCAAAGCACGATCAGCCTGGGCCTGACGACCTGCTCGCCGGCCAGCCTGGCGTGGACCGTGACCGATTATTACGACGGCAACGACGCCCTGCTGGGCCACAACGAACCCGGCAACGAATACGACGTCGGCGGCGCCCAGGACACCCTGCCGGTGGCGGCCAGGATAGGCGCCCGAGGCGTCTACGCGACCCAGGCCAGCTACGCCAACAGCGGCAAGCAGGGCACGCCCGGCCAGCGCGTGCTCAGCTATGCGGTCGAGGCCGACGGCAACTCGGCCACCACCGCCCTCCTCAAGCTGACCGCCGTGCACACCACGGCCGCCGGCCAGACCAGCCTGACGCGCGCGACCACCTACCGCATCGGCGCCGACGCCACCCTCGAGCAACTGACGGTGGACGAGCTGTACGCCAGCGGCATCCACCTGGTCTACACACAGAGCCCGGCCAACGCCCAGCCGGCCAAGCTGACTGCGACCGACACCGTCGTGGGCGCCGACGCCGCGGCCCAGAGCGGCCAGACGCTGACGGTCAACTACACCGGCTGGCTGTACACCCCCGGCGCGGCCGGCTTCAAGGGCGCGCAATTCGACTCGTCCATCGGGCGCGCGCCCTTCAGCTTCAAGCTGGGCGCGGGACAGGTCATCAAGGGCTGGGACCAGGGCATGCTGGGCATGAAGGTGGGCGGCAAGCGCACCCTGCTGATCCCGAGCGGCCTGGCCTATGGCACGGCGGGCGCCGGCGCCGGCATTCCGGGCAACGCGGCCCTGGTGTTCGAGGTGGAACTCATCGGCGTGAAGTAAGGCGAACGGGCGGTGGCCGCCGCTCGTTTGAGGCGGCCTGGATACAACGCCAGCTTCTGTCCACGACGTCATGTTCTTTCCGGGTGGCATTTATGCTAACATCGTTGCTTCCGCGCAGCCTGCCGGCCCCGCGGTGGCCGCCACATGTCCAAGCCCGATATGACACCCGCCCTCTACCTGAACCTGCTGCGTTTTCTCGCCGCCTTCGCCGTCTACATTTATCACGCGGGTCACTTCGCGGGGGTGAGGGTGCCCTTCTTCGGCAACTTCGGTTCCCACGCGGTGATCGTGTTTTTTGTGCTGTCCGGACTGGTCATCGCGTATTCGACCGGCAGCAAGCATCAGGACGGCGTCGATTTCGCCATCGCGCGCCTGGCGCGGCTATGGTCGGTGGTGCTGCCGGCGCTGCTGCTCACGCTGGTCCTCGACACGGTCGGCCAGATCATCGCGCCGGCCGCGTATACGCCGATGCAGCCCTATTCGGCGTTCAAATGGGCGGCGTCCATCGTCGCCAACTCGCTCTTCCTGAACCAGATCTGGAGCCTGTCCATCTGGCCCGGCACCAACGGCCCGTTCTGGTCGCTGAGCTATGAATTCTGGTATTACGCCTTGTTCGGCGCGGCCTGCTATTTCCGGGGCTGGAAACGCGTCGCGGTGGTCGGCGCGGCCGCGGCGATCGCCGGTCCCAAGATCCTGGTGGCCATGCCCATCTGGCTGCTGGGGGTCCTGCTGTATCGGCACCTCAAGCCGCAAAGCGCGGGCGCGGGCAGCGCCGGGTGGGCGATATGGGCCCTCAGCCTGGTGGCGGCCGTCTGCTACACCCTGCTGGGCGCGCACGACACTCTGACGGCCGTCTTCCCGCGGCTGTCCGCCTGGGCCACCAGCACCTGGGCCGTCAATTTCGTGCCGGAGAGTTACGCGATCGGCTTGATCGTCTCGGCCCATATCCTGGGCTTCGCCTGGGCCAGCACGCGTCTGCCGGCGCCGTCCAAGGCCCTGTCCAACCGCGTCCGCATCATCGCGGACACGAGTTTCGGCCTGTACCTGTTCCACTATCCCGCGCTGTACTTCACCAAGGCGCTGATGTGGTGCGCCGAGATCACCGAGGGCTTGCTTTACGTCGAGGTGGTTTACGCGCTGCCGTTCGCCATGTCGACGGTGTTGGCCCTGTACTGCGAAAAGCTGAAGCGCAGCTTCACCGGCTACCTGAACGCGGGCGCCAGGCGCATGGGGTGGATGCCGCGGCAGGCGCTGGGCGTGTAGGCGCGATCCCGTCTCAGAAAAAGCGCGGGTCGCAAATCCAGCGCTTCAGCGCCGTCGCGGTGATGGAGGCCGAGTCGGCATGCAACGGATTGATCAGTACGTTAAATTCATCGGGCACGATCACCGACGGCACCAGCAGCAGAGCAGAACCGCGCGCGGCGGCCCAGGCGTCCCCCGCCATGCGGCTCGACAGGCCCGCCGGCACTGCGTCCCACCCGCCGGGCAGCGGATCGAGAAACGAGCGCGCGGCCCACACCGCGTCGGGAACGTCGATGCGCACCAGAAAGCGATTGAAGGGCATGCCACCGTTGCCCAGGTTGACGACGGTCTCGAGCACCGCCAGCGCGATGCTGGTGGAGCAGTATGTGAGCGGCGTGCCTGGACTATTCCAACGCCCGCCCGTGATCTTGGCTCCGGTGCCGCTCAGGTCCGCCGCGGCGTACATGGGGGCGTCGACGGCAATCCGCCACACAGACTGGGTCACGCGTAGGCCCCGCTCTGGCTCATGGACAACAATTCACCCACCAGTTTCTGACCCTCGAAGGTGTCCATATAACTCGCCGGCGTCGCGCCGCCCAAGGCGGGAAGCGGCTGGCCGAGCCAATCCGCGAGCCAACGCGCGGCGTCAAACCTGTCCGGATCGCCGGACTGCTCCACCATCGTTTGCACCTTGCCAATCAAGGACGCGACGCCAAGGACGCGCTCGGATTCGTCTTTCGACAAGGTGGTGTCATCCTTTTCCTTGCGGCTAATGGTCGCGCGGGACAGGCCCAGGCTGCCGAGCAAAAGCTCTTTGCTCATACCCATGCTCGACGAGAGCCGCCCCACCACCGAGGCTGGAATACCCTGGCGTATGAGGGCAATGCGCGCTTGTGGATCGAACCGGAAGATTTCCAGGCGGTCGAAGAGGACGGCGGTGGAGCCGCGGGGTGCGGTTTCAGCTTGGCCGTCAGAGCGGCTGGCCGCCGGCCGGGCCACTTTTGCCGCTGCGACCTGCTGTGCCGAAGCCTGTTTTGCAAGCGACTTGGTTTGGGCCATGATCGTCTCCTTTAAGACGACAATATAGCTCAAATGAGGCGTTGACATGTAGCTACGGGAAGCGGTCTGACGCACGACCAAGTCCTCGCCAAACGGCGGAGCCATGGTTCAGTGATACGGAGGACGGAACGCGAAGAAATCTGGTGCGGCTGGCGGGGATCGAACCCACAACCCTTGGCTTCGGAGGCCAATACTCTATCCATTGAGCTACAGCCGCGCAGGAGGGAAATACGAAGTGTCAGAAGGATACCGGGTTTCGTTCCGCGCGTCCACGAAAAGTGTCTCTTTTACACCTTTGCGCGTCCATCCGCTTATTTTTAAGTCTATAATCGCCCGTTTGGCGCGAATTTGCTCTTCTTCATGCACAAACGATAACGCCGACGCAAGTTTCGAAATTTGTTACCAAGGAAATCATGAGCGACAACCACGAATCCGCCATCCGCACGCCCAAGCAACTCGCAGCTGCTGTCATAGGCTTCTTCCTCATTACCGTGCTGGGCATCGCCCTGCTGGTGCAATACGTAACGGCCACCAAATTGCCCGGCGCCGGCTCCGATGGCCAGAGCGCGCAATCGATCGATGCGCGCCTGCGTCCCGTGGCCGATGCCGGCTACACGCTGAAAGACGCGAACGCACCGAAGGTGCTGCAGTCCGGCGAAGCCATCTACACCTCCACCTGCGCGGCCTGCCACGGCACCGGCGCGGCTGGCGCGCCGAAAACCGGCGACGCCGGCGCCTGGGGCGCCCGTCTGGCGCAAGGCTACGACACCGTGGTGAAACACGCCATCCAGGGCCTGCGCGCGATGCCGGCCAAGGGCGGCAATCCGGATCTGGACGATATCGAAGTGGCGCGCGCCGTGGTGTTCATGGCGAACAAGTCCGGCGGCAAGCTGAAGGAACCCGAAGTGCCGGCCGCTCCAGCAGTGGCACCGGCGGCCGCGCCCGCCGCGACGCCGGCGGCGGCGCAACCAGAGCTGGCGCCCAAAGGCTGATTCCCACCGCTCCATGAAAAAAACCGCTCGAATGAGCGGTTTTTTTTCGTCCGAATCCGACCCCGTGCTTTACCAGATGATCACGCGGTCCTTCGGCGCCAGGTACATCTGGTCGCCCTGCTTGACCTTGAAGGCTTCGTAGAAGCCCGGCTGGTTGCGCATGGTGCCGTTGGCGCGGTACTTGCCGGGCGAGTGCGGGTCGGTCTTGATGCGGGCGATCTGTTCCGGATCGCGCATCTTGCTGCGCCACACCTGGCCGAAGCCCATGTAGAAGCGCTGGTCGCCCGTCAGGCCGTCGATCACCGGCGCCGGCTTGCCCTTCAGCGACAGCTTGTAGGCCTTGTAGGCGATCGCCACGCCGGAGTTGTCCGCGATGTTCTCGCCCAGCGTCAACTCGCCGTTCACCTGGTAGCCGGGCAGCGGGCTGAAGGCGGCGTATTGCGCCACCAGCGCCTTGGTCTTGGCTTCGAAGTTCTTGTGGTCGGCGGCGGTCCACCAGTCGCGCAGGTTGCCGTCGCCGTCGTACTGGGCGCCCTGGTCGTCGAAGCCGTGGCTGATCTCGTGGCCGATCACGGCGCCGATGCCGCCGTAGTTCACCGCGTCGTCCGCGCTGGCGTCGAAGAACGGCGGCTGCAGGATGGCGGCCGGGAACACGATCTCGTTCATCTCCGGGTTGTAATAGGCGTTCACCGTCTGCGGCGTCATGCCCCACTCCTCGCGGTCGATCGGCTTGCCCAGCTTGTTGATCTCCTTGTTGTAGTCGGCCTGGCGCGAACGCACCAGGTTGCCCAGCAGGTCGTCCTTGGCCACCACCAGCGCCGAGTAGTCGCGCCATTTGTTCGGGTAGCCGATCTTGTAGGTGAACTTGGCCAGCTTGGCTTGCGCCTGCTTCTTGGTGGCCGGGCTCATCCAGTCGATCTTGTCGATGCTCTGCTTGTACGCCACCAGCAGGTTCTTCACCAGCTGTTCCATGCGCGCCTTGCGGGCGGCCGGGAAGTGCTGCTCGACGTAGAGCTTGCCGACGGTCTCGCCCAGCGAACCCTCCACCGTGGCCACGCCGCGCTTCCAGCGCGGCTGCATTTCCTTGGCGCCGCTCAGCACGGTGCCGTAGAAGGCGAAGTTCTCGTCGACGAAGGCCTTGGACAGGTAGGGCGCGTTGGCGCGCAGGGTCTGCCACTGGAAGTAGGCTTTCCAGGTGTCCAGCGGGGTGGCGGCGATCAGCTCGCTCATCCCCTTCAGGTAGGTCGGCTGGCCCAGGATCACGTAGTCCACCTTGCCGGTGATCTTCAGCGCGTCCAGGTAGGCGTTCCAGTCGAAGTTCGGCGTCAGCGCGTTCAGTTTGGCGATCTCGACCTTGTTGTAGGCCTTGATCGGGTCGCGCAGCTCCACCTTGCTCCACTGGACCTTGGCCAGTTCGGTTTCCAGCGCGACGACGGCGCGCGCCTTGGCGGCGGCGTCCTTGTCGCCGGCCAACGCCAGCATGGCGGCCACGTGCAGCTCGTACTTGGCCAGCGTGTCGGCCAGCTTGGCGTCGTCCTTTTTCAGGTAGTAGTCGCGGTCCGGCAGGCCCAGGCCGCTCTGCTGGAAGTCCACCACGTATTTGGTGGAATCCTTGTTGTCCTGGTGGATGCCGAGGTCGACCGGGGCGGCGATGCCGCTCTGGTTGTGGCGCGCGATCAGCGCCGGCAATTCCCGCTTGTCGGCCAGGTGGGCGATGCGCAACAGCTCGCCGCTCAGCGGGCTGGCGCCCAGCTGCTCAAGCCTGGCCTCGTCCATGAAGCTGGCGTAGAAGTCGCCGATGCGCTGGGCGTCCGCGCCCGCCTTCGGGTTGGCGGCGGCCTGCTCGATGATGGCGCGCAGCTGCGGCTGGGTGTCGTCGCGCAGCTTGGCGAACGAGCCCCAGTTCGACTTGTCGGCCGGGATCTCGGTGGTGGCCAGCCATTTGCCGCTCAGGTGGGTGAAGAAGTCGTCCTGCGCGCGGACGGCGGGGTCGATGTATTCGATGGAGATGCCCGACGCCGGCTTGGCGGGGCTTTTGGCCACGTCGGCCGCGCCGGCGATGCCGGTGGCGCCGGCCAGCAGGGCCAGGGTTAATGCGCTTAACAGATGTCGTTTCACAGATGGAGTCCCTCTCGTTGTGGCGATGGTTTTCTCCGGCTTGTGGCCGGGTTTTTCACTCTAGCACAGGGCTTCGGCGCGCCGATAGCAAAAAGACCACGGGCGTGGTCTTTGCACCAAACCAAAGGCAGAAACCGGGGTCAGACCCTACGGGTCTGACCCCAGCATTTGCCGGTGGTTTTGCTCGCTTACCAGATGACGATGCGCTTCTCGGGCGCCACATACATCTTGTCGCCCTCCTTGACGCCGAAGGCCTCGTAGAAGCCGGGCTGGTTGACCACGGTGCCGTTGGCGCGGAACTGGCCGGGCGAGTGCGGGTCGGTCTTGACCTGCTTGATCTGCTGCTCCTCGCGCATCTTGCTGCGCCATACCTGGCCGAAGCCCATGTAGAAGCGCTGCTCGCCGGTCAGTTTGTCGATCACCGGGGCCGGCTTGCCGCCCAGCGACAGCTTGTAGGCCTTGTAGGCGATCGCCAGGCCGGAGTTGTCGGCGATGTTCTCGCCCAGCGTCAGCGCGCCGTTGACGTTGTAGCCGGGCAGCGGGCTGTAGCCGTCGTACTGTTTGGTCAGCGCGTCGGCCTTGGCCTTGAAGTTGGCGCGGTCGGCCTGGGTCCACCAGTCGCGCAGGTTGCCGTCGCCGTCGGACTGGCTGCCCTTGTCGTCAAAGCCGTGGCTGATCTCGTGGCCGATCACCGCGCCGATGGCGCCGTAGTTCACCGCGTCGTCGGCGCGCGCGTCGAAGAACGGCGGCTGCAGGATGGCGGCCGGGAACACGATCTCGTTGGTGGTGGAGCGGTAGTAGGCGTTCACGGTCTGCGGCGTCATGCCCCATTCCTCGCGGTCCACCGGCGCGCCCAGCTTGGCCAGGTTGCGGTTGTAGGCGAAGGTGGCGGCGCGGCGCATGTTGCCGGCCAGGTCGCCCGGCGTCAGCGCCAGCGCGCCGTAGTCGCGCCACTTGTTCGGGTAGCCGATCTTGTAGCTGAACTTGGCCAGCTTGGCCTGCGCCTCGCGCTTGGTCTCCGGGCCCATCCAGTCCAGCCCGTCGATGCTGTCCTTGTACGAGGCCATCAGGTTCTTCACCAGCTGCTCCATGCGCGCCTTGCGGTCGGCCGGGAAGTGCCGGGCCACGTACAGCTGGCCCAGGCCCTCGCCGATGGCGCCCTCCACCACGCCCACGCCGCGTTTCCAGCGCGGCGGCTGGGCCGCCACGCCGCTCACCACGCCCTCGTAGAAGGCGAAGTCGGCGTCGGCGAAGGCCTTGGACAGGTAGGGCGACGCCTCGCGCAACAGCTGCCATTCGAAATAGGCTTGCAGCGTGGCCAGGTCGGCCGCGTCCACCGCCTTGACGAAGCCGGCCAGGTAGCTCGGCTGGTTGACGATCACATAGTCGGTCTTGGCGGCCACGCCGGCCTTGCCCAGCGCGCCGTTCCAGTCGTAGCCCGGCGCCACCTCGGCCAGCCTGGCGATGTCGGTCTTGTTGTAGCGCTTGACCGGGTCGCGGTTGTCCACCTTGGTCCATTGCGCCTCGGCCAGCGCGGTCTCGAAGGCGAGGATGGCCTTGGCGTTGGCGGCGGCGTTCTTGTTGCCGGCCAGGGCCAGCACGCGCTCGACGTGGGCCAGGTATTTGTCGCGGATGCCGGACAGGCGCGCGTCGTCCTTCTTGAGGTAGTAGTCGCGGTCCGGCAGGCCCAGGCCGCTTTGCGTGATGTAGGCGGCGTACTTGCTGGAGGCGCGCGCGTCCTGGCTCACGTACACGGCGTAGGGCGCGGCCACGCCGATGCGGTTGAAGTGCGCGATCAGGCCGGGCAGCGCCTTCTTGTCCTTGATGGTGCGGATGGCGGCCAGTTCCCCCACCAGCGGCTTCACGCCCAGCTTTTCCAGCGCGGCCTCGTTCATGTAGCTGGCGTACAGGTCGGCGATCTTCTGCTCATTGGTGCCGGCCTTGTGCTTGCCCTTGGCCAGGTCCTCGATGATGGCGCGCAGCTGCGGCAGCGTGTCGTCGCGCAGCTTGGCGAAGGAGCCCCAGCTGGACTTGTCGTCCGGGATCCTGGCGGTCTTCAGCCATTCGCCGTTCAGGTGGTGGAAGAAATCGTCCTGCGGGCGCACGCCGGCGTCGATGTATTGGGTGTCGATGCCGGATATCGGCGCGGCCGGTCCGTGGTCGTGGTCCTCGTGCGCCTGGACGGCGCCGTGGGCCACCATCAGGCCCAGGACCAGGGTGCTCAGCAGGGTACGTTTCACTACTCTCTCCTTTTAGAATTTGGTCTCCAGCCGCGCGCTCCACACCGTGTAGGTGGGGTTGAGCGTGGCGGACATTTGCGACAGGCCATTGGTATGGACCAGATTGTCGCTGCTTGCATCGTCGGCCAGCAGGTTGCTGCCCGACACACGCAGCTGCGTGAGCGGCGTGATTCTCCACAGCACGTGGGCGTCCAGCACGCGGCGGCGGCTGGTCTCCACGGTCTGGCTGGTGCTGGTTTGCACGCGGATGGGCGGGGTCCAGTTGAAGCTGGCGCCCATGGACAGCGGCAAGTCCTTCATGCGGTAGTCCACGCCGATATTGGCGGTCTGCCTCGGCTGCTGGTCCAGGCGGTTGTCCGGGCCGGGGATGCCGTCCACGCTGGACCAGAAGCGGCTGTAATTGGTGCGGAAGTCGATCGCGGGGGCGTCCGCCATCAGTTCCACCAGCTGGAACTTGGCCTCCAGCTCAATGCCCCTGGTGCGGGCGTGGCTGATGTTGGTGGGGGTGGACAGCCAGCGCCGCTCGCCGTCCGGCGCGGTGTACTCGCTCAGTTCGCGGCGGATCAGGTTGTCGATGTCGCGGATGAAGGCGCTCGCGCTGAGGATGCCGCTGCGGCCCAGGTAGTGCTCGTAGGCCATGTCCAGGCCGGTCGCCAGCTCGGGCTTCAGGTTCGGGTTGCCGCTGCGGTCCGGACGGGTGGCGCTGTTCAGGCGCGACAGCGCCGGCAGGGCGATCAGGTCCTGCACGTTGGGCGACTTGTAGCTCTTCGTGAGACTCATGCGCACCTGGTCCTTGACGAAGCCGGGGATGCGCCACACGCCGTGCAGCAGCGGGCTGAACACGCGGCTGGTGTTGGCGACCCTGCCCGCCGCGCGATCGCTGGTGGTGCGTATGCCTTCCCAGCGCGCGCCCAGGTAGACGCCGAATTGCGGCGTGATGTCCCACTCGTCCTGCGCGTAGACGGCCACGCGGCGCGTGTCGGCCACCAGGTTGTCGCCCGAATCGGCGAACTGCGCGTTGCCGTCCTTGTCCAGCGACACCCTGGTCTCCTCGCGGTGGCCCGCCTCCAGATCCCAGCCGGCGGCCAGCAGATGGCCCTGGCCCAGCGGCGTGTTGTACTTGCCGCCCGTGTTCAGGCTGCGGTCGCGCGTGGCGTCGGTGTCGGTGAACCGGTCCAGCAGCGCGCCGGCGTTGTCGTATTGATTGCGCACGGAATCGCTGTCGCGGCGGCCCAGGCCGAAGCCGAACTTCACGTCCAGCTTGGCGGCGCCCTGCAGCTTGTGCAGCCAGTTGCCGAAGCCGCGCATGAAAGTGGAGCTGGCATGGGTTTCGGCCAGCGCCAGGTTGTATTCGGGCGGCCGCTCGCCCGCCAGCTGGCGCAGCTCGCCGCGGCTGTTGCCGTCGCTGCGCTGGGCCATGACGAAGGGCTGGAAGTTCAGCGTGTCGCCGTTGGCGAACTTGTACGACAGGCGCGGCGTCAGGTGCAGGTTCTCCGATGTGGTGGCGCTGGCGTCCGCCAGTTCCTGCAGCTTGACCAGGGTGCCGTCGTCGCGCACGTCGCGGATGACGCCCTGGCCGCCCTGGTTCTCCTGGCGGTTGCGGCCCAGGGAGCCGGACAGCGTGTAACTCAGTCCGCCGACCTTGCCCGGCAAGGTCAGCGAGACGTTCGGGGAATGGAGTCCGCGTTCCACGGCATCCGTCAATTTCAGTTGCACGTCGCGCTGCTGGTAGCCGTCGCGCAGCACGACGTTGATGGTGCCGGCGATGGCGCGCGCGCTGTTCTCGGCGACCGGGCCGCGCATCACCTCCACGCGCTCCACCTGGTCCGGCGACAGCGACTCCAGCGAGAAGCCGGGCGGCGCGCGCTCGCCGTTCAGCAGCACCTGCGTGTAGCCGCTGCCGAGGCCGCGCATGCGCACGTCGCCGCCGCGTCCCGGACGGCCGCCGCCGATGGTCACGCCGGGCAGGCGCTTGAGCACCTCGCCCAGCGTGCTGTCGCCGTTGCGGTCCAGTTCCTCGCGGCCATAGACCTGCTTGCCGGCCGTCGAATTGCGGCGCTCGTCCATGTCGCTGGCGCGGCTGTTGGTGATCGTCACCTGCTGCACGGCCGGCGGCGCCTCCGGCTTCACGGCGTTGGCTGGCCGCTCCTCCGGGGTGGCTTGCTGGGCCAGGGCGTCGAGGTGGGCGCCTGTTAAAGCCAGGCAGGCTATGGGGATCAGTTTGCGCATGGTTGTGTGGGGGCGCGGAAGAGGATTGCCGCGCCAGCATTGTAGTCGCGGACGCGGCGCGCCGGACGGGCCGCGTCCCGGATTTTACTTTACGATACACACCGTCAACACGCAGCAACACGCCAGCATTGGCAAGGGAACAATGGCCTTAGCCGCCGCGTGCCGGGCCGCCCTGGCCGCCGCCGTGGCCGCCCGCTCCGCCCTTGCGTCCGCCATGGCCCTCGCCGCCCTCGCGCGGGCGTTCGCCGCCGCGTCCGCCGCCATCCGGCACGCGCTGCATCTGCTCGGCCAGGAACACGGCCACCTGCTTGCGCTGGGTTTCATTCAATGCGTCGTTGACGGTCAGCCACCATTCGCGCAGCTGCCTCTCCTCGGCCGCGCTGGCGGCCGCCTCGGCCTCGACGCCGCCGGCCAGCTCGCGCAGTTCCACCTCCTTGCCGTCCAGCGCCGCGCGCGAGGCGGCCTGCATCCGTTCGCGGCGCGACTGGCGCTCGCGCAGCAGCGCGCGGGTGCGGCTCTCGGTCTGCTGCCACAGCGTGCCCTGGTTGGCGTTCAGGTTGAGCTCCTTGCGGAAATCGGCCGCCATCACCAGCAGGTCCTCGGCCCGCATGTCCATCACTGGCGTGGCGAAAACCGGCGCGCCGGCGCCGGCCAGCGCCAGCAGGAAGGCCGCGCCGCGCAGGCGCTTGAGCATGACGGGAGCGATCATCGAATCTCCAGGTGAAAATGCGGATAAAAAAAAGCCTGCGCAGGGTGCACAGGCCGAAAACCACTACAGGGTAGAGAGAAATACAAACCCAGTTTAGGACGCGGTTTCGGGACCTTCCCGAACTCTTACAATTGCTTACGGTCGTGAACGCTGCATTTACATCAACCCTTCAAAAACGCAATGTTAAGGACCCGATATTTGTGTGGCGTAAAAGGACGTAAAACCGGTTTAAATTACATACGAGATAGATGGATTGCCCAAAATCAGGTTTATACTGGCCTCAGCGCAATGCTTCATTGCGCCCGCTTGACACAGGTGAAATATGGGCAAGAAACTCAAGAATTCCGGGCTGGTTGGCCTGGGCGTGGTGGCCGGCATCGCCGTGTCCTTGCAGTTCTCCGCGATGGCGCAACGGCCGGCCGATCCGGCCCTGCCGCTGGACGAATTGCGGCAGCTGGCCGATGTGTTCGGCCTCATCAAATCCGATTACGTGGAACCGGTCGAGGACAAGAAGCTCCTCGCCGAGGCCATCTCCGGCATGGTCGCCTCGCTCGACCCGCACTCGGCCTACCTCGACAAGAAAGCCTACGCCGAACTGCGCGAAGGCTCGCAGGGCAAGTTCGTCGGCCTGGGCATCGAGATCGGCCAGAGCGACGACGGCTACATCCGCATCGTCTCGCCCATCGAGGACTCCCCGGCCTACCGCGCCGGCATCAAGGCGGGCGACCTGATCACCCGCCTGGACGCCACGCCGGTCAAGGGCCTGAGCCTGGACGACTCGGTCAAGAAGATGCGCGGCGAGCCGCACACCAAGGTGTCGCTGACCATCCTGCGCAAGGACGAGCCGGAACCGCTGGTGTTCCACATCACGCGCGAGGAGATCCTGCAGAAGAGCGTGAAGGCGAAGATCGTCGAACCGGGCTACGCCTGGCTGCGCGTGGCGCAGTTCCAGGAGCCGACGGTGGACGACCTGGCCACCAAGATCACCGAGCTGTACCGCCAGGACCCGCAGTTGAAAGGCCTGGTGCTGGACCTGCGCAACGATCCGGGCGGCGTGCTGCAAGGCGCCATCGGCGTGGCGGCGGCCTTCCTGCCCAAGGACGCGGCCATCGTCTCGACCAACGGCCAGTTGCCCGATTCGCGCCAGACCTTCTACGGCCGTCCCGAATACTACGCGCTGCGCAGCGAGGGCGACATCCTGGCCAAGCTGCCGGCGGCGATCAAGAACGTGCCGATGGCGGTGCTGGTCAACACCGGTTCCGCGTCCGCCTCGGAAATCGTGGCCGGCGCGCTGCAGGACTACAAGCGCGCCACCATCATCGGCAGCCAGACCTTCGGCAAGGGCTCGGTGCAGACCATACGCCAGCTGACCGCCGACACCGCCGTCAAGCTGACCACGGCGCGCTACTACACGCCGAACGGCCGCTCGATCCAGGCCAAGGGCATCTCGCCCGACCTGCACGTGAACGAGAACGCGGACGGCGACGGCCTGAACTCGCTGCGCATGCGCGAGGCGGACCTGGCCAAGCACCTGTCGAACGACCGCGAGCAGGAAGCCGGCAAGTCCAAGCGCGACGAGGCCGAGGAACAGCTGCGCATCCTGGCGGCCGAGCGCAAGCGCAAGCCGCTGGAATACGGCAGCGGCGAGGACTTCCAGCTGCGGCAGGCGCTGAACCATCTGAAGGGCCTGCCGGTGCAGACGGCCAAGCAGGAATCGCAGCTGGTGCAGGTGGATCCGCCTGCGGCCAAGTCGCCGATGCCGAAATAAAGCATCCGCTTGGATAAATAAAGCGACAACTTGTCCGGGAACGGCGCCCTAGAGGCGCCGTTCGCTTTTTCGGCGCGGCCATCGTGTAGAATTTCCCTCCTATATCGGCGATCGCCCTACCCTTTGCAGAAAGACCCATCACCATGAAACCAGTCGTCATCAGCGGCACCGGCCTGTTCACGCCACCGAACGCGATCTCGAACGAGGAACTGGTCGCGTGCTTCAACGCCTACGTGGAGCAATTCAACGCCGACAACGCGGACGCCATCGCGGCCGGCGCGGCCACCGCGCTGGAGCCGTCCAGCACCGGCTTCATCGAGAAGGCCTCGGGCATCAAGTCGCGCTACGTGATGGAGAAGGAAGGCATCCTCGATCCCGGGCGCATGACGCCGCGCATCCCCGAGCGCGCCGACGAGGAACTGTCGCTGCAGGCGGAGATCTGCGTGCAGGCCGCGCGGCACGCGCTGGACCGCGCCGGACGGACCCCGGCCGACATCGACATGGTGCTGGTGGCCTGCTCCAACATGCAGCGCGCCTACCCGGCGATGGCGGTGGAGGTGCAGCAGGCGCTGGGCGTCGAGGGCTACGGCTTCGACATGAACGTGGCCTGCTCGTCGGCCACCTTCGGCATCCAGACCGCCGTGGCGGCCGTGCAGAGCGGCCAGGCGCGCGCGGTGCTGGTGCTGAACCCCGAGATCACCAGCGGCCACCTGAACTGGCGCGACCGCGACAGCCACTTCATCTTCGGCGACGCCTGCACCGCGATCGTCGTCGAGGCCAAGGAGACGGCCACCTCGGCGCACCAGTTCGAGATCCTGGACACCAAGCTCAAGACCAGCTTCTCCAACAACATCCGCAACAACTTCGGCTTCATGAACCGCTTCGACGAGGGCGGCGTGGGCAAGCCGGACAAGCTGTTCAAGCAGCAGGGCCGCAAGGTGTTCAAGGAGGTGTGCCCGATGGCCGCCGAGATGATCAAGGACAGCATCGCGCGCGCCGGGCTGGAGGTGCCGCAAGTGAGCCGCTACTGGCTGCACCAGGCCAACCTGAACATGAACCAGCTGATCACCCGCATGATCCTGGGCCGCGACGCGGAGGCGTCGGAGGCGCCGGTGATCCTGGACAGCTACGCCAACACCTCGTCGGCCGGCTCCATCATCGCCTTCCACAAATACCAGGACGACCTGCCTCCCGGCGCGCTGGGCGTGATCTGCTCCTTCGGCGCCGGCTACTCGATCGGCGCGGTGGTGGTGCGCAAGCTGTAACGAGCTGAGCCCCATTTGGGGGCTCGGCGCCCCCGCCATGCCCCAAATGGGGCTCAGCTCGGTTGTTTTTTCAGCATGTGCTACCCTTGGGGCGATATCCACCGTCCCAAGGAACCCCGCACGCATGCATCATGATCTCCCGCTCATCACCACCATCGCCGCCGCGCTCGGATTCGGGCTATTGTTCGGCTTTCTCGCCACCAAGGTAAGGCTGCCCGCGCTGGTGGGCTACCTGGTCGCCGGCATCCTGATCGGCCCGGCCACGCCGGGCTACGTGGCCGACGCCGCGCTGGCCGGCCAGTTGGCCGAGATCGGCGTGATGCTGATGATGTTCGGCGTGGGCATGCACTTCTCGCTGGACGACTTGTGGGAGGTGCGGCGCATCGCGCTGCCGGGGGCGGTGTTGCAGATCGCCGCCGCCACCGCGATGGGCCTGGGCCTGGCGCACTGGTGGGGCTGGAGCATAGGCGGCGGCCTGGTGTTCGGCCTGGCGCTGTCCGTGGCCAGCACCGTGGTGCTGCTGCGCGCGCTGGAGGAGCGCGGCATCCTCGATTCCTTCAACGGCCGCATCGCGGTCGGCTGGCTGGTGGTGGAGGACCTGGTCACCGTGCTGGTGCTGGTGCTGCTGCCGCCCTTGGCCGGCACGCTGGGCGGCGCCACGCCGGCCGACATGCACGCCAGCGACAACCTGTGGGTGACCCTGGCCGTCACCTTCGGCCAGGTGGCGGGCTTCATCGCCTTCATGATGCTGGTGGGCCGCAAGCTGTTCCCGTGGGTGCTGTGGCAGGTGGCGCGCACCGGCTCGCGCGAGCTGTTCACGCTGTGCGTGATCGCGGCGGCGGTGGGCATCGCCTATGGCGCCACCAGGCTGTTCGGCATCTCCTTCGCGCTGGGCGCCTTCTTCGCCGGCATGGTGCTGCGCGAATCGGAACTGAGCCACCGCGCGGCGCAGGAGTCGCTGCCGCTGCGCGACGCGTTCGCGGTGCTGTTCTTCGTGTCGGTGGGCATGCTGTTCGAGCCGTCCATCCTGTTCGAGCAGCCCTTGCAGCTGCTGGCGGTGGTGGCGATCATCGTGTTCGGCAAATCGATCGCCGCCTTCGTGCTGGTGATCCTGCTGCGCTACCCGGTGCGCTCGGCGCTGACGGTGTCGGCCAGCCTGGCGCAGATCGGCGAGTTCTCCTTCATCCTGGCGGCGCTGGGCATTTCGCTGAAGCTGATGCCGCACGAGGGCCAGAGCCTGATCCTGGCCGGCGCCATCATCTCGATCGCGCTCAATCCGCTGGTGTTCGCGGCCACCGCGCCGCTGGAGCGCTGGCTGGGCAGGGACAGGGGCCTGGCGGCCAGGTTCGACCGCAGCGCCGACCCGCTGGCCGAACTGCCGATGTCGGTGCCGCACGAGAAGCTGAGCAACCAGGTGGTGCTGGTGGGTTACGGCCGCGTGGGACGTCGCATCGCGGCGGCGCTGACGGCGCGCGGCATACCGTACGTGGTGGCGGAGCAGAACCGCGAGGTGGTGGACCAGCTGCGCAAGGACGGCGTGCCGGCCGTGGCGGGCAACGCGGGCGAACCGGCGGTGCTGATCCAGGCGCACATCACGCGCGCGCGCATGCTGGTGATCGCGACGCCGGACACCTTCCACGTGCGCAGCATGATCGAAACGGCGCGCGCGCTCAATCCCGGGATCAAGACGGTGGTGCGCACGCACAGCGAGGAGGAGGCCGAGCTGCTGGGCAAGGAGCGCGCGGGCAAGATCTTCATCGGCGAGCACGAACTGGCCAATGGCATGGCGGAGTTCGTGATGGAGGAGTTCGAGCGGCCGCACCAGGCGCACGGCGGGCATTGACCCGCCAGCGCCGCCGGCCGAGGGGACAGACCCTTCACGCCACAAGCCTTCGCAGTTGCATGGGACGCTGAACGCGGGTCTGTCCCCGGTGTTACGCCGCGGCGATTACAGGCTGGCGGCCAGCTCCGCGCCTTCCTTGATGGCGCGCTTGGCGTCCAGCTCGGCCGCCAGCGCCGCGCCGCCGATCTTGTGGAAGCGCGGGGTCCGGCCGTCCGGCCCTGATGCCTGCGGCGCGTCGGCCGCCGGCATCAGCTCCGCCAGGCTGTCCTGTCCCGCGCAGATGATCACGTTGTCCACCGCCAGCAGGCGCTCGTCGCCGTCGACGGTGATGTGCAGGCCGTGGTCGTCGATCTTGTTGTACTGGACCCCGGCCAGCATCACCACGCCGTTGCGGGCCAGCACCGCGCGGTGCACCCAGCCCGAGGTCTTGCCCAGGCCCGCGCCGACCTTGCTGGTCTTGCGCTGCAGCAGATACAGCTGGCGCACCGGTTCGTCGGCCGCCGGCGCCACCAGCCCGCCGCCGCTGGTGGCCTTCAGGTCCACGCCCCACTCCCTGGTCCAGTGCTCCACCGACAACGGCAAGGCGTGGCGCGTGTCGTGCAGCAGGTATTCGCCGACGTCGAAGCCGATGCCGCCCGCGCCGATGATGGCGACGCGCTTGCCGACCGGCTTTTTGTGCAGCAGCACGTCCAGGTAGGACAGCACCTTCGGATGGTCCACGCCCTCGATGGGCGGCATGCGCACCTTGATGCCGGTGGCGACGATCACGTCGTCGTAGCCGCCGGCCAGCAGTTCCTCGCGCGTGACGCGCGTGTTCAGGCGGACCTTCACGCCCGTCAGTTCCAGCTTGCGGCTGAAGTAGCGTATGGTCTCGGCGAATTCCTCCTTGCCGGGGATTTGCATGGCGACCTTGAACTGGCCGCCCACGCTGGCGCTGGCGTCGAACAGCGTGACGTCGTGGCCGCACTCGGCCGCCACCGTCGCGGCGGACAGGCCGGCCGGCCCCGCGCCCACCACCGCCACCTTGCGCGGCTTCGCGGCGCGCCGGTAGACCAGCTCCGTCTCGTGGCAGGCGCGCGGGTTGACCAGGCAGCTGGCGCGCTTGTTGGAGAAGGTGTGGTCCAGGCAGGCCTGGTTGCAGCCGATGCAGGTGTTGATCTCGTCCGCGCGGCCCTGGGCGGCCTTGGCCACGAACTCGGCATCGGCCAGGAAGGGGCGCGCCATCGACACCATGTCGGCGTCGCCGCGCGCGATGATGTCCTCCGCCTCGCCAGGCATGTTGATGCGGTTGGAGGCCACCACCGGTATCGTCACCTCCTTGCGCAGGCGCCCCGCCACGCTGGCGAAGGCGGCGCGCGGCACCGAGGTGACGATGGTGGGCACGCGCGCCTCGTGCCAGCCGATGCCGGTGTTCAGTATCGTCGCGCCGGCGTGCTGCAGGGCCTTGGCGACGCTGACCACGTCGTCCCAGGTGTTGCCGCCGTCGACCAGGTCCAGCAGCGAGTGGCGGTACATGATGATGAAGTCCGTCCCCACGGCCGCGCGCACGCGGCGCACGATCTCCACCGGCAGCCGCATGCGGTTCTCGATGCTGCCGCCCCAGCGGTCGGCGCGGCTGTTGGTGCGCGCGCACAGGAACTGGTTCAGCAGATAGCCTTCGCTGCCCATGATCTCGATGCCGTCGTAGCCCGCCTTGCGCGCCAGCTTCGCGCAGCGCACGTAGTCGCGGATGGTGGACTCGATGCCGGCCTCGGTCAGCGCCCGGGGCTTGAACGGCGAGATCGGCGATTTCAGGCCGGAGGCCGACACCACGAAGGGCTGGTAGCCGTAGCGGCCCGCGTGCAGGATCTGCATCAGGATCTTGCCGCCCTCCTCGTGCACGGCGCTGGTGACGCGGCGGTGGTTGGGCACGTCCCCCAGGAAGTTCAGCGTGCCGCCCAGCGGCAGCAGCCAGCCGGAGCGGTTCGGCGAGATACCGCCGGTCACAATCAGTCCCACGCCGCCGCGCGCCCGTTCACGGTAGAAGGCGGCCAGCTTGCCGTAGTTGTAGAAGCGGTCCTCCAGGCCGGTGTGCATCGATCCCATGATGACGCGGTTGCGCAGCCGGGTGAAGCCGAGATCGAGGGGGGCGAGCAGGTGGGGATAGCTGGGCGTTGTCATGATGGCTCTTGGAAGGTGGACCGGTAGCCCCGCATTAGAGCGGAATTCTTTAGACCCGTGTTTCTAAAATCCCGGCCGGCGGCTCGCGCGCGCCCGTTTGTAACACTTGCCGTGCGCCGCTTGTATTCCGCCGGCCTTTACCGTACGCTGAAGAGATGAAGCGATTGTTTGTGATTTTGCTGGTAGGCGCCTGCATGCATTCCCCAGCCCGGGCGCAAAGTCCAAAACCGGAACTGCCGAAACTGGAAGTAGCGGTCAACCGCATTCATCAGAATAATCTCCAGCTGTACGAGGTGGACGCCAGCGGCGCCGTGCAGGCCCCCATCGCGGCGGTGTGGAAGATCCTCACGACCTACGAGCGCATGGACGAATTCGTGCCGGACATGACCTCGTGCCGGGTGCTGTCGCGCAACGGCAATGAGGTCATTATCGAACAATTCGGCACGGCGCGCTTCCTGTTCATGTCCAAATCAATCCACCTGATCGTGCGCGCGACCGAGCAAGCCATGTCGAGCATCGACATCGCCCTGATCTCGGGCGACATGAAGCACTACGAATCGCGCTGGGAACTGGCGCCGCTGCCGGACGGCGGCACGCGCGTGGTCTACAGCGGCAAGCTGATGCCGAACTTCTACGTGCCCGGGGTGCTGGGCACGAACATCATCCGCGGCGACATCGAACGCATGATGAACGCCGTGCTGGCGCGCCTCGACAAGCCGGAGGGCGGCTACGCCAAATAGGTGTCGCGGTCGCGCAGTTCGGCGAACTGCTCGATGCTGCCGATCTTGATCAGCACCGCGTTGTTGCTCAACTTGGCCTGCATGGAACGCCAGGCGAATTGCCATTCCTGTTCCTGCGCCTCGGCGCGCGTCTTGGTGAAGGCCGCGCCCAGGGCGGCGCGCGTGCCGTATTCGATGGCGCCGTCGATGCCCGCCCAATTGGGCAGCGCGCGCTGCACGGCGCGGTGGATGCGCTCGCCGAACTCCTCGGTGTTGTGGATGATCAGGCAGGCGTCGGCGGAGAACAGGTCGAACAGCTTGCGGTCCCACACCTGGGAGAAGCTCAGCGTGAGGCACTGCGCCGCGGGACGCAGGATGAACTGTCCTTGCGTGAGCGCGAGTTCCAGGTCGCTGCGCTCGCCGTAGCGGTGCAGGGTCGGGGGGCGTTGATAGTCGTGCATGTTGAAATGGTACTCTTATTTCTTTAAAGGGGGGCGCACGTGGCGGTGCGCGCGCATGGCCGCGGAGGCGATGAAAATCTCCCGCAGCAGGTAGACGAAACTGGTGATCAGGCCCGCCATCGCCACCACGAACAGGCCGGCGATGTACTTGTCCAGCGTGAGGTTCAGCGTGTCGCCGACGAACAGCATGCCGATCACAAGGCAGATCAGCAGGCCGCAGGCGGTGGACGAGAAGATCGACACGTTGATCAGGTGCGAACGACGGTACAGCACGTCCAGCTCATTGAGGTAGTTGTCGTTGGAGCCGACGTCCAGCCGGTCCTCCAGCACGCGCGAGCGGTCGATGATGCGCGCCAGGCGGTTGGTCAGCACCATCAGGTTGGTGCAGACGCCGGTGAGCAGAAACACCGGCGCGATCGCCAGTTGGATGATGTGGCCTATGTCGCCGACTTGTATGTTCATGTAGCGCGGGGGTTGCTGGGTCCAGACCACAGTGTAACAGGCCGCCAGCCCTTATTCGAAATGGCGCAGGCGCTTGAACTGTTCGGTGGCGCCGACCAGCGCGCGCGTGATGCCGGTTTCCATGGCGCCGTGGCCCGCGTCCGGGATCATTTTCAGCACCGATCCGGGCCAGGCCTTATGCAGGCGCCAAGCCGAGACGGGCGGGCAGATCACGTCGTAGCGGCCCTGCACGATCACCACCGGCAGGTGGGCGATGCGGTCCACATTGTTCAGCAGCTGGTCCGGCTCGAAGAAGCCCAGGTTGGCCATGTAGTGCGATTCCAGGCGGCCCACGCCGAGGTCCAGCGTGTCCGACGGCGGCTCCTCCGGCTGCGGCATCAGGAACACGCGGCGGCCCTCGAAGCGGCTCCAGGCGCGCGCCGCCGGCCAGTACACGGCCGGATCGTCGCTCATGATGCGCTTGACGAAGGCCCGCAGCAGGTCGCCGCGCTCCTCCGCCGGCAGCTGCGACACGAATTCGTCGTACACGTCCGGGTGGAACCATTCGGCGCCGTCGAGGAAGAAGTCGATCTCGCGCTGGGTGCACAGGAAGATCCCGCGCAGCACGAAGCCCAGGCAGCGCTCGGGGTGCGCCTGGCCATAGGCCAGCGCCAGGGTGGAGCCCCAGGAGCCGCCGAACACCAGCCACTGGCCGATGCCGAACATGGCGCGCAGGCGTTCGATGTCCGCGATCAGCAGCTGGGTGGTGTTGTTGCGGCACTCGCCCAGCGGGGACGATTTGCCGGCGCCGCGCTGATCGAACAGGATCACGCGGTACTGCTGCGGATCGAAGAAGCGGCGGTGCGCCGGCGACAGGCCGGCGCCCGGGCCGCCGTGCAGGAACAGCACCGGTATGCCATTCGGATTGCCGACCTCCTCCCAGTAAATGGTGTGCAGCCCGTCCACCGCCAGCATGCCGTGGCGCAGGGGGGCGATGGGAGGGTACAGGGACGGGATCGTGTCTGGCATGGGTATCCTTTGCGGGTGTGGCTGAATTGTAGCAGGCTGTCCCGTTCAGAAAAACGTGTTCACCGCGTAGCGCACGGTATAGGCGTCATCGACCACCAGCAGTAGCGGCCACTTGTCGAACGTGGTGCAGGGATGGGAGATGCCGCAGCCTATCAGGTCGCCCACTTTCAGTTCGTCGCACAGCGGGTCGCCCTCGGGCAGGCGCAGGTAGGCGTGCTGGTCGTTCATCTTCTCGACGCGGCAGCCGGGCGGCAGCGCGGTGGCCTCGGCGCCGCCCGCGGCTTCGGGATCGGGCCGGTGCGTGTACAGCGCCAGCGGCAGCTCCATGTCGTGGGAGGCGTCGCGCTTGCCCATGGACAGGATGGCCAGCGTGGGCTCGGGCCGCGACAGCACCATGCTCCACACCTCCAGCGCGGGACGCAGGCCGGCCGAAACCTTCTCGCGCTCGTCGACGTCCTGGGTCAGGTTCTGGTAGAAGCCATGGTCGTTGGTGAGGTAGCAGCCGCTGCGCAGCACCGGCAGCACGGGCCGCGACAAGCCCCGCATGCCGGCGAAGCCGTGCGCCACCAGGTCGAAATAGGCCGAGCCGCCTGCCGACAGCAGGATGCGATCGCCGCCGAACAGCTTCTTGCCGTCGGCCTCGCGCACCAGGTCCGCCAGCGCCGCGACGTAGGCGCGCACCGCCTCCAGGCTGCCCGCGCGGTCATGGCTGTGCAGCAGCCCCTCGTAGCCCTCGATGCCGGCCAGCTCCAGGCCGGGCGCCTTGGCCACCTTCCGCGCCAGCGCCAACGCCTGTTCCGCGGTGCGGCAGCCGGCGCGCTTGCCGGACAGGCCCAGCTCCACCAACAGCGGCAGCGGCCTGCCCAGCCTGGCGGCGACGGCGGCGCGCGACAGGCGGTGCACGCCCTCCTCCGAATCGACCAGGGCGTAGAAGTCGAAATGCGGATCGTCGCGCATCAGCGCCAGCATGGCGCGGATCTCGGCCGGGGCCACCAGCTGGTTGGCCAGCAGCACGCGGCGCACGCCGAAGCGATAGGCCACCTGCACCTGCGCGGCGGTGGCCAGCGTCATGCCCCAGGCGCCGTTGGCGATCTGCGCGCCGAACAGCTGCGGACTCATGGTGGTCTTGCCGTGCGGCGCCAGAACCGCGCCGTGTTTCGCGCAGAAGCGGTGCATCCAGTCCAGGTTGTGCAGCAGCGCGGACTCCTTCAGCAGCGCGACCGGATAGCCGGTGTCGCCGCGCAGCACGTTCCAGCGCTGCACGCCGATCGCGCCCTGGCGCATGGGCTCGGTCAGCGGCAAGCCCTTCACGCCGGGCTGCAGCAGCTGTTCGGACAGGCTGGCCAGCGCCAGCCCGCCATCGGGCAAAAGTCGGTCCATATAAGCCTCCTGTGGTCCCGCCATTGTCCTACGGCGGCGAAAAAAAAGCACCGCCAGGCGGTGCCCGGCGGTGCTTTTCGAGTCGAAGCGGACGACGTCTTAGGACATGTGCTGGCCGCCGTTGATGGCGATGTTGGCGCCGGTCACGAACGCCGCCTCCTCGGACGACAGGTAGGCCACCAGGCCGGCCACTTCTTCCGGCTTGCCCAGGCGGGCCATCGGAATCTGCGGAATGATCTTGGTGTCGAGCACTTCCTGCGGGATCTCCATCACCATCTTGGTGCCGATGTAGCCCGGCGAGATGGTGTTGACGGTGACGCCCTTGCGCGCCACTTCCAGCGCCAGCGCCTTCGTGAAACCGTGCACGCCGGCCTTGGCGGCCGAGTAGTTGGTCTGGCCGAACGCGCCCTTCTGGCCGTTGACGGAAGAGATGTTGATGATACGGCCCCAGCCGCGATCAACCATGCCGTCGGCCACTGGCTTGGTCATGTTGAACACGGAGTCCAGGTTGGTGCGCATCACGGCGTCCCAGTTGACCTTGTCCATCTTCTTGAAGGTCATGTCGCGGGTGATGCCGGCGTTGTTGACCAGCACGTCGACGGGACCGATCTCGCTCTGGATGGCGGCCACGCAGGTCTGCGCCGAATCGAAATCGGCCACGTCGCATGGATACGCCTTGAAGTCGTAGCCCTGGTCGCGCATGGTGGCCAGCCATTCATCTGCCTTCTTATTGCTGGGGGAATACGTGGTTACCACCTTGTAGCCCAGCGCGGCCAGCTTGATGCAAACCGCTTCGCCCAGACCACCCATACCACCTGTTACCAATGCAACTCTTGCCATTTTTTATCCCCTCTTATTTGAACAGTGTTACTTTGCCAAATTAAGCGCGTTCAACTGCCAGCGCCACGCCCATGCCGCCGCCGATGCACAGCGATGCCAGACCTTTCTTGGCGTCGCGGCGCACCATTTCGTGCAGCAGCGTGACCAGGATACGGGCGCCGGACGCACCGATCGGGTGGCCGATAGCAATCGCGCCGCCGTTCACGTTGATCTTGCTCGTATCCCAGCCCATTTCCTTGTTCACGGCCAGCGCCTGCGCCGCGAACGCCTCGTTGATTTCCATCAGGTCCAAGTCTTGCGGAGTCCAGCCGGCCTTTTTCAGGCACAGCTTGGCGGCCGACACCGGGCCCATGCCCATGAAGGCGGGGTCCAGGCCGGACGAGGCGTAGGCCTTGACCTTGGCCAGCGGGGTCAGGCCCAGCTCGCGCGCCTGGGTGGCGGTCATCATGATGACCGCGGCGGCGCCGTCGTTCAGGCCGGAGGCGTTGCCGGCGGTGACCGAACCGGCCTTGTCGAAGGCGGGACGCAGGCCGGCCAGCGCTTCCAGCGTCGAGCCGGCCTTGATGTATTCATCGCTGTCGAACAGCACGCTGCCCTTCTTCTGCGCGATCTCCAGCGGGATGATCTCGTCCTTGAACTTGCCGGCTTTTTGCGCGGCTTCCGCCTTCAGCTGCGATTGCAGCGCGAACTCGTCCTGCTCGGCGCGGGAAATCTCGTATTTCTTGGCCACGTTCTCGGCCGTGACGCCCATGTGGTACTGGTTGTACACGTCCCACAGGCCGTCGACGATCATGGTGTCGGTCATCTTCACGTCGCCCATGCGGAAACCGTCGCGCGAGCCGTTCAGCACGTGCGGCGAGGCGCTCATGTTTTCCTGGCCGCCGGCGATGATGATGCTGGCGTCGCCGCACTTGATGGCCTGCGTGGCCAGGTGGGTCGCCTTCAGGCCGCTGCCGCAGACCTTGTTGATGGTGTAGGCGGGTATGCTGTTCGGCAAGCCGGCCTTGATGACGGCCTGGCGCGCGGGATTCTGGCCCACGCCGGCGGTCAGCACTTGGCCGAGGATGGCTTCGCTGATCAGGTTGGGATCGATGCCGGTCTTGGCCAGCAGGCCCTTGATCACGTGCGCGCCCAGGTCGGCGGCCGAGACTTTGGCCAGGCTGCCACCGAATTTGCCTACTGCGGTGCGGCCCGCCGCAACGATTACTACGTCATCCATGTGTTTCTCCAATGAACTTGGCCGGAGTGGCCATGTGATAAAGACAAGCGTGACTTCATTCTAGCTATTTGCGCGTCAAATTGTGGAATAACCCTTGCAGCGGCTCGACCGCCACACTCAACGAGGCCTGCGCGCCGCTGGCGATGCCCGCCGCCTGCCTGCCATACGCTTGCGCGCGGTCGAACGCCTGCTGCGATTGGGCGGCCGTGAGGCTGAACCAATCCTGCGGGTCTTTCAGCGAGAGCATTTGGTTGGAGGCGACAGTGGCGGTGGCCAGTGCGGTTTTGACGGTGTCGAGCTGGAGGTCCACCAGGCTTGCGCTGCTTTGCAGCAGGGCGCGCGCGCAGGTGTTAAAACTTTGGTACTGAGCTTCGATCAGGGATTGCGCTTGCGAAATCTGTTCGGGATTAAACATGTATTCCTTTGGAGAACGATGATCGACGTGACGAAAATCAGATCGTACTCGCGCTTTTCAGCACGGTCTTTGATTTAGCTCAATCGTACCAATTTCATTGTGTTCGAAATATAACGAATTGTCACGACAAGAGTTTGATACCGTCCAGCGTCGCGGCGCATTGCTCACGTATCACGTTGACGAAGTCAAGCACGAAAGCCTTATGGCGTAAGGGCTCCGGCACCGAAACGAACAAATCGCTCCACAGGCCGGACTCGCCCACGCTACGTGCAATTACGTAGTCGTAATCAAGATAATTTTTTATCGCCCAATTGGGCAAGGCGGCTATGCCGCGGCGGCTGGCGACCAACTGCAGTATCGCCACCGTTAATTCGGCGGTGCGGCGCTCGAATGCGATTCCCGCCGGACGCAGCACTTCGCGGATCAGGTCGATGCGTTCCTCGGGCACCGGATAGGTAATTAAAGTTTCTCCGCCAAAATCGGAAGCGGTTAAACGGCGTTGCGCCTGCAAGCGGTGCTTTTGCGCCATCACCACCTGGATCTCGAAGCGGAACAGCGGGAAGGTGGCGTAATCGGCGCTGTAATCGGAACCGATCACCAGATCGGCCTGGCCGCCGCGCAGCAAGTCCGCCGGTTCGCTGTGGAAACCGGACACCAAGTCGATCTCCACCTCCGGCCAGCGCTTGCGGAACTCGTCCATGACCGGCATCAGCCAATCGAAGCAGGTGTGGCATTCCAGCGCCACGCGCAGCTGGCCTTGGTCGCCCTGCGACAGGCGCGCCACGTCGCGCTCGGCGAGCTCGATTTCCGGCAACAGCGTATCGGCCAGGCGCAGCAGGCGCGCGCCGGTGGCGGTGAAGCCGATCGGCATTGATTTGCGCTCAAATAGCGGCCCGCCGTAGCGATCCTCCAGCAATTTGATTTGATGCGACAGCGCGGACTGCGTCAGGTTCAGCAGCTGCGCGGCGCGCACCAGGCTGCCTGCGGAGCGCAGCGCGCTCAAGGTGCGGAGGTGGCGTATTTCCAGCATGGGGGCTCTATATTAATTATTTTCAAGTTGAGTCGCAAAAACTTTCGTTTTGATTATAAACCCGTTTGCCGCACACTTTACAACACCAATATTTAACGCGGATGACAACAAATGACGACTTTTACGGCACAAATCCAGACCCATATTCCCGGTTTTCCACGCGTCGGCGAGGCGCGCGAACTGAAGTTCGCGCTGGAGCGTCATTGGCGCGGTGACATCGGCGAGGCGGCGCTGGAGGAAACCGGCGCCACGCTGCGCGCCCGGCACTGGGCGCGCCAGCGCGACGCCGGCCTGGACCTGGTGACCGTGGGCGACTTCGCCTTCTACGACCAGGTGGCCAACCACATCCAGTTGCTGGGCTGCGAACCGGCGCGCTTCGGATTCCACGCCGGGCAAAGCCAGCTGGCGCGCTACTTCGCCATGGCGCGCGGCGTGGCGGGGCACGGGCATGCCCATGAACATGGCGGCGCGTGCTGTGGCCATCACGACAGCCACGCGCTGGAAATGACCAAGTGGTTCGACACCAACTACCACTACCTGGTTCCAGAGTTTTCGCCGGAGACCGAGTTCTCGCTGGCCTGCGAACGCCTGTTCGCCGAGGTGGCCGAGGCGCAGGCGCTGGGCCACGCGGTGAAGGCGGTGCTGATCGGTCCGCTGACCTTCCTGTGGCTGGGCAAGGAACGCGCGGCCGGCTTCGACCGCCTGAGCCTGCTGGACAAGCTGCTGCCCGTGTACGGCGCGGTGCTGGACCGGCTCAAGGCGCTGGGCGTGGGCTGGGTGCAAATGGACGAACCCATCCTCGGCCTGGACCTGCCGCCGGCCTGGCGCGGCGCGTTCGAGACCGGTTACTGGCAGCTGAACCAGGTGGGCGTGCCGCTACTGCTGGCGACCTATTTCTCGCCGCTGGAGGAAAACGTCAGCCTGGCATGCCGCCTGCCGGTGGCCGGCCTGCACGTGGACGGCGTGCGGGCCGCGCACGAGCTGACCAGCGTGACGGACTGGCTGCCGGCGCACAAGGTGCTGTCGGTGGGCATCGTCGACGGCCGCAACATCTGGCGCACCGACCTGGACGCGGCGCTGGCGCAACTCCTGCCCATCTTCGCCAAACGCGATGGCAAACTGTGGCTATCCACCTCGTGCTCCCTGCTGCATGTGCCCTTCAGCCTGGCCGGCGAACACGCGCTGGACCCGGAGGTGAAAAGCTGGCTGGCGTTCGCCGCCGAGAAGCTGGACGAACTGGCGCTGCTGAAGGCGGCCCTGGCGACTTTCGCCGCGCAGGCGGCGCCGGCCCCGACAGCACTGTCCCGCCACAGCGGCCCGTCCGACGGGACCGGTCTGGCCGACGGTGCCGGGCTGTCTCGCGTGACCGGGCTGCCCAAGGGGAGCGGGCTGTCCGACGGGACCGCGCTGCCAGGCGGGAGCGGGCTGCCGGGCCGGACCGCTGAACCCGACGCCGCGCGGCTCGAGGCCGCGCTGGCCGCGTCCCGGGCGGCCTGCGCCAGCCGCCGCGCCAGCCCGCGCGTCAACAATCCGGCGGTGGCGGCGCGCATCGCCGCGCTGGCGCCGGACGCCGACCGCCGCGCCTCGCCCTTCCCCGCGCGCCAGGCCGCGCAACGGGCGCGCTCCAAGCTGCCCGCCTATCCGACCACGACCATCGGCTCCTTCCCGCAAACCGCGTCCATCCGCTCCGCGCGCGCGGCCCACAAGCGCGGCGAGCTGCCCGCAGAAAGCTACGAGGCCAGCATGCGCGCCGAGATCGCCTTCGCCGTGGGCCGCCAGGAGGAACTGGGCCTGGACGTGCTGGTGCACGGCGAAGCCGAACGCAACGACATGGTCGAATACTTCGGCGAACAGCTGGACGGCTTCGCCTTCACGCGGCTGGGCTGGGTGCAATCGTACGGCTCGCGCTGCGTGAAGCCGCCCGTCATCTACGGCGACGTCTCCCGGCCCCGGGCCATGACGGTGGACTGGACCGTGTACGCGCAGAGCCTGACGACGCGGCCGATGAAAGGCATGCTGACCGGCCCGGTCACCATCCTGCAATGGTCCTTCGTGCGCGACGACCAGCCGCGCGCGCAGACCGCGCTGCAGATCGCGCTGGCCATCCGCGACGAGGTGGCGGACCTGGAACGGGCCGGCATCGGCATCATCCAGATCGACGAGCCGGCCGTGCGCGAAGGACTGCCGCCGCGCCGCGGCCGCTGGCACGAATACCTGGACTGGGCCACCCGCGCCTTCCGCGTGGCGGCCGGCGCGGCGGCGGACGGCACGCAGATCCACACCCATATGTGCTACGCCGAGTTCAACGACATCCTGCCGCAGATCGCCGCCATGGACGCGGACGTGATCACCATCGAGACCAGCCGCTCGGCGATGGAGCTGCTGGCCGGCTTCGGCGCCTTCCGCTATCCGAACGAGATCGGCCCCGGGGTGTACGACATCCACTCGCCGCGCGTGCCGGACACGGCGGAGATGGTGGACTTGCTGCGCAAGGCCAGCGCGGTGATTCCTGCCGGACAACTGTGGGTCAATCCCGATTGCGGCTTGAAAACGCGCGGCTGGCCGGAAACGGAAAGCGCGCTGCGCAACATGGTGGCGGCCGCCCGCCAACTGCGCGCGGCCTGAGCACGCCATAACTGCTGACACCGCTTCGGGTCTGACGGGGACGCCGAATCCCCGAAGCGATAACTGCTGACGCCGCTTTGGGGTCTGACCCCAAAGCGGCGTCAGCGGCGTCAACACCCCGCCGTTCCTGCCTCCCCCCGCGATTTGATTAATAAAAAGGCACTCCCATTTCTGCGCCAACCACAGTAAAATGCTTGAGCCTGTGGGCAAGCACGGCCGCGGGCCGCCAAGCAGACTCCCTTTTATTGATCGCTAGATCGTTTTATGTCCAAAAGCCCGTTCCACAAGCCCATCGAAATCAAGATTTCCACCGTTGTCGCCGTCTCCGCCATCCTGTACACCTCGGATGGCATCGCGATGGACGCGGCCCTGAATGAAATGACCGGCGGCGTGCCCGACTTCTTCGAGGGCGACCTGGCCGTGATCGACGTCGGCTCGCTGGCCCCCGGCTGCGAACGCATGGACTGGGCCAGCACCATCGCCCTGCTGAAGAAATACCGCCTGAACCCGGTGGCCGTGCGCAACGCCGCGCCGGACATGGTCGAGGAAATCCTGGCCCAGGGCCTGTCCATCGACACCGGCAAGCGCGACGAGGAAGCCCCCGCCGCAGCGGCCGAACCGGCGCCGGCCCCTGTCCAGACGCCCGCCGCCGCGCCGGCGCCGCCCGCGACGGCCGCGGCCGCCGCCGCCGACACCGTGATCATCGACACCCCGGTCCGCGCCGGCCAGCGCATCTATTCGCGCGGCGACCTGATCGTGACGGCCGTGGTCAACAACGGCGCCGAGATCATCGCCGACGGCAGCATCCACGTCTACAACACGCTCAACGGCCGCGCCTTGGCGGGCGCCTCCGGCAACGCCAGCGCGCGCATCTTCGCCCTGTCCATGCAGCCGGAGTTGGTGTCGATTGCCGGCGTTTACAGCACTTTTGAAGAGGGTTTCCCGGCCGAACACGCACGCAAGCCCACACAAATCAGCCTGGTCGGAGACCGAATCGATATACTATCGGTCAATTCACCAACTCGCGCATAAAGCTCAGCTTTCGGAAAAGGATTACTTTTGTGGCAAGAATTATCGTTGTAACGTCCGGCAAGGGCGGTGTCGGCAAGACGACTTCCAGCGCCAGCTTCTCGTCCGGCCTGGCCCTGCGTGGCCACAAGACCGTGGTGATCGACTTCGACGTCGGCCTGCGCAATCTCGACCTGATCATGGGCTGCGAACGCCGCGTGGTGTACGACCTGATCAACGTCATCAACAAGGAAGCCTCGCTGACCCAGGCCCTGATCAAGGACAAGCACTGCGACAACCTGTTCATCCTGCCCGCCTCGCAGACGCGCGACAAGGACGCGCTGTCCGAGGACGGCGTGGAGGCGGTGCTGCACGAGCTGATCAACATGGGCTTCGAATACATCATCTGCGATTCGCCGGCCGGCATCGAGCACGGCGCGCTGATGGCGCTGACCTTCGCCGACGAGGCGCTGATCGTCACCAACCCGGAAGTGTCGTCCGTGCGCGATTCGGACCGCATCCTGGGCATCATCCAGGCCAAGTCGCGCCGCGCCCAGTCGGGCGGCGAGCCGGTCAAGGAACACCTGCTGATCACCCGCTACTCGCCGAAACGCGTGGAAGCCGATGAAATGCTGTCCTACCAGGACGTGCAGGAAATCCTGCGCATCCCGCTGATCGGCATCATTCCGGAGTCGGAATCGGTGCTGCACGCCTCCAACCAGGGCAACCCGGCGATCCACTTCAAGGGGACCGACGTGGCCGAGGCCTACGAGGATGTGGTGTCGCGGTTCCTGGGCCAGGAATTGCCGCTGCGCTTTACCAATTACGAAAAGCCCGGCCTGCTGCAGCGCATTTTCGGAGGCAAGTGATATGGCCCTGCTGTCTTTTCTGTTCCCGTCCAAGCCCAAGACGGCCACCGCCGCCAAGGAAAGGCTGCAGATCATCATCGCGCGCGAACGCAACGGCCGCGCCGGTCCTGATTTCCTGCCAGCGCTGCACAAGGAACTGATCGAAGTGATCTCCAAGTACACCAAGGTGAACGCGGACGACATCAAAATCTCGCTGGACCGCCAGGGCAACCTGGAGGTGCTGGACGTGAACGTGGTGCTGCCGGACGCCTGAGTCCGGAACCAAGCGGCGCCCTAGGATTTGCCCGGGGCCGCCATCAAGCTCTGCGCCACCTTGGCGCAGGCCTCCACATGCTGGTAGCCGATCTGGCGGAAGGCGAAAAAGCCGATCGCGGCCGACGCCGCCTGTCCCGCCAGCGGCACGAAACGGCTGGCCTGCTTGGCCACCACCGTGCCCGCGCCGCGCTGCACCAGCCGCAGCAGCAATTCCTTCGTGATGTATTTCCCCACCATCGTGCCGCCCACGCTGACGGCCGCCTCGTAGGCGCGCACCTTCAGTTCCGGCCGCATGCGCTCGACCTGCTCCGGCGTGAGGCCGAACTCGCGGTTGATGTCGTCGATCAGCACCGAGAACAGGCGCAGGTCGGTCACGACGTCCAGCCCCGGCAAGGGCACGGCGGAGATGCCGGCCGACACCGCCGCGCGCCGCTGCACCAGGCGGCGGCAACGCGCGCGCACCTCCGCGATCTCAGGCTCGGACGAGGGTACCAGGGTCCATTCGGTGGCTTTTTTGGTAAACATGGTGACTTTTCGTGATGCGGGCAATTGTACCAAAGGCCATTGAAAAGGCGGTTTTTACAGTGTACCGTGTGATGGTGCGGCGAGTTTGCTAAAGTAATCATTTAATTCCCATTGGAAAAAAGTTGACGGCTTAGGCATCCGAACCTTGTAAAATTGCCTTACTTTCTGTTACCACATTAACCCGCACGGTAAGCGAGACTCCGTTACCGATTGCGAACGCCAAATCATGAGAATCGTAGTTTTAGACAACGACCGGACCCAATCGGACCTGATCTGCCAGGTGCTGACCTCGGCCGGCCACCTGTGCCACGGTTTCCAGACTGGCAAGGACTTGCTGGCCCACATGCGCAAGGACAGCTACGACATGCTGGTCATGGACTGGCAGGTGGAGGACATGGACGGCGCCGAGGTGGTGCGGCGCGCCCGCGAGAAGATGCCGGACAAGGCGCCCGTGCTGTTCCTGGCCACCAGCGCCGGCGAGGACGACATCGTGGACGGCCTGGCGGCGGGCGCCGACGACTACATGATCAAGCCGCTGCGCCGCAGCGAGATGCTGGCGCGCGTGCAGGCGCTGCTGCGCCGTTCCTATCCCACGCAAAACGGCGCCGAACAGCTGCAATTCGGCCAGTATGTGTTTGAAACGCGGCCCGGCCGGCTGCTGATGGACGGCTCCGTGCTGGACGTCACGCACAAGGAATTCTCGCTGGCGCTGCTGTTTTTCCGCAACATCGGCCGCCCGCTGTCGCGCGCCTACATCCACGAGGCGGTGTGGATACGCGAGACCGCCATCCCGTCGCGCACCATGGACACCCACGTCTCGCGCGTGCGCAACAAGCTGCAGCTCAAGCCGGAGAACGGCTTCCGCCTGGTGCCCGTATACAGCTATGGCTACCGCCTGGAGAAACTGGGCGCCTGAAGCGAACTGAGCCCCATTTGGGGCCAGGCCCCAAATGGGGCTCAGTTCGCTTATGGCCATGGCGCGGCGCGGCGTTATAGCGACTATATGGGGGCGGGACCGGCTTAACGCCCCGCCCGCCGCTGCCGTCGGGCGCATCACGGTATAATCACCGCTAACGCCTACCCCACCCACACCGAAATGCAACTGCTTGCCGTCGGCCTCAACCACACCACCGCCCCAGTGTCGCTGCGCGAACAGCTGGCGTTCGCGCCCGACCAGTTGGGTCAGGCCGTGGTGGCGGCGCGGGCCTGGTTCGAGCGCATCGCGCCGGGCGGCGCCGACGAGGCGGCCATCCTGTCCACCTGCAACCGCACCGAGCTGTACGCGGCCAGCCAGGTCGCCAATCCGCTGGACGCCGGCGCGCATTTCCTGGCCGACTTCCACAAGCTGAACTACGCCGAACTGCGGCCGCACCTGTACATGCTGCCCCAGCACGACGCCGTGCGCCACACCTTCCGCGTCGCCTCCGGGCTGGACTCGATGGTGCTGGGCGAAACGCAGATCCTGGGCCAGATCAAGGACGCGATCCGCACCGCCGAGGAGGCGGGCGGCCTGGGCACCTACCTGCACCAGCTGTTCCAGCGCAGCTTCTCGGTGGCCAAGGAGGTGCGCAGCACCACCGAGATCGGCGCCCACAGCGTGTCCATGGCGGCCGCCGCCGTGCGCCTGTCGCAACGCATCTTCGACAAGCTGGCCGAGCAGAACGTGCTGTTCATCGGCGCCGGCGAGATGATCGAGCTGTGCGCCACCCACTTCGCGGCGCAGAATCCGAAAAGCGTCACCATCGCCAACCGCACCATGGAGCGCGGCGAGCAGCTGGCGCACCGCTTCAGCGCCAAGGCCATGCGCCTGGCCGAGCTGCAGGACAAGCTGCACCAGTACGACATCGTGGTGTCCTGCACCGCCTCGTCGCTGCCGCTGATCGGCCTGGGCATGGTGGAGCGGGCCGTCAAGGCGCGCCGCCACAAGCCCATGTTCATGGTCGACCTGGCCGTGCCGCGCGACATCGAGCCGGAGGTGGGCCGATTGAACGACGTGTTCCTGTACACCGTGGACGACCTCGGCAAGGTGGTGCAGACCGGCATGGAGAACCGCCAGGCCGCCGTCGCGCAGGCCGAGGCCATCATCGAGACCCGGGTCCAGTCCTTCATGCACTGGATCGACGACCGCGCCGTGGTGCCCGTCATCCAGAGCCTGCAGGAGAGCGGCGAGGCCATGCGCCAGCTGGAGCTGGAGCGCGCGCGCAAGATGCTGGCCAAGGGCGAGGACGTCGACGCCGTGCTGGAGGCGCTGTCCAAGGGCCTGACCGCCAAGTTCATGCACGGCCCGCAGCAGGCGCTGCACCGCGCCCAGGGCGACGAGCGCGCCCACCTGGCCACGCTGCTGCCGCAGCTGTTCCGCGGCCGCCGTTAGCTGCGTCCGATCCGGCGCGTCCGCGCCACCGAAGCACGCCCGCCCCCGCCCGGGGCATCCCCAACGCCTTAGAAAAGATAGCCCATGAAACCATCAATGCTGGCCAAGCTGGACCAATTGGCCAACCGCCTGGACGAACTCGACGAACTGCTGATGTCCGAAGGCGCCACCGCCAACATGGACAGCTACCGCAAAATGACGCGCGAGCACGCCGAGCTCGGTCCGCTGGTCGCGCTGTACAAGGACTACCTGGGCGCGCAGGGCGACATCGCCGAGGCGCAAGCCATGCTGTCCGATCCGGAAATGAAGGAGTTCGCGCAGGAGGAGATCGAGGCCGGCAAGGAGCGCCTGGCCGCGCTGGAGATGGAACTGCAGAAGATGCTGCTGCCCAAGGACGCCAACGACGAGCGCAACATCTTCCTGGAGATCCGCGCCGGCACCGGCGGCGACGAGTCCGCGCTGTTCGCCGGCGACCTGCTGCGCATGTACACCCGCTTCGCCGAGCGCAACCGCTGGCAGGTGGAGATGGTGTCCGAATCGGCGTCCGACCTGGGCGGCTACCGCGAGGTCATCGTGCGCCTGGTGGGCAACGGCGTGTATTCCAAGCTGAAGTTCGAATCGGGCGGCCACCGCGTGCAGCGCGTGCCGGCCACCGAGACGCAGGGCCGCATCCACACTTCGGCCTGCACGGTGGCGGTAATGCCGGAGGCGGACGAGGTGGAGGACGTGCACATCAACCCGGCCGACCTGCGCATCGATACCTTCCGCGCGTCCGGTGCCGGCGGCCAGCACATCAACAAGACGGACTCGGCCGTGCGCCTGACCCACCTGCCGACCGGCATCGTGGTCGAGTGCCAGGACGACCGCTCGCAGCACAAGAACAAGGCCCAGGCCATGAAGGTGCTGGCGGCGCGCATCAAGGACGTGCAGCTGCGCGAGCAGCAGTCGAAGGAGGCCGCCACCCGCAAGAGCCTGATCGGCTCGGGCGACCGCAGCGAGCGCATCCGCACCTACAACTACCCGCAGGGGCGCATGACGGACCACCGCATCAACCTCACGCTGTACAAGCTGGACTTCATCATGGACGGCGACCTGAGCGAGCTGACCAACGCGTTGGCCGCCGAACACCAGGCCGAGCTGCTGGCGGCGCTGGGGGATTA
Source organism: Pseudoduganella namucuonensis (assembly GCF_900116645.1). Lineage (GTDB taxonomy): Bacteria > Pseudomonadota > Gammaproteobacteria > Burkholderiales > Burkholderiaceae_D > Rugamonas > Rugamonas namucuonensis. The sequence continues at coordinate 233,379 of NZ_FPBO01000003.1, read as the reverse complement.
ATACGCCAAACCGGGGACAGCCCCTCCGCGCCACAAGCCACGGCCAAGGCATGGGGCTCGGGCCGCGGGTCTGTCCCCAGGGCGGCCGACGGCGCATCGCCTTAAGGACCGGATAAGGCTCCAGCCTCCGGTTTGTGCGAAAATTGGCGCGCCCTCAATCTTTGATCTTCATCATGAATCCACGTACCCTGCTTTTGTCCATCGCCCTGGCCTGCTTCGGCCTGATCGGCGTCGCGCTTTACCTGCAGCATGTCGTGGATCTGCTGCCCTGCCCGCTGTGCGTGATCCAGCGCTACCTGTTCCTGCTGATCGGCTTCGCCTGCCTGGCCGGCTACTTCATGCAGCGCCCCGCCATCGCCACCGGCGTCGGCCTGCTGGGCGCGCTGGGCGGCCTGGGCGTGGCCGGCAAGCACCTGTACGTGCTGGCCCACCCCGGTTTCTCCTGCGGCATCGACCCCATGGAAACCATCCTCAACAAGATCCCCACCGCCACCTACCTGCCCTTCCTGTTCCAGGCCGACGGCCTGTGCGAGAACGCCACCGAGGGCTTCCTGGGCCTGTCGATCCCGCAATGGTCGTTCGTCTGGTTCGGCCTGTTCGCGGTCGCGCTGGGCTGGACGCTGCTGCGCGGCCGCCGCGCATGATGGTGGCGGCCGGCGCCACCGTCGCGCAGCTGCAGGCGCAGTCGCCGCTGGACCCGCTCGACAACCGCATCCTGCTGTGTCACGCGCTGGGCCTGACGCGCGTGGGCCTGATCACGCAATCCGAACGCGCGCTCACGGAAGACGAGGCCCAACGCCTGTCGGCCCTGATCCAGCGCCGCCTGGACGGCGAACCCATCGCCTACATCGTCGGCCGGCGCGAGTTCTACGGCCTGCCGTTCAACGTGGGCCCGGCCGTGCTGATCCCGCGGCCGGACACCGAACTGCTGGTGGAACTCGCCATCGAACACTTGCCGCCGTCCGGCCGCGCGCTGGACATGGGCACCGGCAGCGGCGCCATCGCGGTGTCGCTGGCGCACGCGCGCCCGGACGCGGCGGTGACCGCGCTGGACGTCAGCCCCGAGGCGCTGGCGGTGGCGCGCGGCAACGCCGAATTGAACCAGGTGGCCGTGCGCCTGCTGGAAAGCGACTGGTACGCCGCCGTCGGCGACGAGCGGTTCGACCTCGTCGTTTCCAATCCCCCCTATATCGCCGACGGCGACCGCCACCTGTCCGAGGGCGACCTGCGCTTCGAGCCCCCCGGCGCCTTGACCGACTTCGCCGACGGCCTCTCCGCCTTGCGCACCATCGTCGCGGGCGCGCCGGCCCGCCTGGCGCCGCGCTGCTGGCTGCTGATGGAGCATGGCTACGACCAGGCGGTAGCGGTGCGCGCCCTGCTCGCGGCCCAGGGTTACACTGACGTGCAGAGCTGGCGCGACCTGGCCGGCATCGAACGGGTGAGCGGCGGACGCCGTCCCTGACGCCGCCTCCGGCCCCGCGCCGGACCCGGCCGGGCTCGCCAAGGGCCCGCTCCACCCTCTTCCGTGTGTTTTGTTAATATAGCAATCCGATCGTTTTTGCCGCCGCCGACGCGCTTGGCCGTTTTCGGTTAATCTCGCATCCATCTTGATTGCTGCACCAGAATAGGAAGACCAAATTGTCCAATCTCTTGACACGCCGCCTGGCCCTGCTGGCCGACGAGGCGCACCTACCGGTGCTGCGTGGCGGCCTGCGCGGCATAGAGCGGGAAACCCTGCGAGTGGATGCCACCGGCCACCTGGCGGACACCCCGCATCCGGCGGCCCTGGGCTCGGCGCTGACCCATCCTGAAATCACCACCGACTACGCCGAGGCGCTGCTGGAATTCATCACGCCGGCCGAGCACGACATCGCCACCACGCTGGAAAAGCTGGACGGCATCCACCGCTTCAGCTACAGCAAGCTCGGCGACGAGATGCTGTGGAGCCAGTCCATGCCCTGCCAGCTGCCGTCCGAAGAGGACATCGCCATCGCGTGGTACGGCAAATCGAACATCGGCATGCTCAAGCACGTCTACCGGCGCGGCCTGGCGGTGCGCTATGGCAAGGCCATGCAATGCATCGCCGGCATCCATTACAACTACTCGCTGGACGAGCGCCTGTGGCGCCTGCTCGACGAGAGCGAGAACCGCGAACGCAAGCTGTCGGCCAAGGCCTTCCAGTCGGACAGCTACTTCGCCACCATCCGCAATTTCCGCCGCTACAGCTGGCTGCTGATGTATTTGTTCGGCGCCTCGCCGGCGCTGTCGTCCAGCTTCCTGCGCGGCAAGCCGCACCGCCTCGAAACGCTGTCGGACGACACCCTCTACCTGCCGCACGCCACCAGCCTGCGCATGAGCGACCTGGGCTACCAGAACGACGCGCAGTCCGGCCTCAGCCCGCACGAGAACTGCCTGGACAGCTACGTCGCCACGCTGACCAAGGCGGTCAACCAGCCCTACGAGCCGTACGCCGCCATCGGCACCAAGCAGAACGGCGAATGGGTGCAGTTGTCGACCAATGTGATCCAGATCGAGAACGAATACTACGCGACGATACGGCCCAAGCGCGTGATCCGCAGCGGCGAGCGGCCGATCCAGGCGCTGTGCTCGCGCGGCGTGCAATACATCGAAGTGCGCTGCATGGACGTGGACCCGTTCGAACCGGTCGGCATCAGCCTCGAAACGGGCCGCTTCCTGGACGCCTTCCTGCTGTTCTGCGCGCTGGAGCAAAGCGCGACCATCTCCGAGGACGAGGGCCGCGTGCACACCGACAACTTCGCCCGCACCGTCAAGGAGGGCCGCCGTCCCGGGCTGACCCTGCGCAAGGACGGCGCGGAGGTGTCGCTGCCGGCCTGGGGCCACGAACTGCTGGAACGCATCCGCCCGGTGGCCGAGCTGCTGGACCGCGAACGCGGCGGCTCCGCGCACGTCGACGCGCTGGCCGCCCAGGCCGCCAAGCTGAACGATCCGGACCGCACGCCGTCGGCCCGCGTGCTGCGCGAACTGCGCGCCAACGGCGGCTCCTTCGCCGCCTTCGGCCTGCGCCAGAGCGAGCTGCACGCCGCCTACTTCCGCAGCCATCCCCCCACCGAGGCGGAGCACGCCTATTTCACGGCGCTGGCCAAGCAATCGCTGGCCGAACAGGCCGAGCTCGAGCGCGCGCCGACGGGCAGCTTCGACGACTTCGTGGCGGCCTACCGCGCCAGCAATCTCTGCCACGACACCAACTGATCCGCCCCGGGGCCCCGCGTGCTGACCTTCTACAACGAACTGCACGCCCAGCATCGCGGACGCCACGAGATCTTCCGTGGCGAGATGGTGCCGTGCTTTGAAAAACCCGAGCGCGCCGACGCGGTGCTGGCCGAACTGGGCCGGCGCGGCCTGGGCAGCATCGTCACGCCGCACGGCGTGCCCCTGATGACGCTGGAGCGCGTGCACACGCCGCGCTACCTGCAATTCCTGCGCGGCGCCTGGAACGAATGGCTGGCGCTCGATCCCGCCAACGCCGGCAAGGACGCCTTCCCCGCCGTGTGGCCGGTGCGCACCCTGCGCTCGGACGTGGAGCCGGACAACTTCTGCGCGCGCCTGGGCCTGTACTCGATGGACAGCGGCACGCCCCTCACCGCCGGCACCTGGACCGCCGCCAAGACCGGCGCCGACTGCGCCGTCAACGCCGCGCACGCGCTGCGGCTGGGCGAACGCAGCACCTTCGCGCTGACGCGTCCCCCCGGCCACCACGCCGGCGCCGACTTCTTCGGCGGCTACTGCTTCCTCAACAACGCCGCGCTGGCGGCCCAGCACCTGCTGGACGACGGCCTGCGCAAGGTCGCCATCCTGGACATCGACTACCACCACGGCAACGGCACGCAGAGCATCTTCTACGACCGCAACGACGTGCTGTTCGTCTCCCTGCACGCCGACCCGCGCGGCGAGTACCCGTTCTACCTGGGCCATGCCGACGAGACCGGCGCGGGCGCGGGCCTGGGCTACAACGTCAACCTGCCGCTGGCAGCCGGCACCGGCGCGCAAGCCTGGTTCGCGGCGCTGGAAACGGCCTGCCTGCGCCTGCAGATGTACCAGCCGGAGGCGCTGGTGGTGTCGCTGGGCGTGGACACCTTCGCCGGCGATCCGCTGTCGCGCTTCACGCTGCAAAGCGCCGACTACCTGCGCATCGGCGAGCGCCTGGCCTACCTGGGCCTGCCGACCGCCTTCGTGTTCGAGGGCGGCTACGCGGTGAAGGAGCTGGGCGTGAACGTCGTCAATGTGCTGGAAGGCTTCGAGACCGCGCTGTAACCACCCACCGAAAAAGGAGACGCCATGAAGATCAGCAGCACCCTGTTCGCCGCCACCCTGTTCGCCAGCGGCCTCGCCGGCGCCGCCCCCGTGACCTACGACATCGACCCTCACCACACCTTCCCCAGCTTCGAGGCCGACCACATGGGCATCTCCTTCTGGCGCGGAAAGATCAACAAGAACAGCGGCAAGGTCACGCTGGACCGCGAAGCCGGCCAGGGCACGGTCGATATCGCCATCGACCTGTCCAGCATCGACTTCGGCGAGGACCTGCTCAACAAGTGGGCGCAGGGCAAGGACTTCTTCGACGTGAAAAAACACGGCAAGACCGCGCGCTACACCGGCACGCTCAGCCTGGCCGGCGGCGCGCCCACCGAGGTGCAGGGACAGTTGACGCTGCATGGCGTGACCAAGCCGCTCACGCTCAAGCTGAACCGCTTCAAATGCATCCCCCACCCCATGCTGAAGCGCGAGCTGTGCGGCGCGGACGCGTCCGCCACGTTCAACCGCGAGGATTTCGGCCTGGCGGCGGGCAAGGATTATGGCTTCTCGATGGACGTGGGACTGCGCATCCAGGTGGAGGCGGTGGCGGCGAAGTAGCGGCGGCGGCGCGTGAAGAGGCGCACGGCCATGGCGACTATTAAAAATATCGCTTGCTATTACATAGTGCACGATGTAAAGTAACTCCATCGACGCCGCACACGCGGCGAGAAGTAGCAAAAAGTAGGACGCTATTCAATAGATAGCGACTAAACCCCACCACAGCAAAGGAATCCATCATGTCGATCCAACAAGTCCTGTACCGCGCAAACGCTAAATCCACCGGTGGCCGCGAAGGCCGTGCCGTCTCGTCCGACGGCGTGCTGGATGTGAAACTGACCACCCCGAAAGAACTGGGCGGCGCCGGCGCCGTGGGCACCAATCCCGAGCAACTGTTCGCCGCCGGCTACTCGGCCTGCTTCATCGGCGCGCTGAAATTCGTCGGCGGCCGCGACAAGATCGCCGTGCCGGCGGACACCTCGATCGACGCCACCGTCGGCATCGGCGCGATCGAGACCGGCTTCGGCATCGAAGTGGAACTGAAAGTGTCGCTGCCAGGCCTGGACCGCGAAACCGCCGAGAAGCTGGTGAACGCGGCGCACATCGTGTGCCCATACTCGAACGCCACCCGCGGCAACATCGACGTCACCCTGACCATCGTTTAAGCATCGCCCTCCAGCCCTGCCGTACAATCAGCGTTTCATCCCGCGAGGCGCACATGATTGAATGGCAGTGGCTGGCTTTCGACCAGATTCCGGTGGCGGACCTGTACCAGGTGCTGCACCACCGCCAGCAGGTGTTCATGCTGGAACAGAAGTGCCTCTATCCCGATATCGACAACTACGACCAGGGCGCCCATCACCTGATGGCCTGGCAAACCGTCGACGGCCAGCGCCAGCTGGCGGCTTATCTGCGCTGCATCGCGCCTGGCGTCAAATACCCCGAAATGTCCCTGGGCCGCGTGCTGACCACGCAGGCCGCGCGCGGCGGCGGCATCGGCCGCCTGCTGCTGGCCGAAGGCATCGCCCGCGCCGAGGCGCTGCATCCCGGCCACGGCTTCCGCATCGGCGCGCAGCATCACCTGGAAAAGTTCTACGGCGGCTTCGGCTTCCAGACCGTGACCGAGCCGTACGACGAGGACGGCATCATGCACGTCGACATGGTGCGCCCGGCTAGAACGTGACCACGAAGCGCGCGCCGCCGCCCACCGGCTTGGCGTAGCGCACCATGCCGCCGTTGGCGTGCGCCAGGTGGCGCACCATGGCCAGGCCGATGCCGCGCCCCTGTCTCTTGGTCGAGAAGAAGGGCGTGAAGATATGGGCCAGCATGTCGTCCGGCACGCCGGGGCCGTTGTCGGCCACGTCGATGCGCAAGCGCCCTCCCCGGCTCAGGCGCGCGTGCACCCGCACCTGCGGATGCGGCAGATCGGCCGTGGCCTCGGCGGCGTTCTTCAACAGGTTGATCAGCGCCTGTTCCAGCTGTCCCGGATCGACCATCACATCCAGCGACGCCGGCTCCACCGAGAATTCGGCACTGCCGCGGCGCACCTCCCATTGCGGCGCCATCAGCATGGACAGGCGCGCGAACAGCTCGCCCAGGTGCACGCGCTCGGGCCTGGCCTGCGGCACCGTGGACAGGCTGCGGTAGCTGGCCACGAACTCCACCAGGCTGGCGGCGCGGCGCGCGATGGCGTCCAGCGCCGTGCCCAGGTCGCCGCTGACGTCGGGCGCCAGGTCGGCCTGCACCTCGGCCAGCAGGTCGCGCGCGGTGCGCGACAGCGAGGCCACCGGCGTCAGCGAATTCATGATCTCGTGCGTGAGCACGTGCACCAGCTGGCGCCAGGCGTTCATGGCCTCGGCTTCCAGTTCGCTTTCCACCGGCATCAGCGCGGCCAGGCGCTGGCCGGCGCCCTCCACCGTCAGCGCGGCCACCGAGGCCAGCGCGCGCTCCGGGCCGCGCTCGGTGTCGAAGCTGACCAGCGCGCGGCGCGCGGTGGGCTGGGCGGCCAGCAAATCCATCAACTGCCGGGGATCGCGCGCGCGGCCCGGCGCCAGCATGCGGCGCGCGCTGGCGTTCACCGGCGTGACGGCGCCCGGCCCGCTCAGGCGCTCGATGCTGAACAGCGCGATGGGGGCGTGCTCCAGCCGCGCCTCCAGCGACTGCGCGGCGTCCAGCAGGGCGCGCCGATCGGGCGTCAGCGCGGCTTCGGCGTTGCCGGCGGGAAGCGGCGTGAGCGCTTGAGGGTCTGTCCCTTCGGGATCGGAGGCAGCCCCATCGGGGCTGCCTCCCCCACGAAGCGGCGTCAGCAATCCCACGGGGCCTACTTCCCTAAAAAGCGGCGTCGACTGTCGGAGGGTCAGCCGCGACAGGGCGCGGCGCAGCGTCCACGCCGGAATCGCGGCGGCCAGCGCGCACAGCACCAGCACGCGCGGCGACGATGCGGCGGGCGGGACGCAGGCCGACAAGGCCATCAGCGCGGCCACGCTGGCCGCTATCCGGATCTTGAGCGCGCGCTCAGATGCCATGCTTGCCCAGCTTGCGGTACAGGGCCGCGCGGCTCACGCCCAGCATGCGCGAGGCCTGGCTGATGTTGCCGTTGGCGGCGGCCAGCGCGGCGGCGATGGCGTCGCGTTCGAGGGTGCTCAGAGTGAGCTCGTCGCCCGGATTGCCGGGGCCGGGGCCGGCGACGCCGCCAGTGCTGTATCCCGCCGCGTGGGCCTGCGGCGCCAGGCCGAAATCGTCCACCTCGTATTCCGCGCCCAGCGCCAGGATGACCGCGCGTTCGCAGGCGTGGCGCAGCGCGCGCACGTTGCCGGGCCAGGCGTATTGCGCCAGCCAGGCCTGGGCCTCCGCCCTCATCCCGCGCGCCGGGCGCTGGTATTGCGACTCGTAGGCGCGCAGGTAGTGCAGCAGCAGCGCCGGGATGTCCTCGCGCCGCTCGCGCAGCGGGGGCACGCGGATCACGATGGTGTTCAGCCGGAACAGCAGGTCGGGACGGAACACGGAGGGATCGAACAGCCGCGCCTCGTCCAGGTTGGTGGCGCTGACGATGCGCACGTCCACCGCTTCCGGCCGGTCCGCGCCGATCGGCGTGACTTCGCGCCGCTCCAGCACCGTCAGCAGCTTGGCCTGCGCGGCCAGCGGCATGTTGCCGATCTCGTCGAGGAACAGCGAGCCGCCGCGCGCGGCCTGGAAACGCCCGGCGCGGTCGGCCTTGGCGTCGGTGAAGGAGCCCTTGCGGTGGCCAAACAGTTCGCTCTCGAAGGTCGATTCCGGCAGCGCGCCCATGTCCACCGCGAGGAAGGTCTGGCCGGCGCGGCGCGAGGCCTGATGGATGGCGCGCGCCACCAGTTCCTTGCCCACGCCGTTCTCGCCCAGCACCAGCACGTTGGCCTCGGTGGGCGCGACGCTGGCGATCATGGTCTTCACGGCGCGCATGGCGGCCGAGTCGCCCATCAACGCCTCGGTCGCCGGGGACATGGCGGGCGACGCGGCCGCGGCGTGCCGCGCCAGCGCGCTGTCCACCGCCGCGACGAGGCGGGCGTTGTCCCAGGGCTTGGTGATGAAATCGCAGGCGCCGCGCTTCAGCGCCTCCACCGCCAGCGGCACGTCGGCGTAGGCCGTCATCGCGATCACGGCGGGCGGGCGAGGCAGGGCGCGCAGCAGGTCGAGCGCGGCCAAGCCCTCGGCGCCGTCGATGCGGCCGGGCGCGAAGTTGAAGTCCAGCAGCACCACGTCCGGCACGTCCCGCGCCAGCAGTTCCGGCAGCGCCGCCGGCGTGTGCGCCGCGCTTACCTTGCCATGACGCCGGCGCAGCAGCATTTGCGCGGCGTAGGCGACGTCCGTGTCGTCGTCGAGGATCAGAATGTGGGCGGTCATGCGGCGCATTCTAGCAACAAGGACGTGAAAAAGGGCGGCCGAAGCCGCCCTTTCGCTTGCGCGCCGCGTGGTTTATTTCACGGCGATCAGTTCGATGTCGAAGATCAGCTTCGCGTTGGGGGGGATGACGACCGCGCCGTTGGCGTCCTTCGTGCCGGCGCTGCCGTAGCCGAGTTCCGACGGAACGATCAGCGTGCGCTTGCCGCCGACCTTCATGCCCAGCACGCCGCGATCCCAGCCCTTGATGACGGTCGCGGTGCCGATGGCGAAGTCGAAGGTCTGCCCCTTGTCGACCGAGCTGTCGAACTTGGTGCCCTTGAAGTCGGCCTTGGTCTCGTCGTAGAGCCAGCCCGTGTAGTGCACGGTCAGGGTTTTGCTCAGCACGGCTTCCGCGCCGGTGCCGACCACATTGTCTTTGATGGTCACGGTGGCCGACGGCGAGGCTTTTTTCACCGCGATCAGCTCCACCTCGAACACCAGCGGCGCGTTGGCCGCCACTTTCACGCCTGTGGTGCTGGTGTAGCCGGCGGCGCCGAAGGCCAGGCTCGATGGCAGCACCAGGTTGGCCTTGCCGCCCACTTTCATGCCGAGAACACCCTGGTCCCAGCCCTTGATCGGCACCGCGCCGGTGGCCACCGCGAAGCTGACGCCCGCGCCCGTGGGCGAGGTTTCGAACTGCGCGCCGCGGCCGTTGGCCTTGGTGGAGTCGTACAGGTAACCGGTGTACAGGATCGTGACCAGGTCGCCGTTGGCCGCCGTCTCGCCGGTGCCGGTCACCAGGTCGGTCTTGGCGTAGGCCGGCTGCGGGGTCTCGGTGGTGGCGGTTTTGTTGTCATCGCCGCCGCCGCAGGCGGTCAGCCCCAGCACGCAGGCGAGCGTTGCAATCATTTGGAACATCGATTTCATAGTGACCTTTGCATTATTAGGACGAAGAACTCGCACAGGCGGCCCGTGCGTGCGCCGGAGCAGAAGTGTAGCAGACTGTCCGGCCCGGATTTCGGCCCGTGCGGTCTGCTTACAAATTCGCCACGCTCAGATTTCCACCTGGGTGCCCAGCTCGATCACCCGGTTGGGCGGGATCTGGTAATAGTCCGCCGCCGCGCGGGCGTTGCGCGACATGGTCACGAACAGGCTTTCGCGCCACGACGACATGCCCGAACCCGGCGCCGAGATCACCGTCTGGCGGGCGATGAAGAAGGAGGTCTCCATCATCTCGAAGGCCAGCCCGTGCTCCGCGCACAGCCCCAGCACGTTGGGGATGTCCGGCTCGTCCTTGAAGCCGTAGTGGACGTTGACCTGGTAGCACTGGTGGCCCAGGTCCGTGATCCGCACGCGCTCCTCCGGCGGCACCCAGGGTTCCTCCAGCATGTTCACGGTGATGAACACCACGCGCTCGTGCAGCACCTTGTTGTGCGACAGGTTGTGCAGCAGCGCGTGCGGCACGCCGTCGCCTTCGCCGCGCAGGAAGATGGCGGTGCCGAACACCCGCGTGGGCGGCGCCATGAACAGCGATTCCAGGAAGGCCTCGAGCGGGATGGCGTGCTTTTCCAGGTTCTCGAACACCAGTTGGCGGCCGGTGCGCCAGGTCAGCATCACCGTCAGCAGCACGGCGCCCAGCAGCAGCGGGAAAAAGCCGCCGTGCAGCAGTTTCAGCGTGGAAGCCGAGAACAGCATGATGTCCATCGCGATGAAGAAGCCGGTGGCGCCGAAGCACACCGCCAGCGGCAGGTGCCAGCGGTAGCGCGTGACGAAGAAGGTGAGGATGGTGGTGGACAGCATGGTGGCCGTGACCGCGATGCCGTAGGCGCCGGCCAGGTCGTCGGAGGAGCCGAAGCCCACCACCGCGATCAGCACCACCACCAGTTGCAGCCAGTTGACGGCCGGGATGTAGATCTGGCCGATCTCGCTTTCCGAGGTGTGCGCCACGCGCATGCGCGGCAGCAGCCCGAGGGCGATGGCCTGCTTGGTCATCGAGAAGGTGCCGGAAATGGTGGCCTGCGAGGCGATCACCGCCGCCATGGTCGACAGCAGCACCAGCGGGTACACGCTCCAGCCGCCCAGCTGGTTGAAGAAGGGGTTGGAGATCGCCTCGGGATGGTTGATCAGCAGCGCGCCCTGGCCCAGGTAGTTCAGCGCCAGCGCCGGGAAGGCGACCAGGAACCAGGCCAGGCGGATCGGCTTCTTGCCGAAGTGTCCCATGTCCGCGTACAGCGCCTCGGCGCCGGTGAAGGCCAGCACCACCGCGCCCAGCGCGACGAACGCCAGGAAGCCGTTGGCCAGCAGGAAGCGGAAGGCGTTGAGCGGGTTGAGCGCGGCCAGGATCTGCGGCGCCTCGACGATGTTGACCACGCCCATCACCGCCAGCGCCGCGAACCACAGCACCATGACCGGCCCGAACCAGCGGCCGATGCCGGCCGTGCCGTGGCGCTGCACCGCGTACAGCGAAACCAGCACGATGATGGTCAGCGGCACCACGTACTGCCCCAAGGCGGGCGCCGCCACTTCCAGGCCCTCGATCGCGCCCAGCACCGAAATGGCGGGCGTGACCACGCTGTCGCCGTAGAACATGGTGGCGCCGAACACGCCCAGCAGCAGCAGCGGGCCGTGCCAGCCGGAGCGCTTGCTGACGGAATTGAGCGCCAGCGCCATCAGCGCCATCACGCCGCCCTCGCCGCGGTTGTCCGCGCGCAGCACCAGCGTCACGTATTTGAGCGAGACGATCATCGTCAGGCCCCAGAAAATCAGGGAAATGACGCCCAGCAGGTTGGGCGTGTTCAGGGCCAAGCCGTGTTCAGGGTCGAAGATGGTCTTGAGGGTGTACAGGGGGCTGGTGCCGATGTCGCCATAGACAATGCCGACGGCAGCGAGCGTCAGGGCGGCCACGCTGCTTTTCTTATGTTCCGAGGTCAAGATTGCACCTGAAGTTGTTCTGGTGCGTTGCACAATAGTCCAGTCATGGTCAATTTGCAAGTGGCTTCTGCCGCGCTCAGCGGGGTGGACGGAATTCCGGGATAATGGACACCCGCGCCGCCTTCCCTCCCCCTCTTTCCATGAACACAGGCATTCTGTACGCCGCCCTCGCCTTCTTCCTGTGGGGGCTGTTCCCGCTGTATTTCCACGCCATCGGCGAGGTGCCGCCGCTGGAGATCCTGGCGCACCGGATGCTGTGGTCGCTGCTGTTCCTGGCGCTGGTGCTGACCGTGCGCAGCCAGTGGCGCTGGCTGCCGCAAGTGCTGCGCAGGCCGCGCGTGGTGGCCAGCTTCGCCGCCAGCGCCGTGCTGCTGACGGCCAACTGGTTCTTCTATATCTGGGCGGTGAAGAACGGCCACGTGCTGGACGCCAGCCTGGGATATTTCATCAATCCGCTGATCAATGTGCTGCTGGGCCTGCTGGTGCTGAAGGAGAAACTGCGCCGCGGCCAGTGGCTGGCGATCGGCCTGGCCGCCTTGGGGGTGGCCTGGCTGACCTGGCAGGCCGGCCAGCCGCCCTACATCGCCCTGGTGCTGGGCCTGACCTTCGGCGGCTACGGCCTGCTGCGCAAGACCGCCGCGCTGGCGGCGCTGGAGGGGCTGGCGTTCGAGACCATCATCCTGTTCCCGCTGGCGCTGGCCTATGTGCTCTGGCTCGGCGCGCACGGCCAGAACACCTTCATCAACGCCCCGGACGACGGCACGCGCTGGCTGCTGGCGGCGGCCGGGCCGATCACGGCGGTGCCGCTGCTGCTGTTCGCGGCCGGGGCGCGCCGCATTCCGCTGTCCGTGCTGGGCATGCTGCAATACATGTCGCCCACCATGCAGATGCTGCTGGGGCTGTGGATCTTCCACGAAACCTTCGACCCGGCGCGGCTGGCCGGCTTCGTCGTGATCTGGAGCGCGCTGGGGGTATACATGGCCGAGGGCTGGTGGACCTCGCGCCAGAATCTGTCCGCCCAAGCTGGCTAGTCCGGCCCGTTTAAACCGGGGTCAGACCACGTTTTCCAAGAAATATTTCGCGAAAAACGTGGTCTGACCCCGGTTTTGTGGCTAGTCCGGCCCGTTTATCGTATGCTGTTGACCTTCTGTACCTAACACTTTCTACTGAGATTTCCTAATGGCAAATTACGTCTATACCATGAACCGCGTGGGCAAAATTGTCCCGCCCAAGCGCCAGATCCTGAAGGATATTTCGCTGTCGTTCTTCCCGGGCGCGAAGATCGGCGTGCTGGGCCTGAACGGCTCCGGTAAGTCGACCTTGCTGAAAATCATGGCGGGCATCGACACCGACATCCAGGGCGAAGCGCGCCCGATGCCGGGCCTGAACATCGGCTACCTGCCGCAGGAGCCGCAGCTGGATCCGGAAAAAACCGTGCGCCAGGAAGTCGAATCCGGCCTGGGCGAGGCCTTCGAGGCGCAAGCCAAGCTGGACGCCGTGTACGCCGCCTACGCGGAAGAGGACGCGGACTTCGACGCGCTGGCCGCCGAGCAGGCGCGCCTGGAAGCCATCATCTCCTCGTCCGACGGCGGCAACCTGAACCTGCAGCTGGAAATGGCCGCCGACGCGCTGCGCCTGCCGCCATGGGACGCCAAGATCGGCGTGCTGTCCGGCGGCGAGAAGCGCCGCGTGGCGCTGTGCAAGCTGCTGCTGTCCAAGCCGGACATGCTGCTGCTCGACGAGCCGACCAACCACCTGGACGCGGAATCGGTCGAATGGCTGGAGCAGTTCCTGGTGCGCTTCCCCGGCACCGTGGTCGGCATCACCCACGATCGCTACTTCCTGGACAACGCGGCCGAATGGATCCTGGAACTGGACCGCGGCAGCGGCATTCCATGGAAAGGCAACTACAGCTCGTGGCTGGACCAGAAACAGGCCCGCCTGAAGCAGGAGGAAGCCACGGAATCGGCGCGCCAGAAGGCGCTGCAGAAGGAATTGGAATGGTCGCGCCAGAATCCCAAGGCGCGCCAGGCCAAGTCCAAGGCCCGCATGGCCCGCTTCAACGAGCTGAGCGAGCACGAATACCAGAAGCGCAACGAGACGCAGGAGATCTTCATCCCCGTGGCCGAGCGCCTGGGCAATGAAGTGATCGAGTTCAAAAACGTGTCGAAGTCCTTCGGCGACCGCATGCTGATCGACAACCTGAGCTTCACGATCCCCGCCGGCGCCATCGTCGGCATCATCGGCCCGAACGGCGCCGGCAAGTCGACCCTGTTCAAGATGATCACCGGCAAGGAAGTGCCGGACAGCGGCGAAGTGATCATCGGCAAGACCGCCAAGGTCTCCATCGTCGACCAGCACCGCGACGCGCTGTCCGATGCCAAAACCGTGTTCCAGGACGTGACCGGCGGCGCCGACATGTTGAGCGTGGGCCGCTTCGAAATGCCGTCGCGCGCCTACCTGGGCCGCTTCAACTTCAAGGGCGGCGACCAGCAAAAGATCGTCGGCAACCTGTCCGGCGGCGAGCGCGGCCGTCTGCACCTGGCGAAAACCCTGCTGATGGGCGGCAACGTCCTGCTGCTGGATGAACCGTCGAACGACCTGGACGTGGAAACCCTGCGCGCGCTGGAAGACGCGCTGCTGGAATTCGCCGGCTCCGTGATGGTGATCTCCCACGATCGCTGGTTCCTGGACCGCATCGCGACCCACATCCTGGCCTTCGAGGGCAATTCGCAAGTCACCTTCTTCGACGGCAACTATCAGGAATATGAAGCCGACAAGAAGAAACGCCTGGGCGAGGAAGGCGCGAAGCCGAAACGCATCCGCTACAAGCCGCTGACGACCTGAGCGTCATAGGCGAAACGACGAAAGGCACGGTGATCATCGTCACCGTGCCTTTTTTCATTGGGTGGCGGGCGCAAGGACATTAGCGCCACGGCGCCGCTGTCGCGCCCGCCGAACTGCGCGGGCTGGCCTTTAGAAGTTGTAACGCGCGCCCAGGGAAAACGCGCCCTTCTTGCGGCCCTGTTCGATATCGTTCTTGCCGTAGTGCTCATAGTCGAGCGACAGCGACACCTTCTGGTTGATCGCGTACTCGGCGCCCACCGACGCGTACAGGCCGGTGCGGTCCTTGTCGCCCACCGCGTACGACGAGGCCAGGCCGCTGCCGTTCACGGTGTTCTTGTTGTAGGCCAGGCCCAGCTTGCCGTTCAGCGAGAACTGGTCGTTGACCGGCATGCTGGCCTTGCCGGCGACGTAGAAGGAGTGCGATTTGCTGTCGATGTGGCCGTTGGCCGTGCCGACGCTGTAGTTGTAGCCGGACTTGCCGAAATCGGTGTAGCCGCCTTCCAGCGCAAAGGTCTTGTCGAACTGGTAGCCGCCGTAGACCTTGCCGGACCATTCGTCGCTCGTGCGGTCGCCGCTGCTGGTGTCGTTGGCGAGGTTGTACTTGTGCTCGCTGGCCACGACGCCGACGCCGACGTAAGGACCCACTTCGGCCGCGTGGGCCACGGAAACACCACCCAGGGCGGTGGCGGAGGCGATCATTGCAAAGATGAGGTTTTTCATATCGTTGGATCTTTCAGCAAAATGGTTGAGGACTTGCTTGGGATCGCAATTTCACGGAATCGCGATGTCTCAAAGATACATTGATAAATCACCTACGTCGTCGGCAATTAAGTAAGAAATGTGACGAGTTGTAATGGGGCTTGAAACGAAGAGGATCGCCACAAAATGACGGAACTTAGCTTAAGATCCACTTAAGGAAGGTCGATCAGGCGGAAGGTCAGATTGACGCGCGGACCGCGCGCGACCTTCTCCTTGTTGATGCCGTGGCGCCAGTTGTGCTGCAGCGCGCCCGCCATCAGCAGCAGGCTGCCGTCGCCCAGGTCGATCTTCACGGTCTTGGGTTGGCGCTTGTGCTTGAGGATGAAGGTGCGGGCTTCGCCGAAGCTGACCGAGGCTATCGCCGGATTCGGCCCCAGTTCCTTTTCATCGTCGCTGTGGAAACCCATGCTGTCCCGCTCGTCGCGGTAGTGGTTCAGCAGCACGCTGTTGAAACGGCGCCCGCTGGCCCGCTCGACCGCGTCCTTGATGGCCAGTTGCAGCGGCGTGAACGGCAGCGGTTCCAGGGTCATGCCGGAATACGTGTAGCGCGCCTCGCCATGCCATGCGGTCAGGCGCGGCTGCATCATTTGCTTGCCCCACAGCGTGATCGCCTCGGCGCGCCAATCGGTTTCGGCCAGCAGCCGCGCCAACACCTCGACGGGCGCCAGCGGCAGCGGCAGGCGCCGCATGAAATACAGCTCGCCGTCCTCGATGGGGATGGCGCGCAGCGTGTCGTCTTGCTCTGAAAACAGGTCCATGCGCTATGATATCAGGCATGAAAAAACGCCAATTCCTGACCACGCTGGCGGTAGCCGGCGCCCTCCCCGCCACGGCCCGCGTGGCCCACGCCCCCCCCGCCGCGCGCGGTCCCGCCCTGCTGACCGTCACCGGCGCCATCGCCAAGCCCAACCGGGGGCCGTTCGACCCGGTCAGCGACCAGATGATGCACAAGCAAAAGCTCGGCTTCGACAAGGCCCACGCCTTCGATTTCGCGATGCTGACCGCGCTGCCGGCGCGGCAAATCAAACCCACGCTGGAATACGACGGCAAGCCGCACACGCTGCGCGGCCCGCTGCTGCTGGACGTGCTGAAGGCGGCCGGGGCCACGCCGCCGGACGGCGGCAAGATCGTGCTCCGCGCGGTGGACGGCTACGCGGCCTCGATCACGGTGGCGCAGGCGCGCGCGCAGCGCTACATCGTCGCCACGCACATGGATGGCGCGGCGATGGCGCTGGGTGGACTGGGGCCGCTGTGGGCCATCTACGAGGCCGACAAGGTGCCGGAAATGGCGAAAAAGCCCGTGCAGGAGCGTTTCGGCTCCTGCCCATGGGCTTTGTATCACATCGAGGTGTAGGTCTTGCGGGGGGTCAGGCGTAGGCTTCGGCCAGCGACATCACGCGCGGCGTGATGGTGACGCCGATGTCGGCGAAGATCTTGTTGATGGCGGCCATGTTGGCCTCGGCTTCTTCGGGCTTCCAGCCTTTGAACAGGTCGGTGCCATCCTTCTGGAAGTGCAGGTCCAGCACCTTGCCGCGATCCTTGTGGGTGTAGCCGGAGCTGTGCGTGTTCTGGAACCCGGCGGCGGCCAGCGCGGCCAGCACCGTCGCCGGCGGATTGTCCGGGTCGGTCGCCAGGTAAACACCAAAGGTCTTGCCCGGCGGCTTGGCGGCGATGTCCACCTCGTAGATGCCGGGCGCCTTGGTGACAGATGTACTCTTCAGAAATAACATGTTCTTTCCTCTATCCTTGTTGGCACTGGCACCCTCGGGGGCGGCGTGCTCTCATTACGACGTGTTTTTCTGATCCAAAAAAACATTCCAGTAATTAAGCTTATTGCTTCTCGCGACCTTTTACAAGGAAATCGGGTCGCCAGGGGAACAAGCCGCTTTATCTGTTGTGCTTTCGGCGCGCCAGTTCGACCGTGGGGGCGATCAGCGCATGGTAGAGCTCGCCGGTGGCGGCGTCCCACTGGGCGACGGCGGCTTCCTGGCGGGCCACGGTGGCCATGTCGCCGCGCGCGATCGGGCCGCTCAAGGCGGGCGCGGCGCCCAGCCTGAACACATTGGCCAGCGTTTCGGCGGCCAGCGGCCGCGCCAGTTCGCGCGCGGTCTGCTCAGGTATGCCGGCCGCCTGGTAGGCGCGCAGGGCGGCGTCCAGCACCGTGGTCAGGTAGTTGCTGGCGAACACGGCGGCCGCGTGGTAGACGGTCTTGGCGGCGGCGTCGATGGCGACCGGACGGGCGCCCAGCGCCAGCAGCAGCGCGTTGAGCGCGTCCACCGCCTCCGCGTCCCCCTCCACGCCGCAGAAGGTGCCGGCGAAGTCCGCCGCCACGGCGGCCGGGTCGGCGAAGCTGCGGATGGGGTGGACGCTGGCCACGTGGGCGCCGGCCGCGCGCGCGGCCGCCAGCCGGTCCGACGCGAGGGCGCCGCTGCAGTGGAACACGATGGCGCCCCGCAGTGGCACGGCGGCCGCCAGCGCCGCGCAGGCGGGCTCGATCTGGTCGTCGCCCACGGACAGCAGGTAGATGTCGGCCGGGCGCAGCGCGGCGTAGCCGTCGGCCGCCACGCCGGCGCCGATGAAGTCCACCGCCGCCCGCGCGGACGACGGCGAACGCGTCAACACATCCAGCACGGCGCAGCGCGACCCCAATAAACGGCCCAGCACCCGACCGACATGGCCGCCGCCGATGACGCTGAGGCTGCGCGTCATCAGAAGCCCGAGCCCGGCTGCTGCAGGAACTCGCGCTCCTCCGCCGTCGACACCCGGCCCAGGATGGCGTTGCGGTGCGGGAAGCGGCCGAAGCGGCGGATGATGTCGTGGTGCCGGCGCGCGTAGTCGTAGGTGTCGTCGAATCCGCTGGCCGAGGCGCGCAGATTGGCGTACAGGTCCAGCGAACGCTGCTGCATGGACAGGTTTTCCGCGTGCTCGAAGGGCAGATAGGCGAACACCCGCTGCACCGGCGGCAGGGTCTGGTTGGAGCCGGCGTTGTCCAGCGCCAGCGCGGCCTCCAGCGCCAGCGGATCGCCGGCGAACGAGCGCGGCGTGCCGCGGTGGATGTTGCGGGTGAACTGGTCCAGCACGATGATGCGCGCCAGCGTGCCCTGGGTGCCCTCGTCGTCCCACTGGCGCAGGCCGCCGGACAGGGCCAGCTCGGTCAGGTCGCCGAACTGGTCGCGGATCAGCTGGTCGAAGCGCTCGTCCTTGCGGAACCATTCGGGCCGCTGCGTGTTGTGCCCGCGCGCGCCTATCGGCAGGAACCAGAAATCGAGCACGTCCTGTGCGGTGGTCAATACCATGGGCTTTACCTTTCGCTCACGTTCAATTGCGGGCGTGCGACAGCTGGAAGCCTTCCAGCCCGTCGAACGCCGCCATTTCCTTGGCCAGTTCCGACATCGAGGCGCCGGAACGCTTGCTCAGCGCGATGGCGACGAAGCGCCATTCCTGCGCGCCTTTGTCGCTGCTGATCATCATCGATCCGCCGGCAATCTGGTAGCCGCGCTTGAGCGCGATGTCGCGCAGCGCCTTTTCCTCCGGCATATAGCCCTGCTTGAAACGCATCGTCATCGCCACCGCGTGGCGCGACGGCAGCCACGCCTCCACCTTGGACAGGAACACCATCGACATCGCGCACAGGAAGGCCAGCCCCATCGCTCCCAGGTAGAAGCCTATGCCTATCATGACGCCGATGGCGGACGAGGCCCACAGCGAAGCCGCCGTGGTCAGGCCGCTGATATTGAAACCCTCGCGCATGATGACGCCGGCGCCCAGGAAGCCGATGCCGGTGACGATGCCCTGGATCACGCGGGTGGGATCGGTGCCGACCAGGTGGGTCATGTTGCCGCCGAACCAATGGTGCGGAAAACCGGCGATCACCGTCAACGCGCAGGACGCCATGCACACCAGGCCATAGGTGCGCATGCCGGCCGCGCGGCCGTGGTAGGAACGCTCATAGCCCACCGCCAGCCCCAGCAGCAGCGCCCCGACGATGTGCAGCAAGATGATGCCATTGGTGGCCAATTGCGCCGAAGACCAATAGCCGGACAGGACGTGGTAGGTGGGCATGACAGCCTCTTCTAGTTGTTGGGCGTTTTCTTGGCGAGCTGCTTTTCGAACTCCACGTCGAGCTTGCTGACGCGCTTGGGCTTTTGCGGCCCCTGCGCGTTGACGAAGGCGACAAAATCATCCAGTTCCTTGGGCTCGCACAAGGGCGGCTTGCCCGGCCCTTCCGTCAGGAAGAAATGGCCGGCGCCGGTGATCGACATCGAATACAGCCTGTTGCCGCTGCGCTCTTTCAAGCGGTCCACGGCATTGCTGGCGCGGGTGGAGCGTGCGCTCATATTGCCTCCGTGCGGGTATGCAGCCAGGCCAGCGCGTCGCCGGCCAAGTGCGGGGCCAGGCGCGTGCGCACCGTGGCGTGGTAATCGTTCAGCCACGCGCGCTCGTCGGCGCGCAGCAAGTCCAGGGCGACGCAGCGCGTGTCGATCGGGCACAGGGTCAGCGTTTCGAAGCGCAGGAAGGGACCGAATCCGGCGTCCCCCGCGTCCACGTTGAGCACCAGGTTCTCGATGCGCACGCCCCAGCGTCCGGGCCGGTAGATGCCGGGCTCGATCGACGTGATCATGCCCGGCTCCATCGCCGTGTGCGGCTCCGGCATGGCCGAGGGCGAGATCGACTGCGGGCCCTCGTGCACGTTCAGGAAATAGCCCACGCCGTGGCCGGTGCCATGGCCGAAGTCTATCCCGGCGGCCCAGATCGGCGCGCGCGCGATCGCGTCCAGCTGCGGCGACCTGGTGCCGGCGGGGAAGCGCGCGGCGGACAGCGCGATCAGGCCCTTCAGCACCAGCGTGAAGTCGCGCCTGTGCTCGTCCGTGATGGCGCCGACCGGCACCACGCGCGTCACGTCCGTGGTGCCGCCCAGGTACTGGCCGCCGGAATCGATCAGCAGCAGGCCGTCGCCCTCGATGCGCGCCGAGCCCTCCGCGCCGGCGCGGTAGTGCATGATGGCGCCGTTGGCCCGGAAGCCGGCGATGGTGCCGAAGCTGGGACTGACGAAACGGGGACGGCGCGCGCGCGCGGCCGTGATGCGCTCGCCTATCGCGTATTCGCTCAGCGGTTCGCGCCGCGGATCGGCCAGCGCGCCCTCCAGCCAGCAGAAGAATTCGCACAGGGCGGCGCCGTCGTGTTCCATCGTGGCGCGCACATGGTCCGCCTCGGCGGCGCTCTTGCGCGATTTCGCCAGGGTGGTGGGGTTGACCGCCTCGGCCACGCGCACGGTGGACGGCAGGGCTTGGCGCGTGCCGTGGGTGACGCGGCGCGGGTCGATCAGCACGGTGGCGTCCGCCGGCAGGGCTTGCAATGCCGTGGTGTAGGCGTCGTACGGCGCCACGTCCACGCCCTGTTCCGCCAGCGTGGCGCCCAGTTCGGGCGCGATCTTGCCATCCGCCACGAACAGCGTGGCGCGCCCGGGCGCCACCAGCGCGTGGGCGACGAAGACGGGATTGAAACTGACGTCGGCGCCGCGCAGGTTGAGCAGCCAGGCGATGTCGTCCAGCGTGGAGATCACGTGATGGCTGGCGCCCAGATTGGCCATGGCCGCGCGCAGCGCCTGCAGGCGCTCGGCCCGGCTTTGCGTGGCGTAGGGCGCGAGGAATTCGCGGACTGGGGCGTCCGGCAGGCCGGGGCGGTCGGTCCAGACCCCGTCCAGCAGGTCGAGATCGGTGCGCAGGGCCACGTCCTTGCCGGCCAGCGCCTGTCCCAGCAGGCGCGCGATGGACAGGCCCAGCACGGCCCCGTCGACCGCCAGGGTCTGGCCGGATCGCAGGTGCTCGGCCAGCCAGTCCACGTACTGCACGCTGGCGCCGGAGGCGATCTTCATCAGCGCGACGCCGGTGCCGGCCAGCTCGGTTTCCGCCTGCGTCCAGTAGCGGCCGTCGGTCCAGACGCCGGCGAAATCGGCGGTGACGATGAAGGTGCCGACCGAGCCGGTGAAGCCGGACAGCCACTCGCGGCCCTTCCAGCGGGGCGGCAGGTATTCGGACAGATGGGGATCGGCGGACGGCACCATCAAGGCGTCTATCCGCTGGCTGCGCATCGCCTCGCGCAGCTGGGCGAGGCGGACGGCGATGCCGGTGTGGTCGGGTGGGAACATGAGCTAGGTGGTACAGTCAACTTGCCTCTATCATAGCAAGTATTCATTGGGAGAAAGGGATGATTCCTGGAGTGGTGCGAGAAGAGATCATGGCGCGGCTGGCCGCCGCCGAAAAGGAGCACGGCGTGCGCGTTTTGCTCGCTGTCGAGTCCGGCAGCCGGGCGTGGGGATTCGAATCCCCGAACAGCGATTACGATGTGCGCTTCATCTACGCCCATCCGGCCGACTGGTACGCCGCCGTCGATATGGAAGAGCGCCGCGACGTCATCGAATACCCGATCGTCGACGACATCGATCTGAACGGCTGGGATATCCGCAAGGCGCTGCGCCTGTTCTGGAAGTCCAACCCGGCGTTCGTGGAATGGATACAGTCGCCCATCAACTACATCGAGCGAGGCGGTTTCGGCGCGGGCGCGCGGCAACTGTTGCCATCGGTGTATTCGGTGGAGCATGGCATCCACCACTACCGCAGCATGGCCAAGACCAACTACCGGGGATATCTGCGCGCCGACATGGTGCCGCTGAAGAAGTACTTCTACGTGCTGCGGCCGCTGCTGTCCGTGCGGTGGCTGGAACGCTACGGCAGCCCGGCGCCCATCGAGTTCCACAAGCTGCTGCATTTGCTGAGCGATCCACAACTGTTGAGCGATATCGAGGTATTACTGGAAAAGAAACGCGCGGCGCCGGAAATGGGATTGTCCGCGCCGGTCGCCAGCCTGAACGCCTTTATCGAGGCCGAGCTGGCGCGGCTGGAGGCCACGCCGGTCGCCGTGTCCAAACGCGCCAACGCCATCGATGGCCTCAACGCATTGTTCCACGCGACCTTGCGGGAATGAGGTCGACTCAGTGCAGGGTGCGGGTGCCTTCGGGGTAGCCGGCGCCGGTGTCGATTTCCGGCGTGCGGCGGCGTTCCTCGTCCGGCGTGCGGGCGGCGGCGTTGCCGGGCGACGCCTCGGGCGCCGGCAACAGCGGCGTGGCGGAGGCGTGCGGTTTCCTGTGCGCGGCGAGGTACCAGGCCACCGCGGCGGCGGCGCCGACAAAGCCGGCGACGCGCCAGAACCCCCATCGTGAGATGGCCGCGACGGCGCCGCGCGCGACCAGGGTTTTGCCTAACTGATGTGCAAGGGTGTCCATGTCCACGTCCTCCGCTATTGTTGGATATCTACGGCAAAGCATAATCCAATTGCAGTCAGTGCAGTGTGATCCGACTAACACTGCAACGCAAGCTTCAGCACGCCCAACCGGGCTAAGGCTGGGCTTCGAAGGTGCGCAGGCCGTCCAGGTCGAGGATGCGGATGCCGCCGTAGTCCAGCCGCAGCAGGCCGCGCTTTTCCAGCACCTGCAAGGCCTGATTGGCGCGCTGGCGCGAGGCGCCGGACAACAGGCCGATTTCCTCTTGGGAAATCTGCACCAGCTGGTCCAGGCCCGGGTACAGCTGGGAATTGAACAGCGTCGCCAGGCAGCGCGCAACGCGGGTGTCGATGTCGAGCAGGCGGTCGTTTTCCACCACGCCGATGAACTGACCCAGCCGCTCGTTCAACTGCATCAGCAGAAAGCGCGTGAACGGCAGGCTGTTGTCGAGCAGCCAGTGGAAGGTGTCGGCCGGCATGCGGGCGATGCGGCTGTCGCGCAGCGCCATCGCGTCGTACTTGCGCGGCTCCTTCTTCAGCAGCGAGCCCTCGCCGAACCAGCCGCCGGGCGGCACGCCGGTGAAGGTGACGCTCTTGCCGCTGGGCGAGAAATTGTTCATCTTCACCATGCCGCTGATGATGCCCACCCAATTCTCCACGTGCTCGCCCTTGCGGCAAACAAAGCCGCCCTTCGGCACGAAAGTCTCGTAGGTGTCGGCCTCCACGCGCGCCATTTGCTCCGGCGTCAGGGACGGCGCCCAAGTCGCCGAGCGCAACGCCGCGACCAGGCTGTGTTGGTTATACGTCATTATTATTAAGCAACATCAAAAAGTCCCGCAATTGTCGCCGGAAAGACAGCATGGCTGTGTAACGCAGGCTAATATCATCACACAAAACGCACTGACCCCAAAATATAACTAGCCTCGCTCTGATCCAGGGCAATGAAGGAGACTAAGGTGCAAACAGTATTGGATACCTTCCCCCGTCGCCTGTTGGCGCACGGAAAGGAACGGCCCCTCAAGCCCGCGTTCCGCGAAAAGTACCTCGGCATCTGGCAGACCTGGAACTGGCGCCAGGTCAACGAGGAGGTGCGCGCCATGGCGTGCGGACTGGCCGCGCTGGGCTTCGAGCGCGGCATGAACCTGGCGATCATCGGCGACAACCGCCCGCGCCTATACTGGGCCATGCTGGCGGCCCAGAGCCTGGGCGGCGTGCCGGTGCCGCTGTACCAGGACGCCCCCGCCGCCGACATGGCCTTCGTGCTGGAAAACGCGGAAATCCACTACGCCATCGTCGAGGACCAGGAGCAGGTCGACAAGCTGCTGGAAATCAAGGAGATGTATGCCGGCGTCAGCCACATCGCCTACGACGACGAGCGCGGCATGCGCCACTACACGCACAAGGAGCTGTATTCGGTGTCGCGCCTGCTGGAACTGGGCCGCGCCTACGACCAGGCCAACCCCGGCTTCTTCGACGCGGCCGTGGAGGCGGGCAAGGGCGGCGACAACGCCATCATCCTCTACACCTCCGGCACCACCGGCAAGCCCAAGGGCGTGTGCCAGACCCACACCGCGCTGATGTCGGCCGGCGCCGGCAGCGTCAACTTCGACAAGCTGACCGACGCCGAGGACATCCTGTCCTACCTGCCGATGGCGTGGGTGGGCGACTGCCTGTTCTCGCTGGCGCAGGCCATGGTGGCCGGCTTCACGGTGAACTGCCCGGAGTCGAGCGACACCGTGATGACCGACCTGCGCGAGATCGGCCCCACCTGCTACTTCGCCCCGCCGCGCGTGTTCGAGAACATGCTGACCACGGTGATGATACGGATGGAGGACGCGGGCAGGATCAAGAAGGGCATGTTCGACTACTTCATGGACGTGGCCACCCGCTGCGGCTCCGACATCCTGGACGGCAAGCCGGTGCCGCTGGCCGACCGCGTCAAGTACGCGCTGGGCCGCGCGCTGGTGTACGGCCCGCTGAAGAACGTGCTGGGCATGACGCGCGTGCGCGTGGCCTACACGGCCGGCGCCGCCATCGGCCCGGACCTGTTCCGCTTCTACCGCTCCATCGGCGTCAACCTCAAGCAGTTCTACGGCTCCACCGAGACCTGCGCCTACATCTGCCTGCAGCCGGACGGCCAGATCAAGTTCGACAGCGTGGGCCTGCCCGCGCCGGGCGTGGAGGTGAAGCTGGCCGACAACGGCGAGGTGCTGGTGAAGTCGCCCACGCTGATGGACTGCTACTACAAGCGTCCCGACGCGACCAGCGAGGCGATCGACGAACAAGGCTACTTCCACACCGGCGACGCCGGCCTGTTCGACGGCGACGGCCACCTGAAGATCATCGACCGCGCGGCCGACGTGGGCAAGATGAACTGCGGCACCATGTTCGCGCCCAACTACATCGAGAACAAGCTGAAGTTCTTCCCCTTCATCAAGGAGGCGGTGGTGTTCGGCAACCAGCGCGACAACGTCTGCGCCTTCCTCAACATCGACATGGGCGCGGTGGGCAACTGGGCCGAGCGCCGCAACATCGCCTACTCCGGCTACACCGACCTGGCCGCGCATCCGCAGACCTATGAGCTGATGCTGGAATGCGTGGAGAAGGTGAACGCCGGCCTGGCGACCGAGCCGGCCATGAGCGCCACGCAGATCACCCGCTTCCTGGTGCTGCACAAGGAGCTGGACCCCGACGACGACGAGCTGACCCGCACCCGCAAGGTGCGCCGCAAGTTCGTGGCCGAAAAGTATGCGGTGCTGATCGACGCGTTATACAGCGGCAAGGCCTCGCAATACATCGAAACCCTGGTCAAGTTCGAGGACGGCCGCACCGGCCTGGTGGCGGCGGACCTGAGGATCAGGGATAGCAAGACCTTCCCGGCCGTGACCAAGACCGCCGCTTGAGCGAGGAGCTTCCCATGCAAATGAACGAACCCGACGCGCTGTTCGGCGCGACGCGCCGCATCGGCCCTGTGATACTGGACCTGCAGCATATTTCGCTGTCCTTCGGCGGCGTGAAGGCGCTGACCGACATCTCCTTCGACGTGCGCCAGCACGAGATCCGCGCCATCATCGGCCCCAACGGCGCGGGCAAAAGCTCGATGCTGAACGTGATCAACGGCGTGTACCGCCCGCAGCAGGGCGACATCATCTACCGCGGCGAGCACCGCAAGAACATGGATTGCTACGCGGCCGCCAAATCCGGCATCGCCCGCACCTTCCAGAACATCGCGCTGTTCAAGGGCATGACGGTGCTGGACAACATCATGACCGGCCGCAACCTGAAGATGAAGTCCAACTTCCTGCTGCAAGCCATCTACTGGGGCCCGGCGCGGCGCGAGGAGATCGAGCACCGCAAGAAGGCCGAGGAGATCATCGACTTCCTGGAGATCCAGGCGATCCGCAAGACGCCCGTCGGCCGCCTGCCCTACGGCCTGCAGAAGCGCGTGGAGCTGGGCCGCGCGCTGGCGGCCGAACCCGAGATCCTGCTGCTGGACGAGCCGATGGCGGGCATGAACGTGGAGGAGAAGCAGGACATGTGCCGCTTCATCCTGGACGTGAACGACCAGTTCGGCACCACCATCGTGCTGATCGAGCACGACATGGGCGTGGTGATGGACATCTCGGACCGCGTGGTGGTGCTGGACTACGGCAAGAAGATCGGCGACGGCACGCCGGACGAGGTGCGCGGCAACCAGGATGTGATCAACGCCTATCTCGGCACTTCGCACTGAGCTCACGGGGACATACACGATGAACATTAGCTTTTTCTTCGAGGTGCTGATCGGCGGCCTGCTGTCCGGCGTGATGTACGCGCTGGTGGCGATCGGCTTCGTGCTGATCTACAAGGCCTCCGGCGTCTTCAACTTCGCCCAGGGCGCGATGGTGTTCTTCGCCGCGCTGACCTGCGTCGGCATCATGGACAAGTTCGGCCTGCCCCTGTGGCTGGCGATACCGGCCACGGTGGCTGCGATGATCGTCCTCGGCCTGGCCATCGAGCGCGTGGTGCTGCGGCCGCTGGTCAACCAGCCCGAGATCACGCTGTTCATGGCCACCATCGGCCTGGCCTTCTTCATCGAGGGCCTGGCGCAACTGGTGTGGGGCGCGCAGGTGCACCGCCTGGAACTGCCGAT
This sequence comes from Pseudoduganella namucuonensis, assembly GCF_900116645.1. Lineage (GTDB taxonomy): Bacteria > Pseudomonadota > Gammaproteobacteria > Burkholderiales > Burkholderiaceae_D > Rugamonas > Rugamonas namucuonensis. The sequence continues at coordinate 206,741 of NZ_FPBO01000003.1, read as the reverse complement.
CGAGGACGTGCCGCTGCAGTACCTGGCGGACAATTTCAACATCATCGTCTCGCAATTCGACGTGATGGCCGCCGGCGTGTGCGGCGTGATGGTGCTGCTGCTGTCGCTGATCTTCTCCAAGACCAAGGTGGGCCGCGCGCTGCGCGCCGTGGCCGACGACCACCAGGCCGCGCTGGCCGTGGGCATTCCGCTGCAGCGCATCTGGGCCGTGCTGTGGGCGGTGGCGGGCATCGTGGCGCTGGTGGCCGGGCTGCTGTGGGGCGCGCGCAACGGCGTGCAGTTCGCGCTGACCTTCATCGCGCTCAAGGCCCTGCCGGTGCTGATCCTGGGCGGCTTCACGTCGGTGCCGGGCGCCATCGTCGGCGGCCTGATCATCGGCGCCTCCGAGAAACTGGCCGAGGTGTACATCGGCCCGATGGTGGGCGGCGGCATCGAGGGCTGGTTCCCTTACGTGCTGGCCCTGCTGTTCCTGCTGGTACGGCCCGAGGGTCTGTTCGGCGAAAAAATCATCCGCAGAATCTGACAGAACCACCGAGAGGAGAACCATGTTCTACCGCGAAACCGGACAATTCAAGACCAGCTACGAGGCCGATGGCCAGATCCTGCCGATCCGGCAGGACCGCGTCGCGCTGCTCGCCACGCTGGCCGTCGCGCTGCTGGCGCTGCCGCTGCTGGCCTCGCCCTACATGCTGTCGGCGATCTTCATCCCCTTCCTCATCTTCGCGCTGGCCGCGCTGGGGCTCAACATCCTCACCGGCTACGCCGGCCAGCTGTCGCTGGGCACCGCCGCCTTCATGGCGGTGGGCGCCTTCGCCTCCTACAACTTCGTGCTGCGCATCCCCGGCATCCCGCTGCTGCTGGCCTTCGTGCTGGGCGGCCTGTGCGCGGCCATGGTCGGCATCGCTTTCGGCCTGCCGTCGCTGCGCATCCGCGGCTTCTACCTGGCCGCCTCCACCCTGGCCACGCAGTTCTTCGTGGTGTGGTGCCTGACCAAGATCGGCTGGCTCACCAACTACAGTTCCTCCGGCGTGATCACCGCGCAAAAGATGGAGATCCTCGGCTACGCCTTCGACACCCCGGCGCGCAAATACGTGCTGGTGCTGGTGGTGGTGGCCTTGATGGCGCTGCTGGCCAAGAACCTGGTGCGCTCCAACGTGGGCCGTTCCTGGATGGCGGTGCGCGACATGGACGTGGCGGCCGAGGTGATCGGCTTCCGCCTGATGCGCACCAAGCTGCTGGCCTTCGCCGTCAGTTCCTTCTACTGCGGCGTGGCCGGCGCGCTGTACGCCTACGCCTACCTGGGCACGGTGGAGCCGGAGGCCTACAACCTGGACCTGTCGTTCCGCATCCTGTTCATGATCATCATCGGCGGCGTCGGCTCCATCCTCGGCGCCTTCCTGGGCTCGGCCTTCATCGTGCTGCTGCCGGTGTTCCTCAACATCCTGGCGCACGGCCTGGCGCTGCCGACCAGCGTGGCGTCCAACCTCGAACTGATGGTGTTCGGCGCCCTCATCATATTTTTCCTGATCGTGGAACCCCACGGTCTGGCGCGTTTGTGGCAAATCGGTAAAGAGAAACTGCGTCTGTGGCCATTCCCCCACTAATGGCCCGCGCACACAACCATCCATTCGGAGGAGACATATGAAATCGATTAAACCCGCAATCAAATCCGTCATCGCAGGCGCCGTGCTGCTGGCCAGCGTCGGCCAGGCCTGGGCCCAGGCCGAGCAGTTCGTCGCCCTGCCCTCGTACCGCGTCGGCCCCTACGCGTCCGGCGGCTCCGGCTTCTACGGCGGCATGATCGACTACTTCAACCTGGTCAACGCCAACGGCGGCATCAACGGCGTCAAGATCCAGTGGGAGGAATGCGAAACCGAATACAACCCCTCGCGCGGCATCGAGTGCTACGAGCGCATGAAAACCAAGAACGGCGGCGCCTCGCTGGTCGAGCCGCTGTCCACCGGCATCGCCTACGGCATCCTGGACCGCGTGGCGCAGGACAAAGTCCCCATGACCACCCTGGGCTACGGCCGTTCGGACGCCGCCAACGGCAAGGTCTTCCCCTACGTCTTCCCCCTGATCACCAGCTACTGGAACCAGGCCGCGGCCATGATCAAGTATCTGGGCGACAAGAACGGCGGCATGGACAAGCTCAAAGGCAAGAAGATCGTCCACCTGTACCACGACTCGGCCTTCGGCAAGGAACCCTTGCCGGTGCTGGAGGCGCTGTCCAAGCAGTACGGCTTCGAGCTGATCAAGATCGCCGTGGCGCCGCCGGGCAGCGAGCAGCAGTCGCAGTGGCTGCAAATCCGCCAGGCCAAGCCGGACCACGTGATCCTGTGGGGCTGGGGCGTGATGAATTCGGTCGCCATCAAGACCGCGCAGCGCAACGGCTTCCCGCGCGAGAAGATGCTGGGCGTGTGGTGGGCCGGCTCGGAGGAGGACACCATCGCCGCCGGCGACGCGGCCAAGGGCTACACCTCGATGACCTTCAACACCCCGGGCAACTACCCCGTCATCGACGAGCTGCGCAAGAAGGTGTACGCGGGCGGCAAGGGCAACCTGTCCGAGCAGACGCGCATCGGTTCCGTGTACCACATGCGCGGCCTGACGGCGGGCATCCTGTGGACCGAGGCGATCCGCACGGCGCAGGAGAAGTTCGGCAAGGGCAAGGTCATGACGGGCGAACAGGTGCGCTGGGGCCTGGAGAACATGAACATCGACGAGGCGCGCCAGAAGGCGCTGGGCGCGTTCGGCATGTTCCCGCCGGTGAAGACCAGCTGCGACGACCACGAGGGCTCGGGCGCCGTGAAGGTGCAGCAGTGGGACGGCAAGAAGTGGAACGCCATCACGCCGAACTGGGTGGTGGGCGACAAGGCGCTGACGCGCAAGCTGGTGGAGGAATCGTCGGCCAAGTACGCCGCCGAGAAGAACATCACGGCCGCCTGCGCGAAATAAGCAACAAGGCCGCACCGCGCGAACGGGGCGGCCACCTCACCGGGAACACCAATGAATACTGCTACCGCTACCACGGCCGCGCCGCCGCCCTACCTGTCGGTGAACAACATCGAAGTCATCTACGACCACGTGATCCTGGTCCTGAAGGGCGTCTCGCTGCAAGTCCCGCAAGGGAAGATCGTGGCGCTGCTGGGCGCCAACGGCGCCGGCAAATCGACCACGCTGAAAACCATCTCCACGCTGCTGCGCGGCGAACGGGGCGACGTCACCAAGGGCGAGGTCCAGTTCAAGGGCGAGCGCGTGGACCAGCTGACGCCGAACGAACTGGTGAAGCGCGGCCTGTCGCAGGTGATGGAGGGCCGCCACTGCTTCGGCCACCTCACCATCGAGGAAAACCTGCTGACCGGCGCCTACACCCGCAGCCTGAGCCGCGCCCAGCTGAAGGAGTCGCTGGACAAGGTCTACCACTACTTCCCGCGCCTGAAAACGCGCCGCACCAGCCAGGCCGGCTACACCTCCGGCGGCGAGCAGCAGATGTGCGCCATCGGCCGCGCGCTGATGGCCAAGCCCTCCATGATCCTGCTGGACGAGCCCTCGATGGGCATCGCGCCGCAGATCGTCGAGGAGATCTTCGGCATCGTCAAGGACTTGAACTCCAAGGAAAACGTGTCCTTCCTGCTGGCCGAGCAGAACACCATGGTGGCGCTGCGCTACGCGGACTTCGGCTACATCCTGGAGAACGGCCGCGTGGTGATGGAGGGCGCGGCCAGCGACCTGGCCAGCAACGAGGACGTCAAGGAGTTCTACCTCGGCATGTCCGGCGCCGGCCGGAAGAGCTTCCGCGACATGAAATTCTACCGCCGCCGCAAGCGCTGGCTGGCGTGAGGGGCCCCATGAAGATCAGCAAAGCGAAAGAACTGTGCCGCGGCCTGCCCGGCGCCACGGAAGACATCAAATGGGGCGCCGACCTGGTGTTCTCGGTGGGCGGCAAGATGTTCGCCTGCATGGGCGCCGAGGACGCGGAGGGGATCAGCTTCAAGGTCGACGACGACCGCTTCCTGGAGCTGACCGACCGCGAGGGCATCATCCCCGCGCCCTACCTGGCGCGGGTGAAGTGGGTGAAGATCACCGACCTGAAAGCCGTCGGCGACACCGAGGCCGCGGAACTGCTGAAACGCTCGCACCAACTGGTGTTCGGCAAACTGACCAAAAAACTGCAACGAGAAATCGCGGGAGCGCAAGCATGAGTGATACCCTGGACAGCCTGGAAACGCGCGCCCCCGAACAGCGCGAGCGCGAACTGATGGCGCGCCTGCCGGGCCTGATCGCGCGGGCGCAGGGCACATCGGGCTGGGGCCGCATCCTGGCCGGCGTGGACGCCAACCGCGTCACCAGCCGCGCCGCGCTGGCGGCGCTGCCCGTGACGCGCAAGTCCGACCTGAAAAGCCTGCAGCAGGAGCACAAGCCCTTCGGCGGCCTGACCGCCACGCCGAACGGCCAGTTGAACCGCATCTTCATGTCGCCCGGCCCCATCTTCGATCCCGAGGGCCGCGGCACCGACTGGTGGCGCTTCTCGCGCCCGATGTACGCGGCCGGCGTGCGCGCCGGCGGCCTGCTGCAAAACTGCTTCTCCTACCACTTCACGCCCGCCGCCTACATGGTGGAGGGCGGCGCGGCCCGCATCGGCTGCACGGTGATCCCGGCCGGCAGCGGCCAGACCGAGTTGCAGGTGCAGGCCATGGTGGACCTCAAGCCGGACACCTATATCGGCACCCCGTCCTTCCTCAAGATCATCATCGAGAAGGCGCGCGAGATGGGCGCCGACATCAGCAGCGTGAGGCACGCGCTGATGGGCGCCGAGGCGCTGCCCGAATCGCTGCGGCGCTGGTTCGCCGAGAACGGCGTGCCGCACGTGCTGCAAACCTACGCCTCGGCCGACGTGGGCAGCATGGCCTACGAGACCCGCAGCGGCGACGTGGTCCATCCCGGCATGGTGCTCGACGAGGACGTGATCGTGGAGATCGTCCGCCCCGGCAGCGGCGACCCGGTGCCGCCGGGCGAGGTGGGCGAGGTGCTGGTCACGCTGTTCAACCAGGACTACCCGCTGGTGCGCTTCGCCACCGGCGACCTGTCCGCCATCATGGTGGACGCGCCGCCCTCGCCGTGCGGCCGCACCAACACCCGCATCCGCGGCTGGATGGGACGCGCCGACCAGACCACCAAGGTGCGCGCCATGTTCGTGCATCCGGCCCAGGTCAACGAGATCGCGCGCCGCCATCCGGAGATCCTGAAGGCGCGCCTGGTGGTGTCGGGCCGCATGGCCAACGACGTGATGACGCTGCACTGCGAGGTGGAGGATCCCGGCCAGGCTCATGCGCCCGCCATCATAGAGACTATACGGGATCTGACCAAGCTGCGCGGGGAGGTGGAATTCGCGGTTCGCGGCAGTTTGCCCAACGATGGCAAGGTGATCGACGACGTACGCGACTATTCCTGAGCTTTGTGGCCTGGGTGTGACACTCGTCCAAGGTGGAGGCGGCGCGGCGGGATATGGCGGATAATATGACTTCCCTAGCAGCTGTCATTTTATTTATATATCATGCAAGACTTCCACCACAATCGCGCCCGCTCCCTCCTCGAGAACGCGGAAGAAATCTTTGACAAGGCCACCGTCGACGCGTCCGTGACGCGCATGGCGAAAGAGCTGAACGAGCGTTTCGACAATCCGGACAACCAGGAATTCCCGCTGGTGCTGGGCGTGATGGGCGGCGCGGTGGTCTTCACCGGCAACCTGCTGCCGCAGCTGACCTTCCCGCTCGAATTCGACTACATCCACGTCAGCCGCTACGGCGACGAGGACAAGGGCGGCCAGGTGGTGTGGAAGGTGATCCCCCGCTCCAACGTGGTGGGCCGCACCGTGATCGTGCTGGACGACATCCTGGACGAGGGCGAGACGCTGGCGCACGTGAAACAGCGCCTGCTGGACATGGGCGCCGCCGAGGTGATCCTGGCCGTGTTCGCGGACAAGGCCATCGGCAAGGCCAAACCGGTCAAGCCGGACCTGGTCGGCATCACCATCCCCAACCGCTTCGTGGTCGGCTACGGCATGGACGCCTATGGCTACTGGCGCAACCTGCCCGGCCTGTGGGCCATCAAGACCGAAGACTGACACCGCTTTAGTTTTGACTTAGCCCGGCCCGGGCACTAAGATGCCCAATATGGGTATCTTCGCAGACGTCTTGTTCACCAAGACACAGCAACGGGTACTGGCCGTGCTTTACGGCCAGCCGTACCGCTCCTTTTACGCCAACGAGATCATCTCCCTCGCCGCCTGCGGTTCGGGCGCGGTGCAGCGCGAACTGGCCAGCCTGGAGGAATCCGGCCTGGTGCACGGCTGGCGCGCGGGCAACCAGAAGCACTACCAGGTCAACCACGAGGCGCCCATCTTCGAGGAATTGCGCGGCATCGTCGTGAAGACCTTCGGCGCGGGCGAGGTGCTGCGCGCCGCGCTGCAGCCGGTGCTGGCGCAGGCCGAGGCGGTGTTCATCCACGGCGCGGCGGTCACCGGCACCGTGCACGCCGACGGCGGCATCGAACTGGTGGCGGTGGCGCCGCGGGCCATCCACGACGAACTGCGCGCCATCCTGGCGCCGCTGCCCGGGCTGGTGGGACGGGCCGTCAACCCGGCCTGCTACACGGCGGCGGAATTCGCCGGCTTGTGGCGCGGCGGCGACGCGCCCCTGCGGGCGGTGCTGGAACAGACCAAGATCTTCATCAAGGGCACGGAGGCGGATTTGGTCAAGCTGAGCGCCACCGCCGCGAATTAAAAACCAACGGCGCAACACCGGGGTCAGACCCTACGCGCCACACGCCGCAACATAGGCATGGGACTCGGATCGCGGGTCTGACCCCAGACTCTGCCGTTGGTTTTTACAAAGCCAACCGTGCGCGGGCGGCGGCGTATTCGGCCTTCAGCCGCGCCACCACCTCCGCCACCGACGGCGCGTCGTGCATCAGCCCCACGCCCTGGCCCGCGCCCCAGATGTCGCGCCAGGCCTTGGCGCTGCCGGAGCCGAAACTCATCTTGCTCTTGTCGGATTCCGGCAACGCGTCCGGGTCCAGTCCCGCCGCGATGATCGACTTCTTCAGGTAGTTGCCGTGCACGCCGGTGAACAGGTTGGTGTACACGATGTCCGAGGCGGCCGATTCGATGATGGCGTTGCGGTAGTCGTCCGTGACGTTGGCCTCCTCGGTCGCCAGCCAGCGCGAGCCGATGTAGGCGAAGTCCGCGCCCATGGCCTGCGCCGCGAGGATGGCGTCGCCGGTGGCGATGGAGCCGGACAGCGCGACCGGCCCCTGGAAGAACTTGCGCACCTCGCCCACCAGCGCGAACGGGGACAGGGTGCCGGCGTGGCCGCCGGCGCCGCTGGCCACCAGGATCAGGCCGTCGACGCCCGCCTCCAGCGCCTTTTGCGCGTGGCGGATCGAGACCACGTCGTGCAGCACGATGCCGCCGTAGCCGTGGATGGCGTCCATCATCTCCTTCGGCGGCGCGCGCAGCGAGGAAATGATGATGGGCACCTGGTGCTTCACGCAGACCTCGACGTCGTGCGCGAGGCGGTCGTTGGACTGGTGGACGATCTGGTTGACGGCGATGGGGCCGACGCGCCGGTCCGGATGCCCGGCCTGCCAGGCGGCCAGTTCGGCCTGCAGGTCGGTCAGCCAGGTGTCGAGCAGCTCGGCGGGCCGCGCGTTCAACGCCGGGAAGGAGCCGACGATGCCGGCCTTGCACTGCGCCGCGACCAGCTTCGGCCCGCTGGCAATGAACATCGGGGACCCTATGACGGGCAGGGACAGGTTTTGCAGCACGGTGGGCAAGGCCATGGCGGACTCCGCTGGTTATCGATCAGATGATTATAGAACGATCGTGCGAAAATATCACGACTTCCCGGCGGCGGCGCGGGTTCAGCCATCGTTGAGCAGGTAGCCGTCCTCAATGCGGGCGCTGCAGGCGCGCACCAGTTGCTTCACGGTCCAGGCCGCCACCTCCTCCGGCGGCTTGCCCAGATACCGTTGCGACGCCGCCACCACGATGGGCAGCGACGCGAACAGCGCCGGCACCTGGTCCACCGGCATGCGCTGGCGTTCCAGCAACAGGAACTTGAGCAGCACCTTCACCGCGTATTCCGCGTTGCGCACCGGGTTGCCGGACAGGAAATCGAGCCGCGTGCGGGCGCGCTTGAGCGCCGCCGCCACGTCCGTGAACACGGCGCCGTGGCCAGGAATCACGATGCGCGCGTCCAGCGAGGCGATCAGTTCCAAGGTCGCGCGTTCCTCGATGAAGCCCGATTCCCCGTCCAGTTCCGGGAAGATCACGCCGAAACCGTTCTGCCACAATGCGTCGGCCGAGATCAGGATGCCCTCGTTCTGGCAGAACAGCATCAGCGAGTGGGCGTCGTGGCCGGGCGCGCCCAGCACTTGCCATTCCAGGTCCGCCATGGCCAGCGTGTCCCCGGGCGACAGGGTGCCGTCGAAGCTGAAACGGGGGCAGCGCTGGCCGGTGGCCTTGAAGCTGAGCTTGTCCTCGTCCCAGTCGCGCACATTGTCCGCCTCCGACACCGGTATCCAGGCCGTGCAGCCGTATTTTTGCTGCAATGCCGCATTGCCGCCGCAGTGGTCGGAATGCAAGTGCGTGTTGACGACGCGATCGAGTTTGCGGCCCTTGAGGGCGTGTCGCACCAGGTCCAGCGTCTGCTCGGCGTGGATCATGTAGCCGCTGTCGACCAGGGTGGCGTCGTCGCGGCCCAACATCAGCACATTGTTGGACGAAAGCCAGCCCCGCTCGAAAACGTGGATGCTGTCGGGTAATTTGTCTAAGGACATGCTATTCGAAGTCGATCAGTTGCTCGCGCTGGCGGATGGCTTCCCAGACGGCGCGCTTGAAGTCGTCGTCGGCGCGGCCCCAGGCCACGATTTCATCGATCGAGCGCAGGCAGCCTTCGCAATACCCGGTTTCGCGGTTCATCTTGCACAGGCTGACGCAGGGGGATGGCACCAGCGAGGCCAGGGCTGGCGCGCCGGTGGGGGAGTCAGGGCTCATGACGCATCTTTCTTGGGGCGATGGCCTATTTTACCGCGACTGGCCCGCCATCCGTCCGACCGTGCGAATTATTGCCATTTAGACATTCTCGAAAAACAAAAAATACCCGTTCTGTGCTGCACCGCACAAATCGGATGCGAGTACACTTCTATACTTGCAGTGACCACAGATGGCCGACGATGCCACTTGAGGCGGAGGGAGACGTCCTTATCACCGTTGGAGGTACCATGAAGCTCGACCACGATCTGTTTGCGCACATGCGCGAGGCGACCCAGTCTTTCATCGCCGCCTTGTTCCCTTCCCGCCCGGCGCAACCCGGCCACTTCCTCAACGGCGAATTCGGCAACCACGCCGGCACCCGCCAATACAAGCTCTACGTTCCCGGCGGCTATCGCGGCCAGTCCCTGCCCCTGGTGGTGATGCTGCACGGCTGCACCCAGGACCCGGACGATTTCGCCGTCGGCACCCGCATGAACGAGCTGGCGGAGGAAATGCGCTGCTTCGTGGTCTATCCCGCCCAGACGCAGGAGGCCAACCAGCACCGCTGCTGGAACTGGTTCAGCGCCCTGGACCAGCAGCGCGGCCAGGGCGAGCCGTCCATCATCGCCGGCATCGCGCAACAGGTGATGGCGCGCTACGCGGTGCGGCGCAAGGAGGTCTACGTGGCGGGGCTGTCGGCCGGCGGCGCCATGGCGGCCATCGTCGGCGCGCTGTATCCGGACCTGTTCCACGCCGTGGGCGTGCATTCCGGCCTGCCCTTCGCCTCCGCCAAGGACCTGCCGTCGGCCCTGAGCGCCATGCGCCGCGGCATGGGGCGCACCGAACCCATCGCCGGCGGCGGCCTGCCCATCATCGTGTTCCACGGGGACCAGGACAACACCGTCCATCCGCGCAACGGCGAGCAGCTGATGGAGCAAAAACTGGCCGGCCACGGCCAGCCGCACGAGCGCGCCATCGACACCGGCAGCGTGCCGGACGGCCACCACTACACCCGCACCATCCTGCGCCACCTGGGCGGCAAGCCGCTGGGCGAGCACTGGGTGGTGCACGGCGCCGGCCACGCCTGGTCCGGCGGCAGCGCGGACGGCAGCTACACCGACAACCGCGGGCCGGACGCCAGCCGCGAAATGCTGCGCTTCTTCAAGACCGTCGGCGCTTGACCGGGCGCCGGCTCACGGCGCTTGCGTGAACAGCTCCAGGCGCTCGCGCTTCCTGTCCATGTCGTGGTCGGTGTCCGCGTAGCGGCGGGCGATGTCCACGAACTGGTCCAGGATGGCCATGAAGGCGTCCACCATGTCCGGATCGAAGTGCGTGCCGCGCCCCTCGGCGATGATGGCCACCGCCCGCTCGTGCGGCATGCCCTCCTTGTAGACGCGGCGGCTGATCAGCGCGTCGTACACGTCGGCCACCGCCATCAGGCGCGCCGAGATCGGGATCGCGTCGCCCGCCAGGCCCTCGGGATAGCCCGAGCCGTCCCACTTCTCCTGGTGGCCGTAGGCGATCTCCTTGGCGAACTTGAGGAAGTCCACCTCGATGCCCAGCTCCCGCTCGGCGGCGATGATGGCGTCGCGACCCAGCGTGGTGTGGGTCTTCATGATCTCCATCTCGTTGCCCTCGAAGCGGCCGGGCTTGAGCAGGATGCGGTCCGGGATGCCCACCTTGCCGATGTCGTGCAGCGGCGCGGACTTGAACAGCATCTCGATGTTTTTCTCGGTGAGGAAGGAGGCGAAGCGCGGATGGTCCTTCAGTTTTTCCGCCAGCGCCTTCACGTACCACGAGGTGCGGCGGATATGGTTGCCGGTTTCGCTGTCGCGCGTTTCGGCCAGCGAGGCCATGGTGTGGATGGCCACGTCCTGCACGGCCGCGACCTCGCGCGTGCGCCGCTCGACCTCCGTTTCGAGGAAGTGGTTCTGGTCGCGCAGGAAGTCGTGCACGCGCTTCATCGACAGCTGCGTCTTGATGCGCGCCAGGACGATGGGCGCGGAGATGGGCTTGGTGATGTAGTCCGCCGCGCCCAGGCCCAGGCCCGTCTGCTCGTCCGTCACCTCGCTCATGGCGGTGACGAAGATGACGGGGATGTCGCGCGTGGCGGGATTGGCCTTCAGCGCCTTGCACACGTCGTAGCCGCTCATGCCGGGCATCATCACGTCCAGCAGGATCAGGTCCGGCTTGGCGTCGCCGTTGGCGATCTTCAGCGCGCGCTCGCCGTTGACGGCGATCTTGGTGCGGTAGTCCTGTTCCAGCACGGCGCACAGCAGGTCGATATTGTCCGGCGTGTCGTCCACCACCAGGATGGTGGGCTTGGCGATGAGGGGTTCCATGGCTTTCTCGCTTAGAGGGTGAGGCGCAGCGCGCCGGCGGCTTCGTTCAGCTGCGCCAGCGCGCCTTCGAAATCATACTGCGCAATCTGGCGTTTGAGTTGGCGGCCATGCTCGCCCTGGCCGGCCGCGTGCAAGCGCGCGCACATGGCGTCGGCCAGCTTGGCGGCCGCCGAGTCGTCCTGCGCCAGCAGTTGCGCCAGTTCGCGCATGGCGGCGGCGAGCGCGTCGAGGTCCGGCGGCTGCGCGCCATGCGTTCCCGCCGCGCCCTCGCCACGGCCGATGGCGGCCACGATCACGCCGATCACTTCCCGCAGTTCCAGCGCCAGCGCGGCGATGGCCTCGTCGCGCCCCGCCTCCACGCCGTGGCCCAGCATGTACTCCAGCCGCGCGGCGCTGTCGGCCACGCCGCTGGCGCCGATATTGCCGGCCAGGCCCTTGCAGGTGTGGGCCTCGCGCGTGGCGGCCACCAGGTCGTTGTCGTCGATGGCGGCGGCGATGCGGTCCATCACGTCCATCTGGGTTTCGACGAAGCGCCCCAGCAGCTTGCGCATCAGCTTCACGTTGCCGCCCACGCGCCGCAGCGCGGCCTCCATTTTCAAGCCCGGTATCGGCGGCAGCGTGTCCCGCGCCGGCGGCGGCGGCGCCTCGGCCACCCGCTGCGGATCGCGCACCTTGATCCAGCGCGCCAGCGTCGTGAACAGCTGCGCCACTTCGATGGGCTTGGCGATGAAGTCGTTCATGCCCGCCTCCAGGCACTTCTCCTTGTCCCCCACCATGGCGTTGGCCGTCATCGCGATCACGGGCAGCTCCGAGAAGCGCGGGTTTTCGCGCAGCTTGCGGGTGGCGTCGTAGCCGTCCATCACCGGCATCTGGCAATCCATCAGCACGCCGTCGTAGTCGTTGACGGCGATTTTGGCCAGCGCCATGGCGCCGTTGCTGGCGACGTCCACCCGCACACCGGCGTCGCCCAGCAGCTGCTGCGCCACCTCCTGGTTCACCTCGTTGTCCTCCACCAGCAGCAGCCAGGCGCCGCGCACCGCCCGCGCGGCGGACTGGTAGTCGGCGTCGCGGCGCGTCTTGCGGCAGCCGGTGAATTGCTTGCCGTAGGCCGAAGAGATCGCGTCCAGCAGCGTGGACGCGCTGACCGGTTTGTTCAGCATGCCGTCGACGGCCAGCTCCCGCACCTCGTCCAGCAGCGCGTCGCGGTTATAGGCGGTGACCATGATGACGCGCGGCGCCTCCGCCCCGGCCTCCGCGGCCTGCGCGCGCAGCGCCCGCAGCAGTTCGACGCCGTTCATGCCCGGCATTTGCCAGTCCACCAGCGCCAGCCCGAAGGGGCGGCCCTCGGCGCGCGCCCGCGCCAGCGCCTGCAGCGCCGCGGCGGCGCCGTCCACCGTCGCGGCGTCGAACTTCAGCGAGGCCAGCATGCCGCCGAAGATTTCGCGCGCCGTCAGGTTGTCGTCCACCACCAGCACGCGGACGCCGGAGATGTCGGCGTCCGCCGCCATCTCCTCGCGCGCGCCGTCGGCCACGCCGAATTTCGCGGTGAACCAGAAATCGCTGCCCACGCCGGGCTGGCTTTCCAGCCCGATCTCGCCATCCATCATTTCCACCAGCCGCTTGCTGATGGTGAGCCCCAGGCCGGTGCCGCCGTGGTGGCGCGTGGTGGAAGTGTCGGCCTGGGTGAAGGCCTGGAACAGGCGGGCGCGCTGCGCCGCCGTGAGGCCGACGCCTGTGTCGCGCACGTCCACCCGCAGGCGCACGCCGTCGGCGTCGCGCTCCAGCAGGCGGATGGTGACGACGATCTCGCCCTTCTCCGTGAACTTGATGGCGTTGTTGGTGAGATTGATCAGCACCTGGCCGAAGCGCAGCGGATCGCCCACCAGCGCGCCGGGCACGCCCGGGCCGATGTCGAACAGCAGTTCCAGGCCCTTGTCCTGCGCGCGCATCACGGACAGGTCGGCGATCTGCGCCATCACGTCCTCCAGGTGGAAGTCGATGCGCTCGAAGGCCATCTTGCCGGCCTCGATCTTGGAGAAGTCCAGGATGTCGTTGATGATGCCCAGCAGGTGGCGCGCGGCCGACTCCACTTTCTCCAGGTAGTTGCGCTGCCTGGGCGTGAGGTCGGTCTGCAGCGCCAGGTGCGTCATGCCGATGATGCCGTTCATCGGCGTGCGGATCTCGTGCGACATATTGGCCAGGAAGTCGGACTTCATCTTGGTCGCGTCCTCGGCCACCATCACCGCCTGGCGCAGCGCCTGTTCGGCCGCCAGGCTCACCGTCATGTCCTTCAAGGCCCGCAGCAATTCGCCCGTCTCGTCCCTGGAGGTGACCTCGATGACGGAACTGAGGTCGCCCTTGGCGACGCGGGTGGCGATGGCGATGGCCTCGTCCAGCGGCCGGGTGATGGCGCGCGCGGAGTAGGCGAAGGCCAGCGCCACCACCACCGCCGCCAGGCCGAACAGCGACATCGCCATCAGCGAGGAGTTGATGTCGGCGCGGGCGCGGTCCGCGCTGGCCATCACCTGGCGCTGCTGCAGCTGGTCCAGCTCGCGGATATGGCCCAGCAGGACGTTCAGCGCCGGCAAGGACAGCTGGTTCATGCGCGCCTCGGCGGCCTCTCGGTCGTCCGCCTCCACCATGTCGGCCACGTCGATGAAGGTCTCGTAGTAGGCCGCGCGCGCCTCCTTGATCTTTTCGATCAGCCGGCGCGCCTCGTCGGTGGCGTCCAGTTCCGCCAGGCGCTCCAGTTCGCGGTCGATATTGAGCTTGATGCTGTCGATGCGGGCGTAGCTGTCGACCCGGTGCTCGAGCTTTTTCTGGATGATCAGCGTGACGATGCTGGTGGCGGCCTCGCGCGACTGGGTGTCGATGCTGTTGATGGCGTCGGCCGCGGCCCAGTCCTGACCCAGGATATGATCGGTTTCGGCGCGGATCGCGTAGATGCGGCTCACGCCCACCAGGATCACACCCATCATCAGCAGGATCAGGATGGCGTAGCCGGCGTTGATGCGGACACTGATGCGGACGTCCCGGAAGCGCATGGGATTGCTTTCTTGATTACTTATGATTACTGATGCTTGGCGGCGGGGTCGGCTTCGCCGCCGCGCCTTTTATTTTCGATGTGCAGCTTGAGGCAGGCCGGGCACCAGCAGCTGACGTCGGTGTCGGCGGCGGGCACCGGGACCGCCGGCGGCATCGCCGTGCACCAGCACGGGCCGCCGTCGCCGCCGTCGGCCATCGCGCAGCTGAACTCCGCGCCGCAGCGCTTGCACACGCTCATGGCTGGTCCCCGTCGCCGCCCAGCGGGAAGCCGCGCATGGCCTTGCGCAGGGTGTCCATCTGGTTGTCGAAGCGGGTGCAGGCGGCGCACACCATCAGGTGCAGCCGCATGCGGGTGCGCTCCACCATCGTCAGGTCGCGGTCCATCCCCTCGGAGACCAGGCGGTGCACTTCCCTGCAGGTCGGTTTCAGGCCGTCTTTTTCCATGATATGGTCGTCTCGTCTATGCCTGGCGGGCGCCGAACCAGTTCAAGTCCAGGCATTCCCGCAGCCGCAGGCGCGCGCGGTACAGCAGCACCCATGCATTGGACGAACTGATCGCCAATTCCTTACAGATTTCGTCGGTTTCCAGTTCCAGCCACTCGCGCATCATGAAAATGCGCGCGCATTTCGCCGGCAGCTTCTCCAGGCACACTTCCAGCACCTTGAAGAAATCCTTCTGCTCCAGCGTCCGGTCCGGGTCGCCCCACTGGCGCGGCGTCTCGACGGTGTGGCCGTCGGCGGCGAACAGCGCGTCGATGGCGTCGTCCTCGGACTGGTCCTCGGCGCAGTCGATCTGCCGCTCGCGGGTGGCGGCGCGCAGGTTGTCGATGATTTTGTACTTGAGGATGCCGGTCACGTAGGTGCGCAGCGCGGACTTGCCCTGGAAGCCCCCGGGCCGCTCCAGCACGGCGATCAGGGTGTCCTGCACGGCGTCCTCGGCCAGCGCTTCATTTCTCAGTTGCAACAAAGCGAAGCGGACGAGCTGGGGCCGCATGGCTTCAAGCTGGCGGTGCAGTGTCGCGGGATCGAGGTCGGGATCGCTCATCCGGCCAGCCTAGCGGAACGTCCGGGAAAAGACAACCCGAAAAAGCCCTATAATTCGGACTGAACGCTGTAAAATCGCGCCCAACAAGTATTCCACCTCCATCTTTTCCGGACCTGCCATGACCCACTTCACCCCCCTGAACCTGGACGTGCCCGCTGGCGACCTGACCGCCGTTTCCCCCGCGATCAAGGCCCAGATCCTGGCCGAGGCCCTGCCTTACATCCGCAATTTCCATGGCAAGACCATCGTCATCAAATACGGCGGCAACGCGATGACCGACGAGCGCCTGAAACACGGCTTCGCGCGCGATGTGATCCTGTTGAAACTGGTGGGCATGAATCCGGTGGTGGTGCACGGCGGCGGTCCGCAGATCGACAACGCGCTGAAGAAGATCGGCAAGCAGGGCACCTTCGTGCAGGGCATGCGCATCACCGACGAGGAAACCATGGAAGTGGTGGAATGGGTGCTGGGCGGCGAGGTGCAGCAGGACATCGTGATGCTGATCAACCACTACGGCGGCCAGGCGGTGGGCCTGACCGGCAAGGACGGCGGCTTGATCCGCGCCCGCAAGATGGCCATGCCGGACCGCGAAAACCCGGGCCAGTTCCTGGACATCGGCTTCGTCGGCGAGATCGACGCGATCAACCCGGCGGTGGTGAAGGCGCTGCAGGACGACGCCTTCATCCCCATCATCTCGCCGATCGGCTTCGGCCAGGACGGCCAGGCCTACAACATCAACGCCGACGTGGTGGCGGGCAAGATCGCGGAGATCCTGAAGGCCGAAAAGCTGATCATGATGACCAACATCGCCGGCGTGCAGGACAAGAACGGCAACCTGGTGACCGACCTGTCGGCGCGCGAGATCGACGAGATGTTCGCCGACGGCACCATCTCCGGCGGCATGCTGCCGAAAATCTCCTCCGCGCTGGACGCGGCCAAGTCCGGCGTGAACACGGTGCACATCATCGACGGCCGCATCGAGCATTCTTTGTTGCTGGAAGTCTTGACGGAACAGGCTTTTGGCACTATGATCCGGTCTCACTAAAAATTTGGCGGCGAAGCAAAGCCACAGCCGCCAAGTCAAGATGCCCTTTTAGCTCAGTGGTAGAGCACTCCCTTGGTAAGGGAGAGGCCACGTGTTCAATCCACGTAAAGGGCACCAAAAATCCCCATGGCGTCGTTGTAGCGCCTCGCCGTACAGCGTACTGCCTTCGGCGCTACGCCTAGCCCTGGTGATTTTCCCCAGCTAGTAGATCCGCTCCACCAGCACTCCCCGCCGACGCAGCAACTCCGGCACACTCCCTTTTCCGACCAGATGCAAGATGCCGATCGCGGCGATACTGTGCTTTTCGTTCGCCAGCAGCTTCGCGATGCCATCCGCCAGCCCCGGATTGCGCTGTTCCAGCAACACCTCCCGCACAAACCTGCCTGAAAACGTGTCGTCCTGCTGCGCCTTGAGCGCCAGCGCGTCCAGCGCCGCCACGTCCGCGTTGCGCCAGGCCTGGGCGATCTCGCGCGCCTGCTCCGCCTGTTCCTGGTCCTCGATGGCGGCGATGCCCTCCTCCAGGAAGCGCGCCTGGTCGCCAAGGCTCATGCGGTTGAACAGCGCCATCTGGCCCGCCACCGATTCCAGCTCCACCACGCGCAGCTTGCGTTCCCTGGCCTGGCGCGACAGCCACACGTCCACCGCCAGCGCCGGCTCGTAGCCCTGGGCCGCGAACTCGCTCACCGTCAGCATGGTGGCCAGCATCCACGGCTTCATCATGGCCACCGCCTCGTCCGGGATGGCGTAGCGGCGCAGCAGTTTTTCCAGCCGCGGACGGAAGGGCGGCGACAGCTCGGCCGACGCCGGCCCGCGCCCGTTCTGGTACATGCCGTGCTCGCGCACGGCCCTGGCGATCTTGCCCTGGTCGCCCAGCGGGTCGACCTCCAGCGCCAGCGCGGTGGAGGCGCGCAAGGCCTGCGTCACGCGCGGCTCCAGCGGATAGAAATCGGCCGCGCCGACATGGATGGTGCCGAACAGGTAAGCTGTGTGTCCGCCCTGTTCCAGCTTGAACAGGGCGCCCCGGTTGGGGATGGTGGATTGCGGCGGCGCTTCGTTGGCGCCGGCCGGCGCGAACGCCAGCAGGAGCAGACTGCAAAACATCACTATAATCTGGCGTCGCATGTTTTCCTTCGCGGATACTCTCGTATGCATATTAAACCTTCCGCACCCGTCTGGCTGTTCGACCTCGACAACACGCTGCACAACGCCTCGCACGCGATCTTCCCCGCCATCACCGCCAGGATGAACACCTACATCGCGCGGGTACTGGGCGACGGCGTCACGCCGGCCAGCGACGAGGTGGTGAACGCCGCGCGCAAGCTGTACTGGACGCGCTACGGCGCCACCATGCTCGGCCTGGTGAAGCACCACGGCGTGCGCTCCGACCACTTCCTGCGCGAGACGCACGACATGCCCGGCCTGGGCGGCATGGTGCGCGCCGAGAGGGGCCTGAAGCGGCTGCTGCGCGCCCTGCCCGGCCGCAAGGTGCTGCTGACCAACGCGCCGCGGCGCTATTCGCGCGAGGTGCTGCGCCACCTGGGCCTGCACCGCCACTTCTCGCACCACGTGGCGATCGAGTCCATGCACGTGCACCGCCAGTTGCGGCCCAAGCCCTCGCGCCTGATGCTGCGCAAGCTGATGCGCAGCCAGCGCCTGACGCCGCGCCGCTGCATCCTGGTGGAGGACACGCTGGCCAACCTGCGCGCGGCGCGCCAGCTGGGCATGCGCACGGCCTGGGTCACGCAATACCTGACGGCGGCCGATCCGATCGCCATGGCGCATCTGCCGAAAAGACTTAATCGCCCCGCTTGGGTCGATGTCAAAGTAAAATCTGTGCGGCACCTGCCGGCGCGCCTGTCCCGGCTGCGATAAAACCTTATCTTTTAGACATAACCTACATCATGGCAAGCACACTGCCTGGCCAGCGCAGGCAACAGATCCTGGTCGCGCTGGCGGAAATGCTGGAGCAGCCCAAAGGCGACAAGATCACCACCGCCGCGCTGGCGCGCAAGCTCGCGTTCTCCGAGGCGGCGCTGTACCGCCATTTCGCCAGCAAGGCCCAGATGTTCGAGGGCCTGATCGAATTCATCGAGTCCAGCGTGTTCGGCGTGATCAACCAGATCACCGACAAGCAGCCGGCCGGGCTGGCGCAGGTGCGCGACATGCTGAACATGCTGCTGCATTTCGCGGCCAGCAATCCGGGCATGACGCGGGTGCTGATCGGCGACGCGCTGGTGAACGAGGACGAGCGCCTGCAATCGCGCATGAACCAGCTGCACGACCGCGTGGAACTGGCGCTGAAGCAGTCGCTGCGCCTGGCCGCCACCGAGGGCCACGGCCACGAGGACGACGTGGCCGCGCGCGCCGCCATGCTGCTCGCTTTCGTGCTGGGACGCTGGCACCGCTACGCCAAGAGCGGCTTCAAACTCAATCCCGCGCAGGACGCCGCCCTGCAGATCGCCATGCTGCTGAACTGACATGAGCGACCGCTGTTACGCCCTGCTGGACGACGCCAGCCCGGACGGCCGGGCGGCCTCCCGCTCGCGCCTGTACACGGGCCACGCCGCCACCCTGCGCTGCCACGACCTGGCGGGATGGACACGGGTGCTGGAGCAAATGCAGGCGGCGCTGGCGCGCGGCCGGTTCGCCGTCGCGCTGTGCGGCTACGAGCTGGGCGCGCACATCGTGGGCTTGCCGCCGCGCGCGCACAGCGACGCGGACGGCGACGCGGACGCGGACGCGGAAGCCGACGCCCCGCCGCTGGCCCAGGTGCTGATCTTCGATCGCCGCGACATCCTGTCCCATGACCAGGTGGCCGCCTGGCTGGCGGCGCGCGCTGGGGCCGGGGACGACGCCCCGGCCGGCATCGCCGCCGTGCGCGCGAATGTCGACGAGGCCACGTTCACGGACGCCATCCGGCGCATCCGCGACTACATCGCCGCCGGCGACACCTACCAGGTCAACTACACCTACCGCCTGCGCTTCGACGCCTTCGGCTCCCTGCCCGCGCTGTACCGGCGCCTGCGCGCGCGCCAGCCGGTGCCGTACGGCGCGCTGGTCGCGCTGGACGACGGCGGCGGCGTGCTGTCGCTGTCGCCCGAGCTGTTCGTGCGCCACGCGGGCGGCGAGCTGACCGCGCGCCCGATGAAGGGCACCGCCCCCGCCGCCGCCGCCGGCGAGGAGGCCGAAAACCAGCGCCGCGCCGCCGCGCTGGCGGCGGACCCCAAGAACCGCGCGGAAAACCTGATGATCGTGGACCTGCTGCGCAACGACATCGGCCGCGTCGCGCGCACCGGCAGCGTGGAGGTGCCGGCGCTGTTCGAGGTGCGGCGCTACAGCAGCGTGCTGCAGATGACTTCCACCGTGCGCGCCAGGCTGCGTCCGGACGTCACGCTGGCCGGCATCTTCCACGCGCTCTATCCCTGCGGCTCCATCACCGGCGCGCCCAAGCGCCGCACCATGGAAATCATCGCCGAACTGGAACCGGCGCCGCGCGGCCTGTACACGGGCGCCATCGGCTGGTTCGACCCGCCGGCGGAGGGCGAGGCCATCGGCGACTTCTGCATGTCCGTCCCCATCCGCACGCTGGCCCTGCGGCCGCCGCGCGGCGGCGTGCGCCGGGGCGAGATGGGCGTGGGCGCCGGCATCGTCCACGACAGCGACCCGCGGGACGAATACGCCGAATGCGCGCTGAAGGCGCGCTTCCTCACCGGCCTGTCCAACGACTTCGAGCTGTTCGAAACCATGTACGCCACCCGCGAGGACGGCGTGCGCCACCTGGAGCGCCATCTCGCGCGGCTGGCCGCGTCCGCGCGCTACTTCGGCTACGCCCACGACGAGGCGGCGGCGCGCGCCCACGTCGCCCTGGCCGTCGCGGCGATGGCGCCGGCCACTCCCACGCGCCTGCGCCTGGCCCTGAACCAGGCCGGCGCCTACTCGGCGCAGCAGGGCGCGCTGGCGCCGCTCGCCGAGCCGGTGCGCGCGCTGCTGGCCGCGGACGCCACCAGCGCGGACGAGCTGTTCCTGCGCCACAAGACCACCATCCGCACCCGCTACGACGCCGCCTGGCGCGCCGCCGAGGCGCGGGGCGCGTTCGACACGCTGTTCTTCAACGAGCGCGGCGAACTGACCGAGGGCGGCCGCAGCAGCGTGTTCGTGCGGCTGGACGGCCGCTGGCTCACGCCGCCGCTGTCCTCCGGCCTGTTGCCGGGCGTGATGCGCGCCATGCTGCTGGACGATCCCGCCTGGGGCGCCAGCGAGGCCGTCGTCACGCGCGACATGCTGGCGCGGGCCGACGCGATCGTCCTGTGCAACGCCCTGCGCGGGCCGCTGCGGGCCACGCTGGTCTGACGCTTTTACCACCCTGCGCCGGCGCCACTGGATTACAATTGCCCTGCGACAGGACGTTCGCATAGCGATGTTGCTTGCTTTCAATTCTGGAGGGAATGGGCATGCCGGCACGATCCACAGCCTTCGCGCGGCGCGGCGCCATGGGGGCGGGCAGGCAATGAACGCCAAGGCCGACTTCCTGAACCACCTGCACGTGCGCCAGGCCGCGCGCGTGATGGCGGTCGCGGTCGCGCTGGGCCTGCTGTTCAGCGCTGTGCAGATCGGCGCCGACCTGCGCAGCGAGCGCGACAGCGTGCGCGCCACCATCGCGCAGGTGCTGGAGGGCCTGCGCGGCCCGGCCAGCCAGGCCGCGTTCACCGTCAGCCCCTACCTGGCCGAGGGGGTGGCCGACAGCCTGCTCAAGTACCAGCCCATCTACCAGGTGGCGATCCGCACCGAGACCGGCCAGATGCTGGCCCAGCGCAGCCGCGCGCCCGCGCCCGGCGGCATGGCCTGGCTGGCCGGCTGGCTGACCAAGGGTGAAAGCGAATTCACGCTGCCCCTGCGGGCGGACGGCAGCGCCCTCGAGGTGGGCGCGATGACCGTGCGGGTGGACGCCACCGTGATCGCGTCCGGCGTGCTGCGCCGGGCCGGCCTGACGCTGCTGTTCGGCTTCCTCGAGGCCATGGCCCTGGCGCTGGCCGTCAGCGTGGTGTTCTACTACACGCTGACCCGGCCGCTGACCCGGCTCTCGCAGGCGCTGGCCGAGGCGGGCGCGCGGCGCACCGAGACCGGCCTGCACGTGAAGCTGGACCGCCACGCCGATTCCTCCATGGAGGCCCTGCTGGCCTCGGCCGACCGCTTCCTGGAAAACCAAGTGGCGGCGCGCACCGACAGCCTGCGCCAGCAAAACCTGGAGTTGCAGCGCCTGAACGCCGAGGTGCAGAGCGCGCGCCGCGAGGCCGAGAGCGCCACGCAGGCCAAGAGCCAGTTCCTGGCCAATATGAGCCACGAGCTGCGCACGCCCCTCAACGCCATCCTCGGCTACGCCCAGATCCTGATGCGCGAGCACACGCTGAGCGAGCGCCAGCGCCGCGGCGTCGCCACCATCGAGCGCAGCGGCGCCCACCTGCTGGCGCTGATCAACGACGTGCTGGACCTGTCCAAGATCGAGGCCCGCAAGTTCACGCTGGCGCCGCACGCGGTGAACCTGGCGGCGTTCGTCGAGGAGATCGGCGACCTGGTCCGCGTGAAGGCGGAGGAAAAACAGCTGCGGTTCACCTGCCAGGCCGACGCCGGCCTGCCGCGCGCCGTGCTGCTGGACGAGAAGCGGCTGCGCCAGGTGCTGCTCAACCTGCTGGGCAACGCCATCAAGTTCACCGAGGCCGGCCAGGTCGGCTTCCGGGTGGAGCTGCTGGAACGGGACGAGCGCGCCGCGCGCCTGCGCTTCACCGTGGAGGACAGCGGCGTGGGCATGCGGCCGGCCGAGCTGGTGCGCGTGTTCCGGCCCTTCGAACAGGCCGGCGACGCGGCGCGGCGCGCCGGTGGCACCGGCCTGGGCCTGGCGATCAGCGCGCAGATCGTGCAAATGATGGACAGCCGGATCGAGGTGCGCAGTCAGCCGGGCGCGGGCAGCCGTTTCTGGTTCGACCTGGCGCCGCCGCTGGCGCGGGCCGAAGCGCGGCCGGCGCGCGGCGCGCCGGCCATCGTCGGCTACCATGGGCCGCGCCGCAGCATCCTGATCGTGGACGACCTGGAGCCGAACCGCGCCATGCTGGCCGACCTGCTGGACGGGCTGGGCTTCGTCACACGCCTGGCCCGCGACGGCGTGGAGGGCCTCGCCAGCGCGCAGCGCGACATGCCGGACCTGATCCTCACCGACATCGCCATGCCGCGCATGGACGGCATGGAGGCCATACGCCGCCTGCGCGCGCTGCCGCGCTTCGCCGGCCTGCCCATCATCGCGGTGTCGGCCAGCGTGTCGCAAACCGACGAGGCGGCCAGCCTGGTGGCCGGCGCCAACGCCTTCCTGGCCAAGCCCATCAACCAGGAGGCGCTGCTGCGCAAGATCGGGGAATACCTGGGGCTGCGCTGGGTGATGGACGAGACGCCCGCGCCCGGCGGCGCCGAACCCGCGCCGCTGTTGCCGCCGCCGCCGGCCGACATCGAACGGCTGCACGCGCTGGCGATGGCGGGCAATATGCGCAGCATCCGCGACTACGCCGCCGAGCTGGGCGAACGCGACCCGCGCTACCGTCCCTTCGCCGACAAGCTGCGTCTACTGGCCGAGGGCTACCAGTCGCGCGCCCTGCTGGAACTGGCCAGCCACCACCTGGAGCGCAGCGCACAGCCATGAGTTCCGACATGAATTCCGACATGAATGCCGCCACCCCGCCCGACGCGCCGCAAAAGACGGTGCTCATCATCGACGACACGCCCGCCAACCTGGGCGTGCTGGTGGACTACCTCGAACAGCACGAGCTGTGCGTGGTGGTCGCGCAGGACGGCGAGGAGGGGCTGATGCGGGCCCGCTTCCTGTGCCCCGACCTGATCCTGCTGGACGTGATGATGCCGGTGCTGGACGGCATCGCCACCTGCCACCGCCTGAAGGCCGACGAGCGCACCCGCGACATCCCCGTGATCTTCATGACGGCGCTGGGCGAGACCAGCGACAAGCTGACCGGCTTCCGCGCCGGCGGCGTGGACTACATCACGAAACCGTTCCAGATCGAGGAGGTGCTGGTGCGGCTGAACACCCACCTGGCGCTGCGCCAGACCACCCAGGAGCTGGAGCGCACGGTGGCCGAGCTGCACCTGGCGCAAAACGAGCTGGTGCGCAGCGAGACGCTGGCGGCGCTGGGCGCCATGGTGGCCGGCATCGCCCACGAATTGAACACGCCGATCGGCAACGGCATGCTGATCGCCAGCACGCTCACCGATCTGAGCCGCGACCTGACGCGCAAGCTGCGGGACAACCACGGCCTGACCAAGTCCACGCTGGAAAAATACCTGGCCGACGCCAACGACGCCGGCGACGTGCTGCAGCGCAACCTGCAGCGCGCGGGCAGCCTGATCAACAGCTTCAAGCAGGTCGCGATCGACCGCGCCAGCTCGCAGCGGCGCAAGTTCGCGCTGACGGACGTGGTGCTGGAAACGGTGATGATCCTGACGCCGGTGCTGAAGAACTCGCCCTATGTGGTGGAGCGCGACGTGCCGCCCGACATCGAGCTGGACAGTTTTCCCGGTCCGCTGGGGCAGATCATCACCAACCTCATCAACAACGCCCTGCTGCACGGCTTCGACGGCCGCCCGCACGGCACCATACGGATCGCGGCGCGCATGCTGGACGAGGCCACGGTGGAACTGGTGGTGGAGGACGACGGCAGCGGCATCCCGGACGCGCATTTGCAGCGCATCTTCGACCCCTTCTTCACCACCAAGCTGGGCGCCGGCGGATCGGGCCTGGGGCTGTACGTGAGCTACAACATCGCCACCAAGATCCTGAACGGCCACATCGCCGCGCACAGCGAACCGGGCAAGGGCGCGCGCTTCGTGATCACGCTGCCCCTGGCGGCCTGATCACAGGTCGACGATCATCTCGAAACCGCCCCAGAACATGCGCTTGCCGTCGAACGGCAGTTCCTCCGGCTTCATGAAGCCGGCCAGACGGGGATCCTTCATCACCTTCTCGTTCACCTCGTCGCGCTTGGCGCGCGACTCGTAGACGATCCACGCGAACACCACCGACTCGCCCTCCTCCAGTTTGACGGCCTGCGGGAACGAGGTGTGCTCGCCGGGCTTGACGTCGTCGCTGATGCACTCGCGGTACTCCAGCGCGCCGTACTCCTTCCAGACGGCGCCACAGGCATGGGACATTTTCTTGTACGCCTCCAGGTTCTTGGTAGGCAGCGGCAACACAAATCCATCGACATACGGCATGGCGTACTCCTTCGGGTTGTGATTGTGGGCGTTCAGGGTAGGTCAACTCCGGCGCGCGCGCAAGCGCCGCACGATTCCCGGCCGGCGCCCTCAGCCTCTCAGGCCGGGCCGGAAAACCGGCGGCGGTAGGCGCCGGGGCTGGTGGCGGCGAGGCGGCGGAAATGGTGGCGCAAGGATTCCTCGGAGCCGAAGCCGGCGCGCTGCGCCACCTGCGCCAGCGGGATGTCGGCCGTCTCCAGCAGGTCCTTCACCAGCGCGACGCGCTCGCGCGTCAGCCATTCGACCGGCCCCATGCCGGTGGCCTCCTGGAACCGGCGCTGCAGGGTGCGCGGGCTCATCGCGGCGCGCCCGGCCATGCTCTTGACGGTGTGCGCCTCGGCCGGATGGGCGCGCAGCCATTCCATCAGGCCCGACAAGCGGCCCCGCTCGCCGGGCGCCATCGGCCTCGGCAGGAACTGGGCCTGGCCGCCCTCGCGGTGCGGCGCCACCACCAGGCGCTGCGCCACCAGGTTGCC
Organism: Pseudoduganella namucuonensis; assembly: GCF_900116645.1. Lineage (GTDB taxonomy): Bacteria > Pseudomonadota > Gammaproteobacteria > Burkholderiales > Burkholderiaceae_D > Rugamonas > Rugamonas namucuonensis. The sequence goes on along the minus strand of NZ_FPBO01000003.1, from coordinate 181,444 downwards.
GACCCGCGCGCCGTGGTCGCGCCGCACCAGGTGCAGCAGCATGTCGATGCCGGCGGCGGAGCCGGCCGAGGTGATGACCTGGCCCTCGTCCACGTACAAATCGTCCGGCCGCACGATCACGCGCGGATGGCGCCGCGCCAGCCGCTCCGTGTAGCGCCAGTGGGTGGTGGCGCGCTTGTGGTCCAGCACGCCCGCCGCCGCCAGCACGAACACGCCGGAACAGATCGAGCACAGGCGCGCGCCGCGCGCGTGGGCGGCGCGGATCGCCTCCAGCAGCGCCGGCGGCGGCGGTTCGTCCGCGTCGCGCCAGCCGGGGATGACGATGGTGTCGGCCAGCGCCAGCAGCCCGGGCTCGTACGGCGCCTGCAGCGTGATCCCGCCCGCCGCGCGGATGGGGCCGGGCTCGACGGCGCAGACCTTGAAGTCGTACCAGTCCACGCCCAGCTCCGGCCGCTCCAGCGCGAACAGTTCCACCACGCAGCCGAATTCGAAGGTGCAGAGGCGGTCGTAGGCCAGGGCGACGACGAGATGTTTGTTCATGGCGCGATCTTAACGCATATCGGCATGGACGCCACTGTGGCGTCCCGAACGGCGGCCCGATAATGGCGTCTCCCCAACCAAGCACAGGAGCATCCCATGTCCCTCGTCACCGACATCGCAGCGGCGCCAAGCGCGGCCGCCCTGGCCCACTTCGAGGCCGCGTTCACCTTTGAAACGGACTGCTGGGACGTGCACGACGCGCTGGGCACGGGCCGGCAGGACTTCGTGCTGCTGGACGTGCGCGGCAGCGAGAAATACGCGGCCGGCCACGTGCCGGGCGCGCTGGACCTGGCGCACCGCAAGATCATCGGCTCGCGGATCGCGGCCTACCCGGAGGGCACGCTGTTCGTCGTGTATTGCGCGGGGCCGCACTGCAACGGCGCGGCGCGCGCGGCGGTCCGCCTGGCCAGGCTGGGGCGGCCGGTCAAGGTGATGCCGGGCGGGATCACCGGCTGGCTGGACGAGGGCTTCGCGCTGGAGAAAACGGCCGCCGCCGCGTAATGCCGCGGGGAAGCGGCGTCGGCAATGGCCGACTATAGCCAGCGCAGCAGCAGGCCGGCCACTTGCGGCGAGTCGAGCAGCGCCATGTGGTTGACGCCGTAGACCGTGGCCTGGCTGTCCTCGTCGAACGCCAGGCTGCGCGCGGGGTCGGCATGCCGGCCCAGCGCGCTGTCCAGCGGCACCAGGCCGTCGCCGGCGAGCTTGCCGGCCAGCGCGCCCGGGCTGCTGGCGATGGACGCGGCCACCGCGCGGCACCGCACGCCCGCCGGCAGCGGCACCACCTCGGGCGGCGCGGCGCCATGCGCGAAGCGGTCGCGCCCTTGCCAGTCGCCGTCCACCAGGCTGCCGTGGCGCAAGTCCGTGATGCCGGCGCTGCGCAGTTTGGCCAGGCGCGTGAACGGCGCGCTGTAGGGCGTCATGTCCGTCAGCACGTGGACCCAGTTGCCGCCGCGCTCCAGCGGCGCGCCATGGTGCGGCGAACCCAGGAACACCAGCTGCTTCAAGCGTCCCAGCCACGCGCGTCCCAGCAAGGCGCCGTCGTGGCAGGCGCTGCGCGCCACCAGGCCGCCCATGCTGTGGCCGACGATCACCAGTTCCTCCACCGGCACCGGCCACGACGCCACGAGCCCCTCGAGCTGCCGCGAGAATTCGCGGCCGTTTTCGGAGATGTGGCGGCCGCTGTTGTAATGCAGATAGACCGGCGTGTAGCCGCGCTCGCGCGCCAGCAGTTCGCCATGGTCGTGATGGTTGCGCCGCCATTGCAGGTCGTTCATGCACAGGCCGTGCACCAGCACCGCCACGCGGCCGGAGACCGGCTTGCCGCCCATGGCCAGCGGCGCGCCGTCCTGTCGCAGCCGCATGTCCACCGCCAGCGGATTGCCGCTGCGCGCCAGGTGATCGCCCACCACGCCGTTCAACGCCGCCACCAGCGCCTCGCGCCGCTCGCCGCCGCCGTGCTCGCCCAGGAAGGGCTGCAGCAGCGCCAGCATGCGGTCCAGGCCGCCACCCGCGAGGCCCGCCACGCCGCGCACGCCGCCGTACACCAGCGACGTGGCGCGCGCCAGCGGCTCGCCCACCGCCGCCGGCATGCCGCCGAGGATGTTCAGGTGGACCGCCTCGGCCAGGTCCGTCACGCCCTGCACGGCGCCGGTGGCGAGGCGCGCGACGCCGGCCAGTTCCGCCGCGCGCGGGATTTTGCGGGGCATCGCGGCCGCCCCCCTAGCCCGCCAGCGCTTTTTCCACCGCGCCGACCAGCTGCCTGTCCTCCGGCGTCACCTTGCTGGGGAAGCTTTCCAGCACCTTGCCGTTGCGGTCGATCAGGTATTTGTGGAAGTTCCAGGCCGGCGTCTTGCCGGTGGCCTTGATCAGGCTGGCGTAGAAGGGGTTGGGCGCGGCGCCCGACACCACGGTCTTGGAGAACATGGGGAACTTCACGCCGTAGGTGTTGTAGCACAGGTCGGCGATTTCCTTGGCCGAGCCCGGCTCCTGCTTGCCGAAGTCGTTCGACGGGAAACCCAGCACCACCAGGCCCTTGGCGCCGTATTTCGCGTACAGCGCCTCCAGGCCCTCGTACTGCTTGGTGTAGCCGCAGTAGCTGGCCGTGTTCACCACCAGGATCACCTTGCCGGCGTACTGGCACAGGTCCTGCGGCGCCTCGTCCTGCAGGCGGGTGAAGGACTGTTTCAGAATGGCCGGGCAGGCCGCCGGGGCGGCGGCGGCGGGCGCGGCGGCCTGCGCGTGGGCGGCGGGCGCGCCGCCCAGCATGGCGAGGGTGGACACGAGGGCGAGCGTGGCGAGTTTCATGGACATGGCGTGGGCGCAATATGGTGAAAAAACCCATTCTATGCCAAGCCGGCGCTCCGCCACACATTTGATCCAGATTAAACTCCGCCATTCTTGCCAGAGCACAATGGTTTTCCCACCATGTCATTCTGGAGCCCGCGATGCCGCAACCTGGCCGTTTATATCGGATCCGCCGCCACTACCATGCGCGCCTGTACCACGTGCTGACGTTGTGCGGCCTGATCGCCCTGGCGTCGGTGCTGCTGCCGGCGAGCGCGCAAACCACGCCAGCCAGCCTGCCGGCCATGCGCGCGGCCGACGTGTCGGTGTCCGGGCTGGCCTCCGGCGGCGACATGGCGGTGCAGTTCGACATCGCCTATTCCGCCACCGTCAAGGGCGCCGGCGTCATCGCGGGCGCCCCCTACGATTGCGCGCGCGGCCGGGCCGAGCGGGCGGCCACCGTGTGCGGCTGCGCCGGCCCGGCGCCCTGCCGCGTGCAGCCCGGCGGCACCAATGTGCAGGAACTGGCCGCCGCCACCGAGCGCTACGCCGAACAGGGCGCCATCGACCCGACCGCCAACCTGGCGGCGCACCGCATCTGGCTGTTCTCGGGCTCGGCCGACACGCTGGTGCCCGAGCCCGTGGTCAACGACCTGCGGCACTATTACGCGCGCTACACCGAGGCCATCGTCTACCGCAACGACATCGCCGCCCAGCACGCGATGCCGACCGACGGCTACGGCCCGCCCTGCGCCGTGCTGGCCCCGCCCTACCTCAACAACTGCGCCTTCGACGCCGCCGGCGAACTGCTGGACTGGATCTACGGCGGGCTGGACATGAAGAGCGCGGCGCCCCCGGCCGGCCGCTTCATCGCCTTCGACCAGGCCCGCTTCCTGCGCCAGCCCGCCCGCCACGGCATGGCCGCCACCGGCTACCTGTACCTGCCGCCCGATTGCGAGGCCAGCCGGGGCGAGGGCTGCCGGCTGCACGTGGCCTTCCACGGCTGCGGCCAGAACGCGCGCGCCATCGGCGACAAGTTCATCCGCAACGCCGGCTACAACGCCTGGGCCGACACCAACCGCATCATGGTGCTGTACCCGCAGGCGGCGCCGCGCCAGGCCGGGGCGTCCGCCTGCGGCGACTGGCAGAACTTCGGCGATCCGAGGCACGCGCGCAAGAACGGCCGCCAGATGGCCGCCGTCAAGGCCATGGTCGACCGGCTGACCGGCGGCGCCCGGCCCGCCGCGGCGCCGGCGTCGGGGAGCTGAGCCATGTTTCCCTTCCTTTGGCTGTGGTCGCCGCAATTCTTCCTGCCCTGGAGCGGCAGCGTCACCCAGGAAATCGCGCTGGAGCGCTTTTTCAACGCCATCCCGCGCTCGTCCGGCGACGGCGGCATCGAATACGCGGCGTTCAAGCGCGCCTCCTACGGCAGCCAGCTGGGCTGGATCACGGAAGTGCTGCTGGAGTTGACGAGGAACACCCCCGCGGACGACGACAGCGCGCTGGGCAAGCTGCGCCTGGCCAGCGCGGACATCGAACTGCTGAAGATCGAAAAGCAGGGCCAGGCGGGCGAGCGCATCGCGGCCTACCTGGACACGCTGCGGCGGCAGGACGGCGAACGCTTCGCCCGGCTCAGCGAGCGGCTGCTGCCGCTGCTGGCCGCGCCGCGGTGAGACGCGCGCAAGGCGGACCAGGAATCCGCCCTACCTGATCTTCAGGTCCTTGACCATGGGATGGGGCTTGGGCCAACGCGGCTTCAGCCCCTTCAGCGTCTCCAGCAGCAGGGCGGCGATGGCGAGGTCGCGGTGCGGCTTCGAATCGGCCGGCACCACGTACCAGGGCGCGTGGTCGGCGTCGGTGGCGGCGATCACCTCCTCGTACAGGCGCTGGAAGGTGTTCCACTTCGCGCGTTGCGCGATGTCCGAAGGGTCGAACTTCCATTGCTTTTCCGGGTCGTCGATGCGGGCCTGCAGCCGCTCGCGCTGCTCGTCCTTGGAAATGTGCAGGAACACTTTCAGGATGGTGGTGCCGGTTTCCGCCAGCATGCGCTCGAAGTCGCGGATCTGCGCCAGGCGCCGCCCGGCCTCCCTGGCGTCCACCGTGCCCAGCACGCGCGCGACCAGCACGTCCTCGTAATGGCTGCGGTTGAACACGGTGAGCTCGCCCAGCCCGGGCACCTTCCGGTGCACCCGCCACAGGTAGTCGTGCGCGGCCTCGACGGCGGTGGGCGCCTGGAACCATTCGGCGCGGATGCCGACCGGGTTGATCTGGCCGAACAGCGTGCGGATGGCGCCGTCCTTGCCGGACGCGTCCATGCCTTGCAACACCAGCAGCACCTTGTGCCGGCGCTGCGCGTGCAGCATGGGCTGCAGTTCCGCCACGCGCTCCAGCAGCTTCTCCGTCCTGTCCTTGACCGCCGCCTTGTCGCCGTCGTCCAGCGGCCGCCTGGCGGCGTCCGATTCGCGCAGCTTGAGCTTGGAGGGGGCGCGTAACAGTGCGGTGGCTTTCATGGCGCGGACCGGTGGTGGGCGATGGCCCAGCGTAGCAGATACGGCCGCGCTCCGGCGCGCGCTCCTAGCGCGCCGCCGGGTAGCGCCGGGCCGCCACTTCGCGCAGCGTGGCGTGCATGGCCTCGGCGCCCGGCGACAGGCGGTGCTGCCGGCGCGTGATGATGCCGTACATGTCCATGCGCAGGCCCAGCTCGTAGGGCAGCACGATCAGCAGGCCCGCGTCCAGGTAGGGCCGCACCAGCTCCTCCGGCAGCGCGGCCACCATGCGGCTGCCGGTCAGCAGGCTGGTCACCACCGGCAGCGCCAAGGTCTCGATGGTCTCCACCGGCGGCTCCAGCCCCTGCGACAGGAACAGCGTGGTGAGCCGGTCGCGCAGGATGCTGCCGGCCGGCGGCAACACCCACGGCGTGCTCGCCAGGTCGGCCAGGGTCAGGTCGTTCCGGCCCGCCAGCGGATGGCCGGCGCCGGCGATCAGGCTGTGCGGCTCGTCGGTCAGCGGCTCGAAATGGAGCTCGGCGGCCAGCGTGCTGTCCAGGATGCGGCCGATCACCAGGTCCAGTTCGCCCGCGCGCAGGCGCTCGGTCAGCAGCTTGCTGGTGTCCACGCTGATCGACACCTGCAGCCGCGCGTTGCGCGATTTGATCAGCTTGACGGCGTCCGTCACCAGGCCGGCGGACGGCGTCAGCACCGTGCCGATCGAGACCCGGCCACTCAGGCCGGACAGCAGCTCCATCACCTCCTGGTGGGCCGAATCCATCTCGGCCAAGGCGGCGCCGGCGCGGCGTATCATCACCTCGCCGTACCAGGTCGGCACCACGCCGCGCGGCAGGCGCTCGAACAGTTGCACGTTGAGGGCGTGTTCCAGCTCGGCCAGCAGCTTGGAGGCGGCGGGCTGGGTCAGGTTGGCCGCCTGCGCCGCGTGCAGGATGGAGCCGTGCCGGCCCAGTTCCACAAGTAGAACAAGGTGGCGCGTCTTGAGGTGGGAGCGGACAAAACGGTCTGATCGTGGATCGGGCATGCGGGGCTGACGCTAGAGTTTGTTAAACATGATAGGGCTGGGACCCGCCACCGTCAATCGGGATGTCTGTTGCATTAATGAAACGCGCCTCGCCGGCCGCCCCGCCGGCCGCCCCGAACCGCGGGCGGGTGGACCTGTCAATCCCCGGCCCGGGCCTGCGGCTCCGCCTGGTTCTTGCGGGTCCTCAGCGCCCCCGAGGTCAGGGTCAGCGCCGGCGGCGCCTGGTTGGCGGTGATCCACTGGTGCATCATCAGCGCGGTCTCGTAGCCGTGGCGCTTGGGGCTGATCTGCACCGTGCCGTGGAAGCCGGTGGGCGCGGGTTTGACGAACTCGTTGAGCGCCGTCTTGCTGCCGCCGATGCCGATGCCTATCATGTCGTCGGCCTTGACGCCGCGGGCCTCGGCGGCGCGCACCGCGCCCAGCACCGCCTCGTCGTTCAGGCCGAAGGCCACCCAGCGCTTGAAGCGGGCCTGCCTGGCCAGCGCGACGCCGGCGGCGTCGAAGGCGCTCCCGGTGTCGGTCCTGGTCTGCGGCGCGTCCACCACGTTGGCCGCCGGGAAGCCGGCCTCCTTGAGCGCCTCCACCGCGCCCTGGGCGCGCTCGCGCGCCGTCGGCAGCCGGTCGTAGGCCACGCGCAGCGCGCCCACCTCGGCCATGTTCCAGCCGCGCGCCTTCATTTCCTCGGCCAGGCCGATGCCGACCTGGCGGCCGATCTCGTGGCCCGAGATGCCCATGTGCGGAATGCTGGCGATGGGCTTGCCGGCGCCGTCCACCAGGCGGTCGTCGACCGACATCACCTTCAGCTTGTGGCGCCTGGCCAGGCGCTCGACGGCGGCGCCCAGTTTCACGTCCGGCGCGCAGATGATGAAGCCTTGCGCCTTCTGCGCGGCCAGGCTGTCGATCGCCGACATCATCTTCTCGCCGTTGGGCACGCCGATCTTGACCAGCGTGAAGCCCTTCTCCTTGGCCGCCTGTTCGGCGTAGCGCCATTCGTCCTGGAACCACGGCTCCTCGGCCTGCTTGACGAGGAAACCGATCTTGACGGGGTCGGCGGCGGACACGGCGCCGGGCAGGGCGAGCGCGCCCAGGGCCAGGCACGACAACGACAGGACAAGGGAAAGCTTGGGCTTCATTTTGGTCTCCTTCGGTTGGCACTCGCGATCGCCGCGGTGGCGGAGGGACCATCATCGAACAAAACGTCGCGCAGGCCGCGCACGCCTGCCGCGTCGAGCAGGTGAACGCCGCCCGTGGCGCCCGGCTGCGGCATGGCGCCCACCATCAAGCGGTCCAGCAGCGGGCCGCCGAAGGCGGGCCGGGTGGGATGCGCCACCGGCAGCGCCACGCTGCGCAGCACGGCGCCGTCCGGCGCGTAGCGCACCACGCGGGCCGCGCCGCCCTGGGCGCTCCACAGGCAGCCCTCCTCGTCCAGCACGGCGCCGCGCGGCTGCGCGTCCGGCACGTCGGCGAACAGGCGCACATTGTCCACCCGCGCCGTGTCGGGGTCGTAGTCGCACTGCATGATCTGGCGGGTGGCGGCGTCGCTGAAGTACATGGTGCGCCCGTCCACGCTGAAGGCGATGCTGTACGCGGCCGAGGCGGCGGGCAGGGCCAGCCGGCGCAGTCCCTGGGCCTGCGAATACTGGTAATAGCTGCCGATCTGGCGCGCCTCGGCGGTGACGTTGCGGGTGCCGAAGACGAAGTTGCCGTGGCGGTCGGTGGCGCCGTCGCTGATGCTGGTGCGCGGTTCGGCGGGATCGACCGCCACGCCGGGCTGCGGCGCGCGCCGGCCCAGACCCGCGGCCGGCGGCGGAGCCGGGTCCACGAAGCACAGCCATTTGGCCAGGCCCAGCAGCACGCGACCGGACCGGCAGAAGGCGAAGCCGGCCACGCGGTCCGGCAGGCGGCAGCGCAGCGGCTTGCTGTGCTCGTCCAGTCGCAGGCCGTCCCACAGGTGCAGCGCGGCGCCGTCGGGATCGGTCCACCACCAGTGGCCGCCGTGCCAGCGCAGGCCGTCCACATGGCCGGCCGTACGCAGGGAACGCGGGGCGGCGTCAGCCGGGACGGGGCCGTCCCGCTCCGCGCCGGCCATCATCGCGCCGCTCCCGCGCGCGCGGCGTCCGGCTGGCGCGGCGCCATGCCTACGACTCGCCGCGCCAGCCGCGCACGAAGGCGCGCGCGTTGTCGGCCACGGCGGCGGCGCTCATGCCCGGCTTGTACAGCGCCGAACCCAGGCCGAAGCCGGCCACGCCGGCGGCGCGGTATTCGCCCATGTTGGTCGGGGTGATGCCGCCCACCGGCAGCAGGCGCAGCTCCGGCGGCAGCACGGCGCGCATGGCGCGCACCAGCGGCGGCGTCACCAGCTCGGCCGGGAACAGCTTGACCGCGTCCGCGCCCGCCTTCACGGCGGCGAAGGCCTCGGTCGGCGTGGCCGCGCCGGGCACGCAGTACATGCCGGCCGCCTTGGCGGCGCGGATCACCTCGGTGTCCGCGTGCGGCATCACGATCAGGCGCCCGCCCGCGTCGCGCACGGCGTGCACCACCTCGGTGCTCAGCACCGTGCCGGCGCCCAGCACCGCGTCCGGCGGCAGGCTGGCGGCCAGCCGCTTGATGGACTCCAGCGGCTGCGGCGAATTCATCGGCACCTCGATCATGCGGAAGCCCGCCTCGTACAGGACGGCGCCGATGTCCACCGCCTCCTCGGGACGCAGGCCGCGCAGGATGGCGACCAGGGGCAGCGCCTGGAAGGCGTTCTCAAACAGTGCTTCGTTGCTCATAATGGCTCCGGGATTCAGTTGGGGGCGAGGCCGGCGGCGCGCGCCAGCGTCAGCAGGCCGGCCGGGGCCGTGTTGTCCAGCGCCAGCGACGGCACGTCGCCGTAGCGCCGCAGCGCCAGTTCGTAGCGGCGGCACAGTTCGCGGCTGCCCACCAGCGCCAGCGGCGCCTGGTCCAGCCCGGCCTCGCCGCGCCAGGCCAGGCCGGCGCGCAGTTCATGGCCGATCAGCAGGCCGGACAGGTAGTCCGCCAGCGCGGCGGCGGGCAGCCTGCCCGTCACGCCCAGGGTGCGGGCCGCGAACATCTGGTGGCCCACGCCCAGGTGGCCGTTCACGCGCGCGGCGTCGATGCCGTCGTTGAAGGCGGCCTCGTCGAACCCGCCGCCGCTCTCCATCAGGCGGCCCAGCACCGAGTGCTGGCGCAGCACGGCGTACAGCTCGCCCGTCATGTGGGTGGCGAAGCGCTGCACCTCGCCGTCGCGCACCTGCGCCCATTTCGAATGGGTGCCGGGCAGGACGATGCAGGACGCGCCCTGCAATTCGGGCCGCAGCGCCAGCGCGCCCAGGATTTGCGTCTCCTCGCCGCGCATCACGTCCGGCGGCAGTTCGCCGTCGTCGTACAGCAGGCCGGGCACGATGTGGGCCTCGCCGTTCGGGGTGACGGCGACGCCGGCCGCCAGCGCCGGGGCGTTGGCCGGGCAGACCGCGTACGGCACGTCCAGCCAGCCGTGCAGGCTGCCGACCATGCCGCAGGCCAGCACCTTGAGGTCGGGCCGGGCGCGCATCCAGTCGCCGGCCACCTGCTCCAGCACTTCGGCGAAGGCCTCCTTGCCGGACAGGGTGGAGGCGCCGCGCGAGGTGGCGCGTTCGGCCAGCGCCAGCCCGTCCGTCCCCACCAGGAAGGCGCGCAGGCCGGTGCTGCCCCAGTCGACGCCGATCAGGCTGGCCAGGGCCAGCGCCCGCCGCTCATCGGCCTGTCCATCCGCCCGGTTTTCCATGCTTACCACTCCGCGACGCTGCCGTCGGCGTGGCGCCACAGCGGGTTGGCCCAGTCGGGCGCGTTGCGGCTGGCCTCGATCACGCGCTGCTCGTCGATCACCACGCCCAGGCCCGGCTTCGGCAGCGGCTTGATGTAGCCGTTCTCGATGCGGAAGTCCTCCTTGTTGGTGACGTAATCCAGCACTTCGGCGCCCTTGTTGTAGTGGATGCCCATGCTCTGCTCCTGCAGCACGGCGTTGTACGACACGAAGTCCACGTGCAGGCAGGCCGCCAGCGCGACGGGGCCCAGCGGGCAGTGCGGCGCCAGCGCGATGTCGTAGGCCTCGGCCATGGCGGCGATCTTCAGGCACTCGGTGATGCCGCCGGCGTGCGACAGGTCCGGCTGCACGATGGACAGGCCGCCGGCGTGGAACACGTTCTTGAACTCGAAGCGCGAGTACATGCGCTCGCCGGCGGCGATCGGGATCGAGGTCGACTCGGCCAGGCGCGGGTAGTACTCGGCCTGCTCGGCCAGCACCGGCTCCTCGATGAACAGCGGACGGTAGGGCTCCAGTTCCTTCATCAGCACCTTGGCCATCGGCGCGGCCACGCGGCCATGGAAGTCGATGCCGAATTCGATGTCGTTGCCGAAGGCGCCGCGGATCTCGGCGATGCGGGCCACGGCGGCGTCGATGGCCTTGGCGCTGTCGATGAAGCCCAGTTCCTCGGTGCCGTTCATCTTGAAGGTGTCGAAGCCGGCCGCGCGCAGCGTGCGGATGCCTTCGATCACGTCGGACGGACGGTCGCCGCCCACCCAGCTGTAGGTCTTCATCTTGTCGCGCACGCAGCCGCCCAGCAGCTCATACACGGGCACGCCCAGGGCCTTGCCCTTGATGTCCCACAGCGCCTGGTCGATGCCGGCCATGGCGCTCATCAGGATGGCGCCGCCGCGGTAGAAACCGCCGCGGTACATGACTTGCCACAGGTCGTTGATGTTGCGGGGATCCTGGCCGATCAGGTACTGGGAGTATTCGTGGACGGCGGCTTCCACCGTGCGGGCCTTGCCCTCGATGACGGGCTCGCCCCAGCCGACGACGCCCTCGTCGGTCTCGATTTTCAGCAACATCCAACGGGGTGGAACGCGGTAAGTGGTCAGCTTGGTGATTTTCATGGCGGGTCATCTGTGTAAGTGATGCCAGCCAGTCTAAAGCCACCAGCTACTTCAGGAATATGCTTCTTTTGCCAAAACCTATATTGAATTGGAATAGGTAAACGGATCAGGCCGCCGCCAGCGCGGCCGCCCGGCATCCCCACCAGGCGGCCTCCTCGAACACGGAAAAGCCGGACAAATCGGCGTGCGCGAACAGGATGGGGCCGTCCAGCTCGCGCAGCGCCTTGAGCCCCGCGTTGCTCCGGAAACCGGGCAGCGGCGCCGCCATGGCGTGGCCGCGCAGCGTGATGTCGACCCGTTCCACGCAGGAGGCGAACTCGGCGCCGTAGGCCGTGTGCAGGTCGGCGCCGGCCAGCGCCAGCAGCTCGGCCGGGGTGGCGCTGGCGAGCCAGCGCCGCGCCGCCGACGGATTGCGGTCCGACAGCGCCACGTAGGCGCTGAACACGGTTTTCTCCGGCGGACGCACTCGGATGTCCTGGTGGGTGGACACCACGTAACCGAGGCCCGGCTCCTGGTACACCACGTTGTCCCAGCACAGCGGCGCGTCGCCCCGCCCCTGCGGCTCCAGGGGGAAGCGCTTGAGCAGGAAATTGGCCACCAGCCAGGGCGCGTACAGCGGCGTGTGGCGCTCAGCGTCGAAGCCGTGGCGCTCCATGCCCTCCACCACGCGCGCCGCCACGTACAGCGGCATCGCGCAGATGGCCTTGCGGGATTTCACCAGCCAGGTGCGCGGCCGGGGACCGCTGGGCCCGTCCTCCAGCGCGAAGCACAGCGTTTCCACGCCGGCCGCCGTGTGGCGCACGCTGACGGCGGCGCCGGCCATGCGCTCGACGCCGGCCGATTTTTCCATGGCCGACGCCACCGGCTGCAGGCCGCCGGGCCAGGTCAGCCAGGCGCCGGGCGCCGCGTTGGCGGCCTCGCCCCAGCGGCTGCAGTAGTAGTGCAGCCCGGCCCAGGCGGACACCTGGTCGTAGCGGGTGCCGTAGTCGTCGCGGCAGCAGTAGTTCAGGTACCAGTGCAGGGTGGGCGAGCGGTAGCCGTTTTGTTCCAGCCACCGCTTGAGGGTGATGTCGTCCAGCTTGCGCCACTCGGGGTCCTCCGACGACAACACGGTGGGGAACACGAAAATCCGCCTGCCGTCGGCGCCGCGCGTCTGGCGCAGGCGCTCGACCTCGGCGAAAAAGCGCTTGTGTTCCGCCAGCTCCTCCGGCGCCACGCCCTCGGTGGGGATGAAGCCTTCCTGCCACTTGCCCTGGTACAGCAGGCGCTCCTCCGGCGCGTGCAGCAGGAAGCGCTCGTCGTAGGTCGGCTTGTCGCCGTACGGGTCCTTCTGGATGACGCCGATGTCGGCCAGGATCTCGCGCACGTGCGCGGACTCCGGCGACGGCAGCGGCAGGTAGTGGCCGCCGGTGGGGTATTCCAGGTCGCCGAAGCGGCCGCCGGCCGCGTTGCCGTGGGGCTGGGGGCCGTCTATCATCAACACGCGCCCCGGCCCCGCGCCGTGTCCCAGTTTGCGCAGCTTCCAGGCGGCGGACAGGCCGGCGATGCCCGAGCCGAGGATGGCGATGTCGGTCTCGATCACCGTCGACGGCGGCGGCAGGGCCTTGCGGTCGCGCAGGTAATGGCCCTCGGCGCGGCCGGGGTAGTGGACCCTGGGCGTGATCTCCCGCCAGCGCTGGAAGCCGGCCACGCTGCCGGCGGCGGCCAGGCCGCTGCCGGCGGCCCACACCAGGAAGGAGCGGCGCAGCATCAGCGTATCACCCGCCGCCAGTCCTGCTCGAATTCATGCACCAGCGACTGGGTGTTGAGGCGGTTGGGCGCCATGTCCAGCCGCCGCATGTCGGGCGGGAAGATGAACATCTCGCGCGTGGTGTCCGCGTCCAGGTAGCGCATCGGCAGCCGGTAGGCCGTGGGCGGCTTGTAGTCCAGCTGCGGCGAGGCCAGGATGAAGCCCCATTCGCCGAACGAGGGCACGTAGGCGTGGTAGGGCCAGGTGCGCAGGCCCACGTCGCGTAGGGTGGCGTCGATGGTCCAGTAGGCGTGCGGCGCGAAGAAGGGCGAGGTCGATTGCACCGTCATCAGGCCGTTGGCGGCCAGGTGCTTCCTCACCATGCCGTAGAAGGGCACCGAGTACAGCTTGCCCAGCGCGAAACTGGACGGGTCGGGGAAGTCGATGATGACGGCGTCGAACATCTCGTCGGTGTCCTTCAGCCACATGGCGGCGTCGGCGTTGACGACGCGGGCGCGCTTGTCGCGGAAGGCGCCGCCGTTCAGCTTCACCAGTTCGTCGCGGGTGGTGAAGGCGCCCGTCATGGCGGGGTCCAGGTCCACCACCGTCACGTGCTCGACGTTCGGGTAGCGCAGGATCTCGCGCAGCGCCAGGCCGTCGCCGCCGCCCAGCACCAGCACCCGGCGCGCCCACGGCAGCGCCTCCATCACCGGATGCACCAGCGCCTCGTGGTAGCGGTACTCGTCGCGCGAGGAGAACTGCAGGTTGCCGTTGATGTAGAGGCGCAGGTCGTCCTTCCAGCGCGTGATCACCAGGCGCTGGTAGGGCGTGGTGGTGGAGTACACGATGTCGTCGCCGAACAGGCCCTGTTCGCCCCAGTGCGTCATGCGGTCCGCCGTGGCGAAACCGAACAGCAGCACGCACATGACGGCCGAGGCGCGCAACACCCGGCCCACCATGTTGCCCAGTTCATGGCGGAACACGTGGATGGTCCAGAAGGCGACGCCCACGTTGAGCATGCCGAACAGGAAACCGGTGCGCACCAGGCCGAGATAGGGCGCCAGCACCAGCGGGAACAGCAGCGACACGGCCAGCGCGCCCAGGTAGTCGAAAGTCAGCACGCGGCTGACCAGTTCATTGAACTCGGTCTTGCGCTCGTTCAGCGCGCGCATCACCAGCGGCACCTCCATGCCGACGAAGGCGCCGATCAGGAACACCATCACGTACAGCAGCGCGCGGAAGGGCGTGGTCATCCACGAGTAGGTCAGGAACAGCACGGCGGCCGACACGCCGCCCACCAGGCCGACGGCCAGTTCGATGTCGATGAAGCGGGCCAGCACGTCCTCGTCCCTGACGTACTTGGAGAGGTGGGCGCCCACGCCCATGGCGAACAGGTAGCAGCCGATGATGGTGGAGAACTGCAGGATGGAGTCGCCCAGCAGGTAGCTGGACAGCGCGCCGGCGATCAGTTCATAAGCCAGTCCGCAGGAGGCGACAACGAAAACGGACAGGATCAGAATCTTTTTGTTCATGGGCGTGCTTATGATCTAATATGCGGCATTATCAGGATAGCCACTTTAACCGAGGATCGCCGTGCCGCCCATCCTAAATTATCTGATCCACCTGTTCCTGGCGGCCCTGCTGCTGATCATGTTCTTCATGATCTACACCCGGCTCACGCCCTACAACGAGGTGCTGCTGATCCGCCAGGGCAACGCCGCCGCAGCGCTGTCGCTGGGCGGCGCGCTGCTGGGCTTCTCGATGACGGTGGCCTCCAGCCTGATGCACACGGCCGACTACCAGCAGTTCTTCCTGTGGGCCTTCGGCGCCATGGCGGTGCAGGTGCTGGCCTACTTCTGCACCACGCGCATGCTGCGCATGTCGCGCGACCATATCGAATCGGGCAACGCCGCCTTCGGCGGCCTGCTGGGCGCCATCTCGCTGGCGATAGGCGCGATCAACGCCGCCTGCATATCCTAAACACCTCGGGGGACAAGACCATGAGCATCGGCAGCTTCATCAAGAAACAGTTTATCGACGTCCTGCAATGGACGGAGGACACCGAGGGCGTGCTGGCCTGGCGCTACCCGATGGAGGACATGGAGATCCAGAACGGCGGCGTGCTGGTGGTGCGCGAGTCGCAGATGGCGGTGTTCGTCAACGAGGGCCAGATCGCCGACGTGTTCGGCCCCGGCACCCACAAGCTGAGCACCCAGACCCTGCCCCTGCTGACCAACCTGAAAAACTGGGACAAGCTGTTCGACGCGCCCTTCAAGTCGGACGTGTATTTCTTCAGCACCCGCGTGCAGACCGGCCGCAAATGGGGCACGCAGCAGCCGATCACCATCCGCGACAAGGATTTCGACATGATCCGCGTGCGCGCCTTCGGCATGTATTCCTACCGCGTGGCGGACCCGCGCAAGTTCCACACGGAGCTGAGCGGCACGCGCGAGCAATACACGCGCGACAACGTCGAGGACCAGCTGCGCGGCATCCTGATGGCGACCATGGCCAGCTCGCTGGGCGGCGCCAACGTGGCCTTCCTGGACATGGCGGCCAACCAGGCGCTGATGGCGCAGCAGGTGCGCGGCGACCTGGCGGACGCCTTCGCCCGCTACGGCATCGGCCTGGACGAATTCAACGTGGCCAGCGTCAGCCTGCCGGAGGAACTGCAGGCGGCGCTCGACGAGCGCATCTCGGCCGGCATGAAGGGCGGCCTGGGCGCCGACAAGATGAGCGGCTACACCAAGTTCCAGGTGGCCAGCGCGATCCCGCTGGCGGCGCAGAACGAGGGCGGCATCGCCGGCATCGGCGCCGGCCTGGGCGCGGGCGTGATGCTGGGCCAGGCCATGGGCCAGGCGGTGGGCTCCACCCTGACCCCGGTGGGCGCGCCGCAACCGGCCGGCGCCCCCGCCGCCCCCGCCGACGACGGCATCGAGGCGCGCCTGGAAAAGCTGAAAGGCCTGCTGGACAAGGGCCTGATCTCCGCCGCCGACTACGACAGCGCCAAGTCCGAGCTGCTGAAGAAACTGATAGGCTAAGCCCGCGTACATGCAAACCGTTTCCTGTCCCAGCTGCGGCGCGGAGGTCAAGTTCCGCTCGCACGCCTCCGTCATGGCCGTGTGCGAGTACTGCAACACGAGCGTGCTGAAGGACGTGGACGCGGTCCAGGACCTGGGCAGGATGTCCTCCGTGCTGGAGGACTACTCGCCGATCCAGATCGGCGCCTCCGGCGTCTTCGGCGGCCGGCAATTCAGCGTGGTGGGCCGCATCCAGCTGCGCTACGCGGCCGGCGTGTGGAACGAGTGGTATCTGCTGTTCGACGACGGCCAGACCGCGTGGCTGGGCGACTCCTCCGGCCTGTACACCATCACCACGGCGCGCGACGCCGGCGGCCCCCTGCCCTCGTTCGACGCGCTGGAACCGGGCCGCATGGAATCGATCGGCGCCGAGCGCTTCATGACGTCCGAGCTGCGCACCGCGCAATGCGTCGGCGGCCAGGGCGAGCTGCCGTTCAAGGTGGGCGAAGGCTGGCAGGCCAAGGTGGCCGACTTCCGGCGCGGCGCGAGCTTCGTCACGCTCGACTACTCGGACGGCCCGGCGCCCGCCGTCTACAACGGCCTGTCCGTCACGCTGGACGGCCTGAAGTTCCAGCTGCTGCGCGACGAGGACCAGATCCAGCGCAGCGCGGGCCGCTACCGCGGCAAGCTGTCCGCGCTGGACTGCCCGGCCTGCGGCGGCCCGATCAAGTACCTGCCCGGCATGACGGCCAACCTGCTGTGCCCCGCCTGCCGCACGCGGATCGACGCGGCGGGTCCCGAGGCGCGGGTGCTGGCGGCGGGCGAAAAGGCCGCGGCGGTGCCCACCTCGCTGGAACTGGGCGCGGTGGCGAGCTTGAACAAGCAGGAATACCGCGTGATCGGCTTCATGGTGCGCCGCGACGACGAGGGCGCGCGGTGGACCGAATACCTGCTGCACGGCGCGCGCTCGGGTTTCTCCTGGCTGGTGGAGACCGAGGAGGGCTGGTTCCGCGCCAACGTGATGGAGGAGTGGCCGGACTGGCACTGGACCGGCGCGGACACGGCGACGTTCGACAAGGTCGCCTACGAAAAGCTGTACGACTACCGCGCCACCGTGGTCCACGCGGCGGGCGCCTTCAACTGGCGCGTCGCCGTGGGCGACAGCGCGCGCGTGTACGAGTTCAAGCACAACCAGGTGCGCCTGTCGGCCGAGCTGACGGGCGAGGAACTGACGTGGTCGCGCTCCACGCCCATCCCCACGGACCAGGTGAAGGCCTGGTTCGGCGCCGCCTTCCATGGCGAGCTGTCGCCGGCCACGCCCAAGGAGGTCTGGGTGAAGGGCCGCTACGGCATCATGGCGAAGAAATTCATCATGATCATGCTGGTGCTGAACGCGATCCCGGTGCTGTTCGCCTTCAGGAGCGCCTTCGTCCCCACGCTGCTGGGCGCGCTGGCGGTCTACCTGCCGGCGCTATTCCTGGACTTCACCGACAAGGACGACACGTGATCAAATACTTCTTCTACGCGCTGTTCGTGACCCTGGTGAGCAGCTGCACCAGCTGGATCGGCATGGCGACCGGCCCGGGCGGCGGCGGCGGCGGCGGCGGCTCCAGCTGGAGTTCGCACACCGGCGGCGGGGGCGGCAGCTATGGCGGCGGCTCCGGCGGCGGGGGCCACAAGTGACGGCGATGGCCGGCACGCCCGCGCCGCGCGTCCACCAGCCGGCGGGCACGCACCTGCTGGCCGACATGGCCGGCATCGCGCCCGAGCGGCTGACCGGCTGCGCCGGCATCGAGCGCCTGCTGCGCGCGGCCGCCGAGGCGGCCGGCGCGCACGTGCTGTACAGCCAGTTCCACGGCTTCGGCGAGGGCCTGGGCGTGACCGGCGTGGTGCTGCTGGCCGAGTCCCACATCTCCATCCACACCTGGCCCGAAAACGGCTATGCGGCGGCCGACATCTTCATGTGCGGCGCCGCCCGGCCGCAACTGGCGCTGGACATCATCCGCGAGGCGCTGGCGCCGCGGTCGTGCGAACTGCACACCATCCGCCGCGCGCCGCATTGCGGCCAGCGGAACGCGGAATAAAAAAAGGGGTCAGGTTCGGTATTAAAAAATACCGAACCTGACCCCTTTTTTAAAAATACCGAACCTGACCCCTTTTTTTGACGCCATTCCCTCTTACAGCTTGTACGACAGCCCCAGGTTGAAGCGGCGGCCGAACTCGGTGACCTCTTGCTGGAACGGGTTCTTGGCGGTGGTGTAGACGACTTTCTGGTTGGTCAGGTTGTCGATGCCGAAGCGCACTTGCAGGCTCTTGGTCAACTGCTTGGACAAGTTCAGCGTCACATAGGTTTCCGCTTCGTTGTTGATCAGCTGGCCCGCGCCCCAGGTCGGGTTGCGCACGAAGGCGCTGTGGTAGTTGGCCGACAGGCGGCCTTCATAGCCGCTGTTCTCGTACCACAGCGTGACGCCGCCGTTGTGCTTCATCAAGCCCTCGATCGGGAACGGGCTCGCGGTCGGGAAGTTCTCCTTGATGTCGCTGCTGGTGTACGAATAGTTGCCGAAGACGCCGAAGCCGTTGTCGAACGATTGCTGGTACACCAGTTCGACGCCGCGCACGTTGCCGCCCTCGCCGTTCACCGAGCGCGTGATCACGGCGCCGCGGCCGTTGATGGTGGTGGTGTCGCCGGTGATGCCGATGTAACGGCTGAGCTTCTTGTAGAACGCGCCCGCGGACAGCAGCGAACCCTTGCCGAAGTACCACTGGTAGGCCAGGTCGACCTGGTTGGCCATCATCGGCTTCAGTTCCGGATTGCCCGCGCTGCCGGTCAGCGGCTGCACCGGGTTCGGGTCCACGTTCAGGTTGCGCGAGCCGCGCATCTCGTCCAGTGGCGCGCGCGACATGGCGCGGGCCACGCTGAAGCGCACTTGGCGTTCCTGCTGCTCGTCCATGTTGAAGATCAGGTTCAGGCTGGGCAGGAACTCGGTGTAGCTGGCGCCGCCGCTGACCGCCGTGGGCGCGGCGCCGTTCAGCGACTGCATGCCTTCGCCGGTCTGGCTGGTGTGCACCACGCGCAGGCCGACGTTGCCGCGGTAGCCGCGGCCGCCCACTTCGCCTTCCATGTCGCCCTGCGCATACAGCGAGGAGCTGCGTTCCTTCACGCGCCAGCCCGATAGCAGGTCGTTCTGCGTCGGTGCGCGGCCGTCGGCGTTGCAGGGGTTGGCGCCGAAGACCTTGGTGGTGGTGCCCATGAAGTCCTTGAGCGCGATGAATGGCGCGGCCATGCCGGCGATGGTGACGCGCTCATAGTCCGAGTCCGCGATGGCGCCGGTCGGGCTCAGGCTCCAGGTGGTCTGGTGGTACTTCTTCTCGCGGTCGCTGACACGCGCGCCGAACTTCACGCGGTTGATCGGACCCAGTTCCAGCGGATGCGCGGCGGACAGATGGATCGCGTCCAGGCGGTCGCGCAGGTGGCCGTCGGTGTCCACGTACAAGGTGGCGGGACCGAAGTTGGCGGGGTTGCCGGTGTCCTGGCCATAACTGTATTGCTGGTGCTCGTTGCCGGTGAAGGACCAGCTGACGGTGGCGCCGCTCTTGGCGAACTGGCGCAGGTCGCGCCAGGCGCTGTCGCGGCCGGAACGCGAGCTGGACAGGTCGGCTTCCAGCTTCCAGTCGCCCGCGTTGAACTTGCCGTTCACGCCGGTGGCGAAGGTGTCCATGTCCTGCGTCCACAAGGTGTCGTTGGTGGTCAGGCCCACGTCCTTGACGGTGCCGCCCACCACGTAGCCGTCGCGGATGTCATGGCTGGTGTAATTGCCCTTCTGCCAGCCGTCCCAGTTGCCGATGTCGCCGCTCCAGTGCTGCAGGCCCGGTTCCTTGATCTTGGCGCGGGCGAAGTAGGCGTCGCCGGTGACGAGGGCGTCCGCGTTCGGCTTCCACTCCACCTTGCCCAGCACGCTGGAGCGCTCGTTGGTGCCGCGCTTGATGCCGTCCTGCCAGCCCCATGGGGTCTTGTCCACCTTGCCGTCGCCGTTCAGGTCGCCGGAATGGTCCTCGTTGAAGCCGAAGTGCTTGACGTTCTTTTCCACCGACGGCTGGTCCTGGTAGCTGAAGGCCAGCGCCACACCCAGCTTGCGGTCGTCGAACTGGTCGATGTAGATGCCGCCAAGGCGGGGCGCGGTCTTCTTGGCGCCAGGCACATCCTTGGACATCGCGTAGTACAGCGCGTCGGCCTTCACCGAAGCCTGGCGGCCGCTGTACTTCAGCGGCGACACGGTTTGCAGATCGATGGTGGTGGCGATGCCGCCCTCCACCAGTTCCGCCGACTGCGTCTTGTAGACCATGGCGCCGCTGACCGACTCGGACGGGAATTGCTCGAAACGCACCGCGCGGTTGGGTTCGGCGGATGCCAGCTCGCGGCCGTTCAGCGTGGCGCCGATGAAGCGCGGGCCGAGGCCGCGCGCCACCACCTGGCTGGCGTTGCCGCGGTCCAGGCCGGACGACAAGCCGGGCAGGCGCGCAAGCGATTCGGCGATGGTGGTGTCCGGCAGCTTGCCGATGTCTTCCGAGGCGATCACTTCGACCATGCTGTTGGACGCTTCCTTGACGGCCAGCGCGTTGCGCACCGAGGCGCGGATGCCGGACACGGTCACTTGCTGGACTTCCTCCGCCTTGACGGCGGAGGTCTGGGCCTGCGCGACGCCGGCGGCGGGCACGGTGAAGATGCCGGCGATCAGCCAGCTGAGTTGTTTCTTTTTCATGGGTAGTCTCCCTCTTTTGTGTTGTTGTGCGGTCGTTGTGTAAATACTAAATTTGCCGCCGAATTCATCCTACGGGACCGGACTCTTTGCAAACCAATATCGAATTCGCTCATACCTATGAGCAATTTGTATAGCTGATCAGCTTGACAACCCCGCGAATAGCATGACCGTGCTATGGCGCGCGCACGGCCAAGCCCGCCCGGCGCGGTGGGCGCCGGGCGGGCGGATATGGCTGTCGGGTCGGGCTAAAAGCCGCCCTGTGGCGGAGGCGCCACAGGGCCGGGCCGCGTCATGGCCGCACGCTGAGGTGGTAGACCGGTGTCACCCTCACGCCGCGCAGTTCGGCCACTTGCGGCTTGCCGCCGAAGTCCGGACGGCCCTCTTTCGGGATGTAGACCGGCGCGTCGGCGCGCAGCGGCAGCACGGACAGCGTCAGCGCGCCGGCGCCGGCGTGCTTGAGCGGGTACTGCCAGCCGTAGCCGCTGTAGTACCAGTCGTCCAGCATGCGGGTGCCGTTGAACAGGCGGCCGATGTCGCCGACGAAGTCGAGGTCGATCAGCGCGTCCTGCTTGCCGCCCGCTTCGCGCGGGATGTCGATGCGCCAGGCGGCCGCGTTGCGGAAGCTTTCCGGCACCGGCTGGATGGCCGCCTTCGCCAGCCCGCCAGTCATGACGGGCGCCACCGGCTGGGCGGCACGCACCGGCGTGATGGTGGCCCGCAGGCGGCGCTCGGGCAGCGCGGTGTCGAAGGCCTGGAACAGGCCGTCGCTGCCGGCGCGCAGCGCGCCGGCCGATTTCGGCGCCTTGGCCAGCGGCGGATAGACCGCGAAGCGGAAGGCCGGGTCGCCGTTCGAGCGCAGGCGCAGGCCGCCGTCGGCGAACCAGGTCTGCTGCGCGCTCAGCACCAAGCGGCGCTGGCCGGCCAGCTGGCCGACCGTCAGCTGCCGGGCCTGCTCGGCCGTGAGCACCATCACGGTGACCGGACGGCCGGCGGCGCGGCGCAGCGTGACGGCCGCGCCGGTGCCCGGCTGGATGCCGTCCACCACCACGTCGCCGCCGGCCGCGTCGGCCTTGGACACGCGCGCGCCCGGCGCCAGCAGGTAGGCCTCCGCGCCGGACTCAAAGCCCAGTTCGACCGGGATGCCGTCGCTGGCGGCGAACACGTAGACGATGCCCTCCCTGGTGTCCAGGCGCGCCACCGGCTGCGCCGTGGCGTAGGACAGGCGGGTGCCGTCCAGGTCGAAGTTCACCGGCCAGACGAAGTAGCCGCCGTCGGCCACGTCCACCGGCTGGCGCGGGAAGACCTTGTCGCCGCCCGGCAGCTTGACCGAGAAGCGCAGCTGGCGCTGGGCCGGCATCGGATACTGGCGCACGTGGTTGCTGAAGAACAGGAAGGCGCTGTCGCCCTTGGCGCGCACCGAGTAGCGCGGCGTGGCCAGGTCTTCCGGACCGGTGGGCACCACGTCCGGCTTGCGCACCGTCATCGGCGCCAGGCGGTCGCCGAAGTCGCGCATGAACAGGTGGTAGGGGCGCAGCTTGGCCAGCACCGGACGCTGCTGGCCGTCCGGCCCGAGCGGGGCCTGGAAGTCGTAGCTGATCATCGGCGTGTCGTTGTAGCCGCCGCTCAGCGTGCTTTCCTCCAGCGAGGTCAGGTCCATGGGGTTGCGGCCGCCGTGGAACATGTAATAGCCGACCAGGTTGACGCCGGAACCCAGCTGCACCGGCAGCATGGAGGCGATGTCGTCCGGCGACACCACCGGGCGGCGGCGGTACATGAACGGCAGGCCGGCGCCGTACTCGGCGCCCAGGAACGGCGTCTTCTCGATGTCGCTGTCGGCCGTGCCCTTGCCCTTGCCGACGGTCTGCGCACCCAGGTCGCCGCTGACGCGGCTGTCGAAGCGGAAGGCGTAGGTTTCCTTCGGCGGCAGCTCCGTGGTGCCGCGCGCCCACGGCTCGTCCGGGTAGCCGCCGAACACGGGGGTGACCTCGCCGGACGGGTAGACGGTCTGGTCCCAGCCGGTGACGGTGTACATCGGCACGTCCACGCCGGCCTTCCTCGCCAGGCCCTTCAGGGTGGAGATGTGGCCGGCGCCCTCGCCCGGGCCGTCCAGGTTGTATTCGTTTTCGATCTGCGCGCCGATGACGGGGCCGCCATCCTTCCACAGCAGGCCCTTGAGCTGGCGGCCGGTTTCCGTATACAGGCGCTCGACGTGGCGCAGGTATTGCGGGTCGTCCTTGCGGGTCGGCATGGCGTTCACCACCCAGTCCGGGATGCCGCCGTAGCGCACCTCCGCGTGCACCCACGGGCCCATGCGCACAACCACCTCCAGCCCGGCCTTCGCCGCCAGTTGCACGAAGCGGCGCAGGTCGCGCTGGCCGCTCCAATCGAACTTGCCCTCGCGCTCCTCGTGGTGGTTCCACATCACATAGGTGGCCAGGATGTCGATGCCGGCCGCCTTCATCTTGCGCAATTCGGTTTCCCATTCGTCGGGCGGGGTGCGGCTGTAATGGAATTCGCCCATCACGGGCATCCACGGCTTACCGTTGCGGGTCAGGTACTGGCTGTTGACGCCGAGGCGTTCGCCGGAGGGCGAGACGGCGGCGCCCATCCGCAACTGGTTTTCCAAAGGCGCCTTGACTGGCGCGCTGGCGTCGATCTTCAACAGGGTCTGGCCTGAGGCCATGCCGCTGGCCAGCATCGCGGCCAGCAAGGGCGCGAAGGTGATAGTCCGGTTCATTTTTTCTCCGTATGGATATTTTGGTTATAAGCACGGAGTCTAAGTGGCGTTGTCAACATGGAAATATGAAGAATCAATCAAAACATATACCCAAATCACATAGCTGGAGACGCAGGCCTACCCCGGCTGGCAGGGTTACAGATTGACCGTCGGCGCCATCGGTGCGACACTTGCCACTCCATCAACCACCACAGGAGACTAAACCATGCGTATCTTGGATATTGCCATCCTGTCGGCTGCCTGATCTTCCGCGCCGCTCCAGCTTGTTGAGCTAGTTCCGCGCCGCGCCTGATCGCGCGCCGACCTTCCGTTTTCAATTCGTGCCATCCCTTATTCAGTGGATGGCTGTGCTCGCGCGCGCCGCGAGCGTACCGGAACACGGGAAATACAGCTCATCATGATAGCTTTCAATTTTGAACAATTACGCCATATCGGATTCAAGCAGTTAATCGCCGGCCAATTGGGCCTGCTCGAGCCAGTCGCCGATGACGCGCGGCTCATGCGCATCACGGAAGTCCAGCGTGAATGGCTGACAGTCCACGACGGGGTCCGCGAGTTAAAAGCCCGCGCGCTCGCCAAATTGCACGGGGAATATGTGCTCGCCGTCGGCGACTGGGTGGTGGTTGACAATATGGCCCACGGAGAACTGTGGATAAGCCAGCGTTTATCCCCAGTCAACCATATCAGCCGCAGATCTTATGACGGACGCCGCCAAGCCATCGCCAGCAATATCGACACTGCCCTGTTGGTCATGGGCCTGGATCATGATTTCAATGTGCGCAGGCTGGAACGCTATATCGCATTGACCGAGGCCTCCGAGGTTTCGGCATTGATCGTTCTGACGAAATGCGATATCGGCCATGATATTCATCAGCGTGTGGATGAATTAAGGCGCCGCATACCGGCGCGCTATCCCATCGTCGCGGTAAACGCCCTGGATGCCGCTTCGGTTTCGGCCTTGGATCCTTGGTTGGGATATGGACAGACTTTATGCCTGCTCGGCTCGTCCGGCGCGGGAAAATCGACACTGACCAATACCTTGAGCGCCGCGCATCAGGAAACAGGGGTAATACGTGAAGGCGATAGCAGGGGAAGGCATACCACGACATTCCGTTCCATGCATATTTGCGCGACGGGCGCGTGCATTATCGATGCGCCCGGCCTGCGTACTTTAAGACCGGATGGCGGGGAGGACAGTATCGCGGCGGCCTTCGACGATATCGATTCATTGGCGGCGCAATGCCAATTCCGCGATTGCAAACACGAACTGGAACCCGGCTGCGCGGTACGGGACAATATCGATCCGGATCGCCTGTTCAATTACCGCAAGCTGATGCGCGATATACAGCGCAGCCAGCAAACCCCATTGGAGCGGATAGCCGAACGCTCCCGGTGGAAAGTGATCCATAAGGCGGCCTCGGCCCGCAACCGCGACAAGCGCGGCTAAGGTATAGGCCCGACGGCGCTGGCGGCATAAGCGCCGCCGGGCTGCACGGCGCCGCCGTCGGGCGTTTTATGCCAATATCTGGCGCGATCATGCCGGTTTCTGGTACATACCGCCCATGAGGCACTTGAGCGGGGAGGCGAAAGCGACTACGCTTGGTGTCTGCCAATAACAATCGGAGGAAAACATGGCGTTATCCCGCATAGGCCAGATCGCCCTGCCCGTTTCCAATGCCGATAGGTCGGAGGCTTTTTATGCCGAGACCCTGGGTTTGAAGAAACTGTTCCGTTTCGGCGACCTGGTTTTCCTCGATTGCGCCGGCGTGCGCCTGATGCTGGAAGGCTCGTCCAAAACCGTTCAGCCGGCGGCGGGCATATGCCATTATTTTTATGCCGAGGCCATTGAAACCGTGGTGACGGAGTTGAAAAAGAAAGGTGTCGCTTTCGATGGCGAGCCGCATTTAATAGCGAAAATGCCCGACCATGAATTATGGATGGCATTCTTCCGCGATCCGGATGGCCATTTGCTGGCGCTGATGGAAGAGAAACGATAACGAGGTATAATTTGTATTTCAGGTCGAGAGTCAATCCCATGCGCCGTATCGCACCGCTAGCCTTGCTTTTATTGGTTTCCGCTTGCGGCGACAAATACACGCCCGTCAATCTGTATCAGGCGACGACGCCGGATTGCAGGAATTGGGCGGATGAATCGACATTCGTGCTTCCCGAGGGAATCACGGTTGGCGCGACGGCGCCCACGCCATTGCCGGACGGCGGCGTTGAAATCGGGCTGGTTTATATGCTGCCCCGCGGCACCCAGATTCAATTCACCAGCCGCTCGTTCAAGATAGGGGAGCCCAAAGGCCCGGCCATCATGACAGCGGAAGTGGCGAGTATTTACCAGCGCGGCACGAATCAGCGCGCGGAGATCGTGGAAGTGCTTGAAAAGGTGCCGGTCATGATGGCGGCCGTCGCCACTTCCGACGCCACGCAATTCCGCTATCGCCTGCAATTCAAGGGGAAACTGCCGCAGCGTTTCGATTTCACCCCGCCGACCATGGTGATCAAACGCGAGCGTTATCCCGTGCGGACATTCACCTACCGCTATTTCGAGGACCGCAAAACCTACGGCATGTGCACCTGACGGGTATAACTGATTTAGCGCTTATGCCGCAGTTTGGCGATCGCCGCCAGTTGGGCGACCGCGGTGGCCAGTTCGGCCTGGGCTTTGGCGTAATCGATTTTGCCGGTGGTGTGGGCCAGCGCCTCTTCGGCCAGCTTTCTGGCGGCCTCCGCCTTGGTTTCATCCAGATCCTTGCCGCGGATGGCGGAGTCCGCCAACACCGTGACGGCATTGGGCTGCACCTCCAGGATGCCGCCCGCGACGAAGATGAACTCTTCTTCCTCCTTACCCACCACCTGGATGCGCACCGCGCCGGGACTGATGCGGGTGATCAGCGGCGTGTGCCGGGGATAAATGCCCAGTTCGCCCTCCACGCCCGGCAGCACGACAAAAGTGGCCTGGCCCGAAAACAGCTGGCCTTCGGCGGAAACCACGTCTACCTGGATAGTGTTTGCCATGTTGATGGTGATCTGATGGGGGTTGGCATAATGTAAAACAAAAAAGGCAGCCGAAGCTGCCTTTTTTGTTCACCGCGACGCAGCTTAGTGCTTGGCGCGCAGTTTGGCGATGGCGGCCAGCTGGCCGATCGCCGCCGCCAGTTCGGCTTGCGCTTTCGCGTAGTCGATGCTGCCGGTGTTGTTGGCCAGCGCCTCTTCCGCCAGTTTCTTGGCGGATTGGGCTTTGGCTTCATCCAGGTCCTTGCCACGGATCGCGGTGTCCGCCAGTACCGTCACGGCGTTCGGCTGCACTTCCAGCAGGCCGCCGGCGACGAAGACGAACTCTTCCTCGGCCTTGCCTGCCACCTGGATGCGCACCGCGCCCGGACGAATACGGGTGATCAGCGGGGTGTGCTTGGGGTAGATGCCCAGCTCGCCCTGCTCACCAGGCAACGCGACGAAAGTGGCTTCGCCGGAGAAGATCAGCTCTTCGGCGGAGACCACGTCTACGTGTATGGTATTTGCCATGTGTGTCCTATCGGGGGTGAGCGGCCCCACCTTCCGGCGGAACCGCGCCAAACTCAGCGATTAGTTGAGTTTTTTGGCTTTTTCGATTGCTTCTTCGATCGTGCCGACCATGTAGAACGCTTGTTCCGGCAGGTGATCCAGTTCGCCCGATGCGATCATCTTGAAGCCCTTGATCGTGTCTTTCAGCGAAACGTATTTACCTGGGGAACCGGTGAACACCTCGGCGACGTGGAATGGCTGCGACAGGAAACGCTGCATCTTACGTGCGCGCGCCACCAGCAGTTTGTCTTCCGGCGCCAGCTCGTCCATACCCAGAATCGCGATGATGTCGCGCAGTTCCTTGTAGCGCTGCAGGGTGCCCTGAACGGCGCGCGCGGTGTCGTAGTGTTCCTGGCCAACGACCAGCGGGTCCAGCTGGCGCGAGGTCGAGTCCAGTGGATCGACGGCGGGGTAGATACCCAGCGAGGCGATGTCACGCGACAGAACGACGGTGGAGTCCAAGTGACCGAAGGTGGTCGCTGGCGACGGGTCGGTCAAGTCATCCGCTGGAACGTACACGGCCTGGATCGAGGTGATCGAACCGGTCTTGGTCGAGGTGATGCGCTCTTGCAGACGGCCCATCTCTTCGGCCAGGGTAGGCTGGTAGCCCACGGCGGAAGGCATACGGCCCAGCAGTGCGGACACTTCGGTACCGGCCAGCGTGAAGCGGTAGATGTTGTCGACGAAGAACAGAACGTCCTTGCCTTCGTCGCGGAACGCTTCCGCCATGGTCAGACCGGTCAGCGCGACGCGCAGACGGTTGCCTGGTGGTTCATTCATCTGGCCGTAGACCATCGCCACTTTGGAGTTTTCCGGGTTTTCCAGATCGACCACCTTGGCATCGGCCATCTCGTGGTAGAAGTCGTTACCTTCGCGGGTACGCTCGCCCACGCCGGCGAACACGGACAGACCCGAGTGCGCTTTGGCGATGTTGTTGATCAGTTCCATCATGTTCACGGTCTTGCCCACGCCGGCGCCGCCGAACAGGCCGACTTTACCGCCCTTGGCGAACGGGCACACCAGGTCGATAACCTTGATGCCGGTTTCCAGCAGGTCTTGCGACGGCGACAGTTCGTCGTACGCTGGAGCCACGCGGTGGATCGATGCCAGCTGGTCGTGCGCGACCGGACCGCATTCGTCGATCGGGTTGCCCAGCACGTCCATGATGCGGCCCAGGGTGGCTTTACCCACTGGTACCATGATCGGCTTGCCGGTGTTCTGGATCATCATGCCGCGACGCAGACCGTCGGACGAGCCCAGGGCGATGGTGCGGACCACGCCGTCACCCAGCTGTTGTTGTACTTCCAGGGTCAGTTCCGAGCCCGCCATCTTCAGGGCGTCGAAAACCTTAGGCATCGCGTTGCGTGGAAACTCTACGTCCACCACAGCGCCGATACACTGAACGATTTTGCCGTCAGCCATGTTCGTTCCTTCAAATATAGTTAAATTCGTTTAAACCGCGGCCGCACCGGCGACGATTTCGGAGAGTTCTTTGGTAATCGCAGCCTGACGCGTCTTGTTATAGATCAGCTTCAGTTCACCGATGACGCTACCCGCGTTGTCGCTGGCGGCTTTCATCGCCACCATGCGCGCCGATTGCTCGGACGCCAGGTTTTCCGCCACCGCCTGGTATACCAGCGCCTCAACATAGCGCTCCAGCAGCTCGTCAATCACGGTCGCAGCGTCCGGCTCGTAGATGTAGTCCCACTTGAGGCTACCTTTGTCCGCCTGGACTTTGTCGGCCGTCAGCGGCAGCAACTGCTGCACTTGCGGCTCCTGCTTCATCGTGTTGATGAACTTGGTATAGCACAGGTACACTGCGTCGAGTTTGCCTTCCTGGAACTTCTCAAGCATGACCTTGACAGGTCCAATCAGCTTGTCCAGATGCGGCGTGTCGCCGATCTGCGTCGCTTGCGCGACGACAGGAACGCCAACCCGATTCAAGAACCCCAAACCTTTGTTACCGATCGCTACCGCTTCCACCTTGACGCCGGCCGTTTCCAGCTCGCGCGTCTTGGCCGTCACCATCCGCAGCACGTTGGTGTTCAGGCCACCGCACAGACCCTTGTCGGTCGTGACGATGATGAAACCAACGGCCTTCGCCTCGTCGCCCTGGGCTTGCGCCAGGAACGGGTGGGTGTATTCCGGATTGGCGGACGCCAGGTTGGCGGCGATGTTACGAACCTTGTCACTGTAGGGACGGGCGGCGCGCATGCGATCCTGCGCCTTGCGCATTTTCGATGCGGCGACCATTTCCATCGCCTTGGTGATCTTTTTCGTATTTTCTACGCTTTTGATCTTGCCACGTATCTCTTTGCCTACTGCCATGAGTCCTTACTCCTTCTGCGCTAATGGCGGCTCGCCACCTGGGTGGGAGCCGCCGAGCCGCTTAAAATGCGCCGGATTTCTTGAAATCAGCAATGGCGGCCGACAGGGCGGCTTCGCCGTCCTTGTCCAGTTGCTTGGTTTCTTCGATCTTGGACAGCAGGGCAGCTTGCTTGGTCTTCAGGTACGAGTGCAGGCCGGCTTCGAACGGCAGCACCTTCTTGACCGGCACGTCGTCCAGGTAGCCCTTGTTCACCGCGAACAGCGAGGCGCCCATCAGGGAGATCGACAGCGGCGAGTACTGGGCCTGCTTCAGCAGTTCGGTCACGCGCGCGCCGCGGTCCAGCTGCTTGCGGGTCGATTCGTCCAGGTCGGAGGCGAACTGCGCGAACGCGGCCAGCTCACGGTACTGCGCCAAGTCGGTACGGATACCGCCGGACAGGTTTTTGATGACCTTGGTCTGGGCGGCGCCACCAACGCGCGACACCGAGATACCGGCGTTGATCGCGGGACGGATGCCGGAGTTGAACAGCGAGGTTTCCAGGAAGATCTGACCGTCGGTGATCGAAATCACGTTGGTTGGAACGAAGGCGGAAACGTCGCCGGCCTGGGTTTCGATGATCGGCAGGGCGGTCAGCGAGCCGGTCTTGCCTTTGACTGCGCCGCCGGTGAAGGCTTCGACGTAGTCGGCGTTGACGCGGGCCGCGCGTTCCAGCAGGCGGCTGTGCAGGTAGAACACGTCGCCTGGATACGCTTCGCGGCCCGGTGGGCGGCGCAGCAGCAGGGAGATCTGACGGTAGGCAACCGCTTGCTTCGACAAGTCATCGTACACGATCAGGGCGTCTTCGCCGCGGTCGCGGAAGAACTCGCCCATGGTGCAGCCGGAGTAGGCCGAGATGTACTGCATCGCGGCGGACTCGGAAGCGGTCGCGGCCACGACGATGGTGTACTCCATCGCGCCGTGCTGTTCCAGGGAACGCACGATGTTTTTGATGGTCGAGGCTTTTTGGCCGATGGCGACGTAGATACACGTCATGCCCTGGCCTTTTTGGTTGATGATCGCGTCGACGGCGACGGCCGATTTACCGGTCTGGCGGTCGCCAATGATCAGCTCACGCTGGCCACGGCCGATCGGCACCATCGCGTCGATCGACTTCAGGCCGGTCTGCATGGGCTGCGACACGGACTCGCGGGCGATAACGCCCGGTGCGATCTTTTCGATAGGGGAGGTCAGCTTGGCGTCGATCGGACCTTTGCCGTCGATCGGCTGGCCCAGCGCGTTGACCACGCGGCCGCGCAGTTCGGGGCCGACCGGCACTTCCAGAATACGGCCGGTGCACTTGACGGTGTCGCCTTCCGAGATGTGCTCGTAAGCACCCAGAATAACGGCGCCGACCGAGTCGCGCTCCAGGTTCATCGCCAGGCCGAAGGTGTTGCCCGGGAATTCCAGCATCTCGCCTTGCATCACGTCGGACAGGCCGTGGATGCGGCAGATACCGTCGGCTACGGAAATAACCGTGCCTTGATTGCGCACTTCAGCGCCGCCGTCAATGCCTTGGATCCGGCTCTTGATCAGCTCGCTGATTTCAGATGGGTTGAGTTGCATACTAACTCCTAAATGTAGTTCTCTCCGCTTGCGCGAGGGTATATGGGGTCTGCCGCTGCCGCCGGCGTCACTGCACGGTTCTTATTGAACCAGCGCGGTGCGCATCTGCTGCAGCTTGGCGCGTACCGAAGTGTCGAGCACTTCGTCTCCGACCACCACGCGCACGCCACCGATCAGCGATGGATCCACGGTTACGCTCGGATTGAGCTTGCGGTTGAATTTCTTTTCCAGCGTAGCGACCAGCTCAGTAACCTGGGCGGCGCTCAACTCGAATGCGCTCGAGATCTCGGCATCCGCCGCACCTTCCGCGCTGTTTTTCAACAGCTGGAATTGGGCGCCGATTTCCGGCAGCAATTCGATACGGCCGTTGGCAACCAGCATGTCGAGGAAGTTCTTGGCTTCCGCGTTCAGCGGCGATTTCAGCAGAGACTGAATGGTGGCGGCGACATCGCTATCCGAGACTTTCGGATTGCGCGCGTAGGCCAGCACGTCGGCATGGCCGCCGACCTGGGTCATTTCTGACACCAGGTCGGACCACTGCGCGAGGTTGCCGGTTTGAGCTACGCGGAAGAGGGCTTCCGCGTAGGGACGGGCGACGGTTGCGAGTTCAGCCATGATTACAGCTCGGTCGCGAGACGGGTCAGCAGATCGGCGTGGGCCGACGCGGTGACTTCGCGCTTCAGGATCTGCTCGGCGCCCTTGACGGCCAGGTCGGCGACCTGGGCGCGCAGTGCTTCGCGGGCCTGGGTGACTTGCTGCTCGGCTTCGGCCTTGGCTTGCGCGATGATGCGGTCCGCTTCGGCTTTGGCGTTGGCCTTGATTTCCTCGGCGACCAGCTGCGCACGCTTTTCGGCGTCCGACACGCGCTGGGCGGCTTCGTCACGGGCGGACGACAGGGCCTCGGCGGCGCGCTTCTCAGCGACCTTCATTGCTTCCTGGCCTTGGTCGGCGGCGGCCAGACCTGCGGCGATGCGCTTTTCGCGCTCATCCAGCGCCGAATTCAGCGCCGGGAATACAAACTTCATCGAGAACCAAACGAGCACCGCGAAGGTGATCATCTGGCCGATGAGGGACGAATTAATGTCCATGCCTTGCTCCTAAAAAGTTTCCCTGGTTGGAGCGTTGATTACTGTGCTACGGCAGCGGTCAGGGCGGTCAGGAATGGGTTGTTGAACGTGAACAGCAGAGCAACACCGACGCCGATCATGGAGATCGCGTCCAGCAGACCGGCGATAACGAACAGTTTGGTTTGCAGTTGTGGCATCAGTTCTGGTTGACGTGCCGAAGCTTCCAGGAACTTGCCGCCCAGGATAGCGAAGCCGAGTGCGGTACCGATGGCGCCCAGGCCAATGATGATTGCTACGGCCAGAACGGTCATGCTTTGTACTTGTGCGATCAGAGCTTGCATTAGATTTCTCCTAAATTTAAAAAAAACGAAAGATACTTCAAAACTAAAAATAAAGTTGCTGATTAATGCTTCTCAACCGCAAGGGAGAGGTACACAACCGTCAACGCCATAAACACAAAAGCTTGCAGAGTTACAATCAGGATGTGGAAGATTGCCCATGGACCACCCAACAGCCACTGCGCCCACCAAGGCAACAACGCGATCAAGATGAAAATCAGCTCACCGGCGTACATGTTGCCGAACAGTCGCAGCGACAGCGAAATGGGTTTGGCCAGCAATTCCAGCATCTGGAAGATGAAATTGACCGGCGCCAGGAAGATGGCGGCGACACCGTGCGCGTGGAACGGCGCGGTGAACAGTTCCTTGCCCCAGCCGCCCACGCCCTTGGCTTTAATGGAGAAGCCGATGATGCACAGCAGCACGCCGATCGACATGCCGAAGGTGTGGTTCACGTCGGCGGTGGGCACCACGCGCAGCTTGTAGACGCCGAAGAACTCCAGCACGCGCGGCAGGAAGTCCACCGGCAGGAAGTCCATCGCGTTCATCAGCCAGACCCACACGAAGATGGTGATGGCCAGCGGGGCGATGACGGCGCTTTTGGCGTGGAAGGCGGAATTTACGGTGTCGTTCACCAATTCCATGATCCATTCGACAAAGTTCTGCAGACGGCCAGGCACGCCGGAGGTGGCGCGGCGGGCGGCCAGCGAGAAGATGCCGAGGAACACCAGGCCCAGAAGCGCCGAAACCCAGAACGTGTCCAGGTTGATGGCCGCAGTGCCTTCTCCGCTTTGCAGGTGGGACAGGTGGTGCTGGATATACTGTGTGGCGTTAGCCGGAGCCGCGTGGCCCCCGTGTTCAGTGGTCATAATAGTCAGATTTTGTTAATTAAACTGCTAGCAGCGCGAACCAATACGCGAGGGTCGCCACCGCAAAACCTAGAATCAGCCACAAATAGGCGGCCGACGGGAACAGCACGAGTGCGCAAACGAACAGCACGGCTGTCAAGAATACTTTCACCATCTCGGCGCGGAAGTGCGTCCGGAAGGCTTGCTTAGCGTCATTAGTTCCGCGCGCGACAATAATCGCGTACACCAGACTTCCGATGACCGCGATCGCTCCGCCCATGGCGGCAGACCAGCCGTTCCCCAGGCTGCCAAAATATGCGGTGGCGGCGGAGAAAAAGACGGCGATTGTGAACTGCAAGGCAACTACTTTAAACACGGGACGGGCTACAGTTTGCGTAAAATCACTCACTTGCCAGGTTCCCAGAGAAAGCGTATACAACTAAAGACACGGGATTATATTAGGAATTCGCCACTTTGGTCAAACATCGTTCGCACCATCCCGGGGCAGTTGCTGCTTGAAAGCGACGTTTTTGCGGCGGATTTGGAGGAGTTGCACCAAGATAGCGACCGATGTCAGCGCTATCATCCCGCAAGCGATAACCGGGTATATTCGCAACAGATTAAGTGTTTCCCATAGGGGGACGCGGCCGGTCCGCCCGGCGCGGGAAACACCCCGGCGGACCGTTGTTTGGGGGCGTCAGCCCCTGAGGCGGGTCAGCAGGCCGTCCAGCACGTCCAGGTCGGCGAAGTCGATCACCATCTGTCCCTTGCCCTTGGCGCCCATCTTGAACACCACCGGCGTGGCCAGCGCGTCGGAAAGCTCCTCCTCCAGGCGCAGGATGTCCCCGGATTTCTCCTTCGGTTTGCGCTCGGCCTGCTCGGATTGCTCCTCCTGGGCGCGCTGCACGAGTTTTTCCGTTTCTCGCACCGACAGTCGTTTTGCCACAACAACATTGGCCAGCGTGATCTGCGTGGCGGCGTCGACCGCCAGCAGCGCGCGGGCGTGGCCCATGTCGATGTCGCCGGCCATCAGCATGGTTTGCACCGGCGCGGCCAGGTTCATCAGCCTTAGCAGATTGGACACGGCGCTGCGCGAACGGCCGACCGCGCTGGCCGCCTGCTCGTGCGTGAACGTGAACTCGGTGATCAGGCGGTGGATGCCCTGCGCCTCCTCGAGCGGATTGAGGTCCTCGCGCTGGATGTTCTCGATCAGCGCCATGGCGGCGGCGGCGCGGTCGTCCACGTCGCGCACCAGCACCGGCACCTGTTCCAGGCCGGCCATCTGCGCGGCGCGGAAGCGTCGCTCGCCGGCGATGATCTCGTAGCGAGCCAGCGTGTCGCCCTTGGCGGCGGCGATCGGCCGCACCAGGATGGGCTGCATGATGCCCTGCGCCTTGATGGACGCGGCCAGCTCGGAAAGGCCGCTCTCGTCCATGCGGGTGCGCGGCTGGTACTTGCCCGCCTGCATCTGCGAGATCGCCAGTTCGCCCGGCGCCTGCGCGGCCGGGTTCGACGCCGGATTGGAGGGATCGCCGTCGCCGCCCAGCAGGGCGTCCAGGCCGCGACCGAGGCCTTTCAGTTTTTTCGTTGCCATTTATATTTCCTATGCCAAACCCAGATGCAACCCATGGGGTCAGACCCCCAAGGGGTCTGACCCCGGCCTTTGCAGTTGGTTTACATCTTCTTAATGCGTTTCACCATTTCGGCGCCGAACGCGATATAGGCTTGCGCCCCTTTCGAGGCGGGATCGAAGGTCACGCCGGGAATGCCGTAGGACGGCGCTTCGGCCAGGCGCACGTTGCGCGGGATGATGGTCTTGAAGACCTTGTCGCCGAAGTGCTGCTCCAGCTGGGCCGAGACCTGCTGCGACAGCGTCATGCGCGGATCGAACATCACCCGTAGCAGGCCGATGATCTTCAGGTCCGGGTTCAGGTTGGCGTGCACCTTCTTGATGGTGTTGACCAGGTCCGACAGGCCCTCGAGCGCGTAGTACTCGCACTGCATCGGGATGATGACGCCGTTGGCGGCGCACAGGCCGTTCAGGGTCAGCATCGACAGCGCCGGCGGGCAGTCGATCAGGATGAAGTCGTATTCCTTGTCGACCGAGGCCAGCGCGTCCTTCAGGCGGCGCTCGCGGTTGTCCAGCTCCACCATCTCGACCTCGGCGCCGGCCAGCTCGCGGTTGGACGGCAGCACGTCGAAGCGCCCCGCCTCCGAGCGCTGGCGCGCCGTGGCCACGTCCGACTGGCCCAGCAGCACCTCATAGGTGGACGCGGCCAGGCCCGCCTTGTTGATGCCGGCGCCCATGGTCGCGTTGCCTTGGGGATCCAGGTCGACCAGCAGCACGCGCTGGTTCAGTTTGGCCAGTCCGGCGGAGAGGTTGACTGTGGTGGTGGTCTTGCCCACGCCGCCCTTTTGGTTTGCTACACAAAATATTTTGGCCATGAATCTCTTATGGTCTATACGGTTTATACGGTATAAATGGTTTATATTGTTTATTCGGTTTATACGGTTTATACGGTATAAATGGTTTATACCATTTATACCGTTACTGAATTTCGATCGATTTTTCTATGAACACCAGGTGCCGTTCCGCGTCCAGCCCCGGCACTTCCAGGGGTTGTAAACCGCTCACTTTCCATGGCGCCGGCAGGCGCTCCCGCTCCTCCGCCGGGGCCGTTCCCTTGAGCGCGATGAAGCGGCCGCCCTCGGCCAGCAGGTGCCCGGACCAGGTGACGAAATCCGACAGGTCGGCGAAGGCCCGGGAGCTGATCACGTCGAACGGCTCCCGCGCCTCCAGTTCCTGCACCTTCTTCGTGTACACCGTCACGTTGGCCAGGCCCAACTCGGCCTTCACCTGCGTCAGGAAGGCGGTTTTCTTGTGGACCGTGTCGATCATGGCCACTTTCGTGTCCGGCAGCGCGATGGCCAGCACCACGCCCGGCAGGCCGCCGCCTGCGCCCACGTCCAGTACGCTCTTCGCGCCCTGGAAGGCCGGCACGGCGGCCAGCGAGTCCAGCAGGTGCAAGGTCATCATCTGCATGGGATCGCGCACCGACGTCAGGTTGTACACGCCGTTCCACTTGTTCAGCAGCGCCAGGTAGTCCAGCAGCTTCTCTTTTTGCGCGGCGGACAGCTCCAGCTTCAGCGCCGCCACGCCTTGATTCAATACCTCGGCCAACGCAGTCCGGTCGAAGAACTTCATTGCACGGCCTCGTCTTTCAGGTTCGCGAAGCCGCCGAAACCGCTCTTCTTCAGGTGCACCAGCAGCAGCGAGATCGCCGCCGGGGTCACGCCCGAGATGCGCGAGGCCTGGCCCAGCGTCTCCGGGCGCTGCTTGTGCAGCTTCTGGCGCACCTCGACCGACAGCGCCGTGATGTCCAGATAGTTGTAGCCCTCCGGCAGTTTCAGGTTCTCGTAGTGCTCGTGGCGCTCCACTTCCTTGCTCTGGCGCTCGATGTAGCCGGCGTATTTCAGCTGGATCTCCACCTGTTCCTTGACCGCCGGATCGGCCACGCCGGGACCGGCCAGGGCCTGCCCTTCCATGCCGGACAAGGTCATCAGGGTCTCATATTCCACGCCGGGACGGCGCAGCAGATCGGCCAGCGAGTACTCGCGCTCGATGGCCTGCCCCACCACGCGCTCGGACTCGGCGGCGGCCAGGATGCGCGGATTCACCCACGTGGAACGCAGGCGCTCCAGCTCCAGCGCGACCGATTCGCGCTTGCGCTCGAAGGACTCCCACTGCGCGTCGCCGACGCAGCCCAGCTTGCGGCCGATCTCGGTCAAGCGCATGTCGGCGTTGTCCTCGCGCAGGCTCAAGCGGTACTCGGCGCGGCTGGTGAACATGCGGTAGGGCTCCTGCACGCCCTGCGTGACCAGGTCGTCGACCAGCACGCCCAGGTAGGCCTCCGAGCGCGCCGGGGTCCAGGCTTCCCTGCCCTGGGTCTGCAGCGCGGCGTTGATGCCGGCCAGCATACCCTGCGCCGCCGCCTCCTCGTAGCCGGTGGTGCCGTTGATCTGGCCGGCGAAATACAGGCCGCCCACGGCCTTGGTTTCCAGCGAGGCCTTCAGGCCGCGCGGGTCGAAATAGTCGTACTCGATGGCGTAGCCGGGGCGCAGGATGTGGGCGTTTTCCATGCCCTTCATCGACCGCACCAGCTCGATCTGCACGTCGAACGGCAGGCTGGTGGAGATGCCGTTGGGGTAGAACTCGTTGGTGGTCAAGCCTTCCGGTTCCAGGAAGATCTGGTGCGACTCCTTGGACGAGAAGCGGTGGATCTTGTCCTCGATGGACGGGCAGTAGCGCGGGCCGACGCCCTCGATCACGCCGGTATACATTGGGCTGCGGTCCAGGCCGGCGCGGATGATGTCGTGCGTGCGGGCGTTGGTGTGCGTCACCCAGCACGGCAGCTGGCGCGGATGCATGGCGGTGTTGCCCATGACGGAGAACACCGGCACCGGATCCAGGTCGCCCGGCTGTTCGGTCATGGCGGACAGGTCGATGCTGCGGCCGTCAATGCGCGGCGGCGTGCCGGTCTTCAGCCGGCCCTGCGGCAGCTTCAGTTCCTTCAGGCGCGCGGACAGCGAGATGGCGGGCGGATCGCCGGCGCGGCCGGCCGAGTAGTTCTGCAGGCCCACGTGGATCTTGCCGTCGAGGAAAGTGCCGGCGGTCAACACCACGGCGGGCGCCAGGAACTTCAGGCCGATCTGGGTGACGGCGCCGACCACGCGGTCGCCCTCCACCATCAGGTCGTCCACCGCCTGCTGGAACAGCCACAGATTGGGCTGGTTTTCCAGGCGCGAGCGGATGGCCTGCTTGTACAGCATGCGGTCTGCCTGGGCGCGGGTGGCGCGCACGGCGGGGCCTTTCGAGGAATTCAAGATGCGGAACTGGATGCCGGACTCGTCGGTGGCGATGGCCATCGCGCCGCCCATGGCGTCGACTTCTTTGACCAAGTGGCCCTTGCCGATGCCGCCGATGGACGGGTTGCAGGACATCTGGCCCAGGGTCTCGATGTTGTGCGTCAGCAGCAGGGTCTTCTGCCCCATACGGGCCGCGGCCAGCGCGGCTTCCGTACCGGCGTGACCGCCGCCGACAACGATAACGTCGAATTCAGTAGGAAATAACATGTTGGGATTTGTGTAGAAAGCGAGGATATGAAGCCAGATTATAGAGTCTTTTCCGTGCTGCGACTTTTTTAGGCAAAAATATTAGGTGGATTGTTCCACGTGGAACATCGCGTGAGCCCGGCTCATGGCAAGTGTATGGACGTAAAAAAGGGCGCCGCAAGCGCCCTCTCCGATGTTCCACGTGAAACAATCACCGCCGGCATCACATCTGCCAGCGCGCCCACGCGTCGTAGGCGGACTTCACGATGAGGATGGTGACCACCACCAGGAACAGCCGGCGCACGAAGCCGCTGCCGTGCTTCAGCGCCAGCTTGGTGCCGAGGATGGATCCGGTCACCTGGCACACCGCCATCATCAAACCCAGTTGCCAGAGCAGGTGCCCGCTGTAGCCGAACCACAACAGCGCGGCGAAGTTGCACGCGACGTTGACGACTTTCGACACCGCCGACGCGGCCAGGAAGTCGAAGCCGAAGAAGCGCACGAACATGAACACCAGGAAGCTGCCGGTGCCGGGGCCGAAGAAGCCGTCATAGAACCCGATCAGCGCGCCGACGCCGACCGCCCACGCCTTTTCCTGGAAGCCCGTGAAGAGGGGCTTGTGTACGCTGCCCAGGTCCTTGCGGCGGAAGGTGTAGACGGCGACGGCCACCAGCACCACCGGCAGCAAGGCGCGCATGAAGTCCGCCGGTATCCTGGTGACCGTGTAGGCGCCGATGAAGGAGAACATCAGCGCCGCCATCGACGCGGGCGCGGCGGTCGACCAGGCGATGCTGACGCGCCGCGCATAGTTCACCGCCGCGGCGGCGGTGCCGAAGATCGCCGCCAGCTTGTTGGTGCCGAGCAGCGTGGCCGGCGCCATATTGGGAAAGACCGAAAACATGACGGGGATCTGTATCAGTCCGCCGCCCCCGACCACCGCGTCCACCAGCCCCGCGGAGAAAGCCGCCACACCGAGCAGCAAATAATCAACCATATGAATTCCACAACACGCGCGAAACGGCGGCCAAAAAGCGAAGCCGACATTGTACGGAAGAAGCCCCCCGCCCGCCCGAAGCCGAGATGTTTTGGTGTAAGCTGAAAGGCCCTATACGACTCCGAAACCGCCATGAATGACTTCGCCTTCAGCACCGTCGCTCACATCGTTTCCGAACTGGGCGCGGCCCGCAAACTAGGGACGCACGTGCACCTGCGCTTCCCTTCCGCTCAACGCGTCCTGCTGGTGACCGACCCGGGGTTCCTGAAAACCGGACTGGTGCAGGCGCCGCTGGACAGCCTGGAGGGCGCCGGGTTCCACGTGAAAATCTTCTCCGACGTGGTCGCCGATCCGCCCGAACCGGTGGTGCTGGCCGCCGTGGACGCGGCGCACGCGCACCAGGCCGACATCGTCATCGGCCTGGGCGGCGGCAGCTCGATGGACGTGGCGAAACTGATCGCCGTGCTGGCTGGCGGCGGGCAGGCGCTGGGCGACATCTACGGCATCGGCAACGTGCGCGGCGCGCGCCTGCCGCTGGTGCAGGTGCCCACCACCGCCGGCACCGGCTCGGAGGTCACCAACATCGCCATCGTGACCACCGGCGAGACCACCAAGATGGGCGTGGTGGCGCCGCAGCTGTACGCCGACCTGGCGGTGCTGGATGCGGAACTGACCGTCGGCCTGCCGCCCATGGTGACGGCCGCCACCGGCATCGACGCCATGGTGCACGCGATCGAGGCCTACACCAGCCGCCATAAAAAGAATCCCTTGTCGGACATGCTGGCGCGGCAGGCGCTGTCGCTGCTGTCTGCGAACCTGCTGCGCGTCTGCGAAAACGGCAAGGACTTGGCGGCGCGGCAATCCATGCTGCTGGGGGCGATGCTGGCGGGACAGGCCTTCTCCAACGCGCCGGTGGCGGCCGTGCACGCGCTGGCCTACCCCATAGGCGGCATTTTCCACGTGCCGCATGGCTTGTCGAACTCGCTGGTGCTGCCGCATGTGATGCGCTTCAACGCGCCGGCCGCGGCCGAGCTGTACGCGGAACTGGCGGGCATCGTGGTGCCGCACGCGACGGGCACGGCGGAGGCGAGGGCGGAGGCGCTGGTGGTGGCGATGCAGCAGATCGCCATCGTGACGGGGATAGAACGGACGCTGCAGCAAGTCGGGATCGCGGAGCGCGATCTGGACCGGCTGGCGGATGACGCGATGTTGCAGACCAGGCTGCTGGGCAACAACCCGCGCGAGATGAGCCGGGAGGATGCCCGGGCCATCTACGCGGCGGCCTTGTAGCCCGGGCGGGCCCGTCCGCGTCCCCAACCGTTTCCCCTGCCGCATCCCCGCCTTGCGCTCGCGGCGCGGGGATGGCGGCCTAGTTGGGCACGTCCACCACGGTGCCGCTCACGGTGATGGCGTTGGCGCCGGCGGTCGCCGCGATCGGCGGCACGTTGGCCACCGTGATCGGCACCGTGGCGCTGGCCCGCGTCACCGTCCGCACCACCTGCGACGGCGGCAGCGGCGAGGCGGTGCTGTTCTTCAGATTGGCGTACACGGCGTCCAGCGCGCGGAACAGGTAGACGTGCAGCGGCACGATCTGCCCCGGCAGCGCCGAGCTGAAGGAGTCGAAGTGGTTGGCGTTGGTCACCTCGATGTAGCGCAGCTTGCTGGCGCCGCCCTCCGCCGCCGCGTTCATGCCCAGATAGGCGCGCGAAGCGTGGTTGACCGGGATCAGCGCGTCGCTGCGGCCGGACACGATGATCGCCGGTTTGCCCTTCAGATTGCCGGTCGCCTGCACCTCGGCGATGCCGGTTTTCACGCGCGCGCTTTGCGCCGCCAGCGCACCCGTCAGCGCCGTGCCCGTGACCGTGTCGACGCCGGTGGCCAATGAACGCAGGCACAGGAAGCCGTCCAGCGACTGATCGGCCTGCCCGGTCGAGGACGACACGCCGAACGCGTACTGCCTGGCGCCGCCCACCGAATCCTCGTACACCACGTTGCCGATGATGCCGTTCTGGGTGGCGAAGCTGCCGGCCTTTTGCGCGGCGGTGAATGGCAGCACCGCGCCGGTCGCGTCGGTCGGCGCGAAGCTGAAGCCGCAGACCTTGTCGGTGACGGCGAACTTGCCGTAGGCGTAGGCGTAGGTCACCGCCACCAGGATGTTGGTGCCGGCGTGCAGGCCCTGCAGCACATCCGAGTCGGCGGTCCAGCCATAGGCTTTCAGCCTGGTCAAGGCGTTCGCCTGCTGCTCGGCGGCGTTGGCGCCCGTCAGCAGCCCCTTGGCGGCCAGCGAGGCGCAGCGCGCCAGACCGGTGGCGCCGCCGGCCGCGCAGGGCTGGTACAGCGCCGCGTAGGTCGAGTAGTCGAACAGCGCCCTGCCCTGCGCGGCCACGGCAGAGCCTCCCTGGCGCACCGTGTAGCCGGTGGCGGCCTTGGGCTGGATCTGCGGCTCCGTGGCCGCCACGGCGCTGATAAGGCCCTTGGTGTCCTGTTCGGCGGCCAGCAGCGCGGAGCCGGCGCCGTTGGAGATGCTGGAGGCGATCGCCACCGTGTTCTTCGGCGTCAGGCGCACGATGTGGCTCTTGCCGTCGGAGGCCAGGGTGCCGTATTTCTCGTTCAGCACGTAGTAGGCGAACTCGACCGCCTGCAGGGTCACCTTGCCCCAGTCCTTCTCCGGGTTCAGCTGCGAGTGCGCGTGCTTGAAGGCGACGCGGCCCGGGTAGCTGGCGTTGTACGCGGCGCGCTCCGCCTCGGTGACGGCGGGGGCGAAGCTGGCGTTCTTGCCGGCCGCCGTGCGCGTGGCGAGCAGGCCGTTCTGCAGGTTCACGCCGTCGTCGTCGAAGGTGTACAGGCCGGTGCCGCTGCCCTTGTCCGCGTAGGCCACCGCGCAGTTGTTCTTCAGGCCCCATTCCCCGGCGCTGCCGATGGCGCCGTAAATGCCGCGCGAGCCGCTGGAGGTGCCGGTGACGATGCAGGGGTTGACCGGGTCGA
Organism: Pseudoduganella namucuonensis; assembly: GCF_900116645.1. Lineage (GTDB taxonomy): Bacteria > Pseudomonadota > Gammaproteobacteria > Burkholderiales > Burkholderiaceae_D > Rugamonas > Rugamonas namucuonensis. The sequence goes on along the minus strand of NZ_FPBO01000003.1, from coordinate 139,082 downwards.
AGCCGGCCGGCACCTGCACCATCAGCGTCACGTTCATCTTGCCGCTGCCGTCGTCCGCGTACGCCATGTACTCGGTGCCGGCCACCATCCCCTCCCCCGCGCCCGCCACGCCGACGGCGTTGACGTTGGGGCCGTACAGGGTGCCATAGCCGCTGTTGGGGTTGATGTCGAGCACGGCGCGGTAATTGGCGAAGATCGCGTTGCGGCGCAGTTCCTTGGCGGTGGGATTGAGCGGATCGACATAGGCCGGCGCGGCGGCGGCGCCCAGGCCGGTTTTGCCTAGGCCGGCCGTCAACAGGTCGTCGCTGGTCCCGTCGTAGCTGGTGGTGGTGATCGCCCCCAGATAGGACGGCACGGCGTTCAATTCCTCCGGCTCGTTGTTGTGGTCGCCGCAACCGGCGAGGGCGGCGGCGGAAGCCAACAGGCTCAGCTTGGCTATGTGTGCGGGCAATTTCATGAGATCTCCACTTTCTACTTAGTAGTTGTCCAAAAATGCAAAACGCCGGACTGGCCGGCGTTTTTCTTGCTTGTCAGGCCGCTTTCCTCGCGGGTAGGCGCCCCATGATTTCTCCGACTATTCCGCGCCTGAACAACAGCACGCAGGCCACGAAGATCAGCCCCGTCACCATGCTGACCGCCTCGCCCAGGGTGTTGAACCACTGGACGCCGGTGGCCGCGCCCAGGAACTCGCCGATGTCGCCCAGCTTGTTCTCCAGCACGATGATGATCATCGCGCCCAGGATGGGGCCGGCCAGGGTGCCCATGCCGCCCACCAGGGTCATCAGGATCACCAGGCCGGACATGGCCCAGTGCACGTCGGTCAGCGTCTCGAAGCCCAGCACCACGGTCTTGGTGGCGCCCGCCAGGCCCGCCAGCGCGGCCGACAGCACGAAGGCCATCAGCTTGTAGCGGTCGACGTCGTAGCCGAGGGAGATGGCGCGCGGTTCGTTCTCCTTGATCGCCTTCAGCACCTGGCCGAACGGCGAGTGCACGGTGCGCACGATCAGCGCGAAGCCGGCGACGGCGATGGCCAGCACCACGTAGTACAGGGTGACGTCGTTGCCCAGGTCCAGCGCGCCCAGCAGCTTTCCACGTGGAACACTCTGCAGGCCGTCCTCGCCGCCGGTGAACGGCGCGCGCAACGCGCCGAAGTACACCATCTGCGCCAGCGCCAGCGTGATCATGGAGAAGTAGATGCCCTGCCGGCGGATCGCCAGGCCGCCCATCACCAGGCCGATCAGCGCGGCCGCCAGCACGCCGGCCAGCACGCCCAGCTCGAACGGCAGGCCCCACACCTTCAGCGCGTGACCGGCCGCGTAGCCGGCGCCGCCGAAGAAGGCCGCGTGGCCGAAGGACAGCAGGCCGGTGAAGCCGATCAGCAGGTTGAAGGCGCAGGCGAACAGCGAGAAGCACAGCAGCTTCATCAGGAACACCGGGTAACCGAAGAACGGCGCCGCCAGCGCCACCGCCAGCGCGATCCCGTAGCCTATGTTTTTATTCATCTGAACCCTCTCCTATTTCTCTTTGCCGAACAGGCCGGCGGGACGCAGCAGCAGCACGATCACCATCACCACGAAGACCACCACGGCCGAGCCCTCGGGGTAGAACACGCGGGTCAGGCCCTCGATCACGCCCAGGCCCAGGCCGGTGAGGATGGAGCCCATGATGGAACCCATGCCGCCGATCACCACCACGGCGAACACCACGATGATGAGGTTGGAGCCCATCAGCGGCGAGACCTGGATGATGGGCGCGGCCAGCACGCCGGCGAAGCCCGCCAGCGCCACGCCGAAGCCGTAGGTCAGGGTGACCATCAGCGGCACGTTGATGCCGAACGCCTCCACCAGTTTCGGGTTCTCGGTGCCGGCCCGCAGGTAGGAGCCGAGCTTGGTTTTTTCGATCACGTACCAGGTGGCCAGGCACACCACCAGCGAGGCCACCACCACCCAGGCGCGGTAGTTCGGCAGGATCATGAAGCCGAGGTCGGTCGCGCCCTGCAGCAGCTCGGGCGTCTCGAACGGCTGGCCGGAAACGCCGTAGAAGGAGCGGAACACGCCCTCCAGCACCAGCGTGATGCCGAAGGTCAGCAGCAGGCCGTACAGGTGATCCAGCTTGTACAGCCAGCGCAGCATGGTCTTTTCGATGACGACGCCGAACACGCCCACCAGCAGCGGCGCCAGCAGCAGCATGGCCCAGTAGTTGAGGCCGAGGTAGGTCATGCCTATCCAGGCCACGAAGGCGCCCACCATGTACAGGGCGCCGTGGGAAAAATTGATCACGTTCAGCAAGCCGAAGATGACCGCCAGGCCGAGCGACAACATGGCATAGAAGGAACCGTTGACGAGGCCCAGCAGCAGCTGGCTCAACATTGCGGGCAGGGGAACGCCGAATATATCCATGGCTACGCTAGAAAAAAGAGGGGGAAATAAGACGTCGTCCCCGCGCGGGCGGGGACGACGGAAGTGGCTACGACGTTACTTCCACAGCGAACACTTGGTTTCCGCCTTGGTCACATAGGCCTGGTCGCCGGGGATGGTGGCCACCACCTTGTAGTAGTCCCACGGGTATTTCGACTCGGACGGCTTCTTGACCTCCATCAGGTACATGTCGTGCACCATGCGGCCGTCCGGGCGGATCACGCCGTTCTTGGCGAACATGTCGTTGACCGGCGTTTTCTTCAGCTGCGCCATGACCTTGTCGGCGTCGTCGGTGCCGACCGCCTTCACGGCCTTCAGGTAGTTCAGCGTGGCCGAGTAGTCGGCCGCCTGCAGCATCGACGGCTCCTTTTTCATCTTGTCGAAATAGCGCTTGGCCCAGGCGCGGGTGTCCGCGTTCAGGTCCCAGTACCAGCCGTCGGTCAGGTACATGCCCTGGGTGGTGTTCAACCCCAGCGAGTGCACGTCGTTGATGAAGATCAGCAGGCCGGCCAGCTTCATCTTCTTGGTGATGCCGAACTCGTTGGCCGCCTTGATCGAGTTGATCGCGTCGCCGCCCGCGTTGGCCAGGCCCAGGATCTGCGCGCCGGACGATTGCGCCTGCAGCAGGAAGGACGAGAAGTCGGACGCCGACAGCGGGTGCTTGACGCTGCCCAGCACCTTGCCGCCGGACGCCTTCACCACGTCCGCCGTGTCCTTCTCCAGCGACTGGCCGAAGGCGTAGTCGGCGGTCATGAAGTACCAGTTCTTGCCGCCCTGCTTGGCGATCGCGCCGCCGGTGCCGCGCGCCAGCGCCACCGTGTCGTAGGCGTAGTGCACGGTGTACGGGGTGCACTCCTCGTTGGTCAGGCGGGCCGAACCGGCGCCGATCGAGATGAAGACCTTTTTCTTCTCGGACGCGACCTTGGCCATGGCCAGGTTGGCGCCGGAATTGGTGCCGCCGATCAGCAGGTCCACGCCCTGCTGGTCGAACCATTCGCGCGCCTTGGAGGCGGCGATGTCGGCCTTGTTCTGGTGGTCGGCGGAGATGAATTCGACCTTCTTGCCGGCGATGACGACGCCGGAATCTGCGATCGCCATCTTGATCGCCTCCGCGCCGCCCAGGCCGTCGATATCGGAGTACAGGCCGGACATATCGGTGATGAAGCCGATCTTGATGGTGTCCCCGGAAACCTGGGCCTGGGCGGTGCAAGTCAGGCCGAAGGCGCAGATGGCGGCGGTAGCGGTGGCGATAGTTTTCAGTTTCATGTTGTCTCCGTCAAAGGATTTGTAGGTCTTGCCCAACTCACACGCCCAGCAGCTCGGTCAACACCGGCATCTTGGCGCCCAACTCCGATGCAGCAAAAGTCTCGACGATCTGACCGTGCTCCACCACGTAAAACCGGTCCGCCAACGGAGCGGCGAAACGGAAATTCTGCTCCACCATGACGATGGTGTAGCCCTTCGCCTTCAAGGTCGTGATCATGCGCGCCAGCCCCTGCACGATGACCGGGGCCAGGCCCTCCGAGATCTCGTCCAGCAGCAGCAGCCGGGCGCCGGTGCGCAGGATGCGCGCCACCGCCAGCATCTGCTGCTCGCCGCCGGACAGGCGGGTGCCCTGGCTGTGCTTGCGCTCCTCGAGGTTGGGGAACATCTGGTAGATCTCCTCCACCGACATGCCCTTCTCCCCCGTGGCCAGTTGCGGCGGCAGCATCAGGTTCTCCTCGGTCGACAGCGACGAGAAGATGCCGCGCTCCTCGGGACAATAGCCGACGCCGAGGTGGGCGATCTTGTGCGTGGGCAACCCTATCGCCTCCACGCCGTTGACCTTGATCGAGCCCTTGCGCGCGCCCGTCAGGCCCATGATGGCGCGCAGCGTGGTGGTGCGGCCGGCGCCGTTACGGCCCAGCAAGGTCACCACCTCGCCCGGCTGCACCAGGATGTTCACGTTGTGCAGGATGTGCGATTCGCCGTACCAGGCCTGCAGGTGGCTGATTTCGAGCGCCGCGTTCGCTTTCATGTTCATCAATGCGCTCCCACCAGTTCGGTCGCCTCGGTGCCCATATAGGCTTCCATCACCTGCGGATTCCTGGACACCTCGGCGTAGCTGCCCTCGGCCAGCATGGCGCCGCGCTGCAGCACGGAAATCTTGTCGCAAATGCCGGACACCACGTTCATATTGTGCTCGACCATCAGGATGGTGCGGCCGGCCGACACTTTTTTAATGAGTTCGGTCACGCGGTGCACGTCCTCGTGGCCCATGCCCTGGGTCGGCTCGTCCAGCAGCATCAGCTCCGGCTCCATCGCCAGGGTGGTGGCGATTTCCAGCGCGCGCTTGCGGCCGTAGGGCATGTCCACCGTGACCGTGTCGGCGAACTCGGTCAGGTCCACCTCCGCCAGCAGCTCCATGGCCCGCGCGTTGAGCTTGTCCAGCACGCGCTCGCTTTTCCAGAACTGGAAGGTGCCGCCCAGCTGGCGCTGCAAGCCGATGCGCACGTTCTGCAGCACGGTCAGATGGGGAAACACGGCGGAGATCTGGAACGAGCGGATCACCCCCATGCGGGCGATCTGGGCCGGTTTGGCGGCCGTGATGTCGTTGCCGTTGAACAGGATCTGGCCCGAGGTGGGCACCAGGAACTTGGTCAGCAGGTTGAAGCAGGTGGTCTTGCCGGCGCCGTTGGGGCCGATCAAGGCGTGAATATGGCCTCGCTGGACCTTCAAGTTCACGTCGTTTACAGCAGTGAATCCCTTGAACTCTTTGGTCAAATTTCTTGTTTCCAAGATAAAGTTTGACATCGCGTCTCCTGGTTATTCTTAAGGAACTGCCAAATTATCAACAAATCATACACAGCTTGGAAATGATGAACAATACAGTATAACTACCGTTAACTTTGGATTTTTTGCCACAAATCAAGCGCCATGATTTATCTCAAAACGGACATCTTCTGAGGCTAACTCCAGGCTTTATGGATCATCTGCGCCGCTTTCTCAGCGATCATGATGGTGGGGGAGTTGGTGTTGCCGGAGGTGATGAACGGCATGATGGAGGCGTCCACCACGCGTAGTCCAGTTACACCGCGCACTTTGAGTTCACTGTCAACAACACTTGTCGCATCGTCGGCGCGTCCCATTTTGCAAGTGCCCACCGGATGGAAGATGGTGGTGCCGATATCGGCCGCCGCGCGGGCCAGTTCCTCCTCCGTCCGGTACTGGAGGCCGGGGCGGTATTCCTCCGGTTTGTACCTGGCCAGCGCGGGCGCGGCGGCGATCCTGCGCGTCAAGCCCAGCGCGTCGGCGGCCACCTTGCGGTCCTCCGGCGTGTTCAGGTACATGGGCGAGATCTTCGGCGGCGCGTACGCGTCGGCCGAGCCGATGCGCACATGGCCGCGCGAGGTCGGCCGCAGGTTGCACACGCTGGCCGTGAACGCGGGAAACGCGTGCAGCGGATCGCCGAACTTTTCCAGCGACAGCGGCTGCACGTGGTATTCCAGATTCGGCGCCGGCTGGCCCGGGTCCGAGCGGGCGAACGCGCCCAGCTGCGACGGCGCCATCGACATCGGCCCGCTGCGGAACATCGCGTATTCCAGGCCGATGCGCATCTTGCCGAACAAGTTGCCGGCCAGGATGTTCAAGGTCGGCGCCCCGCTCACCTTGAACACCATGCGCAACTGCAAATGGTCCTGCAGGTTGCCGCCCACGCCGGGCAGGTCCGCCAGCGGTTCGATGCCGTGTTCCCGCAGCAGGCCGGCCGGACCGATGCCCGACAGCTGCAGCAGCTGCGGCGAACCGATTGCGCCCGCGGCGAGGATGGTTTCGCGCGCCGCGTCCGCCGTGTAGCGCGTGCCGCCGCCGGTGAATTGCACGCCGCGGCAAACCGGTCCGAGCTCGCTGTGGACAATCAGCAGCTTTTCCACATGGCAGCCCGTCATGATGGTGAGGTTGCCCCGGGCCGCCGCCGTTTTCAGGAAGGCCTTGGCCGTGTTCCAGCGTATGCCGCGTTTCTGGTTGACCTCGAAATAGCCGCAGCCCAGGTTGTCGCCCCGGTTGAAATCGTCGACCTTGGGAATGCCGGTCTGCTCGGCCGCGTCGCGGAAGGCGTCCAGGATCTTCCACGACAGGCGCTGCTTCTCCACCCGCCATTCGCCGCCCGCGCCGTGGAACTCGGAGGCGCCGCCGTGGTGATCCTCGCTCTGCCGGAACAGCGGCAGCACCGCGTTCCAGCGCCAGCCGTCGTCGCCGCAGGCGTCGGCCCAGCGCTCGTAGTCGCCGGACTGGCCGCGCATGTAGATCATGCCGTTGATGGAGGAGCTGCCACCCAGCACTTTGCCGCGCGGATACAGCAGGCTGCGCCCGCCCAGGCCGGGATCGGCCTCGGTGCGGTACAGCCAGTCCGTGCGGGGATTGTCGATGCAGTGCAGGTAGCCGACGGGGATGTGGATCCACACGTAGTCGTCCTTGCCGCCCGCCTCGATCAGCAATACCGAGGCGTCCTTGTCGCGGGTGAGCCGGTTGGCGAGCACGCAGCCGGCGGTGCCGGCACCGATGATGATGTAGTCGAACTGTCCCGCTGATTCCAAAGACGACTCCTTAGTGTTGACTGATTTATTGTTCAACCCGCCCGCATTTCCCTCAACAACGTTTCCACCAGGGCCGCGGCCGGCATGGCGCGCGCGCGCCCCACTCCCGTGCCGCACCACAGCGACATCCATTCCGTGTCGCCGCGCTTGGCGGCCTCCGCCCGGATGGCGCCGGTCAGCGCGTTTTGCACCGGATAGGCGGGCACTTGCTCCTGCACCGCCGCCAGTTCGCGGATGAAGCGGTTCTCCAGGCCCCGCGCGTAACGGCCGGAAATGGCGCGGGTCTGGCGCGTGGGCTGGTCGCCGGCCGTCAGCAGCCGCCGCTTGTAGGCCGGGTGGATGGCCGATTCGTCCGTCACCAGGAACGCCGTGCCCATTTGCACCGCGCGGGCGCCCAGCGCCAGCATGCGGTTGATGTCCGCGCCGTCCATGATGCCGCCGGCCGCGACGACGGGGATCTTCACGGCGGCCACCACGGCCGGCAGCAGTTCCGCGGCGGCCAGCGTCGCGTCGGTTTGGGCGCCGATGAAGGTGCCGCGGTGGCCTCCGGCCTCCACGCCCGAGGCGATCACGGCGTCCGCGCCCACGGCCTGCCAGGCGAGCGCCTCGTCCACCGTGGTCACGGTGCCGGCCACGGCGATGCCGGCCTCGTGCAAGCGGGCCACCTGCACCGCGTTCAACTGGTCGAAGGTGAAGCTGGCCACGGCCGGACGCAGCGCCAGCAGCGCCTCGAACTGGGCGGCGAAGTCCTCGCACCATTTGGCGGGCATGGGCAAGGCGTCCCAGCCCAGTTCCGTCCATACCGGCTTGAGCAGTTCCACGGCGCGCGCCAACTCATCCGCGGAGGGCGACGGCGTGTTCTGGACGAAGAAATTGAGCAGGAAGGGCGCCTTGGTCAGCGCGCGGATGGCGTCGACCTGGGCGCGCAGCGTGTCCGGCGTCAACAGTGAGCCGGCCAGCGAACCAAGCGCGCCGGCGTTCGACACGGCGGCCACCTGCGCCGGCGTGTTGGCGCCGCCGGCGGTCGGTCCCTGGATGATGGGATGCGGAAAAAGCGATAGCAACTCCATGGGCAACCCTCCGTCAGGCCTGTTGATAACTCATTGGATATCCACAGGCACGAATTGTGAGTAAGCAAAAGGTAAACCGGAACGCGTTTTATTGTCCAGATACCGTCCCTCGCCAGTACACCGCTTGCGCGCCCGCTTATGCAGTTCGCAAACAACTGATTCTAATCCAGTAAACGCGGTTATCCACAGAAATGTGGCTACGTTAACAATTACTACTATTTTGTATACACGTCTTTTTAAAGTAAACCAAAGGCGACTTACCCGGTGCTGACGGCAAAACCACACACTCGGCAACAAAACGCCTGCCGCTTCCCCTATACTGGTCGAGACAACACAGCCGACATACCGGGGTGACTGTGGCACGACCAACGACAACAACGAAATCAGCCCGGTCCCAAGCCTACCTGCGCTTTCGCGGACGATTGCTGGCCGGCCTGATCGCCATGGCTTTGCTGGCGAGCGCCCTGGTCGGATGGCAAATCCGCTCTTCCGCGCTGGAACGCCAAGCCGCCCTGCAACGCCAGACCGAACAATTCGTTCGCGCGATGGAAGCGCATGTCATGTATGCGATCCAGTTCGTCGACCTGTCGCTGATCGGCTACGCCAACGCCATCAAGGTGCTGCCGCCCGAACAAAGCCGCTCCCCGGAAACACTGAACGCGATGCTGTCCTCGCACGGCTCCTCGTTCACCCATGATTTCTGGATCACCATCCTCGACGCGCGGGGCAAGGCCGTCGCCACCTCCACCGATTTGGCGGTCGCCGGAACCGACTACTCGGACCGCGACTATTTCCAGGCCCACAAGAACGGCGTCATCCAGGGCTTGTTCATCGGCGGACCCGGCCTGGGCCGCGTTTCCGGACAAAAGCTGTTCTTCCTTAGCCGCAGGATCGAATCGGCCAACGGAGAGTTCCTCGGCGTCATCGTCGCCCCGCTGGACGCGACCCGCTTCGCCACCGTGTTTGAAAACTCGCGCATCGCGCAGGACGTGTCGATCGCCCTGGTGCACAAGAACGGCCGGGTGATCGCCCGCGCGCCGAACTTCGACACCGCGTTCAATTTCGACCTGAGCAAGACGATTTTGTTCGAGAGCCTGGCGAAAAGCCCGTCCGGCAGCTATCGGACCGTCAGCAAAATCGACAAATTACCGCGCATTTTCAGCTACCGCTCCATGGACAAGCTGCCGCTGGTGGTCGCGGTCGGCAGTTCCGACCTGGACGCCGTGTGGTTCTCCGGTCCGGCCTTCATGGTCGGCGTGCCCGGACTCGCGCTGTTGCTGGTGCTGATGGTCGTCAGCGGCCATTTCGCGCTGCGCTCCTACGCCAAGGTGGAGGAACGCGAGGCGCGCTACCGCCAGCTCTACGTCTCCAGCCGGGACACGGAGGAAAAACTGTCCGCCAGCGAGCAGCGGCTGCGGCTGATCGCCGACAACCTGCCCATCGTCATCACCTATGTCGACCGCGACGAACGCTACACCTTCACCAACCAGCGTTTCGAACAGGCCTTCGACCTGCTCCCGGGCACGGCGCTCGGCCTCGACGTCGCGCAGGTCATCGGCCGCAACGCCTACGCCCTGTCCGAGCCATACCTGCGCAAGGCGCTGGCGGGCGAGATCGTCAGTTTCGAGCGTCCGCTGACCACGCGCGCCGGCGAGCGCTGGGACGCGATCACCTATGTGCCCGACGTCGGCGCCGACGGCCAGGTGCGCGGCCTGATCGTGATGGCGGAAAACATCACCGAGCGCCGGGCCGGCGAGGAAAGCATGAAGCTGGCCGCGCTGATGTACGAAAACAGCAGCGAAGGCATGATGGTGACCGACTTCGACGGCCTGATCCTGTCGGTCAATCCCGCCTTTTCCCGCATCAGCGGCTACAGCGAAGAGGAAGTCAAAGGCCACTGGGCCTACGAACTGACCTCGGGCCGCCAGGATTACGAGTTTTTCCACAAGATGCGGCACGCCATCATCCACACCGGCCAGTGGGAGGGCGAAGTCTGGCACCAGAACAAGCACGGCGAACACTACCTGGTCTCGCTGCGCTTCAACGCCGTGTTCGACAAGCACGGCGTGGCCTACCGGCGCGTCGCCCTGTTCTCCGACATCACCAAGAAAAAGGCCAACGAGGAACTGATCTGGAAGCAAGCCAACTTCGACGCGCTGACCGGCTTGCCGAACCGGCGCATGTTCCAGGAACGGCTACGGCAGGAAATGCGCAAATCGGACCGCGCCCACCTGCCGATGGCGCTGGTGTTCATCGACCTGGACGGTTTCAAGGAGGTCAACGACACGCTGGGCCACGACACCGGCGACATCCTGCTCAAGGACGTGGCGCGGCGGCTGCTGCAAAGCGTGCGCAGCACCGACACCGTGGCCCGTCTCGGCGGCGACGAGTTCACCGTCATCCTGGGCGAGCTGCGCGATCCGGCCGACGTGCTGCGCATCGCCCAGGACATCCTCAAGGCCTCGGCCACGCCCTTCCAGCTGGGCAATGAAGTTGTCCACATCTCCGCCAGCATCGGCATCACGCTGTATCCGGACGACGCCCACGACGCCGAGACGCTGGTGAAAAACGCCGACCAGGCCATGTACGCCGCCAAGCAGCAGGGCCGCGACCGTTTCAACTACTTCGCGCCCTTCATGCAGGAAGCCAGCCGGGCGCGGGTGGCGCTGGCCAATGAATTGCGCGACGCGCTGTGCGGCGACCAGCTGCGGGTGCTGTTCCAGCCCATCGTCGAACTCGACAGCGGCCGCATCCGCAAGGCCGAGGCGCTGGTGCGCTGGCAACATCCGACGCGCGGCCTGCTCGGACCGGCGGATTTCATCACTATCGCCGAGCACACCGGCGCCATCGTCGGCATCGGCGACTGGGTGTTCCGCCAAGCCGCCCGCCACGCCAAGCGCATGCAGCAGTTGCACGACCCGGATTTCCAGGTCGCGGTGAACAATTCGGCCTGGCAGTTCCGCGAGGGCGGCAGCAACTTCGGCGAATGGCTGGATTTCCTCGACGAGATACAGCTCCATCCGCGCAGCGTCATCATCGAAGTCAAGGAAAGCCTGCTGCTGGAGGCCAATCACGAGGTCGGCCGCAAGCTGCAAGCCCTGCACGAGGCGGAAATCCAGCTCTCGCTGGACGACTTCGGCACCGGCTACTGCTCGGTGGCCTTCCTCAAGCGCTACAACCTCGATTTCCTCAAAATCGACCCCGCCTTCTTTACCAATCTGGCCGACGGCGCCGATGGCGGCGCGATTTGCGCGGCGATGGTGGGGCTGGCGCACAAAATGGGCATCCAGATCATCGCCGAGGGGCTGGAAACGGCCGCCAACATGAGGACTTTGCGGGACGCCGGCTGCGATTTCGGCCAGGGCTACCTGTTTTCCAGGCCCCTGTCGGGGGAGGAATTGGCAAGTCTGATGGGGTCTGTTGATAAGTCCATGGATATCCACAGGACGGCGTGTGAGTAAACCACTGAATACTACACAGCTGAAATTTTATCCAGTTTTTGCCCCTGCGCTGGTACAAGCCTTGTCCAGTCGCTTATCTTTTTCCTAAATCCCTGATTTCGCTGTGGTTAACGTGCTTATCCACAGAAGTCGCGACGTTTACTATTACTATCATTCTTATATAAAGCTCTAGTTAACAAGCTAAGGAAGACGCGTGTCCGCAAGCGAAAAGCCTGGAGGCCAGAAATCGGGAAAAAGGGCGATTGTGGATAAGCTCATGCATATCCACAGGATGAGTTGTGGGAAAGCGGTGGAGTTGGGGACGGTTTTTTTCTTGTCCAGAAGTCGTCCTGGCTGGATACAATGCTTGTTCAGCACGTTTTAAGCGTCGTAAACCACTGATTTTTTGGTTGTTAACAGACTTATCCACAAAAAAATCGTCCGTTTACTATCTACTACTATGTTTTTATATATATCTTTTGTAAACCTGTAGAACCTTGAAGCGAAAAACGCGGCAAGGCAAAAACAGCAAAAACCGGGGGAAAAATGCGTTTAGGGATCATCAGCGCACTCGCTGAAGAGCAATACGGGCTGATAGAAGCCATGCAGGGCCCCGCCAAGCTCATCCATGGCATGCGTGAGTACACGGCGGGCAAGCTGTGGGAAATCGACGCTGTGTGCGTCCTGTCGCGTATAGGCAAGGTCGCCGCCGCGATGACGGCCAGCATCCTTGTGGAAAAGTTCGGAGTTACCCACATCATCTTTACCGGCGTCGCCGGCAGTGGCGACCTCGGGGTGCGGGTTGGCGACATCGTGGTGGCCGAATCGCTGGTTCAGCACGACATGGACGCCAGTCCCCTGTTTCCCCGATTCGACATCCCGCTGACCGGCCAGTCCCACATCGCCACCGACCGCGAGCTGACCCGCCGCCTGGCGGTGGCTGCCCGCGAATTCCTGGAAAACGAGGCGCTGGCGCCGCAAATGCACCGCGGACTGATCGCCAGTGGCGACCAGTTCATCAACAAACGGTCGCAGATCAGCGCCCTGAAAGACGCGTTGCCGGATTTGCTGGCGGTGGAAATGGAAGGCGCGGCGGTCGCGCAAGTGTGTTTCGAGTTCGGCATCCCGTTCGGCGTCATCCGCACGATTTCCGACAACGCCAACGAAGACGCCGCGGTCGACTTCATGCACTTCGTGCAGACCGTCGCCTCCCGCTACGCCTTCGGCGTCCTCAAAAACTTCTGCGCCCGCTAAAAAGCGCCCAGGGCTATTTACGAAAAGCGCCCTGGGCGATTATTCCTTCCCAGAAATAAGCGCCCAGGGCTATTTATCGGCCTGCGGTCTTCCTCGAGGCACGATCTCGCATTTCTGCCGGGTGATTTCGGCCACCTTGTTGATAAATTTGGAATTGCCCACAGGCTTGCTCTGATGCAGTGAGGCCCGGATCGCGGCCATTACCCCAGGTTCGAGTTGCTCACGGAACAGTGCCTGGTAGGCTAGGCGACGCTCGTACGCGTCGGAAGCCATGCCCATGTATGACTCGTGCGGAGTGATGAGCTTGCACGGCTCTCCCAACGCGTTCGCGCGGTAGCTGCTGTAGCGATAGAAGGCGGGATCATCGACGATGGCGGCGCGCACCGGGTTCATCTCGATGTAGCGGTAGCAGCACAGCAGATATTCCTCACTGTCGATCACCGACGAGTAGTAGCGGCGTTCCCACAACGTGCCGGAGCGACCATATTTTCGATTGAAGTAAGGAACGTAGGAGCCGCCCAGCGACATGAACAGCTTGGCGACCGCGCCTGGTTCTGACGGGGTCAGCAAGAGGTGAACATGATTTTTCATCAGCACGTAAGCGTGTAGCCGGCATCCGGTCTTTTCCAACGCAACATTCAGCATGCGCAGATAGGTATCGAAATCTTCACCATCGAGAAAGCATGGGGCGTGGTTGTGTCCACGCTGAACAATGTGCAGAGGGTATCCGGGCGGATGGATTCTAGGGTTCGCAGGCATTCCGCCAGCTTAGACAGCCCTCACGAGCGAACTGTGCGCTATCGCAAGGATCAAGCTGCTTACCCGAAAATAGCCCTGGGCGCTTATTGCTGTGAGGGAAAAATAGCCCTGGGCGCTTTTTTCTGTGCGGGAAAAAACGCCCTGGGCTATTTGTTAGTGGCCGGCGGAGCGGTAGCCGATGCGGAAGCCGCCCCAGTGCTGGCCGTTCACGTAGATCGGGGCGGACAGGTCGTGCATGACCTCGCCCGTGTCGCGCTTGTAGGTCTGCAGCAGGAAGGGCTGGGTGTTGGCGCCGCAGCGCTTGCCCGTGCGGTCGCTGAAGATGCGCTTGGTGCGGTTGTTGACGATGTCGACGTCGTAGTCGCCCGTCAGCGGCTGGGAGAACTTTTTGTTGTGGGTGGGGAAATATCCATTGTTGTCCACAGCGCCCGCGTACGCCAGATTCGGCATCCGCGCCAGCAGCCCTTCCTGCAGCTCGGGCAGCACGCGGTCGGTGAAGCCGTCGAAACGCGTGCTGTGCTTGGGCGGGTCGGTGTCCGGGATGGGCACGTAGCGGCGGTCGAACAGCGCGTCGCGCGATATCCTGCCGGCGGCGATGGCGGCCTCGAAGATGCGGCCGACCTCCTTCGCCGCGGTCTGGGCCGCGATCCGTATCTCGTCGTGCGCGGTCGGCACCTCGGAGGCGCCCAGCGCCGCCGTGATCACCTCGGCGCGCTCGGCCAGCGCCATCGCCGATCCGGTCGCGCGCGGCAGTTCTGCGTCGGTACTCAACATACTGTCCCGAATTTGAGCAATCGAGTCGGCGATCACCTGTGTCGTTTCGACATGCTCGCGCGAGGCGCGGGCGATTTGCCCGATCTCGTTTTCGGACACGCCCGACGATTGCTCGATGCTGCTGAGCAGCCCGTGCACCGTCTCGACGTTCTTCGCGGCCTCGGCCACCACGCCGGACAGCGAATTCATCCCCTTGCTGGCCTTCTCCGCCTGCTCGTTGATGCCGCGCACCATGGCGCTGATCTCGTCCGTGGCTTCCTTGGTCCGCTGAGCCAGTTGTCTCACCTCGCCCGCGACAACCGCGAAGCCGCGCCCCTGCTCGCCCGCGCGCGCCGCCTCGATCGCGGCGTTCAGGGCCAACAGGTTGGTGCGCGCGGAGATCTCGGTGATGGCCTCGGTGAAGCCGTAGATGCGGCGCGCCTTGTCCTGCAGGTCGGCCATGACGGCGGCGGCCTGGCGCGCGTCGTCGCTGGCGCGGCTGATGCGCGCCAGGCCCTGGTCGGCCTCGGCGCGGCCGGCCTCCGTCTCGGAGCGCACGCGGGCGGCGACCTTGGCGGCGCGCTCGGCGTTGGCGGCGATTTTCTCGGTGGTGTGGGCGTTCTGGCCGGAACTGGTGACGATCTCGCTGGCCGTGCGCACGTCGCTTTCGATCTTCTTCTTGACTGAATCGACGAAATACGAGGTCTCGGCCGCGCCGATCATGATGGCGTCGATCTCCTCGCTGACCGTCCGCGCGAAGCGGCGCGCGCCGTCCGTCTCGCCGCCCTGGCCGGCCAGCCTGGCGACGCAGGCCGCCACCAGCGCGGCCAACGCCGCCTGCCAGACGGGGCCGGGTCCGGCCCCGAACGCCAGATGGGCCAGCCATGAGAGGAGCGCGCCCGCCGCTGTCGCTCCGGTTATCCACAAAATCTGTCGCACCTGCTTATGCTGCAACTTCATTCTTCCTCCGTCTCCGTCAGCGGCTCGCTTGTCCCTTCGTCTACTTGATGGGCAGCTTGCTCGTGTTTTTCACTTCTTCCATGACCGCGTACGTGTGTGTCTCCCGCACGCCCTTTTGCAGCAGTGTCTTGCCCAGGAACTCGCGGTACGCCGCCATGTCCTTGACCCGGGCCTTGACCAGGTAGTCGAAACCGCCCGCCACCATATGGCACTCCAGCACCTCGGGAATGACTTGAACGCTATGTTTAAACGCATCAAACACTTCCGGCGTGGTACGATCCAGCACCACCTCAATGAACACGAGCAGCGACACGTCCAGCAGCTGCGGATTGAGCTGGGCGGTGTAGCCCATGATGTAGCCCGACTCATGCAATTTGCGTACCCGCTCCAGGCAGGCGGCCGGCGACAAGTTGACGCGCGCCGCCAGCTCCACATTGCTGATGCGTCCGTCGCTCTGCAATTCCATCAGAATCTTCTTACTGATTTTGTCCAGCATGGATAACCCCTTTCTAATTATATTTGGTCAAATTCTCTCACCAAAAACAATGTATGGCTAGTCCTAAGTAATACCAGAATTAATCCAGACAATTTCGCTCTACAATCGAATCATCAAGCAGCAAGATAAAAACGCTCTCCAGCCACAAGCCGGAAGAGCGTTTTTTACTGACGCTTTCCAATTACCCACCGTAGAGAGTCCACATGCCCGCAGCCGCCACCCCGTTCTCCTCCCTTGAAGCCGAAGTCCTGCGCGACCCGAGCCCGCTGCGCGCGGCCGTCACGGCGGCCTACCGCCGCGACGAGGCCGGCGCCGTGCAATGGCTGCTGGAACAGGTGCGCGAGGGCGACACGATCGCCGAATCGCAGGCCCTGGCGCACAAGCTGGTGGCCGCCGTGCGCAAGGAGCGCACCCGCGCCTCCGGCGTGGACGCGCTGATGCACGAGTTCTCGCTGTCGTCCGAGGAGGGCGTGGCGCTGATGTGCCTGGCCGAGGCGCTGCTGCGCATTCCGGACGCGGCCACCGCCGACCGCCTCATCGCCGACAAGATCAGCAAGGGCGACTGGCGCAAGCACCTGGGCGAGTCGCCGTCGATGTTCGTCAACGCGGCCACCTGGGGCCTGCTGGTGACCGGCAAGCTGGTCGGCTCGAGCAGCGAGGAGGGCCTGGGCTCGGCCATCACCCGCCTGATCGCCAAGGGCGGCGAACCGCTGATCCGCAAGGGCGTGGACCTGGCCATGCGCATGCTGGGCAACCAGTTCGTCACCGGCCAGACCATCGCCGAGGCGATCAAGAACGGCCAGCCCAACGAGGCGCGCGGCTACCGCTATTCCTACGACATGCTGGGCGAGGCCGCGCTGACCGGGGAGGACGCCGCCAAATACTACGACGCCTACGAGAAGGCGATCCACGCCATCGGCCGCGCCGCCAACGGCCGCGGCATCAAGGACGGCCCCGGCATTTCGGTCAAGCTTTCCGCCCTGCACCCGCGCTACTCGCGCGCCCAGCGCGCCCGCGTGATGGACGAGTTGCTGCCGCGGCTGACCGCGCTGGCGCTGCTGGCCAAGCGGTACGACATCGGCCTGAACATTGACGCCGAGGAGGCCGACCGCCTGGAACTGTCGCTGGACCTGATGGAGGCGATGGCCTTCGATCCCGAGCTGGCCGGTTTCGACGGCATCGGCTTCGTGGTGCAGGCCTACCAGAAGCGCTGCCCGTTCGTGATCGACTACCTGGTCGACCTGTGCCGCCGCAGCGGCCGCAAGATCATGGTGCGCCTGGTCAAGGGCGCCTACTGGGACGCCGAGATCAAGCGCGCCCAGGTGGACGGCATGCCCGGCTATCCGGTCTACACGCGCAAGGTCTACACGGACGTGTCCTACCTGGTGTGCGCGCAAAAACTGCTGGCCGCCACCGACGTCATCTATCCCCAGTTCGCCACCCACAACGCGCAGACCCTGGCCACCATCCACACCTGGGCCAAGCGCGACGGCGTAGACAACTACGAATTCCAGTGCCTGCACGGCATGGGCGAGTCGCTGTACGACCAGGTGGTGGGCAAGGACAACCTGGACAAGGCCTGCCGCATCTACGCCCCGGTCGGCTCGCATGAGACGCTGCTGGCCTACCTGGTGCGCCGCCTGCTGGAAAACGGCGCCAACTCCTCGTTCGTGAACCAGATCGTCGACGAGGCCATCCCCATCGAATCGCTGATCAAGAACCCGGTCGCGGCCGCGCGCGAACAGGGCGGACTGCCGCACCCCGCGATTCCGCTGCCGATGGACATGTTCGGCGCCGAGCGCCGGAACTCTTCCGGCCTGGATCTGTCGAACGAGGAAGTGCTGCGCGTCGTGTCCGGCGTGCTGGCCGAGCCGCGCGCCTGGACCGCGGGTCCGCTGCTGGCGGGGGCGCCGACCGCGGGCCAGCCCCCGCAGGCCGTGGTCAACCCCGCCGAGCACGGCGACATCGTCGGCCAAGTCACCGAGGCGACCGCCGCCGACGTCGACCAGGCGCTGGCCAACGCCAGTGCCTACGCCGCCGAGTGGCAGGCCACGGCGCCGTCGGACCGCGCCGCCACGCTGACGCGCGCGGCCGACCTGTTCGAGACGCACAAGCTGGAACTGATGGCGCTGGCCATCCGCGAGGCGGGCAAGTCGCTGCCGAACGCCATCGCCGAGATCCGCGAGGCGGTCGACTTCCTGCGCTACTACGCGGCGCAGGTCCGCGGCGAGGCCGGGGCGCAGGGCGCGACCCTGGCGCTCGGTCCGGTCACGTGCATCAGCCCGTGGAACTTCCCGCTGGCCATCTTCACCGGCCAGGCCGCGGCGGCGCTGGCCGCCGGCAACGTGGTGCTGGCCAAGCCTGCCGAGCAGACGCCGCTGATCGCCCACCGCGCCGTGCAACTGATGCACGAGGCCGGCGTGCCGCGCGCCGCGCTGCAATTCCTGCCGGGCCGCGGCGACGTGGTCGGCGCCGGCCTGTGCAACGACGCCCGCGTCAAGGGCGTGATCTTCACCGGCTCCACCGAGGTCGCGCAACTGATCAACCGCACGCTGGCCAAGCGCGCGGCCGCCGAGGGCGCCGACATCCCGCTGATCGCCGAGACCGGCGGCCAGAACGCGATGATCGTCGACTCCTCCGCCCTGCCCGAGCAAGTGGTGCAGGACGCCATCTCGTCCGCCTTCGACAGCGCGGGCCAGCGCTGCTCCGCGCTGCGCGTGCTGTTCCTGCAGGAAGACATCGCCGACAAGACCATCGCCATGTTGAAAGGCGCGATGGGCGAGCTCAACATCGGCACGCCGGACCGCCTGGTGACCGACATCGGCCCCGTGATCGACGCCGAGGCGCAGCAAAACCTGCTGGCGCACATCGAAAAGATGAAGAAGACGGCGCTGGCGCACCACTCGCTGCGGCTGCCCGCGGCCGCGTCCGGCACCTTCGTGCCGCCGACCGTGCTGGAGATCCGCTCGCTGGACGAGCTGAGCAAGGAAGTGTTCGGCCCCGTGATGCACGTGATCCGCTACAAGCGCGCCGACCTGGGCAAGATCGTCGGCCAGATCAACGCCAGCGGCTACGGCCTGACCCTGGGCGTGCACTCGCGCATCGACGAAACCATCGATTTCATCGTCTCGCGCGCGCACGTCGGCAACATCTACGTCAACCGCAACATCGTTGGCGCCGTGGTCGGCGTGCAGCCCTTCGGCGGCGAGGGCAAGTCCGGCACCGGCCCGAAAGCGGGCGGTCCGCTGTACCTGAGGCGGCTGCGGCGCAACGCCGCCGTCCTGGCCAAGCACCAGCGTCTGGCCACCCCGGCGCTGGACGCGCTGGAAAGCTGGGCCGAGGCCAAGGGCCTGCGGCGCGTGGTGTCGTTGGCCGGCCAGTACGCCCATAGCACCACGCTGGGCAGCACCATCACCCTGCCGGGCCCGACGGGCGAGCGCAACACCTTGAGCTTCGCCGCGCGCGGCGCGGTGGTCTGCATGGCGGCGACGCGGGAAGTGCTGCTGAACCAGCTGGCCGCCGTGCTGGCGACCGGCAACAAGGCCGTGATCGTCGCGCCGGCGCCCGAGCTGGTGCCAGCCGACCTGCCCGCGGCCGTCAAGGAACGCATCCAGGTGGTGGGCGGCCTGGACGGCCACACGGGTGAATTCCAGATCGCCCTGATCGAGTCGTCGCTGGCCGCGTCGGTGCGCGAACAGCTGGCCGCGCGTGACGGCGCGCTGGTGGGCGTGATCGAAACGGATGAAAGTGGCGCCATCCCGCTGTGGCGCCTGGTGGCCGAGCGGGCCGTGTGCGTCAACACCACCGCCGCCGGCGGCAACGCCAGCCTGATGACCCTCGGCGCCTGATCAACGGCTCAAATAGTTGCACCCACACCATCGGTGTCAGGCGCGACATTTGGACATTCACCGTAGTGATGTCCGAATGTCGCGCCTGACACCGATGTGTTTTTGTTAATAGGTGTCGTTGCGGGGGCTGGTGCCGGGGGCGCTGCGCTGGGCGACGTTGTTCATGCCTTCGAGGTTGGCGCGCAGCCATTTGTGGGCGGGGCTGCGGGCGTCGCGCTCGTGCCAGAGCATGTCGAGGTGGACCGCGGGCAGCTGGAACGGCAGTTCCTTGTGGATCAGCGCGTCCGTCATGCCTGTGGAGGCGATCAGGTGCTTCGGCAGCACGGTGATCAGGTCGGAGTTGGCGACCACCCGCCCCGCCGTGAAGAATTGGTTCACCGTCAACAGGATGCGCCGCTCGCGCTGCATCTGCGCCAGCGCCTCGTCCACCAGGCCGTGCGCGCGCCCGGAGAAACTCACCAGCAGGTGGTTGGCCGCGCAGTAGTTTTCCAGCGTCAGGTCGACCTTGGCCAAGGGGTGCTCGCGCCGCATCACGCACACGTAGTGGCCGGAATACAGCCGCTCGTGGCGGATCGGGGAACTGGTGTCGCTCGACAGCTGCGCCGCCACGCCGGGGAAGAAGCCGACCGCCAGGTCGACGTCGCCACGCAGCAGCATGGGCCGCGGCTCGCGCGTGGTCAGCGGCACCATGCGCACATTGACGCCGGGCGCCTCGCGCTCGATCGAACGCATCAGCGACGGCAGCCAGAACGCGGCGGTGGCGTCGGCCATCGCCAGGCGGAAGGTGGCGTGCGCCTTGGAGACGTCGAAGGTTTCGGGCGTGACCGCCGCCTCCAGGCTGGCCAGCGCGCTGCGCACCGACGGCCACAGCGCCTCGGCGCGCGGCGTGGGCTTGACGCCGTAGGCGGTGCGTATCAGCAACTCGTCCCCCAGGCTTTCCCGCAGGCGCTTGATGGCGTTCGACACTGCGGGCTGCGTCATGGCCAGGTGGCCGGCCGCCCGCGTCAGGTTTTGTTCGGTCATCACCGCGTCGAAGACACGCAGCAGGTTCAAGTCCAGCGTCAGAAAGCTCATGGTCGCCCAGCGAGGAATGGTTGGACCCTTATTCACGTCCCGTATGATCGGTATCGGGATACGGAATTGGATTTATATGTTGCAGCGCACTATAGTTACGCTTGATTGTAATTGCACCTGAACTTCAATGTCTACCTTCATTTCTGCCGTACAAGCCCTGTTCCTGGATATTTCGATGCTGGCCGCCCTGCAAGTGCTGTTGGGCGCCCTGCTGGCGCTGGCGTTCCTGCTGTTGTTCAAGCCGCTTCTGCGCGGTATCGGCCGCGCGCTGATGCTGGTGGTCAAGCCCAAGCTGAGCAAGGAGCAACGCCTGCAGCGCCGGCTGATGCGCGACGCGATGATGCTGAATCGTATGTTGAATTCGCTGGAAGGCGCTCCCAGCCACGCGGCCGAGCTGCGCGCGATGGCGGCCCGCGCCTGAGCCTGAGCCGGCGCCCGGCCTTTGACGGCGCGGCGGAACCGCCGCGCCCACCCTCTTACTTCTCTCCCAGCAGCGCCGGCTTGAGCGACGAGTCCACCGGTTTGTCGCCCAGCCAGATGCGCAGGATGGCGTTGTAGAACGCCACGTCCGGCAGCGCCGCGCCCACGTTCTTGCCGTTCAGCGCCACTTGCGTGCCGCTGTTCGGGATCCAGTCCACCGTCAGCGTGTCGCCCTTTTTCAGCGCCGGGATGGCGGCGAACATTTCACCGAACTGCTTGGTCTGTGGCACGATCTTGCCGCGCTCGGCCTGGTCGGTGTTGTCGTTCAGGCCGGCCATGAAGGCCTTGCCGAATTCCTCGGACGTCAATTCGCGCAGCACCACGATCTGCACGCGGCGCGGGCCGGACGCGGCCAGCACGTCGGCCACCGTGGTTTTCTTTTCCGTCAGGTACAGGCCCAGCGCGTAGACCTTGAAGATGACCTTGGTGCGCAGTCCCGCGCCGTTCAGCTTGAGCGGCTGGCCGGCCAGGGTGATGGTGTCGTCGAATTTCACGCCGGCCACTTCGGCCGCGAACGTCGGTTGCAGCGAGGCGACAGCGAGCAAGGCGGCCGCGGCGGCGCTTTTCAGGATGGTCCTGCGGGGGAAGGTCATGCTGTCTCCATGGGGTGGTTGTTGTGTGCCGATGAATATACCACCGGCCTACACCCCATGGATTAGTACGTGCATACTATTTTGTCGCGGTCAGCCGTTCGTATTTGGCGTGCAACTGTTCCTTGCTTTCCTCCCAGGCGGGATTGAGCGGGATGCATTCGACCGGGCAGATTTGCACGCATTGCGGCTCGTCGAAGTGGCCGACGCATTCGGTGCATTTGTTGGGGTCGATTTCGTAGATCTCGACGCCCATGTAGATCGCGTCGTTCGGGCACTCGGGCTCGCACACGTCGCAATTGATGCATTCGTCGGTAATCATTAAGGCCATGATATTGCTCGCTGCTAAGGGACTGCTTAGTTGCCCGCCGCCGCCGCCTGCATCGCGGAAATCTTGTTCTGCAGCCAGCGGTCCACGGATGGGAAAACGAATTTGGACACGTCGCCGCCCAGCTGGGCGATCTCGCGCACGATGGTGCCCGAGATGAACTGGTATTGGTCGGACGGGGTCAGGAACAGGGTTTCGACATCGGGCAGCAGGTAGCGGTTCATGCCCGCCATCTGGAACTCGTATTCGAAGTCGGACACGGCGCGCAGGCCGCGCACGATGACGCGGGCGTCGTGCTTGCGCACGAAGTCCTTCAGCAGGCCGGAAAAGCCCTCCACCTTGACGTTCGGGTAGTGGCCCAGCACTTCGTTGGCGATGGTCAGGCGTTCTTCCAGCGAGAAGAAGGGATGCTTGTTCTGGCTGTCGGCGACGCCGACGACGAGGCTGTCGAACAGGCCCGATGCGCGGCGCACCAGATCCTCATGGCCGCGGGTGAGCGGATCGAACGTGCCCGGATAAACGGCTACAACCATTGCGGCTCCCTGGAGATGCACCAAATAAAGATAGAAAGCGCATTATGCCTGAAAATCAGGCGTTTTTCCGCATAGCAGCATTTTCGCCGCCGTCCGCCCGCGCCGCGAACCGGTCTTATCCCACGTACTTCAGTAAATGATAGAACACCATCCCGGCCTTGTCAGCGCGGATCACTTCCCAGCCCGCCATCCACTCGGGCGGCTCGCCGTCCTCGAAGCTCAAGGGCAGGCCGGACTCGGCGTACACCAGGCCGTCCTCCTTCAGCAGCTTGCCGCACAGCGGCAGTACGCGGGCCAGGAAATCCTGCTGGTAGGG
Source organism: Pseudoduganella namucuonensis (assembly GCF_900116645.1). Taxonomy (GTDB): domain Bacteria; phylum Pseudomonadota; class Gammaproteobacteria; order Burkholderiales; family Burkholderiaceae_D; genus Rugamonas; species Rugamonas namucuonensis. The sequence goes on along the minus strand of NZ_FPBO01000003.1, from coordinate 116,190 downwards.
CGGATCGAGGAAGATCACGTCGAAGCGCTGGCCGCGCACGCCCAGCGACTGGGCGGTGGCCAGCGCGTCCGAGCGCAGCAGCTGCACATTGGCCGCGTTCAGCTTGGTCTTGACCGCGTCCAGCTGGCGCACCACGGCGGTGTTGGTGTCCGCCATGAGCACCGATTGCGCGCCGCGGCTGGCGGCCTCGAAGCCGAGCGCGCCGCTGCCGGCGAACAGGTCCAGCACGTGGGCGCTGGCCCAGTCGCCGTCGCGCAGGTGGTTGATCCAGTTGAAGGCGGTTTCACGCACGCGGTCCGGCGTGGGACGCAGGCCCAGCGCCTCGAGCACGGGCAGCGGCGTGCGCTTCCAGGCGCCGCCGATGATGCGCACCTGGTTGCTGTGTTTCGGGCCGTGGACCGGCACTTTATGGGGTTTTTTGGCTGGCTTCTTTTGCATTGCAGAACTATAGCATGCGCCCTAACAGGCCCAATCACGCCCCGGCCTACTTGGCCTGCACCGCTAGCGTGTTCAGATCGTCGATCCAGCCCTGCATGCGTTTGTGCGCGTGCAGCTTCTGCTCCGGCGTGGCGATGCGGATCACCGTGTGCACCAGTTCCAGCGTGCCGGCCTGGTAGGCGTCGAAGAAGGGCTTGCGGTCGGACGGTTTTTCCATGCGGTCGAAGTTCTCCTTCAGCAGCTCGCGTATCATCGCCTCGGCCGCCGGCTGGGGCGGTTTCTGCTGCTGGATCTTGCGCACCAGTTCCAGGATGCCCTTCTGGCGCCGCATGCGTTCATCCAGCCACAGTTCGTTGTCCAGCGGACGCGCGTCGGAAGCCTTGCGGATCGCCGCCTCCTGTTCCTTGCTGAAGTCGCCGAACCACAGCTCGAACTGCTCCATCGATTTCTTGTAGCGGAACTTGAGCTGGTCGCTGCGGTCGCCCTTCATGTTCTTCTTGCGGAAGTCCACATTGTTCTTGTCGAACTTCTTCTCCAGGCGGTTGATCTGCTCCGGCGTCAGTTTCAGCGCCAGCTCGGCCAAGTCCGGCACCGCCTTCATCATCACGGTTTCCGTGCGGCCGCGGATCTCGCGGTAGTCGGCCTGCAGGTCGGCCATCGTGACGTTGCCCTGCAGCTGTTTCTGCGCCGTGCGCAGCACCTGCGTGTAGTCCTGGAGCTGGGTCTTGCGGTGCCAGCGGAACAGGTCGTTGATGTCTTCCTTGACCTCGGGCTTCTGGTCCGAGGTCACGTCCACGTAGGCGTCCAGCCACCAGAACAGCAGCGTGTCGCCGTTGTTGTAGGCCAATTTGAGGGAGCTGCAGGCGCCCAGCAGCGCGAGCACGGCGATCAGGAAAAAGTAGCGTGCGCCCCGGAAGCGCGGGTCTTGCATGTTAAACTTTTTCATATTTTTAACTCTTAGATAGTGGCCTATGAACGTAGTCATCCTCGCCGCCGGCATGGGAAAACGTATGCAATCCGCTTTGCCCAAGGTGCTGCATCCGCTTGCCGGCAAGCCATTACTGTCGCACGTGATCAACACCGCGCGCAGTCTGTCCCCGTCCAAATTATGCGTTATTTACGGCCACGGCGGCGCAGCCGTGCTGGAGCACCTTGAAAAAGAGAAGCTGGTGCCCGGGGCGGACATCTCGGCCGCGCTGCAGGAACCGCAGCTGGGCACCGGCCACGCGGTCATGCAGGCGCTGCCCGCGCTGGACGACAAGCTGCCCACGCTGATCCTGTACGGCGACGTGCCGCTGACCACGGCTGCCTCGCTGCACGCGCTGGTGGAGGCCGCCGGCGCCGACAAGCTGGGCATCCTCACCGTGGAGCAGGACGATCCCTTCGGCCTGGGCCGCATCGTGCGCGAGGACGGGCGCATCGTCCGCATCGTCGAGGAAAAGGACGCCAGCGCCGCCGAGCGCGCGATCAAGGAAATCAACAGCGGCATCCTGGCCGTGCCCACCCGCCACCTGAAGAAATGGTTGGCCGCGCTGCGCAACAACAACGCCCAGGGCGAGTACTACCTGACCGACATCGTGGCCCAGGCCGTGGCGGACGGCGTGCCGGTGGTGTCGGCCCAGCCTTCCGGCGTGTGGGAAGTGGCCGGCGTGAACAGCAAGGTGCAGCTGGCCCAACTGGAGCGCATCCACCAGGCCAACATCGCGCGGGCGCTGCTGGAAAGCGGCGTGACCCTGATGGACCCGGCCCGCATCGACGTGCGCGGCGAGCTGCACTGCGGCCGCGACGTGACCATCGACGTCGGCTGCGTGTTCGAGGGCAAGGTCGTGCTGGGCGACGGCGTGACCGTCGGCGCGCACAGCGTGCTGGTCAACGCCCGCGTCGCCGACCGCGCGCAGATCAAGCCCTTCTGCCACATCGAGGACGCCGTGGTCGGCGCCGCCTCCGTCATCGGCCCGTACGCGCGCCTGCGCCCGGGCACCGAGCTGGCGGAGGACGTCCATATCGGCAACTTCGTCGAAGTGAAGAACAGCCAGATCGCCGCGCACAGCAAGGCCAACCACCTGTCCTACGTGGGCGACGCGACCGTGGGTTCGCGCGTGAACATCGGCGCCGGCACCATCACCTGCAATTACGACGGCGCCAACAAGTTCCGCACCGTGATCGAGGACGACGCCTTCATCGGCAGCGACTCGCAGCTGGTGGCGCCCGTCACCGTGGGCCGCGGCGCCACCATCGCGGCCGGCACCACGCTGACCAAGAACGCGCCGGCCGACAAGCTGACCATCTCCCGCGCCAAGCTGATGACCATCGACGGCTGGAAGCGCCCGGTCAAAGTCAAAAAGTAAGCGGGCGCGCAGGCCGTGCAAGCTAAAAAGCCTCCTGGGATTGTCAATCCAGGAGGCTTTCTTATAGTCTTCACGGATTTTCCGGGAAACGCGGCTTCCAAAAGGGGTCAGGTTCGGTATTTTTTAATACCGAACCTGACCCCTTTTTTATTTGGCGCCGCGGTTTGTGCTGGTCAGGTCCGTTGCTGCGGGAGCGCGTAGGCGGCCGTAGCCACCACCAGCGCGCCGAGCGCCACCCAGTCCGCCGTGACGATCCTGCCGATGTAGGCGTTGTACGAGCCGGTCATGGCCGCGAGGGCGAGAAACGACACGACGCTGGCAAATCCCGCAACCAGCGCGCTGAGCTGCAATTTCGGAACGAACGCGGATGCCAGGAAGAATGTTCCCAGGATGCCGAACAACACCGCGCGATGCCGCATGAGCAAGACCAGGCTGGGATCGGTCAATGCGACCCCGTACAAGGACTGAAGCCGCTCCGGTCCGAGCACGCCGGCAAGCGGCAGGATGTGGATAACTCCGGTGACGATGAGTGCGGCGGTCAAAACATGACGCATTAGAGCTTCTCCCGTGTCTGATATGAGTCGCCGGATTTTACTGGATGGCGCATGGCGGGCCTACCGTTATGCGCTCTAGACATAAGCCCGTTTCGCTTGTGGATAAATTTGTGAGTAAGCCTGCGGACAAGCTCCGGATAAGGTGTGGGCAGACGCTTGATAACTCCGCGCACGCAACCAGCCCGGCCTGTGCATAAAGATGTGTGCAACCCGTCGAGCAAGTGGTGGAAAACCGCTGGATAAGGGCAGATAACTTGTTTTGGTGTGAATAAAGTTGTGGATAATCGGCGCGTAACCTTCGGATAACTTTGCTGTGCCTATCCCCATTGCGCATCGCGTCACGGAAATCACGGAATGTACATAACCCTGTGTAGAACCGCTGGAAAAGTGACTGACAACCAGGGATGAGCGCTGGATAACCCCGTGGATAAGCGAGTGGGCAAGCTGGGGAAACCACCTTGAAAACCCTGTATAACTTAGACGCCGATGCGCGTCTCGAACTTGCTGCGGAAAGTGGAAAAGTAGGCCTTCACATTGCGCACATTGGTGTGCGTGGCGAACAGCCGGTGCGCCAGCGCGTGGTAGGCCGGCATGTCCGCCACCTGCACCACCAGCACGAAGTCCGGCCCCGGCGACACGCGGTAGCACTGCAGCACAGCCTCCTGGTCCGCCACGTGGCGCTCGAACTCCTCCATCCGCTCGGCGGCCTGCACGTCCAGGGTGATCTCGACGATGGCGGTCAGGCGCGCGCCCACCATCTCCGGCGACAGGATGGCGACCTGACGCGCGATCACGCCGCTGTCGGTCAACTGCTTCACGCGGCGCAGGCACGTCGGCGGCGACACATGCACCAGCCGGGCCAGCTCCGCGTTGTTCAGCGAGGCGTCGGCCTGCAGCGCGTTGAGGATGCGCCTGTCCACCTCGTCCAGCTCTACTGTCGGAATATTCATAAACAATTGTAGGAATAATGGAATAATATTTCACCATCATACTCCGATGAAAGAAAATTCCATGCACGGTTGAATTTAGAAAGCTTATTTCATATGCGCTGCTCTACTATGGATCAGATAATTCATTTTTAATCAATTTCCCTAGAAGAGGCTCACATGTGCGGTATTGTTGGCGCGGTCGCGCAACGTAACATCACCCCCATCCTGGTCGAAGGCCTGAAGCGCCTGGAATACCGCGGCTACGACTCCTGCGGTGTCGCCCTGCATGTGAACGGCAAGCTGGAGCGCTCGCGCAGCACCTCGCGCGTGGCGGACCTGGAAAAGCAGCTGGCCGAGGTCGGCCTGGACGGCTTCACCGGCATCGCCCACACCCGCTGGGCCACGCACGGCGCCCCCGCCTCGCACAACGCCCACCCGCACTTCTCGCCGAACTCGGACAACGCGCGCATCGCGCTGGTCCACAACGGCATCATCGAGAACCACGACGAGCTGCGCGCCGAACTCACCGCGCTGGGCTACGTGTTCCAGAGCCAGACCGACACCGAGGTGATCGCCCACCTGGTCGACCACATGTACCAGGGCGACCTGTTCGACACCGTGCAGCAGGCCGTCAAGCGCCTGCACGGCGCCTACGCCATCGCCGTGTTCTGCCGCGAGGAGCCGCACCGCGTGGTCGCCGCCCGCCAGGGCTCGCCGCTGATCGTCGGCCTGGGCCAGGGCGAGAACTTCGTCGCCTCCGACGCCATGGCGCTGGCCGGCACCACCGACCAGATCATCTACCTCGAGGAAGGCGACGTGGTCGACCTGCAACTGGGCCGCACCTGGATCGTCGACGTCAACGGCAGGCCGGCCGAGCGCGCGGTCAAGACCGTGCACGCCCACACCGGCGCGGCCGAGCTGGGCCCGTACCGCCACTACATGCAGAAGGAAATCTTCGAACAGCCGCGCGTCATCGGCGACACGCTCGAAGGCGTCACCGGCGTCATGCCGGAACTGTTCGGCGACGGCGCCTACCAGGTCTTCAAGCAGATCGACAAGGTGCTGATCCTGGCCTGCGGCACCAGCTACTACTCCGGCCTCACCGCCAAGTACTGGATCGAATCCATCGCCAAGGTGCCGGTCAACGTCGAGATCGCCAGCGAATACCGCTACCGCGACTCCGTGCCCGACCCGAAAACGCTGGTCGTCACCATCTCGCAAAGCGGCGAGACGGCCGACACGCTGGCGGCCCTGAAGCACGCGCGCTCGCTGGGCATGGAACACACGCTCACCATCTGCAACGTCGCCACCAGCGCCATGGTGCGCGAATGCAAGCTGGCCTACATCACCCGCGCCGGCGTGGAAGTGGGCGTGGCGTCCACCAAGGCCTTCACCACCCAGCTGGCCGCGCTGTTCCTGCTGACCTTGACGCTGGCGCAAGTGAACGGCCGCCTCACGGACGAGGAGGAAAGCAACCACCTGAAGGCGATGCGCCACCTGCCGTCCGCCATCACCGCCGTGCTGGCGCTCGAGCCCCAGATCATCGCCTGGGCCGACGACTTCGCCCGCAAGGAAAACGCCCTGTTCCTGGGCCGCGGCATGCACTACCCGATCGCCCTGGAAGGCGCGCTGAAGCTCAAAGAGATCTCCTACATCCACGCCGAGGCCTACCCGGCCGGCGAGCTGAAGCACGGCCCGCTGGCGCTGGTGACCGAGGAAATGCCGGTGGTGACGATCGCCCCGAACGACACGCTGATCGAGAAGCTGAAATCGAACATGCAGGAGGTGCGCGCGCGCGGCGGCCAGCTGTACGTGTTCGCCGACGCCGATTCCCGCATCACCTCGGGCGACGGCGTGCACGTGATCCGCATGCCGGAAAACTACGGGCAGCTGTCGCCGATCCTGCACGTGGTGTCGCTGCAGCTGCTGGCCTACCACTCCGCCTTGGCGCGCGGCACCGATGTGGACAAGCCGCGCAATCTGGCGAAGTCGGTGACGGTGGAGTGATGCTCGGCCGCCATTGACAGAAAACTGTGGACGAACAGTAAAGTCGGACACAAAACAATAAAGTTCGACACAAAGCTTTTTAGCTCAGCAGCCCATGTGTGCCGTGATATGGCCTCATGGGCTTTTTTATTGCTGAGGTCCAGGAATGTTAGTGCTGACGCCAAATTGACCCAAACCGCTGATCGGTTGTTCCAAAAACAAGCAATTGCAAGGTTAACGATATCCTGTGGTGCCCTAGCAATAACTTGTTGCACCGAATTGTCAGTGAGCATATATTCCCGTGACAAAAGCTTGCTCGGGTAGCCGAACGCATGACGCCTTAGCATCAATTCACTATTTGCCCGCACGGAAATGTTATCGATAACGACCGGCGGACAGCGGGAGGAACATGAAGTTATCCAAGTATGGCAATACGCGCACGCGTACCGTGGCATCGATATTCTTCGCGGCATTGATGGGCATGGCCGTGCTGTCGCCACCCCCGGCCGCGGCCGCCGACACGATACTGACGCTGGCCACCAGCTACCAGCCAACGATCCAGGAAACCACGGACGCGAGCGGCTTCAAGCATCCCGGCGTCGGCTTGACCAAGCCCATCCTTGAAAACCTGCGGACCCAGATACGGGCGCAAAAGGAGCCCTGGAACACGAATTTCAACAACATGCTGCTGTCCTCCTCCGCGTCGAGGACGGCCGTCTCCAGCAACCGCGGCAGCGACCCGACCAAGCCCCTCAGCTACGCCTTCAACAGCCAGAGCTTCAATGGGCGCTTCATCGCGGACGGCCAGAAGGCCTTTACCCAAGCCATCCTGTACTACGTGACCGGCGACGAGATCTACCGCGCCAACGCCCTGGCCATCCTGCGCATCTGGGCCCAGATGGATCCGGCGCAGTACACGTACTTCAATGACGCGCACATCCACACCGGGGTGCCCATGTACCGGATGATGATGGCCGCCGAAATCCTGCGCTACACCAGCTACCAGACGCCGGCGCTGCAATGGACCGACGCGGACACCGCCAACCTGACGAACAACCTGATCGTCCCGGCCACGGACACCTTCAATCACACCAACTGGCGCTTCATGAACCAGCACCTGTATCCGCTGATGGGTTCCATGGCGGGCTACATCTTCACGGGCAACCGCGCGCGTTACAACGAGGGCGTGGAATGGTTCACCGTCAACGCGACCGCGGTGGACCAAGGGGTGAACGGCGCCATCAAGCGTTTGTTCCGGCTGGTTGACACGAACGACCTGACCGGCGAGCCGGTCACGCCCGTGGTGCAGCTGGTGGAGATGGGACGCGACCAGGCCCATAGCTCGGGTGATCTGGTGAATGTGGACATTCTCTCGCGCCAGCTGATGGCGCAGGGCACCAAGGTCGATCCGGTGAACGGCACGCCATCGACCGCCGCCAATGCGGTCGGCCCTTACGAATTCCTGAACGACCGCATCCTGGACACGGCCGATTACTGGGGCCGTTTCATGCTCGGTTACGAGACGCCATGGGTCCCCACCGTCGCCTACGCCAATGCGGACGGTACGCCCAGAATCGTGTACAAGACGCTCTCCAGCGGTTACCGTGGCCGCCTGACGCAGAACTCATGGGGATCGTACTACTACTACAAGTACGCCCGCGGTTTCAACATGGACCAGCGCGCGCCCTACCTCACCGAGGCATACAGGCGCCGCCCCAGCTATAACTGGGATAACGTCGACGGGGGCGGCGAATTCTGGTTCTACATACCGGCGGCGGCGGCCGAGGCCGAAGGGGCGCAATTCCTGGTCCGGCCCATCGTCGATCCACTGCGCGAAATCGAGGACCGCGCCACCGCGCTCGACGGCAATTCCACCGTGATCCGCGAGGCGACGGTGGGTTACGCGCGCGTGACGGCCACTGCCGCGGGCAGCACGATCGCGCTGACCAGCTACGCCAACTCCAGCAAGAACGTCGCGTTCCGGGTCAGGACCAATGGCATCGCCACCCTGGAAGCGTTTGGCGACAGCATCGCGCTGCCCGACACCAAGGGCCAGTGGCGCTACGTGACCTATGCGCTCAACGCGTACCAGGGGATAGGCGACATGTTCCATATCACCGTCAAGGGCGCGGGCACCACCGTCGACCTGGACCACATCAACCTGCAGCCGGGAACCGCGCTGACGGCTCCGGTCTTCGCCGAGGGCGACGCCGACCTGAACCTGTACACCTATGCCGCCTCCACCAGCACCATCAACCGCAGCTTCGCCGCCACCGACGCCAACGCGGGTGATGTCGTCAGCTACCAGATCGACAACATGCCGGCGGGCGCCACATTCAACACCGGCACCGGGGCGTTCTCGTGGAAGCCGTCGCAGGCCGGCACCTACACCTTCGCCATCACCGCCACCGACGGCGCCACGGTGAGCACCAGGCTGGTGAAGGTGGTGGTGACGGCCGACCGCCAATCGGCTGTCGCGGCCGCCAACGCCGCCTTCCAGGCCGGCACCACGTACATCAGCGCGTCGCTGTCGGCCTACTACGCCGCCCACGCCGATGCCGTGGCCGCCATCAACGGCGCCACGGACGATACCTTCGCCGCCCGATTGACGGCGCTCGGCAATGCCGTCGCCGGCCTGCAACCGCTGACCCCGGTGATTGACGATGGCAGCCTGGATTATTCCAAAATGCTGGCCTCGTCCACCTTCGGCTCGGGCGTCTCGAATGCGCTGGACAACGCGCCCGACACCTTCATCGGGTATTTTCTCGCCCAGAACCTGGCCCATACCCTGGACTTTGGCGCCGGCTACCGGGTCTCGGCCAGTTCTTTCCAGGTGCAGGTGCGCGCCAGCTTCCCGACCCGCATCGGCAATGCCGCGATGTTCGGTTCCAACGACAATGAAACCTGGACCCGGCTGACGCCCGGCGTGACGGTGGACACCGAGGATATGCAGACGCTGGAGGTGCAGGACGACCTCAAGGAAAAAAGATTCCGATTTATCAGGATACAGAAGTTCGGGTCAAGCAACCAAATGCTGGAGCTGTCTGAATTCAGGATTTTCGGCGCGCGCCACGAGGCGGTCAACAAGTTGTCGGCCGTGTCGATCGGCTCGGACCAACGCATAAAGACCCGCATTGTGCCGGGCAACACCGTGAAGGTGACCATCACGGCGGTCGCCCCCATCAACAACCTGCGCCTCACCGTGCTGGGCCAGCCGGTGGCCGTCACCACGGCCGACAACCTGAACTGGACCGCGTCCTGGGTCGCATCGGCCACTGCCGACATCACCAACGTCAAGTTCGTGCTCGACTACAAGACGGCCGAGGGCTTCGACGCCGACACCACCTACTTCACCACGGACGGCAGCGCGCTGTTCATCTCGGACCAGACCAACTACCTCGGCAACCTGGACATCGCGGCATTGACCGATTCCAGCGGCAGGAACGCGACCGACGTGAGGACGGTGGCGAATCTGCTGTTCGACGGCAATATCAACTCGGCGACCGACTTCCGCGTCAACGGCAGCGGGTACGGAGGCTACCTGACCTTCGACTTCAAGGAAGATGGCAGCGCCACCTTGTCGCGGGCGGAACTGCTGGCCCGCCAGGACCAGGTTGGACGCGCCGCCGGCACCGTGGTGCAAGGCTCGAACGACAACGCCAGCTGGACCACCATGTCGAGCGCCGCCGTCTCGTCGGCCGAGTGGCAGCAACTGGCGATCAGCAACCCCCAGCCCTACCGCTACGTCCGGATCTACAATGGCGGCAACTGGTTCGGCAACATGGCCGAGCTGCGCTTGCACGGCGTGGCGCGGTCCCAGAAGATGGCTGCGGTGTCGATCAGCTCGCCGCAATCGCTGCGCAGCCGCATTGTGCCGGGCAACGCCGTCAAACTGACCTTCGCCACCAAGGAAGCGGCGAACAATGTCAGCGTCACGGTCCAGGGCCAGGCGGCCACGGTGGCCACGACGGACAACGTCAACTTCACCGCCAGCGTGACTCTGCCCCAGGGGGTGGCGACGGGCCCAGTCGTCTTCGCCATCAAGTACAAGCTGCAGAGCGGCATGGACGGCATCACCACCAGCGCGACCACCGACGGCACGACCTTGTACCTGGTCGACGAATCCGATGTGATCCGCAACGTGCCCGCCATCGCAACGCTGATCGACTCCACCGTCAACCGCACGGCGGCGGCCACGCTGACGCAGGTGAACGCCCTGTTCGACGGCGCCCTGGGCAGCGTCTCGGATTTCCGCACCGGCGCCGACAACTCGGGCAGCGGCGGCTACATCACCTTCGACTTCAAGGAGGGCGGCAGCGCCGCGTTGTCGGGTGTGGACCTGCTCAGCCGGCAGGACGGGGATTACGCCCGCATCGCCGGGACCGTGGTGCAAGGCTCCAACGACAACGCCAGCTGGACCACGATCTCGGGCGCGGCCACCTCGTCGGCCGAGTGGCAGCAACTGGCGATCAATCCCCAGCCCTACCGCTACATCCGGATCTACAATGGTGGCAACTGGTTCGGCAACATGGCCGAGCTGCGGCTGCGTGGCGTGGCCCAGTCCAACAGGATCGCCACGGTGTCGATCGGCTCGCCGCAATCGCTGCGCAACCGCATCGCGGCGGGCAATTCCGTCAAAGTGACCTTCACGGCGAAGGAAGCGGTGACCAATGTCAGCGCCACGATCCAGGGCCAGGCGGCCACCGTGGCCACGGCGGACAACGTCAACTTCACCGCCACCGCGACCCTGCCCCAGGGCGTGGCGACGGGCACGGTGACATTCGCCCTCAACTACAAACTGCAGAGCGGCATGAACGGCGTCGCCACCACCGCGACCACCGACGGCACCACGCTGTACGTGGCCGATGAATCCGATGTGATCCGCAACGTCCCCGCGATCGCCACGCTGATCGATTCCACCGTCAACCGGAGCGCGGCGGTCACGCTGAGCACGGTTAACAACATGTTCGACGGGCTGGCCAGCGCTTCGGATTTCCGCACCGGCACCACCAACTCGGGCTACGGCGCCTACATCATCTTCGACTTCAAGGAGGACGGCAGCGCCACGCTGACCGGCGTGGACCTGCTCGGCCGCCAGGACCAGTATTACACCCGCATCGCCGGCACCGTGGTGCAGGGCTCCAACGACAACGCCAGCTGGACCACGATCTCGGGCGCGGCCGTCTCGTCGGCCGAATGGCAGCGGCTGGCGATCAATCCCCAGCCCTACCGCTACATCCGGATCTACAATGGCGGCAACTGGTTCGGCAACATCGCCGAGCTGCGACTGCGCGGCGCGGCCCAGTCCAACAGGATCGCCACGGTGTCGATCAACTCGCCGCAATCGCTGCGCAACCGCGTTGTGCCGGGCAACACCGTCCAACTGGCCTTCACGGCGAAGGAAGCCGTGAACAATGTCAGCGCCACGATCCAGGGCCAGGCGGCTGCCGTGACCACGACCGACAACGTCAACTTCACCGCCACCGCGACCCTGCCCCAGGGCGTGGCGCCGGGCGCGGTGACATTCGCCGTCAACTACAAGCTACAGAGCGGCATGAATGGCGTCACCACCACCGCCACCACCGATGGCACCGCGCTGTACCTGGTCGATGAGTCGGACGTGATCCGCAATCTGTCCACCCTCGCGACCCTGATCGACTCCACCGTCAACCGCCCGGCGGCGACCACGGCCGCCATCGTCAACAACCTGTTTGACGGCAACCTGGGCACAATCTCCGACTTCCGCACCGGCACCAACAACGCGGGTAACGGCGCCTATGTCACGTTCGACTTCACGGGCAACGAGGCCATTCTGACCAGCGTGGAACTGGCCGCACGGCAGGACAACTACTACACGCGCGCCAACGGCGTGGTGATCCAGGGCTCGAACGACAATACCAACTGGAGCGCACTGACCGCGCCGGCGGCATCGACCATGGACTGGCAAACCCTGCCGGTCACCGGCGGCGTGCCATATCGTTACATCCGGATTTACAACGGTGGCGCCTGGTTTGGCAATCTGTCGGAAGTGCGCTTCCACGGCGCGGTGCAACCCAACTGAAGTTGAGGGGGAGGGCAAGACAATACCGTTCGCTCCCCCTCATATAATCACGGCCGCAAGGTCGTGCGAGTTATTGAAAAATGAAAAAGAAGCACGCAACACACAAGAGGCCGCTGTCGAGAGCGGCAATGATCGCGAGAATTTTGACGGCTGCGACGGCATTGACCGTTTTCGGTGGCGAGGCCACCGCCGCGCCAAGCGTTGCCGCGAGCGCCCCGCAAATCAAGGTTCCGGCACCCGTGCTTGGTTGGGCGAGCTGGAACGCATTTGCCAGCAGCATAAATTTCGAGATCTTGAAGACGCAGGTCGATGCCTACGCCGCCCCAGGCGGCTTGAAGGATGCCGGCTACACCTACTTCAACCTGGACGACGGCTGGTGGCAAGGTGCGCGCGATGCGGCCGGCAATATGGTCGTCAACGAAACGGAATGGCCGGGCGGCATGAAGGCTGTCGCCGACTATATCCACAGCAAGGGTCTGAAGGCCGGCATCTATACGGACGCGGGCGCGAGCGGCTGCGGCTACCTGAATACGACGCGGCCGCAATCGGACGGCATGACGGCCGGCATGCGCGGCCATGAATTGCGCGACGCCAAGCAATTCCAGAACTGGGGCTTTGATTTCGTCAAGGTCGACTAGTGCGGCGGCGGCGGCTTCGGCTACCAGAAGACAGTGCTCGACGCGCGGGAAGCGTATACCACGATCAGCGAGGCGATCGCGCAGGCCAGTGCGACAAGCGGCCGCGCGATGACTCTGTCGATGTGCCAGTGGGGCCGTGACGAGCCATGGAACTGGGCGCCGGGCCTTGCGCCGATGTGGCGCACCAGCGACGACGTCATCTTCTGGGAAAAGCCGGCGGGCACGCCGGGCGGTACCGCCGTCCCGCTCGACAGGATGATACTCAAGCCAGCGCTATGGAAGACCATGGTGAACTTCGACAAGGGACTGCATCCGGCCGCCCACCATACCGGCTTCGTCAATGATCTCGACATGATGATCGTCGGCAATGGCGTGGCAAGGGGCGCGGGCGGCGTCGACCTTGACCGAGGCGGAAAGCCGCACGCACATGGCGATGTGGGTGATCGCTGGCTCGCCTCTTCTACTGGGCAATGACTTGACGACGATGAACGAGGCTACCAAAGCCATCGTGACGAATGCGGAAGTGCTGGCAATCAATCAGGACGGACGTGGTTTGCAAGGCGTGAAAGTGGCCGAAGACAGCGCCGGCCTCCAGGTCTACAGCAAAGTATTGAGCGGCAGCGGCAAGCGCGCTGTCATGCTGCTCAACCGCACGGGACAGCGCGCATCGATGACAGTGCGCTGGGCCGACACCGGCCTCGCCGCCGCCACCGCCAGCGTGCGCGACGTATGGGCCAAGGCCAACCTGGGCAGCTTTGCCGCGTCGTACACGGCGACAGTGCCGGCCAAGGGCTCGGTGCTGCTGCGTGTCAGCGGCCGCGAGGGCGACAGCCGCGTGTATGAAGCCGAAGCCAGCGCCAACACACTTGGCGGCAATGCCGCGCGCGTGAACTGCGCAAGGTGCTCGAACACCGGCAAAGTCGCCGGCGTCGGGAACGGCGCGACGCTGGTGATCAAGGACGTGAAGGCAGCCACGGCCGGGCTGAAGCTGGCCAACATCGTCTATAGCAACAGTGAAACCGAGGTGCGGCGCGCCAGCATGCAGGTCAACGGCCAGACCCCGACCATGGTGGCCTTCCCGTCCACCGGCGGCCGGGACAATATCGGTTCGGTGTCGGTGATGCTGTCGCTGGCCAAGGGTGTGGCCAACACGATCACTTTCAGCAATGCAAGCGGCCAGGCGCCCGACTTCGATGCGGTCGTGATCCAGGAAATCGCCGGCGCCAACGGCGGCACGCTGGTTTCGGCGCCATCCGGCCGCTGCGTCGGCCTGCCCAACAACAATGCCAGCGTGGGTATTCAGGCCGGCTTGGGGTATTGCCATGGCGGCCAGAACCAAACTTTCGCACGCACTGCCCGCAGTGAACTGGTGGTCTACGGCAACCGCTGCCTCGACGCATTGGGCGCCACGCCTATCGTTGGGGCCAGGCTCGGCATTGGAGAATGCAATGGCAGCAATAAGCAGAAGTGGGAATTTGCCGCGAATGGCACGATGACCATGAACGGCCTGTGCCTGGATGTGCCGGCCAACGGCCAGCCCGAGTTGGCGGTTTGCGATGCCAACAGCCAGACTCAGCAATGGCTGTTCAGTCAGTAAGCGCAGCACCAGGGCGGCGCACACGCGCGGTGCGCCGGAGAAGCGCTCGATTCTTCTGCTTTTGCTGCGCCAGTTTCGAAGCCCGCTGATCCATATCTTGTTCGCCGCCGCCGCGCTGGTCACGGCCACCGGCACCATACGGCAGTGGGAGGCATCGCGCGGCTGACCGAGGGGGCCGGGGAGCCCCGGACGCCGCTGGAAAGGGGGCAACGACGCCCCCGTCCTGGCCACCGCCAAGCGAAAGCGCGCCTTCCAGGGGCACACGATGCGATATAAAATATTTATATAAGCACTTATATAAAAGATGCTAATATAGCCACATGAAACAAGGACTCGGAACCCAACTGCGGCACCTGATCGAACTGCTCGATGGCGCGGTCCAGCAATCCTATGTGGACGCGGGCCTGGATTACCGGCCGCGCTACACGCCGGTGATGCGGGTGCTGGCGCAGCGGCAAAGCGCGACCATCGGCCAGCTGGCCGAACTGGCGGGCATCACGCAGCCGGCGGCCACGCAAACGGTGGCGCTGATGAAGAAGGAAGGCCTGCTGCTGGTGGCCGCCGGCGGCGAGGACGGCAGGCAGCGGGTGGTGCGCCTGAGCCCGCGGGGCGAGGCGATGCTGCCCCGCCTGCAGGCGTGCTGGCAGGCCACCAAGCGCGCGGCGGACGGCCTGGACGCGGAACTGGCGTTTCCCCTGTCGGAGTGCCTGGCGCAGGCCATCGCCGTGCTCGAGCGGCGCTCCTTCGGCGAGCGCATCCGCGCCGAGAGCAAGCAAACACCACCAACCCCCTGATGAAAGCGACTATGGACAATACGCTGAGCATGGCAACGAACAAACCCGCCCTGGCATCGCGCCTGATGGCGCATCCGCTGGTCCGCATCGTGCTCGGCATGGTGCTGACCTTCGCCGCCGTGCCGCTGACGATGATCGTCGCCTCCAAGCTGGTCGAAAAGCCGTACCGCGTGGCGTGGCCGCAGCTGCTGGCCGCCGTCCTGGTGTGGTTCGGCTACCGCTTCTATGTGCGCCGCGTCGAAAAACGGCAGCCCACCGAACTGGCGACCCAGGGCATGGGGCGCGAGCTGGCCACCGGCCTGCTGCTCGGCGCGGGGCTGGTGGCGCTCACCTTCGCCGTGCTGGCGGCGCTGGGCGTCTACCGCTTCGGCGGTGTCAACTCGCCCGGCCTGGCGATACTGTTGCCGCTGGCCGAGCTGGTGCTGGTCGGCATGGCCGAGGAGATGATGTTCCGCGGCGTGATCTTCGGCGTCACCGAACGCTCGCTGGGCGGCAAGGCCGCCGTCGCCATCTCGGCGCTGGTGTTCAGCCTGGCCCACCTGCCGAACGAGGGCCTGTCGGTGCCGGCGGTCGGCGCCCTGGCCGCCTATGGCGTGCTGCAGGCCGCGCTTTACATGAAGACGCGCCGCCTGTGGATCTGCATCGGCACCCACGTCGCGTGGAATTACTGCGTCAGCCAGGTGTTTTCCTCGACCGTCTCGGGCCACGCCGCCACCGACGGCCTGCTGCGCGGCGAACTGGTGGGCAACGCCATGCTGACCGGCGGCGTGTTCGGCGTGGAGGGCTCGCTGGTCACCCTGCTGCTGATCGCCGCCGCCGCCGCGTTCTGGCTGCGCCGGGGGCCAAACCTTATGAACAGGGGGCGGTGAGCATGCCGCGGTTCGACCGCGCTCCTCCGATTCAGCATCGAGCTGCGCCAAATACGCCCGCGGCAAGGCGGCACGGCGCGGTCGAAAGCTGCCCCCGTCGTGTCCACCGCCGTGATGCGCTCCACGCGGAAAATCCTGAAGTCCTCGCGCAGGCAGCAGCGCGCCAGGACGACCAGTATCCTGTCCAAATACACTATGAGGCAAGGGTCGCTGCGTAAATCGTCAAGTTGGCCCCGAATCATCGCCAACTTCGCCGTCCCCCCTGTTTGGCTTGATCCAAAGGCTCGCGACGAACCACGTCAGTGTGATCGCGCCTATGGTGAAAACCACGTCGCCCGGCACGCGCATCCATATCAGCGTATCGATTAGCGGCCGTTGCATGAATTCCGCCGAGCGCGCGTACCAGTAGCCGTGGTTCACCGCGGCCAGCAGTTGCAGTGTGCCGATGGGTAGCAGGGTCAGCACCGCCATCAGCGCCAGTCCGATGTTGAAGGACCAGAAGCTGATCTGAAGCAGGCGGTCGTTCCAGACCAGGGCGGGCTTCAGGCCGCGCAGGCAGAAAAGCACGAGGCCGATGCCAAGCATGCCGTAGACGCCGAACAGCGCGGTGTGGCCATGGAGTGGCGTCAGGTTCAAGCCCTGCATATAGTAGAGCGACAGCGGCGGGTTGATGAGAAAGCCAAGCAGGCCGGCGCCCACCAGGTTCCAGAACGAGACCGCGAGGAAAAACATCACGGGCCAGCGGTAGCGCCGCATCCATGGCGTCGCATGCCCGAGACGATAGTGGTGATAGGCTTCGAAGCCAAGGTAGGCGAGCGGCACCACTTCCAGCGCCGAGAAGCTCGCGCCTATCGCGATGACGGCGGTTGGTGTACCGCTGAAGTACAGGTGATGGAGCGTGCCAAGCACGCCGCCCGCCATGAAAATGATGGTGGCGAACAGGACTGCCGTGGTGGCTGTTTTCACCGGCATCAGGCCGAGCCGCACGAAGATGATGGCCAGCACCGCCGAAGCGAAGACCTCGAAAAATCCTTCCACCCACAAGTGCACCAGCCACCAGCGCCAATACTCGACCATGGAGAGCGACGTATGTTCGTCCCACATCAGTGCGGCGCCGTAGAACAGGCCGATGGCGACGGTAGCCAGGAACAGCAACGCGACGATGGAGCGCGAGGGGTGGTCTTCGCGCAAGGCCGGCCACAGCGAGCGGCCGACCAACGTCAGCCACAGCAGCAGGCCGATGAAGAGAAACCATTGCCAGAATCGGCCCATGTCGGCGTATTCCCAGCCCTGGTGGCCGAACCAGAAGTTGTGTTCGAGTCCCAGCTTTTGCATGACGGCAAACCATTGCCCGCTAAAGGCGCCCACCACGATGAGCAGCAGGCAGACCCACAAGATGTTGACGCCCAGTCGCTGGAAGCGAGGCTCGTGCCCTGAAATGGCCGGCGCCATATAGAGGCCGGTCGCCAGCCAGGCGGTGGCTATCCACAGCACGGCCAGTTGCGTGTGCCAGGTCCGTGTGAGCGCATAGGGCAGGACTTCGGATAGATTCATGCCGTACTGCCGCTGTCCCTCGATCTGATAATGGGCGGTAATGCTGCCGAGTAGAATTTGAAGCAGGAACATGCCGAGCAACAGCCAGAAGTACTTGCCTACGGCTTTCATCGAAGGCGTGATCACCAGGGCGCGCATGGGGTCGGTCTCGGGGGGAAGATGTTCCTCCCGGCGGCCATCCGACACCGCGTGATGCCAGCCCAGCAGGGCGATGCCGGCGATCACGAACAGCACGCTGAAGGCCGACCAGACAAAGGTGCTGGCCGGAGGCTTGTTACCCACCAGCGGTTCGCTCGGCCAGTTGCTCGTGTAGCTGATCCCGCTGTCCGGGCGTTCCGTCACGGTCGCCCAGGCGGTCCACCAGAAGAAGGCGGAGAGCGCCTCGCGGTGCCGCGCGTCGGGCACCGTGTCGTTTTTCATCGCGTAGGCTTCGCGCAGGCCGGCCGTGGCGGCTTCGTTGCCGAACAGGCTTTGGTAATGGCCCGACACGGAAGCGATCGCCGCGGCGCGATCCTGGTCCACGGTGATCGCGCGCCGGGCGGGATCATATGTGTTGCGGCGCATGCCGGCTTCCAGCCTGCCGCGCAAGGCGGCCCGCCGTTCCGCGGATAGACTGTCGTAATTCCCGCGGTCTTCCCGCAGCGCCCAGCGGTCAAGCAGGGTCATCGCCTCGCGATGCAGCCAGTCGGCGCTCCAGTCGGGCGCGACATAGCCACCGTGACCCCAGATCGAACCGAGTTGCATGCCGCCGAAGGACTGCCAGACTTGACGCCCTTTTTCGATGTCGGCGCGCGTGTAAAGGACCTTGCCATCGGTCGACACCACGCGTTCCGGCATGGGAGGAGCTTGGCGATGGATTTCATCGCCGGTCCACAGCAGGGTTCCAAAAGACGCCGCGAGCAGCAACACCAGGCAGAGCCAAAGCCTTCTTGTGCTGTTCATTGGCTTTGTTCCCCGGTGGACGGCGGGTGATCGTAAAACTCGACCAGCACTTTTCGCATAGCGCCTCCTTTGCCGCGGCAGTGATGTTTCAGGGATGCGCGCAGCATGGATCGCAACGTCCACGATTTGCGCATGGATGGCTTCTTGTGGACAAGGACCATCTTACGCCGTGCGCCTTCCCCGCCCGGCCCAATGTGTTGCGTGATCTGGCTGAATTCGCACTATCGCGAAATGGCCGGACAATATTTCGATGCGCCGCGTCGAAAAACGGCAACCGACCGCGCTGGCGACCCAGGGCGTGGCGCGCGAACTGGCCGCCGGCCCGCTGCTGGGCGCGGTTGCCGCCTGCGCACGCGATTGCAGATCGGTCAATACCGCGTCGTTGAACAAGGTCCACCGCCGGGAGGGAACGTCGGCGCCGGCGGCCTGTACGGCGTTCGCGCGCCGGCGCCAGGAGGGGCCTGTCAGGCCAGGCCGGACTTGTCGACGCCAAACGCCTTGTCATACGTGCCGGGCACGATGCGGAAGGCCACGTTGACGCGGTTCCAGGCGTTGATCGACATCACCAGGAAGGTCAGGTCGGACAACTCCTTCTCGGACAGTTGCGTGCGCACGCGCTCGTAGACCTCGTCGGACACGCCCTGGGCGGGAATCTGGGTCAGGACCTCGGTCCACGCCAGGGCGGCGCGCTCGCGCGGGCTGAACAGCGTGGACTCGCGCCAGATGGCGACGTGATGCAGCCGCAGCGGCCGCTCGCCATGGATCGTGGCTTCCTTGATGTGCATGTCCAGGCAGAAGGCGCAGCCGTTGAGCTGCGAGGCCCGGATATCCACCAGATCGCGGACCGGCTGCTCGACGGCGGAATTCTTGAAGGCCAGGCTGAACTCGACGAACTTCTTGAACAGCTCGGGGGATTGTTTTTGGTAATCGATGCGTTGGCTCATGATGGCTCCTCTGTGTCGGAAAAAAAGTGGGTGGCGGGCCGGCGCGGCCCGTGAATCACAGGCTCATCCCCGCGCCGACGAGCGGCTGAGCCAGTTGTGGAAACGTGTAGCCCCGATGCGCGCGTGCTCGCCGGTGACGAGCGACCGGTCGTCCAGTTCGCTGCCGAAGTAGCGCGCGTGCACGTCGGCGATGACCTGCCGCTTGTCGTCGCGCGCGGCGAGAAACTTGCGCGCCAGCTCGTCGAGCGGGAAGCGGTCGGGGCCGCCCACTTCGACGGTGCCGTTCACCGGCGCGCCGACCGCGAGATCGGCCATCGCGGCCGACACGTCGTCCGCCGCGATGGGCTGGATCAGGGCGGGTGAAAGGCGGACCGTGTCGCCGTCGGCGCTCGAATTGATGATGCCCTCGATGAACTCGGCGAACTGCGTCGAGCGCAGGATGGTGTAGGGCAGCTTCGACGCCTTGATCAGGTTTTCCTGGGCGACCTTGGCCCTGAAGTAGCCGTTGTCCGGCAGGCGGTCGCTGCCGACGATGGAGAGCGCGACGTGATGCTCAACGCCGGCCTCGGCCTCCGCGGCGAGCAGGTTGCGGGTGGAGGTCTGGAAGAACTCCATCACGGCCTTGTCCTCGAACGTGGGGGCGCCCGCCACGTCGACCACCACCTGGGCGCCGGCGAGCGCCTCGGCCAGCCCCTTGCCGGTGAGGGTGTTCACGCCGGTGCCGGGCGATGCCGCCACGGTCTCGTGACCATTCAAACGTAGCCGGGTTACAATATTTGACCCGATAAGGCCACTACCACCAATCACAACTATTTTCATGTTCCGCTCCTCGATTCAGTGTTTATCATCTTCAGTGCAGCGATCGAGTGCCCAGTATGCGTTTCGGCCGGGCGGAAGACTTTGCCAAGACCTTGGGTTTTCCTTGGATTTGGCTTGGAAATTGGTCCACGGAACAGGGAGCCGTGAATGTCCTTAATGTTTGACGACTGCGTGATCGACCTGGACCGGCGCGAACTGCTGCGGGCGTCCCAGGTGGTCGCCACCGCGCCCCAGGTCTTCGACCTGCTGGTCTACCTGGCGAGCAACCGCGAGCGCGTCGTCAGCAGGGACGATCTGATCGCCGCGGTATGGGCCGGCCGCATCGTCTCGGAATCGACCCTGGCCAGCCACATCAACGCGGTGCGCAAGGCGGTCGGCGACAGCGGCGGGCAGCAGCGCGTGATTCGAACGGTGGCCCGCAAGGGCTTCCGCTTCGTGGCCGAAGCCAGGGAAGTCGATTCCCACGATGGCCACCCGTCGGCGCAGCCCCCCGCGCCCGCGCTGCCCGCCAAGCCGTCCATCGCCGTCCTGCCGTTCGTGAACTTGAGCGGGGACCGGGAGCAGGACTATCTGGCCGACGGCGTGGTGGAGGACGTCATCGCCGCCTTGTCGCAGTATCGCTGGCTGTTCGTCGTCGCGCGCAATTCGAGCTTCACCTACAAGGGCCGCGCGGTGGACGTGAAGCAGGTCGGCCGCGAACTGGGCGTGCGCTACGTGCTGGAAGGCAGCTGGCGCAAGGCGAACGACCGCGTGCGCATCACGGGCCAGCTGATCGACGCGACCACCGGCGCGCACCACTGGGCGGGCCGCTTCGAAGGCGTGCTGGGGGACATCTTCGCGCTGCAGGACCGGATCACCGAAAGCGTGGTCGGCGCCATCGCGCCGGAACTCGAACGGGCGGAAATCGAACGCGCGAAGCACAAGCCCACCGAAAGCCTCGACGCCTACGACTACTATCTGCGCGGCGTGGCCGAACTGCATCATGGCAGCAGGGAGACCATAGGTCCGGCGCTGTCGTTCTTCCACCGGGCCATCGAGTCCGATCCGGATTTCGCGTCGGCCCACGCGATGGCGGCATGGTGCCATTGCTGGCGCAAGATCAACGGCTGGATGACCGATCGCCCCGGCGAGATCGCGGAGGGCATCCGGCTGGCCCGCCGCGCCATGGAGCTGGACAAGGGCGACGCGGTGGCGCTCACCAGAAGCGGCCACGCGATCGCCTATCTGGCCCGCGACCTCGAGGGCGGCATCGCCTTGCTGGACAAGGCGCTCGTGCTGAACCCCAACCTCGCGGCGGCGATATTTCTCGGCGGCTTCCTCAGGCTGTGGCGCGGCGAAACCGATGCCGCCATCGAACACTTTGCGCGCGCCATGCGTTTGAGTCCACTGGACCCGGAACTGTACCGCATGCAAGTCGGCATGGCGGTCGCGCATCTGTTCATGGGGCGCTTCGACACGGCGTCGTCATGGGCGGAGCGGGGGTTCCGGGACTTGCCGGGTTTCCTGCTGGCCGCCGCCATCCTCGCCGCCAGCCACGCGCTGGCCGGACGCGTGGCCGAAGCGCGGGCCGCGATGGATCATCTGCGCCGGCTCGACCCCGGCTTGCGCCTCTCCAATATCGCGGAGTGGCTGCCGATCCAGCGTCCCCAGGATCTCGCCATCTTGCTGGACGGCCTGCGCAGGGCGGGGCTGCCGGAATAAACGATGCACGCCGGGCCGGCGGCGGCATCGGGGACGCGCGGCTGGGTCACTCCGCGGACTTTGGCTGCGTCGCCTTGCTTGAGTCCTGAGCGGGTGACCCGGGTTCGACACGGTTGAGTTCTCGGACCCAGATATTCCGGAATTCGACGCCGGCGCCTTTGTCGCCATGATCCTGTAGCAAAATCGGGGCGGGTCCATGTGCGGCGTAGCGTGGCGTGCCGGCATAGACAGTTTCGCCGCCGAGTTCGACATTCCATTGAACCAGGATGCCGTTGTGCAGGACGGTGAGCCGGGCCGGGGACAAGAGGCTGTGGTCGGCGCGGAAGCGGGGCGCCGACCATAGCACGTCATAGCTCTGCCATTCGCCATTGGGCCTGCATGCGTTGACTAGTGGAATGAACTGCTTGTAAACACTTGATGCCTGGCCGTTTGCGTAGGTTCGATTGTGAAAACAATCCAGTATCTGCACTTCGTAACCGCGTGGACCGGGACCGGGACCTGTCGCCGCGAGAAAAACTCCGCTGTTGCCGCGATGCTGCCCCGTCCCGAGGGCGTCGGATGGGGTGCGCCATTCGAGATGCAATTGATAGTCCCTGAAGAGACGACGGGTTTGGATATGCCCGGCCCCGCTGACGACCTTCATGACCCCATCGAACACGCGCCACCCGGCGGGGCTGTCTTGCCCGTTCGCGCCGGTCCACTCCTTCAGGTCGTTTCCACTGAAAAGAACGATGGCATCGGACGGCGCGGTGCGGGAGTCGCCCGGCGCGACTAACGCTGGCTCGGGGTTCCACACCTCGGTTGCAGCGGGATCAGCTTGCGTACCTGAAGCCGCGGCGCCGTTGCAGATCGAGAAGAAGGCGGTCAGTGCGCCGATCCATACTATGGTTTTCATCTTATTTTGCTCCGAGAAACCTCGTCCTTCAGGACGGGGAGTGAAAGGAGCCGACTGCGAATTGCATGGCAATTCGAGCCCCGTGAAAAGCCATGCCAGAAGCAGTCGAACTCGCGAAAATGGGAACCAGTTCCAGCTCTGGTGGTCAAACAAGCATGAAACTGGTCTACCGTTATCGTGTGAAATCGCTGACCGGCTTGCTGAACAAGAAAGCACGGGCGGTCAACTTCGTGTGGAACTACTGCAATGAGAGGCAGAAGGATGCGCTGCGCTTCAACCGCCGCTGGCACTCCGGTTTCGACCTGATCAAACTGACCACCGGTTGCAGCAAGGAGCTTGGACTGCATTCGGGCACGGTCAACGACGTGTGCCAGCAGTACGCCAAATCGCGCAGCCAGTCGCGCCGTCCCTATCTGCGTTTCCGTGGCCGGAAATCGCTGGGCTGGGTGCCGCTCAAGGGCCGCGAGTTGAAGCGGGAAGGCAATGCCTTCCGCTTCGCCGGCGACACCTTCCGCGTGTTTTACTCGCGACCGCTGCCTGCAGGGAAAATCCTGGACGGCACCAACTTTTCCCGCGACCGCCGTGGAAACTGGTTTCTGAACATCGTGCTGGAAGTCGCGGAGCCGCCCGCAAGGACGCCGGTGCGTGGGGTTGGCATCGATCTGGGCCTGAAGGAATTGGCCACACTGTCCAATGGCGAAAAAATCGAAGCGCCACGGATTTACCGCGAAGCCGAAGCGGCGCTGGCGGTGGCGCAGCGCGCCCGCAAGCGGCGGCGGGTAACGGCCATCCATGCGAAGATCGCCAATCGCCGGCGCGATTTCCTTCACAAGTGTTCCACCCGCATGGTGCGCGACTTCGACTACATCGTGGTCGGCAATGTCCAAGCCGCCGCGCTGGCCAAAACCCGCATGGCGAAGTCGGTGCTGGACGCGGGCTGGTCGTGCTTCCGCAATCAACTGGCGTACAAGGCTGTTAGGCATGGCGTCTGGTTCGAGGAAGTGGACGAACGTTTCACCACCCAGGTCTGCTCGAACTGCGGCACTTTGCCGGAGTCTAGGCCGAAAGGTATCGCGGACCTTGGAGTAAGAGAATGGCGATGTGGTGATTGCGGTGCCGGACATGATCGTGATCTCAATGCTGCGTTAAACATTCTCCGTCGCGGACGTGCGACGCTGGCTGTAGGAATCTCCGTCCTTTAGGGCGGAGAGGACGTCAATGGGTTGGTCCGCTAAGGAAAAAAAGGATGATTATCTTAACGTCTCCCTGCTGCGGGAGACCCAGCGTCATTTCAATGGGTCAACCACTGCTTTTCCGCTGTGGCTCTCCTTGCGAAAGGTAGCCCACCAATTGCCGCGCATGGGTGGACAAGCCGGCCCACTCGCGGATGCAGATGCGCAGTTCCCTCGTCGCCCACGCGTTCTCCAGCCCCACCATCGTCACCGGCAGCTCGCGCACGTGGCGCGACGCCACCGCCTCCGGCAGCATGGCGATGCCGGCCCTTTCGGCGACCAGCTGGGCGATGGCGGAGAAACTCGGCGCCCGCACCCGTATCTTCAACGGCCTGGCGCTCTGCATGGCCATCTCCTCCACGAAGCGCTGCATGGCCCGCTCCGGCGGCAGGCAGACGAAGGCGAAGCCGAGCGCGTCCTTCAGCTGCACGGCGCCGCTCCCGGCCAGCGCGTGGCCGCTCGGCACCAGCAACACCAGCCTGTCGTGGCGGAACGGCAGCGAGGTCACGCCGCTGGTGGCCAGGTTGCCATCGAGGACGCCGATGTCCACCTCGCCCGCTTGCACCGCCAGCAGCACGTCCGAGCTGTTCTGCTCCACCAGCTGCAGGTCGATCTCGGGGTAGTCCGCCAGGAACGGGCCCAGCGCTGCCGGCAGGAAGGTGCTGTTCGCCACCGTGGTGCCCGCCAGCCGCAAGGTGATCCTGCGCTGGCCCGCCAGGTCGCGCAGCGTCTCCTTGAGCCGCTCCGTCTCGCCCAGCACGTGGCGGGCGCGGTCCAGCACCAGGCGGCCCGCCGGCGTCACCTCCATGCCGTCCGCGTTGCGGGTGAACAGCGCCAGCCCGCAGCGTTGCTCGAAGTTGCGCAGGCGGTTGCTGGCCGCCGACAGCGCGATGGGGAAGCCGGCGGCAGCCTTGCTCAGGCTGCCCGCGTCGGCGATGGCGGCCAGCAGGCGGAGGTCGACGAGGTCGAAATGCATGGTTTCTCTTACCGCGAAGGCTAGGTATATAAAACAAGCATTCTAGCCCGCTTCGCTTCGCGGCAGAATAAGGCCTCACCCGGGAAACCACACCATGAACCTCACGCCCATGAACCTCGCGCGCTTACCTTTCCAACAATGGGCCACGGACGGCCGCCTGTACGCCGTGCTGTCCGCCGCCGGCTTCAGCCTCAAGGCGGTGTTCGTCAAGCTGGGCTACGCGGCCGGGCCGGTGGACGCCCTCACGCTGCTCGCCATGCGCATGGGAATCGCCCTGCCGCTGTTCGCCTGGCTGGTGTGGCTCAGCCGGGACAAGGCGCGGGCCCCGCTCTGCGGCATGGACATGGCGCGCATCGTGCTGCTGGGGATGTTCGGCTACTACCTGTCGAGCCTGTTCGATTTCTATGGGCTGGAATACATCAGCGCGGGTCTTGAACGCCTGATCCTGTACCTCTACCCGACGCTGGTGCTGGTGTTCCAGGCCATCGCGCTGCGCAAATGGCCCTCGGTCCGCGTGGCGCAGGCGATGGCGGTCTGCTACGCGGGCCTGGGCATCGCCTTCGTCCACGACGTGAGCTTCGCCAGCCACGGGACGCAGGTGATGACGGGCGCGGCCTGGGTGTTCGCCAGCGCCGTCACCTACGCCCTGTACTACCTCGGCACCGGCGCGATGGTGAGCCGTCTCGGCTCCATGCGCCTGTCCGGCCTGGCCGGCGGCGCCTCCTCGGTCCTGGTCCTGGCGCACTACCTGGTCGCGGGCAGGCCGTCGGAACTGGCCGCCCTGCCCTCCGGCGTGTGGCTGAACGCGAGTCTGATGGCCTTGCTGTCGACGGCGCTGCCGATCTACTGGATGGCCCTGGCGATCCAGCGCATGGGGGCCGCGCAGGCGGCGGCGGTCGGCAGCCTGGGGCCGGTGTTGACGGTGCTGGCGAGCTGGGCGCTGCTGGGCGAAACCTTGTCGGTGTTTCAGATCGGCGGGCTGGCGCTGGTGATGTATGGCGTGTCGCGGTTGAAGCCGGCGCCGGCGGCTTCGCCCAGGCGCGCCTGGTAGGTGCGCGGCGAGCATCCCAGCTCCCGCTTGAACACGGAGTGCATGTAGTGGCTGGAGGTGAAGCCGCACTTGCGCGCCACGTCGGCCAGCTTGCAGTCGCCCGTTTCCAGGATCGCGGTGGCGGCGTCGAGCCGGATGCGCAGGATCTCGTCGTGCACGCTGTGGCCCAGCTCCTGGCGGAAATGGCTTTCCAGCGAGGAGCGCGATATGCCGACGTATTCGGCCACCTGCCCGGTCTTGATGCCCAGGCAGGCGAACTGGCGGATGTAGTGGCGCGCCCGCATCACGTGCGGGTGCCTGGCCGGCTCGTGGCGGGAGGACGCGAGCGCGTTGATGCCCGCCGGCGGCACCAGGATGCGCGTGTCGCGCAGCTGCGCGCCGTGCAGCATGCGGGTCAGCAGTTGCGCCGCCGCGCGGCCGATCTCCTGGCCATTCTGGATCACCGAGCTCATGGGAATGCGGGTCAGCATGCGCGCCATCGGGTCGTTGTCGATGCCGATCACCGCCACCTGCTCCGGCACGGCGATGCCGGCCAGCGCGCACGCCTGCATCAGCTGGCGCGCGCGGGCGTCGGTGACGGCGATGACGCCGACCGGCTTGGGCAGGCCGCGCAACCACGCCACCTGCCGCTCCAGCGCCGCGTCCCACGACGGCGCGCGCGTGCACTGGCCGCGGAAGACCTCGGGCTCCATCCGGTCGCCGCGCAGCAGCGCGCGGAAGGCCTTCTCGCGCTCCTGCGCCCAGCGGTTCTCCGGCGCTTCGGGCAGGCTGAACAGCGCGAGCTTGCGCAGCCCGGAATCGATCAGGTGCTCGTAGGCCAGCTTGACGAGCTGGAAATTGTCGGTGGCCACGTAGGGCACGCCGGGCGGATAGTCCGCCGCGTCCTCGTACGAGCCGCCCACGGCCACCACGGGGACGCGGCAGCTCGCCAGCGCCGCCGCCACCGCCGGATCGTCGAAGTCGGCGATGATGCCGTGGCCCCGCCACTGCTCGATGCCGGACAGGCGCAGCCGGAAGTCCTCCTCCAGGAACAAGTCCCAGAAGATGCGGTTGCCGCTCAGGTAGCTGGCGACGCCGGCGAGCACCTCGCGGTCGAATATCTTGTTCGCGTTGAACAGCAGCGCGATACGATGTGTCTTTGTCGTCGGCATTCGCTCCATCCCCCTGTGGTGGTGGAGCATTGTAAATCGGTCAGTCCGATTTAAATGTGGTCAGGCCGCAACAAGTTTCTGGACAGGCCAAAATAATTGCTTCCGTCAAGGCAGGCGCGCGAAAGCCAGCAGCACCCACGCCACGGTGATGACCACCATGCCCGTGATCGTCACACACGACCAGGTGAAGAACCAGGCCGACAGCATGGTGGCCTGCAGGATGCGCTCGAACAGGAAGCCGAGCCCGAAATCGAACGCCGCCAGCACGGACCAGCGCCGCAGGTAGACCGGCAGGTAGCGGCTCATGCGCCGGTTGTGCTGGACCGCCGCGTGGCGTTCGAACAGATTGCGCGCCGCGCTCACGTCGGCGAACAGCCAGTCGAAGAACATGAAGCGGTAGAGCAGGGTCCGGAATTTCATTTCAGGAACGTTGCTGTCCTGCCCCCCTGGCAGCGGCGCGTCGGTCGTCATGTTCACTCCCGTGGTTGGTAGCCCATCCGAAGCGCCCCGCTGAGATTCCAGGCGCGATTCCATACTAAGTCGAAACCGCGTCAAAAACCAGTTCGCTGGTCAACCGTACTTGCAAAAGAGTTTATCGGCGCCGTGGAAACCGCGTCGTCCGGTTGCCGGACGGCCACCCGTGGAGGCTAGCCCCGCAGCGCCTCCGCCGGCTTCATCCCCATCGCCATCCACGCGTGCCGCGCCACCGCCAGGAAGGCGATGGCGAGCGTGCAGGCCAGCGCCAGCGGCAAGGTCCAGTGGCCGATGGGCGCGTGCTCGACGTAGGTGGCCAGGTAGCGCCGGATCGCCACCGCCGCCAGCGGCAGCCCGATCGCGGCCGACACCAGCGTCAGCGCGCCGATCTCGCGCACCACCAGCAGGCCGATGGCGCCACGCCCCGCGCCGTGCAGCTTGCGCAGCACGATTTCCCGCGCCCGCCGCTGCACCGTGTGGGCCGACAGCACATAGGTGCCGAAGGCGGCGATCGCCAGCGCGATGCCGGTGGCCAGCGCCAGCAGCCTGGCCATGCGCGCGTCCTCGGCGTAGTTGGCGGCCAGGATGTCGGCCGCGCCGTGCGTCTTCAGGATCGCGTCCGGGAAGTATCGGGGCCACACCTCGCGCACCACCGCCTCCAGCCGCGCCGGCGATCCGGCGGCGCGCACGCTGAGCGTGGTGCCGCCCGTTCCCAGCTCGTAGGCCATCGCGCGTTGCGGCTCGCGCAGCGACTGGAAGCGCAGGTCGGGCGCGATGCCGATCACGCGTTTGTGCACGACCTTGTTGTCGAAGCCGGTGAACAACACGGTTTGCCCCAGCGCCGCCGTGGGATTGCTGAAGCCCAGTTCGCGCGCGGCGATGGCGTTCAGGATCAGCGGCACCGGATCGTCCTCCCGGTCCAGGCGCGGATCGTACAGGCGGCCCGATTCCGGCCGGATGCGGTATTGCTCGAAGAAGTTGGCGCTCACCAGCTTCATTTCCATCGGCACGCTGGCGCCGCCGGGGCGCTTCAGCTCGCGGAACCAGACGTCGGTGTTGCGGCCCACCGCGTCCTGCAGGATGGCGACGCCGTCCACGCCGGGCCGCGCGCGCAGCGCGGCCACGAAGCCGCGCGCCTGTGCGCCGTACCTGGACGGCTCCGGCAGGTCGATGATCAGCAGCGCCGAGGGGTCGAAGCCCGGCGAGGCGCGCATGGCGTAGGCGGTCTGCCAGGCGATGGCCAGGGTGACGCTGGCGAACCCCATGGCGGTGGCCACTTGCAGCACCGTCATCACGCGGCGCAGCCGCATGCCGCCGGCCGATTCGGCGCCGCCCCTGCCCGCCAGCGCCTTGCTGGGCGGGACGCGCGCCGCGATCCAGGCCGGGTAGGCGGCGGTGAGCAGGCCGAGCAGCACGCCCAGCGCCAGCGCCGCGGCGATGTTCTGGGCCGACAGCATGCCGTCCAGCCTGCGGTCGACCAGCGCGGAAAACAGCGGCAGGGCCATCCACGCCAGCAGCAGGCCGATCAGCGTGGCCAGCATGGACACCAGCATGGATTCGGTCAGCAGCTGCGCGACGATCCGGCGCACGCTGGCGCCCAGCACCTTGCGCATGGCCACCTCGCGCTGGCGCCGCAACACCCGCACCGCCGCCAGGTTGATGTAGTTGACGGCCGCCAGCGCCAGGATCAGCACGGCGATCGCGCCCAGGCCGGCCACCGCCACCGGATTGGCGCGCCGGCCCGCGCCGTCGATGAAGTTGGCGGTGACGCCGGTGTCGAAATACGCCTCGCCCAGCGGCCCCAGCGCGATATCCATCGCCTTGCGGCCGCCCAGGCGCTGTTTGACCTCGGGCGCCTGCTTGCGCAGCGCGGGCGCCTCGTCCACCGCCCGCTGCAGGGCCGCCGTGATGGCGGGCAGCGAGGCGCCGGGGTGGACGCGGATCAGCACCTTGCCCCACCAGCCCTGTTGGCCGGTGAGCATCTCCTCGCGCACGTCCGCCGCCAGCGACGAGTTCACGCCGATCAGCGCCTCGAAAGGGATGGTGGTGTTGGCCGGCGGCGTGCGCAGGATGGCGTCCACGCGCAGCGTCTTGCCCTCCACCAGCATGGTGCGGCCCAGCGCGTCGGCGCCGCCGTACAGGCGCTCGGCCAGCTCGCCGGTGATGGCGATGCCCTCCGGCCGCTCCAGCGCCGCCTTCAGGTCGCCCCGCAGCGCGCGCACGCCCAGCATGGACGCGAAGCCCGGCAGCACGGTCTGGCTGGCCAGGCTGTGCAAGCGGCCGTCGACGCTGGCGGTCAGGCCCATCCCTTGCGGGCGCGACGGCAGGTACAGCGTGGCCCCGGCCACGCCGGGCGCGCCGGCCGCCGCCGCGTGCAGCAGCATGGGCGCCTGGTCGAACCACGGCGCCTTGGGATCGACGTTGTAGCGCTGCTTCACCACGTACACATTGTCCACGTCGGGCACGTGGTGGTTGTACTGCCACGAATAGCGCACAAAGCCGAACAGCAGCAGCGCCGCCGCGAAGCCCAGGCCCAGGCCGCCAACGACGACCAGCGAGTAGGCCGGTTCCTGCACCAGGGTGCGCCAGCCGATACGGAAGTCCCGCGGTTTCACGTGGGCTTCCCGGTCAGGCGGCTTGCAGGGCGTCGACCAGGATGCGGCCGTCCAGCAGGCGCAGCGTGCGCGAGGCTTGCGCCGCGTGGGCCGGCGAGTGCGTCACCATGATCACGGTGGTGCCGTCCGCGTTGATCTGGCGCAGGATGCGCATCACCTCGTCGCCGTGCGCCGTGTCCAGGTTGCCGGTCGGCTCGTCGGCCAGCAGCATGGCGGGGTTGGCCACCAGCGCGCGCGCGATCGCCACGCGCTGCTGCTGGCCGCCGGACAGCTGCGACGGCCGGTGTTTGGCGCGGTGCGCCACGCCCAGCTTGTCCAGCATGGCGGCCACCCGCTCGCGCCGCTCGCGGGGCGGCACGTCCATGTATTCCAGCGCCAGCTCCACGTTCTCGGCCACCGTCAATTCCTCGATCAGGTTGAAGCCCTGGAAGATGAAGCCGACGCGGCCGCGCCGCAGCTGGTTCAGCCGCGCCTCGCCCCAGCCGGCCACGTTCTGGCCGTCGAACCAGTACTCGCCGCTGTCGGGGCTGTCGAGCATGCCCAGCATGGCCAGCAGCGTGGATTTGCCGCAGCCGGACGGCCCGGTGATCGCGACGTACTCGCCGGCCTCGATCTCCAGGTTGATGCGGTCCAGCGCGGTGGTGCGGACTTCGCCGCCCTGGTAGGTCTTGCAGACGTTGGAAAGCTTGAGCATGCCGTTTCTCTGTTGGGATAGCGATGTTGGGGCCATTATCATCTCCGGGTCCGTATCAATGAAAATCTTATTTGGTGAATCGCGCCGGGCCGGGCCGGCATGGCCGATTCGATGACTGCTTGAATCGCAACTTCCATGCCACGCGCCGATCGCGCCCGATCGCGCCGGATCGGACGGCGCGGGCCCGCCGGCTGTCCGATAGCGGACGCGGCGGGTGTGCGTTTCCGGACAGTGGGCCTCTAGCGCCCGGTCAACTCGCGGCAAGCCTTGGGATGGGCGGGACGGAAGTGGCAATCCAGCGCCAGGAAGAAGTCGCGCGTGGTGCCGTGCTCGTCGCGGTAGCGCTCGATGATGCGGTCGATCTCGCCGGAGGCGTAGATGGCCGCCAGGCCGCGCTCGAACATGTCGCGCTGGGCCTCGGTGCGGAACGCCATCCAGTACATATTGCCGGGGCCGAGCACGTCGTGGTAGACCAGCTCCCGCTGGCGCGCGCGCCAGTCCGGCATCTGCCTGCTCAGGTAGTAGTGGAAGATGTCGCGCTGCGAGACGATCACGTCGGTGCGTTCGATGAACAGCGACGCCGACGGCATCGCCTCCGCCTCGCGGTAGTTGGGGTTCCCCGCCATGGCGGCGCGGTAGGCCGGGCCGAGCACCTCGTGCGCGCGGCGGAAGGCGGTCACCCGCAGGCGCGCCAGGTCGTCCAGGCCGGACAGCGCGGGCACGCGCGCGCGCACGGCGATGGCCACGTTGCGGAAGTAGGTCACCGGCCAGCGGCTGAGCACGGCGCCCGGGCCGCTGGTCTCCGGCTTGGCGGAGGTGCTGATGTCGGCCGTGCCGTCGCGCAGGGCTTGTTCCATGCGCACATGGGGCAGGTAGATGAATTCGGCGCGCACCCGCTGGCTGGCGAGGGCTGCGCGCATCACGTCCACCAGCATGCCGGACTGGTGGCCGGGCATGACGAAGGGCGCGATCGCGTTCTGCAGGCCGATGCGGATTGGCCTGTCGCCGCCGGGGGCGGCATTGGCCGGAGCGGCCGCCGCCGCGTGGCCCAGGCAGGCCGCCGCGCACAGCGCCGCCGCCCATGCCCTTCCCACCGCCTGCAGAATGTCACGCATGCGCGCCCCCACGTGTATGTAGCAGCTTCCCAAGGCCATTTTATACGCCGCGCGCTGCCCTTGGGCAATCGCCGTTGCATTGATTCGATAATTCGACTATTATCGAAATATAGAACCTTCAGGATGATTCTCATGGAAACGAAAGCGGTATTGGCCGCGCTGGCCGCGCTGGCGCAGGAATCCAGGCTGGCCGCGTTCCGGCTGCTGGTGCAGATCGGCCCGCGGGGGCTGGCGGCCAGCAGGATCGCCGAGGAGCTGGACATGGCGCCGTCGTCGCTGTCCTTCCACCTGAAGGAGCTGGCCCACGCGGGCCTGGTCACGGCGCGCCAGGATGGGCGCTTCGTCATCTACAGCGCCAACTTCGACACCATGAACGGCGTGCTGTCCTTCCTCACCGACAACTGTTGCGCCGGCCAGGGCTGCCTGCCCTCCGCGAAATGCACCCCCACCACCACGGAAGCACAATGAACGTACTGATACTCTGCACCGGCAACTCCTGCCGCTCGATCCTGGGCGAGGCCACCTTCAACCATCTGGCCCCGGCCGGCTGGCGCGCCATCAGCGCCGGCAGCAAGCCGGCCGGCTACGTCCACCCGCGATCCCTGGCGCTGCTGGCCCGCGAGGGCATCTCCACCGAGGGCTGCCACAGCAAATCGTGGGACGGGCTGCCGGTGACGCCGGACATCGTCATCACCGTTTGCGGCAGCGCGGCCGGCGAGACCTGCCCCGCCTATCTGGGCGACGTGACGCGCGCCCACTGGGGCGTGGAGGACCCCGCCCACGCCACCGGCACCGAGGAGGAGATCGACGCCGCCTTCATGCTGGCCTACCGCGTGCTGCGCGCCCGCATCGAGGCCTTCCTCGCGCTGCCGCTGGAAGAGCTCAAGGGCGACCGGGCGCGCCTGAAGGCGGAGCTGGACCGCATCGGCGGCCTGCACGCGGCGGCGCGGCCATGACCCTGTCGCGCCGTCTCGTCGCCGAGGGCCTGGGCAGCGCCATGCTGCTGGCGGTGGTGGTCGGCTCGGGCATCATGGCCGAGCGCCTGGCCGGCGGCAACGTGGCCATCGCGTTGCTGGCCAACGCCATCGCCACCGGCGCCGGGCTGGTCGCGCTGATCCTGGTGTTCGGACCCGTCTCGGGCGCCCATTTCAACCCGGTCGTCACGCTGTCCGAGGCCTGGCAGCGCAACGTGCCCGCGCGCGAAGTGCCGCTGTACCTGGCGGCCCAGGTGGCGGGCGCGTTCGCCGGCGTGGCGGCCGCGCACGGCATGTTCGGCGAGGCGCTGTTCCACGCCTCCAGCCACGCGCGCACCGGGCCGGCGCAATGGTGGAGCGAATGCGTGGCCACGTTCGGGCTGATCGCCGTCATCATCGGCTGCTCGCGCAGCCGCCCGGCCGTGACGCCGTTCGCGGTGGCGGCCTACATCACGGCGGCGTACTGGTTCACCTCGTCCACCTCGTTCGCCAACCCCGCCGTCACCCTGGCGCGCGCCGCGACCGACACCTTCGCCGGCATCCGGCCCGCCGACGCGCCCGGCTTCATCGCCGCGCAACTGGTGGGCGCGGCGCTGGCCACCATCGTGTTTTGCTGGCTGTACCCGGCGGCGCCCGCCGGGGCCACGGTCGGCGGCACTGTCGC
The DNA here is from genome assembly GCF_900116645.1 of Pseudoduganella namucuonensis. GTDB lineage: Bacteria > Pseudomonadota > Gammaproteobacteria > Burkholderiales > Burkholderiaceae_D > Rugamonas > Rugamonas namucuonensis. The sequence continues at coordinate 82,175 of NZ_FPBO01000003.1, read as the reverse complement.
GCCGGGCGATTTCGCGCCGGCGCATGAGCAACGACAGGAGACCCCATGAGCATTCCTTCCCTGCCCAACATCAAGGCCGAACTGCTGGACACGCCGGACCTGGCCAGGCTCGAGCCGGTCGGCGACTTCAGCCATCCGCCGCGCATCCTGCTGCTGTACGGCTCCCTGCGCGAGCGCTCGTTCAGCCGCTTCCTCACCGAGGAGGCGGCGCGCATCCTCGCCCATTTCGGCGCCGAGGTGAGGATCTTCGATCCCACCGAGCTGCCGATGGCCGGCAGCGTGCCCGAGACGCATCCCAAGGTGGTGGAGCTGCGCGCGCTGTCGCTGTGGTCCGAGGGCCAGGTGTGGTGCAGCCCCGAGCGCCATGGCGCCGTCACCGCCGTGATGAAGAACCAGATCGACTGGATACCGCTGGAACAGGGCGCCGTGCGTCCCAGCCAGGGCCGCACCCTGGCCGTGATGCAGGTGTGCGGCGGTTCGCAATCGTTCAACGTGGTCAACACCCTGCGCCTGCTGGGGCGCTGGATGCGCATGTTCACCATCCCCAACCAGTCGTCGGTGCCGATGGCCTACAAGGAGTTCGACGAGGCCGGCCGCATGCGTCCCTCCGCCTACTACGAGCGGGTGGTGGACGTGATGGAGGAACTATTCAAAATGACGCTACTGCTGCGCGGCCGCACGGACTATCTGACCGACCGCTACAGTGAGCGCAACGAGCGCGCCGCGAAGGCCATCGACCGCCAGCTGCAAAAAATCTGATGCCCAGCGGCATTGCCGAAATTGCATTAAGCTATGGTTTTCATCTTCGTCCGAACGCCATGAACGCCATCGTCGCGCCAGCCACCATCGACCTGCGCCCAGCCACGGCGGACGACCTGCCGGGCATCGAACGCCTGCTGGCCGGCGCCGGCCTGCCGTCGCCGGGCGCGGACGCGCACCCGTCCCTGTTCGTCGTCGGCGAGGGCGCCGATGGCCTGGTCTGCGCCGGCGGCATGGAGCGCCACGGCGCCTTCGCCCTGCTGCGCTCGGTCGTGGTGGCGGACGGCGCGCGCGGCCTGGGCCTCGGCAAGCGCGTGCTGGCCCGCCTGCTCGAGCAGGGCCGCAGGCTGGACATCACGGGCTTCTACCTGCTCACCACCGCCGCCGTCGACTACTTCAAGACGGCGGGCTTCGCCGTCACCACGCGCTCGCGCGTGCCGCTTGCGGTGCGCCAGTCCAGCCAGTTCCAGGGCGTCTGCCCGGACAGCGCGGTCGTCATGTCCCTGTGCCTCGACCGCGGCGGCCAACCCAACTGAGGCACGCCATGATCAGACCCGCCACCGCCGCCGACGCCGCGGCCATCGCCGCCATCTACAACCACTACGTGGCGACCACCACCATCTCCTTCGAGGAGCATCCGGTCGGCGAGGCGGAGATGGCCGAACGCATCGCCGGCGTCACGGCCAGGCTGCCGTGGCTGGTGTGCGAGCGTGACGGCGCCGTCAAGGGCTACGCCTACGCCACGCCTTGGCGGGTGCGCAGCGCCTACCGCTATTCGGTGGAAAGCAGCGTCTACGTGTCGCCGGACCACCCGCGCCAAGGCGTGGGCAAGCGCCTGTACCTGGCGCTCATCGAGGAGCTGCGCGCGCGCGGCATCCACATGGTGATCGGCGGCATCGCCCAGCCCAACGAGGGCAGCGTGGCGCTGCACGAGTCGGTGGGCTTCGTCAAGGTGGCGCACTTCAAGGAGGTCGGCTGGAAATTCGAGCGCTGGGTCGACGTGGGATACTGGGAATTGCGCCTCGATACCGATCCACCGCCATAGTTGCTATCTTGTGCAACCGATATGAGGCACCTGAGCGGGCATCAATAATTTGCCAAAGTACTAAGGCTCTTGTGTATATCTGGTTCACCGAAGGAGTAGCATGAAGCAAGCCGTTTTGACCGCGCCCCCCGCCGTGGAGGGCGCCGCGTGAGCCCCACTTTCCCCATGTGGCCGTCGGCCGAGTTGTCCCCCATGCGTTCCGGCTACGAGTTGTTGACCAAGGCGGTGGCCGGCGCGCTGCGCCACGCCAACGAGGGCGCGCTGCCGCCGTTCGCGCGCACGCTGGGCCTGCCCCAGTCCGAGCTGATGACCGCGCGGGCTTGCTGCCTGCCCGGCCGCGACGCGCAGACGCCGATCCCGGAATCGAAATACGCCGCCATCGTCGGCACCGTGCCCAGCATGTTCAGCGACCTGGTGGCCATGATGATGGCGCGCCGCACGCCCGAGGCGGACGCGCGGCACGTGGACTGGCTGGCGCGCGCCTTCGCGGCGGCCAGCCTGGGGCGGCGCTTCCTGTGGCAAGACCTGGGGCTGGCGGGCCGCCACGAAATCACCGCGCTGATGAAGCTTTATTTCCACCCGCTATACAAGCGCAACACCACGGACCTGAAGTGGAAGCGCTTCCTGTACCTGGAGCTGGGCTCGCAGCACGGCAACCAGGACCTGCGGCCGCCGGGATGCGCCAGCTGCGGCCAGTTCACGGCCTGCTACCTCACCGGCCGCTGAGCCGGCGCACGCGGCCCGGCCCCGCTCAGCACAGCGACAGCAGCGCGGCGGCGGCCAGCACATTCTCCGGCAGCAGCAGGCTGTGCACGGCCCAGGCGCACAGGGCCGCCAGCGCGCACAGCAGCGCGACGGCGCCGCGCGCCCTCATGCCGGCTGCGCGCGCGCGATGGCGCGGTCGTCGATGGGCCAGTGCAGCATGGCCGCCACCAGCCCGGCCAGCACCGAGGCCGCCCACATCGGCTCGTACGAGCGGGTGGCGTCGTACAGCGCGCCGCCCAGCCACACGCCCAGGAAGCCGCCCAGCTGGTGGCCCACGAACACCAGGCCGAACAGCGTGGAAATGTAGCGCACGCCGAACACCTGCGACACCAGGCCGTTCGTCAGCGGAACCGTGCCCAGCCAGGTCAGTCCCATCGCGCCGGCGAACAGATAGATGCTGGCGCTGCTGATCGGCATGACGAAGAACAACAGCATGGCGGTCGAGCGTATCAGGTACAGATAGGCCAGCAGGCGCTTGCGGCGGTACAGCGCGCCCATCTGGCCGCACGCGTAGGTGCCGGCCACGTTGGCCAGCGCCACGATGGCCAGCGCCGTCACGCCCGTGCGCGCCGAATAGCCCTTGTCCAGCAGATAGGCCGGCAGGTGGCCGGCGATGAAGGCCAGCTGGAAGCCGCAGGCGAAGAAGCCCAGGTTCAGCAGCCAGAAGCCGGGATGCGCCAGCGCCTCGCGGATCGCCTGCCGCATCGACTGGCCCGCCTGCCGGGACGAGGCCGCGCCGACGGCGGCGCCGTCGTTCAGCGTCCAGGCCAGCGGCGCCGCCAGCGCCAGCGCGCACGCCATCGCGGCCAGCGCCGCCATCCAGCCATGGGCGGTGATCAGCCCCTGCGCCGCCGGCACCATGGCGAACTGGCCCACGCCGCCCACCGCGCCCGCCAGCCCCAGCGCCCAGCCGCGCCGTTGCGGCGGCACGATGCGGCTGAGCGCGCCGTACACGGTGCCGAAGGCCGTGCCGGACAGCGCCATGCCGATCAGCACACCGCCCGTCAACGCCAGCTCCATGCTGGTGGCCGCGTGCGCCATCAGGTACAGGCCCAGCGCGTACAGCGCGCAGGCGCCGAACAGCACCCGGCGCGAGCCGTAGCGGTCCGCCACCATGCCGGTGAGCGGCTGCGCCAGGCCCCACACCAGGTTTTGCAGCGCGATGGCCAGCGCGAACTCCTCCCTGCCCCAGCCGCGCGCCGACGTCATCGGCAGCATGAACAAGCCCTGCACGTGGCGCACGCCCAGCGCCAGGCCCATGATGACGCCGCCGCACAGCACGGCCGCCAGCGGCGTTTTCAACAACCTCATCGCGTTCTCCCCGTTTGTCCAATGGGGCAAGGATAGTCAGGAGGAGGGGCGCCGCGCCAACGCTCAATTCGCATCCCATCCATGCGCCGCACGCATGGATGGGATGAAAAGTCCGCGTTTGTTGTCGCCGCGGGAGAGGCGCAGACTGCGTACAGATCATGCGTTCAAGGAGACCGCCATGCGTTACATACTGGATCCCCGGGAAGCCGCCGCCCTGGCGCCGGCGCGCGCCACCCGCTTGCACTGCGTGACTGGCTTGCTGTGGCTGGTTGGCCAGCGCGACGGCGCGGACCGCCTGCTGGCCGCCGGCGAGAGCGCGGACTTGCCGGCGGGGCAGCGGCATTACCTGTCCAGCCTGGGCGCGGCCGGACCGGCGGCGTTCGAGCTGAGCGCGCCGGTGGCGCTCGAGACGGCCGGTGTCTCGCGCGTGTCGTGGCTGGGAGTGGCGCCGCCGGTGCCGGGCGTCCGGTCCGCCCGGTCAGCCCTGGGCGGACTGCTGGAGCGGCTGCGCCATCTGCTGTGAGGTCAGCGCCATCTGCCCGGCCAGCCAGTCGCGGAACAGCGCCACCTCGCGGCGCGGCTGGGGCGTGGCGTCGATCAGCCAATAGCCATGGCCGTCCACCCGCATGCGCTGGTCCATCTGGGCCACCAGGCGGCCATCCCTCAGCATCGGCAGGACGAGGGCCAGGCGGCCCAGCGCCACGCCATGGCCCTCGATGGCCGCCTGGACCACCTGGTCGTACTGGTTGAAGTGCAGGAAGCCCCGCGCCTGGCGCTGCTCCAGTCCACGCGACTGCAGCCAATGCGCCCAGTGGAGCCATGGATGGCCGCGGTCGTCCAGGTCCAGCAGCACATGGCGCAGCAGCGCGTCCGGCTCGGCGAAGGCGCTGGCGGCGACCGCCTTGCTGGCCACCGGCACCACCGCCTCCTCGAACAGCCGCAGCGCGCCCGGCGGCGCTTGCGCCGCGCCGCTGTAGCGTATCGCCAGGTCCACATCCTCCTGTTGCAGATCCAGCAGCCGGTTGCTGGCCGCCACCCGGATATCGACGTGCGGATGGGCCGCCTGGAAGGCGCCCAGGCGCGGCAGGATCCACAGCGCCGCCACGCCGATGCTGGCCGACACCGTCACTGGCCGCAGGCGCGCGTTGCGCTGCAAGCCGTCGGCCAGGTCCGCCAGCCGGTCCATCCACGGCGATGCCAGCGCGAACAGCTGCTCGCCCGCCTCCGTCAGCGCGATGCTGCGGTTACCGCGGACAAACAGCGGCACGCCCAGCCGCTCCTCCAGCGCCTGGATCTGCCGGCTCACGGCCGACTGCGTCAGACACAGATCCCCGGCCGCCGCCGTGATGCTCATGCGCCGCGCCGCGGCCACGAAGCCGCGCAGCGCGTCCAACGGAGGCAGGTTGAGTAAGCGGTTCTGCATGAAGACTCCGCAAAAAGGTGGGCACGCGATCGAACGCCTAGTGTACCCACCCCGCCCCCCGCAACCAAGCCCGAAAAGTTACCCCACCTACATCGGTGTCAGGCGCGACATTCGGACATTTTGGGCGCATAGCGCACGTTTTGTCCGAATGTCGCGCCTGACACCGATGTTATTGTGATAACTATTGGAAGGGCTGTTCGTAGTGGAGGCGCAGGGCGGTGGTGCTGGGCGCCAAGGTGTCGCGGGCGGTGATGCCTTCGTGGCTGGCGTGGCGCAGGGAGCTGGGGCGGTCTTGCTTCAGCGCGTTGGCGATGCCGAGCCGTAGTTGGCCGCGCCGCGGCAGTTTCCATAGCGCGTAGGCGTCCAGCATCCGCGCGGGACCGCTGTCGCTGACGAGGAAGGGCGTGAGCCGCGCCTGGCCTCCCCCTTGCAGATTGAAGTTCCAGCCGGCGCTCCATTGCGCCGCGCGGTAGTCGAGGCCGGCGTTCACGCTGTACGGCGTCTGCTCGGCCAGCCGGTTGCGCGGCCCGGGCACGTGGTCCACGCGCGACCAGTGGCGCGCCGCGTTGAGGCGCAGGTCGATGGCGGGCGCCTTCGCGTGCAGGGCGCCGAGCGGGAGGCGGGCGTCGAATTCGATGCCGCGCGCGCTGGCGCGGCCCTCGTTGGCCAGGGTGCCCACCCACACGCCGCGCTCCTCGAACAGCCGCTGCACCGTGACGTCGGCGATGCGGCGCGCATAGGCGGAGACGCCGACCATGCCGCTCTCGCCGATATGGCGCTCGTAGCCCGCGTCCACGCCCCACGCCAGTTCCGGCCGCAGGCCGGGGTTGCCTTGCACGTCGGGGTTGGTGGGGCCGTTGCCGTTGTTGGCGGTGTAGCGGCGCGGCACCAGGTTGCGCGTCAGCGGCGCCTTGTAGGTGCGGGACAGCGCGACCCGCAGCTGGTGCCGCTCCGGCAGCTTCCACAGTACTTGCGCCACCGGACTCCATACGCTGGACCTGTTGCCCGCGCGCGCCATCGCGCGGCCGGTGGTGGCGGTGTCCAGGCCTTCCCAGCGCAGTCCGAGATAGGCCTGCAGGCGCGGCGCGACGTCCCATTCGTCCTGCGCGTAGAGCGCCAGCCGTTTCACGTCCGCCGTGTAGTCCTGGTCCAGTGGCGGCGCTGCCTCGGCCGATGGCGCGCTGTCGCGCTGCGAACGCGTTTCGCGGCGGCGCGTGTAGCTGCCGTCCCAGCCGGCGGCCAAGTTGTGGCCCGGCCATAGCGGGGCGCTGTATTTGCCGCCGCTGGTGGCACCGTCGTCGCTGGCGCTGGAGCGCACCGCGCGCAGCAGCGTGGGCGCGCCGGCGTGGTCCGCGCCGGTGAACAGATACGCCACGCGGCGGCGGCTGGCGTTCACGCCGGCCTTGGCGGCGAGCTTGCCGTCGCCCGCCAGCGCGCGCGTCCACGCGAGGTCGCTGCGCAGCGCGTCGTTGCCGGTGCTGGAGCGCCAGCGCGATTCGGGCGAGCGCGTGGCGCCGCCCAGCAGGGTGGATTCATGGGACTCGCCGTGGTTGGTGGCGCGCGTCAGGTCCAGCAGGCTTTGCCAGGTGACGGTGCCGCCGCCCTCCAGCGTCCAGTTCAGGCGCGGGGCCAGGCCGGCCTTGTGGATGCGCGCGCCGTAGCGCTCGCGGAAGACGCGCAGCGTGCGCACTTCGCCGCCCGCGTCGGACAGGCTTTCCGTCACCCGCTGCGCGCCGTCGTAGCCGCTGCTGCCCAGCGTGGCCGCGACGGTGTACGAGCGGCCGCCATCGCGCCCGCCCGCCTGCAAAGTGGCCGATGGATTCCAGTGGCCCTGGTCGCGCTCCAGGCCCAGTTTGAGGTCGCGCTGCCGGTCGCGGACGACGCCTTTTCTCAGGATGACGTTGACGCTGCCGGCGATGGCCTGCGCGCTGAATTCCGCGCTGGCGCTGCGCATGATTTCGATGCGCTCGACCAGCTCGGGCGCGAGCGCGTCGATGGAAAATCCCGGCGGCGCGGGGTCGCCGTTGACGAGGATTTGCGTGTAGCCGGCGCCCAGGCCGCGCATGCGCAATTCGCCGCCGGAGACGGTCAGACCCGGCTGCCGTTTCAGCGCGCCGGACAAGGCGCCGTCGCCATATCGCAGCAGCTCGTCGCGGCCGACGACGATCTTTCCGGCGGTGTCGTTGGCGCGCATGGCGAGCGCGCCGGGGCCGGCGATTTCCACGCGCGGCATGTCGGGGCCGTCGGCGGCGTGCGCGGCGCGGCACAGCGCGCAGGCCAGGGGTATCAGTGTGGTTTTCATGGCGGCGAGTGTAGCGATCGCCCCGCCGCCGCGCAGCACGCGTGTGACGAACGGCCGCCGGCGCGGGACGAGCGCCGGCCGGTGGATGTCAGGTCTGTCTCGCCTCGTCGTCTTCCCGCTCCAGCCAGTCGGTGGCTTCCCGCAGCGTCAGTTCCAGCACCGCGCGCACTTCGGCGACCAGCGCCGGCAGCTCGGCGTCGCGCTGGGCGGCGATCGCCTCTTCGGCGCTGAGCGTGGCGCGGATCAGGCGCTTGGCGCCCAGCACGCCGATGGCGCCGCGCAGGCCGTGCAGGATCTTCGCGGCGTCGACCAGGCGGCCCTCGCGCACCGCCTGGTCGACCTCGTTGGCCGGCTGCATGCCGCCGGCCAGCGCGCCGCGCACCATCTTGAACATGACCGCGCGGCCCTTGGGATCCTTGCCCATCACGCGCATCAGGCTGTCCATGCTGAACACGGGCTCGGCGCCGACGGGCGCCACCGTGGCCGGCGCGGGCGGGGATACCGGCGCCGCCTCGGGGACCGCTCCGGCCGCGCCGGCCTTGCCGTGTGCCGGCAGGTGCCGTTCGATCACCGCCAGCATCTCCTCCACCACGACCGGCTTGGCGATGAAGTCGCTGATGCCCGCCTCCACGCAGCGGTCGCGCTCCGAGGCCAGCACGCCGGCCGTCATGGCGATCACCGGCAGCGTCAGTTTCAGTTCGCGGCGCAGCGTGGCGGTGGCGCTGAAGCCGTCCAGCACCGGCATCTGCATGTCCATCAGCACGATGTCGTAGCGCCGGGCGTCGGCGCGCAGCGCGTCGACCGCCTGCTGGCCGTCGCCCACCACGTCCAGCGTGGCGCCGGCGTGCTCCAGGATGCCGCGCGCCACCGCCTGGTTCAGCAGGTTGTCCTCCACCAGCAGGAAGTGCGCGCCGCGCAAGCGGCCCGCGACGCCGCGCGGCGCGGCCGCGCCGTCCTCGCCGGCGGATTTGGCCGCCAGCGCCTGGTGCAGCGCGTCGAACAGGCTGGAGGCGGTGATCGGTTTGACCAGCACCACGTCGGCCTCCGGCGCGCCGGAGATCTGCTCCAGGCGGCCGCGCGCGAACGCGTTCACCATCATCACCACCGGTTGCGCATGGGCGCCGGCCGATGCGCGCACCTCCCGCGCCAGCGCGCGCGCGCCCAGGCCGTCCAGGTGCCAGTCGGCCAGCACCACGTCGTGCGGCCGTTGCGCCGCCAGCCGCGCGCGGTAGCGCTCCAGGCCCTCCTCGGCGGACGCCGCCTCGTCGACCTCCCAGCCCCAGGCGCGTATCAGCTTGCCCAGCAGTTCGCGGCTGGTGCCGCTGTCGTCCACCACCAGCGCGCGCAATGGGCCGGGCGCGGGCCTGCGCGCCGGCCCGGCCGCCGGCAGCACGCGGAACGGCAGGCTGAACCAGAAGCGGGTGCCTTCGCCGGCCACGCTGCGCACGGCGATCTCGCCGCCCAGCAGCTCGATCAGGCGCTTGGTGATGGCCAGCCCCAGGCCGGTGCCGCCGAAGCGGCGCGTGATGCTCTCGTCGCCCTGCGAGAAGGCGTTGAACAACTGTGCCTGCTGCGCCTGGCCGATGCCGATGCCGGTGTCGCTGACCTCGAAGCGCAGCACCGCCTCCGAGCTGGCCTCGTCGCGCCGCTCCACGCCCACCCGCACCACCACCTCGCCATGCTCGGTGAACTTGATGGCGTTGCTGGCCAGGTTCACCAGGATCTGCTGCAGCCGCAGCGCGTCGCCGTGCAGCAGCCGCGGCACGTCCGGCTGCACGGCGATGGCCAGTTCCAGTTCCTTCTCGCCGGCGTTCATGCTCATGGTGGTGGCCAGTGTGCCCATGGTCTCGTCCAGGTCGAAATCGACCGGCGCCAGCTCCATGCGGCGCGCCTCGATCTTGGAGAAGTCCAGCACGTCGTTCAGGATCGCCAGCAGGGTCTGGCCCGAGGCCTGCACCATCGTCAGGAATTTGCGCTGCTGCGCCGTCAGCGGCGTGTTCCCCAGCAGGTAGGCCATGCCCAGTACGGCGTTCATCGGGGTGCGGATCTCGTGGCTCATGTTGGCCACGAAATCGCTCTTGGCGCGGTTGGCCGCCTCGGCGCGGTCGCGCGCCTGTTCCAGCTCGGCCGCGCGCGCCTCCACCTCGCCGCGCAGGCGGTGCCGTTCGGTGATGTCGGCGATCATCGCCAGCACCTTGACGCCGTCGCCGCCGCGGATCGCGCTCAGGTTGATCTCCACCGGGAACACGCCGCCGTCCTTGCGCAGGCCGTACAGGTCGCGCCCTTCGCCCATGCGCACCGGCTCGGGCGTCAGCCGCGTCGACGAGAAGCCCTGGCGCAGCTGCTGGTGGGTGGCGCGCAGCTCGGCCGGCACCAGGATCTCGACGGCCCGCCCCAGCACCTCGTCCCTCCCGTGGCCGAAGCGGCGCTCGGCCTCGCGGTTGAAGGTCTCGATGCGCCCTTCCCCGTCCACCACGACGATGGCGATCGGCGCCAGCTCGATCAGGTCGCCCAGGCGCGCGTCGGCGGCATGGCGCTGGCCCATGAGCTCATTGAAGGCGACGGTCAGCTCGCCGACCTCGTCCTGCTTGGCCACCGGGATGGGCGCAAAGGCGCCGGCGTCGGCGCGCATGCCCTGGATGGCGCGGCGCAGGCGTTCCAGCGGCGACAGCAGTTTCATCGTCAGCCAGCCGATCAGGGCGGCGGTGGCCAGCGACGCCAGCGCGCTCCAGACGGCCAGCCGGAACAGCATGTCCTCGAAGGGCGCGAACGCCTCCCGCTCCGGCAGCGAGGCGGCCAGTACCCAGTCCACCGACTTCAGCGCCTTGTAGCTGTTGAGCGCGCGCTCGCCGGCGCTGTTGACGCTCCTGACCGTGCCCTCGAAGCCCTCGTTGAGCGCGCGCGTGGTGGCCGGGTTGGCGTTCGGCTGGCGCGGCTTGAGCAGGCGCTCCAGTTCCGGGTGCAGCACGTACAGCGGCGTCTCGGACCGGGTCAGCGCGAAATAGTAGCCGGTGCGCCCCACCTTGGCCGTGCGCAGGTGGCCCAGCACGTTGTCCTTGTACAGCCGCAGCACGCCGATCAGCACCGCCCGCACCTCGCCCTTCTCGTCCAGCACCGGCGCGGCCATCTGCACGATGGGCTGCTTGCCGGTGCGGCCGATCACCGGCTCGGCGATCAGCGGCTGGCGGGTGGCCATCACGCGCTGGAAGTAGACCCGGTCGGCCGCGTTTACGCCCACCCGGTTCGCCACCACCGGCAGGTCGGCGATGACCTCGCCCCTGGGGTCCAGCACCAGCACGTCGTCGAACAGGGACAGCACCGCGCGGTCGGCGTAGTAGGCGCGCAGCGCGGTGACGTCGCCGGCGATGGCGGGCGGCTGGTTCCTGGCGGACAGGGCGATGATGCCCAGCAGCATGTTGAGCTTGTCGTCCAGCTCCTCGGCGGTGCGGTTGATCAGCGCCGTTTGCTGGGCGAACAGCACGCGCGTGAAATCCTCCTTCATGTGTCGCATTTGCACCACCATTACCAGCGCGACCATGGCGGCGGACGTGATGCTGGCTGCGAGGGCAACCTTGACTTTGATACCGAGCGGTTTCATGGGGTCCTTTGAAGGGCGCCTAGGAATTCTCCTATCAAAGCCCGGGATTGGCAAGATAATGGCAGGCTGACAACAAAAATATATTTGCGGATGCGCGAATCCTTTCCGCCCCGGCCCGCCTCTTAGTGGCCGAGGGCTTCCTCGTCAACCCAAAGGAGAGCGACAATGTTATATGTGAAAAACGTACCGAATGGCGAGCGCGTGCTGCGCGTGGTGGCTGGTTCGCTGGCCGCGGCGGCCGGCTTGCTGGCCGTGGGCGGCACGGCCGGCGTGCTGCTGGCCGCGTCGGCGGCCGGCATCGTGGCCTCCGGCCTGTTCGGTTTTTGTCCAATGTGCGCGATGGCCGGCCGCCGTCTCGATAAAGCGAAAAAGCATGGCGCTCTCTGAACAACACTTGCCGGTGCTGGACGCCGCCCACGGCGGCGATCCGACGGCGCTGGCGCGCCTGCTGCAGTTGTGCCAGCCCGATATCCGCCGCTACGCGCACCGCTCCTGCATGGCCGCCGACGTCGACGACGCCGTGCAGGAGTCGCTGCTGGTGCTGGCGCGGCGCGTGCGGTCGGTGCGCGCGCTGGCGGCCTTCTCCGGCTGGCTGTTCAAGGTGGTGCAGCGCGAGTGCCGCCGCCTTGGACGACGCGCGCTGAACTACGATCCCTACGACGACGAGCGCGCCGAGCGCTGGCTGGTTGGCAGGGACACCGCCGGCCTGCGCGAGGACCTGGTGCGCGCGCTGGAATCGCTGCCGGCCGACCACCGCCACGTGATCCTGCTGCGCGACTTCGAGGAGATGAGCATGGCCGAGATCGCGGCGGAACTGGGCCTCACCGTGGCGGCGGCCAAGAGCCGGCTGCACAGGGCGCGCACGATGGCGCGCGAGTACCTGATCGGGTAGGCTTCGCTCACTGTGGTTATTCGGCGCCGGCCGGCCGCAGCGTCACCTCGCGCTGCCCCGGCCAGTGCCAGCCGCCCTCCAGGCGCCAGGCGCGCGCGGCGCCGCCGGACCGGTCCTCTCCCTCGATCAGCACCTGCCAGCGGCTGCGTTCCAGCATGGGCAGCGCGGCCACGAACGCGCCGTCCGGCGCGGGCCGCAATTCCAGGCGCACGTCCTTGTCCGGCTGCGTGGCGTGCGAAAGGCGCAGCGCCAGCGACGGCGGGACCGCCCCGGCGCTATCGAGCCTGCCGGCGAGCACGCCGCGCGCCGCGTCGTAGCGCAGCGCGGCCGACAGCCCCAGCGCCCCGGCCGCGCGGTCGCGCCGCAGGTCCTGGTTGATGGCCTTGCCCTTCTTGTAATAATCCCCGGCCACCAGCGCGTCCGGATGCGAGAACGCCAGCCAGCCGGTGTAGCAACCGGCCAGCAGCACCAGGAAAGGCCCCAGCATCAGCAGCCATGGCCAGCGGTGCCCCCACCAGGGGGCCGGGGAAACGCGCAGTGATTCAGACATGATGACCTCAAAGTTGCTTACTAACGCGGCACGATGAACACCGCTTTTTCCTTGACACGCAGGCGCGGATCGTCCAGCGCCGTTAGTTCGATCTCGATCGGATTCGACCCCTTGTTGCCGGCGCCGTACGCGGCGCGCAACCGCATCGGCACGGCCAGCGTTTCGGTCGGGCCCACGGCCACCTCGCGCGCCGTCGCCAGCGCCAGCGTGTCGATGCCGCTGGCGCGGATACGGTAGGTGTGCGGCCGCTCGGACGTGTTCATGATCTGCAGCCGGTACACGTTCTCGATCAAGCCGCCGTCCACCTCGCGGCCCATCGCGCCGCGGTCGCGTATCACGTCCAGCTTCAGGGGCGTGCGCAGCCACAGCGCCGTTCCCACCGCGCCGATGATCAGCAGCAGGATGGCGCCGTAGACCAGCACCCGCGGGCGCAGCGCGTGGCGCCGTATCTGCCGCGGCGTGTAGCCCTCGGCCAGCGCGTGGTCGGTGCTGTAGCGGATCAGGCCGCGCGGACGGGATATCTTGTCCATCACGCCGTCGCAGGCGTCCACGCAGGCGGCGCAGCCTATGCACTCGTACTGCAGGCCCTTGCGGATGTCGATGCCGGTCGGGCACACCTGCACGCACATGGAGCAGTCGATGCAGGCGCCGCCGCTGTTTTTCGCCAGCGGCGCGCGCGGCTCGCCGCGCCTGGCGTCGTAGGTGATGATCAGCGTGTCGCGGTCGAACATCGAGCTCTGGAAGCGGGCGTAGGGACACATGTATTTGCACACCTGCTCGCGCAGCCAACCGGCGTTGCCGTAGGTGGCGAAGCCGTAGAACAGCACCCAGAACCATTCCCAGGGGCCGAAGTCCAGCCGCAGCGCCTCCGCGCCCAGCAATTTGATGGGGGTGAAATAGCCGACGAAGGTGTAGCCGGTCCACAGCGCCACCGCGCCCCAGGCCAGGTGCTTGCCGGTCTTGCGCCAGATCTTGTTGAAGCTGGCGCCCTCCTTCGCCAGGCGCATGCGCGCGCCGCGCGTGCCCTCGAACCTGCGCTCTATCCACAGGAAGATTTCGGTGTACACCGTTTGCGGACAGGCGAAGCCGCACCACACGCGGCCGGCGATGGCCGTCACCATGAACAGCAGGTAGGCGCAGATGATGAGCAGCGCGGCCAGGTAGATGAAGTCCTGCGGCCACAGCACCAGGCCCAGGATATAGAACTTGCGCGTCATCAGGTCGAACAGCAAGGCCTGGCGGCCGTTCCATTCCAGCCAGGGCAGGCCGTAGAAGGCCAGCTGCGTGAGCCAGACGCACGTCCAGCGCAGGCTGGCGTAGCGGCCCTTGGTCTCGCGGGGATAAATCTCCTCGCGGGCCGCGTACATCCTAATGACTTGTTCCGGCGCGTTCATGGCTGCTGTTCCCGGCCTCGGCGGTGTCGGCCAGGCGGTTCGGTTCATTGGACAGGCTCCACACATAGGCGGCCAGCACGTGCACCTTGCCCTCGCCGAGGAAGTCGGCGAACGGCGGCATGGTGTTGCTGCGGCCCTTGCGGATGGTCTCCATGATGGTCTCGGCGCTGCCGCCGTAGAGCCAGATCTTGTCGGCCAGGTTGGGCGCGCCCAGCGCCTGGTTGCCGGTGCCGGCGCCGGTGTGGCAGGCCATGCAGGCGGCGAACTTGCTCTTGCCGAACACCACCTTGATCGGGTCGGCCGTGCCGCCGGACAGGCTGAGCACGTAGTGGGCGACGTTCTCCACGTCCTTGTCCGAGCCGAGCGCCGCACCCATGGGCGGCATCACGCCGTTACGGCCGTGCATGATGGTGGTCTTGATCACGTCCGGCGCGCCTCCGTACAGCCAGTCCCTGTCGGCCAGGTTGGGGAAGCCCTTGTTGCCGCGCGCGTCCGAGCCGTGGCACTGGGCGCAGTAGGTCAGGAACAGGCGCTCGCCCATGGCGCGCGCCTGCGGATCGGCGGCCACCGTCTTCAGGTCCTGCCTCAGGTAGCTGTTGAACAGCGGGCCGTAGTCGGTTTCCGCCTTCACCAGTTCCTCCTTGTACTGGCCGCTGGATTTCCATCCCAGCTTGCCGGCGTACTGGCCCAGGCCGGGATACAGGAACAGGTAGGCCAGGCCGAACACGATGGTGATGTAGAACAGCCACATCCACCAGCGCGGCATCGGCGTGTTCAGCTCCGTCAAGTCCTCGTCCCACACGTGGCCGGTGGTCTCGCCCGCCTTGCCGGTCTTGCTCTTGTGGGTGGACTGCGAATACAGCAGCACGCCGCAACCGAGCACGCCGAGCAGCGTGAGCACGACGATGTAGAAGTCCCAGAAGCCGTTGGTGAAGTCAGACATGGCGGTCCTCCCCGTCGGCGGAATCGTCGGCGAACGGCAGTTGCGCCGCCCGCGCGAAGCCGGGCTGGTTGCGCCGCGCGTAGGCCCACGCGACGATGCCCATGAATGTGATGAAGGAGACCACCGTCATCACGCTGCTGGCGCTGTCGAATATCTGTTCCATGTCAGTTCCTGTTCTTGATCTGGGTGCCCAGGCCTTGCAGATAGGCGATCAGGGCGTCTTCCTCGGTCTTGCCGTCCAGCTGGGCCGGCGCGGCGGCGATGTCGGCGTCCGAGTATGGGTCGCCCAGGCGTTGCAGCGCGCGCAGCCGGGGCACGATGTCGGCCGGCTTGAGCGCGGTGCGCGCCAGCCACGGGTAGTTGGGCATGTTCGATTCCGGCACCAGGTCGCGCGGGTTGACCAGGTGGGTGCGGTGCCACTCGTCGCTGTAGCGGCCGCCCACGCGGGCCAGGTCCGGGCCGGTGCGCTTGGAGCCCCACTGGAACGGCCGGTCGTACACGAACTCTCCCGCCACGGAATAGTGGCCGTAGCGCTCCGTCTCGGCGCGGAACGGCCGCACCATCTGCGAGTGGCAGTTGTAGCAGCCCTCGCGCACGTACACGTCGCGGCCCGCCAGGCGCAGCGGCGAGTAGGGTTTCAGGCCCGCCACCGGCTCGGTGGTGGACTTCTGGAAGAACAGTGGAACGATTTCCACCGCGCCGCCCACCGACACCACCAGCGTGACCAGCGCGATCAGCAGCCAGGGGTTTTTCTCTATCCATTCATGCGAAAACTTCATGTCCTTTTCTCCGTGTCAGGCGTGGGCGGGATGCAGTGCGGGGATGCGGGCCGTGGCTGCGCGGCGGCCGCGCAGCGTCATCCAGGTGTTGTAGCCCATCAGGCACATGCCCGAGAGGTACAGCAGGCCGCCGCCGAAGCGCACCACGTAGTAGGGGTAGGTGGCCTTCACGCTCTCGACGAAGGTGTAGGTCAGCGTGCCGTCGGGATTCACGGCGCGCCACATCAGGCCCTGCATCACGCCGGCGATCCACATCGCCGCGATGTACAGCACGATGCCGATGGTGGCGACCCAGAAATGCAGGTCGATCAGCCTCGTGCTCCACATGGCCTTCTGCCCCGCCAGGCGCGGCAGCAGGTAGTAGATCGAGCCCATGGTGATGAAGCCCACCCAGCCCAGGGCGCCGCCGTGCACGTGGGCGATGCCCCAGTCGGTGTAGTGCGACAGCGCGTTGACGGTCTTGATCGACATCATCGGGCCCTCGAAGGTGGCCATGCCGTAGAAGGACAGCGAGACGATCAGGAACTTGAGGATGGGGTCGGTGCGCAGCTTGTGCCAGGCGCCGGACAGGGTCATCATCCCGTTGATCATGCCGCCCCAGGACGGCGCCAGCAGGATCAGCGAGAACACCATGCCGATCGATTGCGTCCAGTCCGGGAGCGCGGTGTAGTGCAGGTGGTGCGGGCCGGCCCACATGTAGGTGAAGATCAGCGCCCAGAAGTGCACGATGGACAGGCGGTAGGAGTACACCGGGCGCTCGGCCTGTTTCGGGATGAAGTAGTACACCATGCCCAGGTAGCCGGCGGTGAGGATGAAGCCCACCGCGTTGTGGCCGTACCACCATTGGATCATCGCGTCCTGCACGCCGGTGTAGGCGGAATAGGATTTCCACAGGGTGGCCGGCATGCTCATGCCGTTCACCACGTGCAGCAGGGTGACGGCGATGATGTAGCCGCCGAAGAACCAGTTGGCGACGTAGATGTGCTCCACCTTGCGCTTGACGATGGTGCCGAAGAAGACGATGGCGTAGGCGATCCACACCACGGCGATCAGGATGGTGAGCGGCCATTCCAGCTCCGCGTATTCCTTGCCGCGCGTGAGACCCATGGGCAGCGTGACCACGGCGCCCACCAGCACCGCCTGCCAGCCCCAGAAGGTGAAGGCGGCCAGCTTGTCGGAGAACAGCCGCACCTGGCAGGTGCGCTGCACCACGTAGTAAGAGGTGGCGAACAGGCCGCAAATGCCGAAGGCGAAGATCACGGCGTTGGTGTGCAGGGGGCGCAGGCGGCCGTAGGTCAGCCAGGGCACGTCCAGGTTCAGCGCCGGCCAGGCCAGCTGGGCGGCGATGACCACCCCCACCAGCATGCCGACGATGCCCCACACCACCGTGGCGACCGCGAACTGCTTCACGATCCTGTAGTTGTATTGTGCTTGTTCCACTTGATGTTCTCCCGAGAACGCTTTGATGATATTGATCAAAGGTTACGTGCCGGGGAGCCAAAAAACCTTGATGTGGATCAAAATTCTCAGGATGGGTTGTGCGTGGTGTCGTCGTCCTGCAGCACGCGCAGGGCGGGGCCGACCAGGTCGTCGAACTGGCCGTCGTCGCTGGCGCGGAAGTAGACCCACAGCGCGCCGAACACCGTCGCCACGCTCAAGGGCACCAGCAGATACAAGGCTTCCATGGTCAGGCTCCCCGCAGGCGCAAGGCGTTCAGCACCACCACGGCGGAACTGAGCGCCATGCCGGCGCCGGACAGCCACGGGTTCAGATAGCCGAGGGCGGCGGCGGGAATCGCGACGGCGTTGTACAGCGTGGCCCAGGCCAGGTTCTGGCGGATCACGCGCATGGTGCGGGCCGCGGCGCGCGCGGTGTCGGCCACGGCGCCAAGGCGGCCGTTCAGCAGCACCGCGTCGGCGTGCGCCTGCGCGATGGCGGCGCCGCCGCCCATGGCGAAGGAGACGTCGGCGCCGCCGAGGACGGCGGCGTCGTTGATGCCGTCGCCCACCATGGCGACGATGGCGCCCTCGCGCTGCAACCGCCGCACGTGTGCCAGCTTGTGTTCGGGCAGTTGGCCGCCCATGGCGTGGGCTATGCCCAGGCCGCGCGCGACCCGCAGTGTCAGCGCCTGCTCGTCGCCGCTCAGCAGCAGCACCTGCTTGCCGTGGGCGCGGAACCAGTCGACGGTGGCCAGGGCGTCGGCGCGCACCGCGTCGCTCAGCATGAAGCGCGCGATCCAGCCGGCGTCGCCGCCCAGATAGACCGGCGTTCCGCCGATGCCCGCGCGCGCCCCGCCGTCATCCCCGCGCAGGCGGGGATCCAAGTCATGCGGCTCCGCCGCGGGCGCCCCCGCAATCCCCGCCACGAACGCCGCGCTGCCCAGCCGGTAGCGGCGCCCGAACACCACTCCTTCCAAGCCCTGCCCCGGCAGCTCCCGCACCTGCTCCGCTTGCCAGCGGCTGAATCCACCGGCAAGCGACGCGGCCTCGGTGATGGCGCGCCCGATCGGATGCGCGCTGCCCGCCTCCAGCGCCGCAGCGATCCGCAGCGCCGCGCCGGATGCCACCGCGCCCAGCGTGTCGATGGCCTGCACGGCGGGCTTGCCCTCGGTGAGCGTGCCGGTCTTGTCGAACACCACGTGCGTGGCGCGGTGCAGCGTCTCCAGCACGTGGGGACGCACGATCATGACACCCCTGCCCAGCAGGCCGTCGGTGGCCGCCGCCAACGCGGAAGGCGTGGCCAGCGACAGTGCGCACGGGCAGGACACCACCAGCACGGCGATCGCCACCGGCCAGGCGCGCGCGGCGTCGTGCCAGTGCCACCAGGCGAAGGCGGCGAGCGCGAACAGCAGCAGCGCGGCCACGAACACGGAGGCCACGCGGTCCGCCCATTGCGCGATGCGCGGCTTTTCCCGGCCCGCGCGCTCGATCAGTTTCAGCAGACCGGCCAGCGTGCTGTCGCCGGCGGCGCTGGCCACGCGCAGCACCACCGCGGCGCTGGCGTTGATCGCGCCGCCGGGCACGCTGTCGCCCTCGGCCCGGCGCTGCGGCGCGCTTTCCCCGGTCAGCAGCGACAGGTCGACCGAGGTTTCCCCTTCGACGATGGTGCCGTCCGCGGCGATGGCCTCGCCGGGTTTCACGAGTATGAGGTCGCCGGGGCGCAGCGCGGCCGCCGGCACGGTGTCGCAGGCGCGGTCCGCCGGCCAGCCCCGCATCCTGGCGGCCGACGCGGGCAGGCCGTGCCGCATGCGCTCCAGCGCGGTGGCCGCCTTGCGGCGCGCCGCCAGCTCCAGATAGCGGCTGCACAGCAGCAGGAAGATGAACATGGTCACCGAGTCGAAATACACCTCGCCGCTTGCGGTCCAGGTGGCCGCGCAGCTGGCGATGAAGGCGGCGCCGATGCCCAGCGCCACCGGCACGTCCATGCCCGGCGCGCGGGCGCGCAGGCTGGCCCACGCGCCGCGGAAGAACGGTTGCGCCGAATAGCAGACGGCGGGCAGCGTCAGCAGCAGGCTGGCCCAGCGCATCAGCGCCTCCATGTTGGCGTCCAGCGTGCCGTCGTCGGCCAGGTAGGCGGGGGCCACGTACATCATCACTTGCATCATCGACAGCCCGGCCACGAAGAGCTGGCGGCCCAGCGTGCGGCCGGCTTGTTGCAGCTGCCTGCTGTGGCGCGCGGCGTCATAGGGCCAGGCCGTGTAGCCGATGCCGCGCAGCGCGGCCAGGATGGCAGCCGGATGGCAGGCGTCCTCGCGCCAGCGCACGCGCAGCCGTTCCGTGGCGACGTTCATGCTGGCCTGCAGGACGCCGGGCAGGCGCAGCAGCCGGCGCTCGATCAGCCACACGCAGGCGGCGCAGCGTATGCCCTCCACCAGCAGGATCGCCTCGCGGTCGGTGTCGTTGCAGGCGAAGCGGGCGTCGGCGTTGTCGTACAGCGCCAGCTCGGGCGGCACCAGTTGCGCGTCCGTGGCGGTGGCCGCGTAGCCGTCGCGGTTGAGGTAATAGTCGTCCTGGCCGGCGCCGACGATCGCCTCGGCCACGGCCGCGCAGCCGGGGCAGCACATCGCGCGCTCGGCGCCGCCGATGGCGACCTTCCAGCGCGCGTCGCGCGCCACCGGCAGCCCGCAATGAAAGCAGCCCTTCACCGCGTGATACGTCGCCGACTCGGCGAGCGCCTGGTTCGCGGCACGCGGGCCAGGTGCCAGTTCGGCGGCGGTGGCCAACGCACCAGGCCCGCGAACAGCGCGGACCTGGCGCTGGGTCGCGCCGCGTGTCCGCTCGCTTTCCGCCGTGGCGGAGCCGGCCAATGCGGATGCGAACGAATCGCTGGCGGGAGCCGCCTTTCCGGCCGCGTTCATGGCCGCGCCCCGACGCAGAGCACGTCCAGCCATCCCGACGCCGCGCCGCCGAGCAGGCCGACAGACGCCAGCAATGGCGCGGCGCCCCCGCTCGCGCGCAACAGCCCGATCAGGCCGAAGGCCAGCACCACCGACCCGCAGGCGGTGCGCACCGCGCGCCGCTGCAGATGCCTGCGCACCCCCCCTCCCAGCAGCCCCAGCGCCACCAGCATGGGCAGCGTGCCCAGTCCGAACGCCAGCATGACCGCCGCGCCGGCGGGCGCGGACCCGCTCAGCATGGCCGTCAGCAGCACGCTGTACACCATGCCGCAGGGCAGCCATCCCCACAGGCCGCCGACGGCGAGCGCCTTCCACGGCGTGTCCATCGGCATCAGGGGGCGCAGCAGCGGCAGCAGGCGGCGCCACAGTGCGCCACCGGCCGCCTCCAGATGGCCCAGCCCGCGCCAGGCGTCCATCAGGTACAGGCCCAGCGCCACCAGCATCAAATTGGCCAGCCAGTACGCGACCGACTGCCACGCGGCGATGCGCACCAGGCTGGCGGCCCCGCCGGCCAGTCCGCCGGCGATGGCGCCGGCGGCCATGTAGCTGGCGATGCGGCCCGTGTTGTAGGCGGCCACGCGTAGCGGGACGGAATCCGCCGCCCACGGCAAGGCGGCGGCGGCCGTGGCGATGGGAATGACGCGCGGCCCGGCGTTGTGCGCGCGGGCCTTGCCGATTGGCGCCGAAAGGGCGCCCACGATGCCGCCGCACATGCCGGCGCAATGCACGCTGCCGGCCAGCCCGACCGAAAATACCGCCAGCAGATTCACACCCGTGCTCATATTATTTATACGGTTTATTTAGTTTATATGAAATATACGGTTTATATCGTTTTTGAATAACGCAGAGGCTGGGCCGTGGCGCTTCCGGCGGCCGGCGGCTGGCGCAGATAACGGTCGAAAACCATGCAAATATTGCGTATCAGCAGCCGTCCCCGCGGTGTCACGGACAGCCAGCCGTCGTCGATGACGATCAGGCCCTCGCGCGCCAGTTCCTCCAGTTGCGCCAGCTCCAGCGCGAAATGGTCGCGGAAGCGGATCGGATAGGCCTGCTCGATGGCGGGTATGGACAGTTCGAAGTTGCACATCAGCATCTGGATGATGTAGCGCCGCAGCAAGTCGTCCGTGCCGAGCTTGATGCCGCGCGCCACCGGCAGGCGGCCCTGCTCGAGCCGCTCGTAATAGCCCTCCAGCGTCTTCTCGTTCTGGCTGTAGGTGTTGCCCACCGCGCTGATGGCCGAGACGCCCACCGCCACCAGGTCCGCCTCGGCGTGCGTGGAATAGCCCTGGAAGTTGCGGTGCAGCCGGCCCTGGCGCTGCGCCACCGCCAGGTCGTCGCCCGGCTTGGCGAAATGGTCCATGCCGATGTAGGCGTAGCCGGCGGCCGTGAGGCGGTCGATGCACAGCGCCAGCATGTCCAGCTTCACGTTCGCCGGCGGCAGGTCCTCCTCGGCGATGCGGCGCTGCGGCTTGAACAGGTGCGGCAGGTGGGCGTAGTTGTACAGCGCGATGCGGTCCGGGTCGGCCGCGATCACCTTGGCCAGGGTCCGCTCCATGGACTCCATGGTCTGCCGCGGCAGGCCGTAGATCAGGTCGATGCTGACCGAGCGGAAGCCGGCCTCGCGCGCGGCCGCCATCACGGCCAGCGTTTCCTCCTCGGGCTGGATGCGGTTCACGGCCTTCTGCACCTCGGGATCGAAATCCTGCACGCCCAGGCTGATCCGGTTGAAGCCCAGCATGCGCAGCGCGTGCACGCGCTCCGGCGACACGGTGCGCGGGTCGATCTCGATCGAGTACTCGCCCTCCCCGTCCGGCGCGAAGGCGAAGTTGGCGCGCAGGTGCGCCATCAGGTCCTGCAGCTGGCGGTCGCTCAGGTAGGTCGGCGTGCCGCCGCCGAAATGCAGCTGCGCGGCCTCGTTCATGCCGGAGAACAGCCGCCCCTGCATGCCGATCTCCTGCTTCAGGTAGTCCAGGTAGACGGCGGCCTTGCCGTGGTCCCGGGTGACGATCTTGTTGCAGCCGCAGTAATAGCAGACGGTGTCGCAGAACGGGATGTGCACGTACAGCGACAGCGGCCCGCGTCCGCCGCCGCGCATGCGCAGCGCCGCCTGCGCCTCCAGGTAGCTGCCGTGGCCGAAGTCCGGCGTGTAGCGGTCGGCGGTGGGATAGGAGGTGTAGCGCGGGCCGGAGTTGCTCAGCTTGCGGATGATGGCGGCGTCGAACTGGACCGCCGGCGCGATGGTGGGGACGAGTGGGGACATGATGGGTCTTCGGGATGGGGTCAGGCGGCCAGGCGCTTCGCGGCCGGCGCGGAGGGGCTGACGGGACGGACGGGGCGCGCCTCGGCGCGCGCCGGCGGCAGGGCGGCCTTGCCGAATTTGAACAGGCTGACCGCCTGCCGCAGCTGGCCCGCCTCGTCCGCCAGGCTGGACGCCGCCGCCGCGGCCTCCTCCACCAGCGCGGCGTTCTGCTGGGTCACCTGGTCCATATGGGCGATGGCCTGGTTGACCTGGTCCACGCCGATGCTCTGCTCGCGCGAGGCGGTCGAGATCTCGCGCATGATGGCCGTCACCTGCCGCACCGAGCCGACCACCTGCTCCATGGTGGCGCCGGCGCGGTTGGCGCGCTCCATGCCGGCGCTGACCTTGCCGACCGAGGCGTCGATCAGCTGCTTGATGTCCTTGGCCGCCACCGACGAGCGCTGCGCCAGGCTGCGCACCTCGCCCGCGACCACCGCGAAGCCGCGGCCCTGCTCGCCGGCGCGCGCCGCCTCCACGGCGGCGTTCAGGGCCAGGATGTTGGTCTGGAAGGCGATGCCCTCGATCAGGCCGATGATGTCGACGATCTTCCGCGACGAGGTGTTGATGTCGTCCATGGTGGCGATCACCTCGGCGACGATGGCGCCGCCCTCCTCGGCCACGCCGGACGCGGCCAGCGCCAGCTGGTTGGCCTGCACCGAGTTGTCCGCGTTCTGCTTCACGGTGGCCGAAAACTGGTCGATGCTGGAGGCGGTCTGCTCCAGGCTGGCCGCCTGCGACTCGGTGCGGCCGGACAGGTCGGCGTTGCCGGTGGCGATCTGGCGCGTGGCCACCGCCATGGTCTCGACGTTGACCCGCACGTCGCGGATGGTGGCGATCAGGTTGCTGTTCATCTGCTGCAGCGCGCGCAGCAGCTGGCCCACCTCGTCGGTGGCCTGCGTGTCGAAGGAGCTGGACAGGTCGCCGGCGGCGATGGCGCGCGCGCCGTCCAGCGCCCGGGCCAGCGGCCGCAGCATGCCGGTGCGCAGCGTGTGCCACAGGAACACGTTGACCAGCAGGCCGACCAGGGTGGCGGCGACGATGGTGTCGCGCGTCAGCGCGGACGCGCCGTCGCCGAACAGGCCGGCGGCGCACACCGCCATCAGCAGCACGTTGACGCCGCTGGTGGCGGCCCAGATGCGCGTGGCCAGCGACATGTGCGACAGCCGCGCCAGCAGGTGGGCCGGCCCGGTGTGGATGATCTGGCCGTTCTTGATGCGCAGCCTGGTGTCGCCCTCGGCTATCCTGCGGTAGGCCTCGCCGGCCGCCTCCACCTGGGCGCGCGCGGCCTTGGTGCGCACCGACATGTAGCCCAGCGTGCGGCCGTTCTCGCGGATGGGCGTGACGTTGGCCCGCACCCAGTAGTGGTCGCCGTTCTTGCAGCGGTTCTTCACCAGCCCGGTCCACGGGGTGCCGGCCTGGATCGACCGCCACAGGTCGGCGAAGGCCTGCGGCGGCATGTCCGGGTGGCGCACGATGTTCTGGGGCGATCCCAGCAGTTCGGCCTCGCTGAACCCGCTCACCTGCGTGAAATAGGGGTTCACATAGACAATGTTGCCTTTCAGGTCAGTCTTGGAAACGATGGCCTGGTCGTCGGCGAGTTCGATTTCGCGGTTGGTGACGGGTAGATTGCTGCGCATGGCGCTCTCCTGCTGGACGGTTATTGCTGTATCGCAAAACTGGGTCCAGTGTAAGGAGTGCGCCCCGCAATTTTATTGATGTGGATCAAAAACGCCCGGATTGGCCCGTGGCGGTGGCGGCGTCCTATTCGAGCTCCGCGCTCAGCCGCCGCAGGCCGCCCACCGCCAGGCCCTGGGCGTAATCGACGCCCAGGTTGCGCACCAGGGTCAGCGTCTCGTCGTCCTCCACGTACTCGGCCACGGTGCGCATGCCCATCACGTGGCCGACCTCGTTGATCGCCTTCACCAGCGCGCAGTTGATGGCGTTGCTCTTGATGTCGCGGATGAACATGCCGTCGATCTTCAGGAAGTCCACCGGCAGCGCCTTCAGGTAGGCGAACGACGACAGGCCGCTGCCGAAGTCGTCCAGCGAGAAGCTGCAGCCCAGCGCCTTCAGGCGCGTCATGAAGGCCTGCGCCTTCGGCAGGTTGGCGATGGCCGCCGTCTCCGTGATTTCGAAGCAGATGCTGGCCGGACTCACGCCATGCTCGCTGAACTGCGCCAGGATGTAGTCGTGCAGCCCCTCGTCGTTGAGCGAGGTGCCGGACAGGTTGATCGAGTACTGCGCCGGCGCGGCGCCGTGCGGGTGGTTGTGTTCGCGCGCCCGGCGCACGTGGTCGCACACGGCGCGGATCACCCAGCGGTCGATCGCCACCATCAGGTCGTAGCGCTCGGCGGCGGGGATGAAGGCGCCCGGCAGGATCAGGTCGCCCTTCGCGTTCTCGATGCGGATCAGCACCTCGTCGTGTGCCTGCGCCGGTTCCTCCAGGTTGACGATGGGCAGCGCGAACAGGCGGAAGAAGTCGCGCTCGAAGGCCTCGTTCAGGCGCGCCACCCATTGCATCTCGCCCTGCCGCTGCGCCAGCTTGAGGTCGGACTCCTGGTAGAAGTGCACGCGGTTGCGGCCCTGCTCCTTGGCCAGGTAGCAGGCCTGGTCGGCCGCCATCATCAACTCCGTCACCGATTTGCTGTCGTGGTTGACCTCGGCCACGCCGATGCTGGCGCCGATCTCGAAGCTGCGGCTGTCCCACGCGAAGCGGAACTGCTTGATGGACTGGCGCAGTTGGTCGGCGATCAGCAGCGCCTGGTCCGGCGGGCAGTGCGGCAGCAGCACGCCCAGCTCGTCGCCGCCCAGGCGCGCCAGGATGTCGCTGTCGCGCATCTGGGTCTGCAGCATCTTGGCCAGCATCTGCAGCAGCACGTCGCCGGCGCTGTGGCCGCAGGTGTCGTTGACGACCTTGAACTGGTCCAGGTCGATGTACAGCAGCGCGTGCACGTGGCCCTCGTGCTTGGAGCTGTGCAGCGCGTTGGCGATCTGCTGCTCGAACTCGCGCCGGTTGATCAGCCCGGTCAGCGTGTCGTGGCTGGCGTACCAGGTCAGCTGCTGGCTCAGCTTGCGCTCGTGGCTGACGTCGCGAAACACCACCACCGCGCCCAGCACGTCGCCGCCGCTGGACCAGATCGGCGCGGCCGAGTCCTCCACGGCGATGCGCCGCCCGTCCCGCGTCACCAGCTGGCTGCTGTCGGACAGGCCGATCGACTGCTTCAGCCGCAGGCAGCGCAACGCCACGTGCTCGGCGGGCGCCCCGCCCTGTTCGTGCTCCAGCCGCAGCGTCTGTTCGATGGGCTGGTCGTGCGCCAGCTCCGCGCTCCAGCCGGTCAGCTGCTCGGCCACGCGGTTCAGGTAGCGCGTGCGGCCCCGCGCGTCGGTGGTCATCACGCCGTCGCCGATCGAGGCCAGCGTCACCTCGGCCAGCTCCTTCTGCTCGGCCAGCCGCAATTCCTGGTGCTTGCGCTCGGTGGTGTCCCAGATGATGCCCAGCGTGCGTTCGGCCACGCCCTGCTCGCTGCAGAAGCATTGCGCGTGGGCCGCCAGCCAGCGCGTGGAGCCGTCCGGCAGGCAGACCCGGTAATCGACCTCGTAGCTGGCGCAGCGTTCGGCGGCCTCCTGCAGCCTGGTCAGCAGCGCGTCGCGGTCGTCGGGGTGCACGTGGCCGATGAAGGTCTTGAACGGCTGCGTCAAGTCGCGCCGGGGCAGGCCCAGCAGCGCGGCGCCGTCGGCCGACCAGTGCACGGTGCCCTCGTCCACCCTGCCGTTGACGACGAGCGAATCCCAGATGGCCATGCGGGCGGCGCTCATGGCCATGTTCAGGCGGCGTTGGAGGTCTCTCATTTCGCACTCCCGGTAACTAGCGTCCCCATGTGACAGCGGGCGGAAGCAAAAGTTCCCCCGCCGGCGCGGCGGTGTTAGCATCGTGGCGAACACGGGAGGGACGGCATGGCATCGCAACAAGGCACGGTGGATTTTCTGGTGGACCAGTTCGCGGCGGCGGGCGTGGTGTCCGCGCGCAAGATGTTTGGCGAGTACGCGATTTACTGCGACGGGAAAATGTTCGCGCTGGTCTGCGACGACCGGCTGTTCATCAAGCCGACCGCCGCCGCCAAGGCCTGGCTGGGGGAACCGATGGAGGCGCCGCCATATCCGCAGGCCAAGCCCTGGTATGTGGTGGCGGGCGACCACTGGGACGACCGGGAATGGCTGGCGGAACTGGCGCGGCGCACGGCGGCTGAACTCCCGCCGCCGGCGGCCAGGAAAAAGAGGAAGTGATCAGCCGGCGTCGCCCGGGGCGGGGGCGGCGCCCGCGCTGTCGCGCACGTTCTTTTGCACCGCCACCGCCGCGAACAGGCTCAGCACGAAGGACATGGCGTAGAAGCCCTTCTCGCTGGACGCGATGGTGGCGTTCCACAAGCCCACCGTGAGCAGCCCCAGCGACAGCAGCAGCGACACCCAGCACAGCGAGAAGTACAGATTGGTCACCGGTATGCCCTCCATCCGGTCGCGCACCGATTTTTGCAGCGACACGGCGGCGAACAGGCCGTAGGCCAGGATGGTGAAGTAATAACCCTTCTCGTTGAGCGGCATGGCGGCGTTCCACAGTCCGCTCAGGTAGGTGACGGCGCCCACCAGCAGGGCGGCCCAGGAGGCGCCGATGAAGGCGCCGGTCGGGCGCTGGGTTTGCGGTTTGTTCATATTGCCTCCTTGGTTAAGCCTTGCGCTTGAACGCGCCCAGCACCTTGCCGGCCACCGTCACCACCGCCAGCACGATGGCGCCGGCGATCACGCCGGCCACCGCGTCCAGCGCCGACGGGGTGATGGCGTGCAGCAGCGGGCCGACGCCGCCCACCCCGCCGACGGCCTCGGCCGCGTGGTGGATGATGTCGTGCGCGGCGGGGATGCCGTGCGTCAGGATGCCGCCGCCCACCATGAACATGGCCAGCGTGCCGGCGATGGACAGGAATTTCATCAGCTTGGGCGCGGCGGCCAGCAGGAAGCGGCCGAAGGCCTTGACTGGCCCGCTGGCGTCCGGGCGCTGGCTCAGGTACAGGCCGGCGTCGTCCATCTTGACGATGCCGGCCACGATGCCGTACACGCCCACCGTCATCGCCGCCGCGATGCTGACCAGTACCGCCACCTGCTGGCCGAACGGCGCGCCCGACACGGTGCCCAGCGCGATCACGATGATCTCGGCCGAGAGGATGAAGTCGGTGCGGATGGCGCCCTTGATCTTGTCCTTCTCCAGCGCCACCATGTCCACCGCCGGGTTGGCGACCGCGGCCGCCAGTTCGGCGTGGTGCGCCGCGTCCTCGGCCTCGCTGTGCAGGAACTTGTGGGCGATCTTCTCGAAGCCCTCGAAGCACAGGTAGGCGCCGCCCAGCATCAGCAGCGGCGTGATGGCCCAGGGCGCGAACGCGCTGATGGCCAGCGCGGCCGGTACCAGGATGGCCTTGTTCTTCATGGAGCCGACCGCCACCGCCCACACCACCGGCAGTTCGCGGTCGGCGTTCACGCCGGCCACCTGCTGGGCGTTCAGGGCCAGGTCGTCGCCGAGCACGCCGGCGGTCTTCTTGGCCGCCACCTTGCTCATCGCGGCGACGTCGTCGAGGATGGTGCTGATGTCGTCGATCAGCGCCAACAGGCTGGTGCCGGCCATGTCAGTTGCCCTCCAGGGTGGACGGGGAGGGCTGGGGGAAGGCGGGGATAGGGGTCATGGCGGTGTGGGCGTAGTGGGTCCAGCGGCAATCTTACCGCATATGCAACAGCTCGCCTACGACGACGCAAGCGGCGCGGCCAGCGCGGCCGCGCCGGGCGCGATAGAATGGCCGGCTCTACCGTAAGGAGCCGCGCCATGACCTTCGCCACCTGGATCACCTTCGTTATCGCCGCCTGCATCATCGCCGTCTCGCCCGGCTCGGGCGCGGTGCTGTCGATGTCGCACGGACTGTCGTACGGCGTGCGCAAGGCCAGCGGCACCATCCTCGGCCTGCAGGCCGGCTTGCTGCTGGTGCTGGCGATCGCCGGCGCCGGCGTGGGCTCGCTGCTGCTGGCGTCCGAGGTGGCGTTCAACGTGGTGAAGGTCGTCGGCGCGCTGTACCTGATCTGGCTGGGCCTGAGCCAGTGGCGCGCCAGGGTGGGGCCGGTGGCGGGCCAGGACAACGCGCCGGCGCGCACCGCGGCGCCGTCGTTCGGCAAGCGCGTGCTGACCGGCTTCCTCACCAACGCCACCAATCCCAAGGGCATCATCTTCATGGTGGCGGTGCTGCCCCAGTTCATCGCCAAGGACCATCCACTGCTGCCGCAACTGCTGATCCTGGCGGCCACCATGTGCGCCATCGACCTGGTGGTCATGCACAGCTACGCCTTCCTGGCCTCCTCCATGCAGCGCTTCTTCCGCGACGCCAAGGCGCTGAGGGCGCAGAACCGCGTGTTCGGCGGCCTGCTGATGGCGGTCGGCGCCGCGCTGTTCTTCGTCAAGCGCGGCGGCAGCCAGGCCTGAGTCCGGGCTTCACAGCAGCCCGAGCGCCTTCAGGCTGGCCTTGCCCAGCGGGACGCGCTTGGCTGCCGCCTTGGCGCCGTCCTCGTCGTTCCGGATGTCGAGGTTGAGGGCGAAGGTGTACAGCTTGCCGTCCTTCCTGACGAAGCCCACCCACCAGCCGATGTCCACGTCCTTGTCCGCGGTGCCGGTCCAGCCGGTCTTGGCGTACAACTCCGCCTTGGCGTCGGCGTCGGCGTCCTGCCGCATGATCTCGCGCACGCCGGCCATCGCCGGCTTCGGGAACGGCAGCCGGTCCTGCGCCAGCTTGTCCAGGAAGCGGGTCTGCTGCACCGCGCTGATCTTCAGCGGCCCCTCTAGCCAGAAGGTGTCGACCACCTCGCCGGTTTGCATGTTGCCGTAGTCGAGTTTGCGCAGGTCCTCGCGCATGCGCCGCATGCCGATCTTGCGCGCCAGCCCCTGGTAGACCGGCACGTTGGACACCTTGATCGCGTCGCGCAGCGACATGTCCCTGGCCCATTCGGGCCGCCGGGTCGGCTTGCCGCCATAGGGCAGCACCTCGTCCACATTGGCCACCACGCCCTCGCTTAAGCCGATCAGGCTGTTCGGGATCTTGTAGGTCGACGCGGGGTAGTAGCCCACGTCCGCGCGTTTGCGGTTGTGGACGATGTAGCGGTCGGCCGCCACATCGTGCAGCACGAAGGTGCCGGTGACGCCTTCCTTTTTGAACAACTGGTCCAGCCCGGCGTCGTCCTTCCAGTCGGCGGCGCGGGCCAGCGCGCAGGCGGAAAGCAGCAGCGCGACGGCGTATTTTTTCATATTGATTTCCTTGCAAGATTACGTGGCTGGCTATTTTATACGCCGCAATTTCCTACAATGTGAAAAAATGTGTAACCGCCGTCGTCCGTAACGGAGTTGAGGCGTTTAATAGGCAGATCAAACCCCGGAGTCCGTCATGCACCGCAAACTCAAGCATTTAATCATCCTGGCCGCGCTGGTTGCCGTCAGTTCGCTCGCGCTGGCGCAGGACCTGCCGGCCCGCGTGGGCCGCATCTCCAGCGCCGAAGGGGAGGTGACCGTGCAGTCCGACGGCGAGGAGGCGGGCGGCAGCCTGCTGAACTGGCCGGTGGTGTCGGACAGCCGCATCACCGCCGCCCGCGGCGCGCGCATGGAATTCCGCGTCGGCTCGGCGGCCGTGCGGCTGGACGGCGATTCCAGCATCGAGGTCATGGAGCTGGACGACAACAGCCTGCGCCTGCGCCTGGATTACGGCACCGCCAGCGTGCGCCTGCGCCAGGCCGACCAGCTGGAGGGCTTCGAACTGCTCACGGCCCAGGCGCGCGTGACGATGACCGACCCCGGCTGGGTGCGCATCGACGCCGAGCGCCAGCCGGACACCACCGTCGTCACCGTGCTGTCCGGCGCGGCGCGCGTCGATGGCGCGGGCACCACGCTGGCGCTGCGCGCCGGCAAGCGCATGGAGGTGCGCGGCGACGACATCAGCACCGGCCTGGCCCAGCGCACCGCCTTCGACGACTGGGCGCAGGCGCGCGACAAGCGCGACGAGAACTCGCAGTCGCTGCGCTACCTGACCGCCGACGTCACCGGCTACGAGGAACTGGACCATTACGGCAGTTGGCGCGACGACCCCGAGTACGGCCCGCTGTGGTCGCCGCGCGTGGTGCCGGCCGGCTGGGCGCCCTACCGCGACGGCCGCTGGACCTGGGTGGATCCCTGGGGCTGGACCTGGGTCGACGACGCGCCCTGGGGCTACGCGCCGTCGCACTACGGCCGCTGGGTGACGGTCAATCAGCGCTGGTACTGGGCGCCGGGGCGCTTCGACGGGCGTCCGGTGTGGGCGCCGGCGCTGGTGGGCTGGGTGGGCGGCGGCGGCTGGAGCGTGACGTTCTCGAACCGCCACGCCGGTCCCGGCCTGGGCTGGTATCCGCTGACGCCGCGCGACCGCTTCGTGCCGAACTACCGCGTGTCGCCGGACCATGCCCGCCGGCTGGAGTGGCAGCACCGCGGCAACGTCAAATGGCGCGACCGCGACGGCCGCAACGACGGCCGCCGCGACGGCGTGACCGTGCTGCCGCGCGAGCAGTTCGACGCGCGCCGCACCGTCAATGTGGGCCGCGGCGCGCCGCGCGTGACGATGGCGCCGGGCGAGGTGCGCAATGTGCCGCTGACCACGGCGCCCCTGCCGACCGCGCAATTGCCGACCGGCGTGCGTCCGGGCCGCGTGATCGAGACCGGGCGTAACCGCGACGACTGGCGCGAGCGCCGCCGCGACGAGGCGCCGCGCGGTTCCGTGCTGGTGAATCCGCAACAGCCGGGCCGTGTGTCGCAGCCGGGTCAGCAGCCGGTGCAGCAGCTTGGCCAGCAGCCGGCCGGCCAGCAGCGCGCGCCGGCGCCGCAAACCGCCGCGCAGCCCGGGCAGCCCGTGCCGCAGCCGGGCGTGGCGGTGCAGGACGAGCGCTTCGGCCGCGCCGAGCGCCGCAACGACGACGCCGAACGGGACCGCGAGCGCCGCGACCGCAACGAACGCGAACGCGCCGAGCGCGACCGCAACGAGCGCAACGACCGGGAAGCGCGCGAGCGCTGGAACCAGCAGCGCCAGACGGCGCCGATGCCGGCGCCGCAGGGACAAGCAGTGCAGCAGGGCGCGCAGCAGGTGTTCCGCCAGCAGCAGGCCCAGCCGCAGCCTCAGCCGCAGCCTCAGCCGCAACACCAGCCGCAGCCGCAGCCGGTGATGCAGCAGGCCCCGGCCGCGCATCCGGAGCAGCGCCAGGAGCGTTCGGACCAGCGCCAGGAACGCGAGCCGCGCCAGGAACGGCAGCAGCCCGCCTTCCAACAGCCGCGTCCGGAACCCCGTCCGGAACCCCGTCCACAGCCGCAAATGCAGCAAGCCCAGCCGCAGCCGCAAGCCCAGCCGCAACCACAGGCTCGCCAGGCGCCGCCCGAGCGTCCCCTGGTCACGCCGGGCGGGCAGGCCAACACGCCGGAAGCGCGCAATCAGCGCCAGGAGCAAAGGGAGAACCGGGGCCGCAAGAATCAGGAATAGGCGGGGAGGGATCGCGGGCCAGGCCCGGATTTTGGTAGTTCAGGCCCGGAATCGTGCAGTTCGTCGTAAACCGATGACCGCCGGGCATTCACTTCCCTACAGTGAAGCCTGCTGTGATTTTCCCACCACTTTCTTCCTCCCAATGAAAAAGTGTTCAAGCCAGCCGGAAACGGCTGGCTTTTTTTTATTTGCCCGGCGCCAGGCCGCGTATGCGTTCGCGCCACTCGCCCAGCGCGGACAGGGCGTCGTGGAACTCGCGCTCGATCAGGTCGGCCTCGCTGGCCGTGATCTTGCCGTCCAACAAGGATTGCGACACCGCCTCGGCGACGTCGCCGATCTGGCTCATCACGCGGCATACGGTCTGCGACAAGTCGTCCTTGGCCACGATTTCCGGCACCGGCACGACGAACGCCGCCATGCCGTGCCGGTTGAGCAGTGCGTGCAAGGGCAACACGGCGTCCTGCACGCCCGCTTTCTGGCAAAGTTCGATGATGGTGGACACCTCCTCGAACGAAGGGTAATGCGAGGCGATGGTGGGTGACAATTTGTTACGCAATACGTTCACCGAGATTCCCATGCACTGCGACAATGCCTCGATGCCGCCAGGGTAATTCCGCGCCACCGTGTAGAGGGCGTCGTGTTGATTCATGTCAGAGTATTTACGTGTCATGGTAAAGCTGGCCTTTTATTACCGATGCATTGATCCGTGACGGATATTATGCTGTTATTTATTCAACTTATATCAACTTATACCAACCCAGGGGAAATGATGAAGCCTCTCCGCACTGCAGTCGTATTGGCGTTGTCGCTGTCGCTGGCGGTGGGCCCGGTGCTCGCCGAAGCGAGGCCGACCCAGAGTTCCGGCTCGTACAAGAGCGGATTCTCTTCGCAAAAGAGCAATACGGCAAGAAGTAACAATTCCAGCGCCAGCCAGCCTTCGCGCGGCGGCAACCCGTCGTTCGGCAGTTTCGGCTCGCGCCGCGCGCAGGACGCCGCGCCGCCGCCGTCCTCCGGGAGCAACCGTTCGGCCATGTCGCGCGACATGTCGGAAAGCGCCGCGCGGGACAACGCGGTGCGCTCGATGGACAGCCGCCGCGCCGGCAACGCGCAGCCGCTGCCGCCGCTGGACCCGGTGATGCCGCGCCAGGCGCCGCCGCCGCAGTCCGGCTACGGCAACAATAATCCTGGCTATAACAACCCGGGCTACAACAACCCGGGCTACGACAACGGCCGCTACGACAACCGTCGTTACGAGAACCGGCCGAGCGGCTGGGGCACGGCGGGCGCGGCCGCCGCCGGCGCGGTGCTGGGCAGCGTGCTGTCCGGCCAGGCCAACGCCGGCCACGGCGGCCAGCAGCAGCAACAGCAGGCGCCGCTGCCGGGCAATGTGCCGGCCGACATCGGCGCCATCGGCCCGGTCGACCCGGCGGCCGACGCCGCCACCACGGGCATGGCGGCCACGCCGGCCGCGCAGGACCAGCGCCAGCCCGCGCCCGTGGAGGCGCCGGCCGCCCGCAAGGAGTCGTCCGGCATCGGCTGGTTCGGCTGGGCGATGCTGGCGCTGATCGGTTTTGGACTGTACCGCCTGCTCACCCGCCGCAAGGTGGCCAAGCGCGGTGCCAATTACTCTCTGGGAGATTGACATGGGTTGGAAGGATGCATTCGAGTACGTGAAGGGCGCGGCCGGCAAGCGCGGCATGACGGAGGCGCCGGCGGACCAGCAACTGCCGCTGGGCGCCCGTATCGGCAGCGTGGTCACCATGCAGCAGGGTTCGCTGCTGCGCGCCAGCACGGCCGGCTCGCTGATCCAGCCGCCGACCGGCGCCGACACCCGCATCCTGGCGATTTCGCGGCTCAAGCTGAACCTGTCCGGCAGCGTCTACCGCTACTACCTGGACACCGGCGACGACCAGGCCGACGAGAAGTTCCTGCAGGTGTACGTGAACGCGCAGGGCGAGGTGGCCGAGGTCATGTATTGCACCCAGCTGGCGCGGGTGATCCCGGAAACGGTGGAGGACCAGCAGGCCTACACGGGTGAACTGGGCTACGGCCTGGGCGACCGCAGCTACACCCTGTGGCGCGCCCAACTGGGCGACTACGGCCTGGACGAGGCCGACCTGGACCTGGTGTTCGGCCAGGAGGAGGGCGTCGACTACCGGCGCGACGCGGGCAACGCGGACGCCGAGTTCGTCCAGCCCTACACGGGCAGCGAAACCCGCATCGACGACGCGGCCGGCGTGCAGGGCATGAAGCAGGACCTGTATTTCATGCCCTATGTGCGCGAGCTGCCGGGCGCGGGGCCGGAATTCCTGCTGATCACGACGGAGATCCTCCGCAGCGTGAACGGCGACGCGAACAAACGCGGCATCCATGTCGATTTCGTCATCGGCATACCGGTGGAGCAGGAACGGATCGTCATCCAGTGACGTCCGCAGGCAGTAGGTACAAACGAGCAGTGCAGAGCAGTTCTATCTCAACGAAAGGAAGGACATTATGAGCAATTCGAATGGCTGGGGCTTGACCGCGCGCCTGATTTCCAAACACTTCGGCGCCCTGGGCGACCGCGTGTCCGAAGCGATCGCCAATTTCGATCCCGAGACGGCGACCGAGGCCGACCGCGACCGCCTGGCCGACACGCTGCGCGGCACGGCCCAGAAGCTCGCCGCCGCCCGCTCCTCCTTTGAAAAGGAGCGCCAGGACGTCGTCAAGCTGCGCGAACTGATCGCCAGCGACGAGCGCGCCGCCGAGACGCTGGGCGACCGACTGGCCGCCGGCAAGATCTCGGAGTCCACCATCAACCTGTTCTGCGACGAACTGGAGGCCAACAAGGCGCGCCTGCCGACCGAGGAGCAGGAGGCGGCGGACGCGGAGGAGTACATGTCCGAGCTGCAGAAGATCGTCGACGCGCTGTCCAAGCAGCTGGCCGACTTCGACGCCGCCGCCAAGAAGGCGATGCAGGCCCTGGCCACCGCCAACGCCCAGCGCGACCTGCAGCACGTGCGCGCCGAGCGCCAGGAGCAGCTGAACGGCCTGCGCGGCCTGCAGGGCAACTCCAGCGCGCTGAACGCGCTGACGCGCCGCGCGCAGAACGTCAGCAACGAGGCGGCCGGCATGAAGATCGTCGCCGACATCGGCCAGCGTCCGCTGGACCAGGCCGCTGAGCTGGACGCCATCCGCAGGTCCGCCGCCAACCCGGGCACCGCCGGCGAATCGGCGCTGGACCGCCTCAAGCGCCTGTCCGGCAAGACCGCCGCCTAAGCGGCGCGCAGCGGGCCGGCGCCCGCCGGCCCGCCGTGATCATTGTTCAATCCCCTTCCGCCAGCATCTCGGCCGTCTGCGCGACGATAAAGTCCCGCAGCCACTTGTTTCCCGGATCGCGGTGATACCGATCGTGCCAGTACAGGCCGATATCGAATTCCGGCAGTTCCAGGGGCACCGGTTTCGTGACCAGGTCAAAATGCGGCGTCAGCGTCTTGACCAGGATGGCGGGCGCGAACCATAACAGGTCCGAACCGATGATGAAATGCGGCGCGGACAGGTATTGCGGCAGGCGCACCTTGATCTGATGCCGCGCGCCGGCGTCGATCAATGCCTTCTCCAGGACCTGGTGGCCGCTGCCGGAATACTCCACCAGCAAATGCTGCTGCTCGCGCAGGCGTTCAACGGTCAATTCCCGGTCCTCCAGCGGATGCCCCTTGCGCATGACGCAGACGTAGTGCTGCTTGAACAGCTGGCGGCGGTGAATGCCGGTTTCGAGCGCGGGCAGGAAGCCCATCGCGAAATCGATCCTGCCGCTCGCCAATCCACTCAGCGTTTCATCGATCGGTTTGAACACGGTCCGCAGCTTGATGTGGGGCGCTTCCGTCTCCAGCTTTCGCATCAGCGGAGGGAGGTCCACCACTTCGCCGATATCGCGCGTGCGCACGGTAAACAGGCGGCGCGACGTGGCCGGGTCGAATTTCGCCTCTTCCGCGGAGGTGTTGCGTATCATCGCCAGGGCGTCCAGCAGTTGCTGGGCGATGGCGGTGGCGTAGGGCGTCGGTTCCATGCGCCGGCCCACCAGCGTGAACATCTTGTCCCCGCGCTCCAGGCGCATCCGCTTCAGCGCGCTGCTGACCGCCGCCTGCGTCAGCCCCAGGTTCTCCGCCGCCCCCGTCACCGACCGGTCGCGCCACAATGCCTCGAAGACAAATAGCAAGTTGAGGTCTTTCATCATTCTCCGATGTGTTGATGCCTATGAAACTATAAATGCCGTTAATACTGCTGATTCACTGAATCGATATAGGTTAACGAAAGCCGCGTCGCTAGAATACTTCAAAACATTAACGGGGAGACAGACGTGGACGCACCCTCACAGATCGTCGGCATGATCGGCATCGGCCAGCTGGGACTGCCGATCGCCACCAATTTGATCCAGGCCGGCTACCAGGTGGCCGGTTTCCGCCGCACCGGCCGGGAGGAGTTCGCCGCGCGCGGCGGCCACGCGCTCGCAAGCCCGGCCGCCGTCGCCCGCCAAGCCGATATCCTGCTGCTGTGCCTGCCCAGCGAACAGGCGCAGCTGGACGTCCTCGAGGGCCCCGACGGCGTGTTGGCGGCGCTCAAGCCCGGCCAGATCGTCATCGAACTCAGTACCTACGGCAAGGCGTTCAAGCTGGAACAGGCCAAACGCATCGAGGAACGCGGCGGACGCGTGCTCGAGTCCGAGGTCAGCGGTTCGCCGCCGATGGTGGCGCAGCGCAAGGCCTCGCTCTACCTGGGCGGTTCCGCGTCGCTCATCGAGGAGTGCAAGCCGGTGCTGGACGCCATCACCGCCAACCATTTCCACATCGGCGAATTCGGCTCGGCGGTCGCCATGAAGCTGATCGCCAACTACCTGCTCTCCATCCACATTCTGGCCGCCGCCGAGGCGATGAACCTGGGCGCCATGGCCGGTTTCGACCCGCGGATGGTTGCCGAAGTGATCAAGCACGGCGCCGGCAGTTCGACCATGTTCACGATACGCGCGCCGATGATGGCGGAGCGCGCCTTCACGCCGGCGATCGGCCCGTTCGTCACCCTGAAGAAATACCTGGACCTGGGACGCGACATGTCCGACGAGCTGGGCGCCGCCTCGCCGCTGTTTTCGGCGGCGGCATCGTATTTTTACCGCGCCATCGACAGCGATATCCGCGACGAGGACGCCGCGGCCGTCATCAAGCTGCTGGAGGCGGAGTCGCAACAGAACACACACCAAGGAGAGTAACGTGATCATCGAGAAGCGCACCTATCAGCTGCGGCCCGGCGCCATGCCCGAGTTTCTGAACATCTACGAAGCCGAGGGGCTGAAGCTGCAGAGCGAAACCCTGGGCCGGCTATTGGGCTATTTCGTATCGGAAGTGGGCGAACTCAACCGTGTCGTGCAGCTGTGGAGCTTCGACAGTTTCGAGGACCGCGCGCGGCGCCGCGCGGCCTTGTCGGCCAAACCGGAATGGCGCGCCTATCTCGGCAAGGCGGGCGGCATGGTCGTCAACCAGGAAAACGAGTTGCTCACGCCGACGCCGTTCTCCCCCCTCAAATAGGACGACACCGCCATGATCCGCTCGCTGCTACACGTCGGCATGACCGTGCCCGACCTCGAAATCGGACGCGCTTTTTACGAACTGTTCGGCCTGGAGGCGCACGCCTCCGGGAACGACCTGGTGTTTCGCTGCCCGGATCGGGCGCAAGACCAGGTGCGCCTGATCGAAGGGCCGAAGAAGCGCCTGAGCTATATCTCGCTCGGCACCAACGCGGCGGGAATGCAAGCCTTGAAAGGCAATCTGGAGCGCGCCGGCGTGGCCATCGCCGACGCCCCGTTCCGCGTGCCCTTCGGCGGCATCTGGTTCCAGGACCCGCACGGCGACTGGGTCAACGTGCAGGTCGAGGAAGCGGCGCCATCGCTGATGGCGGCGCCGCCGGAAGTCAATTCGCCCGGCCGCTATCGCCGCATCGGCACGCGCGCGTGCGGGGTCGAGACCATGCAAAAGCGGGCGCGGCCGCGCCGCCTGGGGCACCTGATCAAGTTCAGCCCCGACGTCGACCGCTCCACCGATTTCTACACGCAAGTGCTGGGGATGAAGGTGTCCGACCGCGCGCAGGACATCCTGGCCTTCCTGCGCGGCACGGGCGGCGGCGACCATCATATGCTGGCGTTCGCGAAAAGCACGCACACGGGCTTGCACCACCTGAGTTTCGAGGTCGGCGATTTCGACGAAATCGCGATCGGCGCGCAGACCATGACGCGCGCCGGCTACAAGAGCGCCTTCGGTCCCGGCCGCCACGTGGGCGGATCGAACTACTTCCATTACATCCGCGATCCGTGGAACAGCCTGGCGGAGTACTTCTGGGACATCGACATCATTCCGGAGGACGACAGCGGCTGGGTGCCCTTGAACGTCACGCCGGAGGAGCTGACCGCGGTATGGGCCAGCGAGCCGCCGCCGCCGGAATTCCCGATGAACTTCGAACTTCCCGACTGACATGGACATCAACGACAACGCCCGCGGCCTGCTGGCGAAAATGCTGCAAAAGGCCTTGTACGTCGCGCTCAGGACGCCGAACGACCTGTCGCGCTTTGGCGAGTTGCTGGAGGCGCACCTGCAGTGGGCGATCGCCGCCGAGCAGCGCGGCGAACTGTTCGCCTCCGGTCCGTTCGTGGAGGAGGGCGGCGCGCCGGGCGCGCTGGGCGGGATGTCGATCGTGCGCGCGTCATCGATGGAGGAGGCGCAACAAATCCTTGCACGGGATCCCTTCATCAGGGAAGGGGTGTATCTGCCATCCATCCGGAAATGGCTCCTCATGGAGGGCGGCGTCACCGTGACGCTGCGGTTCTCCGACCAGTCGTACCTACTCAGATAGGAATCTAAAATGAAATATCAGCTTTTCACGTATGCGGACAAGAACGGGGCCGCAGGGGCGGGTATCGCCGTCAATCAGCAACTGTTCGATCTCGCGGGCGTCGCCATGGGCGGTCCGCTGGCCCGGAAACCGGTGATGGAGTTGCTGGAGGATTGGGACGCCGCCCACGCCCGGCTGCTCGCTGTCGCCGATGCTTTGGCCGCCGCTCCGGGCAAATACGCCAGCTACCTGCTGGACGCGGGCGCCATCGATTTCCTGCCCCCGGTGCCGCAACCCGGCGTGGTCTATTGCGCCGGCGCCAATTATCGCGACCATGTGGAAGCCATGGGCCGCGCGCTCAACCATAAACTGGTGCTGGACCCGAAGGCCGAAGGCATTCCGCCCTGGCATTTCTTGAAAGCGGGCAAGGGTAGCCTGGCGGGCCACCGCGAGATCGTGCCTTTCCCCGGCCACACCAGCATGCTGGACTGGGAAGCGGAACTGGCCGTCGTGATCGGCCGCCGCGCCTCCAAGGTCGGCGTGGCGGACGCCTTGCGCTACGTCGCCGGTTACTCCTGCTCGAACGACTTGTCGGCGCGCGACAACCTGAAGCGCGAGCAGGTCGACGTCAGCTCGCCATTCCGCTTCGACTGGATCGGACATAAAAGCTTCAACGGTTCCTGCCCCATCGGCCCCTTCATGACGCCGGCGGCCTTCGTCGAATCCCCCGAAGACCTCGACATCAAGTTGTGGCTCAATGGCGAGATCAAGCAGGATTCCAATACGCGCAACCACCTGTACGGCGTGGCGGACCAGATATCCTACCTGAGCCACCGGGTCGACCTGTATCCGGGCGACATTATCCTCACCGGCACCCCGGCGGGCGTGGGCATGGAGAGCGGCATCTTCCTGAAGCGCGGCGACGTGATGAAGGTATGGATCGCGGGACTGGGCGAGCTGGAAACCACCGTCGCCTGATTCAACAACGATAAAAACAATGGGAGACTGACATGAAAACGAAACTGAATTGGGCGCTTGTTGCAATGATGATCGCCGGCGCCGCCCCGGCGGCCAAGGCCGACGTCAAAATCGGCTTCCTGGCGACGCTGTCCGGGCCGTCCGCCGATGTCGGGCGCGACCAGGTCGACGGCTTCAGCCTGGCGCTCGACCAGCTGTCCGGCAAGCTGGGCGGCGTCGCGGCGACGGTGGTCAAGGAGGACGACCAGCAAAAGCCCGAGGTGGCGATGAACGCGCTGGCCAAGCTGGTCGACCGGGACAAGGCCGATGTGATCGTCGGGCTGACCTTCGCCAACATCATGATGGCGATGCAGAACCGGATCGCCTCGACCAACCTGCCGTTCATCGGCACCGTGGCCGGTCCCTCGCCGGTGGCGGGCGTGCAGTGCAAGCCGAACCAGTTCGTGATGTCCTGGCAAAGCGACGTGCCGGCCGAAGTGGTCGGCAAGTACCTCAACGACAAGGGCGTCAAGCGCGTCAGCACGATGACGCCGAACTTCATCGGCGGCAAGGACAAGGTCCAGGGCTTCAAGCGCTTCTACAAGGGCGAGATCGTCGACGAGATCTACACCCCGCTCAATCAGCTCGATTTTTCCGCCGAGCTGACCCAATTGTCCGCGTCCAAGCCGGACGCGGTCTATGCCTTCTATCCGGGCGGCCTGGGCGTCACCTTCGTCCGCCAGTTCCAGCAGGCCGGGCTGCTGACCAGGATTCCGCTCAATACCTCCAATACCATCGAAGGCTCCGCCGCCGACGCGATGGGCGCGGCGGCGATAGGCGCCATCGTCGGCGATACCTGGGCGCCCGGCGCGCCGAACGCGCAATCTAAGCAGTTTGTCGCGGCATTCGAGAAGCGCCACGGACGCACGCCTTCGCCTTACGCCGCGTTCAGCTACGACGCGGCCATGTTGCTCGACGCGGCCATCCGTACCGTCAAGGGCAATGCGGCCGACCGCGCGGCGCTGACGGCGGCGATCAAGAACGCGCAATTCAAGTCGGTGCGGGGCGACTTCAAGTTCGGCAAGAACAACTTCCCGGTGCAGAACTACCACATCTACCAAGTCGTCAAGGGCGCATCGGGCAAACCGGAGTCCAGGCTGCTGGCGGCGGACGTGCTCAAGGAGCATGCGGACGCCTACGCGGGGCAGTGCAATCCCAAATAAGTAAGGCCTGAAACGGGCTCACGCGGTTCCGGGGAGGCGGCCTTCCGGCCCCCTCCAAGGGGAAGCTTTTGCCTGAATTTTTATAACAATGGAGACAAAAAAATGAAAAAGAACATGATCGCCGCCGGCTTGATGGCCGCCGCCGCAACCGCCAGCCACGCACAGGGCGGCAACGTCTCGGTCTATGGCCTGATCGACACCGGCGTGGAATACGTCACGAACGTGGGAGCCGGCGGGGACAATCTGACCCGGATGCCGACCCTGACCGGCACCCTGCCGTCGCGCCTGGGTTTCCGTGGCACGGAGGATCTGGGCGGTGGCCTCAAGGCGGTGTTCACGCTGGAAAACGGTCTGGCGCCGGATGCCGGAACGCAGGCCCAGGGCGGACGCCTGTTCGGCAGGCAGGCCTTCGTCGGCCTGTCCGGCGACTGGGGCACCGTATCCATCGGGCGCCAGTACACCATGCTGTTCTGGTCCATTCTGGACAGCGACATCCTCGGCCCGAATATTTACGGTTCGGGCGGGCTGGACAGCTACATTCCCAACGCGCGCGCCGACAACGCCGTCGCCTATCGCGGCACATTCAGCGGCCTGACCCTCGGCGCCACCTACAGCTTCGGCCGCGACGCGGTCAACGCCGGCCCGAGCCCGGCGGGAACCAACTGCGCGGGGGAAAACGCGGCCGACAGCAAGGCCTGCCGAGAGTGGTCCCTGATGGCGAAGTACGACACGGCCGGTTGGGGCGTCGCCGCCGCGTACGACCGCATCAACGGCGGGCCGGGCGCGTTCGCGGGCCTGACCAGCGGCGGCCTCGGCGACAGCCGCGCCACCATCAACGGTTACGTCAAGTTCGGACAGGCGAAGCTGGGCGGCGGCGTGATCCGCCGTAGCAACGAGGCGAGCGCCGCGCCGAGGAGCGATTTGTATTTCATCGGCGGCGCCTATCCCGTCATCCCGGAAATCACGGTGGAGGTGGAACTGTTCAGGCTCGATACCAAGGGCAACGCGAACGACGCGACGCTCTTCGCCGTGCGGGGCCTCTACCACCTCTCCAAGCGCACCGCGGCTTACGTCACCGCCGGCCATGTCTCGAACGGCGGCACGCTCAACCTCTCGGTCAGCGGCGGCGCTGCGGGCAGCAACCCGGTGGCGGGGGGATCGCAGACCGGCCTGATGGTCGGCATGCGTCACTTCTTCTAACAATCCGCGCAACGGGGGCGGCACGCCCCCAGGGAGACTGTCCATGAATCGCATCAAGAGAATCGCGCTGACGTTGGTCCTGGCATGCGTCGCCGGCGTATCGGCGGCGGCGGAAAAGCCGATAGAACTCATCATCTTCCCCGGCGGCTCCAACTGGCCGCTGTGGGTCGCCCAGGACAAAGGTTTCTTTGCCGCGGAAGGCGTGGCCGTGAACGTGACGCCCACCCCCAATTCGGTTTTCCAGCTGACCAATCTGATCGACGGAAAATTCGATATCGCCATGACCGCCATCGACAACCTGGTCGCATACAGGGAAGGGCAGGGCGAAGTGCCGGACAAGGTCGGCGCGGACCTGGTCGCGGTCATGGGCGGGGACCGCGGCTTTCTCAAGCTGGTGGCGGCGCCCGGCGTGCAATCCATCGCCGGCCTGCGCGGCAAGACCGTGTCGGTGGATGCGAAAAGCACCGGGTACGCGGCGGTCCTGTTCGAGCTCCTTGAACGCGGCGGCTTGCGCGAGGGGGATTACGCGGTCGAGCGCGCCGGCGGCGTCCTGCAGCGTTTTCAGGCGCTCATGGAAGGCAGGCAGTCCGCCACCATGCTGGTCTCGCCGTTCGAATTGCAGGCGCAGGCGCGCGGATTCACGGTGCTGGAATCGGTGGCGGATAGTCTGGGCGCCTACCAGGGGGCGGTCGCCGGTGTGCGCCAGGGCTGGGCGAGGCAAAACCAGGCGCGGCTGGAGGGCTTCATTCGCGCCTATGTGAAAGGCGTCGAGTGGCTCTACGACCCCGCGCACAAGGAGGAAGCGCTGCGCATATTCCAGAATCGCGTGCCCAACAGCAATCCGGCGATGGCGGAGGCGGCGTTCGGCGTGCTGGTGAACGAGCAGAGCGGGTTCCAGCGCCGGGCGGCGCTCGATCCGGCGGGTCTGGAGCAGGTGTTGAAACTGCGCGGCAAGTGGGGCGTGCCCAGGAAGGACATGGGCAGTCCGTCGACGTACTACGACCGCGGTTATTACGACCGGGCCATCGGCCGCTGACCCCTATCAATCAAAAAGGAGAACCGCAATGAACGAAGAATTGTTGGACCGTCTGGCGATCCGCGATCTGGTCGAAAACTGGGCGCTGTGGCGCGACGCCGGCGACTGGGAACGCTTCGCCACCGTCTGGCACGACGACGGCGTGATGATGGCCACCTGGTTCCAGGGACCGGCGACGGAATTCATCCGCGTGACCAAAGAGGGCTGGGCCAAGGGCGTGAGCATCCTGCATTTCTTGGGCGGGACCACGATCGACCTGGCGGGCCAGCGCGCCATTGTGCAGACCAAGATGACCATCTCGCAGCGCGCGGACGTGGATGGCGTGCCGTGCGATGTCGTGTGCACCGGCCGCTTCTATGACTTCATCGAGAAGCGCGGCGGCCGTTGGGGCGTCGTGCTGCGGCAGCCGATCTACGAGAAGGACCGCATCGACCCGCTGCGGCCGGGAACGAGGCTCGAGCTGGATGCCGCGCGCCTGGCGGAGTTCCCGGCGGGCTACCGGCACCTGGCCTACATCCAGACCCGCATCGGCTACGACGTCAAACGCGACATGCCGCAGCTCACCGGTCCCGAGGTCGAGGCGCTGTACCGGCGCGGCCAGGCCTGGCTGCGCGGCGATGCCATCTAGCACCCGGCAAAAGACCATATCCAACGGGGAGACAATATGGACCGCAGAGAATTTTTATTCAAGGCCTCGGCCGTCGCCGCCGGCATTCCTTTCGCCGGGTGCGCCAGCATGGGGGGCGCAAGCGAAGCCGGCATGATCCTGCGCAACGGCAGGATACATACGCTCGATGCGCGCAACAGCGTCGTAGCGTCGATCGCCTTGAAAGACGGCAAAGTCCTCGCCGTCGGCGCCGACGCCGACACCGCGGTGTTCCAGGGGCCGGGAACGCGTGTCGTCGACCTCGCCGGCCGCGTCGCCATCCCCGGCCTGAACGACTCCCACATGCACCTGATCAACGGCGGGCTGCAATACAACCTCGAAGTCCGCTGG
The DNA here is from genome assembly GCF_900116645.1 of Pseudoduganella namucuonensis. Classification (GTDB taxonomy): domain Bacteria; phylum Pseudomonadota; class Gammaproteobacteria; order Burkholderiales; family Burkholderiaceae_D; genus Rugamonas; species Rugamonas namucuonensis. The sequence goes on along the minus strand of NZ_FPBO01000003.1, from coordinate 37,879 downwards.
GACGACGTGCCCTCGCTGGCCGACGCCTTGCGCATCCTGCGCGAACAGGCCGAACGCACGCCGCCGGGACAGTGGGTGCGCGTGCTGGGCGGCTGGTCGGAATTCCAGTTCGCCGAGAAGCGCATGCCGACCATCGAGGAACTCAACGCCGTCTCCGGGGACGTGCCGGTCATGGTGCTGCATTTCTACGATACCGCCTTGCTGAACAAGGCCGCGGTGCAGGCGCTCGGTTACACCAAGGATACGCCGCAGCCGGCCGGCGGCGAGATCGTGAAGGATGCGCAGGGCTTGCCGACCGGCGTGATCCTGGCCAAGCCCAGCATGTTCTCGGTGTATTCGGCCATGCGCCGCGCGCCGCAGCTGGGGCACCAGGCTCGGCTGAACTCGATCCGCCAGTTCATGCGCGAGCTGAACCGCCTGGGCCTCACCAGCGTGAGCGACGGCGGCGCCGACAACAACCTGGCCGACTATGCGCTGATGACCGAGCTGGTGCAGGGCCGGCACATGACTGTGCGCCTGGCGTGCAGCATGTTCAGCTTTTCGCCGGGCAAGGAATACGAGGATTTCGAATCGTGGATCAAGCAGGTCAAGCTGACCGACGACCCCTTCTACAAGATCTACGGCATGGGCGAGATCCTCACCTTCTCGGCCTTCGATTCCGCCAACTTCATCCTGCCCCGGCCCGACTTGCGGCCCACGGCGGAAAAGGATTTCGAGAAAGTGATCCGCCTGTTCGTGGAGAAGGGCTGGCCGTTCCGCTTCCACGCCACGTACGACGAATCGATCACGCGTCTGTTGAGCGTGCTGGAGAACGTGAACCGCGACGCGCCGCTCGGCCAGGTGCGCTGGATCCTCGACCACGCGGAAACCATCAGCAAGCGCAACATCGACCGCGTGAAGGCGCTGGGCGGCGGCATCGCGGTGCAGGACCGGCTGTACTTCCAGGGCGAGAGCTTCATCAGGCGCCACGGCGCGGACGCGGCCGGGCGCGCCTCGCCGGTCATGGACATGCTCAAGGCCGATGTACCGGTCGGCGCGGGCACCGACGCCACCCGGATCGCCAGCTACAACCCGTGGATTTCGCTGTACTGGTTCGTCAGCGGCAAGACCGCGGGCGGCGCGCCCCTGGTCGGCGTTTCCAACCGCCTCGACCGCCTGGAGGCCTTGCGCCGCTACACGGTGGGAAGCGCCTGGTTCTCCGGCGAGGAAAAAGTGAAAGGAACGCTGGAGCCGGGCAAGTTCGCCGACCTGGCCGTGCTGTCGGAGGATTACTTCGCGGTGCCGGAGGAGCGCATCAAGAAAATCGAATCGGTGCTGACCGTCATGAACGGGCAGGTGGTCCATGCGAAGGGCGCGTTCAAGCCGCTGGCGCCGCCGGACTTGCCCTACGACCCCGCGTGGTCGCCGGCCGCGGTGGCCCGCGCCGACGAGGGCGCGTACATGGGAACGGCCCTGAAGAGCGGCAGGCATGGCTGCGGCCACGCGCACGGCAACGGCGATTTCTGCGGCGGCGTCACCCATCACCACGGCTGGATCCAGGGCGATGCCGGCGTGTGGACGCTGAGCTGCAATTGCATGGTGGTGTAGGCCTGGGAAAAGCGAAAAGAGAAGAGGGAAGAAAATGAAAGAAAGTGATTTCGTCGCTAAATTCGGCGCCGTATTGGGGCGTGTTCTTATCGGGATCGTCTATATCGCGAACGGCATCGGGCTCTTGGGATCGTTCCACGGCGTCGCCGCGATGATGGCCGGCAAGGCCATACCGCTACCCACGGTGTTCCTGGGCCTCACCATCCTCGCGTGGCTAGTCGGCGGCGCCTGCGTCATTCTCGGCTGGCGCTTGCGGCTTGCCGCTTCGGTGCTTTTCCTGCTCACCATTCCCGTCCTTGCCGGCATCCACGGGCCGTGGAACGCCGATGCGAATGCCTTTCAAAATGAAATGAACCACTTTCTGAAGGGGCTGGCGATGCTGGGCGGCCTGGCATATCTGGCGGCCTTCGGGCCTGGTGAGTTTTACATTGGGCGGAATCGCCGCCATGCCCAACTCAAAGCAATTCAGGAGGGATAAACCATGGCGCACAAGGCAAAGAATATTCACGCGCAGACATCGTCGACGTGGATGAAACGTATTCTTCCGTGGATTGCGGTTCTTGCCGTGTCGACGACAGCCAATCCAGTCATGGCCGGAACCGATGTGGCGGCCATGGAAACCAAGACCATTGCGGCCTTCCACAAGGATAGCTTTGGGAACCGGCAAGGAAACGCGGTTCGGGGCAAGCAGATCGCCACGCAAGCCTGTGCCCAATGCCATGGCGCCGAGGGCAATGCCGTCAGCAGCGCTTTCCCTAGTCTTTCCGCGCAATTGCCCAATTATCTCGCTTCGCAACTGATGCTCTTCAAAACAGGGCAGCGCCGCAGCCCCGTCATGCATGCCATCGCGACGAACCTGGCCGCCGGCGACATGCTGGATGTGGCCGCCTATTACGCGTCGCAATCGCCGGGAAAGCCCTATGAGTCCACCAATGCGGAACTGCTGGCGCACGGGGAAAAACTGTACCGGGAGGGCGATTTAAAGCGCGGTATTCCGGCGTGTACCTGGTGCCATGGTCCGGGCGGCGGTGCGACCTCGTCGATTTTCCCCAGGATAGGCGGTCAATCCCCGATCTATCTCGAAGTCGTGCTGGACGTTCTCAAAACCAAGCAGTTCCATATCCAGGAAGCTTATGTGATGAAAGCCATTCTGACGAATCTGAGCCGCGAAGACATCAAGGCGGTGTCGGAGTACACGTCGACACTGACCGCCGCGAAGCCCGAGAGCACGCGTTAAGGGCAAACGCACTTCCGTCCCGCAAAACCGCGCCGCCATCGGCCCCGTACACATCTCTACATCAAACAAAAGGAACTCCTATGACCACCATCGCTATTGTCTTCCACTCCGGCTACGGACATACCAAGCGCGTCGCCGACCATGTGCTGATCGGCGCCGCGTCGGCGGATGCGAAAGTCGAACTCGTCGCCATCGACAGCGAGGGCAATATTCCCGACGCCGCCTGGGAAACGCTGAAGCGCGCCGACGGCATCATCTTCGGCTCGCCCACCTACATGGGCAACGTCTCCTGGCAGTTCAAAAAGTTCGCCGACGCCTCCAGCAAGACCTGGTTCAAAATGGAATGGAAAGGCAAGGTCGCCGCCGGATTCACCAATTCGGCCAGCCTGAACGGCGACAAGGGCTCGACCATTTCCTACCTGTCGACCTTCGCCGCCCACCACAAGATGCTCTGGACCGGAACCGACATGCACCCGTCCGCCGAGAAATCGTCGACCCGCGACGACATCAACCATCTCGGCGGCTATCTTGGCCTGCTGGTGGCCACGCCAGGCGACGCCTCGGTCGAGGAGATGATACCCGGCGACCTTAAAACGGCCGAGGTGTTCGGCGCCAACGTCGCGGCGGTGGTGAAGCGGCTGGCCGACGCCAGCCACGCCAGGTACGCGGCGCAATAGGAGATCGTCATGGGTTTTGGCTTGATCCTTCCGCAGCTGCTGAACGGGCTGCAGTTCGGGATTCTTTTGTTCCTGCTGGCGGCCGGCTTGACGCTGGTGTTCGGCATCATGAGTTTCGTGAACCTGGCGCATGGTTCCCTGTACATGCTGGGCGCGTATTTCGCGGCGACGGCATACAGCCTGACCGCATCGTTCACGGCCGCCGTGCTGGCGGCCGTGGGCGGCTGCGTCGTGCTGGGCGTGGTGATTGAACGGGTGGCCGTCTCGCGCCTGTACAGCCGCGACCACCTCGACCATGTGCTGGCGACGTTCGGCATGGTGTTGTTCTTCAACGAGGCCGTCCGCATGATCTGGGGCCCGCAGGCCTACTTCCTGCCGGTGCCCGCCGCCCTCGAGGGCACGGTCGACCTGTTCGGCATCACCTATCCCGCCTACCGCTTCGCCATCATCGCCGTCGGCCTGGCGGTGGCGGTCGGCGCCCATTACCTGATGCACGGCACCCGGCTGGGCATGCTGATCCGCGCCGGCGCGGTCAACCCGGCGATGGTGGGCGCGCTGGGCGTGAACATCAAGCTGCTCAACGCGCTGCTGTTCGCGCTGGGCGCGGCGATGGCGGGGCTGGCCGGCGTGATGGCCGCGCCCATCCTGTCGGTCCAGGCCGGCATGGGCGAGCCGGTGCTGATCACGACGCTGGTCGTGATCGTGATCGGCGGCATCGGTTCCGTCAGCGGCGCCTTCTATGCCGCGCTGATCGTCGGCGTGGCCGACACCCTGGGCCGCGCCTTCCTGCCGACCCTGCTGCGCGAACTGATGAGCCGCGATCTCGCCAACGCGGCGGGGCCGGCAATGGCCTCGATGCTGGTCTATATACTGATGGCGGTCGTGCTCGCGTTCCGTCCGGAAGGCTTGTTCCCCGCAGGGAGGAAATCATGATGCAAACCAAACCATCCCTGTTACGGATCTCGGTCGCGCTGCCGCTGTCGCTGTTCGGCGCGCTGATCCTGCTGCCCTTTGTCGCGCACGCGATGGAGCAACCCTTCTACGTGGTATTCACGGCCCGCGTCGTCATCTATGCGGTTGCCGCGACCTCGCTCAACCTCGCCTTGGGGTACGGCGGCCTGGTCAGCTTCGGCCATGCGCTGTTTCTCGGGCTAGGCGCCTACAGCGTCGCGATCCCGGCGTTCTACGGCATCGACAACGGCTGGATCCATTTGCTGGTCTGCATCGTCGCCTGCGGCCTGGTCGGGCTGGTGACCGGCGCGATCAGCCTGCGCACGACGGGCATCGCCTTCATCATGATCACGCTGGCCTTCGCGCAGATGGGCTATTTCGTCTTCGTCAGCCTGAAGCATTACGGCGGCGACGACGGCACCACCATCTCGGCCACCTCGAAATTCTTCGGCTGCGACCTGGGGCAGCCGAACACCATCTATGCCTGTGCGCTGACGGTGCTCGCGCTCGCCACCTGGTGGATGGCGCGGCTGCGCGTTTCCCCGTTCGGCATGGTGCTGCGCGGCGCGAAAATGAACGCGCGGCGTGTCAATGCCATCGGCCTGCCGGCGCGGCGGTACCTGCTGTCCGCCTACGTGCTGTCGGCCATCCTGTGCGGCATCGCCGGCATGCTGCTGGCCAACCTGAATGCCTTCGCCTCGCCCAGTACCTTGTCGTGGATCGTCTCGGGGGACCTGATCGTCATGGTGGTGCTGGGCGGCCTCGGCGCGGTGCATGGCGCGCTGCTGGGCGCCGCCGCCCTCATGGGCATGGAAGAGGCCATCAAGCACTTCACCGAGCACTGGATGGCGATCTTCGGTCCGGCGATCGTGCTGATCGCCCTGCTGGGCAAGGCCGGCATCGCCGGCTTCCTGGCGGGTATCGATGCCCGCTTGGCGCGCGGGCGTGCCGGCGGTGTCTGGCTGGTGCGGAAAACCGCGGGAGAACAGCCATGACCGACACCCTGTTGCGCACCGAATCGCTGGTCAAGCGCTACGGCGGCCTGCTGGTCACCGACCATGTCTCGCTCGACATCCGGCCGGGCGAACTGCACGCCATCATCGGCCCCAACGGCGCCGGCAAGACCACGCTGATCAACCAGCTCTCGGGCGAGCTGTTTTCCAACGAGGGCAAGGTGGTGTTCGCCGGCAAGGACGTCACGGCGCTGCCCATCCACCGCCGCGCGCGGATGGGCTTGCTGCGCTCCTACCAGATCACCTCGATTTTCGAAGGCTTCACCGTGCGCGAGAACGCGGTGCTGGCCGCGCTGGGGGCGAAGGAACACGCGTTTCGCTTCTGGCGCCCCATGCTCGGCCGCGACGCGGCCGTGGCGGCCGCCGACGAGGCGCTGCGGGCGGCGGGCCTGGCGGCGCGCGCCGATACACCGGCGGCCGATCTCGCCTACGGCCAGCGGCGGCAGCTGGAACTGGCGATGGCGCTGGCGGCGCAACCGAAGTTCCTGTTGCTGGACGAGCCCATGGCCGGCATGAGCGTGCAGGAATCGGGCGCGGTCGTCGAATTGCTGAAAGGCTTGAAGGGCCGCTATTCGATCTTGCTGATCGAGCACGACATGGACGCGGTGTTCGCGCTGGCCGACCGGATCACCGTGCTGGTCTACGGACGCGTGATGTTCACCGGCACGCCCGACGAGATCCGGGAGAACCCGGAAGTCAAGGCCATCTATCTCGGTGAAGAAAGCACACAGGAATGCATCCCATGACCACTTTGCTCGAAATCCAGAATGTGCACGCCTCCTACGGGCATGCGCAGGCGCTGTTTGGCGTCTCCCTCGACGTCAGGGCCGGCGAAGTCGTCACGCTGCTCGGGCGCAACGGCATGGGCCGTTCCACCACCATCAAATGCCTGTTCGGCCTGTTGCCGGTCAAGGCGGGCGGCATCCGGTTCGCCGGGCAGCCTGTCGATACGCTCGCGTCGCACCGGATCGCAAGGCTGGGACTGGGCCTGGTTCCCGAAGGCCGCCAGGTGTTTCCCAATCTGACGGTTGAGGAAAACCTGGTGGCCACGGCGCGCGCCGGCCGGGACCGGGGATCGCCCCGCGGGGAGTGGACGCTGGAGCGGGTGTACGGCTTCTTCCCGCGCCTGAGGGAGCGCCGCGGCAACCTGGGATGGCAGCTTTCCGGCGGCGAGCAGCAGATGCTCGCGATCGGCCGCGCGCTGATGACCAATCCGACACTGCTGGTGCTGGACGAGGCCACCGAAGGACTGGCGCCCATGATGCGCGCGGAAATCTGGCGCGCCCTGGGCGAGCTGAAACGCGAAGGCCTGTCGCAGATCGTGATCGACAAGAACGTCGGCGCGCTGCTGAATTTAGCCGACCGGCACTTCGTGATGGAAAAGGGGAAAGTGGTGTGGAGCGGCGATTCGGCCGCCTTGCGCCAGGAGCCCGACATCATCCACCAGTACCTGGGAGTCTAGCCCGTTCAGTGGCCGCGCGAGGCGTCCCCACCCGACCCGTATCGCATCAGGCCTTGCTTGAGATGCTCCAGGGTCGTGGCGCCCAGTTCCTCCCGCATTTCCTGTTCGGATTGCTTGATGGCTATTTCAAAGGCTTTCAGCCACGCCAGCCCGGCTGGTGTGAAATGCACGATCCTGGCGCGCTTGTCGTCCGGGTCCGGGACGCGTTCAACCAGGCCGATCGCCTCCAGTTGTCCGATCAGTTCGCCCACCGATTGTTTTGTGATGCCGGCCCGCTTCGCGATCTCCGTGGCGCGCGTTCCGCCCGCGTCCAGGTTGCGGGTGATCGCCACCTGGCTCAAGGAGACGTCGTCGTAGCCGGCTTCGGCCATCACTTCCAGCACCCGTTTTTCAAACCGCTGCACAGCCATGTTCAGCAGGCGGCCGATGTTACCGTGCCGCCACTGATACGCCTGGGCGCTGTCGGCCGGGGATGCCATGGTCTTCGCGTTCTTTTTTGCTGCCGTCATTTTTTTCATAGAGAGAGTCGAAACCGGCCGGTGTTCCGGCCGGTCACATCATACCCGCTTGCGACCGGGCATGACCCGCGCCGCGAACCCAACACCTTCTTGACTATTTTGGTCAGCCTACCTTACTATTCAAATTAAGTAAGGAATCCTTACTACTTTACGCGACGTTCCACATCGGATAAGGAAAGAGGTTTATATGCTGCCTGTCAAAAGTTCAGTTGTAATAGTTGGAGGAGGCCCCTGCGGCCTGATGCTCGCGAACGAGTTGGGCCGGCGCGGGATCGACACGGTATTGGTGGACGAAAAGCGCGGCACCGCCTTCAACCCGCAAGCCAACGCCACGCAGGCCCGCACGATGGAGCATTTCCGGCGCCTCGGTTTCGCCGACGACATACGAAGCCTGGGCTTGCCGGCGGACTACCCCACCGACATCGCCTACTTCACCCGCTTCTGCGGGCACGAAATCGCCAGGTTCAAGCTGCCGTCGGCCAAGGAGGCGAAGGAGAAGGTCAACTCCCTGGCGGGCTCCTGGAGCACGGCCGAATTGCCCCACCGCGTGTCGCAGAAATTCGTCGAGGCGGTGTTGCGCAAGCAGGCCGAGCGGCTTCCCGGCGTGTCGGTCAACTACGGCTGGCGCATGACCGCCTTCCGGCAATTCGGCAGCCATGTCGAGGTCGACGTCGAACGCGTCGAGGACGGGTTTAGTCAGACCCTGACCGCCGGCTACATGGTGGGCGCCGACGGTCCGCGCAGCAAGACGCGCGAGGAACTCGGTTTTCAATACACCGGCGAGACCGGCGTCATCCGGGATTTCATGGGCGGGCGCATGTACGCGATTTATGCCCGCTGCCCGGAACTGTACCGTGTCAGCCCGCATCCGCCGGCGTGGATGAATGTCTGCTTCAACACCGAGCGCAGGGCATTCATGGCGGCCGTCGATGGCAAGGGCGAATTCGCCTTCCACACGCAACTCAAGCCGCATGAAGCGGAAATGGACGTGAGCGAAGACGATGCCCGCCGCATGTTCCAGGCCGCCGCCGGCGCCCCGGTGGAGGTGGAAATCCTGTCGCGCGGATCGTGGACGGCCGGCCATTCACTGGTCAGCAACCACTTCCGCTCGGGCCGCGTGCTCCTCGGCGGGGACGCGGCCCACCTGTTCACGCCGGCCGGCGGGCTGGGCTACAACACGGCGATCGAGGACGCGGTCAACCTGGCCTGGAAACTCGCCGCCGTGATCAAGGACCAGGCCTCGGCCACGCTGCTCGACAGCTATGAGGCGGAACGCCGGCCGGTCGCGAAACGAAACACGAATTACGCCAAAACCTTCGCCGATTCCCTCGGGCTGTTCAAGCCCGTGCCGGAGATCGAGGAAGACAGCCCGGCCGGCGTCCGCGCCCGGCAAGAGGCGGGACCCTATTTCGAGGCGCATGGCCGCGCCGAGTTCAATATTCCCGGCGTCACGTTCGGCGGCCGTTATGACGGCTCCCCGGCCATCGTGTCGGACGGCACCGTGCCGCCGCCCGACAAGGCGAACGAATACATCCCGAGCGCCTGCCCCGGAGGGCGTCCGCCCCACCTGTGGCTGCCGGACGGCAGTTCGCTGTACGACTCCTTCGGCTTCGAGTGGACCTTGCTGTGCCTGGGCGCCGGGGCGGGCGATGGCAACGCCATGGTCGAGGAAGCCAGGCGGAGAAGGATCGACTTGAAGGTGGCGGTGCCGCATCTGCCCGAGGCGCGGGAGCTTTACGAGGCGGATTTCGCGTTGATCCGGCCGGACCAGATCGTCGCCTGGCGCGGCAATTCCTGCGCCGCGGCGGCCGAGATATTCCATCAAATATTAGGTAACTGAGCAAAGGCGAGTCCATGCAAAACCTGAATGAAGACACGATTACCCAAGCCGTCATCGCCCAAATCGCCGACACGCCGGACCCGCGGCTCAAGCGGATCCTGACCAGCCTGGTCCAGCATCTGCACGGCTTTGCGCGCGAAGTGGCGTTGTCCGAGGACGAGTGGCTGGCGGCGATCCAGTTCCTGACGCGGACCGGCCACATGTGCAATGACAAGCGCCAGGAATTCATCCTGCTGTCCGATACCCTCGGCTTGTCGACGCTGACCATGGCCATGAACAACCGCAAGCCGCCGGGATGCACGGAGTCGACCGTGTTCGGTCCCTTCCATGTCGAGAACGCGCCGGTCTTTGCGCTGGGCGCCGACGTCGCCAACGGCGCAAAGGGCGAGCCTTGCTTCGTGTCCGGCGTGATACGCGGCATAGGCGGCGAGCCGTTGCCGCATGCGCGCATCGAAGTGTGGCAAGCCGACGAGGATGGATACTATGACGTGCAATACGCCGGACTGGACCAGCACCAGGGGCGCGGCGTCCTGTTCGCCGACCAGGACGGGCGCTACCACTTCCGTTCCATCGTGGCCGAACCCTATCCGATTCCGCACGACGGTCCGGTCGGCGACATGCTGCGCGCAACGGCCAGGCATCCGTGGCGGCCCGCCCACCTGCATTTCATGATCAAGCGGGAGGGTTACCAGACCCTGATCACCCATGTCTTCCGCGGCGGCGGCACCTATCTCGATTCGGACGCCGTTTTCGGGGTCCGGTCCACGCTGATCGCCGACTGGGTACGCCATGAGCCGGGGCAGGCGCCCGACGGTACGCGGATGGAAATCCCCTTTTACACGCTGGAGTACGACTTCGTGCTCAATCCGGCGGCCGGCTCCAGTCGCGGAGGCCGCGCATGATCAAGCACATCGTGATGTGGAATCTGCGCGGCGACACCGCCCGGCACAAGGCCGAGGCGGCCGCGCTGGTCAAGCAAGTCTTCGAAGGACTGAAGGGCAAGGTGCCAGGGCTGCGCCACATCGAAATCGGCGTCGATTCCAGCCGGGTCGATTACGCGTGCGATGTCGTGCTGTACAGCGAATTCGAATCGCGGGAGGCGCTCGACGCCTATGCCACCCACCCGGAACACCTGCGCGCCAAGGAGGCGCTGGGCGATCTGCGGATCGCCCGCCACCAGGTGGACTACGGTGCTTAACAAGCGTCAACTCAAGGAGAGCCAGATGTTGGAGTTCACTTACGAAAACCGCATGCCGCGCGTGATATTCGAGCGGGGCGCGCTGCGGCACCTGCAACGGGAAGTGGAATTACTCGGCGCCACCAGGGCACTGGTGCTGTCGACGCCCGACCAACTGCCGCAGGCCGAGATGGTGGCGGAAAAGCTGGGTCCGCGTTGCGCCGGCGTCTTCGCCGAAGCGGTCATGCACGTGCCGATCGAAACGGCGCGCGCCGCGCGCGACGAGGCGCGCCGCGTCGGGGCGGACTGCGCCGTCGCCATCGGCGGCGGCTCCACCATCGGGCTGGGCAAAGCCATCGCGCTCGAGTCCGGCCTGCCCATCCTGGCGATACCGACCACCTACGCCGGCTCGGAAATGACGCCGATCTACGGCATCACGGAGGCCGGCGTCAAGAAAACCGGCAAGGACCCGCGCGTGCTGCCGCAAACCGTGCTCTACGATCCCGAGCTGAGCGCGACGCTGCCCTTTGCGCTATCGGTGACCAGCGGCATCAACGCGATCGCGCACGCCGCCGAGGGGCTGTATGCGCGGGACGGCAATCCCATCATGGACCTGCTCGCGCTCGAGGGCATCCGCGCGCTGGCGCAAGGCTTGCCCAGGCTGAAGGACCAGCCGGACCACACCGAGGGCCGCGACGCATGCCTGTACGGAGCCTGGCTGTGCGGCACGGTGCTGGGCAATGTCGGCATGGCCTTGCATCACAAGCTCTGCCACACGCTGGGCGGCGCCTTCAGTCTGCCGCACGCCGAAACGCACACGGTCATCCTGCCGCACGCGCTGGCGTACAACGCCCGCGCCGTCCCCGCCGTCATGCGGCGTATCGCGACCGCCATCGGCGCGGAGGAGGCCGCCACCGGGATGTGGCGTCTGGCGCGGAGCCTGGGGGCGCCGGTCGCGCTGCGCGACATCGGCATGCGGCATGAGGACTTGGCGCGGGCTGTGGAATTGGCGACGACGGCCGCCTATCCCAATCCGCGGCCGCTGGAGGCCGCCGCCTTGCGCGGTCTGCTCGAACGCGCGTACGCCGGGGAGCCGCCCGGGATGGATGGCCAGGAATCGCCGGGGGCGGGGCACGGTGGTCGTGGCGCTACGTTAAAATAGAGCCTGAACTGTTTTAACGATTGGAAATATCATGGCCCCAGCGATCCCGCCCTCCGAGTCCCTCATCGAATATCCCAGCGATTTCCCGATCAAGGTGATGGGGCCGACCCATGACGACTTCGCGGCCGCCGTCGTGGCCGTCGTGCTCAAGCACGATCCCACTTTCCATGAAGGCAAGATGGAAGTGCGGCCGTCGGCCAAGGGCAATTACACCGGCCTGACCGTGACCGTGCTGGCCACCAGCCGTCCGCAGCTGGATGCGCTGTACACCGAGCTGTCCGGCCACCCGATGGTCAAGATCGTCATGTAGGACGCGGCTTCCCGGCGGTGTCGGCGGTTTTTTCGCCGCGTTGCCCAGCCGCCCTAGCCCAGCCGCAACTCCCGTTCGAACTGGGCGATCTCGGCCAGCATCCACGTCCGGAACGCGCGCACCTGCGGTTTGTCCGCCGCGGCGGGCGGGCTGACGAAGTAATAATCGTCCGGACTGGGCGTGGCCACGTCGAACAGCCGCACCAGCTGGCCGGACGCGATCTCCTGCATCGCCACCACATGGCGCACCAGCGCCACGCCGTCGCCGTCCACGGCCGAGCGTATCAGCATCGACAAATCCTCGTACATCACGCCGCCCGACGGCTCGGGCAGGCGCAGGCCCGCCGCGCGGAACCAGGGCGTCCACGGCTCGTTCGAGCGCAGCAGCGTGGCCTGCGCCAGCTCGGCCGGCGTGCGCGGCAGGGCGCCGCCCCGGTAGGACGGGCTGACGGCCGGGTAATAGATGTCGCCCATCAGTCGCTGCGCCACCAGGCCCGGATAGCGTCCCCGGCCGAAGCGGATGCCGATGTCGATCGCCGCCCGCTCCAGGTCCTCCAGGTGGCCGCTGGCCTGCAGCAACACCTCCACGCCCGGATGCAAGTCGATGAAGCGTCCCAGGCGCGGCGCCAGCCAGCGCGCCGCGAAGGAGGGAATGGCGGAAATCGACAGGCGCTGGCAGCCGTGGTCCGGCCGCAAGGCGTCGGCGCCGGCCGCGATGTCGGCGAAGGCCTTGCCCAGCACCTGGGCGAAGCGCAGCCCGTCGGCCGTCACCGTCACGTGGCGGCCGTTGCGGACGAACAAGCGCGTGCCGAGTTCCTCCTCCAACGCGCGCACCTGATGGCTGATCGCCCCGTGCGTCAGGTGCAGCTCGTCGGCGGCGCGCGAGAAGTTCTGGTGCCGCGCCGCCGCCTCGAAGGCGCGCAACGCTGAAAAATTAGGCAGTTTCATGTGAATGGAACTAACAAGGACAGTCAAAATATATCGTTATGATGGCACTGCGACAAGCATTACCATGTGAGCAGATTTCAACTCACGCCGGAGCGCAGCCATGACCCTCAAACTCTACGTCGACAGCCTGCACGGCAGTCCCTACGCCATGTCCGTTTTCGTCACCCTGAAGGAAAAAGGGCTGCCGTTCGAGCTGGAGACTATCGATCTGGAAGCCGGCCACAACCTGGCGCAGCCCTACCGCGACCTGGCGCTGACGGCGCGCGTGCCGGCGCTGGTGCATGACGGTTTCGTGCTGACCGAATCAAGCGCCATCAGCGAATACCTGGACGAGGTGTTCCCCGCGCCCGAATACCACGCCGTCTATCCCCGCAACTCGCAGCGCCGCGCGCAAGCCAGGCAGATCCAGGCCTGGCTGCGCAGCGACCTGATGCCGATCCGCGCCGAGCGCAGCACCATGAGCGTGTTTTATGGCCAGGCCACGGGGCCGCTCAGCGCCGAGGCGCGCGCCGCCGCCGACAAGCTGATCCGCGCGGCGGACAGGCTGGTGGACGGCCCCAACCTGTTCACCCGCTGGTGCATCGCCGACACCGACCTGGCGCTGATGCTCAACCGCCTCATCATGAACGGCGACGAGGTCCCGCAAAAGCTGAAGGACTACGCCGCCGGCCAATGGCAGCGCGACCCCGTCCAATCCTGGCTGAAGCTGCTAAAAACACAAAATTAACCCAGGGGTATTTTCGGAAAACACCCCTGGGGTAATTTTCGCCAGTTCTGCTGAGAAAATAGGCACGGTGGGAAAGTAATTCGGGACTGACTTATAATGGCGGGGTTGTCCAACCCTGTCCCGCCCATGTCTACTGCCCCGGCGCTGATACGCCAGCTTGGCCTTGCCGAGTACGAACCCATCTTCGCGGCGATGCGCGCGTTCACCGACGCGCGCGCCGCCGATACGCCCGATGAACTGTGGATCGTCGAGCATCCGCCCGTCTTCACGCTGGGCCTGGGCGCCGACCGCGGCCACCTGCTGGCCGGCGCCAGCAGCATCCCCGTGGTGCAGACCGACCGCGGCGGCGAGGTCACCTTCCACGGCCCAGGCCAAGTCGTGATCTACCTGCTGATGGACCTGCGCCGCAACAAGCCGGGCGGCAAGCTGTACGCCCGCCAGTTCGTCCATAAAATCGAGCAGGCGATCATCAACGTCTTGCGGGCGTATAATCTCGACGGTGAGCGCGTGGACGGCGCGCCGGGCATCTACATCGCCGGCGGACCGAAAAAGGGCGCGAAAATCGCCGCGCTGGGCCTGAAAGTGCGCGGCAACGGCTGCACCTACCACGGGGTGTCGCTGAACGTGGGCATGGATCTTGCGCCGTTCTCCTGGATTAATCCCTGCGGCTATGCCGGACTGGAAACCATAGACATGCGTTCTATGGGCGTGGAGGCGCCGCTGGCCGATGTGCAGCTGGCGCTGGCCAACGAATTGGCACACCTGCTTCACGCAACCGAGCCGGACGCCGCATCAACCGTATCAACTTTAGAGCCCGCCAGGGCAAGCAGCCTATGACCTCCGAGACCACCTCCAGCACCGCCCCAGCTTACAACGCCAGCGAAAAGCAAAAAGGCGCCAGCAAGACCTCGCGCATTCCGATCAAGATCACGCCGATCGAGCAGATCGAGCGCCTGAAGAAGCCGGACTGGATCCGCGTCAAGGCCGCCTCCACCTCGACCCGTTTCTACGAGATCAAGGACATCCTGCGCGAGAACAAGCTGGTCACCGTGTGCGAGGAGGCCAGCTGCCCCAACATCGGCGAATGCTTCGGCAAGGGCACCGCGACCTTCATGATCATGGGCGACAAGTGCACCCGCCGCTGCCCGTTCTGCGACGTCGGCCACGGCCGCCCGGACCCGCTGGACGTCGACGAGCCGCAAAACCTGGCCAACACCATCGCCAAGCTGCGCCTGAGCTACGTGGTGATCACCTCGGTGGACCGCGACGACCTGCGCGACGGCGGCGCCCAGCACTTCGTCGAGTGCATCACCAAGACCAAGGAACTGTCGCCGAACACCCAGATCGAAGTGCTGGTGCCGGACTTCCGCGGCCGCCTGCAAAAGGCGCTGGACCTCTTCGCCGCCGGCCTGCCGGACGTGATGAACCACAACCTGGAAACCGTGCCCCGCCTGTACAAGGAGGCGCGCCCAGGTTCGGACTATATGCACTCGCTGAAGCTGCTGAAGGACTTCAAGGCCATGTACCCTGGCGTGAAGACCAAGTCCGGCATCATGGTCGGCCTGGGCGAGACCGACGAGGAAATCCTGCAGGTGATGCGCGACATGCGCGAGCACGACATCGACATGCTGACCATCGGCCAGTACCTGGCGCCGTCCAACAGCCACCTGCCGGTGCGCCGCTACGTGCACCCGGACGTGTTCAAGATGTTCGAGGAGGAGGCCTACAAGATGGGCTTCAAGCACGCCGCCGTCGGCGCCATGGTGCGCTCGTCGTACCACGCGGACGAACAGGCGCACAAGGTCCTGGAAAACGCCTAAGGTCGGCGCCGCGCATGGCCGAGGTCCGCATCGAACCGTCCTGGAAGCTCAGGCTCCAGGATGAATTCGAGCAGCCGTACTGGGAAAACCTGACGTCCTTCGTCCGGACCGAGTACGCGGCGGGCCGCTGCTGCCCGCCCGGCAAGCACATCTTCCGCGCCTTCGACCTCACGCCCTTCGACGCCGTCAAGGTCGTCATCCTGGGGCAGGACCCCTACCACACGCCCGGCGCGGCGATGGGCTTCTGCTTCTCGGTCCCGGACGGCAACCGTCCCCAGCCCAGCCTGCAAAACATCTTCCAGGAACTGGCCGACGACGTCGGTGCCGCGCGCACCCGCACCGACCTGTCCGACTGGGCCGAGCAGGGCGTGTTCCTGCTCAACAGCGTGCTGACCGTGCGCGCCCACACGGCCGGATCGCACGCCGGCAAAGGCTGGGAGCACTTCACCGACAGCGCCATCCGCACGCTGTCGCGGGAGCGGGACCAGCTGGTGTTCATCCTGTGGGGCAGCTACGCGATCGCCAAGAAGGCGCTGATCGACACCCGCAAGCACCACGTGATCACCTCGCCGCACCCGTCGCCGCTGTCCGCCCATCGCGGCTTCTTCGGCAGCAAGCCCTTCTCCCGCGCCAACGCCTACCTGTCCGCCAAAGGCAAGACCCCGATCGCCTGGGCCTGACCCCGCGGCAGGGCTTTCTGAACGATCGTGCAAAAATTGATATCATCGTCGCTCCCCCTTCTTGAGAGACCGACCATGCAAACTCCGAAAGTCACCGTCGACGAACTGAACCAGCGCGGCCAGGGCAAGCTGCCCGGCCACCTGGGCATCCAGATCCTGTCCCTCCGCGAAGGCGAACTGGATGCGCAATTCGAGGTGGCGCCCCACCACTTGGCGCCGAACGGCTTCCTGCACGCCGGCAGCGTGGTGACGCTGGCGGACACGGCCTGCGGCTACGCCTGCTACGCCCACATGCCCGAGGGAGCGGAAAACTTCACCACCATCGAGCTCAAATCGAACCACCTGGGCACCGTGCGCGACGGCGTGGTGGCGGTGACGGCCAAGGCGGTGCACCTGGGCCGCACCACCCAGGTGTGGGACGCGACCGTGATCAACCAGGCGACCGGCAAGCCGATTGCGTTGTTCCGCTGCACACAAATGATCCTGTATCCGAAATAAGCGGCGCGGCGATTGTTGCTTCGCGGAGCGATCTGTTAAATTTGGCGGGCGGTTCTGTCCATGACGAACGGCCTTTCCAAAGGAGCAACATGAGGAAAACCATCCAAACCGCCGGGCTCGCGCTGCTGCTGGCCTCGGCATTGGCGACGGCGCAAACCCCCTACACCGAGGACTCCACCTACCGCGGCCTCGGCGGCCAGGAGGGTATCGGCAAGATCGTCGACACCTTCATCACGCTGGTCCTGGCCGATCCCCGCATCAAGGAATCCTTCGCCGACTTCGACATGAAACAGCTGAACCTGCGGCTGCGGGAGCAGTTCTGCGAGTTCAGCGGCGGCCCGTGCAAGTACACCGGCAAATACCGCGACAAGACCATGGACGGCGTGGGCACCGTGCGCGACATGAAGTCCGTGCACATCGACCTGAAGATCACCAACGCCCAGTTCAACGCGCTGGCCGAGGACTTGCAGATCGCGATGGAACGGCACCATGTGCCGACCAGCGTGTCGAACAAGCTGATCGCCAAGCTCGCGCCGATGCAACGCGACATAGTCACCAAATAGAGCGGGATGCGACCATGAAAAGAACAGCAAGCACGCTGGCGGCGGTCCTGTGCGCGTTGATGACGGCGGGCGCCGCGTCCGGGCAGGACATGGGCAAGTTCATCGCCACCGGCGGCGTCAGCCAGGTGGAGGGGGCGGGCGGCGGCGGCCTCACGCCGTGGGCGCTGATCGCCGGCTACGGCTCGCGCGACAGCTGGGGCGCCAACGCGCACTACACGCACATCCAGACGCAGGACTATTCGCTGGCCACGCGGGGCGTGGCGGTGGGCATCGCGGACCGGCTGGAGCTGTCGCTGGCGCGCCAGGACTTCAAGGGCGACCTGGCGCCACTGGACCAGCTGCGCATCAAGCAGGACATCGTCGGCCTGAAAGTGCGCCTGCTGGGCGACGCGGTCTACGAGCAGGACACGTGGGTGCCGCAGGTGGCGGTCGGCGTCATGTACAAGAAAAACAAGGGCATAGGCGGACTGGGCGCGCTGGGCGTGAGCAATGTGACGCAGCTGGGCGCCAAGGACGACAGCGGCTACGACTATTACGTGTCCGCCACCAAGATCCTGTTCGAATACAGCCTGCTGGTGAACGGCACGCTGCGCGCCACCCGGGCCAACCAGATGGGCATCCTGGGCTTCGGCGGCGACCAGGGCGACAACATGAAGCTGATGCCGGAGGCCTCGGTGGCCTATCTGCTCACGCGCAAGCTGGCCGTGGGCGCCGAGTACCGCCACAAGCCGCACAACCTGGGCGTGGACCACGAAAAAGCCTATTACGACGCCTTCGTGGCGTGGTTCCCCAACCGCAACCTGTCGCTCACGGCCGCCTACGCGGCGCTGGGCGACATCACGGTGTTCAATCCGAAGAAGCAGAAGGGATGGTACCTGTCGCTGCAGGCCGGCTTCTGACGGCCGGATGTGGAAAGGGACGCCGCGGCGTCCCTTGTTTCATCCCTGCAGCGCCTTTTCAAGCAGCTTGTGCAGCGCCGCGAACTCCGGCTCGCCGACGTAGCGCTTGATGATGCGGCCTTCCTTGTCGATGACGAAGGTGGTCGGCGTCATCTGCACATTGCCGTAGGCCTTGGCCGCCTCGCCCTTCACGTCCAGCGCCACCTTGAACGGCAACTGGCGCGTCTCGGCGAAGTTCACCACGTAGTTCGGCGGGTCCTCCTTCATCGCCACGGCCACGAATTCCAGGCCCTGGGCCTTGTACTTGTTGTACGTTTCCACCATCTGCGGCATTTCCTTCACGCAGGTGGCGCAGGAGGTGGCCCAGAAGTTCACCATCACCACCTTGCCGCGCAGGCTGGCCGGCGTGATGCGCTCGCCCTTGATGCCGATGAAGGTCACCTCCGGCGCGCTGCTGTGGCTGTTCAACGAGAAATACGCGGTCACGCCCAAGCCGGCGATGACGGCGGCGGCCAGCGCGGGCTTGATCCAGGCGGTGGAGGAGGTCGATGTGCTCATGGTGTGTCGGGTCCCTGACGAAACGGTGCGGTCATTATATGACGCCGCACCGATCGCCGCAGCGGGCTGGCCTCAGCCCTGGGGCTTGGGCTGGTATTGCTTCCACTCGTCTTCCGAGATGTACTCGAACACCTTGACCACTTTCGCCACGCCGCCCACGCCGCGCGCGATCTCGGCCGCCTGGGCGCCCTCGCGCTGGGTCACGCGGCCCATCAGGTAGACGTTGCCGCGCTCGGTCACCACCTTGAAGGAGTTGGCCGAGATGTCCTTGGCGTCCACCAGGCTGGCCTTCACCTTGGTGGTGATCAGCGCGTCGTTCGAGCGCGAGGTGTAGCTGGCGGGGCCGGCGATTTCCAGCTCGTTGGTCACCGACAGCACGCCCTCGATGGCGCGCACTTCGCTTTCCAGCTGGTCCTTCATGGCCTGGTCGCGCACCTCGCCGGTCAGCAGCACGCGGCGGTTGAAGCTGGCCACGTTCACGTGGCCGGCGTCGCCGACCAGGTTGGGCAGCTTGAGCTCGGTCTTGACGGCGATCGCCTTGTCCTCGGTCTGCGCGCCGAACGTGCGGCGGTCGGACGCGGCGACGGTGCCGGCCACGGCGCCGCCCACCACCAGCCCGACACAGCCGGACAGCGAGGTCAGCAGCGTCGCGCCCGCGACAGCCATCAGCACGGGGCGGACCCACACTGCACGATTTTTATTCATTCACATCTCCTCCGAACAATGCGACGTCGATGCCGTCGCACAAAGCATGGATGGTCACCAGGTGCACTTCCTGGATGCGAGCGGTGCGCTCGGCCGGCACGCAGATGTGCACGTCGGCGTCGGTCAGCATCTTGCCGATGGCGCCGCCGCCCTTGCCGGTCAGCGCGATCACGCGCATCTCGCGCTCCAGCGCCGCCTCGATGGCGGCCATCACGTTGGCCGAGTTGCCGGACGTGGAGATGGCCAGCAGGATGTCGCCGGCCTGGCCGAAGGCCTGCACCTGCTTGGAAAAGATTTCGCGGTAGCTGTAGTCGTTCGCCACCGCCGTCAGGATGGAGGTGTCGGTCGCCAGCGAAATGGCCGGCAGCGGGAAGCGCTCGCGCTCGAAGCGCCCCACCAGTTCCGCCGCGAAGTGCTGCGCGTCGGCGGCGGAACCGCCGTTGCCGCACGCCAGGATCTTGTTACCGTTGGACAACGCCGAAAACATCAGTTCGATCGCCTGGCCTATCGGCTGCGCCAGCACGGTGGCGGACTGGATCTTGATTTCGGCACTTTCGTGGAAGTGGGAGAGGATGCGTTGAGTATTCATAGTGTGGGGATTATAGTGCAGTCCCCCGCCGGGCCGGACAAGCGCTGTTAAATATGCTTACACTTGGGCTTAGGCGTCGAGCACATTGCGCAGCCAGCTCAGATTCGGCCCGTCGATGGCCACCACGTCGAAACGGCAGCGCGGCGGTTGGCGGTAGCGCAGCAGGTAGAACTGGGCGGCGCGTAGCATGCGCCGTTGCTTGGCCGGCGTGACGCTGGCCGCCGCTCCGCCGTGGCTGAGGCCGGCGCGGCGCCGCACCTCGACGAACACCAGGCCGTCGCCGTCTTGCATGACGAGGTCGATCTCGCCCACCTTGCAGCGGAAATTGCGCTCGACCAGGCTCAGGCCGTGCAATCGGAGATGGTCCAGCGCCTCGTCCTCGCCGGACTGGCCGTCGCGCTGGTGGCGGGTTTGCGGCACGGGCGGCGTCCTCTCAGCCTCTCAGGGCTGGACCAGGGCGGTCACCGGCACCGGCACGCCGTTCTTGTAGACGGCGGGCAGGGCGCGCCGCTCGAAACGGGCCGGGCCGTCGCCGAACTGCACGCTGAGCTGGCCGGTCACGCCGTCCAGCTTGAACTTGGCGGGCTCGTGCTTGACGGCGCCGCGCGCCACCTCGCGCGCCACGCGGAAGGCGTCGATGCCCAGCGCGTACAGGCGTTCCATGTCGGCGTCCGGCTTGCGGTCCGCGCCGCCCTGCAAGCGGGGATAGACCATCACGGCCGGATGGTCGCGCTGCAGCTGCCAGGGCAGGTCCATCAGGCGCACGCCGTCCATTTCCGGGCCGGGCACCAGCTTGGCCTTGCCGGGATTGAGCGACGAGGTGCCGTAGATGGGAATGTCGCCCAGCGGCGGCGCGGCCAGCGCCACGCGCAACTGGCGGCTCTGGTCCGGGTCCAGCGCGGCGAACAGCATCATCAGCGACTCGCCCTGCAGGCGGGCGCGCAGCTGCACCAGTTCGGCGTCGTTCAGGTAGCCGTTCAGCACCTGCAGGTCGACCGCCTTCGCCGCGTGGCCCAGCTTCTGCCACTGCGCGGCGAAGGCGCTGGCGCTGCGGCGCTGCCATTGCGCGCTGCCGGCCAGCACGTAGGCGACCGCGCCCGGCTGTTCGCGCGCGGCCCACTCGGCGGTCTGGCGCGCCTCGTCCTCGATGGACAGGCCGATCACCATCATCTGCGCCGGCAGCACGGTTTCGCCGCGGGCGTCCGGATGGTTGAGCGCGATGGTGGGCTTGTTCACCAGCGCGCTGCCGGCGATGGCGGTCACGGCCGAGCGGGACAGCGGGCCGACGATCATGTCCTGCTGCGCCAGCGCGGCGACGTAGGCCGACAGCACGTCCGGCGCGGCGTCGCCGGTCTCGATCACGGTGACGGTGTAGCCCTCGCGGTCGCGTTCCCAGCCCGCCATGAAGCCGGCGCGCAAGGCCTCGGCGGGCAGGCGCAGGGTCTCCGAGCGCAGCGGCAGCAGCAGGCCGATGCGGTAGGGCGCCGCGCCGTCGGCCGGCGCGGCGGGGGCGGCCGGGCCGGGCTGGCCGGAAGCTTGGGCGCCCGTGCCCGCGGAGGCGGCGGGCACGGCAGCGGCGGATGCGGGGGCGGCAGGAGCGGCGGGGTCCGGCGCGCCCCCGCCCTGGGCGGTTGGCTGCGTGCCGGATTGGCCGGCGGACCACATGCCCGCGCCGGCCGCCGTGCCGGGCATGGCGATGGCGTGGGTTTGCGCGGTTGATGCGGGCTCGGCCATATCCGCCGCGGCGGGCGCCTGGCGGTGGGCGGGGGCGGGCGTGCTTGTGTTTGACGTGACGGGGGCGCACAATCTGCCGGGCGCGCCGCAGGGCGTGCCGCAGCCGCCGATGAAACCGGCGGCCAGGCACGCGAGCAGCAATTTCACATTTTTAGGCAGCATCCTACCTCCAATGACAGCACAAGCCACCAGCATCGCCTCCCTGCCCGTCCTGGGCGAGACCGCCAGTCAGACCTATCCTATCGCAACATTGTATGTAGTGGCGACCCCGATCGGCAACGTGGCGGATATAAGCCTGAGGGCCTTGCATGTGTTAAGTCTGGTCGACGCGGTGGCCTGCGAGGACACGCGCAACACCGCGCATCTGCTGACCCGCTTCGGCCTGAACAAGCCGCTGATCGCCGCCCACCAGCACAACGAGCGCGAGGTGGCCGAGACGCTGATCGCGCGCTTGCGGGCGGGCGAGCGTATCGCGCTGGTGTCGGACGCGGGCACGCCCGCCGTCTCCGATCCGGGCGCGCGCATCGTGGACGCGGTGCGCGCCGCCGGCCTGCGGGTGATGCCGCTGCCGGGACCGTCGGCGGCCGTGACCGCGCTGTCCGCCAGCGGCCTGGTGAACGACCAGTTCCTGTTTGTCGGCTTCCTGCCGTCCAAGGCCAAGCAGCGCGAAGGCGTGCTGCAGCGCCTGCGCGCCATGACGGCGACCATGGTGTTCTACGAGGCGCCGCACCGCATCGTCGACTGCGTGGCCGCGCTGGCCGCGGCGTTCGAACCGGCGCGGCAGGTGGTGTTCGCGCGCGAGCTGACCAAGCTGTTCGAGGAGATCCACCGCTGTCCCCTGTCCGAGGCGGCCGGGTGGCTGGCGGCGGACGCGCACCGGGAAAAGGGCGAGTACGTGCTGCTGCTGGAGGGCGCGCCCGAGGCGGAGCAGGAACAGGACGTGGAGGCCGAGCGGGTATTGTCCATCCTGCTGGCCGAGCTGCCCGTCAAGCAGGCGGCCGCGCTGGCCGCGCAGATCACCGGCCGCAAGAAGAACGCGCTGTACGACCGCGCGCTGCAACTGAAAGCGGGCGCGTAGCGGCTACCATTTGCAGCCGCTGTCCTTCTTGTCCATCAACAGCAGCAGCGGCGCCAGCAGGCCGCCCGGCAGGCCGTCCTTGCAGTCGGCGCGCGCGGCCTTGCCCATGCTGCGCGCCAGCGGGGTCTCGCTGGCCAGAGGCTTTTCCGGGAACTGGCTCACCGCCGTGCCCGCCTTGGCCGGGTCGCGCTCGTTGGCCACCTTGCGCGCCGTGCGGCGCGCGGCCTCGATATCGAATTTCCCGCCGGCCGGAGGCGCCGGCTCGGCGAAGGGATCGGGCGGGTCGCCGCGCGCGGCGGTGTCCGGTTTCGCGTCCGGTTTCTCTTCCCGTTCCCGCTCCTGATCCCGCGCGGCCGGCGCCGGCGGCATCACCAGGGTCATCGTCGCGGACTGCCTGGCCGGCGCCGCCGTTTCCGGTCTGTCGGCGGGTTTCCTGCGCGGCTTGGCGGGCGCGGGCGCGGGCTGTTCCGGCCGTGCCGCCAGCGGAGGCGGAGGCGGCGGCAATTCCCGGGGGGCGGGCGGCGGCGGACGCAGCCACACGGTCATCGTTTCCGGCGGCGCGAGCGCCGGCGCCCTGGACGTTCCGCCCAGACGGTAGCCATAGATCAGCATGGCGTGCAGCAGCAGCGAGATCAGCAGGCCCGTCGTGATGCCGGACGGCCTGGCCACGCCATAGCGGACGGTTGAATTCAGCGCGGACATGATGCTTTGCTTAAATATGTTGCATATAGTGTCGCACAAACCGGAAAAAGCGGGTTTTCCGAAGTTTTTTCCGGCCAACCCTTGACGATGGTAAACCCGGCTAGTATTATCTTGCTTCTTCGGAGTGTAGCGCAGCCCGGTAGCGCACCTGGTTTGGGACCAGGGGGTCCAAGGTTCGAATCCTTGTACTCCGACCAAAATTTAAAAGCCCGTGTGATGGCAACGTCACACGGGCTTTTTCCATTCCGCCGCCCGGATGCCCGGGCGGCGACTGTCCGCTTGCGAACATGCGCCACCGTCCGGAAATGAACACCGGCGGTCCGCGCGCCCCCGGACGATCCCGTTTCCGGCATGGCACGGCCTTTGCGGTAAGGCCTGCATGCACATCAAAAAAAACATTCCCCCCAGCGGCGCGGCGATGGACACGGCTTTGCCGCGGCGACGCGGCAAAGGCGTCGCCATCGCGCTTGCCGCGTTGGCGGCGACGGCGGTTTGCGCTTGCGCGCTGTGGGCGTGGATGCCGCGCGGGCTGCGGGTCGAAGGCGCCGGCCTGCGTATCGGCCAGGCGGCGCAGGGCGTGTTCGTCGACGAGATCGTGGTGCGCGCCAGCGCCGAACCGCTCAACGCCGTGATCCTCGACGCGGTGGAATCGGGGCGCGTGGAGGAAGTCTTCGCGACCGACGGGGCGTTGGTGAAAAAAGGCCAGCTGCTATTCCGCATCTCCAACCCGCAGCGCAACCTGGAGCTGCTGGCGCGCCAGTCCGAGCACGCGGTCAGCATTTTCAACCTCTCCAATTTGCGCGTCGCGCAGGAAGCCAGCGTCAGCGAGCACCGGCGGCGGCTGGACGACCTGCGGTTCGCGCTCGACCAGGTGGGCAAGCAGCACGCGCGCAACGCCAGGCTGGCGGCGCAAGGCTACATCTCCGAAGTCGCGCTGGAGGAATCGGCGGACAGGCTCGCCCAGCAGCAGCGCGCGCTGGCGCGGGAGCGGCAGGCGGCCGCCGCCGAGACGGACGTGCGGCGCGAAGCCGAGCGGCAGCTGGAGGGCGCGATACGCGGCCTGAGTTCCGGCCTGAAGCTGGTCTCCGCCACCGTTGACGCGCTGGCCGTGCGCGCGCCGGCCGAAGGCCGGCTGACCAACTTCCGCCTGCAGGTGGGCGAATCCATCGCCACCGGCAAGAACATCGGGCGCATCGACGATCCGCGGCGCTTCAAGCTTTCGGCCAGCGTGGACGAGTACTACCTGAACCGCATGGCCGTCGGCCGCACCGGCAGCGTCAAACAGGACGAGCGTGGCTATGCCGTCGCCATTGGCGCCATCTACCCGCAGATCAAGGAAGGCCGCTTCGGGATCGAACTGGTGTTCAAGGACGGCCAGCCGCCGGTGCTCAATCCCGGCCAGAGCCTCGACGCGCGCATCACGCTGGGCGAGCCGGCACGGGCGCTGCTGCTGCCCAACGGCGCCTTCATCAACGACAGCGGCGGCGCGTGGGTCTATGTGCTCGACGCCACGGGCCGCGGCGCGCAGCGGCGCGCGGTGCGCGTCGGCCGCCGCAGCAACAGCCAGATCGAAGTGCTGGAGGGCTTGGCCGCGGGCGACCGGGTCATCCTGTCCAGCTACGCGGCCTACGGAAATTCGCCCAGGCTGCAAATTACGCAGTAAATTCACACCACAACCAACAAGGGACGCACATGCTCAAATTCGTCGGCATCGGCAAAATCCATCGGGCAGGGGATATCCTGGCCAGCGGCGGCGGGTGGCGATCGCGCGCGCCGCAAGCGGCATGAACGCCATGAACCTGTGCGACTTTCGCGTCGGCTGGCGCCTGCTGCTGCGTCAGCCGCTGCATTCCGCGGTGGAGATCCTCGGCCTGGCGACCGGCTTTGCGGTCTGTTTCCTGCTGCTGGGATTTGTCCACTATTCCTTCAGCTACGACAGCGACGTGCCGGACCGCGAGCGCGTATTCGTGATCAAGCACCGCCTCAACTTCATCCCGCAACCGCAGTGGATGGAGTACACACCGTTCGCGCTGCGCGGCGTGGCGCTGCAAAGCGGATTGCCGCTGCAGGTAAGCGCATGGTGGCCGCGCAAGGCCACGCTGCAACTGCGGGGCCGCCCGCTGGAGTTCGACGTCACCGCCGTCGATCCCGCCTTCCAGGACATCGCCGGCTTGCATGCCGTGGAAGGCGATTTGCGGCAGGCCCTGACCCGGCCGGACGGCCTGGCGCTGACACGGCAAACCGCGTTGCGGCTGTTCGGCGAGGCCGCCGCTTTGGGCCGTACCGTGGAGATCGACCGGCAGCCGCTGCAAGTGCGCGCCGTGCTGGCCGACCGTCCATCCAACAGTACCGTGCAGTTCACGGCCCTGGTGGGAACCGGCAGCGCGCTGTGGCCGGAGCGCGAGCGCCTCGACGCGCTGTCCAACTGGATGGGCATCGGCGGGCGCATCTACGTCAAGACCGGCGCCACCGTGACGCCGCGAGCCTTGCAAACCGCGCTGCAGGACGCGGTCGACCGCGCGCCCTGGCAGAATCTGTCGGCGCCGGAAATGAAGCTCGCGCTGGGCGGCCGCAAGATGGTCGACATCGGCCTCGGCCCGCTGGCCGACGCCTATTTCGACCGCAGCGTCGCCAATACGATGGGCACCGGCCAGCGCGGCGACCGGGCCATGGTGCTGGCGATCGGCGCGGCCGGGCTGCTGGTCCTGCTGCTGGCGGTGGTCAACTACGTCAACCTGGCGACGGTGCGCACGCTGCGGCGCCAGCGCGAAATCGTCGTGCGCCGGGTGCTCGGCGCCACCACCAGCCAGTTGCTGCGGCAGTTCATGGCCGAGGCGGTGCTGCTGTCGCTGGCCGCCGCCGCCTTGGGCTTGCTGATGGCCTGGCTGCTGCTGCCGCTGGCGTCCGAATTGCTGGAGCGCCAGCTGGCCGGCATGTTCACGCCGGAGGCGACCGCCGCCGGCCTGCTGTTCGGCGTGCTGGTCGGCGCCGCGGCCGGCCTGTATCCGGGCTGGCTGGCGCGCGGCGTCGACGTGCGCGAGACGCTGGCGCACCGCGGCGGCGAGACCGCGGGGGGCGCCTGGACGCGGCGCCTGCTGACGGCCGCCCAGTTCGCCGCCGCGATGGCGATGGCCAGCGTGGCCCTGGCCATCCTGTGGCAGACGCGGTTCGCCGCCGCCGCGCCGCCCGGCTTCGATCCGGCGCCGCTGCTGGTGGTGGAGTTGCATGAGAGCGCGACGGAGCCCGTCGCCGCCGCCTTCCGCGACGCGGTGGCGCGACTGCCGGGCGTCGAGGGCGTGGCGGACAGCCGGGAGGTGCCGGGACGCGACAACGGCACCGGCACGCGCGGCAGCGAGAGCGCCAGGCGCGTCGACGGCAGCGAGGTCGCGCTGTCGGTGCAGATGGTCGGCCCGGATTTCTTCCGCGTCTACGGCCTGCGGGCCTTGGCCGGGCGCGGCTTCGATCCGGCCGTGGACCGGCTGGCGGAGGACGGCGAGCAGAACGTGATGATCAACATGGCGGCGCTGCGCGCGCTGGGCTGGCAATCGGCGCAGCAGGCGCTGGGCCAGCGCATCGACGGCACCCGGCAGCGCGTCATCGGCATCGCGCCGGACCTGCGTTGGGAGACCTTGCGCGATCCGGCGCGGCCCATCGTCTACGATCTGGCGCGCGACAGCAGGCTGCTCACCGTGCGGATGCGCGCCGACGCGCCGGCCTCGCTGCAGCGCGACATCGCCGCCGCGTGGAGCCGCTATTACCCGGACCGCGAACCGCTGATGCAAGCCGCCGCCGGTTACTACCGGCGCGCCTATGCCGACGATGTGCGCCTGGCCAGGCTGCTGGCCTGCGCGACGGTGGTGGTGTTTGCGCTGGCGGCCTTCGGCATCCATGTGCTGGCCGCGCACAGCGTGCAGCGGCGCGAGCGCGAGATCGTGCTGCGCAAGCTGCATGGCGCGGGCCGCAGGGCCATCGGCGCGCTGGTCGGACGCGAATTCCTGCTGCTGACGGCCGCCGCCGCGGTGGCCGGGCTGCCCCCGGCGTGGCTGGCGATACAGCGCTACCTGGCGCCGTTCGCCGAGCGCTCGGCGCTGGGCGGGTGGGCGCCGGTGGTGGCGCTGGCGCTGACATCGCTGGTGGTGGCCGCGGCGACCGCGCGCCATACGCTGGCGGCGATGCGCATCGCGCCGGCGCGCGCGCTGCGCGACTAAGCTCGGCTTGGGTGCCTAGCCCGCGCGCTTGGCGGCCAGGGCGTTGCCGGCGCGGCTGGAGCCTTTGCGGCCCAGCACGCTGGAGATGTACTGGCCGGCGTCCACCACGATGTCGAGGTCGATGCCGGTTTCGATGCCCAGCCCGTTCAGCATGTACAGCACGTCCTCGGTGGCCACGTTGCCGGTCGCGCCCTTGGCGTAGGGGCAGCCGCCCAGGCCCGACACGGACGAGTGGTAGATCGCGATCCCCACCTCCAGGCTGGCGTAGATGTTGGCCAGCGCCTGGCCGTAGGTGTCGTGGAAGTGGCCGGACAGGCCATCCAGCCGGAACACGCCGGCGGCGCGTTCCATCACCGCCTGCGTCTTGCGCGGCGTGGCCACGCCGATGGTGTCGGCCATGTCGATCTCGTCGCAGCCCAGGTCGCGCATGCGGCCCACCACGTCCGCCACCGCGTCCAGCGGCACCTCGCCCTGGTAGGGGCAGCCGAACGCGCAGCTGACCGAGCCGCGCAGGCGCAGGCCGTTGTCCTTGGCCGCCTTGGCCACGTCGACGAAGCGCGCGATCGATTCCGCGATCGAGCAGTTGATGTTCTTTTGCGAGAACGCCTCCGAGGCCGAGCCGAAGATCACCACCTCGTCCGCCCTGGCGGCCAGCGCCGCCTCGAAGCCCTGCATGTTCGGCGTCAGCGCGGAATAGATGGTGCCGGGCTTGCGCGCGATCGCGGCCATCACCTCCTTGCTGGTGGCCATCTGCGGCACCCACTTGGGCGACACGAACGACGCCGCCTCGATGTTGGCGAAGCCGGCGCTGGTGAGGCGGTTCACCAGTTCGGTCTTCACCTCGGCGGAGATGGTTTCCTTCTCGTTCTGCAGGCCGTCGCGCGGGCCCACTTCGACGATCTTCACTTGCTTGGGCAGACTGCTCATTTCAATATCCTTGCTCTCGGTTGATGGTGTCCGCGACCGGCCGCCCCAGCTCGAGCAGGCGGATCTTCCCGGCGATCTGCAGCACGCTTTCGCGGCGCAAGGTCAGGGCCGAGATGTGCGGCGTGATGGTGATGCGGGGCTCTTGCCAGAACGGGTGCTGCGCCGGCAGCGGCTCGTTGCGGAACACGTCCAGCGTGGCGGCGGCGATGTGGCCGGACTTTACCAGCGTCAGCAGGTCCGGCTCGGCCAGGTGGGCGCCGCGCGCCACGTTGATCACGAAGGCGCCCTGCGGCAGCTTGCTCATGTTGGCGCGGTTGAGGATGTTGCCGGTCTCCGCCGTCAGCGGCAGCATGCACACGGCCACGCGCGAGCCGCGCAGGAAGGTGTCCAGGCCGCTCTCGCCATGGAAGCACTGCACGCCCTCCATGGACTTCTCGGTGCGGCTCCAGGCGCGCAGCGGGAAGCCGAAGGTCTTCAACGCCTCCAGCACGCGGGTGCCCAGCACGCCCATGCCCAGCACGCCCACCGCGAAATCCTCCTTGTGGCCGTAGGGCAGCTGCAGCCAGTCGCCCACGCGCGCCTGCGCCTCGTATTCGTGCATGCGGCGGAAGTAGCGCAGCACCGCGTGCGTCACGTACTCCGCCATCTGCATGCCCATGCCCGCGTCGCCCAGGCGGACGATGGGGATGTGCCTGGGCAGCCGGGCCTCGTGTTTCATGATGGCGTCCGCGCCGGCGCCGGTGAGCAGGATGGCCTTCACCTCGGCCAGGTCGCGCAGCATCGCCTCCGGCGGCGCCCACAGCACCGCGTAGTCGCAGCGTGGCGCGCGCTCGCCCTCCTTCCAGACATGCACCTCGGCCTCCGGCAGATGGCGTCCGAAGTCCTTGATCCAGGGCTCGTGCGAGCCATCCGCCCTGTGCAGCAAAATACGCATCCCGTCCTCCTCAGGCGGCCTTGAAGGCCAGTAGCGGGGCGCCGTCGCCCACCTGGTCCCCGACCGCGTACAGCACATCCTCGACCACGCCGTCATGCGGAGCGGAGATGGTGTGTTCCATCTTCATCGCCTCCATGATGACCAGCGGGTCGCCCTTCTTCACTTCCTGGCCCTTCGCGGCCAGCACGGCCACCACCTTGCCGGGCATGGGCGCGGTCAGGCGGCCGCCCTCGGCCTCGGTCTCGCCCGCGTGGGCCATGGGGTCGTTGTAGTCCAGCGCGTAGTGCGCGCCGCCGGTGAAGACGTGGAACACGTCCCCGTCGCGGCGCACACCGCCATGCACGGCCGTGTCGCCGAGCTTGATGCTGAAGTCCGTGCCCTGGCGCGACATCAGGCTCAAGGCGCGCGGCGCGTGGCCGGGGCGGGCCGGCAGTTCGAAGCGCCAGTCCGCTCCGTCGTAGGTGACGCGCACGTCGTAGGCCTTGGCCGGCAGGGCCGCCGCGTAGTCGTCGCTGAACGACAGGCCGCGCGTGTAGGCGTTGTTCATGCGCCAGCCCAGCGCCTGCCCCCACGGGTCGCCGGCGTTGGCGCCGGACTGCGCGGCCGACGCGTCCTTCTCGGCCTCGATCAGCGCCACGGCGGCCAGCGCCAGCGCGCCCTCGGCGGCGGGGCGCGGCGGCGGGAACAGCGTGTCGTGGTGGCGCTCGATCAGGCCCGTGTCCAGGTCCGCCGTGGCGAAGGCCTCGCCCTCCACCAGGCGTTTCAGGAAGGCGATGTTGGCCGCCAGGCCGACGATCCGGTATTGCGACAGCGCCTGCGACATGCGGGCCAGCGCCTGCTTGCGGTCCGCGCCCCAGACGATCAGCTTGGCGATCATCGGGTCGTAGTAGGGCGAGATGGCGTCGCCCTCGCGCACGCCGGAATCGATGCGCACGCCGGAAGGGTGGCCCGGGACCCCGCCCAGTTCGAAATTGACCGCGTCCGGCGTCTCCAGGTGGCGCAGCGTGCCGATCGACGGCAGGAAGCCCTTCTCCGGGTTCTCCGCGTAAATGCGCGCCTCGATGGCGTGGCCGTGTATCGCCAGCTCGTCCTGCCGTTTCGGCAGCGGCTCGCCGGCGGCCACGCGCAGCTGCCATTCCACCAGGTCGGTGCCGGTGATCATCTCGGTCACCGGATGCTCCACCTGCAAGCGGGTGTTCATCTCCATGAAGTAGAAGGAGCCGTCCTGGTTTGCGATGAATTCCACCGTGCCGGCGCCCACGTAGCCCACCGCCTTCGCGGCCGCCACGGCGGCCGCGCCCATGGCGGCGCGGCGCTCGTCCGTCATGTTCGGCGCGGGCGCCTCCTCCAGCACCTTCTGGTGGCGGCGCTGCACCGAGCAGTCGCGCTCGAACAGGTGGATGCAGTTACCCAGCGTGTCCGCGAACACCTGGATCTCGATGTGGCGCGGGCGCTGCAGGTACTTCTCGGCCAGCACCTTGTCGTCGCCGAAGGAGCTGATCGCCTCGCGCTTGCACGAGGCCAGCGCGTCCTTGAACGCGGCCGTGTCCTCGACCACGCGCATGCCCTTGCCGCCGCCGCCGGCCGAGGCCTTCAGCAGCACCGGATAGCCGATGCGGTCGGCCTGGCCGTGCAGGAAGTCGGCGTCCTGGTCGTCGCCGTGGTAGCCCGGCACCAGCGGCACGCCGGCCTTTTCCATCAGCGACTTGGCGGCGGACTTGGAGCCCATCGCGCGCATCGCCGAAGCCGGCGGACCGATGAACACCAGGCCCGCCTCGGCGCAGGCGTCCGCGAAGCCGGCGTTCTCGGACAGGAAGCCGTAGCCGGGGTGGATGGCCTGGGCGCCGGTGGCCTGGGCCGCGGCGATGATCCTGTCGCCGCGCAGATAGCTTTCCTTGGCGGCGGCGGAACCGATCAGCACCGCCTCGTCGCAGACGGCGACGTGCTTGGCGCTGGCGTCCGCCTCGGAGTAGACGGCGACGGTCTTGATGCCCAGGCGGCGCGCGGTGGCGGCCACCCGGCAGGCGATCTCGCCACGGTTGGCGATCAGGATTTTCTTGAACATGGTCTCTCTCTATTCAGCTCGTGGCCGGTATTTTTTATGAGTGTTCGTGCGGTGTTTCCCGTCACCGCCGCGTCCTTAGCAGGCGCAGCTTTCCTTCTGCACCGACTCCAGCGTGTTGGCGCGGGTGGAGAGGCCCAGCTTGGCCAGCAGCGCGCGGTCGTCGTTCGCCTCCGGGTTGTCGGTGGTGAGCAGCTTGTCGCCGTAGAAGATGGAGTTGGCGCCGGCCAGGAAGCACATGGCTTGCACCGCCTCGCCCATCTGGCGGCGGCCGGCGGACAGGCGCACGCGCGCCTTCGGCATCGTGATGCGCGCCACCGCGATGGTGCGCACGAATTCGAACGGGTCCAGCGGGTCCATGCCGTGCAGCGGCGTGCCCTCCACCTGCACCAGGTGGTTGACCGGCACCGACTCGGGATAGGGGTTCAGGTTGGCCAGCTGCGCGATCAGGCCGGCGCGCTGCAGACGCGTCTCGCCCATGCCCACGATGCCGCCGCAGCAGACCTTCAGGCCGGCGTTGCGCACGTGGCCCAGCGTGTCCAGGCGGTCCTGGTATTCGCGGGTGGAGATCACGTTGTTGTAGAACTCGGGCGCGGTGTCCAGGTTGTGGTTGTAGTAGTCCAGGCCGGCGGCCTTCAGGCGCTCGGCCTGCTGCTCCTCCAGCATGCCCAGCGTGGCGCAGGTTTCCAGGCCCAGGGCCTTCACCTCGCGCACCATGGTTTCCACCTTGTCCATGTCGCGATCCTTCGGGCTGCGCCAGGCGGCGCCCATGCAGAAGCGGGTCGCGCCGTTGTCCTTGGCCTGGCGGGCGGCGTCGAGCACCGTGTCCAGGTCCAGGATCTTCTTGGCCTCCACGCCGGTGTCGTAGCGCGCGGCCTGCGGGCAGTAGCCGCAATCCTCCTCGCAGCCGCCGGTCTTGATCGACAGCAGCGTGGCCAGTTCCACGTCGCCGTCCGGGAAGTTGGCCCGGTGGGTTTGCTGGGCGCGGAACATCAGCTCATTGAAGGGCAGCTCGAACAGCGCCATCACGTCGTCCAGTGGCCAGGTGGCGGCCTCCGGCAGCGTGATGGCCTTGGCGGGACGGTGCAGTTCGACGGCTTTCGGTTCTTGCAGATTCGCTTGCGACATGTTGATTCCTCGTTGTATTCAAATGGTGTTGCGGCGGGACGGCCAGTTCGGCAGCCCGGCCAGATTCAGGTATTCGGCGGCGGCGGCAGCGCCAGGCTGCGCCAGGCGCGGTATCCGGCCCAGCAGCGGTGCGTCGATGCGCTGCTTCAGCGCGTCGACGTTCTCGTCGGCGAAGTTCATTTCGGCTTGCGTTTCGTTGGCGACCCAGCCCGCCAGCTTCAGTCCGCGCGCGGCGATGGCTTCCACCGTCAGCAAGGCGTGGCTGATGCAGCCCAGCCGCAAGCCTACCACCAGGATCACCGGCAGGTTCAATTGCTGCGCCAGGTCGGCGGTGTCGAAGGTGTCGTTCAGGGGCACGCGGAAGCCGCCCACGCCCTCCACCACCACCGCGTCGGACGCGGCGGCGATTTCCAGGTAGGCGGCCAGGATGGGCACCGGATCGATGGTCACGCCCTCCAGGGCGGCGGCGATGTGCGGCGCGGCCGGCTCCCTCAGCATGTAGGGCGTGGTCAGCGATTGCGGCATGGTGACGTTGCCGGCCGCGATCAGCTGGTCGGCGTCGTCGTTGCGCAGCGCGCCGTCGCGCAATTCCGCGCCGGCGGCCACCGGCTTCATGCCGCAGGCGCGCACGCCCTGCTGCACCAGCGCGTGCAGCAACGCGGACGAGACCAGCGTCTTGCCGATCTCGGTGTCGGTGCCCGTCACGAAGCAGCAGAAGCGCGGCGGCCAGCCGGCGGGCGCCGCGGCGGCGGCGGGCGCGGTGGCCGGCGCCGCCGGCACAACCCCGCCGACGGCGGCGGCGCCACCGGTGGCGTCGGCCACCAGCACGTCCGGCGCGTCCGCGTGGGGCGCGATGGCCGCGGAGGTGATGTCATCAAGACTCATGGTTGGTCCTTTCCAGTGCGTTCAAAGCGGCGATCAGTTGCCCGACCTCGGCGGCGGTGTGGCCGGCCGCCAGCGCCACGCGCAGGCGCGCCGTGCCAACCGGCACGGTGGGTGGACGGATGCCACCCACCCACAGGCCCTGCGCGTACAGCGCGGTGGCCGCGCGCATGGTCTCGGCGTTCTCGCCGATGACGACCGGCTGGATCGCCGTGCGCGACGGCAGCAGCCGCCAGCGCTCCAGTTGCAGGCCGCGTTCCATTTGGCCCACCAGCGCCTGCAGGTGCGCGCGCCGTTCCCGCCCCTCGTCGCCGGCGATGATGTCGACGCTGGCCAGCAGCGCGTGCGCCAGCGCCGGCGGCGCGCCGGTGGTGAAGATGTAGGGGCGCGATTTCTGTATCAGCGTTTCGATCACCACCTTGTGCGCCGCGACGAAGGCGCCGCCCACGCCGGCCGCCTTGCCCAGGGTGCCCATGTAGACCAGGTGGGGCGAGCGCAGGTCGAAGTGCTCCAGCGCGCCGCGGCCGCTCTCGCCCAGCGTGCCGAAGCCGTGCGCGTCGTCCACCACCAGCCAGGCGCCGTGCCGTTCGCACAGGGCCAGCAGCTCGGGCAGCGGCGCCAGGTCGCCATCCATGCTGAACACGCTGTCGGTGACGACGATCTTGTTGGTCGCGGTGCTGTCGGCCAGCAGCACGGCCAGCGCCGCCACGTCCGCGTGCGGATACACCTTCAAGGCGGTGCGCGACAGGCGCGCGCCGTCGATCAGCGAGGCGTGGTTGAGCGACTCGGAGAAGATCTCGGTGTTCTTGTCGCCGGCCGCCAGGCCGTTCAACACGCCCAGGTTGGCCATGTAGCCGGTGCAGAAGTACAGCGCCCGCGGCGACTCCAGGTAGGGGCCGACGAAGTCCGCCAGGCGCTCCTCCAGCTCGGCGTGCGCGCGGCTATGGCCGCTGATCAGGTGCGAGGCGCCGCTGCCGGCGCCGTACAGCGACACGCCCTCGCGCAGCGCCTCCGCCACGCGCGGATGGCCCGCCAGGCTCAGGTAGTCGTTGCTGCTGAAGCACAGCATGTCGCGGCCGTCCACCCGCAGCCGCGGGCCGCAGGGCGTTTCGACCGTGCGGCGCTTGCGTATCAGGCTGCGCGCCTCGAGGTCGTCCAGTTGTGTTTGCAGTTTGGCCAGCAGTTCCATCGCCTATCCCCCCTGGCCCGCGAGCGTCGCCTCGAACACGGCCAGCGTGCGCGCCGCCAGGCCGTCGATTTCCTCGTCGTCGAGGATGTAGGGCGGCATCAGGTAGATGGTGGAGCCGATGGGGCGCAGCAGCAGTTCCTGGCGCGTGGCCTCGGCGAAGTAGCGGCGCGAGAAGGCGCTGTCCACGCCGACGGCGTCGAAGGCCCAGATCATGCCCCGGTTGCGCGCGTTGCGGATGCGCTCGTGGCCGGCCAGCGGCGCCAGGGCCTTGCCCAGGCGACCGGCGCGCGCGCGGTTGTTCACCAGCACATTGTCCTCCTCGAAGATGTCCAGCGTGGCCAGCGCGGCGCGGCAGGCCAGCGGGTTGCCGGTGTAGGAGTGCGAGTGCAGGAAGCCGCGCGTCACATCGTTGCTGTAGAAGGCCTGGTAGACCTCCTCGCGCGACAGCACCAGCGACAGCGGCAGGTAGCCGCCGCTGATGCCCTTGGACAGGCACAGGAAGTCCGGCCACACGCCGGCCTGCTCGCAGGCGAAGAAGGTGCCGGTGCGGCCGCAGCCGACCGCGATCTCGTCCAGGATCAAGTGCACCGAATGACGGTCGCACAGGTCGCGCACCAGCCGCAGGTACAGCGGGTCGTGCATCGCCATGCCGGTGGCGCACTGCACCAGCGGTTCGATGATGATGGCGGCGATCTTGTCGCCGCGTTCATTGAACAGGCGCTCGACGTCGGCGGCGGCGCGGCGGGCCACGTCCTGCGCGGTCTCGCCCTCGGCGGCCTGGCGCGCGTCCGGCGACATCACCGTCTGCGTGGCGCGCAGCAGCGGGCCGTAGGCGTCCTTGAACAGCGCCACGTCCGTCACGGCCAGCGCGCCGATGGTCTCGCCGTGGTAGCTGCCCTTGAGGCAGACGAATTCCTGCTTGTCGCCCCGGCCGTTGTTGCGCCAGGAATGGAAGCTCATCTTCAAGGCGATTTCCACGGCGGAGGCGCCGTCCGAGGCGTAGAACGCGTGGCCCAGCTGGTGGCCCGTCAGCGCCGCCAGGCGCTCGGACAGCTGGATCACCGGCTCGTGCGTGAAACCGGCCAGCATCGCGTGCTCCAGCCGGTCCAGCTGGTCCTTCAGCGCGGCGTTGATGCGCGGGTTGGCGTGGCCGAACAGGTTCACCCACCAGGAGCTGATCGCGTCCAGGTAGCGCCGGCCCTCGTGGTCGTACAGCCAGGCGCCGCGGCCGTGGCTGACCGGGATCAGCGGCACATGGTTGTCCCCCTGGGCGTGGTGCTGCATCTGCGTGCACGGGTGCCACACACTACGCAGGCTGCGTGCTACCCAATCGCTTTGTCGGTTCGGTTCCAAAAGTACTCCATTCGTTATGCCACGGGTTCGCCGGCTAATTCAGCCAGGAGGGCTTGCGCTTCTCCAGGAAGGAGCGCACGCCCTCGCGGCCCTGTTCGGAGGCGCGGATCTGCGCGATGCGCCGCGCCGTGTCGGCCAGCATGGCGTCGTCGACCGGCTTGCCGGCCACGTCGCGCACCAGCGTCTTCGCCTCCTTGACCGCGTTCGGGCTGTTGGCCAGCAGGGCCTTCACGATCTCCGCGACCTTCGCGTCGATATCGGCCGCCGGCACCACCTCGTGCGCGAAACCGACGCGGTGCGCCTCCGCCGCCGTGAAACGCTCGGCGGTCAGGAAGTAGCGCCGCGCGGCGTTTTCGCCCATGGCTTTGATCACATAAGGTGAAATGGTAGCCGGAATCAGTCCCAGTTTCACTTCGCTCAGGCAGAAATTGGCCGCCTCGGCCGCCACCACCACGTCGCACGCGGCCACCAGGCCCATGCCGCCGGCGTAGCAGTCGCCGTGCACCCTGGCCACCACCGGCTTGGGGCACAGGTAGATGGTGCGCAGCATGTCGGCCAGTTGCATCGCGTCGGCGGTGTTCTCCGCGTCCGTGTAGCCGGCCATGGCCTTCATCCAGTTCAAGTCGCCGCCGGCGCAGAAGGCGGCGCCGTTCGCCGCCAGCACGATGGCGCGCACCTCGTCGCTGGCGCCCAGTTCATCGAATGCCAGCGTGATTTCGTTGATGGTTTTTTCGTTGAAGGCGTTGCGCACTTCCGGACGGTTCAGCGTCACGGTGGCCAGTTTGCCTTCGATGGAGATCCGCAGGGTTTCATAGGTCATGGTCGTCTCTCCTTACATGCGGAACACGCCGAACTTCGTGTCCGGGATCTCGGCGTTGAGCGCGGCGGACAGGCCCAGGCCCAGCACCATGCGGGTGTCGGCGGGGTCGATCACGCCGTCGTCCCACAGGCGCGCGGTGGCGTAGTAGGGGTGGCCCTGGTGCTCGTACTGGTCCTTGATCGGCTGCTTGAACGCCGCCTCCTCGTCGGCCGACCACTGGCCGCCCTTGCCCTCGATGCCGTCGCGCTTCACGGTCGCCAGCACGGAGGCCGCCTGGTCGCCGCCCATCACCGAGATGCGCGCGTTGGGCCACATCCACATGAAGCGCGGCGAGTAGGCCCGGCCGCACATGCCGTAGTTGCCGGCGCCGAAGCTGCCGCCGATGATGACGGTGAATTTGGGCACGGCGGCGGTGGCCACGGCGGTCACCATCTTGGCGCCGTTGCGGGCGATGCCCTCGTTCTCGTACTTGCGGCCCACCATGAAGCCGGTGATGTTCTGCAGGAACACCAGCGGGATCTTGCGCTGCGCGCACAGCTCGATGAAGTGCGCGCCCTTGAGTGCGGATTCGGAGAACAGGATGCCGTTGTTGGCGATGATGCCGACCTTCATGCCGTAGATGTGGGCGAAGCCGCACACCAGCGTGGCGCCGTAGCGCGCCTTGAACTCGTCGAACTCGCTGCCGTCGACGATGCGGGCGATCACCTCGCGGATGTCGAAGGGCTTGCGCGTGTCGACCGGGATCACGCCGTACAGCTCCTGGGTCGGATACCTCGGCTCCACAGCCTCCCGCAAGGCGCCCTGTTGGGGCTTGACGCGGTTCAGGTTGGAGACGATGGTGCGCGCCAGCGACAGCGCGTGCAGGTCGTTCTGCGCCAGGTGGTCGGCCACGCCGGACAGGCGCGTGTGCACGTCGCCGCCGCCCAGGTCCTCGGCCGTCAC
>NZ_FPBO01000001.1:70415-501006 GCF_900116645.1 Pseudoduganella namucuonensis | reverse complement strand
CGCTTCGCGGCCAAGGACAAGAAGCCCAGCGGCCAGCACGCCTTCGACAAGGCCTGCGCGGCCATCGCTGTCGAGCACCGCCTGGCGCCGCCGCGTCATCCACAAACCAATGGCATGGTGGAGCGGTTTAATGGCCGGATTAACGAACTGCTGCGGCAGACTCGTTTCGATAGCAGGGCCGATCTGGAGACGACTTTGCTGAACTACCTCAAGCTCTACAACCACCATATTCCACAACGCGCCATCGGCACCAGGACACCGATCCAAGCGCTCAAGGAATGGCAGCGGCAGAAGCCCGAATTATTCGTTAAACGTGTTTATGATCAAACGGGACTCGACAATTAGCATTGGAGTCGACTTGGGTGCAGTCTTTACCTTCACGCCGAAGAGCCACGTACAAGTGAGTCAGATGCGCTGCCAGCTGGGCAAACATTGCCTCGGCCCGGTAACCTGCATCGGCCAGGATAACCTTTGGCACTTGGTCGGTCATGGCTTCGACAGCAGCGAGCATCGGACCGAGGTTGCCGGCATCGGATCCGCAATTGGTCAGTTCGGCCGCGACGATGATCTGGGCGTGTACATCGACGGCCGTCTGGCCGTTGTAGCACTGGTCTAAGCCGCCGCCGGCGCGCTTCATGATGCGACTGTCCGGGTCGGTGAAGTTCTCCTGCGCCGAGTCCTCCGGCACGCCGAAGGCGCGCTTGTAGCGGTTGCCGTTCTTGTTCTTCGGCTTGCCATCCTTGTCTCGGGGTATGCGCTCGTCATCGTCACTGCGTCCCTTGGCAAGGTCGGCCTCGCGCTGACGCGCTTCGAGCCGTTCCCGCGCCGCCAGGATCACTTTGAGCCGCTCTTCGCGCCGTTCGATCTCGGCCGGCAGATCCAGTTCTGATTCATCCCGTTCGGCAACATCGGTCTGCCGGGCACGTTCCCATCAACTGCGCAATCTGCTCCTTCAACTCTGCTTCGGTATCGACCATGCGTCGATAACTCATGGCCTTGCGCCGCGATGCCGACGCTTTGACCTTGGTGCCGTCGACCGCCACCGTCCCAAGCTTGACCAGGCCGTACTCGCGCGCCAGCTTCACAACCTGGACAAATAGGGCCGACAGCTCATCCAAATGCAACGCGCGAAAATCGCAGATCGTCCTGTGCTTGGGGAAGTTACCTGCGCCGAGCACCCGGAACGCGACGTCCTCGTGCAACTTGCGCGCGATCTTCCTGGAAGAGAACACGCCACTCGCGTATGCATACAACAACACCTTGACCATCATCGAAGGATGAAACGGCTGATTGCGAGGACCACCGCCCGCGTAACGCGTATGGAATGCGCTCAGGTCGAGCACATTGACGGTATCGTTGATGAAATACGCGAGATGCCCTTCAGGTAACCATTCTTGCAGCGCGGGCGGCAGCAAAAACTGATGCAGCGGATCATAGGGAAGGTAACTGGTCGCCATCCCTTGATTTTAATCCGGGCAGCCCGTCAGTTCCAGCCTCTGCCGCGCAGACTCCTAGCGCCGTCGATCCCTGCTTCCCTGTATAGGAAGTGGAAATACTGGCATACGTATTGGCGCTGAATGCCAAGCGCTTCTGCGTATAGAAAAGCGGCATATCCGTCTGCCCCCGCTTCAATGTCGCAAGATAGACCGCCAGTTCCTTTTGCAACCGCTCGTTTTAAAATACGTCCGCGCCCTGCTTCCTTTTTTCTGTTCCGGCAGCAATCAGATTTCCGGCCTAACACGGCCATCTTCCGACAGCATGTCTTTGACCAGCAGTGCAGGAACTTCGCCTACGCGCATCCCCGCGAAGCGGTCATCAAAAGCATTGCTCGATTTCTCGCAGCATGCCGTTTAATTGCAATGAAGGCAAGGATGCGCTTAAGTTCTTTTTCGGTGAGTGTTTTCGCCTGTGCCATATAAAAAACCAAAGGATTTAACGCATCCAAAGATGTAACCTTTGGTTTAAAAAGTCAACTGAAATTCAGGTTTTCAAAAACACCTTTATTTTCAAATTATTAGCTAAAAATATAATAATTTCGATACTTCACCACATTAATAATACAGTTGATAATTAATAATAATAAAAGTCAACTATTAGCGCATCTCATGTTTGCATGTGCGTCCCTTCTGTCGCCTCCGCTCCTACGCCGTAGGAAGCAGCAACTCGTTTTCGTGGCGCAGAAGGCGACTTTCATCAAGAGATCACACTGCAAGTTGCAGAGATAACGAAAATATGACGTAGTCAGGTAGCTAGACGGGCGACGCAAGCCGATTCCTCTGCTACACTTGACATATCATCCCGACTGTCCTCATCGACAACTGGCTTCTTGGTCGCGAAGCTACGATTGCTCGCAGATCAATGGCTTACGGAGTACAAATGCAAATTCCAATTAGTAAAAATCCCATTTACAACACGCAAATTAATCCTGTGTACAACACACAAATCAATCCGCGACACAACACGAAATTGAACCCGATATACAATGCGCAAATCAATCCCGCATTTAACGCAAGCTTAAACCCCTTATTAAACTCATCAATAAACCCAAAGCTCAACTCATTCATTAATCCTTTATTCAACTCTCAAATAAATCCATTGTTGAATTACGCGATTAATCCAGTAGCAAATTCCTCAATTAACCCAAAAGTTAATCCAAATGCCAACGTGACGTTCTTTTTTAATCAACAGAACTTATGTTGGGGATTTGGTGTTTGGACATCAAATGGCGGATTTGCCATTTTCAACCCAGATAGCGCATATATCGCTTTTGGAACACCTTCCCCAGAAAACTCATTATCACTATACGACACAAATAACAACTGGGTGGGGTACTTGATTCGCAACAACCAAGGAGGCTTTCTTCACTTTGACCAGAACTCAAATTGGATTGGTTTTACCAGCTAACGATAGAAATGGATAAATCGAATGATTAACAAGTGGACAATTTCCAATTTCAAATCTATTCAACAAGAAACCGCCTTAGAATTTTCCCCACTCACCCTCTTTGTAGGTCAAAATAGCTCTGGGAAAAGCACATTAATTCAGAGCATTCTGATGACTGCTCAGACTTTGCAGAATAATGTCACAACACGCAGTGTTGTCTTGAACGGGAAAATTGTTAAATTAGGAGCCTTCTCCGATATCCATTCAAATGATGCAAAAAGCGATGCCATCTCAATTTCATTTGAATTAAAGAGATCTGAATATCAAAGTGAATGGACCAGTTTAGCAAGTAGGATTCGATATTATTCCGCAGAATATCACGATGTATTTGGTTCAGTCCACTGTTCCTACAAGTTCTCTGCTGGAGGGGATCTGACGGAGGACAGAAGCCTTCAATTGCAACCCAGATTGGAAAGCGGAGGTATAGGATATAGCTCCAGCGCAAACGACATCGTTTCGAACTTAGAGTACAAGCGTATTGATGGAACGCCCGCCTCTTTGTTGCAAAAGATTGATGTAAGTGCAATTGATGCACGTATCCCAACACCTGATGTACTTTCTTACCAAATCACATCGAAAGTGAAACAGGCGTACCGTAGTAACGTGGTTGGATTCAATGATCTTACTAAACCAGCAGGTATATCGTTTCGACATTTTTTACCAACTAATATAGCTCTTTCTTACGACGCTCTAGAGGTAGAAGTCGCTTTTGCATATGATTTTTTAGCATTTGGTACATCGCGCTACGATCACATCAGTCAAATCAGCAAATCCGATTTCAATCCTCTTACCATCTCTGATGTTGAAAAATATTTCACTGAGGCGTGTATTAATGCCTTGCCGGTTGGGAGCTCAGAACTATCAATTTCCAGATTGAATCGAGCAATTCAAGAATTAAAATTAAACTTCCATCAAAGAAGTATGAATTTAGTCCATGCCCATTTGACTCTGGAAGGACGAAAAAAACTACCATCATTACTGGGAGAGAAGGAAGAGGATATTAAGCGTTTACTTCGCTCCGAGCGGAAGCCTAGGAATGAAATTTCCATGTTTGCTCTTGCAAGTCCGATTAGTTACGCAACAGACTATTTGACAAATTTTTTTGTTGAAAATGTCAAATATCTTGGCCCTCTCCGAGATGAACCGAAATCAATTTACCCTTTACTTGGATATAACGACCCAACGGACGTTGGTTATCGCGGGGAATTCACTGCGGCCGTCTTAGATAATAATAAAAATACCTATGTAAACTACGTGCCTAGCTCTGGCTTCCCATTTTCCACGCAGGACAAAATACGTACTGGCAGCACGACCCTTTACACTGCGGTTAGCGATTGGCTCGATTATTTAGGCATCGCAAGTAAAGTTGAAACGGAAGACAAGGGAAAGTTTGGCCATGAAATGACAATTAAAACCCAGTCAAGTCATAGTGAAAAGCTTCATGATTTAACTCATGTTGGTGTGGGTGTCAGTCAGGCATTACCTATTGTTGTTCTATCCCTGCTAGCTGACAGTGGCTCTACTTTGATCTTTGAGCAACCAGAGTTGCACTTACATCCAAAAGTACAAACACGCTTAGCTGACTTCTTCATGTCGTTAGTTTTTTCTGGGAAGCAATGCATTGTTGAAACTCATAGCGAATATCTTATTTCGAGGTTGCGCTACTTATCTGCGATGGCTGAAAATGTTGAGCTATCAAAGCAAATAAAGATATATTTCGTAAACAAACCGAAAAATCAATCTATTTATACCCCGGTTACAATATCGGAAACTGGAGTAATTAAGAATTGGCCGGAAGGGTTCTTTGACGAAACTGAAAAAAACTCAGCATCCATTATTCAAGCACAGCTTGATAGAGCGAAATCAAAAAAGAAGCTCCAACGACCTGGTGAACAACAATGAGCAACATGATCGTCGACGCTCCACTATTGGCCTGCCCAAATCCTGCAAACTATAGCCAAGAAGATTTTCAAAATACTTTTAAAGAATACTTACAGAGACTTGTCGACATTTCAAATGTAAAGACAAATTTTAAATCAGTGAGTTTTTGGATTGATAGGGAACTTTCAAATGTTCTAGGAGGGGAAGATTGTTATCCTTTTCATCATTCATTAAAGTCAGCATTTTCCGTACTTTACGATGGCGTGGAATTCCAGCTTTCCGATATCAATACCATACTGATGTCAATATTGGGCAACAGCCTTTTCTTAGATGATGAAGGCGAGATCGAAGATGTTCTTCTTTCTGAATGCACTATAAAACAGGATGTTATCGAGAATAGGAACGAAAAATTCACAGAGCATGTTTGTCGGCAATTTTACTTTGCATTACAAACATTGGGCGACGGAAAAAAATTTAATGCCAACACTTTCCTAGCATCCAAAGTCTCAAAGGAAAGAATTACGAATTTGGAGTTAAATTACAAAGTTGATGCAGTTCAATACAGGACGGATGAGGTTGAAAATTTCGAACATTCGCCTCTTGTATACGCGAAACTAGAGAATTTCCTAGATACTCCTACTTTTTCTTAAAGAGTCTGATTTAATAGCGTGGTGGATATTGGAACGAGACCATGCCGCCATGGACTGCTGCTGTGCTGGTGTAGCAAGACTCGAATATGAGCCACTTACGTGTATATCTTCTATTCAATCTAAGTTTTGTTTTGGCCAGAGATTTTTAAACACGGCAAGAGCACACGGGTTTATGCACGATCTGTCCAAGGTTGGTAGGCTTGTTGAAGCCTGTATTGATTTAGTATTGGGTAGAAATCTGGACCAAGCTCATCCCCTCCGCACAAGTAAGGCCGGCAACGCACCTCAAGTTTGTCGAGGGGAATGGAAAGCTTGGCGCCACGATGTGGATTATGAATATCACCTACACTATTGGAAAAAGGGCCCTTATATCGAATTTTCCAAGATTGGTACCCACGAAGATTTCACAATATATTGATTCGCCGGATCGCTCTAAACGAGCCGATTTACTTATAGCCACTGAAGTGGCTCTTTTCTATTAATCTATAGTTATTTTTTATAATATTTCTGCACCATCCTTTCCGTGAACAACTACTAAGGATGGCAAATATGTCCCTGCTGAACAGCTTGAAAATCGTTACCGCAAAATGCCCTGCCCCTGTATCGCCAATCGCACGTCGCCGTGGCATGCTGATCACCAAACTGAACGAGCAGGTCGCTTACGCCGAAGCCCAGCAAGACGGGGGCGTGTACGGTAAGCCGCAGTTCCAAGACAGGAATTCATCAACCCGGTTGACGGAATGATCGGCGATCGTCAGAGCGCTTCGCATTCCTCTTGCCGGGCCGCGGCCGGCAATGCCGCCCCCGGCTTGGCCGGCGTCGCCGGCCTGACAACGGCGCCGCCGCCCGCCAGCTTGAAGACCCTGATCACCCGCGACAAATTGTCGGCCTGCTCCTGCATGCTCTGCGCGACGGCGGCGTCTTCCTCCACCAGCGCCGCGTTTTGCTGCGTGACCGCGTCCATCTCCTTGACGGCGCGGTTGATCCGCGCCAGGCCCGCCGCCTGCGCCTCGCCGCCGGCGGCGATTTCGCCGATTATGCCGCTGACGTGCTGGACGCTCGCGACGATGTTGCTCATCGTCGCGCCGGCCTGGTC
Organism: Pseudoduganella namucuonensis; assembly: GCF_900116645.1. Taxonomy (GTDB): domain Bacteria; phylum Pseudomonadota; class Gammaproteobacteria; order Burkholderiales; family Burkholderiaceae_D; genus Rugamonas; species Rugamonas namucuonensis. The sequence goes on along the minus strand of NZ_FPBO01000001.1, from coordinate 494,436 downwards.
GACCAGCAGCGCGCCGGCCTCGCCCCTGTCCACCGCGTCGCCGGTGAAGGCCTTGATTTCCCTGGCGGCGCTGGCCGAGCGCTGCGCCAGATGGCGCTCCTCGCCGGCCACGACGGCGAAGCCGCGCCCCTGCTCGCCGGCGCGGGCCGCCTCCACCGCCGCGTTCAAAGCTCCTGCCTGCCGCTGGCGATCTGCATCGACGCGGTGACCACGGTGTCGGTGCCGGTGCGCACCTCGCTGACGATCTTGCACAGGCCGCCGTTCATGTCCTTCAGCGCCTGCAGCAGCCGTCCCGTCTCGTCGCGCGAGCGGACCTCGATCGCCGACGTCAGGTCGCCATCGGCCACGCGCCGCGCCACCGTCAGCGCATACGCGACGGGGACGGTGATGCCGAGCGTCAGATAACGCGCGAACACTCCGCCCAGCAGCACAAACGAGACGATCAGCGACACCATCAGCGCCTTGCTGCTGGCGACCACCTGGTCCGCCTCGTCGCTCAAGGCGTTCACCGTTTGTTTTTGATGGTTCAAAAATTCCAGCTGGGCTTGCGTGTAGGCGTCGGACAGGGCCGGTGCTGGCCGTGGCGTCGGCGGCGAAGAAATCGGCCAGGCCCGGGTCGCCGCTCTTGACGATGGCCAGCGAGCGCTTGAGGCCGACAAAGGTGAGGTGATACCACTCCTCCGTCATGCGCTCCTTGGCCAGCGGCTCCTGCATCATCTTCCGACGGCGGGCCCCGGCGCGGGGCATTAGTAGCGGAACAGCGCCGTCACGCTCAGCTGGCGGTCGTTGGTCCACAAGCTCTGCGGCCGGGTGGCGCCGCCGAAGTTGGCGCGGCGCACGGTGCGCAACAAATTGCCGCCCTCGACCGACACCGTCAAGCCGGGATGGACCTTGTAGCCGAAGGAAGCGTCCAGCCAGCCATAGCCGTCGGTGTACACCGGCAGCGCGCCCAGGCCGACGACGCTGGTGATGCCGCTCAGGAAGCGGCCGCGCCAGTTGTAGGCCAGCCTGGCCGAGCACGGGCCGCGTTCGTAAATGCCGACCAGGTTGGCGCTATGGCGGGACAAATTGGTCAGCGGCACGTCGGCCCCCAGCAGGCTGCTGGGCGTGGCGCTGTCGACGAAGGTGTAGTTGGCCTGCAGACCCAGCCCGCCCAGCCAGCCCGGCAGAAAATCGTACTGTTGCTGGTAGCCCAGTTCCGCCCCCTTGATGAGGGCGCGCGCGCTGTTGTACGGCCGGCTGACCTGGTAAAGCGCGCCGTCATGCGTCTCCGGCCGGCTGGCGTTGCCGATGAAGCCGGCCACCCGCTTGTGGAACACGGTCAGCGTGGCCGAGGCGGCCGGGCCGAGATAGCGTTCCAGCGCGAGGTCCAGATTGTCGGCGCGGATCGGCTGCAGCGCGGGGTTGCCGGCACTGCCGCTGTTGGCGCTCGGCGTGATGCTGTTGGGCACCAGCGTCAGCGACGGCGACAGCTGGTTGAAATCGGGCCGGGTCACGGACTTCGAAGCGGCGCCGCGCAGGTACAGCTCCGGCGCCAGCCGATAGCGCAGGTTCAGGCTGGGCAGGTAGTCGTGGTAGGCGTGGTCGATGGCGATCGGGACGATGGCGCCGCTCGACGGCAGCGACTGGCTGCCGTCCACCGCTTCGCGCGTGCGCACCAGGCGCAGGCCGGCGTCGCCGTCCAGCGGCAGCGCGCCGCCGTTGAAGCGCGCTTGCACATAGGCGGCGTCGGTCCGCTCGCGTATGCGCCACACGCCCAGCGCGCCGCCGGCCACCGGCAGCGGCGCGGTCAAGCCCACCAGGGCGCGCAGGGCGGCCGCGTCGCGCGCCAGCCCCAGGTCGCCGACCAGGTAGTTGCTGACGCCCTGCCCGCCATCCGGGAAGTAGCGCGCGAACGGATACGCGGCCGCCAGCCCCGGCAGCGAGGACAGCGGCGGCCCGCCCGGCACCGGCGCATCGCCGAACACCGTGCCGGGCGCGTTGCCGGCCGCGCGGCGGCCCGTGCGCACCCCGGCCGACAAGCTCTCGATCCAGCCGTCCAGGCGGTAGCTGGCGTCGAGCCGCAGCGCGTTCAGCTTGCCGTCGTAGGGACGGTAGCGATACGCGATGCTGGCCACCCGAAGCTGGTCCGCATCGAGCAACTCATTGCCCGGCAGCGTGACGGCCGGTTGCGGGCCGGACAGGTCGGTGCGCAGCGTGGCCGCCTTGCCGGTCAGCGTGGGGCCGGCGAAGTACAGGGCGTTGTGGCCGCCGCTGTGGCTCAGGTCGGCCTTCAGCCGCAGCGCGCCGCTTTGCCAGGCGCCGCCCAGCGCCAGCCCATGATTGCGGTCCACCGTGTCGCGCGCGAAACTGAGGATGCTGGCCGGCGCGCCCGTCCAACTGATGCCGCTGACGTCGGCGGTGCCGGGAAACAGCGTCACGCTGCCGGGCACGAAGGCCGGCGCGCTGTCGAGGGTGATCTGGTAGGAGTCCTGGCGCGTGAGGAAGCGCTCGTAGCGGCCCTCGGCGTACAGTTCCACGCCGGGCGTAGGGCGCCACTGCAACATGGCGGAGGCTGCGTCGCGCTCGCGCCGGCCGGCGCTGGCCGACTCGGTGGTGCCGCTGGCGACCGCCACCCGCCGGCCCGGCACCAGGTCGCCGCGCAGCACCGGCGCGCCGAAGCTGTTCTGGTCCTCGCGCCAGGCGCGCCGCTGGTGCGCCAGGTTCAGCAGCGCGCCGAACTCGGCGCCGTCCGCGCCGCGCCAACGGTCGCTGGCCAGCAGCGACCACTGCGGCTGCGCGTGCCCCGCCAAGCCGCCACGCACCAGGCGCGCGGTGCCGGCCAGCCGGGGCCCGGCGAAATCGAAGGGGCGCCGGGTGCGCAGGTCGATGGCGCCGCCCAGGCCGCCTTCGATCTGCTCGGCCGTGCCGCTCTTGTAGACGTCGATGCCGGCCACCATCTCGGCCGGCACGTCGGCGAAGTCGAGGTTGCGGCCGGCACCGGCGGTGAACACCTCGCGGCCGTTGAGCGTGGTTTCCATCTGCGTCAGGCCGCGGATCGCGACAGTGCCGCCCTCGCCCCGGTCGCGCGCGATCTGCACCCCGGTCACCCGCTGCAGGGCGTCGGTCACGCTGAAGTCGGGCAAGGCCTGGATGGTGTCGGCCGCCACCGAGTCCACGATGGCGAGCCGGTCGCGTTTGATCCACTGCGCCGCCGCCAGGCCGGCGCGCTTGCCTTCGACCACCACCACCGGCGGGCTTTCCTGCGCGGCGGCGGCGGCGCACGCCAGCGCCAGCCATCCGAGGTGGCGCCGCTTGTTGTCAGCTGATTTGCCAGCTGATTTGCCAAGTGATTTGTCAGGTGATTTCATTGTGGGTCGGTTCCATGGTCAGTCGATTTCAAACAGGCTGGGTTTGGGCGGCAGCGGCAGCGTCGCGGCGATGCGCGTGCGGCCGCCAGGCCGGCTGTCCACCGTGACTTGTCCATCCAGGCTCAGCACCCGCTCGCGCATGCCCAGCAGGCCGAAGGAATGCGGCGGCACCCGCGCCGGGTCGAAGCCGCGGCCGTCGTCGTCCACCTGCACCGCGCACTGGCGCGCCGCGCAGCGCAGCGTGACGACAGCCTCGCTGGCGCCGGCGTGGCGCGCGATATTGGTCAGCGATTCCTGCACGATGCGGAACACCGCGATGGCTTGCTCCTCGTTCAGTTCCTCCTCCTCGAGCGCCAGGGTCAGGCGGCAGTCGATGCCGCTGTGCTTCTGGAACTCGTCCACCAGCCATTCCAGCGCCGAACCGATGCCCAAGTCCAGCACCGTCGGCCGCAGCGTGGTGGCCACGTTGCGCACCACGCCGATGGCGCGGTCGACCAGCTCCGTCATGTTGCGCACCTGTTCGTTCAAGCCGGGCACCTCGGCGCCGAAGCGCACCCGCAGCAGCGCCGCCTGCATGCGCAGCGCGGTCAGCGCCTGTCCCAGCTCGTCGTGCAGTTCGCGGGCGATGCGCCGCCGCTCTTCCTCGCGCGCGCCTTCCCGGTGCGCGCCCAGTTCGCGCAGCTCGGCGGTGCGCGCCGCCACCTGCCGCTCCAGGTCGTCGCGGTATTGCCGCAGCGCCCGTTCGGCCTCGCGCCGTTCCCGGTTCTCGGCCAGCAGCAGCGCGTTCTGGCTGGCCAGCCTGGCCTGCATCGCGGCCAGGCGCAAGTGGGTGGTCACCCGCGCCAGCACCTCCTCGGCCTGCAGCGGCTTGGTCACGTAGTCGACCGCGCCGGCGCGGAAGCCGGCCACCTTGTCGGCCGTGCCGCCGAGCGCGGTCATGAAGATCACCGGCACGGCGGCGGCCGGCCCGCCGCCGTCCTTCAGGCGGCGGCACACCTCGAAGCCGTCGATGCCGGGCAACATCACGTCCAGCAGGATCAGGTCGGGCGGCGCGAAGGCCACCCGGCGCAGCGCCTCGTCGCCGCTCTGCGCCACCGCCAGCCGCAGGCCGTGCCGCTCCAGCATGGACACCGCCAGCGCCAGGTTGGCCGGCGCGTCGTCGACGATCAGGATGGTGCGGCCGCGCAGGTCGGGCGACATGGTCATGGTTCCCTCCAGCTTGCCGGTCAGGGCGCGCTACAAGCCCCGGCCCATCCCATGGTCGATGCCATAGCGCAGCATGTCCGCGTTGCTCTGGAATCCCATCTTCTGCATCAGCCGCGCCTTGTGGGTGCTGACGGTCTTGTTGCTGATCGCCAGCTCGTCGGCGATCTGGTTCACCGTCTTGCCGCCGACAAACAGCCGGAAAATGCTCAATTCGCGGTTCGACAACTGCTCGTGGGCCGGCGCGCCGCGCCCGGCGTCGCCGTCGAACACCAGCAGTTCGGCCACGCCGGGATCGAGGTAGCGGCCGCCCGCGGCCACCTTGCGCACCGCCAGCAGCAGCGTTTCGGGGTCGCCGTCCTTGCTCATGTAGCCGTTGGCGCCGGCCTTCAGCGCGCGGCGCACCACCAGCGCCTCGTTGTGCATGCTCAGCACCAGGATGGGTAGCGCGGGGGCGTGGGCCCGGATGCGGGCGATCAGCTCGACGCCGCTGGCGCCGGGCATGGACAGGTCGAGCAGCACCAGGTCGCAGGGCGTGGCGCGCAGGCTCTCCATCACCTGTCCGCCATTGGTGGCTTGGGCCACCACCGTCACGTCGCCGGCCAGGCCGAACAACTGCAGCAGGCCGCCGCGCACGATGGCGTGGTCGTCGGCGATCAAAATTCGAATCATGAAGGGAACGGCTTTCCGGAAAAAATCCAATGAACTGTGGGTATCATGCTACCAGACAACAGGACCGGCCCCCTTCCCTGTTCCATTGCTACAACAGACGCCGTCATTCCCCCCCGGCCGGCGTCGGCGGGATCATTCCCGAACGCTCGGCCTCGGGCCGGGACAGCCAGGCCTCCATTTCCGGCGCCGGCAGTGGACGGCTGAAGAAATAGCCCTGCACCTCGTCGCAGCGCTGGGCCCGCAGGAAGTCCAGCTGGCCGGCCGTCTCGACGCCCTCCGCGATCACCTTCAGGCCCAGCGTGTGCGCCATGGCGATGATGGCGCGCACGATGGCGCCGTCGTTGCGGTCTTCCGGCAGGCCGCTGACGAAGGAGCGGTCTATCTTCAGATAATCGAGCGGAAAGCTTTTCAGGTAGCTCAGCGAGGAATAGCCGGTGCCGAAGTCGTCGACCGCCAGCCGCACGCCGATGGCCTTGAGCGCGGCCAGCGTGCGCGCGGTGCGCTTGGCGTCGTGCATCAGCATGCTCTCGGTCAGCTCCAGTTCCAGCAGCCGCGGCGGCAGGCCGCTGGCCTGCAGCGCGGCCTCGACGGCGCGCACCAGGTCGGCGTCGTGGAATTGGCGCGCCGACAGGTTGACCGCGATCGGCAGCGCGACGCCGAGCCGCTGCCGCCACGCCTGCGCCTGGCGGCACGCCTGGTTCAGCACCCATTGGCCGATGCGCAGTATCAGGCCGTTCTGCTCGGCCAGCGGAATGAACTCGGACGGCGCGATCCGCCCCAGCAGCCGGGCGTCCCAGCGCAGCAGCGCCTCCATGCCGGCCATGCCGCCCCCGTCCAGGCTGGCCCGCGGCTGGTAGTGCAGCGACAGCTCCGCGTTGCGGATGGCGTAGCGCAAGGCATTGCCGATCTCGACCCGGCGGCGGGTGCTGCTGCTCATCTCGGCCGTGAAGTACTGGCAGCGGTTGCGCCCCTCGGCCTTGGCGCGGTACATCGCGGTCTCCACGTTGCACAACAGCGTCTCGGCGTCGTCGCCGTCCTGCGGCGCCTTGCAGACGCCGATGCTGCAGCCCAGCGCCAGCTCGTACCCGTCGATGTCGATCAGCTTGGCGACCAGGCGCAGCAGGCGGCGCGCCAGCAGGCCGAGCCCGACGTCGCCGCCGGCCCATTCGACCAGTATGGCGAACTGGTCGCCGCCGACGCGGGCCAGCAGGCCGGTGCCGCCGATGGCCCGCTCCAGCAGCGCGGCGCAGCTCACCAGCACGCGGTCGCCGCGTGCGCGGCCCAGGCCGTCGTTGATGTCGCGGAAGTGGTCGAGGCCGAGCAGCAGCACGCCGACGCCGCCGGCGCCGGCGGCGGTGCGCGCCAGCGCCTGGGACAGGCTGTCGCGGAAGCTGTGCCGGTTCGGCAAACCGGTCAGCGGGTCGCGCTGGGCCAGGAAGGCCAGTTGCGACTGGTAGTCGCGCAAGCGGGTGACGTCGCGGCCGATGCCGACCAGACGGCCGCCGCCGCGGCTAGGCACGCGGGAACGCACCATGGTCAGTTGCAGGATGCCGCGGCCGGCCGGCAGTTCCAGCGCCAGCTCCTCCTCGACCGCCTCGCCGCTGGCGCTGCAGCGCTGGCAAGCCGCGTGCAGGCGCGCGCCGGCGGCGGCGTCGAACAGCCGGGAAACGGGCTGGCCCAGGATGACGCTGTGCGGCAGGCCCACCAGGCGGACGAAGGCGGGGTTGACCTGGACGCAATGGAACTGGCCGTCCTCGCCCGCCTCGATCAGGTACAGCGCGTCCGACACGTGGTTGAAGATTTCCTGGTAGCCCAGGGCGCTGGCGTCCAGCGCCAGCTCGGCCGCGTAGCGTTCGGCCAGCTCGAACTGCAGGCGGCGATTGCTCTCCTTCAGCTCGGCGGTCCGCAGTTCCGCCTCGCCGAGCAGTTCCTGGCGCACCCGCCGCAACTGCCGTGTCTGCCCCTCGAGGCGCAGCCGCGCGTCGCGCAGCTGCAGATGGGTGCCGACCCTGGCCGCCACCTCGTCCACCTGCAGCGGCTTGGTGACATAGTCGACCGCCCCCAGCGCGAACGCCGACAGCTTGGTCTCGGTCTGCTTGAGCGCGGTCATGAAGATCACCGGGATGTCGTCCATGCCGCCGCGCGCCTTCAGTTGCCGGCACACTTCGAAACCGTCCATGTCCGGCATCATGGCGTCGAGCAGGATCAGGTCGGGCCGGGCGAATCCGATCCGGCGCAGCGCCTCGGCGCCGCCCTGCGCGACGATCACGCGGTAGCCGAGCGACTCCAGGTGGTCGACCACGAAGCCGAGGTTGCTCGGGCGGTCGTCGGCGATCAGGATGGTGTGGCGGGGACGGTCCGCCGCCTCGGGATGGACGGCATTGCTCATCGCACTGTGCAAGGTTGCGCAAGGCCAGCATGCGGTCGGTCGCGGCAGCGCGTATGGCGGTGGCCGGTTTCCCCTCGAACGGCGTCCATGATATTCCCTGGTCTATCGGTCAAAAATCCGGCCGCGGACTGCTCAACCGGCGCGGAGTTTGCTGCGTGACATCGCCCATCGGCGCGATCGCCAGCGGATGAAAGTTATCATGATGCAAAAGTTTCAGGAATCAGCGCATCCCGATCCTGACATAGGGAAATCCCTACACCGCGCCCGCCGTCCACCGCCAGCTCCAACGACTCGTCGTCGCCCTAGACGGCCTTGAACACCGATTTCGATTCCAGATAGCCGTCCAGCGACGCCCGGCCCATTTCCCGGCCGAGGCCCGACTGCTTGAAGCCGCCGAAGGGCACCGACGAATCGAGCATGCTGTGGCAGTTCACCCAGACGGTGCCGGCCTTGATCCTCGGTATCAAGCGCTGCATCCTGGACGAGCTTCCACGCCGCGACCAGCAAGGGGAAGTTCCACGGCACGATGGCCGCGACCACGCCGACGGCTTCGCGGCGGGTATAGGCGAAGAACTCGCCCCGCATCGCGTACGGCACCGACACGTCCACCGTCGAGCCCTCGATCTTGGTGGCCCAGCCGGCCATGTAGATGTGACCATCGAGCGAAAACCTGGCATATCCATAGCTGTCTCCAAAGTTATTGGTGCGATATTCAACCGCCGCGGGCGGTCGTGATGTAGGCCCAGAGCGCGTCCAGGTCCCCTTCCTTCAGCGTCGCCTTCCACGGCGGCATGTTGCCCTTGCCGTTCATGACCGACTCGCTGAAGCGGGGGTAATCCTCCGCCCGCAGGCGCCGCAGGTCGAAGGACACGGTGCCGGGATTGACCAGGTTGGGGCCGTGGCAGTGCTGGCAAAACTGGCGGTAGACGCGCGCGCCGCGGATCTGGTCGCCCGCCGGCGGCGCCGCGCCGGCGGCCGCCGAGAGCGACGCCAGCACGGCGACGGCGACAACGCGCGCGAGACGGGCGAAGTGGGATTGGGGCATGTGCATTCCCGTCATTGGTCCATCAGGGCGAAAGTCCACACCGAGCCGCCGGTGGGGATGTTCTTGAGCCGCTCGTCGCCGCTGAACAGCGTGTAGACGCCGCCGACGCCGCTGGTGACGGTCACGTACTGGCGGCCGTTGCGCTCCCAGGTGATCGGCATGCCGACGATGCCCGAGCCGGTCTGGAACTGCCACAGCTTCCTGCCGCTCTTGCTGTCATAGGCCAGGAACTCGCCGGTCATCGCGCCGGTGAACAGCAGGCCGCTGGCGGTGGTCAACACCCCGGCGAAATTGGGTATCGCCGAGGGCACCTGCCAGCGCGTCTTGCCGCTGACCGGGTCGATCGCCTTCAGGTAGCCGCGGTTGCCGTTCTCCGGCCACGACAGCGACGTGAATTCCATGCCGAGGTAGAAGGCGCCCTTGTTGTATTCGGGGTCCACGGTCTTGTACGGGAAGCCGATGTTGAGCGTGTTGGCATAGACCAGGTGGCTCGACGGGTCGTACGACATCGGCGACCAGTTCTTGCCGCCGAGCGCGGACGGCCAGACATCGATGGCCTGCTCCATGGTCAGCGACGCGCGGATCTTTTTCGTGTCGTCGGTATCGATCGGACGGCCGGTCTTCATGTCGATGCCCTTGGCCCAGGTGATCTTGTCGATGAAGGGATTGGCCCGCAGCAGCTCGCCGGTGGCGCGGTCCAGCACATAGAAGTAGCCGTTGCGGTTGGCCTGCATGACGACCTTGCGCCTGGTCCCGTCCATCGGCAGGTCGGCGATCACGAGTTCGTTGGTGCCGTCGTAGTCGAAGGGATCGTTCGGGGAGAACTGGTAATGCCAGACCACCTCGCCGGTCTTCGGCCGCACCGCGATCACCGAGCCGATATACAGGTTGTCGCCCTTGCGGTAGGCGGCGTTCCACGGGCCGCCATTGCCGACGCCCCAGTACACCAGGTCCAGTTCCGGATCGTAGGTGCCGGTCAGCCAGGTCGGGCCGCCGCCGCGCTTGTGGGTCTCGCCCGGCCAGCTGTCGCCGCCGGGTTCGCCCGGCGCGGCGGTCGTATGGCGGCGCCACAATTCCTTGCCGGTGTCCGGATCGAAGCCGGCGATGAAACCGCGGGTGCCGTATTCGCCGCCCGAAATGCCGCTGATGAGGACGCCATTGGCGACCAGCGGCGCGCCGGTCGCCGCGTAGCCCTCCTTGTAGTCCTGCAGCTTGGCGCGCCACAGCTCTTTGCCGGACCGCATGTCGAGCGCCGTGAGCTGCGCGTCGAGCGTGCCCCGGAACAGCTTGCCGCCGTGCGCCGCCAGGCCGCGATTGAGTATGCCGCAGCAGACCACGCCGAACACGTCCGGCGCGTAGTTGAGCGAGGTCTTCCAGAGCTGGCGGCCGCTGAGCGCGTCGACCGCCAGCGTGGCGTCGGCCGTCGGCAGGTACATGACGCCGTCGATCACCAGCGGTTGCTGCGACTGCGCGTGGTTGCTGGCCAGGCTCAGGTTCCACACCGGGACCATGCGCTTCACGTTGCCGGTGTTGATCTGCTTGAGCGCGCTATGGCGGCGTTGGCCCTGGTCGAGGCCATAGACCGCCACGTCGCCGTTCGCCGCATGCGCGGACGGGGCGGCGAATTGCAGCGACATCGCCGCCGCGAAAATCATTTGCTTCATATCGTTTCCTTGGGGGCTAAGGGTTCAGTAGACTTGCAACAGGCGCAGGTTGAGGCGATTGCCCTCCTTGAATCCGTCGCGCACCGACACGTCACGCCCGTAGGTGGCCAGCAGTTGGGTTGCCGGCCGGACGAAATACGAGGCGCCGATATTGAATTTGGTGGTGTCGCCGCGGTCCCCCTGGCGGGCCCCGTTGACGCTGGTCTCGCCGGTGATGGTCCTGAACACGCCGCCGCGCAGATCGAAGCCCGGCGCCACGTGATAGCGCAGGTGCGCCTGCGCGCCGTAACCGGTCTTCTGCTCGAGGGTGGCGCCCGCCGCGCCGAATTCGGTGTTGCGCCCGTACACGGTGAAGTCGCCGACGACGTCGAGCGACAGCGACGTCGTCAGCGCGGTGATGTAGCCGGCCTGCAGCGTGAACCTGGCGCGGTTCTGGCCCAGGTTGAGCGCCCTGTTGCGGTCGTACTGGCCGGTCGGCAGGATCAGGAAAGGCGTGACGCCGAAATAGGTGTTGCCCTCCTTCCGGTTGACCAGCCACACCGTCGCGGCGAGCATGAGGTCGCCGGTGCCGCCCGTGTCGCCCAGGAAGCCGGTGCCATCCTTCGCCTTCAGCCTGCCGAAGGGCAGCAGGAATTGCGGATCGACGATATAGCCGCCGATGTCCATGAAGTGCACGCCGCGTGCGATGCCGACATCGGAATCCAGTCCCGCGTCGAGCGGCACGCGGGCGCCCTTGCCATACAGCTTGTCCCGCTCCGCGCGCTGGTAGTAGACCAGCGCGAGCTTGCTGCCCACCGGCAGCGCGGTGTAGTCGCCCGCGTCCACATCGATCGCCGCCGCCGGGCCGCCGGCGAGCGCGGCCAGCGTGGCCAGCACCGCGCCGGCATGCGGGCTTGCGCAAGCGCGCAGCGGATACGTCTTGCCCTTCCTGAACTCTGTCTGCTTCATGCAACTCTCCTCTTCTCCATTGATTATTTTGTGAACGGCCTCCGCGGCCGCCCTCACTCCGTACCGCAATGCGCGTGCCACGCCCGGGCAAGCCGCCACTTGCGGGAGAAAAGCCATTGAAATGAGGAACTTGGCGCGATTGCCAGGTCGCGCCGAACGGCGTCCCGCGTCACGTTACGCGCCAGTGGCCGGCGTCACGCTGTCCAGAAAGTGGACACGCGGCGCCCGGGCTTTGTCGTCCCGGCGACAGTTGCGCCGCGCCGCGTCTGATACAACAAGACACGGATAAAAAAGGAGACAACCATGATCAATCCGGATCAGCCACGCATAGACCCGCGCCAGCGTTTGCCCGAGATCGTCAGGAATTCATGGGACAGGTCGCGCCGCTATGGCATCTCGCCCTCCGATTCGCTGCTGCTCAACGAAGTCAGCAAGGCCCTGCAGCGGCGCGTGCGCGAGCGCAACCAGCGGCTGGCCGGCTTCGCGGCGCCGGAACTGGCCGCGCTCCAGCACAGCATAGGCGGCGCCGGCTGGATGCTGGCCTGCCTCGACGAGGAAGGCACCATCGTCTCCACCTTCGGCAAGTCACCCGGCGCGTCGTCGCGCCTGGAACAGGTCTTGCGGACCGGGGTTTCGCTCAGCGAAATCGCGGTCGGCACCAACGGGCCCGGCTGCGCGATCGCGGAACGCAAGCCGGTGGTGGTGAGCGGCTGCGAGCATTACCTGCAGGAGGCGAAGGACCTGGTCTGCGTCGCCGTGCCGGTGTTCGATCCGGCCGGGGAACTGGTCGGCGCGCTCGACGCCAGCAGCCTGAGCCACAGCGACGCGGGCGCCGCCATGGAAGGGCTGGCCCTGGCCGCGCGCGCCATCGAGAACCGCTTGATGTACGACATCCGGAACGCCATCCTCATCCGCATTCATCCGCGCTCGGACATGCTGGGCACGCCGCTCGAGGGCTTGCTGGCATTGTCGGAAGACGGCTGCGTGCTCGGCTTGAACCAGACCGCGCGCCATCTATTGGCGCTGGTGGACGCCAGGGGCGGGAAAATCGCGTTCGAGACGCTGTTCGACGCGCCATTCCACCGGACGATGGACCGGCTGCGCGCGGCGCGGCAGGCCCCCGTGCAGTTGCGCGGCACGGGCGGTCTGGCCCTGCATGCCCGGATCGGGCTTGGGGGCGAAGTCAGGCGCGAGGCGCTGCGCGGGGTGAAAAGCGCGCCCGGCGCGGACCTCGCGGCCGGACCGCTGGCCGGCGTGACGCAGCGGGACGCGCGGGTGGAGGAAATGTTGCGGCACGCGCGGCGCGCCTATGCCCGCGACATCCCGGTCTTGCTGACCGGCGAAACGGGCACCGGCAAGGAAGTCGCCGCGCGCCTGATGCACGACGGCGGACCGCGCGCCCTCGGACCCTTCGTCGCGATCAATTGTTCGGCGATTCCGGCCAGCCTGATCGAATCCGAATTCTTCGGCTACGTGGAAGGCGCTTTCACCGGCGGGCGCAGCGGCGGCGCGGCCGGCAAGATGGAGCAGGCCAACGGCGGCACGCTGTTCCTCGACGAGATCGGCGACATGCCGCACGAACTCCAGGGCCGCTTGCTGCGCGTGCTGCAGGAACGCAGCATCACCCGCCTCGGCGCCAGCAAGGCCACCGGCATCGATATCGCGGTGATCTGCGCCACCCACCGCGACCTGCCCCGGCTGGTCGCCGCCGGCGGCTTCCGCGAAGACCTGCTTTACCGTATCAACGGCCTGCACGTCCGCTTGCCCGCGCTGCGCGAGCGCGGCGACATCGACGCGCTGATACTGCAAATGCTGCGCGAGGCGAACGCGGGACTCGAACTGCCGCGGATATCCGGGCTGGCCATGCGGACCTTGCTGGGGTATGCATGGCCGGGCAACATCCGCCAGCTGCGACATGTGCTGCGCATCGCGTCCATGTATGCCGAGGACGGCGGCTGTATCGAGCCGTGCCACCTCCCCGAGGAAATCACGGGCGGTATGCGGCCGGCGGCGCGGCCCGCCGTTGACGAGCCCGTATCGCTGTCGCACATCAAGCGCAACGAGCTAGACTTCATTCGTGGCGCGTTGCGCGCCACCAGGGGCAATATTTCCGCCGCCGCGCTCCACATCGGCATTTCGCGCCAGACCCTGTACCGCAAGATGCGCCTGTATGGAATCGAGGCCCGGCAATAGCGGTGTTTTCAGGCGCTCGCGGCGGTTCACTAACTTATAAATCAAAAAATAAGTTTCCATAAGTATCCGCTGACATCATGCAGAAATTCGTCTCCACCACATAATTCCGCAATGTGATTCACCAAAGCAATAACGGCCATTAAAAAATTAAGGATCATCATATTGTTTGTGAATATATGAAATCGAAATTTAAAATTGGCCTTATATTTCTCCCCTACGCATAATGTGCTCAAGGAAAGAACACTTTTAAAGGAGAAAAGCATGAACATCAGCAAATCCATGGAATTCATTTTCGTCGGAGCCCTGGTCCTGATCGGCGCGACCGCCGCCGCAACCGCCGCCGTGCCCAAGCTGATCGCTCCAAAAGCCACTGTTGCCGTCGCCAAAGTTAGCGCTATCCAAACCGTGGTCGTGACCGCCAAACGCCTGACCGCCGAACAAAAGGCCGCGCTGGCCGACTAAGGTGAAACGCGCCGCCGGCCACGGCGGCGCGGATTAAAGTCAGAACAGATTGCCCTGCGCGGTGGTCAGGTTGGCGAAGCTGTCGTGCATCGGCAGCAGGATGGAGTCGGCGATCGGCTGCAGCTGTTTGGACAGATAGTGTTCGTAGTCGATGGTCGAACGCAGCGCTTCCAGCGGCTCCGGCCCGCTCGTCGTCATCACGTAGCTGATCCATCCGCCGTTCTGGTAGCGCAACGGCCGCCGCAGCGACTTGTTGAATTCGTCGGCCAGCCGCGCCGCCCGCGCCTGCGGCGGCGCGTTCACCTGGTAGTCCTCCAGCCGCTGCCTTAGGCGCTTGCGGTAGACCAGCAATTCGTCGAACTCGCCGGCCGCCGTCTTGCGCGCGTAGTCGCGCACGTACTCCTCGTAGGGCTCGGCCTTGAAGATGCGCAGGAACAGGCCGCGCTGGAATTGCTGGGCCAGCGGCGTCCAGTCGCTGCGCGCGACCTCCAGCCCGCGGTAGATGACCTCCTCCTCCCCCTTGCCGTTGACGGTCAGGCCGGCGTAGCGCTTCTTGCTGCCCATGTCGGTGCCGCGTATGGTCGGCATGAAGAAGCGCTGGAAGTGGGTGTCGAATTCGATCTCGAGATGGCTCTCCAGTCCCAGCTGCTCCCGCAGCGTCTTCCTCCACCACGCGTTGATCTTGTCGGCCAGCCCCTGCCCGATGGCCAGCGCGGCGTCGTTCGCGTATTCCTTGCGCAGCCAGATGAAGATGGAGTCGGTGTCGCCGTAGATCACGTCGTAGCCCTCCTCCTCCACCAGCACGCGCGTGAGCTTCATCATCTCGTGGCCGCGCAGCGTCACGGAGGACACCAGTTGCGGATTGAAGAAGCGGCAGTCGGGCGAACCGAGCACGCCGCAGAAGGAATTCATCAGCAGCTTCAGGGCCTGCGACAGGGGCTCGTTCTTCTGGCGCTTGGCGGCGTCCCGGCCCTCCCACAGTTGCGTGGTGATCGCGGGCAGGCAGTGCTTCGCGCGCGAAAACACGGCGCCGCGCATGCCGGGGACGACGGCCTCCGGGTCCCGCTCCGCCTGGCCGACCACCAGGCCGACCGGATCGACCAGGAAGGTGCGGATGATGGAAGGGTACAGGCTTTTGTAGTCCAGCACGACCACGGAGTCGTACAGCCCGGGCTTGGAGTCCATCACGAAGCCGCCGGGGGACGAGCTGCCGGAAACGTCGCCGACGCTGGGCGCGACGTAGCCTTCGCGGTGCATGCGCGGCAGGTAGTGGTGGCTGAAGGCGGCGATGGAGCCGCCGAACTGGTCGGCCTGCAGGCCCGTCACGTTGGCGCGTTCGACGATGAAGTCCATCAGCCTGGCCTTGTCGAAGATGCGGGTGACCAGTTCGCAGTCCTTCAGGTTGTAGTGCGCCAGCGCCGGCTTGTCCTCGCGGAAGCGGCGCTCGATCTCGGCCATCTTGTCGTAGGCGTCGCCGATGTCCTTGCCCTCCCCCAGCATGGTCTGCGACACGTTCTCCAGGCTGAAGGACGGGAAGGTCCACGAGGCCGAGCGCAGCGCCTCGATGCCGTCGATGGCGACGCGGCCGGCGATGGAGGCGAACACGTAGCCGTCGCGCGCCTGGTGGGTGCGCCAGTCCACCGTCTTGCCCTCGCGGCCCAGCAGCAGCGGGACCTTGTGCTTGTCGGCGTTCTTCTGCAGCACGCGCAGGTCGAACTGCACCAGGCTCCAGCCGACGATCACGTCCGGGTCGTGGGTGTGGAACCAGGCGTTGAGCTTTTCGATCAGTTGCCGCGGCGTGGCGCAGTATTCGAGGTCGAAGCCGGGGTCCGCGGCGGTCCCCTCGGGCGCACGTCCCAGCATGTACACCTGGCGCTGGCCACAGCCCTCCAGGGCGATGGAATACAGGTCCTCGAAGGCGCTGGTCTCGATGTCCAGCGACACCATCCGCAGCGCGGGACGATAATCGGGCGCCGGTTTGAGCTTGCAGTCGGTGATGGCGGCGCCGTTCACGGCGCCGCCATCGACCTGCACCGAGGCGGTGATGAAGCGCTCCATCAGATACCGCTCCGGCGGGCGGATGTCGGCCTCGTACAGCTTGATGCCGTGCTCGCGCAGGCCGCGTTCCAGCGCGGTGAGCTGCTTGTACTGGGAGGAATAGACGCCGACGACGGGTTCGTTGTCGAAGGTCTTGAGGGGCAGGTCGCGCAGCTCGATGCCGGGCGCGCCGGACAGTTGCGCCTCGATGGCGGGGCGCAGGCCGGCCTCGGCGAACGCGACGGATGTCTGCGATGTCAGCCGGACTTTTCTCGGGCCGTCGTCGGTCGCCAGCCAGAATTCGATTTCCGTTCCATTCCGGGTGTCGCGCCAATGGCGGGTGAGAATAAAACCTTGCTGGGATGTCGGAGCCACGGTGATGCCTGAACGATGGTGTGTTTGCCAATTATACTGTACATAAACACAGCCAAGTTGGCGAGGGCGGCTTGGGGCGGATGCGGCGGCGGCCAACGTTCGGCGGCGGTGGCGGGGACACCCCGCTCAGGCGGTGCACACCACGTCGATGCCCGCGCAGCCGGGTAGCGCTATCCAGAACGTGCTGCCCATCCCCACCGTGCTGACCACGCCCATCTCCCCCGCCATCTTCTCCACCAGGTGCCTGGTCAGCACCAGCCCCAGCCCGCTGCCCTCCTGCGTGCCGCCCTCCTGCCCCAGCCGGTTGAAGGGCTGGAACAGCGAGGCCACCTGCTCGTCGTTCAGGCCCGGGCCGGTGTCCTGCACCGAGATGCGCAGCTGCTCGCCGCTGGCGGCGCCGCAATGCACGGTGACGCAGCCGAATTCGCGGTTGTACTTGATGGCGTTGGACATCAGGTTGATCAGCACCTGCTTGAGCCGCATGCGGTCGGCGGTGACCCAGGCCAGTTCCGGCACCGCCACGCGCAGGTCGATGCCGCGCAGGCGCGCCTGCGGATCGACCAGGGTGCGGCATTCCTGCAGCACCGGCGCCAGCGCCATCCGCTCCAGGTCCAGCGACAGCGCGCCGGACTCGATTTTCGCCAGGTCCAGCAGGTCGTTGGTCAGCTTGAGCAGGTGGCGCGCGCCGAGCAGGATGTTGTTGGCGAACTGCTTTTTCTGCGCCGGCGTGGAGACCAGCTTTTCCGAGGTGAGGATCTGCGCGAAGCCGAGGATGGCGTTGAGCGGCGTGCGCAGCTCGTGGCTCATGTTGGACAGGAAGGCCGACTTGGCCTGGTTGGCGCGGTCGGCCTGCATGCGCGCCACGCGCAGCTCCTCGTTCATGCGCACCAGCTGCACCGCGTGCTCGCGCAGGCGCCGCTCCAGCAGCTCGTTCTGGATGCGCAGGTTGCGCGTCTCCAGCGCGCGCACCAGGATGGGCAGGATGGCCGAGATCTTGAACGGCTTGAGGATGTAGTCCAGCGCGCCCACCTGCATGGCCTGCACCGCCGAGGAGATGGTGCCCTCGCCGGTCATGATGATGCAGGCCAGGTCGGCGTCGATGGCGCGCGCGGCCTGCACCAGGCCGATGCCGTCCAGCCCGGGCATCATCAGGTCGGCCAGCAGCAGCTGGAAGCGGCCGCCCTGGCTCGGGTCCGGCTCGCGCGCCTGCATCGCTTGCAGCGCCTGCCACGCCTGCAGCGCCTGCATGGCCTCGGCGCCGGAGGCGCAGCCCACGGTGTCGTAGCCGTGCGCGCCCAGCGTGTCGCACAGCGCGCGCATGTGCGCCACTTCATCGTCCACGATCAGGATGCGCGACCCCATTCAAGCCTCCTCTTCGCAACAGGCGGCCAGCGCCTCGCGCAGCTCGCGCAGCTTGGGCGGCTTGCCCAGCACGCGGTCCACGTGCACCGGCATGTCGCCCTCGGCCACGATGCGCTGGCCCCAGCCGGTCAGCAGGATCACCGGCGTCGAGGGCGAGAGCTGCTTCACGGACTGCGCCACCCGGCGCCCGTCCACGTAGGGCATGCCCAGGTCGGTGATCACCAGTTCGTACGGCTCGCCGCGGGTGTGCGCCGCGCGGAAGGAGTCGATGCCGGCCTGGCCGCCGTCGGCCGCCACCACCCGGTGGCCGTCCTGCTCCAGGATGTCGCGCAGCGACTTGAGCACCAGCGGGTCGTCGTCCACCGCCAGAATGCGCACGCTGCGCCGCAGCGCCAGCACCGGCGCCTGCGGCGCGCCCTGCTCGGGCGAGGCCGGCACGTCGAAGCCGACCCGCATGGTGGTGCCCTTGCCGGGCGTGGACAGGATCTCGATGCCGGCCCCGTGCCGCTCCACCATGCCGTACACCATGGCCAGGCCCAGGCCCGTGCCGCGCTCGCCCTTGGTGGTGAAGAAGGGTTCCAGGCAGCGGCGCCGGGTGTCCTCGTCCATGCCGACGCCGCTGTCGGCCACCTCGACGCAGGCGCGGCGCGCGGCGCCCTCCATCAGCCGCGTGCGCATGGTCAGCTGGCCGCCCTCGGGCATCGCGTCCACCGCGTTGAACACCAGGTTGGTGAGCGCCTCGCGGATCTCGCCCTCCATGCCCATCACGGCCGGCAAGTCCGGCAACGGTTCCATCGCCAGCCGTATCGTCACGCCGCGCTGCTGCGGCAGGTCGTTCCAGCGCGCGCGCGTGAGGTCGGCCACCTGCTGCATCAGGCGGTTCAGGTCCACCGGCGCCTGGCTGGCCTGCGGCTCGCGCGCGCGGTAGAACTCGCGCATGCGCGCCACGGTGGCGGCCACGTCGTCGATGGCGCGCTTGATCACCTCCAGGTTGGTGCGCGCCTTGGCGCTGAGCCCGGCCTCCGTTTCCAGCAGCGATTCGGTGTACAGCACCACCGGCGAGATGGCGTTGTTGATGTCGTGCGCGATGCCGCTGGCCATCTGGCCCAGCGCGCGCAGGCGCTCCTGCTGCAGCGCCGCCTGCTGGGTCTGGCGCATCTCGTCGTAGGCGCGCTGCAGCGCGGCGTACAGTTCGCTCTGGTTGGCGGCCAGCGCCACGTGCTCGCTGAGCTGGCGCAGGAATTCGCACTCGCCGCTGCTGAAGCTCTCCGGCGCGGTGCGCGCCGCCACCAGCACGCCGAACACGTGGCTTTCCACCAGCAGCGGCGCCAGCACCAGCGCGCGCAGCCCGCCGCGCGCCAGCCGCTTCGGCAGCGGGAAGTCGACCTCGCCGATGTCGCCCTCGTACACCAGGTGGCCCTGCACGCAGCGCCCCAGGCCGTTGGCGTCGATCGGGATGTGGGTGCGCTCGAGCAGCGGGAACTCCAGCGCCAGCGCGGCGCTGTGCAGCCCGACGCAGCTCACCACCAGGCGCTCGTTGCCGCGGTCGTACAGGCAGATGCAGCCGAAGT
Organism: Pseudoduganella namucuonensis; assembly: GCF_900116645.1. GTDB lineage: Bacteria > Pseudomonadota > Gammaproteobacteria > Burkholderiales > Burkholderiaceae_D > Rugamonas > Rugamonas namucuonensis. The sequence continues at coordinate 475,165 of NZ_FPBO01000001.1, read as the reverse complement.
CGATCGGCAACTGGTCCTCCAGGCTGCGCACCACCACCTGGAAGATGCTGCGCAGGTCCTGCCGCTCGCCCACCGAGCGGGTGATCTGGTGCAGCAGGTTGAGCCGGCCCAGCTGCGCCAGCGTGCGCGCCTCGGCCTGCGCGCGCTGCGCCATTTCCGATTGCAGCGCGGCGTTGGCGCCGGCCAGCGTGTCGCGCGAGACGGTGGTCTGCTGCAGGGTGCGCGTCATGCCGTCGAAGGCGCGCGCCAGGTCGCCGATCTCGTCGCGCGCGGTCAGGTTGAGGCGGAAATCGAGGTTGCCCGCGCCCACCAGGGCGGTGCCCTCGCGCAGGCGCAGCAGCGGCCGCGCCACGCTGCGGAAACCGGCCAGCGCGGTGCCCAGCACCACCAGCATCACCAGCACGCCGAACAGCACCACCGCGACGCTGGCGCGCTGCTGCGCCGCCAGCAGCTCCCTGCGGCTCAACTCGGACAGCCGCAGCGCGTCGACGATCATCAGCTGCACCTTGTTGGCGATCTGGCCGGACAGGCGCGACTCGAATTCGACGGCCACGGCGCGCTCGGGCGCGCCCTGCTGGCCCTTGGCCTGCTGCGCCACCAGCACGTCGAACAGCTTGTCCAGGCTGGCGTGGGTGCGCCGCAGGCCGGCCAGGATCTGCATCTCCTCGCGCTCGCCGAAGGCCTCGGTTTCGCCCAGCAGCTTGGCCAGCGACGCGCTGCGCAGCTGCCACTGCGCCTCGGAGCGCTCCTCGTGGCGCAGCACGTATTCCTGCGTCAGGTAGCGCAGCGCGGTGACCGCGTTCAGCACCTCTCCCGCCGTCTCGTTCTTCACCAGCTCGCGCTGCACCCGCTGCGAGGTCGACAGCAACACCAGGACGATCAGCGCCACGATCGCCGCCGAGAACAAGGCCATCAGCTTGAAGCGGGTCGCCAGGCGCATGCATCCCCCTAATGGATGACCGTCACCGCCGCCGGCGCCACGGCCTTCAGCGGCTGCAGGTCGATGGCGCCCAGGTAGTTCGGCATCGGCACGGTGGCCACCAGCTGGTTCGACATCGCCCAGCGCGCCTCCTCCTCCAGCGCCAGCAGCAACGCCTGGTCCAGGCCGACGCTGAAGCGGTAGCTGGGCCACAGCTCGCGCCACTTGGTGGCGGTCGACTTCATCACCGCCGCCGTCATGGCCTGCGCCGCCGCCGGCTCCTCGCGGCAGTAGCGCGCGCCTTCCACCACCGCGCGCAGCACCTTCTTGATGGTCTCCGGGTGGCTCACCACGTACTCCCTGCTGCCGGCGATGTTGTAGGGGATCTCGTACAGGTCCTCGGCGTAGAACACGGTGGCGTTGCTGCCCAGCTGGGTGGCCAGGCCGTCCAGGAAGGGCTCCCAGCTGGAGACCGCGTCCACGTCGCCGCGCTGCAGCGCGCCTGCGAACTCCTCGGCCTTCAGGTTGTGCAGGGTGACGTCGCGCGCCGACAGCAGCTGGCGGTTGAGCACCGCGTTCAGCACGAAGTGCGCCGAGGTGCCCAGCGTGACGCCGATGCGCTTGCCCTTCAGCGAGCCCGGGCCGGTGACGCCGCGGTCGCGCCGGCCGACGATGCCGTGGTCGCGCTCGGCGCGGAAGAAGGTGGCCACCACCGACACCGGCACCTTGTCCAGCACCGCGAACATGATGGGGATGTCGGCCACGGTGCCCAGGTGGGCGCGGCCCTGCAGCGCCGCCTCCAGCGCGGACTTGCCGCTGTTGTGGTTCTGGATCTGCGCCGCGATGCCGGCGCGCAGGAAGTAGCCCTGCTGCTGCGCCGCGATGATGGGGCACATGCCGACATAGCTGGTGTTGGTGGCCAGGATCACCGTTTCCGGCGCGGCGGCGGCGTTCCCGTCCGCGCGGCCGTGCCACAGGTAGGCCGCCAGGGCGGCGAGGCCCGCGCACAGCAGCAGCAAGGCGATCACACGCTGCACTTTCTGGGTCATCGTTACGCCTCCACGAGAGTCGGGCAGGTGACTGGCGGGATGCAATGCGAAGCGCGCCGCCCCATGCCGAAGTTGACCCGGATCAGCTTATACACTATTGGCAACATTCGCAATAAGGCCACGGAGCCCCGTAGTACAGGCTGCGCGCGGCTTGCAAGCCCATAGGTACGGGTTGTTCCCGGGTATTCCTGTTACATGCTTATACAATTTCCGCAATGCACTTCAGCTAGAATGCGCCTTCGTGTTTCAGGTCCGGATTACCCTCCTCCCCCCTCTTCAACGACATTTACCGATGCGATCTATAGCTCTTTCCGCGCTGTGCGCGGCATTGTGCGCGGCGACGGCCATCCCGGCCGCCGCGCAAACCCCCATCACGCTGGACCAGGCCATGTCCCACCCGGACTGGATAGGCACGCCCGTGGAAACCGCCTGGTGGAACTGGGACGGCAAGCGGGTGTATTACAGGCAGAAGCGCGCCGGCTCGCCGCTGCGCGACACCTTCCAGGTCGACACCGCCGCCGCGCCGCGGCTGGTGGGCGACGCCGAACTGGCCGGCCTGGACTCGGCCACCGTCGTCTACCACCGCGACCGCTCCCGCGCCATCGTGTTCCGCAACGGCGACCTGTTCGAGCGCGACCTGAAATCGGGCGCGCTGGCGCAGATCACGCGCGGCATGTCGCCGTCGCCGGCCGCCGCCCAGTACTCGGCCGACGGCCGCGCCGTGCAGTTCCGCGCCGGCGCCGACTGGTACAGCTGGAACCGCGCCGAGCGCATGGTGGCGCCGGTGGCGCTGCCGCGCGCGGCCAGGGACCCGGCCGCGCCGCCCGAGGCGGGGCAGTCCGAGACGGCCCTGCGCGACATGCAACTGCGCCTGATCGCCACCCTCCAGCGCCAGAAGGACGAGCGCGACGCGCTGCGCGAGCGCGCCGAGCAGGAACGCCGGGCCGACGCCACGCGCGCGCCGCAGGCCGTCTACCTGGGCGACAAGGAGGGCATCGACGGCAGCGCGCTGTCGCCGGACGGCCGCTACCTGCTGGTGGCGACCTCGCCCAAGGGCGACAAGGGCCGCGCGAGCAAGATGCCGCGCTACGTGACCGAATCGGGCTACGAGGAAAGCGACGACGAGCGCACCCGCGTCGGCCGCGACACGCCGAAGCAGCAGTCGCTGCACCTGGTGGACCTGCGGACGCGCAAGGTCACGCCGGTCTCCTACGACGCGCTGCCCGGCGTCGGCGCCGATCCGCTGGCGGCGCTGCGCGAGGAACAGAAGCTGCCCGCGCTGAAGGGCAACCGCGCCGTGCGCCTGGACGACGAAAGCGGCGGCGGCATGGTCTGGAGCGGCGACGGCGCGCGCGTGGCCGTGATGCTGCGCGCGGTGGACAACAAGGACCGCTGGATCGCCGCCGTCGACCTGGCGGACGGCGGGCTCAAGCCGCTGCACCGCGTCAGCGACACGGCCTGGATCAACAACAGCTACAACCAGTTCGGCTGGCTGCCGGACCACGCCACGCTGTGGTTCCTGTCCGAGGAAAGCGGCTACGCGCACCTGTACACGCTGGGCGCGGACGGCAGGCGGCGCGCGCTCACCCAGGGAGCCTGGGAGGCGACCAATGTGCGCTGGTCGGCCGACGGATCGGTGGCCCACCTGCTGTGCAACCGCAAGACGCCGGGCGCCTACGAGGTGTGCGCCGTCGATGCCCGGGACGGGTCGGTGCGCGAGGTGACCGCGCTCGACGGCGGCGTCGAACAGTTCAGCGTGTCGCCGGACGAGCGCAAGCTGCTGGTGCACTACTCGTCCGCCTACCTGCCGGCGCAGATCGCCACCGTCCCCGCCGCCGGCGGCGCGGCCGTCAAGCTGACCGACACCCGCACGCCCGAATTCAAGGCGCGCCAGTGGGTGCAACCGCAACTGGTGGCGGTGCCGTCCACGCACGGCGCGGGCCCGATCTGGTCCAAGCTGTACCGCCCGGCCACGCTGGAGGCGGGCAGGAAGTACCCGGTGGTGTTGTTCGTGCACGGCGCCGGCTACCTGCAGAACGCCACGAAGCGCTACTCGAACTACTTCCGCGAGCAGATGTTCCACAACCTGCTGGTGGAAAAAGGCTACATCGTGCTGGACATGGACTACCGCGCGTCCAAGGGCTATGGCCGCGACTGGCGCACGGCCATCTACCGGCAAATGGGGCATCCCGAGCTGGAGGACTACGTCGACGGCGCCAACTGGATGGCCGCCAACCACCAGGGCGACATCGACAAGGTCGGCATCTACGGCGGCAGCTACGGCGGCTTCATGACCTTCATGGCCATGCTGCGCGAGCCGGCGCTGTTCAAGTCCGGCGCCGCGCTGCGTCCCGTGACCGACTGGACCACCTACAACCACGAGTACACCTCCAACATCCTGAACACGCCGGAGCTGGACCCGCGGGCCTACCGGAAATCGTCGCCGATCGAATACGCGGACAAGTTGCAAGGCCACCTGCTGATCGCGCACGGCATGGTGGACGACAACGTGTTCTACCAGGACTCGGTGCGCATGGCGCAACGCCTCATCGAACTGAGGAAGGACAACTGGGAACTGGCCAGCTACCCGCTGGAGCGCCACGCCTACCTGCAGCCGGAGAGCTGGTACGACCAGTACCGCCGCATCTACCAGCTGTTTGAACGGACGCTGAAGAAATAAGCGGGGCCAGGACGCCACCTCGAATGAAGGTGGCGTTTTTTATTTGCCGTCGCGGCGGCGGCGCCTGCGTTTTTCGCGCCACTTATCGAAGATGTCGCAGCCGCAGTTGGACAGCACGTCGCACGCGCACTCCCCGGCGCCGCCGACCGCCCGCTTGCCGCCTCCGGGAAGGTCGCAGGGACCGTCGCACGGCAGGTCGCAAGGCGCGTCGCAGAACCCCGCCTGATGCCGGAACGCGCCATGCCTGCTCTGCGGGGCCGGCTGCGCGTGCAACCGATGCGTCAAGCCGCAGGCGCACAGCCTGCGGTCCAGGAGCGCCAGCCCGCGCCACACGCCGTGCCGCGCGATCACCCTGTGGCCATAGGCGGAACAGCTGTCCCGTCCCGTGTGTGTGCGGAAGGCGCACGAAAACCCCTTGTACGGCGACAGGTAGCGCTGATAAGCGCGGATCGCCCACAGCGCGGCGCCTCGCAGCGCGGTTTGGAAAGTCGGCATGGCCCACCTTTGAAATAGGTGCGGCCACTCTCTCATGCATTGCTTAAGGAAAACTTATCAAGATAGCCGGTCCGGCAGGGCTCGCGCAAACAGGCGCCGGTCCGCGCGCGCCGGCGACATGCAACGCCGCGGGCGCGCGAGCGTCTTTGATATATGTCAAACAAATCACGGAACGAAGCCACGCGCGGTTGCACTACAACGCTTGAGTTAAATCGTTAATACCACTGGTGATTTTCACAAATTTTGAACAATCCGCACTTCCTATACTGGGGATCCCAATGGCGAATCAGTCCGGCAATTTCCCCGAGCAACAGGAAGCGCGCCTTGCGCCGGTCAAGGCGCCGCCTCCGTTTCACCGCGCCGGACCATGTCCGGCGCGGCGGCGGGCCAGCGTCGCAGCGCTGCCCGCCATACCGGCGAATTCAAACTATTATCCATTTCTGGAGGAGCACAATTTGAAACCGACATACAACGTCAAGCTCGTCGTCCCCACCCTGTTGGCCGGTCTTCTGGTCGGCATGCTGGCCGGCTGCAGCGGCGGCGGCGACAGCGGCGCCGCGGTCAGCGCCGCGCCGGGCAACCGCGTCGCCATGGGCGGCCCGGCGGCCACCAGCTATACAAGCGTGAAATGGGCCGGCGGCGGCTACGTCACCGGCCTCACCTACCATCCGACGACCGCGGGCCTCATGTACGCTCGCACCGACATCGGCGGCGCCTACCGCTGGAATAATTCCAACGGGTCGTGGACGCCCATCACCGACGGTATCGGTTTCACCGCGGGCGAGAGCCGGTACCATGGCGTCGAAAGCATCGGCCTCGATCCGACCAACGACCAGCGCGTGTACCTGGTCACCGGCATGTATACGAAGGATGGCGGCGGCAACCCGGCAAACGGCCGTATCTATGCCTCCAGCAACCGCGGCGCCACGTGGACGCACTACGACCTGCCTTTCCCGGTGGGTGGCAATGAAGGCGGCCGGGCCATCGGCGAACGCCTGAAGCTCGATCCCACCAATCCATCGACGATGTTCTACGCCTCGCGCACGGCCGGCCTGTGGAAGAGCACGAACTCGGGTCAGACGTGGACCCAGACGGGTCTGTCGAGCACGGTGCTCACGGGCGCCCAGATCCAGGCTATCGGCGCCGTGAAGGGCGTCGAGCAGATCATGTTCGACAACTCGAACGTGGGTGGCGGCGCGACGACCTGGATCATGTATGCCGCCGTCGCACCGGACTACGCCCAGGTGGCGGGCCTGACCTCGACCCTGTACAAGTCCGTCAACGGCGGCTTTTCGTGGACGCCGGTGTCGGTCCCGTCGACCGTGTCCGGCTATTATGTCCCGCACATGGTGCGTACCAGCGACGGCGCTTACTACGTGGTATTCAACAAGAACGGCGGCGAGGGCGCCGGCGGTCCCGGCTACCTCTACAAGTTCGGTGGCGTGAGCGGCAACGAGTCCTGGACCCAGCTCTCCAGCATCACGACCGGCGGCGGCTACGGCGGTGTGTCCGTGACCGGCACCGGCTCGACGGCCCGTATCGCGCTGGCCGTGACCGGCACCTGGAGCTCCGCCGGCCCTGTCGTCCAGCTGTCCGACAACGGCGGCGGCACCTGGCGCGAAATCGCGGGCGGCATGGTGCATTGGGGCGGACAGTTCTGGGGCTGGATCGACGACATCGAGATCGATCCAGCCAACCCCGACCACATCATGCACGTCACCGGCGGCGGCGTCTGGGAAACCTGGAACGCGTCGTCGGCCACGCCGAGCTGGGACTTCCCGAACAACAACCTCGAGGAGACCGCCACCCTGGCCATCGTCACGCCGCCGGCCGGCGCGCCGTACAAGTTCGTCAACAGCGCGGGCGACATCGGGACATGGGTCCAGACGGACCTCGCGACGACGCCGACCAGGGGCCCCACCTCCGACTGGAGCAATGGCAACTACGCCGACGTGTTGTGGTCCGATCCGACTTACATCGTCGGTTCCGGCGTCAACCACGGAACCTCAGCCACCTTGGGCTTCTGGTCCGGCAACGCCGGTAGCTCGTGGTCGAACTTCGCGACCCTGCCCGCGGGCGCGGCGGCGAACCATTCCGCCAATGGGAGTATCGTGACCACGTCCCGCAACAACGTGATCTGGGCGCCGTCCAATTCGGTGCCATCCTACACCACGAACAATGGCGCGAGCTGGACCGCGACCAACCTGCCGGCGCCGGCCGCCCCCGGCTGGGATAACGGCTATCACCTGGTAGTCGACCGGAAGAATCCGAACAAGGTCTATGCCTACGATTCGGGTGGCGCGTTCTGGGGGCCGGCGGGCAAGGTCTACGTCTCGACCAATGGCGGCCACAACTTCACGCTGAGCCAGGGCTCGGTGTCGGCGAACCTGGCCCCCAACGCCTTTGGTCTCACGTCGATGGTGGTCAACCCCAACGTCGAGGGCGACATCTGGCTGACCGACGGCGACACCGTGTACCACTCGACCAATTCGGGCGCGAGCTGGACCAAGCTGAACGGCTTCGCGTCGATCGCGGGCACCAGCATGACGGAGAAAGTGCAGGGGGCCAGCACCATCGCCCTGGGCAAGGCGCAGACCGGCGCTCCGTACTCGGCCGCGCTCTACGTCGTGGGTACGAGGAATGGCGTGTGGGGCATCTACCAATCCGACGATGGCGGCGCGACCTGGTCGCGCTTCAACGATGATGCCCACCAGTACGGCGGCATCGGCGTGATGGCGGGCGACTGGAACACCTATGGGCGCATCTACTTCAGTGGTACCGGTCGCGGTCTGATCTATACCAACTGAGTGACACGTCCCTGACGCAGCCAATGACCGCCGCGGCACCGGAAACGGGCCGCGGCGGTTTTTTTCTTGAACAGGGTGGGCGCGTCAGCGGCGTGTGCGGCGTGTACCGCTCCGATGATAACGGCGCCACCTGGTCGCGCTTCAACGATGATGCCCGCCAGTTCGGCGGTATCGGCGCCATGGCGGCCGACTGGAACAGCTACGGACGGATCCACGTCCCCTGATATCTAGGCGTGTATGGCCAGACCGGAACCATTCGCGGCTGGCTTGCGCTTGGAAATCAGATAAGCGTCGGCGCCGGCGTAGACTTTCCGGTATCGCAGGTAGCCGGCTATTTCCCAGTCTTCCCGGCCCTCGGTCGGCATGCGCGGGATGGCGCCGGTTTTGATGTATTCGCGGGCGGCCAGCGTTTGGTCGGGTGTGAGCCCGCTACTCTTCGGCGCTCCGGTCTCGTCATGGGTAGGAGCCGACTCGAAATCCCTCAATCGCTTGCCCCAGGATTCCAGCTTCTTCAACATGCCGGGTTCATTATCCGGGTCGCTCAGGGAAAGCTTGAACCAGGCGCGCGAATCGTGGACGTATTCGTCGAAGAAATGCACTGCCGCGTCCGGCAGAGGGCTGGCGGTTTTCCACCAGCTAGCTATCTCCTTCCATTCGTTTTCCTTTTGGTTGCGGAATCCGGGCTCCTGGTGGACAAGCCTGTCGTCCAGTTTCCCTGTTTTCATCCATGCCTCGAATTCCTTGATCTCCTCGTCAAGCTCGAGGTAGGCGCTGTGCAGATCGTTCTTGTCGAAGTTGGTGGCGCGCTTGAAGCTCGCGCTGGTGTCCACTCCCGCCTTGCCGGATACCCGCCTGGCCCGGTGGTAGAGGATGCGAAGCCTGGTCTGCTCGCGCATGATTTCCGTTAAGGAGCCCTCCTTCGCTTCGCACAGCGCGAGATAGGCGTTCAAGGCGTCGATCACGGCGGGCGTGACCGCGAAACGCTTCTTGACCACATCACTGGCGAGTTCCAGCTTCAGCGGCACACCCGCCAGGCGCGCCGCCCTGTACATGTGAATCAAGGGGATGCGCGCCAACATATCCGCGCCATCGGGGTCGATGCCGCGTCCCTGCTCTGTGGGGCAGTAGCCCGAGCCTATGTCCGAGTGGACGCCGGGGACGACGATTTCTTCGCACGCCGAGGGGAGGATGCCCTTGACGGAGGCGGAGTCGAGGGGAAAGCTGCGCCGTATCTCATGGGCCGCGACGAGGTGCATGCACGGAAGGCCTTCCGGGACTCGGAGGTTTTCCTCCGAGTCCGCCCAGGCGCCGTGGCCGTCGAAGATCCGGCCCCAAAAGGTATTGCCGAAGCTATTGCCCGCGCCCACCGACGCGACGGTGTCGAAAATGCCGAGGAAATCGAACTGCACGGGAAAACCACCCAGCGTCATGCCGGACTTGCCGCACAGCTCGGCGTCCAGTTGGCACAGCGACATCAGCCAGTTGGTGAACGCCCTGGCCTGCGTGGCGCCGCGCGAGAAGCCGAAGGTGGAGACGTGGATGGTTTTGACGATCCCCGGATCCAGTTTCGCCGGCTTGCCGTTCTGGGCGGGCCAATGCTGCGACACGGCCTTGTGCAGCCTTTTCAGCAGACCGGCCAGCAGATGATGCGTCGTTTCGTTTTGCGCGTCGTTGGGGCCGGGCGTTTCCCTGCGGCGGTTGAGCGGCATTTGACGCCGATGCCATTTGCTCAGGTCCATCCGGTGCGCGAGCGAACCGGCTTCCGTCGAATCGACCAGTGGCTGCTTCATGAAATAGCGATGCACGTTGTTTATCGCCTGCATGAGTGCCCAGGCGATCCTGGCCTGGCCGCCACGTCCCGTGCCCGCGCCAAGGGCGAGCTTGATCCCTTCGCCGTTGTCGCCCACTTCCTTGAAGGGGGACGCGACGCCGGGTATATAGGTCTTGAAGAAATGCGTGTAGCGTTCCGGGTTGTACTGCCAGTCGGTCGTGGCGGGCAATACGCCCGCGACACTTAGCCCGGGGAAGCAATCATAGAGCCGCGCGACGTTCGAGTGGTTCTTGCCTGGTTCGGCCTGGACGTAGTTGTTCTTCGTGCCGTCGAAGAAGAAGCCGAAGAACAGGTTGGTGGTGCAAGAGGCTCCAGGAACGCCAAGTGGCGGCTGTTCCATCTCTTCGCGCTTACGAAATCCCTGGCGCTCCAAGTCCGAAAAAAGGACTTCGCGAACGTCAGCCGCGCCATAGCTCGCTGGTATGTGAGAAATCAGCTGAGCCGTCATTGCTGGCTTTCCCTCAGTCTTAGAGCCTTGTTTTCGCTCGCCTGCAAGGACTGCTCATATTCTTTCTGCAGCCAATCCCTGAATTTGGGATCCGACGGGCCGCTGAAACTGGTCAAATCCAGAGGACTATACTTGCGCCTCAGTTCCCACGATAGTGCCGTGCTTTTGGCTGGGTCTTGCTGCAAATCGCTGAGCAATCGCTTGACGGACTTCACATCAGATTCCGCCAACTCCAGATACAACGCATGCCGCTCTCGCCGATACTCCAGCGAAGGAACCGGCCACCCCTTGACCTCCCCCGGCCATTTCTCGTGATCCGGCTGGTAGTCGCTGGAGACGATTTTCACCGTGCCGTCCGGCTGGCGCAGCACCCACAACTCGCCGGGCTTGCCGTCGGCGTACTCCGGCACTTCCACGACGTGGGTCTGGGCCACTTCCGGTAACTTACCGTCCGGCTCCTTGGGCAGCCAGTGCCGCGAGTTCACTTGAATCTTGATGCCCGGCCGCCACTGCCTGGGCAGCTCGTAGCAGCACTGGGTGCCGCCTGCGGCGAAGCGGTCGACCAGCTCGCCGCCAATGCGGTTCTTTTTATCGTTCGGGTCCTCAAGGGAATAACTGAAGGTCTGGTTGCTGTAATTGACGCCGTGCACGCTGACGGAGACGGTGGACTTCGCCCAGCCCACGACCGCCGGCGTCACGAGCAGGCACAGCAGCAAAGGCTGGGCGAAGCGTAGCAGTGGAGAGTTTGCTTGCATGTTGCAATGTCGAAGAGATTAAGTTTGTGGCAACTTTACTCTACTCAACAACACGCCGTCGCCCGATTGACCGTTCAGGGCGCCAGGAAGTCCGCCAGCGTGAGCGCCACGATCTTGGTGGCCTTGCGCAGGTCTTCCAGCGCGAGACGCTCGTCGGCCTTCTTGGCGTTCGATTCCGGCACGGTGCGCGGACCGGCGCCGTACAGAACGGCCGGGATGCCCCGCTCGCCGTACAGGCGCGCGTCGGCGTACAGCGGCGTGCCGACGGCCGGGATGTCCTCGCCCAGGATGGCCTTGGCGTTCTTCTGGATGTGGCCCACCAGCGTCTCGCTGCCCGGCTGCGGACGCAGCGCGTGCGACAGCAGCAGGCGCTTGATGTCGATGCTGATGCCCTCCACGCCGCGCACCGCGTCCTCGATCAGCGCGCGCACCTGGGCCTCCACCGCCACCGGGTCCTCTTCCGGAATCATGCGGCGGTCCATTTTCATGACGACCTTGCCGGGAACGACATTGGTGTTGGTGCCCCCATCGATGCGGCCCACCAGCATGGTCGGGCTGTCGATGCCGGGCACCTTCGATTTGATTTTCTTCAGTTCCGGCAGTTGGCCGTAGAGCGCGTTCAGTATCCGGGTTGCGGCCTGCAGCGCGTCGTGCCCCGTTTCCGGCATGGCGCCGTGGCCGGACTTGCCGTGCACGGTGATCTCGAACTGCAGGCAGGCGTTGTGCGCGGTGACGATGTTGTAGCTGAAGCCGGCCGCGATGACGTAGTCCGGCCTGGTGAGCTTTTGCTCGAGCAGCCAGCCGGGACCCAGCAGGCCGCCGAATTCCTCGTCGTAGGTGAAGTGCAGTTCCAGCTTGCCCTTCAGCGGCACGCCCAGCGCCTCCAGCGCGCGCACGGCGAAGATGTAGGTGGCGAAGTCGCACTTGGAGACGGCGGCGGCGCGGCCGTAGATGTAGCCGTCGTCGATCACGCCGCCGTACGGCGGATAGGTCCAGTTGTCGCCCGGCGGCACCACGTCGCCGTGCGCGTTGAGCGCGACGGTCGGGCCGCCCTCGGCGTACGGGCGGCGGATGATCAGGTTGGTGATCGTCTCCATGCCGTAGTCGCGCACCACCTGTTCCGGCACCGCGTGCTTCTCGGCGGTCCAGCCGTAGGCCAGCACGGCGTCGGCGACCATGTCCGCGTGCGGCGCGTTGTTGCCGGGCGGGGTGTCGGTCGGCACCCGCAGCACTTGCTGCAGGAAGGCCACTTCCTCGTCGAAGTGGGCGTCGATCCACTGGATCAGTTGTTCTTCACGGCTCATTGTTACTCCTTATTTGGCGCCGGCTTCAAACCATGCGCCCAGCTGGGCGCGTTCCGCGTCGGTCATGTTGGTGAGGTTCCCGATCGGCATGGACTTGAGCTGCACCGCCTGTTTGTAGATCTTTTCCGCGTTCCGGCGTATCTGCGCCTCGCTGTCGAGCATCACGCCGGCCGGCGCGGTGGCGAAGCCCGGCTGCGTGGGCGCGGCCGCGTGGCAGCTGGCGCAGCGCTGCGCGACGATGGCCTGCACCTTGGCGAATTGCGCGGCCGGATCGGCCGCCGCGCCGGACGCCGCCGGCCGCGCCGGCGCGATCCACACGGCCACCGCCAGCAGCAGCGCCACGCCGATCGCCGGATAGCGCCATTCCACGCGCTCCTTGTGGCGCAGGTTGAAGAAGTGGCGGATGAACACGCCGGCCGCCATGATGGCCGCCAGCACCAGCCAGGCCTGCTCGTGGCGGTAGGTCATCGCGTAATGGTTGCTGATCATGATGAACAGCACCGGCAAGGTGAAGTAGTTGTTGTGCACGCTGCGCTGCTTGGCGCGCTGGCCGTGCAGCGGGTCCGGCAGGCCGCCGGCCTTCATCGCGTCCACCATCTTGCGCTGGCCGGGAATGATCAGCATCAGCACATTGGCCACCATGATGGTGCCTATCATCGCGCCCACGTGGATGTAGGCCGCGCGGCCGCTGAGGAAGCGCGTCAGCACCCAGGCCGACAGCGTCAACAAAGCGAAGATGACGACGCCGAACGCCAGGTCGTGCTTGCCCAGCGGGGAACGGCACAGCAGGTCGTACACGGTCCAGCCGACCACCAGCGAACCGATGCCCAAGGCGATGGCCTGCGCGCTGGTGAGGTCGGCCACGTCCTTGTCGACCATCATGGCCTGGGCGTTGAAGTAGTAGGCGATGGTCAGCAGCGCGAAGCCGGAAAGCCAGGTGCTGTAGGCTTCCCATTTGAACCAGTGCAGTTCGGCCGGCAGCTGCGCCGGCGCCACCAGGTATTTTTGCGGGTTGTAGAAGCCGCCGCCGTGCACCGCCCACAGCTCGCCGGACACGCCTTTTTTCGCCAGCTCGGAGCCGGCCGCCGGCGGGCGGATGGAGTTGTCCAGCCAGACGAAGTAGAACGAGGCGCCTATCCATGCGATACCGGTGATGATGTGCAGCCAGCGAACGACGAGGTTCAGCCATTCAAGGCCGTACGGGATCAGGTAGGCGAAAACATCCATGGGGTCCTCGAAAATGGATTAGCGGCAATTTACAGACGATAGACGGTTTTCGTCCCACCATCATGAAATATATCGTATATTTAACATATTCGATTCGATATATGGGGTACGCCATGTCCAGCCTGCCGAAAAACCTCGATCTCCATCTGATCCGCATCCTGTACCTGCTGCTGGTGGAGAAGAACGTGTCGCGTGTCGCGCTCAAACTGAACCAGCCCCAGCCATCGATCTCGGCCTCGCTGCGCAAGCTGCGCGAACTGACGGGCGACCCGCTGCTGGTGCGCGGCGCGCGTGGCATGGTGCCCACGCAGCACGGCGAAAGCCTGCTGAAACCGGCCAAGCGCATCCTGGACGAAACGGAGAACCTGTTCATCAAGAAGACGCCGTTCGTGCCGCAGGAGGAAGCGCGCACCTTCAACATCGCCGCGCCGGACTACCTGGACACGCAGTTCCTGCCCAACGTGGTGTGCCTGCTGCGGCGCGGCTCGCCGATGAGCCGCATCGTCATCCACAGCCTGGGGCCGGGCATCGACTACGTGCGCCTGCTGTCGGACGGCGACATGGACCTGGTGATCGCCAACTGGGAGGAGCCGCCCGAGCACCTGCACATGTCCAAGCTGTTCGAGGACCCCATCGTGTGCGCGATGAACGCCAACAGCCCGTATGCGCGCCGCACCGAGAGCGACGCGATGACGGTGGAGGACTACCTGTCCCTGCCCCACGTGGCGCCGTCGCAGCTGCTGCCCGGCTACCACGGCGTGGTGGACGCCTTCCTGGAGCGCCAGGGCCTGCGCCGCAACGTGGCGGTGGAGTCGGCGTATTTCGGGCTGATCCCCTACATGGTCACGCAGTCGGACCTGGTGTTGACCACCGGCCGCCAGTTCCTGCGCTTCCACGAGAAGTCGCTGCCGCTGAAGACCTACACCGTGCCGATCAAGTTCCCGCCGCTGCGCTTCTACCAGCTGTGGCACGAGCGGGTGCACTCGGCGCCGGAGCACAAGTGGCTGCGCGACCAGGTCAGCGCCGCCGCCAAGGCCTTGCTGCCGAAGTAAGTCAGTACTGAGGTATAAAGGTCATAGCAAGTAGCATATAGCCCGCTTAAAGCGGCGGATATATCATCGAAGCTCCAAGGATGGATATAACTATGACTACACTCTCCGAACTCAATACCTGCGACGTCACTACTTTCGCCGAGCGCCTGCACGGCATTTACGAACATTCGCCATGGATCCCGCAGCGCGCCGCCGCGAAGCGGCCGTTTGCCAGCGTCACCGCGCTGAAGCAGGCATTGCAGGCGGAAGTCACCAACGCCACCGAGGACGAACAACTGGGCCTGATCCGCGCCCACCCGGAGTTGGCCGGCAAGGCCGCCATCGCCGGCGAGCTGACCGCGGAATCGACCAATGAACAGGCCAAGTCCGGCCTGAACCAGTGCAGCGCCGAGGAATTCGCCACGCTGCAGAAGCTGAACGCCGACTACAACGCGAAGTTCGGCTTCCCCTTCATCCTGGCCGTGAAAGGCCCGACCGGCAACGGTCTGACGCGCCAGCAGATCATCGCCACCTTCACCCGCCGTTCGCGCAACCAGCGCAACGACGAGCTGCACGAGTGCCTGCGCCAGATCCACCGCATCGCCGAAATGCGCATCAACGACCTGACCGGCGTGAGGATGGACTTCGGTCCGGCCATCATGCAATGGTCCGAGGAACTGGCGCAATGGAGCGACGACGAGCAGGGCCTGACCTGCGCCTACATGACCGACGCGCACCGCAAGTCGGCCGCGCAGCTGGCCGAGTGGATGGGCGCCGCCGGCATGGAGGTGCGCATCGACGACGTGGGCAACGTGGTGGGCCGCTACCGCTCCAACGCGGCGGGCGCCAAGACCCTCATCACCGGCTCGCACTACGACACCGTGCGCAATGGCGGCAAGTACGACGGCCGCCTGGGCATCCTGCTGCCGATCGCCATCGTCAAGCACCTCAATGAAAACGGCGAGAAGCTGCCGTTCGACTTCGAGATCATCGGCTTCGCAGAAGAGGAAGGCGTGCGTTTCCGCAGCACCTTCCTGGGCAGCAACGCCGTCACCGGCCGCTTCGACCTGGGCCTGCTGGACCAGGTGGACGCGGACGGCGTGACCATGCGCGCCGCGCTGGGCGGGGCGGGCCACAACGTCGCCAACATCCCTTCCATCGCGCGCGATCCGGCCAATGTGCTGGCTTTCGTGGAGGTGCACATCGAACAGGGTCCGGTGCTGGTCGGCAAAGGCCTGCCGCTGGGCGTGGTGACCGCGATCGCGGGCAGCTCGCGCTACCTGGTGGAACTGCGCGGCCTCGCCAGCCACGCCGGCACCACGCCGATGACCATGCGCAAGGACGCGGCGGCGGCGGCGGCGGAGATCGTGCTGCTGGTGGAGCGGCGTTGCGCGGGCATCGAGGCGCTGGTGGGCACCGTCGGGCAGCTGCAGGTGCCGAATGGCTCGGTCAACGTGATTCCGGGGGCGTGCAAGCTGTCGCTGGACATCCGCGCGGCGGACGACGAGGTGCGCAAGTCGGCGGTGAAGGATGTGCTGGATGGGATCGCGGCGATTTGCGAGCGCCGCTTCATCGAGTTCAAGCTGGAGAAAGTGGTGGAGGCGGCGGCCGCGCCGTGCGCGCCTTGGCTGATGGACCAGCTGGGGGCGGCGGTCGAGCGCACTGGCCTGCCGCGCTTCGATTTGCTGTCCGGCGCGGGGCACGACGCGATGGCGATGGCGGCGATGACCGATGTGGCCATGCTGTTCACGCGTTGCGGCAATGGAGGGATCAGCCACAATCCGCTGGAGACCATGACCGCGGATGACGCGGAACTGGGCGCGCAGGCGTTGCTGGACTTCCTGCGCAATTTCAAGGCGAAGGCCTAAGGCGGGTCAAGGCTGGCGCGCCGCCTAACCGGTACCTGGCCCGCGTGCCGCGGACCAGGCACTTGACGCGCCCTCTTCCCGCCTCCCTCCTTATGCCGCTTGCGGCGTCTCCCTCGTGTAGCTGCGCGTGGCGTCGACCAGGCTGCGGGTATAGGGGTGCGTGGCGCCGCCTTCGCTCAGCACCTTGCTGCCCAGGGTGTCGACTATCCTCCCCTGCTGCATCACCGCCACCCGGTCGCACAGGTGCGCGACCACGCCCAGGTCGTGCGTGACCATGATGTAGGTCAGCCCTTCCAGCGCGCGCAGTTTCTGCAGCAGGTTGAGTATCTCCGCCTGCACCGACACGTCCAGCGCGGAGGTCGGCTCGTCCAGCAGCAGGATGCGCGGCTCCAGTATCAGCGCCCGCGCGATCGCCACCCGCTGCCGCTGCCCGCCGGACATCTGATGCGGATAGCGGAAGCGGAAGCTGTCGTTCAATCCCACCTTCTCCAGCATCTCCCCCACGCGCGCGTCGATGTCGTCCATCCGGTGGATCTTGAGCGGCTCGGACAGCGCGGTGTCCACCGTGTGCCTCGGATGCAGGGAGCCATACGGGTCCTGGAACACCATCTGCATCAGGCGGCAGCGCTCGCGGTCCAGCTTCTTGCCCAGCGGCTGCCCGGCGATGCTCATGCGCCCGTCCCAGTGGTGGTACAGCCCGGCCAGGCAGCGCAGCACCGTGCTCTTGCCCGAACCCGATTCGCCCACCAGCCCGAACGCCTCCCCCTCGCCGACCGAGAATGCCACCTCGTTCAGCACCTTGTTGTATTGCTTGCCGCTGCCGAACGACAGTTCCAGTCCTTCTACCGTGATCATCGTCAGTTTCCTATTGAGTGAGCCAGAGCGGATCGCGCCGCAGCACCGGCAGCACCGGGCGGCGCTTGTCCATGCTGGGCAAGGCGGCCAGCAGGCCTTGCGTGTACGGGTGCCGGGCGTTCTCCAGGTCCGCCGCCGCGATGGACTCCACCACCCGCCCCGCGTACATCACCAGCACGCGGTCGCAGAAGCTGCGCACCAGGTTCAGGTCGTGGCTGATGAAGATCAGGCCCAGGTTGCGCTCCTCCACCAACTCGTCCAGCACCGATAGCACCTGCGAGCGCACCGAGACGTCCAGCGCCGATGTCGGCTCGTCGGCGATCACCACCTCCGGATTCGGGATCAGCATCATCGCGATCATGATGCGCTGCCCCATGCCACCGGAGATCTCGTGCGGATACAGCTCGTACACGCGCTGCGGGTCGCGGATGCGCACCCGCTCCAGCATGGCGATCACCCGTTGGCGCACGTCCGCGCGCGGCACCTTGTGATGCACCAGCACCGCCTCGGCGATCTGGTCGCCCACCCGCATCACCGGGTTCAGCGAATACTTCGGATCCTGCATGATCATCGACATCCGCTGCCCGCGTATCGCGCGCATCTCCCGCTCGCCGGCCTTCAGCAGGTCCGTCGAGCCGAAACGCAGCACTTTGGCGTCGATCCGGGCGCTGGCCGGGTGCAGCTTGAGCAACGTGCGCCCCACCGTCGACTTGCCGGAGCCGGATTCGCCGACGATGGCCAGCTTCTCCCGTCCCAGCTTGAAGGACACGCCGCGCACCGCGTCCACCATCCCGTCGCGGGTGGCGAAGCGCACGCTCAAGTCTTCCACTTCAAGTTTTGTAATAGTCATCCCGATTCCTCATCAGCTGCGTGGATCGAACACGTCGCGCAGGCCGTCGCCCAGCAGGTTGAAGGCCAGGCTCACCACCATGATGGCGGCGCCGGGCATGGCCACCAGCCACCAGCACTCCATCATGTAGCGGCGGCCCGCCGAGATCATCGCGCCCCACTCGGCCGACGGCGGTTGCGCGCCCAGCCCCAGGAAGCCCAGGCCGGCGGCGGTGAGGATGATGCCGGCCATGTTCATGGTCAGCCGCACCAGCACCGAGGACAGGCACAGCGGCGCGATGTGCCGCACCAGGATGCGCAGCGGCGAGGCGCCCTGCAACTGCACCGCCGCCACGAAGTCCGCCTTGCGCAGCGAGCGCGTCTCGGCGCGCGCCAGGCGGGCGATCGGCGGCCAGGCGGTGAGCGCGATGGCGATCACCGCGTGCTCCAGCCCAGGCCCGAGCGCGGCCACGAAGGCCAGCGCCAGCACCAGGCTGGGGAAGGAGATGAAGATGTCGGTGATGCGCATGAACACCGCGTCCACCCAGCCGCCGAAGTAGCCGGAGGCGGTGCCCACCGCCAGCCCCACCGGGCCGACCACGATGGTGACCAGGCCGACGATGTAAAGCGTGGTGCGGGCGCCGTACACCAGGCGGCTGAAGGTGTCGCGGCCGTATTCGTCGGTGCCGAACCAGTGCGCGGCGCCGGGCGGCTGCAGGGTGGCGGCCAGGTCCTGGCGCAGCGGGTCGTGCGTGGCGATCCACGGCGCGCCGCAAGCCACGGCGATCAGCAGCAGCACCACGATCATGCCCACCAGCGTCATGGGATTGAGCAGCAGGTGGTGCAGCGCGCGCCGCAGCGACTGGCGCAGCGCGGAGCCGGCGGTGGCGGGCGCGCCGGCCGCCTTGGCGGGCACGGGCGGCGGAACGGCGTCCTGCGGCTCGGGAGCGGCGCCGGGGTGGCCGGGTACAGCGGGCATGGTAGGTGTCAGCATCAGTGCATCCGTGGGTCGAAGACTTGGTACAGGGCGTCGGAGACGAGGTTGAGCGAGACGAAGATGACGCCGACCAGGAGCACGCATCCCATCACCGAGTTCATGTCGCCCAGCAGCAGGCTGTTGGTCAGGTACTGGCCGAAGCCGGGCCAGGCGAACACGGTCTCGATCAGCACCGCGCCCTCCAGCAGGCCGCCGTACGCCAGCGCGACGATGGTGAGCAGCTGCACCAGGATGTTGCGGAAGGCGTGGCGCCAGATCACGCTGGCCTCCGACAAGCCCTTCACGCGCGCCGTGAGGATGTATTCCTGCGACAACTGCGCCAGCATGAAGCTGCGCGTCATGCGGCTGATGTAGGCCATCGAGTGCAGGCCGAGAATGCAGGCCGGCAGCGCGATGTGCTTGACGCTGTTGGTGAACGCGTCCCAGTCGCCGGCCAGCAGCGTGTCGATCAGCAGCAGGCCGGTGACGGAGGGGATGGTGCCGTCGTAGGCCAGCGCGATGCGCCCCGATCCGCCGGCCCAGCCCAGCCAGGCGTAGAACACCAGCAGGCCCATCATCGCGAACCAGAACACCGGCGTGGAATGGCCTGCCAGGCTGATGACGCGCACCACGTGGTCGCCCAGGCGGCCGCGCCGGCTGGCGGCGAACACGCCCAGCGGCACGCCCGCCAGCACGCCCAGCACGATGGCCAGCGTGGCCAGTTCGACGGTGGCCGGGAACACGCGGACGATGTCGGCGCTGACGGCGTTCCCGGTCAGCAGCGAGGTGCCCAGGTTGCCCTGCGCCAGCTCGCCCAGGTAGCGGCCGAACTGCACCCACAGCGGCTGGTCCAGTCCCAGCCGCGCGGCGGCCTCCTGGTAGGTGGAGGCGTCGGCGTCGGGGCCGACGATGGACAGCACCGGGTCGATCGGCATCACGCGGCCGACGAAGAAGGTCAGCACCAATAGGCCCAGCAGCGTGACCAGTGTACTCAGCAGGCGCGAGCGCATGGCGCCGGCGCGTGCCCAAAAAGCTTTCATCGCATGTCTCCGTTCTTTTCTTGTTTTAATCCTTGTACACGCCGCGCAGGTGCGTGGTGGCGGACGGGTGGCCCACGTAGCCGTGCACCCGCTTGCTCAGCACCACCGTCTCCAGCATCTGCGAGATCGGCTGGATGGCGCCCACCTCGGCGTCGTACAGCTGCTGCACCTGGCGGTACATGGCGGTCTGCGCCAGCGGGTCGCGCTCGCGCACCGCCTGTTCGATCAGCCGGTTGATCTCCGGGCTGTGGAAGGACGTGCGCCAGCCCTGGAAGTTGGTCAGCTTGGCGGCGTCCCGGTTGTCCGGGTTGTACACCAGCGCGCGCAGGTTGGCGTGCGGATGCGGCTCCACCCCGCCGCCGCCGCGCCCCACCACGATCTCGAATTTGCGGTCGCGCATGGCGCCGTACACCTGGTTGCCGGTGCCCGATTGCACGCTGGCCTGGATGCCGGCCAGCGCCAGCGTGGCCTGCAGCGCGGTGGCGATGTTGATCATGGGCGGATCGGACAGCACCTTGATGTTGGTGCTGAAGCCGTTCGGGTAGCCGGCGGCGGCCAGCAGCTTCTTCGCCGCGGCGACATCGAGCCGGTAGCCGGGATCGGGCAGCGTCGCCGCCAAGCCTATCATCACCGGGCGCTGGTGGGCCACGCCGTAGTGCGGCATGATGGCCTTGTTGATGCCCTCGTAGTCGATCAGGCTGCGCAGCGCCAGGCGCACGCGCTTGTCCGCGAATTTCGGGTCCTTCATGCTCACGGCCACGTAGTACGAGGTGCCGCGCAGCACCGGCTGCACCTCGACGGCGGCGTCGTGCTTGAGCGCCTCGATGTCGGGACCGGCCATGCCGGCCGCCAGGTCGACGTCGCCGCGCGAGATCATGAAGCGCAGCGACAGCGATTCCGGCACGTGGCGCATCACCACGCGGCGCAGCTTGGCCGGACCGCGCCAGTAGCCGTCGTGCCGGTCCAGCAGCATGGCGTCCTTGGCGCGCCATTCGGTCAACGCGTACGGGCCGGAGCCGGCGGCGTGAGTGAGCAGCCAGGCCGCCCCCATGTCGCCGTTCTTCTCGTGCGCCATCACCGCCTGGCGGTCCAGGATGGCGGCGCTGACCGAGGTGCCCAGCGTGTACAGCACCATTTTCGGATCGGTGGGCTCGGGCAGCGCGATGCGCAGGGTGCGCTCGTCCACCGCCTGGATCAGCCGCTGCGCGTTGGCTGCGCTGAAGCCGTAGCTTTTCCACGGCGAGGCCATGGCCAGGTTCAGCTTGAGCACCCGGTGCAGCGACCAGGCCGCGTCGGCGGCGGTCAGCGGCCGGCCGGACTGGAAGCGCACGCCCTCGCGCAGGGTCAGGGTCAGGCTGCCGTTGTCCGGCGCGATCTCCCAGCGCTCGGCCAGCGCCGGCTTCACCTGGCTCAGGTCGTGCGGGTCGAGTTCGACCAGGTAGTCGTACAGGTTGGCCACCACACCCAGCACGTCGTTGCCGGTGGCGCCGGCCGGATCGAGCGACAGCAGGTTGTTCATGTTCATGCCGATCACCAGCTGGTCGCGCGGGGTGGCCGCCGGCGCCGGCGCGGCGGACAGCGCCAGCGCGGCGGCGAGTGCCGCGGCCCGCATGATCGGCTTGCAGGTCTTGAAAGCGCTCATGCCCGGGCCTAGTAGGATTCCACGGTGCTGGCCGCGATGTAGTCGAAATCGATGTCCTCGCCCAGGCCGGGCTGCTGCGACAGGTGCACGAAGCCGTCGGCGTCCATGGCGTCCGGCAGGCTGCGCAGGTAGGCCGGCGGCACGTCGTAGTCCAGGAAGGGATGCAGCAAGCCGCGCTCGTACCACTCGCAATTCTTGATCGCGGCGGTCACCGCCAGGTTGGCCGCGCCGTTGCCGTGCACCTCGCAGTTCATGCCGAAGGCGTCCGCCAGCGCCGCCACCTTCATGGTCGGCGTGATGCCGCCCACGCCCGGCACGCCGGCGCGCAGGATGTCGCAGGCGCCCGCCTGCACCCAGTCGGCGCGGCTGTGGTGCTTGCCCGAGATGGACTCGGGGCCGACGATGGGGATGTCGAGCTGGTTGGCCAGCCAGGAGTAGGACGCGATGCTTTGTTCGTTCATCATTTCCTCGAACCACGCGAAGTTGAGCCGCTCCAGCGCCCGGCCTATGGTGAGCGCGTCGCCGCGGCTGTACCAATGATACCCGTCCAGCATCAGCGCGATGTCCGGGCCGACCGCCTCGCGCACCGCCGCGCAAGCCTTGATGTCCATGGCCACGCTGGGCGCGAAGGACACCGGCGGCATCCAGGTGTGCAGCTTGATGGCCTTGTAGCCGCGTTCCACCAGCTTCACCGCGAAGGCCGCGTATTCGTCCGGCGTGGACAGGCCGCCTTTCAGCTCGTCGCCGCACATGGTGCTGCCGTAGGCCGGCACCTTGTCGCGGTAGGCGCCCAGCAGCTTGTACACCGGGGTGTCGAGCGCGCGGCCCGCCAAGTCCCACAGCGCCTGCTCGATGACGGCCAGCGCGCGGTCGGTCAGCTGGCCGGCGCTGCCGCGCTGCCAGTGCACCAGGTCCTGCCACAGGCGTTCGCGGTCGAACGGGTCCTGGCCGATCAGCACCTTGCGGGCGAAGGCCTCCAGCACGTGCGGGCGCACCACCTCCGTGGGGCCGAAGGCGTGGCCTTTGCTGCCGTCGTCGGCGGTGATGGTGACCATGGCCATGGTGGCGCGCTTCTCCGGCCCGGGGTGCGAATGTCCCGCGCTATCGACGCTGCGGCTGGTCAGATAGTGGAAGACGGTTCCTTGTACTCGTTCGATTTTCATATGCTGTCTCGGATGGTGTCGAAAAAAAAGGACGGGCGCGCGCCTCTGTACCGCGCCTCTCGCGGCGCGCCCGTCAAAAGGCCGGGGCCGGCCCTAAAACTCGTGGTTTAAAACTCGTAACTCATGCGGGCGTTGAACGCGCGCCCAATCGGGCTGGCGATGTTGTTCGCGTAGGCCGTCGAATTGGAATTGGTGATGGGCGGCTCCACGTCAAACAGGTTGCTCACGCCCAGCGTCAGGTTGATGTGCTTGAAGCCCTTGTACGCCACCGTCATGTTCCACACCGAGTACGGCTCGATGTCGCGGAAGTACTGCGGCAGCACGTTGTTCAGGTCGTGGTAGCCGGTGTTGTAGTTCTGGGTCAGCTGCGAGAACCAGTCGCCCTTGGCCCACGACAGGCGCAGCGTGTGCTTCCAGCGGAAGGTGTAGGTCGGGCTGGCGCTGACGTTGCCGGAACCGACGGAGCCGAAGCGGCCCAGGTTGGAGATCCAGGCGCCGTCCTTCTCGTTCTGGTTCTCGAACTGGTTGACGTAGGTGCCGTCCAGGCCGATCTTGAAGTCGCCGGCCGGGTTGCGCGGGAAGCCGTAGCTGAAGCCCACGTCCACGCCGCTGGTGCGCAGGTCGCCCAGGTTCATCACGGTGTTCTTCACATAGGCCAGCGAGCCGTCCGCGTTGCGCACGAACAGGTCGGCGTACTTGGCGGGGTTGGTGAAGATGGCGTTCTGCGGCAGCTGGCCGATGCTGTTGCGGAAGTGGATGTTGTAGTAATCCAGCGACAGCATCATGTTGCGCATCGGTTCCAGCACCACGCCCAAGGTCAGGCTGCGCGACTTCTCCGGCAGCACGTCCGGATTGCTGCCCTGCTGCACCGGCAGGAAGGCGTTGCAGACGATGAGCGGATTGGCGCCGGGGATGGCCTTGCCGCTGCCGGCCAGGCCCGCAGTGCCGGGGCACAACGTCGGGTCGTCCCAGCGGCTGGTGGTCAGCGCGGTGGCGCCGGGCAGGCGGTAGCCGTAACGGTCGAACAAGGTCGGCGCGCGGAAGCCGGTGCTGGCCGAGCCGCGGAACATCAGCGTCTTGGTCGGCTGGTAGCGGAAGCTGGCTTTCGGATTGACGGTGTTGCCGAAATCAGAATAGCTGTCGGCGCGCGCGGCCACGTTGAAGTCCAGCTCCGAGGTCACCGGCAGGTCGGCCTCGATGAACATGGCGCTGATGTTCCTGCTGCCGGAGGCGTAGCTGGGCAGGCGGTTCTGGTACGGCACGTTGATCACGCCGTCGAGCGCGCGGTCCTCGTTGGCGTCGTGGTGGAACTCGGCGCCGGTGGCCAGCGTCAGCGGACCGCCGCTCAGCTTCATCAGCTCGCGCGTGAAGGTCATGTCGACACCGGTGTACAGATTGGTGGTGTGGCGGATCTGGCCGCCGTCCGCCGAGATGCTCTTCAGGTAGGCCAGGCCGGCCTCGTTCTGCGTGCCGAAGGGGTTCAGGATGCCGTTGCGCACGCCGGCCTGCAACTGCGGGCCGTTCAGGTAGCCCTGGCGGAAGAAGGAATCGCGCTCGCCGGCGCCGTACACGAAGCCCAGGCGGTAGTCCCAGTCTGCGATGCGGCCCTCGTCGGCCACCACCAGGCGCGTGGCTTTCTGCATGTCGCGGGCGATCGCCGGCCCCAGTTCGGCCACGCTCCAGGACACGTTCAGCGTGGAGCCGTTCAGGCCCGCCATGGCGGGCACGCCGGCGCTGCCGCCCGGGTAGTACGGGCTGCTCGGCGTGATCTGCGCCACCGCGCCGTTGAAGCCCACCGTGGTGGTGGGCGCGCGCTGGGTGGTGATGTGCTCGCGGGCGTGCAGCAGCTCGGCGGTGATCAGGTGGTCCTCGGACAGTTTCAGGCTGCCCTTGGTGAAGAAGGTGGTCTGCGAGTTGCCCGGCAGCGCCAGCACGTAGTAATTGGCGTTCTGGATGCAGGTGTTGCGCAGCGCCGGCGAGGAGTACGGCGGCTTGCAGCCGGCCGCGTAGTACGGGTTGCCGGTGATGCCGGTGCTGGGCGAGAACACGTTGGCCGGCTGCGAGTAGCTGCCGGTGGCGGCGCGCGGCGCGATGCCCAGTTCCGCCAGCCGCTCGGGGCTGGTCAGCTCGGGACGGTCGGACGCCTCCAGCGCGCTGCGCTTGTGGGTGTCCACCGTGGCGTAGACGTTCCAGCCGTCCGCCTCCAGGTCGCCGATGCCGCCGAGGATGCTCAGGCGGTGTTCGCGGCCGCCGCCGGAGGCCTGCGGCACCACCGCCTGCCCCGTGACGTTCAAGCCCTTGTAGGTGCGCTTGGTGATGAAGTTGACCACGCCGCCGATGGCGTCGGTGCCGTAGGTGGACGAGGCGCCGTCGCGCAGGACCTCGACCCGGTTCAGGGCGCTCATCGGAATCATGTCGACGTTGACGAAGCCGTTGCTGAGCGGCTCGTTCACCATGCGGCGGCCGTTGAGCAGCACCAGCGTGCGGTTGATGCCGATGCCGCGCATGTTCATGTTGGTGCCGGCGCCGGCCGACGAGGGCACGTTGGTGGACGCCACCGGCATCGAGGTGACGACGTCGGCCACCGTGGTCAGCGCGGAGTTGACGAAATCGTCGGCCTTGACGGTGGTGACGGGCAGCGCCATCTCGGCGGCGACGCGCTTGATGGTGGAACCGGTGACCTCGACCTTCTGAATGGGCGCGGCGGCGGCCTGGTCGGCGGCCTGCTGCGCGGCCGCCTGTCCGGCCAGGCTCAGGACGGCCAGCGCGATCGATGTCCGGGCCAGCCGGTGGAATGCGGGGATGCGGTGATGCATGGTGGTCTCCTCCATGGTGTAAGAATTCTTATAGACGTCGGCGGAGGATCTGGCGCGGTGGCCGCGCTGTCCTTTCTGTGTCGCTCTGACGCTTGTTTTTTACCGGCCCCAAGTCATCGGTCGTCTGACAACTTGGAAGCAAGTATAATCATGGCTTTTGGAAAACGCAACCTGTGTTTTGAGATCGAAGCCATCCATGGATTCCAGCCGCCCCACCATTCCCCCAGCAAAATCGCGCTCGCTCGCGCACGGCGTCGTCAGCTACGTCGCGGACCTGATCAAGGAAGGCCGCATCGCGCCCGGCGAGAAAGTGCCATCCGAGGCGGAGATCATCCGCGCGCTGGGCGTGAGCCGCTCGGTGGTGCGGGAGGCGATCTCGCACATGCAGGCGGCCGGCATGGTCGAGACGCGGCAAGGCGTGGGCACCTTCGTGCTGGCGCGCGCGCAACAGACCATGGGCCTGGAGACGCGCGGCGACATGAGCAAGGAGGACGTGCTGTCCCTGCTGGAACTGAGGATCAGCCTGGAGACCGAGGCCGCCGGCCTGGCCGCCAACCGGCGCAACGAGGCGCAGCTGCAGCGCATACGCGCGGCGCTGGACGCCTTCCTGGCGCGCTGCGAAACCGCGCTGGAGACGGCGACGGCGGACACGCAATTCCACCTGTCGATCGCCCAGGCGGCCGGCAACCACTATCTGCAGGACGTGCTTGGCCACATCAACAAGGAACTGCTGCCGCGCGCGCGGCAGACCTCCGCGCACATCCCGCGGGACGCGCCGGAGGTCTACATCGACCGCGTGCGGCGCGAGCACGAGGACATCTACAGCGCCATCGCGCGCCAGGACGCCGAATCGGCGCGCGCCGCCATGCGCACCCACCTCAGCAACAGCCGCGAGCGCCTGCGCCGCGCGCACGAGCTGTACGAAGCCGCTAAAAACCGCTGACACCGCAGGGACCCCGTTCGCGCGCGAAGATGCCATTTTTTCTCATCAGCCTATCAGACGTCTGACAGGTGAAGAGCAAAAAAAGACGACGCGAGCGCCGTCTCAAAGGGAAAAAACCCCGGAAAAATACCCCAGGGGTATTTAAAAATTACCGGTAAGTAACACTATTGGCCTCGCCCAGCCATTCCAGGTGGGCGTAGTTGTTGAGGTAGTTGAGGCTGGTCTTGCCGGGGCGGTGTTGCAGTTTGGTCACGGAGCAGTTGGCGATGGACCAGTTCAACTCCAGCGACTTTTGCGCCGGCAAGTCCAGCAGGTGCTTGCAGATCGCCGAGATCACGCCGCCGGAGGTGAACACGATGGTGGAGTCCCCCGGCTCCGCGCTGGCCGCGACCCGCTCCAGCGCGCCGACGCAGCGCTCCTGGAAGCCGCTCCAGGACTCCGTGTAATCGTGATCCAGCTCGCCGCCCATCCAACGCTGCATCCCCGCGACGAAGGTGTGCTCGAAGGCGCGCTTGGGCTCCGGATGATTGGCCACGTAGGCCTTGAACCGCACCGGGTCGGCGAACTCCGGGCAATGCTTGACCAGCACTTCCACATGGTCGAACTCCGCGAATCCCGGGTCGGTGATCCATTCCGTGTCCGCCAGCAGCGCGCGCGGGAGTTCGCTGAAGCAGGTGTCCGCCGTCTGCCGGTGGCGCACCATGCCGCCGCAGACCACGCGGTTGAAGGTTTGCCGGCTGTTGGCGAACCACTGCCCCAGCAAGCGGGCCTGCTCGAAACCCAGGGTCGAAAGGTGGTCGTAATTGGCCGCGCCGAACGAGGCCTGACCGTGGCGTACCAGGTAAATTTGTCCCATCGCGAACTCCCTAGGTGCTGAAAAGATAAGTCAGCTTAGCGCCCGCGGTAGAATTCATCAAATGAATACTTTTAATTGGTCCGCATAAGTTTGGTGCATATACTTTCATGCATATATCCAAGGTCGACCTCAACCTGTTCGTCGTGTTCGACGCCATCTACGCCGAGGGCGGCCTCACGCGCGCGAGCCAGCGGCTGAACCTCACGCAGCCCGCCGTCAGCCACGCGCTGGCGCGCCTGCGCCACCTGCTGAACGACCCGCTGTTCGAGCGCCAGGGCCACACCATGGTGCCCACGCCGCTGGCGCGCAACATCATCGAACAGGTGCGCAACTCGCTGCGCGGCTTCGAGCTGACGGTGACCGGTACCGAGCGCTTCGACCCCGCCACCAGCGAGCGCACCTTCACGCTGGCCATGCGCGACGTGGTCGAGCCCAACATCCTGCCGCCACTGATGGCCGCCATCGCCGCCGCCGCGCCCTCGGTGGGCCTGAACGCGCTGCGCATGGGGCGCAACGAGCTGGAGGCCGAACTGGCCGCCGGCACGGTGGACGCGGCCATCGACGTGCTGCTGCCGCTGTCCGACCATATCCGCACGCTGCGCCTGCCGGCCGACAGCACGGTGGTGCTGGCGCGGCGCGGCCATCCGCACGTGCAGGAGGCGATGGACCTGGACCTGTATTTGAGCCAGCAGCATATCCAGGTCAGTTCGCGCCGCGCGGGGCCCAGCCTGGAGGACGTGGAATTGGGGCAGCGCGGGCTGCAGCGGCGCATCCGCATGCGCTGCCAGCACTACTTCACCGCGTGCAGCGTGGTGAGCCAGACCGACCTGCTGCTGACGATGCCGGAGCGTTACGGGCGCGTGCTGAACCAGCAGTTCGGGCACCAGATCCTGCCGCTGCCGCTGCAACTGCCGGCCATCAGCAACCACCTGTACTGGCACACCAACGTGGACCACGACCTCGCCAACCGCTGGCTGCGCGAACAGATCGCGCGAGTGATCAGCGAGTTGCCGGCGTAGTCGCAGGCGTGGTTGCGCGGGCCACGGCACGGGTGGAGCGTAGCGGAATGGCGCGGGCGCCACGCCGCCCTACGGGACTCCCGCGAAGGGATGTCAGCGCCAGGCGCTCTCCAGCGCCAGGTGCGCCCCCAGCAGCATCAGCGCCAGCAGGAAGCAGCGGCGGAACAGCGCCGGCCGCATGCGGCCGCGCAGGCGCTGCCCCAGCAGCATGCCCGCCATGGCCGGCACCTGCGCCAGGAAGGACAATCCCGCCGCCGCCGGCTGCCACGCGCCGCGCGCCGTCAGCGATACCGCCAGCGCCACGGTGGACACGGTGAACGCCATCCCCATCGCCTGCACCAGTTCATCCTTCTCCAGTTCCAGCGCCTGCAGATAGGGCACGGCCGGGATCACGAACACGCCAGTGGCGGCGCTGATCGCGCCCGTCGCCGCGCCCACGAGCGGAGACCACGCGCGCTCGCCACCGGCCCCCACCCGCCAGCGCACGTTCAGCAAGCCCATCGCCGCGTACGCCGCCAGCGCCACGCCCAGCGCGCCGCTGGCCCGGCCCGCGTCCAGCGCCAGCACGCTGCCGGCGGCGGTGCCGGCGCAAATCCCCGCCATCATCGGCCACAAACGCAGCCAAAGCGGATACACGGACGCGCCCGAGGCCAGCTGCCAGACATTCGTCAAAAGCGAAGGCACAACCAGCAGCGCCGCCGCCTGCACCGGCGCCATGACGAGGCTGAGCATGGCCACCGCCACAGTCGGCAGACCCATGCCGGTCACGCCTTTCACCATGCCGGCCAGCAGAAACACGGCGGTGATGTAAATGAAGTTATCCATAAAACGCAGTGTGGCATGTCGCGACGGCGGAGAAAATGTGGAATACACTTAGCCAGACTTTGTTTTTTCCGAAGGCATACAGGCATGCGGTTCGACCTCACAGACCTGCGACTATTCCTGCACATCGCCGAAAGCGGCAGCATCACGGCCGGCGCCGAACTGGCCCACCTGGCTCTGGCCTCGGCCAGCGCGCGCATACGCGGCATGGAAGACATGCTGGGCGTGCCGCTGCTGCGGCGGGGCCGGCGCGGCGTGGAAACCACCGACGCCGGGCGCACGCTGCTGCACCACGCGCGCGTGATCACGCAGCAAATGGAAAAGATGCGGGCGGACCTGGGCGACCACGCGTCCGGCCTGAAGGGCCATATCCGCGTGCTGTGCAACACCTCCGCGCTGGCCGAGTTCCTGCCCGACGCGCTGGCCGGCTTCATGGCCGCGCACCCGCAGGTGAACATCGACCTGGAAGAACGTCTCAGCTACGACATCGTGCAAGCCATGCGGGACGGGCTGGCCGACATCGGCGTGATCGCGGACTCGGTGGACAGCGGCGGCCTCGAACTCTACCCCTTCCGCGACGACAGGCTGGTGCTGGCGATGGCGCCCGGCCACCCGCTCGCCGCGCGACTGAAGCGCAAGCGCAGCTGCGCCTTCGCCGACGCGCTGGGGCACGACTTCATTGGACTGGCGGGCGACAGCGCGCTGCAGAAATACATCTCCGGGCAAGCCGCGCGGCTGGGCGAGCGGCTCACCTACCGCGTGCGGCTGCGCAGCCTGGACGCCGTCTGCCGCATGGCCGCCAGCGGCGCCGGGCTGGCGGTGCTGCCCGAATCGGCCGTGCTGCGCTCGCGCGACGTCATGCGGATCCGCCACGTCCAGCTCACTGACGCCTGGGCCGTGCGCAAACTGCTGATCTGCGTGCGCCGCTACGCCGACCTCCCCGGCTACGCCCGCGAACTCGTCGACACCCTGCAACCAAGCAATTAGTTACCGCCCTTACATCGGTGTCAGGCGCGACATTCGGACATTTTGGGCGCTATGCGCACCAAATGTCCGAATGTCGCGCCTGACACCGATGGTTATGGGCAACGCGGGGTGGCGGCGGGGCTGGCGCGGATGGCTTGGGCGATGTCGGCGGCGAGGCGGTCGATGGCGCGGCGGTGGCCGGCGACCAGGGCGTCGTAGCCTTCGCCGACCTTTTCCTCGGCCACGGTGCGGCAGGTCTGCACCGTGTTGCTCCCGACCTTGCGCACGCTCCAGACGGCGTCCACCAGCGCGTAGTGCCCCGGCGCGGATTCGAAGCGCTGCACGTTGGTGCTGACGCGGTAGACCGCCGCCTGCTCCGGCACCGGCGTGCGGTACACGTCGATGGCGCCCAGCTCCGCCGACAGGCGCAGCGACAAGGCCTGCCCGATCTCCGACGCCAGCGGCGCGGCCCAGCGCTGCTGCTCCAGCAGATCGACCCGCCCCGCGCCGCTGATCACCACCATCTGGTTGCGGCTGACCTGCTGCGGCACGCTGACCGCCTGCACCTCGATGTACAGCGGCGCGGCGCCCGCCGGCGGCGCGGCCCGGACCGGACCGCCCTCCCCACCCGCGCTCAGGCTGTAAAAACGCTCGGGCGGCGTGGTGACCGAGCAGCCAGCCAGCAGGACGGCGGCGGCCAGCATGGCGCCGCGCCGCGGCATGCCCGCGCCTTGAACGTCCATGGCCCGCAACGCGCGCTTCAATATCCCCATCATTTCTTGTCTCCTTGCTTGCCGCGCAACAGCGATTCCGGATGGCGTTCGAGGTAGTCGGACAAGGCGTTCAGCGACTGCATGGTCTGCGTCAGCTGCTGCAGCGCCTCGCGCAGGTCGGACTGCACCGGTGAATCCTTCTGCAGGATCTGCTCGGCCGCGCCGAAGGTCTGCTTGGCCGCGCCCAGCGTGGACTTCATCTCCGGCAGCACTTGCGCGTCGAGCTGCTTGAACAGCGCGTTGGCGTTCTTCAGCGTGGCGTTCAGGTTGTTGCCGATGTCGTCGAACGGCACCTTGTCCAGCTTGCGGGCGATGCTGGAGAGCTGCGTTTGCAGCTCCTCCAGGCTGTTCGGAATGGTCGGCACCTCCAGCGGGTACTGGTCCACGTCCAGCTTCACGGCCGGCGAATTGGGGAAGAAGTCCAGCGCGATATAGAGCTGGCCGGTCAGCAGGTTCCCGGTGCGCAGTTGCGCGCGCAGGCCGCGGCTGACCATGCGCTCGAGCACCGCCGGTCCCGCCTTGTCCGGATCGGCCGCCAGCGCTTGCTGGAAGCGCTTGCCCAGGCGGGCCGGATACAGGTCGACCGTGACCGGCATGCGGAAGCTCTTCTTCGCGGGATCGAACTCCACGCCCACCGAGCGCACCTCGCCCAGCACGATGCCGCGGAAGTCGATCGGCGCGCCGGGCGACAGGCCGCGCAGCGACTGGTCGAAATAGAACACGCTGGTGATGGGCTGCCCGTCCGGCTCGCGCAGCGCGCTGGCCTGGTCCTCGGACAGCAGGAAGTTGGTGCCGCTGGGCGCCACCGTGTCCGGCTTGTGCCCGCTCATGGACTCGAAGGCGATGCCGCCCACCAGCAGCGCCGCCAGCGACTGCGTGTTGACCTTGAAGCCGCCCGAGTCGAGCCGCAGGTCGACGCCGCTGGCGTGCCACCAGCGCGTGTTCTTGCCCACGTACTGCTCGTACGGCGCGTTGACGAACACGCGCATCACCACGCCCTTGCCCTCCTTCTCCAGCGCGAAGTCGATCACCTGCCCGACCTGGATGCGGCGGTAGAACACGGGCGAGCCGACGTCGATCGATCCCAGGCTCTCCGCGTGCAGCGTGAACTGGCTGCCCTTCTGGTCCACCGTCACCGGCGGCGCGGTTTCCAGGCCCGTGAACGCCGTGGTGCCGACCGCGCCCTTGCCCGCGTCCACGCCGATGTAGGCGCCGGACAGCAGGGTGCCGAGGCCGGACACGCCGCTGGCGCCGATGCGCGGCTTGACCACCCAGAAGCGCGTGTCGGCCGCCGTGAAGCGCTTGGCCTCCTTGCTCATGTCGATGGTGACCAGCACCTTGGACAGGTCCGGGTCCAGCGCGATGGTGCGCACCACGCCGATGTCGACGTCCTTGTATTTCACGCGCGTCTTGCCCGCCTCCAGGCCGTCGCCGCTGTGGAAGCTGACCACCACGGTCGGTCCCTTGTCCACCACCGACTTGGCCACCAGTCCCAGGCCGATCAGCGCCGCCAGCAGCGGCACCAGCCACACCAGCGACGGCAGCCAGCGGCTGGCCTGTTCCACGCGCGGCTCGGGCAGGCGCTCTTCGTCAGACATGTTGCTCTCCACTTTTCTCTTCCTCATGATCCCAGATCAGGCGCGGGTCGAACTCCAGCGCCGCCAGCATGGTCAGCACCACCACCGCGCAGAACGCCAGCGCGCCCGGGCCGGGCGTCATCACCGCCATCGAATTGAAACGCACCAGCGCCACCGTCAGCGTGATGACGAAAATATCCAGCATCGACCAGCGGCCGATGAACTCCACCATCCGGTACAGCACCGTGCGCTGGTACGGCCGCCAGCGCGAGCCGCGCTGCGTGGTGTAGGCCAGCAGCGACAGCGCCGCCAGCTTCAGCACCGGCACCACGATGCTGGCGATGAAGATGATCACCGCCAGCACCGGCGCGTCCGTGTCCCAGAAGTAGATCACGCCGCTGATGATGGTGTCCTGCGTGTCGCCGGACAGCGCGTCCGTGTACATCATCGGCAGCGTGTTGGCGGGAATGTACAGGATGGCCGCCGCCAGCAGCAAGGCCCAGGTGCGCGCGATGCTGTCCGGGTAGCGCCGGTGCAGCGTGGTGCCGCAGCGCGCGCAGTGCTGGTGGCGCCGGCCGCTGTCGGCGGCCACCAGGCCGCAGGCGTGGCAGGCCAGCGGCGGCCGCGCCGGCGCGCCGGCGGGCAGCTCGGGCGCCGGCAGCCTGCCGCCGGCCACGCGGTCGCCGATGTCCCACAGCACCCGCGGATCGAAGGAGGTGACCACGGTGAGCATCAGGGTCAGCGCGCCGAAGGCGAACAGGCCGGCGTGGAACACCAGCGTGGCCACGCTGGTCAGCTTGATCATGGCGATCAGGATGCCCATCATCAGCACCTCCGTCATGCCCCACTGGCGCGCCTTGCGCACGGCGCGCAGCAGACGGTGGAAGCCGGGCGGCCGGTAGCCCGCGCGCAGCGCCAGCGACACGTACAGCAGCGCGCCCAGTTCGATGACGGGGAAGACGATGGTGAACAGGAAGACGCTGACCGCCACGGCCCGCATGTCCTCCATCCACAGCGTGCGGATGGCGTCGAACAAGGTGGCGCTGATGCTGCTGCCGTGCATTTCCATCTCGACGATGGGGAAGAACTGGGCGATCAGGAAGACGAACAGCGTGGCCAGCGTGACGGCGGCGATGCGGTCCAGGTCCGGCGGCACGCCGCGGTACAGCACCGAACGGCAGCGCACGCAGCGCGCCTTTTCGCGCGCCCCCACGGGGCGCCGGCGGTGCAGCACGCCGCAGTCATGGCAACTGATCAGGTCATATCGATACACGGTTGGTAGTAAGCATGGGCCAGCCAGCATCATACGTGAAATAAGCGCTTTCCTTGCGGCCTTGCGCGCGCCCCGGTGCTGCGCCGCAGCATAAAAAACTCCTTTACAAATTTCTCAAGTGAGATAGACTTTGCCAAATATTGTTAGCGCTATCTTTTGCGAAGCCATTGATAAACAGAGGAATTAACTTCGGATACGTCTGAGAAAAATGATAGCGCTACTTAAGGAAGTGGATGGAAAACAATAAAATTCTGTGGGTCGTGATGGGCGTCAGCGGCTGCGGCAAGAGCACGGTCGGCCAGGCGCTGGCCCTGGCGCGGGGCGTGCCCTTCATCGAGGGCGACGAATACCATCCCGCCAGCAACGTCGCCAAGATGTCGGCCGGCCAGCCGCTCGACGACGACGACCGCGCCGACTGGCTGCGCGCCTTGCGGACGGAAGTGCGCGGCGCGCGGGACAGCGGCACCGGCCTGGTGCTGTCCTGCTCGGCGCTCAAACGCGGCTACCGGGACCTCTTGCGCGAGGCAGACCCCGCGCTGCGCTTCGCGCACCTGGACGGGCCGCGCGCGCTGATCGCGGCCCGCATGCAGGCCCGCGTCGATCACTACATGCCGCCCTCGCTGCTCGACAGCCAGTTCCGCGACCTGCAGCCGCTGCAGGCCGACGAGGCCGGCATCAGCCTCGACATCCGGCTCGCCCCGGCCGATCTGGTCGCGGCCATCCTCGGCAACGAACGCGGCCGCCCGGACGCGGGTGGATAGCCCGGCGATCCACCCGCGCAGCACCACCCGTACTACTGCGTGCAAGCATATAAATGAAAATAATGGAGACTAGTCATGCGCAATCCAAGCCGTAGAACCCTGATCAACCTGGCCGTCGCCGGCGCCTGCGCCTGGCTGGCCATGCCTGGCCACGCGCAGCAGGCCGCGAACCAGGCGGCGACCGAAACGGCCGCCCCAGCGGACGCCAACGCCGCCGGCCCGCAAGCGGCCGCCACACCCGGCCCAGCGCCCTCGCCCTCGCCCGCGACCGCCGCCGCCATCGACACCGTCGTCACCGTGTCCGGTTCGCGCATCGCCTCGCGCGGCTTCACCCAGCCCACGCCGACCACCACCCTCAGCAGCGCCGACCTGGAGAAGTCCGCCAAGCCCAATTTGTTCAACGCCATCGCCGAACTGCCGGCCTTGCAGGGCAGCACCGGCCGCACCACCAGCACCAACAGCACCAGCAGCGGCATCCAGGGCTTGAGCTCGCTCTCGCTGCGTGGCCTGGGCCCGATCCGCACGCTGACCTTGCTCGACGGCCAGCGCGTGGTCGGCGCCAACGTGACCGGCGTGACGGACGTGAGCCAGTTCCCGCAACTGCTGATCAAGCGGGTCGACGTGGTGACCGGCGGCGCCTCGGCCTCCTACGGCTCGGACGCCGTGGGCGGGGTCGTCAACTTCATCACGGACAGGAAATTCGAAGGCTTCAAGGCCAAGGTCGAAGGCGGCCAGACCACCTACGGCGACGATAGGAACGGCTCGCTGCAGGCGGCCTGGGGCCGGGCCTTCATGGACGACAAGCTGCATGTCGTGGTCAGCGGCGAATACGGCCGCGAGAAAGGCGTGCCCTCGCCCGGCTTCGGCGAGGTGGGCGCCAACGGCCGCGACTGGTACAAGAATCCCGCCTTCGAAGTCCGCCCGCTGGGCCAGACCAACGACGGCAAGCCGCAGTACCGCTACATCGAGCACGCGCAGCAATTCCAGTATGCCAAGTACGGCTTGATCACCAACGGCCCGCTGCAAGGCACGGCGTTCGGCGACAACGGCCAACCCTACCAGTTCCAGTACGGCTCCAACGGCAAGCCCAACTACGCCGGCGGCGTCAGCAACTGCGTCGCCCCGTTCTGCGTGGGCGGCGACCTGAGCGGCAGCGTGGGCGCCGGCACCACGCTCGGCATGGACTTGACGCGCAAAGTGGCTTACACCCGCGTCGGCCTCGACCTCGACGCCGACAATTCCCTGTTCTTCAGCGCCAACTACGGCCAGGTGGCCTCGCACTTCTCGCCCAACCCGGGCGCGGCCAAGCAGGGCAACCTGGACATCCAGTGCGAGAACCCCTTCCTGCCGGCGTCCATCAAGGCGGCCTGCGCCGCCAACAACATCAGCAGCTTCAAGTACGGCACGGCCAACGCCATCTTCCCCGAGAACATCAACGTGCACCCCACCCGCACGCAACAGCGTTTCGTCGCCGGCGCCGAGGGCCGCTTCAACGCGTTCGGCAAGGACTGGAACTACAACGCCTATGCCCAGCACGGCGGCAACGACACCGACATCATGGTCTACGACATGACCCTGAACAGCCGCTACCTGGCCGCCATCGACGCCGTGCGCCTCGCCAACGGCGGCATCGCCTGCCGCAATCCGGCCGCCGTGGCGTCCGGCTGCAAGCCGCTCAACATCATCGGCAACGTGCCGGCCGATCCCGCCGCGATGGCCTACATCTCACCCGCCAACGGACCGCAGCAGCACTCCAGGCAAACGCAGCAAGTCGCCAGCTTCAACCTGAACGGCGAACCGTTCTCTTCGTGGGCCGGCCCGGTCGCCATCGCCACCGGCGCCGAATGGCGCAAGGAGGAATACACGGTGCGCGGCGATCCCTACGGCAACGGCGTGTCGGCGAACAGCCCGAACAGCGCCGAGTATCCGGCCGATCCGCTGCTGAATTCGACCGTCGGCAACAACTGGTACGCCGGCAACTACCACAATGCCGAGGGCGCCTACAGCGTCAAGGAAGCCTACCTGGAACTGAACCTGCCCATGCTCAAGTCAGCCGCCTGGGGCGACGCCAACCTGAACCTGGCGGGACGCCGCACCCGCTACAGTACCTCCGGCTATGTCAACAGCTGGAAGGCAGGCGCCAACTGGAAGACCGGCGTCGACGGCCTGATGCTGCGCGCGGTGACCTCGCAGGACGTGCGCGCGCCCAATCTGAGTGAACTGTTCGCCGCGCCGGTGGTCGTCAACGCCGCCGTCAACCACCAGGGCACGTCGGTGCAAATCCAGCAGCGCACCATCGGCAACACCCAGCTGCGTCCCGAAATCGCGCGCAACACCGTGCTGGGCGTGGTGCTGAGCCAGCCGTCGTGGGCGCCGGGCTTCAGCGCGTCCATCGACTACTTCGACATCAAGGTCGACGACGTGATCTCGGCCCTGTCGGCGCAGCAGGAGGTCGACCTGTGCGCGGCCGGCAACCAGGAAATCTGCGGCGCCATGGTGCTGAACACGCCGGGCAGCAACTTCGTGACGGTGCAGGCGTTCAACCTCGCTTCGCTGCGCAACAAGGGCTTCGACATCGAGGCGGCCTACCGCACCGGCCTGACGGCGCTGGGCCTGCCGGGCCGCCTGACGCTGCGCGCGCTGGCGACCCACACCATCAGCTTCATCACCGACTCCGGCGTGGTCGGCACCATTCCGACCGAGGGCGCGGGCGTCAACCTGGGCAACACGCCGGACTGGAAACTGCTGGCGACCCAGACCTGGGACCACGACCGGATCAGCCTGACGCTGAGCGAGCGCTGGGTCAGCAAGGGCGTCTACAGCAACGAGTTCATCGAATGCCAGAGCAATTGCCCCGTCTCGACCGTGATCCACCCGACCATCTTCGACAACAAGATGAAGGGCGCGTTCTACGTCGACATCGGCGGCAGCTACAAGTACTCGAAGAACCTGACCGCCTTCTTCAAGATCGACAACGTCGCCAATGTGGACCCGGTGGCGGCGCCGCAGACCAACCTGAGCTACGGCATCAACCCGGCCCTGTATGACGTGCTGGGCCGCACTTACCGCGCGGGCGTGCGCTACGACTTCTAGGCGGCGAGGCAAACGCCGGCTGGCGCGGGGTGGGCGCACCCTCGCACCAGGCCAGCCGGGCGGCCGTCACTCCGGCTTCTCCACGACATAGCCTTTCGCCTGGAGGTCGGCCAGATATCCTTTCGGGTCCAGCAGCAATTTCAGAGGCATCAGGGCGAAGGTCGAACGGTTGGCCGCCAGCGACCTCTCGGCCGCCGCCACCCAGTTGTCGCGCGCGCGTTGCGGCAGGCTCGCCAGCTCCGGCCGAGACTTGAACGCCGCGTTGTTCTGCAGCGCGGCGTTGCATTCGGAGGTGTTGTCGGCGAAGGTGAGCTTTTCTATCTTGTCGATGTCGCCGACGGCCCAGGCGTTGGCGCGCACGCGCATGGCGTCGAGATCCGTTTCCAGCCGCGCCAGCGTTTTGGCGAAGCACTCCTGGTCCGTCAGCCCGGATTTCTTGAATTCCTTGAGGGCGGCTTTGGGATCGTCGAGTTCCTCGCGCACATCGGTGGCGGTGAACTTGATGCTGGATTTCCTGGCCAGCGCCCGCACCGCCTCTTCCACCACGTCGCGTTTGCTCAGGCCGGTTTTGTTGAGCGCGTTGTCAAACAGCTTTTGCGCCGCGAAGATCGGGCGCTGGCGCTCCAGGCTGGTATCGTCGCCCAGGTACTTTTTCCTGAGTAGCAACCAGCGGGCGTACACGTCGGGGTCGAGGACATCCTGCAGCTTCGCGCCGTCCGGATTGTTTTGCACGCCCACCAGCGTCGGCAACATGGTGAGGCCCCTCAGGATATTCATGGGCGTGGCCGAAATGCCGAAGCCCGCGCCGGGCTGTCCCAGCACTTCCTGCGATTGGGCCAAAGTCGCTTCCGCCTGCTGCGAACGCCAGGTCATTTGCGTGGGCAGGGGGCTGTGGGTGCCGAGTATCCACAGCACGTGGTCGTCCTTGCTCACCTTCCACAGACCGGGGCCGGGGCGCTGGCCGGCCACCACCACGGTCTCGACCGCCGCGTCTGGCTGCTGGTCCGGGGGGACGGTTTCGGTCTGCGCGTAGGACGGCGTTGCCAGCGAGGAGATCAGCAGCATGGAGAGGAGACTTTTGCGCATGGGGCACCTGGCTATTTTTAATGGAAAGCAATGTTACCTCTATTAAATTGCCAAGTGTGTAACTCTTTGTGTCATGCAGGGATACGCACCAGATTCGGTGGAAACAAAGTGTTGAAGAGGTAAATTAGGTGGCGGGCCCCAAGGAAGCCATGGGAAAGGCAATCTTGCCGTCCGCAACGAACTCGGCCAACCGCTCCGGCGGCAACGGCCGGCTGTACAAATAGCCTTGGTAGCTACGGCAGCCCACCTCGGCGATGAAGTCGCGCTGCTGGGCGGTTTCGACGCCCTCGGCCATCACCTCCATCTGCAGCGCCTTGCCCAGCGCGGCGATGGTGCGGACGATGGCGCCGCCGTGGCGGGCGTCTTGCGCGTCCCAGATGAAGCTGCGGTCGATTTTCAGCTGTTCCAGCGGCAGCCGGTGCAGATAGGCCAGCGACGAATAGCCGGTGCCGAAATCGTCCAGCGCGAAGCCGATGCCGGTCTGCCTCAGCCGTTCCATCTTGCCGATCGTGCCGTCCAGATCACTGAGCAGCAGGCTTTCGGTGAGCTCGAGCTTGAGCCGGCGCGCCGGCGCGCCGGTTTCGGCCAGCACCGCCAGCACCTGGTCGACGAAGTCCGGCCGCAGGAACTGGCAGGCGCTGACATTGACGGCCATGCGCAGGCCGGCGGTCCTTGCGTCCGCCGCCCATAGCGCCAGTTGGCGGCAGGCGCTGTCCAGCACCCAACGTCCCAACGGAACGATCAGGCCGGTCTCCTCGGCGAGGTGGACGAACTCGATCGGCGGCACATGCCCGCGCCGCGGATGATGCCAGCGCAGCAGCGCCTCGGCGCCGCTCATCCGGCCCTCCAAGTCGCATTGAGGCTGGTAGTGCAGCTCGAACTGCCGGGCGTTGAGGGCGTGGCGCATGTCCGCCTCCAGCGCGGCGCGCGCGGCCACGCGCTGCGCCATGCCGGGCTCGAACCAGTTGGCCATGTTGCGCCCGCCGGCCTTGGACTGGTACATGGCCAGGTCGGCCCGCTTGAGCACCTCGTCCACGCCGCCGCTGTCCCCGTCCAGCATGGCGATGCCCACGCTCGGGGTGCTGTACTGGACCACGCCGTCGATGTCGAAGGGCAGCGCGAACGCTTGCAGCACCTTGTCGGCGACCTCTTGCACGTGCCGGGCGGCGGCCTCCCGGCAGGCGCCCAGGTCTTCCAGCAGGATCACGAACTCGTCGCCGCCGAAGCGCGCCACCGTGTCGCCCGGCCGCACCTGTCTCTGCAGGCGTTCGCCCACTTGGTGCAAGAGCACGTCGCCCTTGTCGTGGCCGCGCGCGTCGTTGACGGCCTTGAAGTTGTCCAGGTCGATGAACAGCACGGCGCCGCTGCGTCCGCCCTGCCGGCACCGCTCCATCGTCTGGCTCATGCGTTCGACCAGCAGTTGCCGGTTGGGCAGACCCGTCAGCCGGTCGTAGAAGGCCAGCCGGTGGAAGGCGGCCTCCTGCTCCTTGCGTTTGCTGATGTCGAGGAAGTAGATGGCCAGGCCGTCGTCGGACGGGTAGGCGCGCACCTCGGTCCACAGGTTCAAGGGCGGGTAGTATTCCTCGAACGACACGGAGGTGTTGGTATCGACCGCCTGGTGGTAGGCGCGGTAGTAGGGGCCGCCGACCGCCTCCGGAAAGGTCTCCCAGATGTTGACGCCCATCACTTCGGCGCGCGCGCACTGCAGCAGGCGCTCGGCCTCGCGGTTGATGAAGGTGAGCTTCCAGTCGCGGTCGAGCATCAGGAAGGCATCGGTGATGCTCTCCAGCGTGGCGGCCAGGCGGACGCCCAGCCGATGAGCGTTTTCCTCCAGCCGCAGCAGGCGCTCTTCTTCGGTCATCGCGGCAGCCCCCCGGGCAAAGTTCGATCACCGATTCTACCGCGACTGGGTCAAGGCAGGGTCTGCCGTAGAAGCTAGCGTGACGCTAGGAGCCCGGACGCAAAATCACCTTGCGGCAATTGTCTTCTTTCTTGTCGAACATCTTGTAGCCCAGCGCGGCGTCCTCCAGCGGCAGCCGGTGCGAGATGATGACGTCCGGATGCAGCTTGCCCTCGCCGATGAATTCCAGCAGCTCGGGCATGAAGCGCTGCACGTGGGTCTGGCCGGCCTTGATGGTCAGCCCCTTCTCGAACAGGTCGCCGAACAGGAAGCCGTGGATGAAGCCCGCGTACAGGCCCGGCACGCTGACCGTGCCGCCCCGCCGGCAGGCCGCGATGCACTGGCGCAGCGCGGCGCCGCTGCTGCCTTCCAGTTTCAAATTGGTCATCACCGTTTCCACCGCGCTGCCCTTGGCCTCGAAGCCCACGGCGTCCACCACGCCGTCCACGCCGCGCGATCCGGTGTTCTCGATGATGTACTCGGCCGCGTCCACCTCGTCGAAATTGACGGGGATGATGCCGTAGGTGCTGCGGGCGAATTCCAGCCGGTAGGGATGGTGGTCCACCATGAAGATGCGTTCCACGCCCAGCATGCGCGCGGTGGCCGCCGCCATCTGGCCCACCGGTCCGCCGCCGTAGATGGCCAGGCTGCCGCCCTTGCCCACGCCCGTGTTCAGCACGGCCTGGTAGCCGGTGGGCAGGATGTCGCTAAGGAAGAGCACTTTCTCGTCCGGCAGCGCGTCCGGGATCTTGATGGGGCCGACGTTGGCCTTCGGCACGCGCACGTACTCGGCCTGCCCGCCCGGCATGCCGCCGTAGAAATGGCTGAAGCCGAACAGCGCCGCGCCGGAGCGCAAGCTCTTCTTGTTCATGATGGTGCCGCGGTCGGGATTGGTGGTTTCGCAGGCGGAGAACAGTTGGTGGTCGCAGAAGTAGCAGCTGCCGCAGGCGATTACGAAGGGCACCACCACGCGGTCGCCCTTGCGCAGCTTGGTCACCGACAAACCGGCTTCGACCACGATGCCCATGAATTCGTGGCCCAGCACGTCACCCTCGTGCATGCCGGGCACCTTGCCGCGGTACAGGTGCAGGTCCGAGCCGCAGATGGCGGTGGCGGTGATCTGGATGATGATGTCGTCCGCTTCCTGGATGACGGGGTCGGGAACGGTGTCGACGGAAACTTCGTGGGCGGAGTGATAGCAGAGTGCGCGCATTGTGGATCTCCCGACTGAGTTGTAAAAGGTGTGCCACTCAGTGTAGGAAGACCGCCGGGCGCGGCGTGTCGGCGCACGTCGCCCGGGCGTGTAGGAGCGGGCGACGCGCGCCGTTGTGTCAGGCGGCCCGCCCCGCCCGCTCGAGCATGGCGTGCAGCAGCACGTTGCAACCGGCCTCGAGGTGGTCGGCCCTGGCGTCCTCGATCTCGTTGTGGCTGATGCCGTCCTTGCACGGCACGAAGATCATGCCGGCCGGCGCCACGCGGGCGGCGTAGATGGCGTCGTGCCCGGCGCCGGACACCACGTCCATGGTCGAGTAGCCCAGCTTGGCGGTGGCGTTGCGCACCGCGTCCACGCAGTCCGGGTGGAAGGGGCACGGCGGGTAGTAGGACACGCGCTCGACCTGGATGCCCAGTCCCGTTTCCTGGCGGGTCCGCTCGACGAAGGCCAGCATTTCCTCGTGCATGGTGTTGAGCAGCGCGTCGTTCACGTTGCGCAGGTCGATGCTGAACTTGACCTCGCCGGGGATGACGTTGCGGCTGTTGGGGAACACCTGCACCATGCCCACCGTGCCGCGGCCGTACGGCGGGTAGCGGTTGGCGATGGCCACCACTTCCTGCATGATCCTGGTGGAGACCTGCATCGCGTCCTTGCGAAGGTGCATGGGCGTGGGGCCGGCGTGGGCCTCCATGCCCGTCACCGTGCAGTCGTACCAGGACAGGCCCATCACGGCGGGCACCACGCCGATGACCTTGTCGGCGTCCTCCAGCACGGGGCCTTGCTCGATGTGGGTTTCGAAGTAGGCGCCGATGGGGTGCTGGCCGGGGACCTGGTCGCCCTTGTAGCCGATGCGCTCGAGTTCCTCGCCGACCGTCTTGCCGTCCACGTCCTTGGCGGCGTAGGCGTGCTCCAGGGTGAAGGCGCCGCAGAAGACGCCCGAGCCCATCATCACGGGCACGAAGCGCGAGCCCTCCTCGTTGGTCCAGAAGGCGACCTCGATCGGGGCCTCGGTCCGGATGCCGCGGTCGTTCAGGGTGCGGACGACTTCGATGCCGGCCAGCACGCCGTAATTGCCGTCGAACTTGCCGCCGGTGGGCTGGGTGTCGATGTGGCTGCCGGTCATGATGGGGGGCAGGTCGTTGTTGGCGCCGTCGCGGCGCATGAAGACGTTGCCGATCTGGTCGACCGTGACGCTCATGCCGGCCTCCTTCGCCCAGCCGACCACCAGGTCGCGGCCCTGCTTGTCCAGGTCCGTCAGAGTCAGGCGCTTGACGCCGCCCTTGGGCGTGGCGCCGATCTTGGCCAGCTCCATCAGGGAGGACCAGAGGCGGTCGCCGTTTACTTTTATGTCGCTCATTGCTTGCTCCCTTTAAACCAACTGCGAATGCTGGGGACAGATTAGGTCTGTCCCTTCGGGATCGAAAGCAGCCCCACTGGGGCTACTTCCCCCCGGGTTTTGCCTCTGGTTTGAATTAACGTGCCGACACGGCGCTGAACGCCGGCCGGTCGATATGCCGCCCCGCGCCCTCCACCGCCGTCAGTTCGCCGTTGTGCCACACCACCTTGCCCGCCGCCACCGTGGTGGTGGGGATGCCGCGCACGGTGCGGCCCTCGAAGACGTTGAAGCCGCCCTTGGCGTGCTGGGTCTTGGCCGAGATGGTGCGCGTGCCTTCCGGGTCCCACACCACGACGTCGGCGTCCGAGCCCACCGCCACCAAGCCCTTGCGCGGGTAGATGTTGAAGATCTG
Source organism: Pseudoduganella namucuonensis (assembly GCF_900116645.1). GTDB lineage: Bacteria > Pseudomonadota > Gammaproteobacteria > Burkholderiales > Burkholderiaceae_D > Rugamonas > Rugamonas namucuonensis. The sequence continues at coordinate 431,401 of NZ_FPBO01000001.1, read as the reverse complement.
CGCCGCGTTGGCCGAGGTCACCTTGACGAACTCGGACGGCGTCAACAGGCCCGCATTCACGCCCTTGTCCCAGATCACGGCCATGCGGTCCTCGACGCCGCCGCAGCCGTTCGGGATCTTCGTGAAGTCGTCGCGGCCGGCCGCCTTCTGCTCGGCGCAGAAGGTGCAGTGGTCGGTGGCGGTGGTGTGCAGGTTGCCGCCCCGCAGGCCGTGCCACAGCGCGTCCTGGTGGTGCTTGCCGCGGAACGGTGGACTCATCACGTGGGCCGCCGCGAACTCGAGGTCCTCGCTCTGGTACACGCTGTCGTCGATGATCAGGTGCCCGGCCAGCGCCTCGCCGTACACGCGCTGCCCGTTGGCGCGGGCGCGCGTGATGGCCTCCAGCGATTCGGCGCAGGACACGTGCACGATGTAGACCGGCGTATTGAGCACGCCCGCGATGGCGATCGCCCGGTTGGCCGCTTCCGCCTCCACGGCCGGTGGCCGCGACAGCGGATGCGAGCTGGGCCCGGTCAGGCCGCGCTTGATCAAGTCCTGCTGCAGCTGGTAGACCAGTTCCCCGTTCTCCGCGTGCACGGTGGGGATGGCGCCCAGCTCCAGCGCGCGGCGGAAGCTTTTCACCAGCGTCTCGTCGTCGGCCATGATGGCGTTCTTGTACGCCATGAAGTGCTTGAAACTGTTCACGCCGTGGTCGCGCACCAGCACGCCCATGTCGCGGTGCACGGTCTCGTCCCACCAGGTGATGGCGACGTGGAAAGTGTAGTCGCCCGCCGCCTTCTTGGCCCAGCCGCGCCACTGCTGGTACGCCTCGATCAGCGATTGCCGCGGATTCGGTATCACGAAGTCGATGATGGTGGTGGTGCCGCCCGCGAGGCCGGCGGCGGTGCCGGTGTAGAAGTCGTCCGCCGTCACGGTGCCCATGAAGGGCAGGTTCATGTGCGTGTGCGGATCTATCCCGCCCGGCATCACGTACTGGCCGCCGGCGTCGATCACGCGGGCTGAGGACGGCGCGTCCAGGTTTTCGCCGACGGCGACCACCTTGTCGCCGAAGCACAGCACGTCGGCCTTGAAGGCGCGGTCCGCGTTCACCACGGTGCCGCCACGGATAAGGATGCTCATGTTTGCTGTTCTCCTGGGGGTTGTTCCAAACTTAGCGTTGCGCGGCCGGACGCAGCGCCGGCGCGGCCTTGCCCTTCATCATGGCGCCATACACGGCCGCCGAGATGGCGATGCCGACGAACCACGCGTAGGTGTAAATGGTCTTGAACACGTCGCCCACGTCCGGGAAGGACGCGGGGAAGGCGGCGTTCAGGAAGCCGGGGATGTTGGGCACTACGCCGACCACGAAGGCGACGATGGCGGCCATGTTCCAGCCGTTGCCGTAGGAGTAGATGCCGTCCTCGCGGTACAGCTGCTCCACGTTCAGCTCCGTCTTGCGCACGAAGTAGTAGTCGATGATGAGGATGCCGGCGATGGGTCCCAGCAGCGCCGAGTAGCCGATCAGCCAGGTGAAGATATAACCCTGGGTTGATTCCAGCACCTTCCACGGCATCATCACCAGCGCGATGGAGGCGGTGATGTAGCCGCCCGCGCGGTAGCTGATGTGCCTGGGCGCCAGCGCGGAAAAGTCGTAGGCGGGGCCCACGAGGTTGGCGGCCAGGTTGACGCTGACGGTGTCGATCAGCAGCACCAGCAGCGCCACCAGCACGGCCACGCCGGTCATGCGGCTGGCCAGGTCGACCGGGTCCCAGATCGCCTTGCCGTACAGGACCACCGTGGCCGAGGTGACGATCACCGCCAGCGCGGCCAGCAGGCCCATGGGAACCGGCAGGCCGACGGACTGGCCGAGCACCTGGTCGCGCTGGGTCTTGGCGAAGCGGGTGAAGTCCGGGATGTTCAGCGCCAGCGTGGCCCAGAAGCCCACCATCGCCGTCAGCGAGGGCCAGAACGCGACCCAGAACTGGCCGGCCTTCTTGCCGCCCTCGACGAACTGGGAGGGCTGGTCCAGCAGCGGGCCGAAGCCGCCGGCCTTCTGGTAGACCCAGCCCAGCAGCACGAAGCAGATGACGATCTTCAGCGGCGCGGTGTAGGTCTCCAGTTTGCGGATGGCGTCCATGCCGTGCACGATGTACCAGAACTGGATGGCCCAGAAGGCCAGGAAGCACAGCAGCTGCATGCCGTTGATGCCGAGGCCGGCGATCTTTTCGCCGCCGATCTCGCCGCCCAGCGTCACGCCCATCAGCGTGTAGATCATCTGGCCGCCGAACCAGGTCTGGATGCCGTACCAGCCGCAGGCGACAATGGCGCGCATCAGCGCTGGCAGGCGCGCGCCGGCGGTGCCGAAGGAGGCGCGCGCCAGCACCGCGTAGGGGATGCCATACTTGGTGCCGGCGTGGCCGATGGCCAGCATCGGCAGCAGCACGATGGCGTTGGCCAGGAACACGGTGAACACGGCCTGGTAGGCCGACATGCCGCCCTCGATCAGGCTGGCCGACAGCGTGTAGGCGGGGATGCACATCACCATGCCGACCCACAGCGCGGCGAAGTGGTACCAGCGCCAGGTGCGCTGCGCCGCGCTGGTGGGCGCGAGGTCTTCGTTCCAGAGTTGGGTGCTACCGGACAGGTCTTTGCTCACTGCGGTTCTCCATGAGATGCAACAATTCGCTACGCCGGGTGCTGCAAACCGGGGACAGACCCGCGACCCGCGGCGCGAACCTACTCGTTGGCCTGCGGCGCGATGGGTCTGTCCCCATGGCCGCGCCGCTCGTCGTTCCCGCGCAGGCGGGAACCCAAGTACTGCTAAGCCGCCTTGACCTCCCGGCGCGGATTGCGCGGGTCCTGCGTCCAGTTCATATAGGGCATGCCGGTGTCCTGCGGCACCATGGTGATGCAGCCCTGCACCGGGCAGGTGATCTCGCACAGGTTGCAGCCCACGCATTCCTCCTTGATCACCTCGTAGGTCCGCACGCCCGCCGCGTCGATCAGTTGCGCGATGGACTGGTGCGAGGTGTCCTCGCAGGCGATGTAGCATTTGCCGCACTTGATGCAGGCGTCCTGGTTGATCTGCGCGATCACCTGGTAGTTCATGTCCAGGTATTTCCAGTCCGTGGTGTTGGGCACGGCCTTGCCCATGAAATCGGCGATGCTCTGGTAGCCCTTCTCGTCCATCCAGCGCGACAGCCCGTCCTTCATCTCCTCGACGATGCGGAAGCCATGCAGCATGGCCGCCGTGCAGACCTGCACGCTGCCCGCGCCCAGCGCGATGAACTCGGCCGCGTCCTGCCAGTTGCCGATGCCGCCGATGCCGGAGATCGGCAAGCCCTTGGTCTGCGGGTCGCGCGCGATCTCGGCCACCATGTTCAGCGCGATCGGCTTCACGGCCGAACCGCAATAGCCGCCGTGGGTGCTGGCGTTGCCCACCGCCGGGAAGGCCACCATGCGGTCCAGGTCCAGGTGGGTGATGGAGTTGATGGTGTTGATCAGCGATACCGCGTCCGCCCCGCCGTTGTGGGCGGCGCGCGCCGGCATGCGGATGTCGGTGATGTTGGGCGTGAGCTTGACGATCACCGGCAGCTTGGTGTGCTGCTTGCACCAGCGCGTGACCATTTCCACGTAGTCCGGCACCTGGCCCACGGCGGCGCCCATGCCGCGCTCCGGCATGCCGTGCGGGCAGCCGAAATTGAGTTCGATGCCGTCCGCGCCGGTGGCCTCGATCTTGGGCAGGATGTCGGCCCAGGCGGCCTCCTCGCAGGGCAGCATCAGCGAGACGACGATGGCGCGGTCCGGCCAGGCCTTCTTCACCTCCGTGATTTCCTGGAGGTTGATCTCCAGCGAGCGGTCGGTGATCAGCTCGATGTTGTTGAAGCCCAGGACTTCGCGGTTCTTGCCGTAGTGCGCCGAGTAGCGCGACGACACGTTGACGGCGGCCGGATCCTCGCCCAGCGTTTTCCACACCACGCCGCCCCACCCGGCCTCGAATGCGCGCACCACGTTGTACGCCTTGTCGGTCGGCGGCGCGGAGGCCAGCCAGAACGGGTTAGGCGATTTGATGCCGCAGAAGTTGATGCTCAGATCGGCCATTATGCAGCCTCCACTTTCGAAAGGATGTCTTGATGTATGGCCAGCGCGGCCAGTTTGCCGTGCTGCACCGCCTGCACCGTCAGGTCCTGTCCCGGCGCCACGCAGTCGCCGCCGGCGTAGATGCCGGGCACCGAGGTGCGGTAGTGGCTGTCGACATGGATCTTGCCGGCTTCGCGGTCCATGGTGGCGGCCATGGCGTCCGACAGCGAGGCCTCGTCCATGCTCTGGCCGATGGCCTTGAACACGGCGTCGGCCGGGATGTCGAAGGTGACGCCGGTGCCGACCAGGCGCTTGCCGTCGAGCGCGGTGTGCTCGAAGCGCATGCCGCACACGCGGCCGTCGCCGTCCAGCAGCACCTGCTGCGGCTGGGCCCAGGTGCGCATGCGCACCTGGTTGGCCTTGGCGATCTCCTGTTCGTGGTGGGTGGCGCTCATGTCGTCGAAGCCGCGCCGGTACACCAGCGTGACCTCCTCCGCGCCCAGGCGCTGGATCTGCACCGCCATGTCGATCGCGGTGTTGCCCGCGCCGATGACGACGGCGCGCTTGGGCACTGGAAGCTTGCTCAAGTCGTCGGCCTGGCGCAGTTCGGCGATGTAGTCGACGGCCGCCAGCAGTCCGGGCGCGTCCTCGCCCGTCAGTCCCAGCCGGCGCGACGCGCCCAGGCCCAGGCCGAGGAAGACCGCGTCGTACTGCGCGTGCAGGTCCTTCAGTTGCACGTTGTCGCCCAGCTTCTGGCCGTGGCGCACCTCGATGCCGCCGATGGCCAGCAGGAACTCGACTTCCTTGTGCGCGAAGTCCTCGGTGAGCTTGTACTTGGCGATGCCGTATTCATTCAAGCCGCCCGCCTTTTCGCGCGCCTCGTAGACCACCACGTCGTTGCCCAGCATGGCCAAACGGTGGGCGCAGGACAGGCCCGCCGGGCCGCCGCCGACCACGGCGATCTTCTTGCCGGTGGACGCGGCGCGCTGGAAGGGGTGTTCCGCGAAACGCATATTGTCGATCGCGTAGCGCTGCAGCAGGCCGATCTTCACCGGCTGGCCCTCGGCGTCGTGGTTGCGCACGCAGGCGTCCTCGCACAGGATCTCGGTGGGACAGACGCGCGAGCAGCTGCCGCCCAGGATGTTCTGCTTCAGGATGCCGGCGGCGGCGCCGTTGACGTTCTTTTCGTGGATGTTGCGGATGAAGCTCGCCACATCGATCTCGGAGGGACAGATGCGGGTGCATGGCGCGTCGTAGCAATACAGGCAGCGCGAGCTTTCGATCGCCGCCTGGCGCGCGTTGAGGGCGGGCGCCAGGTCGGTGAAGTGTTCGCCCAACTCGGCGTTCGTGGCTTTCGGCTGCGGTAGGTGTGTGAGTGAGGCTATCATCTTGTTATCCCTGCTTGGATTGAGCTAAAACCAGCGGCAGAATCTGGGGTCAGACCCCGTGGGTCTGACCCCGGCCCTTCGGTTCAGGTTTTCCGTTCACTTCATCTGTGGAAATGCAAATTCCGCGCCAGCGCTGGCGGTGTTGGGCCAGCGCTGCATCACGGCCTTGTGGCGCGTGTAGAAACGCACGCCCTCCGGGCCGTAGGCGTGATGGTCGCCGAACATGCTGCGCTTCCATCCGCCGAAACTGTTGAAGGCCATCGGCACCGGCAGCGGCACGTTCACCCCCACCATGCCGACCTGGATCTGGCGCACGAACTCGCGCGCCACGCCGCCGTCGCGCGTGAACACCGCCACGCCGTTGCCGAACTCGTTGCGGTTGATCAGCTCCACCGCGTGCACCACGTCCGGCAGGCGCACCACGCACAGCACGGGGCCGAAGATCTCCTCCTTGTAGATCGTCATGTCCGGCGTCACGTGGTCGAACAATGTGCCGCCGACGAAGAAGCCGTTCTCGCGGCCGGGCACCTTGTAGTCGCGGCCATCGACCACCAGGGTCGCGCCCTGCTCCACGCCTTCGCCGATCAGGCGTTCGATGCGCTGCTTGGCGGCGGCCGTGACGACCGGCCCCATTTCGGCGTCCGCCGCCATGCCGTCGCGTACTTTCAGTGCGGCGGTGCGCTGTTTCAGTGCGCCTATCAGCTTGTCGCCGGCGTCGCCGACGGCGGCCACCACGGAGATCGCCATGCAGCGCTCCCCGGCCGAGCCGTAGGCCGCGCCCATCAAGGCGTCCACCGCCATGTCCATGTCGGCGTCCGGCATCACCACCATGTGGTTCTTGGCGCCGCCCAGGGCCTGCACGCGCTTGCCGTTGGCGCTGCCGCGCGCGTAGATGTATTCGGCGATCGGCGTGGAGCCTACGAAGCTGATGGCCTGCACCACCGGATGGTCCAGCAGCGCGTCGACGGTGACCTTGTCGCCCTGGACCACGTTGAACACGCCGTCGGGCAGGCCCGCCTCTTTCAGCAGCCTGGCGTGCAGCAGCGAGGGAGACGGATCGCGCTCGGAGGGTTTCAACACGAAGGTGTTGCCGCAGGCGATGGCGACCGGGAACATCCACATCGGCACCATCACGGGGAAGTTGAACGGCGTGATGCCGGCCACCACGCCCAGCGCCTGGCGCATGGACCATGCGTCGATGCCGCGCGCGATCTGGTCGGTGAATTCGCCCTTCAGCAGTTGCGGGATGCCGACCGCGAATTCCACCATCTCGATGCCGCGCGCCACCTCGCCTTGGGCGTCGCTGAAGGTCTTGCCGTGTTCGCGCGTCAGCATGGCGGCGAATTCGTCGGTGTGCTGCTGGCACAGCTGCAGGTACTTGAACAGCACGCGCGCGCGCGTCAGCGGCGGCGTGGCGGACCAGGACGGGAAGGCGGCGGCGGCGGCCTGCACGGCCGCGTCCACGTCCTCCACCGTGCCCAGCGCCACGCGGGCGACGGGCTCGCCCAGCGCCGGGTTGTACACGTCACCATAGCGGCCGCTTTGCGTGTCGATCTTGGCGCCGTTGATGAAGTGGGTGATGGTATCCAGATTACTCATGATCTTCCTTGGTTCTGTTCATGCCAACAAAGTGTCGGCCGCTACATAGGGATAGCCGAGGTCCCGCGCCACCGCTTCATAGGTGACGTGGCCGCGGCATACATTCAGGCCGTTCCTCAGGTGGGGATTCTGCATCGCCGCCTTCCAGCCCTTGTCGGCCAGCGCGACCGCGTGGGCGATGGTGGCGTTGTTCAGCGCGAAGGTCGAGGTGCGCGCCACGGCGCCCGGCATGTTCGCCACGCAGTAGTGCACCACGCCGTCCACCACGTAGGTGGGCTGTTCGTGCGTGGTGGCGTGCGAGGTTTCGAAACAGCCGCCCTGGTCGATGGCCACGTCCACCACCACCGCGCCCTGCTTCATGCGCGAGATCATGTCCTTGGTCACCAGCTTGGGTGCGGCGGCGCCGGGCACCAGCACGCCGCCGATCACGAGGTCCGCCTCCAGCACGGCTTCCTCGATGGTCTGCGCGTTCGAGTACAGGGTGGCGACGCGGTTGCCGAACACCAGGTCCAGCTGGCGCAGCCGGTCAACGCTCTTGTCCAGGATGGTCACTTTCGCGCCCATGCCGACCGCGATCTGCAGCGCGTTGGTGCCGACCACGCCGGCGCCGATGATGGCCACGTTGCCCGGCGCGACGCCGGGCACGCCGCCCAGCAGCAGGCCCATGCCGCCCTTGGATTTCTCCAGGTGCGCGGCGCCGGCCTGGATGGACATGCGGCCGGCCACCTCGCTCATCGGCGCCAGCAGCGGCAAGCCGCCGTTGGGGCCGGTGATGGTCTCGTAGGCCACGCACACCGCGCCGGACTTCACCAGCGCCTTGGTCTGTTCGGGGTCCGGCGCCAGGTGCAGATAGGTGTACAGGATCTGGTTCTCGCGCAGCATCGCGCATTCCTGCGGTTGTGGTTCCTTCACTTTCACGATCATCTCCGCGCGGGCGAAGATTTCGGCTGCCGTATCGATAATCGTCGCGCCGGAGCTTGCGTACATCGCGTCGGTCAGACCGATGGCCGCGCCCGCGTTTTTCTGCACCAGAACCTGGTGGCCACGCAGGGTGAGCTCTTTCACGCTGGCCGGGGTGAGGCCTACACGCGACTCTTGATTTTTGATCTCTTTCGGTACGCCTACTAGCATCATCGTCTCCTTGATTTTTAAACCAACCGCAGAAACCGGGGTCAGACCGCTAGGGGTCTGACCCCAGCCCTTCGGTTCAGGTTTTCAGTCGAGATTCCTCAGTACCTTGGTCAACTTGCCGAACAACTCATCGATGTGCTTCTTCTCGAACACCAGCGGCGGCGAGAGCGCGATGATGTCGCCGGTGGTGCGTATCAACACGCCGTCCGCGAAGGCCTTCTTGAAGGCGCTGAACGCGCGCGCGCCGGGCTTGCCCTCGATGGGCGCCAGCTCGATGCCGGCGATCAGGCCGATGCTGCGGATGTCGATCACGTGCGGCAGGCCTTTCAGCGAGTGCACCGCGTCCGCCCAGTATTCCTGTATGCCCTGGGCGTGCTCCAGGATGTTCTGCTCCTTGAACACCTCCAGCGTGGCCAGCGACGCCGCGCAGGCGACCGGGTGGCCGGAATAGGTGTAGCCGTGGAACAGTTCGATGCCCGGTGGCGCCTCCATGAAGGCGTCGTGGATGAAGGCCTTGGAGAACACGGCGCCCATCGGGATCACGCCGTTGGTGAGGCCCTTGGCGGTGGTCATCATGTCCGGTTCGACGTCGAAGTAGTCGGTGGCGAACGGCGTCGTGAGGCGGCCGAAGCCGGTGATCACCTCGTCGAAGATCAGCAGGATGCCATGCTTGGTGCACAGCTCGCGCAGGCGCTTCAGGTAGCCCTTGGGCGGTATCAGCACGCCGGTGGAACCGGCCACCGGTTCCACGATCACGGCGGCGATGGTGGAGGCGTCGTGCAGGGCGACGATGCGTTCCAGCTCGTCGGCCAGGTTGGCGCCGTGTTCCGGCTCGCCGCGGGTGTAGGCGTTCTTCTCCAGGTTGTGGGTGTGCGGCAGGTGGTCCACGCCGGGCAGCATGGCGCCGTAGGGCTTGCGGTTGCCGGCGATGCCGCCCACCGAGATGCCGCCGAAGCCCACGCCGTGGTAGCCGCGCTCGCGGCCGATCAGGCGGGTGCGGCCGGCCTCGCCGCGCGCCTTGTGGTAGGCCAGCGCGATCTTGAGCGCCGTGTCCACCGCCTCGGAGCCGGAGTTCGTGTAGAACACGTGGCCGAAGCGGTGGTTGGTGTACTCCATCAGCTTCTCGGCGAGGTCGAAGGCGGCCGGATGGCCCATCTGGAAGGTGGGCGCGAAATCGAGTTGGCCGATCATCTCGCGCACGGCGGCGACGATTTTCGGCTGGGCGTGGCCGCACGGCACGCACCACAGCCCGGCGGTGCCGTCCAGGATGGCGTTGCCGTCCACGTCCTTGTAGTACACGCCCTCGGCGGATACCAGCAGACGCGGGTTGGCCTTGTAGTCGCGGTTGTTCGTGAATGGCATCCAGAATGAGGACATGGATGCTGGTCTGGCTTCGTTCATGCACATCTCCTTTTTTTACAGACCGTAAAAATCTTTACCAGTTGGCAAAATGATGATGCAATAATAGACAGCGGATTAACTATGGCACAGATACACAATCAGCAAAACCTGCCAACCGTACTGGTCACAAAAACGATACAGTTTTATGCGGAATATCAAGCAATGGATGAGTTAGGCGTTCCAACGGAGCAAGACTGTGGCAAGGGCGAAGCCGCCGGCTGGCCGCTGCTTTCCATAGAGCGCGCGCGCAAGGGCGGGCTGGTCGACCAGATCGTGGCCGCCATCACCGGCATGGTGGCGCGGCGCGAACTCTGCGTGGGCACCAAGATGCCCTCGGTGCGCCAGTTCGCCAAGTGTAATGGCGTGTCCACCTTTACAGTTGTGGAGTCCTACGACAGGCTGGTGACGCTGGGCTTGCTGTCCTCGCGGCGCGGATCGGGCTATTTCGTGGCCCGGCAGGACGTGCCCGCCACGCTGCTGCCGCTGCCACAGCACGCCATCCCGTCCGTCATCGACGCGCTCACGCCCGACCTGTACTCGGGCGCCTCGGACGCGCTGCCGGTGGGCGCCGGCTGGCTGCCGCCCGACTGGTACGGCGAGGACACGATACTGGACGCCGTGCGCCATGCCATGCGCATACCCGCCAACCGCCTGCGCGGCTACGGCCACCCGCTGGGCTTCCCGTCGCTGCGCCAGCACATGGCCAGCGTGCTCAGCGACGAGCTGTATCCGGTGGAGGCGGAACAGATCCTGCTGACGCACGGCGCCACCCACGCCTTCGACCTGATCCTGCGCACGCTGACCAAGCCGGGCGACACCGTGCTGGTGGAGGACCCCGGCTACAGCAACCTGCTCTCTCTTATTCGCCACCACGGCTGCGTGCCGGTCGGCATCCCGCGCGGCGAGAACGGGCTGGACATGGAGGCGCTGGCCGAACAGGCCAGAACCGCGCAGCCCAAGCTGATGTTCGTGAACACCGTGCTGCAAAACCCGCTCGGCACCTCGCTCACGCACGCGCAGGCGCACCGCCTGCTGGCCCTGGCCGAGCAGTTCGACTTCTGGCTGGTGGAGGACGACATCTACCGCGAGCTGACGCCGCGCGGCGAGGCCTCGCTGGCGGCCATGGACGGCCTGCGGCGCGTGATCCGCGTGGGCAGCTTCTCCAAGACGCTGTCGCCGGTGCTGCGGGTGGGCTCCATCTCCGCCTCCAACTCGCTGCTGCCGGAACTGCTGCGCGTGAAGATGCTGGCCGGGCTGACCACCTCAGAGATCAACGAGCGCGCGGTGTTCCACGCGATCACCGCCCGCCCCTACCGGCGCATGGTGGACAAGCTGGCCAGCCAGCTGGAGGCGGGACGCGCGCGCACCATGGACAACCTGGCCGCGGCCGGCCTGGCGCCGGTGGCGACGCCGCGCGGCGGCATGTTCGTCAGCGCCGGCTGGAACTGCCCGCCCACGCCGGAGCACAACGGCAAAGCCATCGCCGACCTGGCGCTGAAGTCCGGCATCCTGCTGTCGCCCAACGAATTCTTCATGCTGCGCCCCAGCCCCACGATCTGGTTCCGCTTCAACGCGGCCTACAGCGACGGGCCGCAACTGCGCCAGTTCCTGCAATCCGTCCGACCTTGCTGAAAGGGCCTCCCATGCCAGCAGCCAAACCAAAAACCGTGCTCAAAGCCGTTCCGGACGCCGCCCCGCCTCCCGCCCGCTCCTCGTCCAGCCAGCGCCGCATCCTCAACCGCGACAGGCTGGAGGCCGACATCGCCGCCGTGGCGGTGCGCGTGTTCGCCGAATGCGGCTACGAGGGCACGTCCATCGCCGCCATCGCGGAGAGCGCCGGGCTGTCCAAGCAAAACCTCATGTACTACTACCCCACCAAGCAGGCGCTGTACCAGCGCGTGCTGGACGACGTGCTGGACGAATGGCTGGCGCGCATGGAAAGCCTGGCCGACGAGGTGCACGATCCGCGCGACGTGCTGCGCGCTTACATCCAGGCCAAGCTGCGCTTCTCGCGCGAGCAGCCGTGGGCCTCGCGCGTGTACGCGATGGAAGTGATCAGCGGCGCGCAGTTGTACGGGGAGCAGATCCAGCGCCGCGTGGTGCCGCTGCTGCGCAAGGACATCGACGTGTTCGAAAAATGGATCGCCGCCGGCCGCATCGCGCCCGTCAACGCCACCCACCTGATCTTCATGATCTGGGCCATGACCCAGTCCTACGCCGACTTCTCGGCGCAAATGGCGCTGGTGCTGGGCCGCAAGCAGCTCACCCGCAAGGACTACGACGACGGCGAGGAGACCATCGTGCGCATGGTGATGGCCGCCATCAGCCTGCCCTCCGAACCGCGGTAGGCCCGCCGCGAACCGCCCTTCCCCGGTCCATGCGCTTTCGGAATAGTTGTATGCCGAAGCCGCATGGATGCCGCGCCTCGCCCGCCTACACTCCAGACTTCCCCTAAAGGGGATTGAACAAGAAAAATCCAATCAAGTCGTTCACTGGAGGAGTCAGCATGAGAAGCATCAAACTAACCACCTGGATCATGGCCGGCATGGTCCTGGGGATCGCGGTGGGCGCCGCCTGCCACGGCCAAGCCGCCTCGCCCGCCGCCGCCAAGGAGATCGCCGGCTATTTCAACCTCGTCACCGACATCTTCCTGCGGCTGATCAAGATGATCATCGCGCCGCTGGTGTTCGCGACGCTGGTGTCGGGCATCGCCGGCATGAGCGACGGCAAGGCGCTGGGCCGCATCGGCCTGAAGGCCTTCGCCTGGTTCGTCACCGCGTCCTTCATCTCGCTGTCGCTGGGACTGTTGTTCTCCAACCTGCTGCAGCCGGGCCAGTCCCTCGGGCTGCCGCTGCCGGAAGTGGGCGCGGCGACCAAGCTGGCCACCGCCAGCTTCAGCCTCAAGGACTTCATCACCCACCTGGTGCCGAAAAGCTTCTTCGAGGCGATGGCCACCAACGCCATCCTGCAAATCCTGGTGTTCTCGCTGTTCTTCGGCTGCGCGGTGGCTGCGGCGCGCCCGGGCGGCGCCGTCACGGTGATCAAGCTGACCGACGAGGTGGCCCACATCATGCTCACGCTGACGGGCTATGTGATGCGCTTCGCGCCGGTGGGCGTGTTCGCCGCCGTGGCGTCGGCCATCACGGTGCAGGGCTTCGACGCACTGGCCACCTACGGCAAGCTGCTGGGCAGCTTCTTCCTTGCCATCGCGGCGCTGTGGGCGGTGCTCATCGCGGCCGGCTTCGCGTTCCTGGGGCCGCGCGTGTTCACGCTGGTGAAGCTGCTGCGCGAGCCGATCATGCTGGGCTTCTCCACGGCCAGCAGCGAGTCCGCCTATCCCAAGCTGATGGAACAGCTGGAGAAGTTCGGCGTCAGCGGCAAGATCACCGGCTTCGTGCTGCCCCTGGGTTACTCGTTCAACCTGGACGGCTCCATGATGTACCAGGCCTTCGCGGCGCTGTTCATCGCCCAGGCCTACAACATCGACATGTCGCTGGGCCAGCAGTTGACCATGCTGCTGGTGCTGATGGTCAGCAGCAAGGGCATGGCCGGCGTGCCGCGCGGCTCGCTGGTGGTGGTGGCGGCCGTGCTGCCCATGTTCGGCCTGCCCGAGGCCGGGCTGCTGCTGATCATGGGCATAGACCAGATCCTGGACATGGCGCGCACCGGCACCAATGTGCTGGGCAACGGCGTCGCCACGGCCGTCGTGGCCAAGTGGGAGGGCCAGGCCGGCGGCGCGGCTGAAGGCGCGGCCGACACCGCGGACGTCGGCGCGCTGCCGGTGGGCGCGTCGGTGGCCGCATCGATGGCCGCCCGCTAATTCCCGCATCCACCCGCGCCGGCCGGGCCGTCCCCGCCGGCGTTTTCACGTCCGGAGTACATCATGCCTTTACTGAACAAACTATCGTTGGCCTGCGTCCTGTGCATCGCGGCCGCTGCCGCCGCCCATGCCGAGGAGCCGGCCGGCACCCTCCAGAAAATCAAGGCCAGCGGTGTCATCGCGGTCGGCTACCGGCCCGCGTCCGTGCCGTTTTCCATGCGCGACCGCGCGGGCACCCCGGCCGGCTACACGCTGGACCTGTGCGCGCGCATCATCGACAACGTGCGCAAGGAACTGGGGCTGGCCGACATCAAGGTCCGCCACGTGGAGGTCAAGTCCAGCGACCGTATCCAGAAGCTGCTCGATGGCGAGATCGACCTCGAATGCGGCTCCACCACCAACACCCGCGAGCGCTCGGCGCAGGTGACCTTCGCCAACACCATCTTCGTCACATCCAGCCGCATCCTGACGCTGGCCGCCTCCCCCATCAAGGGTATCGACGGCCTGAAGGGGCAGCGCGTGGCGATCGCCCAGGGGGCCAGCGTGGCGCCGCTGCTGAGCAAAATCGATGTGGAGAAGGGACTGAACATCCAGTACGTGCGGGTGAAGGACTTCGCCGAGGGCTTCCAGGCGCTGGAGGCCGGGCGGGTGGCCGCTTTTGTCAGCGACGACATCCAGTTCGCGCAGTACATCGCTAGGTCCACCCGTCCGCAGGACTACGCGGTGGTGGGCGAGCCGATCTCGGTCGACCCGCTGGGCATCATGATGCGGAGGCAGGACGCGCGGCTGCACGCCATCGCCAACCAGACCTTGGCGGGCCTGGCCGCCAGCGGCGAATTCGAGCGGATCTACGCGAAGTGGTTTGTGACTCCCACGCTGAAGTTCCCGATGGGCGAGACGCTGAGGAAGTTGTTGAAGGCGCCGAACAATCAGGCCAATTACTGATTCCGACGCCGTGAAGAGCGGCCCTGAGGGATGTCACTGGCAGGACAATTCACACGGGCTCCGGCTCCGGCAGTTGCGGGACGCTGGACCTTGGCCGTTCGTGCAGCTTCGCCGCGTTTCATTTGCTTCAAGGAGGTAAGCAAGTCGGGTGGAATTTTTTGCATTTCAGAGGGCATCTTTGACTCCTTTTCAGCTCTGCAAAAAAACGACGGCGGCACCACGCGCCCGCACAAGGCTCGGGGGCCGGGCTCAACCAACAAACGGTTCAGATCGTTGTTCGCTCTTGCTCGCGCGATCGAACCTTCATCGTCAGGTAGCGGTAAGTTTGAGTTTGCCAACCCCACGGAGGTTAACCTGCTGGCGAGCGATCCACAGGTCATGTGCATCCTGCATTGCAAGCCAACTCTCAGGGGAGCGTCCAATCGCCTTGGACAGCCGGAGCGCCATTTCTGGAGTAACGCGGCTGGAACCCTTGAGGACTCGGCTGAGCGTCGACGGCGCGACATCAAGCTTGTGCGCAAGCTCGCGCCCACTGACGCCGTTGGGCTCCAAGTAAATCTCGGTGATGAACTCACCGGGATGGGGAGGGTTGTGCATAGTCATTAGTGATAGTCCTCATAGTCCAAGACGTAGGCGTCACCATCAAGGAACTCAAATGTAATCCGCCAGTTACCGTTGACAGCAATGGACCACCGCCCGTACATCTCGCCTTTGAGCGCGTGAAGACGAAACCCTGGAATGTCCATATCCTCGATGGTTTGGGCGGTATCCAAAGCCGCCAGTTGCATCCGCAACCGTTTGGCATGACTGGCTTGCACACCTGAGGAGTTGCCCGTTTCAAAAAGTCGCCGCAAACCTTTGTGTCGAAACGATTTGATCATGCAATCACTGTAGCATGTTGCGCATCACGCAACAAGCGAACTAAGCGATCAAATCCAGTGACAGGCTCCGAAGGCGGCCTCGGAAAGGAAAGTTCGAGCTACGCATCCGGATTGATCCCTCCCGCTCGCAGGATTCGGCGACTGACAACAATCGCGGGAAGGACAGAGGCCCCCACGCGCACATGAACGCAGCAAAGCCTCCCTCATCGTAGGTTCGCCATCCGAGCATCACACGAACTAGAACCTGTTATATGCGAGGCACGCATCAGCCGAGCTGCTCGGCAAGCGCGACAATGATGCCTTCAGGCCCGCGGATGTAGGCCAGGCGGTACGTGGTCCCGTACTGCATTTCGCCAATAAGCTCGGCCCCATGAGCGCGCATGCGCGCAACGACAGCGTCGATGTCTTCAACGGAGAACATGACGCGACGGAAGCCCAGCGTGTTCACCGGTGCGTCCACAGGACCATACCTGATCGCGTTGGGCGTGTGGAACTTGTCCAGCTCAATACCCTGCCCATCGGGAGTCCGCATCATCGCGATGGTGGAGCGGACACGCTCGAGCCCGACCAGTTTGCCGATCAAAGGCCCTTCGACTGTCGTTTCACCCTCGAGCGTGAGGCCCAGTTCGATGAAGAAAGCCTTGACGGCTTCGAGATCGTCTACGACGATGAGGACGTTGTCCATCCGTTTGAGCGTCATATATTTCCTCTCCTCACTTCACCGCTGGTGCTTGTATTTGCCGCATGTGGCCGTCCGCTTGATGGATCGGTTAGGCCGCTGGAGTATCGGGAATAAGACGCTTGCCATAGCTCACAACATCGTCTTGTGCATAGCCTATGCGGCGATAGAACTCTATCGCTTCCGCGTTTGAAGACCGGACCTGAAGGTTGATCTTGGGGCAGCCAGCTTCGACCAACAGCGCTTCTATGTGGCTCATCAACGCTGAAGCGTGGCCCTGGGCTCGGTGGTCGGGAGCTACCGCGAGATAGTTGATCCAGCCGCGATGGCCGTCGAAACCCGCCATGGCCGTGGCTACGAGCCTGCCTTCAACGACTCCGACCAAGAACAACTCTCGCTGGACATTCAGCTTTCTGGCAATGTCTTTGGAGGGGTCGTTCCATGGACGTGTAAGGCCGCAATCACGCCAGAGCGCGATCACTCTCGACTGATCAGATTCTTCGTAGGGACGTACAAGCATAGAGGGCCTAACGGGAAAAATTCAGCCGCGCCGTAGGCGTCGGCTGCAATGCTTGGTTGGACCGTAAAAGCTTAGCGTTCATCGATTTTGCGCCCAGTGATCACAGACGTTGGCGATCACTTCACAATCACAAAACCCACCATGACTCTTGAGCCAAGCAATCGTCGGTTCACGGTCGGAGACATTCGCGGCCAGCCACTGGTCGGTGAAGCGTAACGTGTGGTCGCAGCCACTCTGTTCCAAGGAGGAATCTAATGCGGTAAAAAGCTGCTCCAGCGCTTCACTTGGAAGTGGAAATGCCGAGCGTGCCAAAGTCCGCTGTTCGTTTTTCCAAGCACGCTTGCGATTGCGGTCTGCATTATCCATACGAGCTATTTTTACCCGTCCCAACGTGAGTTTCGCCGGGCCGCGCGGTTTTTGCGCGGGTCCGGTGGAATGCGAGGTTGGGCAGCCAGGCTTCTAGCATAGCCAACTGTCGGTCGGCCCCTTTGGGGTGCGGCGCCATACAAACCTTGCGGCTACCACCAGCGTTAACGCTGCCATCGCCCAAAGGAAGGCAATGCCTGTCGAACCAGCCAAAGCAAAAACGCCTTCAACCAACCACGCCAAACGCCCTTTGAATGGAGGGGCCGAAGGAGAAAACCACTCATAGATGGCGAAGCCGGCTGGCACCAACGCAAGCGCAGCAAGCGCACGTACAAGCCACCGTCCCTCTTCGACACCCGTGCGTATGCGGACCGGTCTCATATGCCCAACGTGCAAAGTGAGCGGCTGGCCGCCCGGAAATTAAAACTTGGACCGCGTAGTTTCCGGCAAGTCCGTTCGAATGCTGGGTTGGCACGGAACCACCGCTGCCCAAAAGTGAACCTGAGCCCGAACGCCAAGGCCAAGTGCGGCGCCACCAAGAGCGAAGCGAGACCGGACACAAAATGCCGCCACGGTAGAGGAAAGGGGCGGGAGCCGCGAAACTCGCATGCCTGGGGCAAAACGCCAACCGAAACCATTGCTAAGAAAGATACCACAGGCCAAGACATTTTCGAAGCCGCAGAGCAAGATTTACCACCGGCTACGCCAAGCTCTGAGCAACGACCAGCGTTCAGCGGTAGACCAGACGTCAACGTACCGGCGTTCAGCTGAGAGCGCCAGAGGGAGGCCAAAGGCCGACCGACAAGCTCGTCAGCTGCAACGACATGATCCTCGACCTTAGAGCGAGGCAGCTCCCCGACGAATCGGTTGTCATGCGGTACCCAACCCGCGCATATCAGACTGATCAACCGTCGGAAAGCGGCTCCGTTCTGCTACCTACACGCTGTATGAAAACATCAAACAACGATTGACAGGTCAACACATATCAGTTGGGCGGCCGTCCTATTCCGAAGCGCGTATGCCCTTCGCGCTTTGCAGGTCTGTCCAGAAAGTCTCTGGAGTGCGGATGCCGCGATCTAGCACTGCAGCATAAACGTCCGCGCTGCCGAATCCACGCCGATACTCCGGGTGCCGCCAGCACCCCCTTTTTATCAGCAGGATCGCTTCTCGGGTCTCGGGATCCAACCGCGCCGCTATCCGCTCTGCAAACTCACGCGACGAATCAAACCCGGTGCGGTCGGTGGCCCAAACATCGATCTTCCACGCACCGGCGCGTTCATCTCCGAGGTAAACGCCCCAATACAAACCACGAGGCAATCCCTTGGTCGCAACGATCCTTTCGTCACGAAAATGCATGCGATGCGGCTTAAGGATCGACGATATCCGCGCGCCAAGAGCAAAGAACGCTTCTAAGTCAGGGGTCTCTCGGACAACGTGAATGTCGAGGTCTCGCCACGTCATCAGGCCCAACGCGTAGCTCCCGACCGGGTACGCTTCGCCATAGCGCGAAAGCGCGTCCGACAGGCCCGACCGAAGCAATTCGTCCGCCTCGGCGTGGAGCACTTCGTTCGTATCGTGCGTCATGGTGCGCCCAGTCCGCCCAACGTGAGAATTCAGCGGGCGCCGCAGGCGATTCGCTGGAATGAAAGGTTGGGCTTTACATTGCGGGGAACCATACGGTCCTTTCAGTTTCTGCGTCTACCAAAACGATGACGTGGTCTGGGTTTATCACCGCAACATTTTCGTCAAGCGAGACGAGATCGAACAGTACCGACCAGTAAGCAACGCCGAGGCCCAAAACATCGTGCCCGAAGCCACCATTTTCGAAACGAGCACTCGCGTCACCGATGCGAAGTTGAAACTTCGAGTCCAGGTACGCTGCTTCAGCAAAGTTCCTAGCCACTGAGATTGCTCGTTCTTCGTTAATGCTCATTGAAGGGCCCAACGTAAAGTAGACACCCGAATCGCCACCTCTTCTCCCGACCAAGTCTTGAGATTCCGCATGGAGGACCAGTGCCTTTATTTCATTATCAAAGAGTTACCGCACTTTAGCACACCCGAATCCTAAGGACCAACAGCACCTTGGAGATGGCATAGCCGAAGCAAAACCAACGCTGCTGGACGAAGTGCAGGACAGAATCCGATCAAGCGCGACAACATTCACACCGGGGAGTTGGCATGCTGGCCGCAGTCCCTCAGCGTTTGCATGACCGGCGCTTTGTCCCGCTAAATAAGGAATGGCCCGATCATCAGCACGATCGGGCCGTCAAGAAAACCTGAGCGCTATGCCATTTAAGTCATGAAAAAAGACCTCAACGGCAACACCCGTGCGGGCCGTTTTTTTAGAAGGTATGTCGCACGCCCAGATTGAAGGCGGTGTCACCCGACCCAGCATCGGTGGCGTTGCCAACGCGGAAGGCGGCGCCGTTACTGTTATCGATGTGGCCGTAGGCTGCATACAGGTCTGTGCGCTTGGACAGGCCGTACAGATAGGCCGCAGCCCATTGCCGCGCATCGCGCGCGGCGGGTGCGCCGTCGCGGTGCACGATCACCGAGGCGAGCACCTTGTGCGCGCCGCCCAGCGGCACGGTCAGCCCCAGCAGCGTGTCGCGGCTGTCGGCGCCGGCCAGGCCCTGGTTGCGTGCGTGCGCCAGGCTGGCGACAACCACGCCGAAGTCGTACTTCACGGCCAGCAGCGTGTTGCTGGCGTGGTCGCTGGCGGTGGCGTTCTCGCGCCGATGGTGCACCAGGTGGGCGCCGAAGCGGCCCTGCGTATAGGCCAGCCCCGTGCCCAGGCTGCGATTGCGCGCGCCATTACCGGGCGCCTCGCCCGCCCCATAGGCGACATCAACCGACCAGCCCAGGTAGCGCGGACTCTGGTACTCCACCATGTTGTCCACCCGCGTATTGCCCACCATGATGTTGAGCGAATTGCCCGCCAAGCCGATGCCGAACGGGTCGACCACGTCGCGCATCACCTTGTAGTACGGCGAATACTGTCGCCCCAGAGACACCGCGCCGGCCGCGCCGGACAGGCCCACGAAGGCTTGCCGTCCGAACAGCAAGCCGCCCTGCCCCGCCGTTCCGGTGTCGATGTTGTAGCCGTTCTCAAGCTGGAAGAAGGCGGCCATGCCGCCGCCCAGGTCCTCTTTTCCCTTGAAGCCGATGCGGTTGCCCGAGGCGACGCCGCTGCTGACCGCGTTGACGTGTCCGGCGCTGCCGCCGCTTTCGTACACAAGACCCGCGTCGGCGACGCCGTACAGGACGACGCTCGATTGCGCATGGACGAACGGGATGGCGCCGGCCAGCAGGGCCGCGGCGATGATGGGGGACTTCATCTTAATCTCCTGATTATTATGGGGGCGGCAAAAAACTCAAACGGCGGCGACCGGCCGCGGCTGCGTCAGGCTGGCGGGCTGCAGTACCCGGTCCAACTCCGCCGGGCTGAGCAGATCGCGCTCCAGCACCAGCTGGCGCACGCCGCGTCCGCTGGCCAGCGCGTCCTGCGCCAGCCGGGTGGCGGCCTCGTAGCCGATGAAGGGGTTGAGCGCCGTGACCAGGCCGATCGAGTTGTCGACCTGCGCCTGCAGGTGGTCGACGTTGGCGACGATGCCGTCCACGCAGCGGCTGGCCAGCACGCGGCAACCGGCGTCCAGGTGGGCGATGCTGTTGAACAGCGCGTAGGCGATGATGGGTTCGAAGGCGTTCAGTTGCAGCTGTCCGCCCTCGGCGGCGAAGCTGATGGTCACGTCGTTGCCCAGCACCTCGAAGGCGATCTGGTTCACCACTTCGGGAATTACCGGATTGACCTTGCCGGGCATGATGCTGGAGCCGGCCTGCATGGACGGCAGGCTGATTTCGCCCAGCCCCGCGCGCGGGCCGCTGGACAGCAGGCGCAGGTCGTTGCAAATCTTGGACAGCTTGAGCGCCGCGCGCTTGAGCACGCCGGACAGCTGGACGAAGGCGCCCACGTCCTGCGTGGCGGCGATCAGGTCCGGCGCCGTGGTCAGCGCCACGCCGCTCAGTTGGGACAAGGCCTCGCACACCAGCCGCGCGTACTCGGGATGGCTGTTGATGCCGGTGCCGATGGCGGTCGCACCCAGGTTGATCTCGCCCAGCAGCGCGGCCGCCTCGGCCAGCCTGGCCTGGTCGTCCGCCAGCATCACGGCGTAGGTGCGGAACTCCTGGCCCAAGGTCATCGGCACCGCGTCCTGCAGCTGGGTGCGGCCCATCTTCAGCACGTCGGCGAACTCGTCGGCCTTGGCGCCGAACGAGCGGCGCAACTGTTCCATGGCGGCCAGCAGGCGGAGCGCGCCGGCGTGGGCGGCCAGCCGCAGCGCGGTCGGGTACACGTCGTTGGTGCTCTGGCCGAGGTTGACGTGCTCGTTGGGATGCAGCACCTTGTAGGCGCCGCGCGGCTGTCCCAGCAGCTCAAGCGCGCGGTTGGCGATGACCTCGTTGGCGTTCATGTTGGTGGACGTTCCCGCGCCGCCCTGGATCATGTCCACCACGAACTCGCCGTGCAGCCGGCCGTCGCGGATCTCCTGGCAGGCGGCGATGATGGCGTCCGCCAGCTCCGGCTCGAGCAGGCCGAGCTGGCGGTTGGCGACTGCCGCCGCCTGCTTGACGGTGGCCAGCGCCGCGACCAGGTCGGCGTTGCGGCCGATGGGCGTGCCGCTGATGGGGAAGTTTTCCACGGCGCGCAGCGTGTGGATGCCGTAGTAGGCCTGTTGCGGTATGGCGCGTTCGCCGAGAAGGTCGCGCTCGGTGCGGTGTTCGGTGGATGACATGCTGGGTCCTTTTAGAATGGCACGCGTCGGGAAATCGACGAACTCATTCTAGGGACGGGCCCCGCCCTAACTATTCCGATCGGACATAGATTGATGCCGGCCGGGAATGCCCCGCTATCCCAGCTTGGCCCACAACTCGTCCAGCATGGGCTTGCGCCGGTCGATGGCGCGGAACAGGCGGATTTCCAGTCGCATGGTCCACTGGTCGCCGCCGGCGCGCACCAGCTTGCCCTCGGCCAGCTCGCGCGCGATGCAGCTCTCCGGCAGCCAGGCCAGGCCGTGCCCGGACAGGGCCATGGTCTTCAGCAGCTCGGCCAGGTCGCTCTCGTAGCAGTTTTGCAGGCAGCCCGGCTGGCCGGCGCGGGTCTGGATGCGCTGCACCACGCGGCCGAAGTAGGAGGTGGCCGTGTAGGCCAGGTAAGGCAGGGGCGCGGCCTTGCCGCCGGGCAGGCAGTAGGCGGGCGAGCCGGCCCGGTTGGGCACCGACACCGGCATCACCGTCTCGTCGCCCAGGTGCAGGTATTCGAAACGCTTCGGGTCCAGCTCGATGGGCAGCTCGGCGTGGTGGTAGCACAACAGCAGGTCGCAATTGCCCTCCACCAGCGACAGCACGGAATCGTGGATGTTGGCCGGCAAGATGCGGGCGCGCAGCGGCCCGTGCCGCGCCTGCGCCGAGTTCAGCCAGTTGGGGAAGAAGTTCAGCGCCAGGGCGTGGCCGGCGGACACGCGCAGCACCTGGTCGCTGGTTTCCTGCACGCGCAGCACGGCGCGCGTGTCGTTCAGCAGCCGCATCGCCTCGGTGGCGGCCACGCTGAACATCTTGCCGGCCGGCGTGAGCACCAGCGGATAGGTGCTGCGGTCCACCAGGTCCGCGCCCACCCAGGCCTCGAGCGACTGGATGCGCCGGCTCAGGGCCGACTGCGTCACGCTGCGGTCCTCGGCCGAGCGCGAGAAATTGCGCGTCTGCGCCAGGCTCAAGAAATCTTCCAGCCATTTGATGTCCATCGGTCCGCTCTCCATAGTGCCGACGCGTATTGTAGGGCCGCGCCGCGCCGGGGTTTATGCCGTAAAAGCATGAAGCCATCACAAACTTGCATAATCGCGCGGGCCAGGCTCCGGTATCGTTGCGCCAATGATAGACGCAAGGACTTTCCCCATGACCCACAGCTCCGCCCCCCGCCACCTCGCCATCATCGGCGGCCTCGGCCGCCTGGCCGGCGCCGACCTGCACGGCAAGCTGCTGCGGACCCTGGCCGCGCGCGGCGCCACCGGGCGCTACCGCGTGACGTTCGAGCAAAGCCGCTACGAGCGGGGCGCGGGCACCGGCGCCGAGCCGGCCCTGATCGGCGGACGCAAGCTGTATCTCTACGATAGCATGGAGCTGCTCGAGCAATGCCGGGCCGACGGCGTGCTGCTGCCCTGCTTCATCAGCCACACCTTCCTGGACGAACTGCAGGCCGAACTGCACGTTCCCGTGCTGAACATGATGACGGCGCTGGCCCGGCACCTGGACGACGCCGGGCCGCGCAGGCTGGGCGTGCTGTGCACCAGCTACGTGCGGGAGCGGGGCTTGTTCGAGCGGTATTTCGGCGCCGCCACACTGCTCTATCCGTCGGACGAGACGCAGGCCGGCTGCGTGCTGCCCGCCATGTACGGCGACGACGGCGTGCTGGCCGGCCACGCCGGCGGCGCCGCGCTGGAGCGGCTGCACCGGGCCTGCGAGGACTTGCTGGCGCAGGGGGCCGAGCTGATCGTGCCCGGCGCCAGCGAAATCGCCGTGCTGGCTGGGGCGCTGCGCGAGCGCGGCCTGCCCGTCGTCGACAGCCACCAAGTCTATGTGGACCACGCGCTGGCGCACCACGAGGGCCAGCGCCCGCCGGCGTTCAAGCTGGGCATCATCGGCGGCATCGGCCCGGCCGCCACCGTCGATTTCATGCAGAAGATCATCCGCAACACCAGCGCCGAGCGCGACCAGGACCACATCCGCCTGATCGTCGACCACAACCCGCAGATCCCGGACCGCACGGCCAACCTGGTCGGCCAGGGCGCCGATCCCACGCTGGCGCTCTACTCCGCCTGCAAGCGCCTGGAGGCTAACGGCGCGGCGCTCATCGCCATGCCCTGCAACACCGCGCACGCCTACGTGGCGCGGCTGCAGCCCGGCCTGTCCGTCCCCATCGTCAACATGCTGTCGGAGACCGTGCGCCACATCGGCGAGCATTGCGCGGGCCACGCCACGGTGGGCCTGCTGGCCACCACGGGCACCGTGGACAGTGGCGTCTACCACGAGGCCGCGCGCGGCGCCGCCTTCGAGCTGATCGTGCCGGACGCCGCCCACCAGGCGCTGGTGATGGAGGCCATCTACGGCAAGCTCGGCGTCAAGGCCGGCCACGTCGACGGCGCGTGCAGGGAGCAGCTGCTGCGCGCGCTGGCCCACCTGGCCGAACGCGGCGCCACCGTGGTCATACTCGGCTGCACCGAGCTGCCCCTGCTGCTGCCGGAGCATCCGGCCTACGAGGCCGGCGGGCGCGCCGTCGTGCTGCTCGACCCCACCGCCATCCTGGCGCGCCGCTGCGTGGCCCTCTCGGCCGGGGCGGGCGGCTAGACCGGAACGCGCGGCGCGCTGTATTATTAGCAATTGTGCAAGCGAGGAGCCGACGCGAGATGACCATTTTTTCACCCTTCACCCTGACCACCGCCCGACTGGCGCTGCGCTTCCTGCGCGACGCGGACGCGGCGGCGCTGTACCCCATCTATTCGGACACCGAGGCCATGGCGTACTGGAGCACGGCGCCCTGGACCGATCCGGCGCAGGCGGCCGCCTTCGTCGCCGACACCCTGGCGAACTACGACAAGGGCACGGCGCTGTGCCTGGCCATCACGCTGGCCGAAACGGGCGAACTGGTGGGGGTGTGCAAGCTGTACGCCTTCAGCCGGCAGAACCGCCGTTGCGATATCGGCTACATGCTCGGCCGCGCGCACTGGGGCAAGGGCTATATGCAGGAAGCGCTGCCGGCGCTGATACGGCACGCCTTCGGGCCGCTGGAGCTGCGCCGCATCGAGGCCGACATCGACCCGCGCAACAGCGGCTCGGCCAGGCTGCTGGAACGTTTGCATTTTCGCCACGAGGGCCATATGCGCGAGCGCTGGATCGTCGACGGCCAGGTCTGCGACACCGACTTCTACGGCCTGCTGCGCTCCGACTGGGAAGCCGCCCACGCCGCCTAGCCGCGGCTTAACCCGCTTAATCGCCCATTCGTCGGAATCCGCCCCGGCGGCCGCGCCTCCTTGGTACAGTTACACCATCGACACCCCGGAGGCATTTCATGAAAACCATCAACCGCTCTTTCACCGACGTGCTGCGCGAGGTTGGCAAAGCGGCCACCCACATCGGCCATTTCTTCATGCGCACGCTGTCGCGCATGTCGTGGCCGGCGCTGCTGGCCAGCTGCGTCATGCTGGCCCTGCTGCTGACCATCCTGCCGCTGGCGCTGACCCTGTTCGCCGTGTTCCTGCTGCTGAAGATCGCCGTGTCCATGATCGCGGCCTACCACGATAAGAAGCGCAACGGCCGCTACACCCCGCACAAGGAACACTGACATGGCCTTCAGCCGCACGAAAAAGGGCACCCGCAGCGTGTTCGCCTTCATCCGCGAACTCGGCGAGACCGCGCGCACGCTGTGGTGGGCCTTTTTCGACTGGCTGGCGCAGGTGGAGTGGCGCCAGCTGATCATCATCTGCCTCCTGATCATCCTGGTCGCCGCGCCCTTGCGCATGGGCGAACAGGCCAGCATGTTCATGCTCGTGTCCATCGGCCTGAAGGTGCTGGCCGGCGGCAAGCGCCGCGCCGAGACCGAGGCGCGCGTGGCCACCGAGCAGGCCGACACCGAGACGCTGGAACGGCGCCTGGTGGAGGCGCAGATGGCGGCGCTGCAGGCGCAGGTGGAGCCGCACTTCCTGTTCAACACGCTGGCCCTGATCGGCCAGCTGATCGAAACCGACCCGCCGCAGGCGGCGAAAATCCACACCCACCTAATCGACTACCTGCGCGCCACGCTGCCGCAGATGCGCGCCAAGGGCAACGGCACGCTGGGCCGCCAGATCGAGATGTCGCGCGCCTACCTCGCCATCATGCAGGCGCGCATGAAGGAGCGGCTGGCGGTGTCCATCGACGTCACGCCCGACCTGCTGAGCGCGTCCTTCCCGCCCATGATGTTGCAGACGCTGATCGAAAACGCCATCAAGCACGGCCTGGAGCCGAAGATCGAGGGCGGCCGCATCGACATCCGCGCCTCGGCGTCGTCCACCGCCGCCGGCAACGTGCTGCAGGTGGAGGTGCAGGACGACGGCGTGGGCTTCGACCTGCACGCCGGCGACGGCCTGGGCCTGAACAACGTGCGCGAGCGCCTGCGCCTGCTGTACGGCGCGCGCGCCCAGCTGATCCTGGAGGCGCCGCACGACGGCGGCGCCCGCGCCATCGTGCGCCTGCCGTTCACGCCGGACATCTTCGCCGGGAGCAAACCGTGATGGACCGCAAGCCCACCGCGCTGATCGCCGACGACGAGGAGCCCATGCGCCAGCTGCTGCGCAGCCGCCTGCACGAGGCCTGGCCGGAACTGGAGATCGTGGCCGAGGCGGTCAACGGCATCGAGGCCATCGCGCTCACCGGGCTGCACCAGCCGGACATCGTGTTCCTCGACATTCGCATGCCCGGCCTGTCCGGCATCGAGGCGGCGCGCATGCTGTTCAACCGCTGCCACATCGTGTTCGTCACCGCCTACGACCAGTACGCCATCGAGGCCTTCGAGCAGGGCGCGCTGGACTACCTGCTGAAACCGGCCGGCGGCGAGCGCCTGCGCACCACCGTCGCGCGGCTGCGGGAGCGGCTCGGCAAAACGCCGGCCAATATCGAACGCCAGCTGAGCGAACTGCTGCAACGCTCCGGCGCCCCGGCCGCCGCCGCGAAAAAGCCGGTCGAGTACCTGCGCTGGATCCAGGCCATGGTGGGCAGCAACCTGCGCATGATCAGCACGCGCGAGGTGTTGTTTTTCCGCGCCGACGAAAAATACACGCGCGTGCAGACGCTGCAGGGCGAGGTCCTGATCCGCAAGACGCTGAAGGAACTGGAGGACGAGCTCGATCCGAACGAGTTCTGGCGCATCCACCGCTCCACCTTGGTGCGGGTGGACGCCATCGCCGAGGTGAAGCGCGACCTGCGCGGCAGGCAGATGGTACGCGTGCGCAATTTCGACGAGGAATTGGAAGTTAGCCGCGGGAACGCGCACCTGTTCCAACAGATGTAAACACCTCGAAAACCCGCGCCTCTACAGCTTGCTGGCCCTTGTTAGCTGGTCTATATTGTTTTGAACGTCACACCTGACCAAGGGAGAGCAAGCATGACCAGTATACCGAAGGGTACCCGCGCCACCGTCCTGCCCTGTCTGCGCTACCGCGACGCCCCGGCGGCCATCGCCTGGCTATGCGACACGCTGGGGTTCGAACGTTCACTGGTCGTGCCCAACGAGGATGGCACCATCGCCCACGCGCAGCTTACCTACGGTAACGGAATGGTCCTGCTGAGTTCCATTTTCGACACGGAATTCGGGCGGCTGATGACGCAGCCCTCGAAGACCGGCATGCGCGTCACGCAAAGCTGCTACCTGGTGGTGAACGACGCCGACCACGTGCACGCGCGCGCGGTCGAGGCCGGCGCGCCGATCGAGATGGCGCTGCAGGACGAGGATTACGGCGGCCGCGGCTTCACCTGCCGCGACCCCGAGGGCAACATCTGGAGCATCGGCACCTACGATCCGTGGGCAAACTGATCAATCCCGTAGGGCGGACTCCCAGTCCGCCGGATTAGCGCAGACCCGCACGCATGCGGCGGACTAGGACTCCGCCCTACGCTCTCAACTCAGAGCGGCAACCAGTTCGACATCGGCCACTTGCGTCGGCCGTATCCGTATCAGGTGCCGGTACAGCGGCGGCATCGCCCGGCAGATCGCGTCCAGCTCCTCTTGCGGCACGGATGGCAGCACGTACTGGAACTGGGCCGCGTTCGAACTCGACAACTCCCCCTCCATCGTCGACCCGTAGGCGCCCAGCTCCATGAAGCTCAGCGCGCCCGCGTCCGGCCCCCGCGCGAAGACGAAGGTGCCGTCCTTGGGATGGCCGAGGTACTGGCGCACCTCCGCGCGCTGCGCCTCGCCGGCGTCCTCCATCAGCTTGTAGCGCAGCTGCGCGTACTCGCGCGTGCACTCCATGAAGGCGGTGCGGATGTCCGACTTGTTGCGCCGGCCCGGCATGCACAGCAGCAGGTTGCCGAAGGAATCGAGCAGCGCCACCGCGTCGCCGTCGCCGCCCATGACGCGGTCGCGCGCCATGGCTTGCAGCAGCGCGGGGGCCAGGCTGGCGTCCGGCAGGTGCGGATCGCAGCGCGCCGACAGCGCCTCCGGATACGTCTTGCGCAGGGCCATCACGATGGCGTGCTTGGACGACAGCGTGGCCGGGTCCCGCATCCGCTCCGGCGGCGGGTCCTTGTCGAACAGCGCCATCGCGTCCTTGGACGTGGCTTCGAACACCAGCGAGCACAGGGCCTGCGTGGGCTCGGCGATGTTCTTGCCGATGAAGAAGGGCTTGGGCGCCGCGCCGCTGGCCTCGCGCGCGTACTGCGACTCGCCCAGCACCGCCGGGTAGGCGAAGGTGGCCTGGGCCCGCGCGCGCAGGCCGGCCGGCAGCGCGTCGAAGCGCGCGCTGCCGTCGTAATTGATGCCGGCGTCGGCGTCCGTGGCGGCCACCAGCACGTTGAAACCGCCGGCCAGGATGGCGCCCGTGCACATGCAGCACGGGTCCAGCGAGGTGACGATGGTGATCTCCCGCGGCGGCGGCAATTCCGCGCCCCCGGCCAGCTCGGCGTGGTACCAGTCGATCAACTGGCGCTCGCCGTGCGCGGTGGGATCGAACACCAGGCCCTGCCGGATCACGTTGTTGTGCAGCGCCTTGAGCACGTTGCCGGAGGCGTCCAGCATGGCGCCGCCGACCCCGAAAGTGCCCTGGGTTTTCGCCGCGATGGCCTCGTTCGCCGCGACGGCGACGGCGGCCTGCACATCGACGACCTTCTTCACTTCTTTTTCAGGTCCGCGCCGCCGAAGGCGTTCGGCAGCTGGGCTGCGGCGGTGGTCTCGAGGATGTCGCCCTTGAGGTTGGACAGCACCACCGGCAGCTCGTTGCCGCCCAGTTCCAGGATCACCTGGCGGCAGGCGCCGCAGGGGGCGATGGGGCCGTCGGTGTCGCCGATCACGGCCAGCTTGTCGAAGTCGCCCGGCTGGTAGCCGTGGGCGAAGGCGCTGAAGAAGGCGGTGCGCTCGGCGCAGTTGCACAGGCCGTAGGACGCGTTCTCCACGTTACAGCCGTGGAAGACGCGGCCGTCGCCGCACAGCAGCGCGGCGCCCACCTTGAAGTTGGAGTACGGCGTGTAGGCCTTCAGGCGCGCTTGCGCGGCCTGGGCGATCAATTGTTCGTTGTTCATGTTGGCTCCTTCAAAACCAGAGGCAGAACCCGGGGTCAGACCCGTTGGGTCTGACCCCGGCCCTTCGTTTTGGGTTATGGGCGGATGGTGCGGTAGATGACGGGGTTGGCGGCGGGCTTGTCGTCGGCGATGACGTAGGCGGCCTGGATCTCGGCCACCGCCTGCGCGGCGGCGGCCTCGCTGCGCGCGTGCACCATGGCCAGCGGCTGGCCCTCCTCCACCTTGTCGCCCAGCTCGGCCAGGCCGGTCAGGCCGACCGCGAAGTCGATGCTGTCGGTCGGCCGGCGGCGGCCGCCGCCCAGGCTTACCACCGCCAGGCCGATGCCGCGGCAGTCGGTCGCGGCGGCGTGGCCGGACCTCGGCGCCGGCGCCGGCACCACCACGGGCGCCGTTTCCAGGTGCTTGTCCGGGTTCTCGACCAGGTCCGCCGGGCCGCCCAGCGCGGCCACCATGCGGGCGAAGCGCTCGGTGGCCGCGCCGGTGTCCAGCGCGGCCTGCAGCTTCATGCGCGCCTCGGTCTCGGTGGTGGCCACCTTGCCCAGCACCAGCATCTCGGCGCACAGCGCCATCGTCACCTCGTGCAGGCGCGCCGGGCGCGACTTGCCGGTCAGGTAGTCCAGCGCGCCGCGCACCTCCAGCGCGTTGCCGGCGTACGGCGCCAGCGACTCGCTCATGTCGGTCAGGATGGCGGAGGTCATCATGCCGGCGCCGTTGCCGACCTTGACGATGCTCTCGGCCAGTTCCACCGATTTGTCGTAGCTCGGCATGAAGGCGCCGCTGCCCACCTTGACGTCCATGGCCAGCGCGTCCAGGCCCGCCGACAGTTTCTTCGACAGGATGGAGCCGGTGATCATGGCCACCGATTCCACCGTCGCCGTCACGTCGCGGATGCTGTAGAAGCGCTTGTCCGACGGCGCGAGCTGCGCGGTCTGGCCGATGATGGCCACGCCCACTTCCCTCACCACCTTGCGGAACAGCTCGTTGTCCGGCACCGTGCAGTAGCCGGGGATGGAGTCGAACTTGTCCAGCGTGCCGCCGGTGTGGCCCAGGCCGCGGCCCGAGATCATCGGCACGTAGCCACCACAGGCCGCCACCATGGGGCCCAGCAGCAGCGACACCACGTCGCCCACGCCGCCGGTGGAGTGCTTGTCGACCACGGGGCCGGGCAGGTTCAGCGAGCGCCAGTCCAGCACGTGGCCGGAGTCGCGCATGGCCAGCGTGAAGGCCACGCGCTCGTCCATGTTCATGTCGTTGAAGTAGACGGCCATGGCCAGCGCGGCGATCTGGCCCTCGCTGACGCTGCCGTCGGTGATGCCGCGCACGAAGAACTGTATCTCCTCGGCGGACAGCGCGCCCTTGTCGCGCTTCTTGCGGATGATCTCTTGGGTAAGGAACATGGTTTTTTTCTCGGTTTTGTAAGGTACTTGGGCCGCGAACCCAAATCGCTTGCGCGACTGAGCTGCGGCCCGGGTGCGGGGTCGGACCCAACGGGTCCGACCCCGGCATTTGCCGTTGGTTTACACGCCGTACGGAATCCAGATGTTCTTCACCTGCGACGCGTGCGCCAGCACGGCGCGGCCGCCCGCCTGCGCGGTGCTGTACCAGTCGCGCCCCTTGGCGCCGCCGGTCCAGGTGCGCTTCAGCGACGCCGCCGACAACCGCTCCACTTCCGCGCAGCCCTCGGCCGAACCGTCGTGGCGCCACACGGCGTCCACGTCCGAGTGCGAGGCCAGCGTGCGCGCCAGTTCGTCCGCCGAACCGGTGACGATGTTGACCACGCCGTCCGGCAGATCCGAGGTGTCGAACACCTGGTACAGGTCCGTCGCCGACAGCGGATGCGCCTCGGACGGCACCACCACCACCCGGTTGCCCACGGCGATGGCCGGCGCCACCAGCGAGACCAGGCCCAGCAGCGGGTTCTCGTTCGGCGCCACGATGCCGATCACGCCGATCGCCTCGTTCAGCGCCACGGTGATCCCGTGCATCGGCGGCTGGTGCGCCAGGCCGTCGTACTTGTCGGCCCACGCCGCCCAGTAGAACAGGCGCTCGACGGAAGCTTGTACCTCTTTCTCGGGATTCCCGGCGCCCGTCATGGCCGCGATACGCGCCGCGAACTCGCCGCCGCGCGCCGCCAGGTTCTCGGCGATGTAGTACAGCACCTGCGCGCGGTTGTGCGCGGTGGCCTTGGTCCAGCCGGTGGCCTTGTGCGCCGCTTCCACGGCGTTGCGGATGTCCTTGCGGTTGCCCTCGCCCACTTCGCCGAGGAAGCCGCCGTCCGCGCCGTGCACGGCGCGGCTGTAGGCACCGTCCGGGCGGGCCTGCTTGCCGCCGATGTACAGCTTGGCGGTGCGGTCGATCGCGAACACGTCGCCGGCCGGCGCGGCCGATTTGGCCTTGGCCGGCGCCGTCGGCACCGGCGCGGCGGGACGCGCGTCCTCCGACACGGGCACCAGGTATTCATACATGCCTTCGCGGCCGCCCTCGCGGCCGTAGCCGGATTCGCGGTAGCCGCCGAAGCCGCAGGCCGCGTCGAACTGGTTGGCGGTGTTGATCCACACCACGCCGGCCTTGATCTGCGGCGCCACGTCCAGCGCCAGCGAGATGTTCTCGGTCCACACGCAGGAGGCCAGGCCGTACACGGTGTTGTTGGCCAGCTGCACCGCCTCGGGCGGGGTGCGGAAGCTCATCGCCACCAGCACCGGGCCGAAGATCTCGGCCTGCGCCACGGCGGCGGAAGTGGACGCGCCGGTGATCAGCGTGGGCGGGAACCATGAGCCGTCGGCCGGCAATTCGCAGCCGGCCGGCTGATACACGGAGCAGCCCTCGGCGCGCGCCGATTCCACCAAGCCGTGGATGCGCTGGCGCTGCACCGGATCGACCAGGGCGCCGATGTCCATCGACTTGTCCAGCGGCGAGCCGAGGCGCAGGTTGTCCATGCGCGCGCGCAGCTTGGCCAGGAAGCGCTCCTCCACCGATTCCTGCACCAGCAGGCGCGAACCGGCGCAGCAGACCTGGCCCTGGTTGAACCAGATCGAATCGACCAGGCCCTCGACGGCGGCGTCCAGGTCGGCGTCCTCGAACACGATGAAGGGCGACTTGCCGCCCAATTCCAGCGACAGCTTCTTGCCGCTGCCGGCGGTGGCCTGGCGGATCAGGCGGCCCACTTCGGTGGAGCCGGTGAAGGCCAGCTTGTCGATGCCCGCGTGGTTGACGATGGCCTCGCCCACGCGGCCGTCGCCGGTGACGATGTTGACCACGCCGGCCGGCACGCCGGCTTGCACGCAGATGTCGGCGAACAGCATGGCGCTCAGCGAGGTGAATTCGGCGGGCTTGAAGACGACCGTGTTACCGGCGGCCAGCGCCGGCGCGATTTTCCACGCCAGCATCAGCAGCGGGAAGTTCCATGGCACGATCTGGCCGACCACGCCCACCGGACGGTGGTTGGCGAACTCCTCTTCCTGCAGCTGGGCCCAGCCGGCGTGGTAGTAGAAGTGGCGCGCCACCAGCGGCAGGTCGGCGTCGCGGGTTTCGCGGATGGTCTTGCCGTTGTCCAGCGTCTCCAGCACGGCGAACAGGCGCGCGTGCTTTTGCATCAGGCGCGCGATGGCGTACAGGATCTTGGCGCGGCCATGGCCGCCCAGGCCCTGCCAGCCCGGCTGCGCGCGGCGCGCGGCCCGCACGGCGCGGTCCACGTCGGCGGCCGTGGCCTGGGTCAGTTCGGCCAGTTGCTTGCCGTCGGCCGGGTTGTTCGACGCGAACAGCTCGCCGGCCTCGCTCCAGGCGTTGTCGATGAACAGGCCGAAGGCGCGGCCCTTCTGTTCCAGCCACGCTTGCGCTTCTTTCTGGCTTTCTGGTGCCGGGCCGTATTCCATGGTGTTGAGAATCTCGTTGATAGTTGGCATGACGAATCCGTGATTAAGGTTGCGCGTGACGGTGGGCGGCCGAGTAGTTGCCGGTGACGTAGTGCTCGAGCTGGCGCTCGATGTCCGTCAGCAGGCTCGATGCGCCGATGCGGAACAGGTGCGGCTCCAGCCACTCGTTGCCCAGTTCCTCCTTCATCACGGTCATGTACTGCAGCGCGGCCTTGGCCGTGCCCACGCCGCCGGCCGGCTTGTAGCCGATCATGAAGCCGGTCCGCTCGTAGTACTCGCGGATGGCGCGCACCATCACCAGCGACACGGGAATGGTGGCGTTCACGCCCTCCTTGCCGGTCGAGGTCTTGATGAAGTCCGCGCCCGCCATCATGCACACCCACGAGGCCTTGGCCACGTTCTCCAGCGTCGTCAGCTCGCCGGTGGCCAGGATGGCCTTCACGTGCGCGTCGCCGCAGGCCTGGCGGTAGGCCACCATCTCGTCGTACAGCGCCTGCCAGTTGCCGGTCAACACGTGCTGGCGGGTGATGACGATGTCGATCTCGGAGGCGCCGGCGGCCACGCTCAGCTCGATCTCGCGCACCTTGGTTTCCATGCTGGTCAGGCCGGCCGGGAAGCCGGTGGACACGGCGGCGATGGGCAGGCGGCCCTGCAGCACCTTGACGGCCGGCGTGATCATCTCGTGGTAGACGCAGACCGCGCCGGTGCTCACGTTGGCGATGCCCAGCGCCTCCACCAGATCCGAACGCAGCGGGCGCATGGCCTTCATGCACAGGCGCTCGACGCGGCCCGGCGTGTCGTCGCCGGACAGCGTGGTCAGGTCGATCAGGCCGATGGCCTTCACCAGCCACGCGGCCTGGTACTCTTTCTTCACGGTGCGGCGGTTCGCCAGCGACGCGGCGCGGCGGTCGGCCGCTGCCTTGTTCACATGGATGTGGTTCAGCCAGCCCAGGTCGAGCGGCATCGCCTCGTTGCGTTTGAAATCGGTCACGATGGTCATAGCAGGTTGGTTCCGTTGGAAAGGGGTTGCACGCCGAGGTGGTGCGCGATGGTCTGGCCGATGTCCGAGAAGGTGTCGGAGACGCCGAGCGCGCGGCCTTGCACGCCGGGACCGAAGAAGATCACGGGGATGTGCTCGCGCGTGTGGTCGGAACCGGGCGAGGTCGGATCGCAGCCATGGTCGGCGGTGATCACGCACAGGTCGCCCGGCTTCAGCCTGGCCATGAATTCTGGCAGGCGCGCGTCCATCTCGTGCAGCGCGTTCGAATAGCCGGCCACGTCGCGGCGGTGGCCGAAGGACTGGTCGAAGTCGACGAAGTTCACGAAGGTCAGCGACTTGTCGCCCGCCTCGCCCTCCACCTTCAACAGCGCGTCGAACAAGGCCATGTTGTCCACGCCCTTGACCACGCGGCTCACGCCCTTGCCGGCGTAGATGTCGCTGATCTTGCCCAGCGCGATCACCTCGCCGCCAGCGTCCTTCACGTGGTCCAGCAGCGTGGGAGCGTGCGGCGGAACGGCGTAGTCGTGGCGGTTGGCCGTGCGCTTGTAGTCGCCGTTGGCCCCCACGAAGGGACGCGCGATGATGCGGCCGATGTTGTAGGGCTTGACCAGCTCATAGGCCTTCTCGCACATGTCGTACAGGCGCTCCAGGCCGAAGTGCTCTTCGTGCGCGGCGATCTGCAGCACCGAGTCGGCGGAGGTGTAGAGAATCGGCTTGCCGGTCGCCACGTGTTCGTCGCCCAGCTGGTTGATGACGGTGGTGCCGGAGGCGTGGCGGTTGCCCAGGAAGCCGGGCACGCCGGTCAACGCTTGCAGCTTGTCGGTCAGCTCTTGCGGGAAGGACGGCGCGGTCTTGGGGAAGTAGCCCCAGTCGAACAGCACCGGCACGCCGGCGATTTCCCAGTGGCCGCTCTGCGTGTCCTTGCCGGTGGACTGTTCGCGCGCCGCGCCGTAGGCGGCGGTGAAGCCCTCGCGCAGCGCGAAGCCCTCGGCCCACTGGCCGCAGGCGGTGTGCGCGGCGGCCGCGAGGCCCAGCTTTTCCATATTGGGCAGGTCCATGGGCTTGCCCTCCCTGGCGGCCCAGGCGGCGATGTGGCCGAAGGTGTTGGTGGCGGCGTCGCCGTATTTGCCTGCGTCCGGGGTCGCGCCCAGGCCGAAGGAGTCCAGCAGGAGGATGAATGCGCGTGACATGATCAGGCTCGCTCAAAAAAGATAGTGTAGGCCGAATAAAGCGCAAGGGCGGTCCAGCCGCCCCTTATTCTTTACGCCTTCGGCGTTTTGGCCACGTTTTCCAGGAAGCCCAGAATCAGCTTGATCAGGCTTTCGGCGCCCACCGCCGCGTATTTCAGCGTCTGCTCGTGGGACAGCGGGAACGGCGACAGGCCCTCGGCCAAGTTGGTGATGACGGACACGCCCACCACCTTCAAGCCGCAGTGGCGCGCCGGCACCACTTCCGGCACCACCGACATGCCCACCACATCGGCGCCCAGCGTCTTGAAGGCGCGGATCTCGGCCGGGGTCTCGAAGTTCGGGCCCGAGTAGGCGATGTAGACGCCCTCGTGGATGGTGATGTTCTTCCCGGCGGCGGTGTCCTTCAGCAGCTGGCGCAGCTCGGCGTCGTAGGCGTTGGCCATGCTGAAGAAGCGCGGGCCGAAACGCTCGTCGTTCGGGCCTATCATCGGCGTGCCGGGCAGGAAGTTAATATGGTCGGTCAGCGCCACCAGCGAACCGGCGTCCACCTCCGGACGCAGCGAACCGGCGGCGTTGGTGACGAACAGGAAGTCCACGCCCAGCAGCTTCAGCGTGCGCACGGCGGAGGTCATCACGCCCAGGCCGTAGCCCTCGTAGAAGTGGCCGCGGCCCTTCAGGCACACCACCTGCACGCCCGCCAGCGTGCCGATCACCATGGCGCCGGCGTGGCCGTGCACGGTGCTGATCGGGAAGCCGGGCAGTTCGTCGAAGGGGATGGTCACCGCGTCCGCCATCTGCTCCGCCAGGACGCCTAGGCCGGAACCGAGGATCATCGCCACGCGCGGCGCGAAGTTCGCCGGCATGCGGGAACGGACGAGTGCGGCGGCCTGGAAGGGAGCGTTGTTAGACATGGTTATCCTCGTTTTATATGGGGTGGTGTATACGAGCTGTTGGGGATATGTCGTACTAAGGGAGCCGTAACTATGCATGATGGTTTATATGTATGGCAAATACCATTTTTCTTGCGTATTTATACGAGTGTGATATAAATCGAGGGGGCACTCTAGACGATTAGCACACGATTGACACTGGACGAACATATGTTTACGATGACGGACATATGTTTACAAGGCATACACCGTGACAGACCTCTCCAAAAAAGAACAGCTGTACGAACTGATACGGGCCAACCCCTTTGTTTCACAGCAAGACCTCGCGGTAGAACTGCGCCTGTCACGGTCCGCCGTGGCAGGCCACATCGCCAGTCTCATCAGGGAACGCCGCCTGCTGGGCCGCGCCTACGTGTTGCCGATCAAGCGCCCTATCATGTGTATAGGCGCTGCGAACCTGGACCGCAAGCTGCGCACGCTCCACCCCATGCAGATGGGCACCTCCAATCCCGCCACCGCCGAGGAAGTCCATGGCGGCGTGGCACGCAACATCGCTGAAAACCTCTCCCGCCTCGGCATCGCCGCCGCCCTGCTGACCGCCGTGGGCGACGACGCGTCCGGCGTGGCGCTGCAGCGGCACGCGGAGGCGGCCGGCGTGGACACGCGCGGCAGCCTGAAACTGCCCAACACCTACAGCGGCACCTACACCGCCGTGCTGGACGAGCGCGGCGAGATGGTGCTGGCCTTGGCCGACATGGCCCTGTACGACCAGCTCACGCCCGAATTCCTGTCCAGCCGCGCGCCGCAGCGCATCGCCGCCTCCATGGTGGTGGCGGACATGAACCTGCCGCTGGCCAGCATGGCGGCGCTGCTGGAGGAGGCCCGCATGGGCGCCGCGCCGCTGGTGGTGGTGGCCGTGTCGCAGCCGAAGATGGCGCGCCTGCCGGCCGACCTGCGCGGCCTGCGCCTGCTGATACTGAACCAGGGCGAACTCGAAACCCGCGTCGGCCGCAAGCTGGTGACGCAGGCCGAGATGGCGTCCGCCTGCCGCGAAGTGCGGGCCCAGGGCGCGCAGGACCTGATCATCACCTGCGGCGGCGAGGGCGTGTACTACACCACCGCCTCCAGCGCCGACGGCCTGGCCTGGCTGCCCGCGCCGCGGGTGGACGTGGTGGACGTGACCGGCGCCGGCGACGCCTTCGCGGCCGGCGTCTGCTGGTCGCTATACCAGGGCAACGGCGACATGACGCTGGCCTGCCGGCGCGGCCTGAAGGTGGCGGCCATGACGCTGGAAAGCCCGGACACCGTGTCGCCGCTGCTGGCGGCCGACATCCTCGACGAGATCAACGAATTCTCCGACCTCGCCTCCTCCCCCATTCCGCAGGACTGACGCCATGCACCAATTCCTCTCCTACTCGCAAGAAGTGGCCAACGCGCGCGCCACGGGCAAGCCCGTGGTGGCGCTGGAATCGACCATCATTTCGCACGGCATGCCCTACCCGCAAAACGTGGAGACGGCCAGGGAGGTGGAACAGATCATCCGCGACGCGGGCGCCGTGCCGGCCACCATCGCCGTCATGGGCGGCAAGATCCGCATCGGCCTGTCCGGCGAGGAGCTGGAATTGCTGGGCAAGTCGCCGGACGCGATGAAGGTCAGCCGGCGCGACCTGCCCTACGTGCTGTCGCAAGGGAGGCTGGGCGCCACCACCGTGGCGGCCACCATGATCTGCGCCGAGCTGGCCGGGATCCCCGTGTTCGTCACCGGCGGCATCGGCGGCGTGCACCGCGGCGCCGAGACCAGCTTCGACATCTCGGCCGACCTGCAGGAACTGGCGCGCACCTCGGTGGCCGTGGTGTGCGCGGGCGTGAAATCCATCCTCGACATCGGCCTCACGCTGGAATACCTGGAAACCCACGGCGTGCCGGTGGTGAGCGTGGGCCAGCCCGGCTTCCCCGCCTTCTTCACGCGCGACAGCGGCTTCAACGCCGACTTCCAGCTCGACACGCCGGCCGAGCAGGCCGCCTTCATCCACACCAAGTGGAAGCTGGGCCTGAAGGGCGGCGTGGTGGTCAGCGCGCCGGTGCCGGAGGCGGAGGCGATGCCCAAGTCCGAGATCGACATGATCACCGACCAGGCGCTGCGCGAAGCGGCCGACGACGGCGTGACCGGCAAGAAGGTCACGCCCTACCTGCTGGCGCGCATCAAGCAGTTGACGTCCGGGCGCAGCCTGGCGACCAACATCGCGCTGGTGAAGAACAACGCGAGGGTGGGCGCGGAACTGGCGCGGGCCCTGCTGGAGCACCCGATTACCTGAAGCCGCCGTATCGACCGAAGAGCGTTGCCATGTCCATCGACCTCAAGCAGTTAAAGTACTTCCTCGCCGTCGCCGAGGAAAAGAGTTTCAGCCGCGCCGCCGAGCGGCTGCACATCTCGCAGCCGCCCCTGAGCCAGCAGATCATGAAGCTGGAGAGCGAACTGGGTGTGCGCCTGTTCGCGCGCACCACGCGCACCTTCGAACTGACCGTGGCGGGCAAGGCGCTGATGGTCGAGGCCTCGGACCTGCTGGCGAAGATGCGCATGACGATCGACACCATCCGCCAGATCGACCGCGGCGAGGTGGGCCGGCTGCGGGTGGGCATCGTGGGTTCGGCGATGTGGGGGCCCATCCCCAGCATGCTGGAGGAATTCCAGAGCAAGTTCCCGCGCGTGACGTGGACCATCCACGAATTCGGCCCCACGGTGCAATACGAGGCGCTGCGCTCCAAGCAGATCGACGTCGGTTTCTGGCGCGAGCCCAAGCTGAGCGACGACGAGCTGCGGCACGACAACCTGCGCCAGGAACTATGCTTCCGCGAGAACGTGTGCGTGGCGATCAACGAGCACCATCCGCTGGCCAAGCAGGAGGCGATCGAGCTGATGGACATCGCCCACGAGCCGATGCTGACGCTGGCGCTCGACAAGTCGCCCTTCCCGCGCTACCTGCTCCAGTGCTGCGTGAAGGCCGGCTTCGAGCCGCAGATCTTCCAGGAGGCCAACGAGCCGCAAACGCTGCTGGCCATGGTGGGCGCCGGGCTGGGCGTGACCCTGCTGCCCGAGACCACGAGCCGCATCGGCTGGCCGGGCGTGGTGTTCGTGCCGATCCGCACCAATCCGCCGTCGGCGAACCTGTACATCACCTACACCACCCTGGACGACGCGCCCGTGGTGCGCGCGTTCCTGAACATCCTGAAACCCGCGGCATAAACCAAAAGCAACTGCCGGGGTCAGACCCGCTGGGTCTGACCCCAGATTCTGCCCCTGGTTTTAGTGCGTGGCGCCGCCGGCGTAGCGGACGTCGGATTCGACCTCCAGCGCGGTGCGCACCGCCACGCGCAATCCCTCCACCATGTCGGCCAGGGCCATGCTGGGCGCGCCCGGATGCGCGGCCGCCTGCCGCGGCAGGTAGGGGATGTGGATGAAGCCCGCCCGCATCGGCGCCACGCCGCCACGCTCCATGCGCTCGGCCGCCACATGCATCAGGCCATAGAACACGTGGTTGCACACGAAGGTGCCCGCCGTCTGCGACACCGACGCCGGCAGCCCCGCCGCGCGCAACTCGCGCGCGATGGCCTTCACGGGCAAGGTGGAGAAGTAGGCCGCCGGGCCGCCCTCCACCACCGCCTGGTCCACCAGTTGCTGCTGCTGGTTGTCGAGTATCGGCGCGTCGTCGATGTTGATGGCCACGCGCTCGACGGACAGGTCGCAGCGCCCGCCCGCCTGCCCCACCGCGATCACGATGCTGGGGTTCAGCTCCTCGATGGCCCGCGCCATCACCTCGTTGGCCAGCACGAACACGCAGGGCAGCTGCCGCGCGGCGACCGTGAAGCCCTCCTCGCTCCAGCCGTCCAGCGCGCGCACCGCCTCCCAGGCGGGATTGATGGTTTCTTTGTTGAAGGGCTCGAAGCCGGTCAGCAGGACGGTTTTTTTGCTCATGGCGTATGACGATTCAATAATTCATCAGGAAGTACAACAACAGTATATTCGCTCCCAATAGCGGCAGCGCGGTCGGAATCTGGGCCTTGATGACGGCGTTGCGGTCCGGCAGGTCCAGCAGCGCCGTGGGGACGATGTTGAAGTTGGCGGCCATGGGCGTCATCAGGGTGCCGCAATAGCCGCTGAACATGCCGATGGCGGCCATGACGGCGGGATTGGCGTGGTACACGCCCACCAGCACCGGGATGCCGACGCCGCCCGCCATCACGGGGAAGGCGGCGAAGCCGTTGCCCATGACGATGGTGAACAGCGCCATGCCGCCGCAATACACGGCCACGGCGACCAGCTTCCAGTCCATATTGATGTAGGAGGTGCTGACGTGCGCCACGGCCTTGCCCACGCCCGCCTCGCTGAACAGCAGGCCCAGCACGGCCAGCATGTGCGGCAGCACGATGGCCCAGCCCATGGCGTCGACCAGGCGGCGGAACTCGCGCGCGCCCTGCAGCGGCGTGGCGCGCAGCATGGCGCAGGCCACCGCCACGGCGATCACCGACGCCACGCCCAGCGCGGCCAGGGTCAGGTGCTTCTGGTCGAACAGGAACAGGCCGGCGATCTTGACGTCCTTGAGCGCCGTGGAGGCGAACATGGTCACGGCCGGGATCACCAGGGCCGGGATGAACAGCTTGTGGCCCAGCCGCCGGGCGCTGCTCCGGCGCTCGGACTCGGGCAGCATTTTCGGCGCCCCCATGCGCACGCCGCCGAAGCCGGCCAGCAGGGCCATGGCGATCATCGTCAGCCCGGCCATGGCCGGCGGCAGCACGTCGCCGGCCAGGTAGACCAGCGCATACAGGGCCCAGAACAGCGCCGTGGTCCAGCGTTTGGGATTGCTCTTGTCGCTCACCGTCAGCAAGGCGAGCAAGGCCAGCATGGCGCCCAGCAGCAGGTAGAAATAATCGAGCTTGAAGATCATGGCCGGGCGTCCTTGTCCGTGGCGGCCGCGGTGGCTTGATGGGCGGCCAGCAGTTCGCGCTCGATCTCGGCGTCCAATCGACGCAGGCGCCAGGCGTGGATGATGTAGGCGGTGATGGCGGTCGGTATGCCCCACAGCGCGATGTGCAGCGGATTGACCTCGATGCCCTCGCCGCGCAGGATGGTTTGCATCAGCACGATGGCGCCGAAGGCGACGAAGATGTCCTCGCCGAAGAACAGGCCGACGTTGTCGGTGGCGGCGGACATGGCGCGCACCTTGTGCCGCAGCCGTTCGCTGATGCCGGGGTGGCGCAGTTCGGCCGCGCCCTCGGCCATCGGCGCGACCAGCGGCCGCACCATGTTGGGATGCCCGCCCAGGCTGGTGAGGCCGAGCGCGGCGGAGGCTTCGCGCACCGTCAGGTAGACGATGAGGATGCGGCCCGCCGTGGCCGACTTCACGCGGGCGATGGAGGCTTGCGCGTGCTCGCGCAGGCCGAAGCGCTCCAGCAGGCCGATGGCGGCCAGCGGCAGCAGGTAGATCAGCGGCAGGTTGCGCGTCTTGACGAAGGCCGTGCCCAGCGACGCCAGCAGCCCTTCCAGCGGCATGGACGCCGCGAGGCCGGTGGTGAAGCACGCGGCGGCCACCACCAGCACCGGGTGCGCGCGCATCAGGAAGCCGGCCACGATGACGGCCACGCCCAACAGTGGCCAGAGGTTTACTGCTGCCTGCATGATC
The DNA here is from genome assembly GCF_900116645.1 of Pseudoduganella namucuonensis. Taxonomy (GTDB): domain Bacteria; phylum Pseudomonadota; class Gammaproteobacteria; order Burkholderiales; family Burkholderiaceae_D; genus Rugamonas; species Rugamonas namucuonensis. Next base: position 389,664 of record NZ_FPBO01000001.1, on the reverse strand, counting down.
AGCCTCCCTTATGAGTTTTGCGCATATGTTACATAAAAAAAACCCCGCGCATCATCGACGCGCGGGGCCCAAGGTTTCCTGATCTGCTTCTATTGGTGTCAGAAGTTGGCTTTGAACTGCATGCCGTAAGTGCGTGGATCGTTGACGATGCCGGTCAGGTTGTTGAAATCGATGGCGCCCAGGGACTGCACGCGGTTGGTGATGTTGCGGCCGTAGGCGGCCACTTCATACTTGTCCCACTTGTAGCCCACGCGCAGGCCGCCCTCGGTCAGCGGCTTGGCGGTGTACTCCTTCGCCTCGTACAGGAAGAAGTTGTACTTGGTGCGGTAGGTCCAGTCGGTGTAGGCGTACAGCTCGCCGTCGCCCAGCGCCATGCTGTACTTCAGCGAGAAGTTGTGCTGCCACTTCGGCGCGCGCGGCAGCGGGTTGCCGTTGATGCTGGCGGTGCCGGCGAACGGGCCGCGTGGATCGGTCACGGTGCAAGGCGCGCCGCAGCTGGACACGAACAGGGACGCGTCCTTGATCTCGGTGTCGTTGTAGCTGGTGCCGAAGGTGGTGCTGAACCCGCCGCCCAGGTTGGCCTGGAAGTCCAGCTCCACGCCCTGGCCGGTCACCTCGTCCGCGTTGATCAGGCGGTTCATGTTGACGGTGCCGCTGCCGGCGGTCAGCTGCTTGTCCTTCATCGTGTAGTGGAACACGGTGGCGCTCATGCGCGCGCGGCGGTTGAACAGGTCCTGCTTGATGCCGGCCTCGAACGACAGGGCCTTCTCCGCCTCGGCCTGGGTCGGCAGGTCGGCCAGGCCGAACAGGCGGCCCTGCATGCTGGGCGCGCGGTAGCCGGTGGCGACGCGGCCGAACACGTTGGTGTCCTTGTCCAAGGTGTAGGTGCCGCTCGCGTCCCAGCTCACGTTGGAGGTGTCGCTGTTCAGGCGGTGCGCCGAGCTGGTGGCCTCCACGCGGGTGGCCAGGAAGTCCTTCTTGTCCTTGGTGTAGCGCAGGCCGCCGCGCAGCTTCAGGCGGTCGGACACGGCGTAGTTCAGCGTGCCGAACAGCGCGAACGACTCGGCGCTCTGGAACTGGCGCGCGTATTCCTTGTTCTGCGGGTTGCCCGGGGCCAGCGAGTTGAAGCTGATCGAATCGATCTGGATGTCCTCGTTGAAGTAGTAGGCGCCGGCGATCCACTGCAGCGGCCCGGCGTTGGTGGACTCGGCGCGGAACTCCTGGGTGAACTGGCGGTGGTGCGGAACCAGGTCGGCCGTTTCAACCGTGAACGGGATGAAGCCGGGGCCCATCGGCGGCGCGTACGAGGCGCCATAGCCGCCGTCCACGTCGGCGCGGCTGAACAGCTTGAGCGTGTCGTAGCCGGTGATCGAGTGCAGCGTCACGCCCGGCAGCTCCCAGCGCAGGCGCGCGCTGCCGCCGCGGGTGCGCAGCCATTGCTCGTTGACGCCGTCGGTCGGGTAGGAGCCGTAGTCGAAGTTGTCGACCAGGTCGTTGGTGCCCTGCTTCAGGATGTTGGCGCGGAACAGCGTGGCGCTGGCCTCCATGTTGCGGGCGTGGACGTTGAACAGGGCGCTGAAGTCCCTGGTCGGCTTGACCAGCAACTGCAGGCGCGCGGCGTCGTCGCCGTAGCCTTCGAAATTCTTGGTGCCGGTGGGGCGCGGATTGGTCACGCGGTCGTCGCGGTTCTGGCTCTGGCCGGAGAAGCGGGCCGCCACGGTGTCGCTGATCGGCAGGTTGTACGCGCCTTCCAGGTTGCGCACGCCGTCCTTGCCGAAGCCCACGCTGGCGTAGCCCTCGGTCTTGAAGACCGGCTTGGCGGAGTCGAACTTGATGACGCCGGCCGGGGAATTGCGGCCGAACAGCGTGCCCTGCGGGCCGCGCAGCACTTCAACCTGGTCCACGTCGAACACCGGGAAGCCCTTCAGCATCGGGTTTTCCATGACGATGTCGTCCATCACCAGGCCCACCGGCTGGGAGGCGTTCAGGTCGAAGTCGGTGTTGCCCAGGCCGCGGATGTAGAAGCGCGGGAAGGTGCGGCCGTAGTCGGATTCGACGGTCAGGCTGGGCGAGCGGCCGGACAGGAAACGGATGTCCTGGCCGCCGGAGGTCAGCACGTCCAGCTTCTCGCCCTTGATGCTGGCGATGGACATCGGCACGTCCTTGATGTTTTCCGCGCGGCGCTGCGCCGTCACGATCACCTGCTCCAGCTGCCCAGAGGTGGACTCACCCGCGGCCTTCGGCTTGGCCGCTGGCGCGCTGGCCTCCTGCGCCGCCTGCTCGTCCGCCATCGCGTTATGCAGCGGGAACGCGCCGGCGATGGCCAGGGCGATCAGCGTACGACCAGCGTACTTCGTTTTCATCATCATGAACGGCTCCGTTTGTGGGGGTAAATATGTGTCGGCCAAGCTTTGCAAATTGCAAAGAAAATCGAAATAAGGGCGGATCGTAGCATGAATTGTTTTGACAGGAAATTACGGAAAACACCTTTTGTATTTATTCAAACAACATATAAATAAGCAACAAAAAACGTATTTGCCATACATATATGCCCTCATGCATAGTAAGCGACTGTCTAAGCGCTAGGCACGCAAGTGCGAAAATGCTAGATGAGCCCTAGATAGAGGGAGCGCCCCTGGGAATGGAAGCGATGGCGCGGCGGCACGGCGGCGGAATTCGGCGGGTAGATGTCGATCTGCTATCAGACTTTGGCAAATCTTACAAAAAAACCACAGTCGATATGTTAAACGAATAAATAGTGGATGTTGCTTTAGCACGACAGTGCGGGAAATTTTGATTACCAACTGTCAACAAAGCGCGATGTCCTCGCATTCCTTATGCGAGATGTTTCGGCGGCAAAAATATACAATACCGAACTTCCAGGAGCCTACTCATCATGAAAATCAAACAACTCAGTATGACGATCGCCGCCTTGTGCGTGGCAGCCAGCGCCAGCGCGGCAGCCCCCAAGCTGGGCATCGTCTACGACGCGGGCGGTAAGTTCGACAAGTCGTTCAACCAATCCGCCTTCGAGGGCGCCTCGCGCTTCAAGAAAGAGACCAACATCGGCTTCATCGAAGTGCAGGCCAGCAGCGACACGCAGGCCGAGCAGGTGCTGCGCGGCCTGGCCCGCAAGAACCTGGACCTGATCGCCTCGATCGGCTTCGCGCAGACCCAGGCCGTGGCCAAGGTCGCCAAGGAATTCCCGAAGGTGCGCTTCGTGCTGATCGACGGCGTGGCGCAGGGCGCCAACGTCAACTCCATCACCTTCAAGGAAGAGGAAGGCTCCTACCTGGTGGGCGTGGCCGCGGCCATGGCGTCCAAGACCAAGAAGCTGGGCTTCATCGGAGGCATCGACATTCCGCTGATCCGCACCTTCGCCTGCGGCTACGCCCAGGGCGCGAAGGCGGTCGACAAGAAATCGGAAGTGTTCCAGAACATGGTGGGCACCACCGCCGCCGCGTGGAACGATCCCGCCAAGGGCGGTGAACTGGCCCGCTCGCAGTTCGAGCGCGGCGTGGACGTGGTGTTCGCCGTGGCCGGCGGCTCCGGCATGGGCACGCTGCAGACCGCCAAGGAAAAGGGCAAGCTGTCGATCGGCGTCGATTCCAACCAGAACAGCCTGTACCCGGGCAGCGTGCTGACCTCCATGGTCAAGCGCGTGGACAACGCCGTGTACGACGCCTTCATGCAGGTGAAGGACGGCAAATGGCAGGCCGGCGTGACCGCCAAGGGCTTGAAGGAAGGCGGCGTGGACTGGGCGCTGGACGAGCATAACCGCAAGCTGATCACCCCGGAGATCGAGAAGAAGGTGCTGGGCGTGCGCAAGGACATCATCGACGGCAAGACCAAGGTCATCGACTATCGCGTCAGCAACAGCTGCCCGGTTTAATCGTGTACCTTCAAGAGAACGCGCCGGCGGGTCGTCCCCGTTAGGCGCGTTTTTTAGTCATAGACAACCAACTTCCAGCGACCCTATGCACCCAGCAGTAGAATTTCGCGGCATCTCCAAGCAGTTCGGGGCGGTCAAGGCGAACACGGACGTCAGCTTCGCCATCGCCAAGGGCGCCATCCACGGCCTGGTGGGCGAGAACGGCGCCGGCAAATCGACCCTGATGAGCATCCTGTACGGCTATTACCGGGCCGACAGCGGCGACATCCTGCTCGACGGCCAGGTCCAGCCCATCCACAGCAGCCACGAGGCGATCCGCCTCGGCATCGGCATGGTGCACCAGCACTTCATGCTGGTGGAGAACATGACTGTGCTCGACAACGTGATGCTGGGCGCGGAGGGCGGCTTCCAGCTGGCCTCCCAGCGCGCCGGCGTGGAGGCCAGGCTGCGCGAGATCTGCGCCCGCTACCGCCTCGACGTCGACCCGCTGGCCACCATCCACGACCTGTCGGTGGGCGCGCAGCAGCGCGTCGAGATCCTCAAGCAAATCTACCGCAGCGCCAACATCCTGATCCTGGACGAGCCGACCGCCGTGCTGACCGCGCAGGAGACCGCGTCGCTGTTCGAGATCCTGCGCCTGTTCAAGGAACAGGGCAAAACCATCATCCTGATCACGCACAAGCTGCAGGAGATCCTGGACATCACCGACACCGTGACCGTGATGCGCGGAGGCCGCGTGGTGGGCGCGGTGGAAACGGCGCGCACCTCCAAGGAGGAACTGGCCAACATGATGGTGGGCCGCCCCATCGAGAACAACCTGCCGCGCGCGCCCTACAAGCCGGGCGCGCCGGTGCTGGAGGTGCGCGACCTGGAGCTGAAGGACGACAACGGCGTCACCTTGCTGAACAAGCTCAATTTCACGCTGCGCGCGGGCGAGATCGTCGCCATCGCCGGCGTGTCCGGCAACGGCCAGAGCGAGTTGATGGAGATCCTGTCCGGCATGCGGCTGCCCACGTCCGGCCAGGCCGACTTCCAGGGCAAGCCCCTGCCCTACGGCAAACGGCACGACCCGGACGGCCTGCCGCGCGAATTCCGTGAACTGGGCATCGGCCACGTGCCGGAGGACCGCTTGCGCGACGGCGTGGTGAAGAACTTCTCCGTCATGCAGAACACCTTCTTCGGCTACCAGGACAAGGTGAAGAACCGCTGGGGCCTGATCGACTTCAAGGGCATCGCCGCGCGCTGCGCCGGGCTGCTGCGGGAGTTCGACGTGCGCCCCGCCAATCCGGACCTGCGCATAGGCCTGCTCTCGGGCGGCAACCAGCAAAAGGTGGTGATCGCGCGCGAAGTGCTGGCGGGCCCCAAGCTGATGCTGGTGGGCCAGCCCACGCGCGGCGTGGACATCGGCACCATCGAGTCCATCCACACCCAGCTGCTGGCCCTGCGCGACAAGGGCGTGGCGATTCTGCTGGTGTCCGTGGAACTGGAGGAGGTGCGCGCGCTGGCGGACCGCATCCTGGTCATGTGCGGCGGCAGCATCACCGGCGAACTGAAAATCGAGGAATTCGACACCACCCGTATCGGCCTGCTGATGGGCGGCATGCATAAATCATGAACAATAACGACCTGCCACGCTGGGCCACAGCCTTTGTGCTGCCCGTACTGAACCTGATGTCCGCGCTGCTGGTGGCCGCGCTGGTGATCCACCTGCTGGGCGAGGACCCGGTGGACTCCATGCGCATCCTGATCAACAGCGCCATCGTCAATCCCGAGGGCCTGAGCTACACGCTGTTCTACGCCTCCACCTTCATCTTCACCGGCCTGTCGGTCTCGATCGCGATGCAGGCCGGCCTGTTCAACATCGGCTCAGAGGGGCAGATGTACTTCGGCGGCCTGGGGCTGACCCTGGCCATGCTGGCGCTCGACGCGTCCCTGCCCTGGTGGCTCTTGATCCCGTGCGGAATCGCCGGCGCAGCGCTGTTCGGGGCGCTGTGGGCCTTCCTGCCCGGCTACCTGCAGGCCAAGCGCGGCAGCCACGTGGTGGTGACCACCATCATGTTCAACTTCATCTGCGCCTCGCTGATGAACTTCATCATCGTCAAGTACCTGATACCGCCGGGCGAGCAAAACACCGCCAGCCGCGTGTTCTCCGCCGCCGCCGAGATGCCGCGCCTGAACACCTGGTTCCCGGTGCTGGGCGACACGCCGCTCAACGTCAGCTTCCTGCTGGCCATCGCGGCGCTGGCCGTGTACGGCGTCATGGTGTGGCGCTCGGCGTGGGGCTACAAGCTGCGCGCCACGGGCCTGAACAAGCACGCCGCCCACTACGCGGGCGTGAAGATCAGCTCCATGATCATCATCGTGATGCTGATCTCGGGCGCGCTGGCGGGCCTGGGCTCGGTGAACTCCATCATGGGCTCGACCCACTACCTGTCGCTCAACTTCGTCGGCGGCGCGGGCTTCGTCGGCATCGCCATCGCGCTGATGGGGCGCCAGCACCCGGTCGGCATCTTCCTGTCCGCCGTGCTGTTCGGCGCGCTGATCCAGGGCGGCTTCGACCTGTCGCTGGAAAAACCGAACATCCCGACCGAGACCTTCATCTTCATCCAGGGCTTGATCATCCTGTTCTGCGGCGCGATGGAGAACTTCTACGCGCCGGTCATCGGCAAGCTGCTCAGGGCCAAGGGCTAAGGGGACATCGATATGAACTTTGAAGACCTGCATCTCGGCAGCATCCTGGTATCGACCGTGCGCAACGCGCCGGTGCTGATTTTCGCCGCCATGGCCGGCCTGTTCGCCGAACGTTCAGGCGTGATCGACATCGGCCTGGAGGGCAAGATCCTGGCTTCCGCCTTCGTCTCGGCGGCGGTGGCCTTCGCCACGCAGAACCCGTGGTACGGGGTGGCGGCCGGCGTCGCCATCTCGGTCGCGCTGGCGACGCTGCAAGGCTATGTGAGCATCACGCAAAAGGGCAACCAGCTGGTGGGCGGCATCGCCATCAACATCGCCATGAGCGGGCTGACCTTCGTGGTCGCCCAGTTCTTCTTCCAGCAGGGCGGCCGCACGCCGGACCTGGGCCAGGCGCGCCTGTTCGACGTGGTGCTGCCCGGATCCGCCGCCGTGGCCGACCTGCCCTTCATCGGCTGGCTGTACACGAAGCTGATCGGCGGCCACTCGGTGCTGGTGTACCTCGCGTTCGCGCTGGTGCCGCTGGTGCACTGGGTGCTGTACCACACCCGCTTCGGCCTGCGCCTGCGCGCCTGCGGCGAGAACCCGCACGCCGCCGACGCCGCCGGCGTCTCGGTGGAATGGACCCGCTACAAGGCGATGATCATCGCCGGCGTGCTGTGCTCCTTCTCGGGCGCGTATCTCGCCATCGTGCAGAGCGGCTTCTTCCTGCGCGACATGTCCGCCGGCGCCGGCTACCTGGCGCTGACCGCCATGGTGTTCGGCAACTGGCGTCCGGTGTACACTTTCCTGGGCTGTTTGATGTTCGGCTTCTTCGGCGCGGTGCAGATCCAGATCGAGGGCGTGGACCTGCCGGTGGTGGGCCGCCTGCCAGGCTCGCTGATCCAGATGGTGCCGTACGTGGTGACCGTGATCGTGCTGGCCGGCCTGATGGCCAAGTCGGTGGCGCCCAAGGCGATCGGCGTGCCGTTCGTCAAATCGCGGTGATTTGACCGGGGGACGGGGCGTCCGCCTCGTCCCCGCGCCAAGCTGCGGGCCAACCCATAGGAGGTGCCTTTGAACACATGCAAACTGCTTGCGCTCCTCACGCTCAGCGCCATGGCCGGTTCCCTTCACGCGCAGGACGAAGACGGCGTCCTCCCCTATCGGCCGTCGGTGTCGAGTCCGGCCCAATTGCCGGCGGCGGGGCAGCTTGAATTCGAGATTGGCGGCTTGAGCACCAGATCGGACAACGACAGGCGCGCAAGCCTGCCCTATACATTCAAACTGGCGTTCGACGAGCAATGGGGCTTGCTGCTCGGCGGCGAAGCCCACGTCTCGTCGCGCGAGGGCGGCCGGCGCCAGCGCGGCATAGGCGACACTTCGCTGGTGCTCAAGCGCGCGTTCCTGGTCGACAGCGCCACCGCGTTCGGCCTCGAATTGGGCGTGAAGCTCCCCACCGCCAAAGACACCATCGGCAGCGGCCGAAGCGATTACACCATCAACGGCATCTACAGCCGGGACATCGGCGCGGTCCACATGGACGCGAATCTGAACGCGACACGGCTGGGCGCCTATGAGGCCGGTACCGGACGCATCCAGACCGGATGGTCCGCCTCGTTTTCCACGCCAGTGTCGGACAAGTGGGGCGTGACCACCGAGGTGTCGGGGACACGCCGGCGCGGTCAATCCAGCACCGCCCAGCTGCTGTTGGCCGCCGCGTACAGCCCTAACAAGCGCCTTACCATCGATTTCGGTGTCGCCAAGGGCTTGAATTCCGCCAGCCCGGATAGATCGCTATTCGGCGGCGTGGTGCTGCCCTTGGCCAGACTTTGGTGAGAAGCCTGCGATGCCCCGCCGAAATGAACTCCGATGCATTGGAAGCGGCCTGCTTCATTCCTTCGTTAGCCGCAACAACGACCTTGTCGGGTACTGGGCGCTTGGAAAGCTTTATCTCCATGCGAAGCGGGTTGGCAAGACCAGCATCACGCTGGACCTCTTGCGGGAGACCACGCTTCCATCTCTTACACACCTATACAAGACGCACGATTTCGCGCTGATCAATGCCCGCTACCAGTCGATGCTTGACGAGTTGCTGGCGCGACGCGCCGTGCCCAAGACTTGGCTTTCCGGCGCGCTGATGTCGATCGAGTTTGAAAGCAAAACCGCCGCCCCGACATACCTGAAAATCGGCAGGGACGCCGCCGCCTACACTTGCACGTTGACACTCGTCGACGACTTGGGAAACCAGCATATATTGCGCGCGGCTGGCTGGTGCCGCCCGCATAATCCATCCTTGGAAACACGAAGTACCCGAACATAAGCTGATTGCATGTAGTTCCGCGGTTTGACTCGATATTGCGCTTGTGCAATCATCACTTGCATCCACTCTTTTTCCACCTTCCCGCATGCAAAAGAAAATCGATCCAACACGGCGCTCGTTCGTCATCGCGGCAGCGGGCGTCACCACGGCGCTGACGGTGGCTGGCGCCACGTCCGGCTGCCAGGCGGATTCCGGGGCGGACCGTCAATTGCGGTTCGCCACGCTCGCCGCGGCGGAGGACGAACTGGCGCGGCTGGCCCAAGCCGGGGAGCTCGCTTCGAGCGCCGTGTGGACCTGGGCGCGGACGCTGGCGCATTGCGCGCAGAGCATAGAGTTCTCGATGTCTGGCTACCCGCAATCGAAATCCGAGCTGTTCCAGCGGAGCGTCGGCGCGGCCGCGTTGGGCGTGTTCGCGTGGCGCGGCCGCATGACGCACGATCTGGCCGAACCGATACCGGGCGCGCCGTCGCTGGAGGCGGTGGCCGATCCCGCCCCGGCGCTGGAGCGCCTGCGCGCCGCGATCCTCGCGTTTCGCGCCTGGTCCGGCCCCTTGCGGCCGCACTTCGCCTACGGGCCGCTCGATAAAAAGGAGTACGAACTCGCCCACGCCATGCACCTCGCCAACCATTTGTCCGCCTTCCGCGCGAAAAGCTGAGCCAGTCCGTCCACATTCTTCTTCAGGGCCCGCCCATGTCCATCATCATCTCCGTCGCGTGCGTTTCGCTTGCCGGCGTTTCGACCTTCCTGTGGCGGCGCCAGGTCAAGCTGCGGCGCGAAGCCCATATCCGCAGCTTCGTCCTGCCCAAGGGCCTGTTTGAAAAGCTGCGCGAGCGGCATCCGAATCTGACGATGAAGGATTGCCAGCTGGTCGCGCAGGGCTTGCGCCAGTTCTTCCTGGCGCACCTGAAAAGCGGCCGCAAATATGTGTCGATGCCGTCCCAGGTCGCGGACGATTTGTGGCACGAGTTCATCTTGTACACGAAGAATTACCAGCATTTCTGCCAGCAGGCGTTTGGACGCTTCCTGCACCACACGCCGGCCGTGGTGCTGAGCAAGGATCAGCAGGGCAACGCGGGCATCCGCCGAAGCTGGTACTACGCCTGCCACGAGGAAAACATCAATCCGAAGCAGCCAACGCAGCTGCCGCTGCTGTTCGCGCTGGACAGCAAGCTGGGCATACCGAACGGCTTCGTCTACGTGGCCGACTGCCGCGGCGTGCAGCGCCAGGGCGACAGCGCCAGCGGCGGCGGCGCCTACTGCGGCGCTGAAATCGGCAGTTCGGGTTGCGGCGGTGGTGGCGGCGGCGATGGCGACTCGGGTAGCGGCAGCGGCAGCGACGGCGGTGGCGGCGACGGCGGCTGTGGCGGCGGAGGATGCGGCGGTGGCGGCGATTAGGCGTCACGCCCCGCGTCTTGGGGAATGGCCTGCCGACGAAGCCCATCCCTTATAATTCCGGCAATCCTGGGCGCCAGCCCGGCACTTCAAATATCTGACTAGGCTTTCATGAACAAGATTTCCCACCTGGGCGCGCGTCTTTGCTGGCTTTCGTTTGGCATCCTGATGGGCGGTTACCGGATGATCGAGGGGGTGCAGCACGGATCGGTCGGCATGCTGGTCTCGGCCTCGGGCTGGCTGCTGCTGGGCGTGTTGTGGTTCCTCAGCCCGCTCATCATCGGCAGGGCCAATGGCGTGGGCTTCGACAAGAAGCGCGAGGCGGCCCTGGGCTCCGACGGACTGCGCACCAAGCTGCTGCTGGGCGCCGTGGCCTGCGTGTTTCTCGGCATGATACTGCGCTCCGGCTTCGGGATGTAAGCCATGCATGCCATCCACCTGGCCGCCGGCGCGCGCATCTTTTCCGGCGGAGCGGCTTGAGCGCGCCGCATCGACTCCTGCGCCGGCTGTTCCTGGCCAACGCCACGGTCCTGATCACCCATCAGATCGACGCGGCGTACTGGCGCGAGTGGGAGCTGTTCCTGATCCCCGGCGGCAACCAAGTGAACCTGCTGCTCAACCTGCCCATCATCGCGCTCGTGCTCTATGCGCACAGCCGCGTCGTGGCCGACCCGCCCGGCGGCCTGGCGTATCACAGGCTGCTGGCCGCGCTGGGTTTCCTCACCGTGGGCATCCACGCCTTTTTCTTCGCCCACGGCACCGACGCCTTCCGCCAGCCCATGTCCATCGCCCTGATGGCGACGACCGGCGCGCTCTCGCTGTGGCAGCTCGTCGCCCTGCGGCGCCTTCAAGCGGGCGAGCCCCGTTAGCCAGCGGTTCTATAATTTCAGCCGGACTGAAATCAAGGAGAATCGCATGGAACTCCATCGAGGCAGACTGGTTGACCATATCCACTTGCGCGTGGCCGACCTGGCCACCAGCAAACGCTTTTACCAGGCGGTGTTCGCGTCCCTGGGCCGCCCGGACGTCATCGTCGAGGGACCGGACTTTTTCTACGCCGACGAGCTGTTCGTAAACAAGGCGGACGACTACACTTCCCGCGTGCACCTGGCCTTCCAGGCCGCCGACCGGGAGGCCGTCCAGGCCTTCCACAAGGCCGCCCTGGCGGCGGGGGGACGCGACAACGGCGCGCCGGGCGAGCGGGCCTACCATCCAGGCTATTACGGCGCCTTCGTGTTCGACCCGGATGGCAACAACATCGAGGCGGTGTTCCACGGCGCCTCGCGGCGCTCCGCCGATTCGGTGGTGATCACCCCGGCCGGGCCCTAATCCGGCCTCCCCCGCCAAGTGGAGTAGACTGGGTGCATTCACCGGAGCGGAGTGCACCCATGGACGCATTGCTGTCTTTACTCTCCCGCGGCGTCACCGACGCCGGCTACGGGGCCATCCTGATCTACACGCTGGTGGCCACCCACGTCACCATCATTTCGGTCACCGTGTTCCTGCACCGCGCGCAGGCGCACCGCGCGCTCACGCTGCATCCCGCCCTCAGCCATTTTTTCCGCCTGTGGCTGTGGCTGAGCACCGGCATGGTGACGCGGGAATGGGTGGCCATCCACCGCAAGCACCACGCGCACTGCGAAACCGCGGGCGATCCGCACAGCCCCGTGGTGCTGGGCCTTGACACGGTGCTGTGGCGCGGCGCGGAGCTGTACCGCGCGGCGGCCAGGGACGACGCCGAAATCCGGCGCTACGGCTTCGGCACGCCGGACGACTGGATCGAACGCCATCTCTACAGCCGCTACACCTGGCAGGGCGTGGGCGTGCTGCTGGTGGCGGACCTGGTCCTGTTCGGCGCCATCGGCGCGACCGTGTGGGCGGTGCAGATGCTGTGGATACCGTTCCTGGCGGCCGGCGTGGTGAATGGCATCGGCCACTTCTGGGGCTACCGCAATTTCGACTGCAAGGAGGCGGCCACCAACATCTCCCCCGTCGGCTTGCTGATCGGCGGCGAGGAGCTGCACAACAACCACCACACCTACGCGCGCTCGGCCAAGATGTCGGTCAAGTGGTACGAGTTCGACGCCGGCTGGATGTATATCTGCCTGTTCCGCGCGCTGGGCCTGGCGCGGGTGCGCGAGCTGCCGCGCGTGCCGCGCCTGCGGCCCGACCACAACGAGGTGGACATGCAAACCCTGCTCGCCGTGCTGGCCAACCGCGCGCGCGTGATGGCCGACATGGCGGTGTCGCTGCGCGGCGTCTGGCGCAGGGAACTGGAGGCGCTGCGCGGCGTGGACGCGCCGGACTGGAAGGCGGCGCGGCGCTTGCTGCGGCGCGATCCGGACAATCTCAGCACCGAGCACCTGGACCAGTTGAACCGCCTGCTCGCGCACAGCGAGGTGCTGCGCCACGTGCAGGAACTGCGCGCGGAACTGGTCCAGCTGTGGCGCCGCTCGCACGCGACGCCGGACCAGCTGCTGGACAGCCTGAAGGCCTGGTGCGCGCGCGCCGAGCTGTCCGCCTGCGAGCCGATGCGGCGCTTCGCCCGCACCCTGCGCGCCTACGCCTGATCCCGCGGGAACAGGTGCAGCTGCGCGTACTGCAGCAGCATGATGGTCTTGCCGTCGCGGATGGCGCCGCTGGCCATCATGCCCACCGCGTCGTCGATCGACAGCTCCAGCACCTCGATATCCTCGCCCTCCTCCTCCAGCCCGCCGCCCTCGCCGGCGCGCGACGCGGCGTCGTATTCGGCGACGAAGAAGTGCACCCGCTCCGTCACCGAACCGGGGCTCATGAAGGCCTCGAACACCTTGCGCACGTCCGTGACGCGGTGGCCGGTTTCCTCCTCAGCCTCGGCGCGGATGCGGTCCTCCGGGCTGGCCCGGTCCAGCAGGCCGGCGGGCGCCTCGACCAGGAAGCCGTCGTGGCCGTCGCCGAAGGTGGCGTAGCGGAACTGGCGCACCAGGATCACGCCGCGCCGCGCGCGGTTGTACAGCAGGATCACGGCGCCGTGGCCGCGGTCGTAGGTTTCGCGCGTGAGCGTCTGCCAGCGGCCGTCGGCGCGGCGGTAGTCGAACGTGGTCTTGCGCAGCAGGTACCAGTCGTCGGACAGGGTTTGCACCTCTCGTATCCTCACGCGTTCCTCCGGCATGGCTCGCTCCTCGATGTGTTTGCGTTTTTTCACGATATCATGCAGTATCGTGCAATATCAAGAAAATTCGTGCAACCATGCTGACACGCCAAAGAAAAGAACTGCTGCTGAAAATCCTCCGCGAGGACGGGCAGATCGTCGCCAGGACGCTGAGCGAGCAGCTCGGCCTGTCCGAGGACACGATACGCCGCGACCTGCGCGACTTGGCCAGGGAAGGCCTGCTGGAGCGGGTCCACGGCGGCGCCCTGCCCGCCTCGCCGGCCATTGGCAACTTCGCCGAGCGCCAGGCCATTTCGGCCGACCACAAGCCGGCCCTGGGCCGCGCCGCCGCCGCGATGGTGCAAGCCGGGCAGGTGGTGTTCGTCGACGGCGGCACCACGGCGGTCCAGGTGGCGCGCCACCTGCCGCGCGACCTGAGGGCCACCGTGGTCACGCACAGCCCCTCGGTGGCGGTGGAGCTGGTGGAGCATCCGACGGTGGAGGTGATCCTGATCGGCGGCCGCCTGTTCAAGCACTCCATCGTCAGCGTGGGCGCCGCGGCGCTGGAGGCGATCGCCCAGATCCGCACCGACATCTACTTCATGGGCGTGTGCAGCGTGCACCCGGAGGCGGGCGTGACGACGGGCGACTACGAGGAGGCCTGCGTGAAGCGCGCGATCGGGGCGGCGTCGCAGCGCACCATCGTGCTGGCGTCGCCGGAGAAACTGGACACGGCCTCGCCCTTCCAGACCGTGCCGCTGGCGCGGGTGGGCGGCATCATCGCCAACGCCGGCGTCGACGAGGCGCTGCTGGCGCCCTACAGGGCGATGGGCATCGCCATCACAATCGCAACATGATGGCGGTGTAGCGCTTGCTGGCCGGCGACGCAGATGGCAAACTGGCCGGATGAAGCCCGCTCCCCTCCCACGCAGGAGTTTCATTCTCGGTTCGCTGGCGGCCTGCTCGGCGCTGGGTGGCGCGCTGGCGGCCGAGCCTGTGCGGGTGGTCTATCCGCGCCACATGGGCGTCACCAACAGCCGCTACGAGTACGACTGGCTGGTGCTGCGCACCGCGCTGGAGAAGTCGTCCGCCGCGCTCGGGCCGTTCACGATGTCGCAGCTGGACGAGGCCATGTCGCCCCGGCGCGTGACGCAGGAGCTGGCGCTGCCGCGGGGGCGCATCAACGTGCTCGCGCGCGGCACCTCGCGCGAACTGGAAAGGGACTTCCTGCCTGTCCGCATCCCCATCGACAAGGGCTTGCTGGGCTTTCGCGTGTTCCTGATACGGGCCGCCGACTTGCCCCGCTTCGCCGCCGTGCGCACGCTGCAGGACCTGCGCCGCTTCCGCGCCGGACAGGGCAAGGACTGGGTGGACATCGACATCCTGCACGCGGCCGGCATACCGGTGGTGGAGGGCTCCTACTTCGACGGCCTGTTCTCGATGCTGATGGTGGGCCGCTTCGACTTCTTTTCGCGCGGCGTGGACGAGGTGGTGCTGGAGCTGGAGGAGCGGCGCGCCCGGTATCCGCACATGGTGATCGAGCCGACGCTGCTGCTGCACTATCCGCTGCCGCGCTACCTGTTCGTGCGGCGCGACGCGGAGGGCGAGCGGCTGGCCAAACGGCTCAGGGCCGGGCTGGAGACGATGGTGCAGGACGGCACCCTGAACGCCCTGTTCAGGCAGCACAAGGGCCCCGTCATCGAGCAACTGAACCTGGAGAAGCGCAGGCTGATCGCCCTGCCCGCCACGCTGGCCACGCCCGAGACGCCGCTCAACCGCCCGGAGCTCTGGTACAACCCGCAGGCTGAACGGTAAACTCAAACCGGGGACAGACCCGCGACCGGCGGCGCCATCCAGGTTGTTGGCAGGCGGCGCGGTGGGTCCGTCCCTCGGGTTACGGCACGGTCTACGGCCAGATCGCCTGCAGCACGGCGGCCAGGTGGTAGCCACCCTTGATCAGCTGTTCCTTGGCCAGGGCCGACGAGGGCACCGGGTAGTTGTCCGGCACCGTCAGCGTCCACACGGTTTCCTTTTCGCCGTTGCTGCGCGTTTGCTGGCCGGCGGCGCCGGCCTTCACGTCGGCGTGCGCCAGCTTGGCCGCCGCCAGCGCGTCCTCGGCCCACTGGTAGGGCCATTCGGCCGGATCGCCGGTGTTCGCCGCCACCACCGGCTTGCCGCCGATGGCGATCTGCGCGAACTGTTCCGGCGTGCGCGCGCTCACGCGCCGCATCGCGTAATCCACCACCGTGGTGTCCCAGTACGAGTGCAGCGGACGGGTGGGCCTGGGCGCCGTCGCCGGCTTGCCCTCGGCGTCCTCCCGCGGCGGCGCGGCCGGTATCAGCTGGCCGCTGCTGGCGGCCAGCTTCGCCTCGTCCAGCAGCAGCGCGTTGCCGCCCAGCGAGTTGTAGATGGTGACGCCGTCCACCTGCTCCTGGCGGGTCGGCACCACGAAGGCGCCGTCCTTGCCCACATAGGTCGCGCCCACGTGCAGCGGCTGGTGCACGTCGCCGGCCAGGTGCGCCAGCAGCAGCAAGGCCTGGCGCCTGGTGAAGC
The DNA here is from genome assembly GCF_900116645.1 of Pseudoduganella namucuonensis. Lineage (GTDB taxonomy): Bacteria > Pseudomonadota > Gammaproteobacteria > Burkholderiales > Burkholderiaceae_D > Rugamonas > Rugamonas namucuonensis. Next base: position 373,707 of record NZ_FPBO01000001.1, on the reverse strand, counting down.
GGTGCGGGTTGACGGCCGCGCCGTCCTTGCCCTGCAGGACCCAGATCGCCTGCCGCAGCGACTGCACGATGTCGTGCTCCATCGTGCCCACGCCGTGGTCGTGGTAGGCGTGCAGCTGGAACGGCACGTTCACGTAGTGGTACTCGCTGTGCTTGGGATTGGCCTTGGTGTAGTCGTTCATCTCCGGCGTCTGCGGGCCGCAGAAGCTGCCCTTCACGCAGTCCATCCAGGTGGACACCTTCTCCAGGCTCTCGCCCGGCAGCAGCAGGGCGCGCACCTGCTTCTCCGCGTTGCTGCCCTTGATCAGCTGGTCGGCGATGGCGCCCACGGCGCGGTGGCCGTCGCTGCCCCACGCCATGGCGTTGGACGCCACGCCGACGCCCAGCGCGGCGCCCAGCGCCGCCACGGATAACAGTTTTTTCACTCTTCTTTGCCCTTGTTCGGTTTCGGGTAGTTCTTGTTCACGTCCAGCGGCGCCGCGTACTGCGAGCTCCACAACTGCTCGTGCAGCGCGCCCAGGCGCTGCGCCATCTTCTCGTTGCGCAGCACGATTTCCAGGTTGCGCGACAGGTCGAAATAGCCGCCCGCCCAGTTGCTGGTGCCGACCCACGCCAGCTTGCCGTCCACCGTCATGGTCTTGCTGTGGATGACGCGCGCGAACGGGATGAAGCCGGTCGACGCGGCCGGCAGGGTCACGATCCGGATCTCCACGTTGGGCACCATGGCCAGGCTTTTCAGGTAGGCCAGCGCCGGCATTTCGGTGTTCCAGTTGGAGACCATCAGCTTGATCTTCACGCCGCGCTGGGCGGCCTCGCGCACGGCGTTGTCCACCACCGCGTAATACGGACGAGCGCCTTTCGCGCCGTAGCTCAGGGGAGCGTAGTCCAGCAGCTGCACCCGCACTTCGCTTTGCGCCTCGGCCAGCATGGCCGGCAGGCCGCGCTCGGAATCGATCACGCCGGGCGGGTTGTAGGCGTAGGGGCTGGACAGCAGGAAGGCGTCCTGCGCGTAGTTGGCGTAGTTCGCCCCACCGGCGCCGGTGCCGACCTGCGGCGCGTTCAGGCCGCGCTCCTGCAGCACCTGCGCGCGCCAGTCCTGCTCGAAGACGGCCTGGATCTGCTTGACCACCCTGTCGTCGCTGATGCGCAGGCCGGTCTCGTGGATGTGCGCGAACGCGCGCCAGTCGAAGTTCTGGCTGCCCATGAAGGCCACCGCCTTGTCCACCACCAGGTACTTGGCGTGGATGATGCCGTTGCCCGTCAGCTGGCTGTAATCGAGGATGCGCAGTTCCAGATTCGGGATCGCCTTCAGGCGCTCGATGGTGGGCGCCTCGGACAGGTTGACGCCCTTCTTGTCCATCAGGAAGCGGATCTTCACGCCGCGCTTGCCGGCCGCCTCCAGCCGCTCGAACACCTTCTCGAAGGCGCTGCCCGGCTTGACGACGGCGTAGAACTGGCCGATCACGATTTCCTTCCTCGCGTTGTCGAACAGCTCGGACCACACGGCGACGGGATCGCGCAAGTCCGGATTGGGCAGCGCCGTTTCCACCGGGTTGGTCAGCACCAGCTCGTAGCCGGGAATGGCGAAGTCGGCGTGGGCGCCGCCGACGGCGGCCGCCAGCAGGGTGGCCAGCGCGAGCCTGGATGGGGAAATACGCATGGTGCTTCCTTTCTTATTTGATGCGTTGGATGCGGCCCGCCGCGACGGCGGCGCCGGCCGGCTTGCCGTCCTGGTCGCGCCTGGCGAGGTAGGCCGCCAGCGCGTCGATGTCGCGGATGGCGGTGGGCGCGCGGCTCGCGCCGCGCGTGAAGGTCGGGTAGCTGTCCCCGCCCTCGGCCAGGAAGTGGTTGGTGACGACGCGGTAACTGCTGTCCGGCTCCAGCGGCACGCCGTGCAGCAGCACGCTGCCCGGCACCACGCGCGCGCCCTCGGGCCGCTTTTCATCCCACTGGTAGCCGAAGCCCTCGGACACCTGCAGCACGCCGCGCGAGCCGGCCCTGCCGCCCATGAATTGCTCCTCCAGCAGCGCGTATATCTGCGCGCCGGTCAGGTTCAGCACTTCCAGATCGTTCCCGAACGGCAGCACCGCCTGCAGCTGTCCCAGCGTGGCGACCTTGTCCGCGCCGGTGCTCAGCGCCAGGCGGATGCCGCCCCGGTTCACGAACGCGATCTGCGCGCCGTAGCCGCGCGCGGCGTACAGCTGGGAGTCGGCCACCACGTCGCCCAGCGCGAATTCGTCGGCCTTGTCCTCGCTCAGCTCCATGGCGGCGACGGCCACGCGCGCCACCGGCCTGGCCAGCACCTGGCCGCTGCGCTCGCGCACCGTCCGCAGGTAGGCATCCATGGCCGGATCGGCCGGGTGTTTGCCCTGCTCCAGCACCACGTTGCGGGCGCTCTCGCCCACCACCTTGCCGCTGGCCCGGTCGACGCTCAGCTTGATGCGCGACATCACGTGGCCGCCCATCTCGGCCTGCGTCACCAGGCGCCCGTCCACGCGGCACAGGTAGCCCTTGTGCGAGTGCCCGCTGACGACCACGCGGATGGCCGGGTCCAGCTTCTTGACGATGTCCACCACGTCGCCCCGCAGGTCCGGGCAGTCCGGCCGGTCCAGCGCGGAGGCGGTGCGCCCGCCTTGGTGGATCAGCACCACGTAGGCGTGCACGCCCTGCGCGCGCAGCTCCGGCAGCACGCGGTTGATGGCCTGCGCCTCGTCGGTGAACTGCAGGCCGGCCACGCCGGAGGCCAGCACCGCCGACGGCGTGTCCTTCACCACGGCGCCGATGAAGGCGATCTTCACGCCGTGCGCCTGTTCGATCTTGTAGGCCGGCAGGAAGGGCTTGTTGGTGACCATGTCGATCACGTTGGCGGCCAGGTACTGGAAGTTCGCGCCGGGCCACACCGGCTCGAACTTGCAGGCCTTTTCCGGGCGGGGCGACACGCAACCGCCCTTCTGCTGGCGCAGCAGCTCCAGGCGGCCCGAGCCGAATTCGTGGTTGCCCACGGAGGTGGCGCGCAGGCCCAGGCGGTTCATCGCGCCCAGCGTGGTCTCGTCGGCCCACATCGCCGAGATGGCGGGGCTGGCGCCTATCAGGTCGCCCGCGCCCACCAGCAGCAGCTCGCGGTCCTCCTTGCGCCAGGCCTGCAGCGCGGCGGCGATGGTGTCGATGCCGCCGGCGGTGACGGTGCGCGTCTTGCCGGCCGCGTCGGTGTAGGTGAGCCTGCTCGGCTCGAGGTTGCCGTGGAAGTCGTTCAGCGTGGCCAGGTTGATGTCGACGACGCCGGGGGGCCGCGGCGGCGCGCCGGCGCAGCCCGCGAGCAGGGCCGCCAAGGCCAGCGCCATGGCGCGGTGGGTCTGGATGGTCTTCATTGCGAAAGATGGTGCCGGTAATGGCTTATTGTACTGTTGGATGGCCGCTCCCCGGCGCGCGCCGGGACGGCGGAAACGTTACGTTACAGAGCCGCCGCGCGAAAAAAAAGGCTGGTGTCGCCACCAGCCTTTTTACGCGGCTACCCGGACAGGCTTAGAACTCGTACTTGACGGTGGCCTGGATGGCCCACTGGGACTCGCCCTTGGCCTGGCGCACGTCCAGGTCTTCCACCTTGTCGCGCAGTTGGTAGATGTACTTGCCGGTGGCGGGGTCCAGACCGGCGTAGTCCACGAAGCTGCGCGCCTGGGCGCCGGCGGACTGGAAGCCCACCTCGTTGATACGGCCCCACTTCTTGTTGATCAGGTTGCCCACATTGAAGATGTCGAACGTGAACGTGGCTTTGTGGCCGCTGATGAAGCTCGGGATCTCCTGGCTGACGCGCATGTCGAAGCTGTTGGTCCATGGCGCGAAGTCGCTGTTGCGGCTGATCACGCCGCCGGCGGCCTTCTTCAGCGCGCCGTTGGTGTCGACGATGTTCCAGAACTTGGTCTCGTTGGCCTTGTTGGTCGCGGTGTCGCCCTTGAAGATCACCTCGCCCGAGCCGAAGGCCGACGGGATGTACATCAGGTCGTTGCCGGCCAGGCCGTCGCCGTTCAAGTCGTTGTTGACGGTCCAGCTGAACGGCTTGCCCGAACGGCCCTCATAGAACATGCCGAAGGTGGTGCGGTAGGTGCCGAAGAAGCGCTTCTGGAAGTTCACGTAGGCGTTCAGGCGGTCCTTCACCAGGTAGCTCGAGTTGGCGTTGACTTGCTCGTTCGGGTTGAAGACCGAACGGCCCGACCAGTTCGAGTTCGAGGTCGACGACGTCAGCGGCGACACTTCCTTCGCCTCGGTGTAGGTGTAGGACGCGGACCAGCCGAAGCCGGCCGTCATCGGGCGGGTCAGCGACAAGGTCAGCAGGTTGGAGCCGCCCTGCTTGGTCTTGGCGGCCAGGATCACGTTGCCGAACGAGGAGTTGGCGCCGGAGCGGGTGCGCAGGCCGGTGCAGGTGGCGCCGGTGGCGATCGAGCCGCCGGTGGCGTTCCAGCACGCGGTGTTGTAGGCCTGCTCGGTGTAGTACAGCTCGCGGCCGTCGGTGCCGGTGCGGGTGGGCGCGCCGATGTTCAGGTTCTGGTAGTAGATGCCGTCCTTGACGTCGATCTTCAGGTACTCGGCGCCGAAGGTCACGCCGGCCCATGGCAGTTCATGGTCGAAGGCGATGTTGGCTTTCCACACCGAAGGCTGGCGCAGGCCGGGCGCCAGGATGTCCACGTTGGCCGCCGGCGGCGTGCCGGTGAAGGTCGGCTGGTTGTTGATGTCCGCGCTGAACACGCCGCCGGTGGTCGGGCAGGCCGCGTAGCCGCTGATGCCGCAACCGACGGTGCGGGTCACGACGCCCGGGTTGGAGAAGGCGTTCGACACCCACACGGTGGCCGCCGAACCCTGGAACAGGCCGACGCCGCCGCGCACCTGCATCGGGCGCTCGCTGTCGAAGCTGTAGTTGAAGCCGGCGCGCGGCTGCACCAGTTTCTGGCCGTCGAAGGTGTTGGTGTTGTCCAGGCCGAAACCGCCGGTCTGGCGGCCGGTCGGCGAGATGCGGGCGATGGTGGCCGCGGCCACAGCGGTGTTGACCGGCGGACGGTCGTCCATGCTGTTGGCGTCCACGCGCACGCCGCCGCTCACGGTCAGGCGCGGGCTGACGGTCCAGGTGTCCTGGATGAACACGCCGGTGTTCTTCATGCTGAACCGGGCCACCGCGTCCTCCAGCGTGCGGCCGGGATTGGCGATCTGGGTCTGGTAGGACAGTGGACGGCCGCGGCTGAAGTTCTCCAGCACGGCCTGTTCCAGCTGCGCCGCCGACAGGCTCGAGCAGCTGACGTTGGTCGCGGTCGGCGACACGCCGGTCACGCCGCTGTAGCTGATGTTGTTGATGCAGGCGAAGGTGTAGTTGCCGTACACGTTCTGCAGGAAGGCGTTGTACACCTTGTTGTCCTGGTAGTCGCCGCCGAACTTCAGCTCGTGGTCGCCCAGCGACCAGTTGCCGCCCAGGTAGACGTCCTTGGTCTTGGTGCCCAGCACGTTGCGCTGGCGGCTGTTCTCCGTGCCGAAGTTGATGAAGCGGTTGGCGGTCGACAGCGCGGCGGGCGCGCCGGCCGGCAGCGCGCCGGAGAACTGCAGACCGACCAGCGGCATCTGCGAGTTCACCTTCGGCACCGAGTCATAGTCGCGCGAGGACAGTTTCAGCTCGGTGGAGAAGTTCGGGGTCCAGTCCGAGGTCAGCTGGGCCACCATGGTTTCGATGGCCTTTTCCTGGCTGTACCAGGTCGAGTTCAGCGAGATGCCGGTCGCGCTGAGCAGCGGGAAGATCGGCTCGGCCTGCTCGGTTTTCGAGTAGCGGAACATGGCGCGGTGGTCGTCCGTGATGTTCCAGTCCAGTTTCAGCAGGCGGTCCTCGACGTTCAGCTTGGTGCCGCTCGGCACCTCGGAGGTGCCCGCGTCCAGGCCGTAGCGGTCCTTGGCGATCGCGGTCGCCTGCGCGATGGCGGCGGCGGTCACGCCGACGTTGGTCTTGTCGCTGCCGATCGGGCCGAAGGCCGGCGCGGTGCGGGTCGATTCCAACTTCTCGTAGTTGGCGAAGATGAACAGCTTGTCCTTGATCAGCGGCGCGCCGATGGTGAAGCCCTTGGTGGTTTCCTTGAACGGCGCCGGATCGGCGTAAGTGCCGTTGGTGGCGTTGAAGCGCTCGCCGGCCAGGCCGTCGTTGCGGAACACGTAGTAGACGCTGCCCTTGACCTTGTTGGTGCCGGACTTGGTGACGGCGTTGATGTTGCCGCCGGTGTAGCCCTTCTGGGTCACGTCGTAGTTGGCGACGTTGACCTGCACCGACTGGATCGCCTCGATCGAGATCGGCTGCTTGGAGGTCGGGGAGCCGCTCGCCTCCAGGCCGAAGGTGTCGTTCACCGCCACGCCGTCGATGGTCAGCGAGTTGTAGCGCGAGTTCTGGCCCGCGACGGACATTTCGCCGCGTTCCTTGTCGGTCTGCGACACGCGCGGGTCGGTGCGGGCGTAGTCCTGCAGGTTGCGGTTGATCGAGCCCTGGATCGCCAGCTCGGTGGAGCTGATGCTGGTGCCCGAACCCATGGTCGATTTCGAGAACTTGTCCGAACGGCCGCCGGAGACGCCGGTGACGGTCACGGTCTGCATGCCCGCGCCCAGGGTCGCGTCCACGTTGGCCGTCTCGGCCAGCTGCACGTAGACGTCCTTGCGGGTTTCGCTGACGCCGTTCTTGGTGATGGTGATCGTGTACGGACCGCCGACGCGCAGGCCGCGCGCGACGTAGCGGCCTTCCGCGTCGGTCACCACGTTGCTGGCGGAACCGGATTCCGTGTGCACGATGGTGACGGTGGCGCCGCCCGCCGGCTTGCCATCGGCTCCGGAAATGCGGCCGCCGATCGCGGAGGTGGTGTTCTGGGCGAACGACGGCGCTGCCGCTAGCGCAATAGACAGGCTGAGCGCGAGTTGCGTCAACCGGAGCCGTTTATGCTTGATCATTGTGGTACCCCAAAAAAAGACAATTATTATCGAACGCTGGTAGCCGCCTGGCGGACGGCGCCAGCTTCCTCTTTTACTGCGCTGCAAACTTTGCGGCGCGACGCGCCGAACGATCTTTATTCCACTGTGCAACGAATAAGTCTATGTTTGCAATATTTCAAGAACGTGACACCGGCTGAACCGCGATGACGGAAACTATTGCAAGGAAGCAGCTTAAAGACGCTGATCCCACTATGCATGAAGCAAAAAAGCATGACAAATTCGATTTTCCAATCGGATTTATATGAAAAATATATAAATCGGCCAGTTTTAGTCGAACGACGGGCTGGCCGTCAGGGGAGTGGGCCGAAATTATAAAGTTGACTGAATTCACTTCATGTGAAGAACGCAAAAAGGACGCCGGGGCGCGTCCTCGATGTGGCAAATAGGCCACATAAGTGCATTGGAAACATTGTTGCGGAGATATATCCTATAGTCGTTTTTCCGCGGAATGCAGGCCGATTAAGACGTTATTTCCTAGATGAATGCAGCGAAGACGCAACATCGGCCTCGAATCGGGCGAATTTGCCGTCCAGCGCCTTCAGCAGGCGCCGCTTGTCCTGCTCGGCCAGGAAGGAGTAACGGATGCTGTCGTAGGACAGCTTCTTGACCTCGGCGTAGTCGGTCTTGTAGCGGCTGGCGTACAGCACGTACTCGTTCGACAGGTTGTTGCGCGACACGCCGGCGTCGTCCGTGGCCAGCACGAAGGGCACGCCGTATTTGCGGTACAGCGTGACCGGGTGGGCGTCGCCCTTGACGCCGAGGATGAATTCGTTGCTGGTGAGGTTGACCTCGACCGGGACGCCGCGCGCGCGCATTTTCTTCATCAGCGCCACCGGATCGCGCTCGTGGGCGATGTCCATGCCGTGGCCGATGCGGCTGGCGCCGGCCACCTCCACCGCCTCGGCGATGTGCGACTGCAGGCCCTCCGGCGGCACCATGCCCAGGGACAGCTCGCCCGCGTGCAGCGCCAGCTTCACTTCCGGGTGTTTCGCCTTCAGGAATTTGAACATCCGCATGTGCAGCGTGTAGTCGCGCATGGACACCATGGTGCTCTCCTGGCCCACGATGTTCACGCCGACCACTTTCGGGTTCTGGAGGGCCAGCTTGAAGCTCGACACCATGGACGAGAACACCTGCGACGGCGACAGGAAGCGCAGCACGAAGGGCTGGTAGCGCATGGTGAAGCGCTCGTCGTCGATGCCGGCGCTGGCGCTGTCCACGTTGGCGTTGTAGGCGGCGGTCCAGCCCTTCCAGGCGGCGTCCTTGTCCAGCGCAGCCATCAGGGTTTCGAAATGGTCGTTCAGGCGCGCGGAGTCGGCGCCGGCGGCCAGCACGGCCTGGTCGAAGTCCGGATACGACGCCATCGGCGCCAGTTCGAACACGGTCTCGATGTAGCCCAGGTTCTCGTTGATGGCGCGCTGCTTCAGGCGGCGCAGGCCGTCGGCGGTGTTGGTGGACGCCACCGGGTTGAAGTAGCCGAAGGTGTCGAAGAAGGTGCGGTCCGGCGGCGTTTGCTGGCCGCCGTGGTTGTGGAAGTCCTTGGTGGCCCAGCGCTGCAGCAGCTCGGCCAGCATGGCGTTGTCCTGCATGACGGCCTCGCCGGACAGGCAGGTCCGGTCGGCGGCGGCCCTGGCGCGCTGGGCGGCCACGGCGGCGGCGTTGGTCTCGATCTGGTAGCTGCCCTTGTTGACGCAGTAGTTCTGCTTGTCCACCCACTCCAGGAACTGCTCGGCATAGATCGCGCCGGAGTAGTGGTGGTGCAGGTCGCCGCCCTTGGGCATCAGGGTGAAGAACATGGTCAGCTCGGCGGTCCTCGGCTGGCCTCCCGACACCAGGGACGCGAAATGGCGCCTGGTGATGTCCTCGTTGCTGGCGGCGCCGGCGTTGAAGGCGGACGCCATCGCGACAGCGATGAGCAGTTTCGGGATGTGCTTGTGCATGGGCTGGCGCCTTTCTGTGAATTGTGGAAAGGGCAGCCTCCCCCCGCATGCGCGCCCCGGCGTCGCGCCCTACGCCCTGCGGTGCACTTCGCGGCCGGCGGCGTAGGTGGCGGCGATGGCGCGGTCGTCGCCCAGCAGCGCCAGCGCGAACAACAGCTCTTCCAGGCTGTCGCAGTGCGCGGTGCGGCGCGCCAGCAGCGGCGTCGCTTGCGGGTCGAGGACGATGAAATCCGCCTCGGCGCCCGCCGCGAAACCGCCTATCGTGCCCTCCAGCCGCAGGCTGCGCGCCGCGCCCAGGGTGGCCAGGTAGAACATGCGCAAGGCCGGCAGGTAACTGCCCTTCAAGCGCGCTACTTTATAGGCTTCGTTCATCGTTTGCAACATGGAGAACGAGGTGCCCCCGCCCACGTCGGTCGCCAGCGACAGCAGCATGCCCGCCTGGTCGGCGCGCTCGAAATCGAACAGGCCGCTGCCGAGGAACAGGTTGGAGGTGGGGCACACCGCGACGGCGGCCTGCGTCTCGGCCATGCGCGCGCGATCGCGCTCGTCCAGCCAGATGCAGTGGCCATACACGGCGCGCGGACGCAGCAGGCCGTATTTGTCGTACACGTCCAGGTAGCTGCGCGCGGAGGGGAACAGTTCCAGCGCCCAGCGGCATTCGTCCTCGTTCTCGGCCACGTGGCTCTGGATGTAGATGTCCGGGTACTTGCGCGCCAGCTCCCCCGCCACCACCAGTTGCGCCTCGGTGGAGGTGGGCGCGAAGCGCGGCGTGAGCGCGTACAGGGCGCGGCCGCGCTTGTGCCAGCGCTGGATCAGCGCTTCGCTGTCCCTCCCGCCGGACTCGGCGCAGTCGCGCAGGAAGTCCGGGCAGTGGCGGTCCATCAGCACCTTGCCGGCGGCCATGCGCAGGCCGCGCTTTTCGCTGGCGGTGAAGAAGGCGTCCACCGATTGCGGATGCACCGTGCAGTAGACCAGCGCCGTGGTGGTGCCGCAGCGCAGCAGCTCGTCGAGGAAGAACTCGGCCACGCGTTCGGCGTGGGCCGGGTCCTCGAACCGGCGCTCGGTGGGGAAGGTGTAGGTGTCCAGCCAGGGCAGCAGGCCGGGCGCGGGCGAACCGATCATGTCGGTCTGCGGGTAGTGGATGTGGGTGTCGATGAAGCCCGGCGTGATCAACTTGCCGCGATGGTCGTGCACCGCGGTGCCCGGCGGCAGCGTGGCGCGCAGCGTGGCATAGTCGCCCGCCGCCCGGACCTTGCCGTCGGCGACGACCAGCAGGCCGTCCTCGTGCCAGTGATGGGCGTCCGGCGTGAAGGCCGGATCGGCGTGGAAGTGCAGCAGGCTGGCGCGGTAGGCTTGCACGGTGGCGTTGGTCATGGGCGGCTTTCTGGCGGGGTGCCGCCTAGTTGTGGGGCGAACCGGCCACGCGCAGCAATCTGCACGTCTGGCTGAGCGGCTTGGGCATGCGTTCCATTTCCTGCTCCTCCCACACGCCCAGCAACTGGGCGCACACGGAGGCGGCGATGACGGCGGGCGCCTTGTTCGTGATGCCAGCGATGCCGATCGGGCAAACCATGGCGTCGATGCGGCCCTGGTCGAAGCCGCGCGCCCGCAGGCGGTGCTCGAACTGCATGCGCTTGGTCTTGGAGCCGATCAGGCCGAACCAGTACACGTCGTCGCGCGCCATGATGGCCTCGGTCAGGCGCTGGTCCAGCGCGTGGTTGTGCGTCATCACCAGGTAGCTGCCGTGCGGCGGCGCCTCGGCCACGCAGGCCTCCGGCACTTCGCTGGCCTCCACCGTGACATTGGCGGGGATGTCGGCGGGGAACATGTCCTCGCGCTCGTCGACCCAGGTGACGGTGCACGGCAGCTCGGCCAGCGCGCGCACGATGGCGGCGCCGACGTGGCCGGCGCCGAACAGCGTCAGGTGGGCGCGCGGCGCCAGGCAGGGATCGACCAGCCAGCGGCGGCCGGATGCGTCGGTCGCCAAGTGGGCGGCCTGCTTTCGGTCGAAGGCGGGGGCGCCGAAGTCGGCCACCGTGAGCGGCTTGCCGTGGCCGTCGAACAGGGCGACGGCGGCGGGGCCGTCCAACGCGGTCACGCGCCAGCAGTCCTCGCGGCGGCGCGCGCGCAATTCGGCCAGCACGGGCGCCAGGCGCGCGTCGACGCGTTCGAACAGCAGGTAGACCACGCCACCGCAGCACTGGCCCAGGCTGGGGCCGAGGGCGAAGCGCTCGTAGCGCACGGCGGGGCCGTTGAGCATCTCGCGGGCGATGTCGATGGCGCGCATTTCCAGGTGGCCGCCGCCGATGGTGTCGAATTCGTGTTCGGCCGTCACCAGCATCTTGGCGCCGGCTTCGCGGGGGCCGGAGCCCTCCACTTTCGCCACGGTGATCAGCACTGCGGGTGCGGCGGGGTCGGTCAGCCAGTCTATCATTTTTGTCTCTCTTCAAACCCTAAGGCAGAATCCGGGGTCAGACCCTTGGGGGTCTGACCCCGGGTGTGCGCCCCTGGTTTTTGTACGTGTTATCGGCTCGCTTCGATGGCGGTGATCGCCTTCAATATCGCCTCGCTGGTGGCGGGCGCCTGCAGCGGCGGGTTCACCTTGTGTCCGGCCACCGCGGAGATCGCGTCGCGGATGGCGAAGAACACCGAGAACGGCAGCAGCAGCGGCGGCTCGCCCACCGCCTTGGAGCGGTGGATGCTGTCCTCCACGTTGCGGTTCTTGAACAGGGCCGCGCGGAAGTCCTCCGGGCAGTCGGACACGCCGGGTATCTTGTAGGTGGACGGCGCGTGCGTCATCAGCTTGCCGCCCGCGTTCCACCACAGCTCCTCGGTGGTGAGCCAGCCCATGCCCTGGATGAAGGCGCCCTCCACCTGGCCCAGGTCGATGGCAGGGTTCAGCGAATCGCCGGCGTCGTACAGCGCGTCCGCGCGCAGCAGCTTCCATTCGCCGGTCAAGGTGTCGACCGCCACCTCGGACACGGCGGCGCCGTAGGCGTAGTAGGAGAAGGGATGGCCGGTCATGGCCTTCGGATCCCAGTGCAGGTGCGGCGTGGCGTAGTAACCGTCGGACCACAGCTGCACGCGCGCCAGGTAGGCCTTCTGCACCAGTTCCGCGAACGGGATGGCGTGGCCGTTCACGTGCACGGTGTCGTCATAGAACAGCACCTCTTCGACGGCCGCGGCATCGGCCTCGGAGGCGGCGCCGGACGCGCCGCCGGCCAGCACGCCCGGAACGCCGCCATACAGGCGCAGCGCGTAGGCGGCCAGACGGTCGCGGATCTGGCGGGCGGCGTCCTGCGCTGCCTTGCCGTTCAGGTCCGCGCCGGTGGAAGCGGCGGTGGCGGAGGTGTTGGCGACCTTGCTGGTGTCGGTGGCGGTCACGCGCACGTGGCGCAGGTCGCGCCCCAGTTCATGCGCGACCACCTGCGCCACCTTGGTGTTGATGCCCTGCCCCATTTCCGTGCCGCCGTGGTTGACCAGGATGGAGCCGTCCACGTACACGTGCACCAGCGCGCCGGCCTGGTTCAGGTGCGTGACGTTGAAGGCGATGCCGAACTTGAGCGGCGTGAAGGCCAGGCCCTTCTTGATCACCGGGCTGCCCGCGTTGTAGGCGTCGATCGCCTGGCGGCGCGCGCGGTACTCGCTGCTCTCCTCCAGCTGGTCGCACAGCTCGTGGATCACATTGTCGACGATGACCTGGCCGTAGGGCGTGACGTTGCGCTCGTCCTTGCCGTAGAAGTTCAGCTTGCGGATGTCGTAGGCATCCCGCCCCAGCTCGCGCGCGATCTCGTCGACGATGTATTCGATGGCGATCGCGCCCTGCGGGCCGCCGAAGCCGCGGAAGGCGGTGTTCGATTGCGTGTTGGTCTTGCCGCAGGCGGCGCGGATGTCGACGTCGCTCAGGTAGTAGGTGTTGTCGAAGTGGCAGACGGCGCGCGTGGCGACGGGGCCGGACAGGTCGGCCGAATAGCCGGCGCGCGACACCATGTCCACCTTGGCGGCGACGATCCTGCCGTCGTCGCCGTAGCCCACCTCGTACTCGTACCAGAAGCAGTGGCGCTTGCCGGTCACCATCATGTCGTCGTCGCGGTCGGCGCGCAGCTTGACGGGGCGGTTGGTCTTCTTCGCCGCGATGGCGGCGGCGGCGGCCCACAGCGCGGACTGCGATTCCTTGCCGCCGAAGCCCCCGCCCATGCGGCGGCATTCGACCAGCACATGGTGCGAATGCAGCTTCAAGGCGTGCGCGATCACGTGCTGCATCTCGCTCGGGTGCTGGGTCGAGCAGTAGACGTGCATGCCGTCCGCCTCTCTCGGGATGGCGTAGGCGATCTGGCCTTCCAGGTAGAACTGCTCCTGGCCGCCCACGTACAGCGTGCCTTTCAGCTTGCGCGGCGCGCGCTCGAACGCGGCCTGGCAATCGCCGCGCCGCAAGTGCATGGGCGGCAGCACATACGATTTCGCGGCGTGCGCGGCCTGCGGCGTCAGGATGGCGGGCAGCTCCTCGTAGGTGACCTGAGCGCGGCGCGCGGCGCGGCGGGCGTTGTCGTGCGAGTCCGCCACCACCACGAAGATGGGCTGGCCCACGTATTCCACCTTGCCATCGGCGAAGATGGGGTCGTCGTGGATGATGGGGCCGCAGTCGTTGGTGCCGGGGATGTCCCTGGCGGTGTACACCGCCACCACGCCGGGCGAGGCCAGCACCTGCGCGAAGTCGATGGCGGTGATGTTGGCGTGCGGCTTGGACGAGGTGCCCAGCGCGGCGTGCAGGGTGCCGCGCAATTCGGGGATGTCGTCGGTGTAGGTGGCCTGGCCCAGCACGTGCAGCTCGGCCGATTCGTGCGGACGGCCGACACCCACGCCGGTCCACGCCATGGCTTTCAGTTCGGTTGCGCCGGGATGGTTCATGGCGGGTCCTTTCAGGCGCGGCAAGGGGTGGCGGCGAACGCGTTGACGGCGCTGGCCGCGAGCGGCGCGTCAACCCGGGTTTCGAACCAGTAGCGGCGCAGCAGGTTCTGCGCCGTTTTCATGCGGTACTCGCTGGAGGCGCGCATGTCGCTCAGCGGCTGGTAGTCCCGCGCCAGCGCGGCCATCGCGGCGGCCAGGTTGGCCTCGTCCCAGGCCTTGCCGTTCAACGCGGCTTCGGCCAGCGGCGCGCGCCTGGGCGTGGCGGCCATGCCGCCGAAGGCGATGCGAGCCTCCTTCACGGTGCCGCCGTCCAGCGTGAACGCGAACGCGGCGCAGACGGCGGAGATGTCCTGGTCGAAGCGCTTGGCCAGCTTGTAGGTGCGGAATTGCACGCCGGCGCGCGGCAGCGGCACGCGCACGGCCTCGACGAATTCGCCGGGCTGCATATCCTTCTTCTGGTAGTCGAGGTAGAACGCCTCCATGGCCAGCACGCGGCGGCCGCCGGCGCCGCGCAGCACCACTTCGCTGCCCAGCGCGATCATCCACGGCATGGAGTCGCCGATGGGCGAGCCGTTGGCGACATTGCCGCCCAGGGTGCCGGCGTTGCGGATGGGGAGCGAGGCGAAGCGCTGCCACATCTCGGACAGCTGTTCGGGGTAGTGGCGGCACACGGCCTCGTAGGCGTCGTTCAGCGAGACGCCGGCGCCGATCTCCAGCATGCCGCCGTCCTCCGTCATTTGCTTCAACGCGTCCACGTGGCCGAGGTAGATGATGTCGTTCAGTTCGCGCATCTGCTTGGTGACCCACAGGCCCACGTCGGTGGAGCCGGCCAGCACCAGCGCCTGCGGGCGGCTGGCGCGCAGCTCGACCAGTTCATCCAGCGTGCGGGGCGCGTGGAAGTGGCGCCCGCCCACGCTGTAGGTGGCCAGCTTGTCGCGCTTGAGCGCTTGCAACTGCTGAACCACGGCCTCGCGGTCGAATTCGACCTTGGGCAGTTCCGTCATGCGCCGGGCCGCCTCGATGATGGGACGGTAGCCGGTGCAGCGGCACAGGTTGCCGGACAGGGCGTCGTCGACCTCCTTGCGGGCGCAGGGCTGGGCGTCGTTTTTGAGGTACATGCCCCACAGCGACATGACGAAACCCGGCGTGCAGAAGCCGCACTGCGAGCCGTGGCATTCGACCATGGCCTGCTGCACGGGATGCAGCGCGCCGTCCGGCTGTTGCAGGTCTTCGACCGTGAACAGGGCCTTGCCGTCGAGGGTGGGGGTGAACTGGATGCAGGAATTGACGGTTTTCAGCTCGACCCGGCCGTCGACCAGGGAGCCGACCACCACGGTGCAGGCGCCGCAGTCGCCTTCGGCGCAGCCTTCCTTGGTGCCGGTGCAGTGCAGGTCTTCGCGCAGATGCTGCAGCACGGTCTGCGTGGGGGACGCGGCGTTCACTTCATGCACGGTCCCGCGATAGTAAAAGTGTATCGGTTCTGACATCGTAACCTCGGCGTTTGTCCCAGGATTCAAGACTATCAGTTCCCTGACTGGGCCCTTATACGATTTCGCTTATCTCGCTCATGCGAAAAAATCCATATGAGGGCCAGGCTGGTTCACTTCATTCTACATAGGCGTGGTTTTGATGCCAGTGCTCGGCGATGTCGATGCGGCGCGTGATCCAGACCTTGTCGTGGCTCTGCACGTAATCGAGGAAGCGCGCCAGCGCGGCGGCCCGGGCCGGACGGCCCACCAGGCGGCAATGCAGGCCGATGGACAGCATCTTCGGCTGGTTCAGGCCGTTCGGGTCGCCCTCGGCGTACAGCGTGTCGAACGCGTCCTTCAGGTAGTCGAAGAACTGGGTGCCGGAATTGAAGCCCTGCATGGCGGCGAAGCGCATGTCGTTGGTGTCCAGCGTGTAGGGCACGATCAGTTGCTGCTTCACAACAGTCAAGCCGCTCGCGTCCTGGTGCTCCACGGGCAGCCAGAACGGCAGGTCGTCGCCGTAGTGGTCGGCGTCGTAGCGGAAGCCGCCATGCTCCATCACCAGCTTGTGGGTGTTGACGGAATCGCGGCCGGTGTACCAGCCCTGCGGCGCGCTGCCGGTCAGCTCCTTGATGATCTCGACCGCCTCCTTCATGTGGGCGCGCTCGGTGGCCTCGTCCACGTTCTGGTAGGAGATCCAGCGCAGGCCGTGGCAGGCGATCTCGTGGTTCAGCTCCAGGAAGGCGGCCACCGCCTCGGGATTGCGCTTGAGCGCCATCGACACGCCGAAGATGGTCAGCGGCAGCTTGCGGTCCTCGAACATGCGCAGCAGCCGCCACAGGCCGGCGCGGGAACCGTACTCGTAGATGGTTTCCATGCTCAGGTGGCGCGCCGGGAAGGCGGCCGCGCCGATGATCTCGGACAGGAAGGTTTCCGAGGCCGGATCGCCGTGCAGCACGTTGTTTTCGCCGCCCTCTTCATAGTTGAGCACGAACTGCAGCGCCACGCGGGCGCCGTTCGGCCATTGCGGGTGCGGCGGGGTGCGGCCGTAGCCGATCATGTCGCGCGGGTAGTTGTCGTAAGTGCTCATCGTCTGGTTTCGTTTATCACTGGCGGAGGAATGCATTAAACCAATAATATATGGCGTGGCCGACATCGGTATAGGTTTCCTGCGATAACGGCCCTCTCTCAACCTATATAGGACCAGACCATGGGCAAGCTAAGCACCCACGTGCTCGACACCACCGCCGGCAAGCCGGGCGCCGGCGTGAAGGTGGCGCTGTACGAGATCCAGCCGGCGGGCCGCGTGCTGCTGAAGGAGGATGTGACCAACGCCGACGGACGCTGCGCCGCGCCGCTGCTGGAGGGCGGCACCATGCGGGCCGGGCGCTACGAACTGGTGTTCGGCGCCGGCGACTACTTCGCCGCGCAGGGCGCCGCCCTGCCCTCGCCGCGCTTCATCGACGAGGTGACGATCGCCTTCGGCATCGCGGACCCGGCGCAGAACTACCACGTGCCGCTGGTGGTGTCGCCGTGGGCCTACTCGACCTATCGCGGCAGCTGAGGCCGGCGGCCTGTCAACGCCGCCGCGACGGCGCACGTTAACAAGACGGAAGATTATCGTATAGTAATCACGCAGCACCCTCCACCCACATTAGGATACGCCATGAAAAAACTGATCGCCGTATTTGCCGCCCTTGGTTTCGCCGCCGCCGCCCATGCCGCGCCCGAGGCGGCGTCCGCGCCGAAGAACTCGCAGCAATCCAAGATGGCGACCTGCAACACCGAGGCCGCCGGCAAGAAAGGCGACGAGCGCAAGGCCTTCATGAAGGAGTGCCTGAGCGCCAAACCCGCCGCGCCGGTCACGCAGCAGGACAAGATGAAGACCTGCAACGCCGACGCGGCCGGCAAGAAAGGCGACGAGCGCAAGGCCTTCATGAAGGAATGCCTGAGCGCGAAGAAGTAAGCCGCCGGCTCAAAACCGGGGACAGGCCGCCGCGCCACGGGCCTTCACAGAGGGCAAGCGCCGTGGAACGCGGGTCTGTCCCCCATGGCCACGATCAAGGCCGGGTGCCGGCCGGCAACACCGTCAGCACAACGGGGTTCTGGTAGGCCCCGATATCGAGCTTCGCTCCCACCGGCCGCGCCTGCGAGCCGGCCACGTGCTTGTACTCCATCACCGGCCGCAGCGCCACGCCGGACGGCGCCACGCCCGGCTCGCTGCCGGCGCCCACGATCTGCGCGTTCGCCACCGGATGCAGGTCGTAGGCGGCGCGGTTCACGAAGGCCACGCTGTCCGCCTTGTAATTGGTCTTCAGCACGGCGAAGGTCTGGTTGGTCAGCGTCCCCTTGCCCGAGAACAGGTTGTTCTGTATCAGCGCCGCGTTCTTGACCCGCGACGGCACGCTGACGAACACGCCGTTCGCGCCATCGTTGACGAAGGTGTTGTTGATGAGATACAGCGCGTCGTCCGCGCCGCCGCCCGCCTCGGCGCCGAACGACAGCATGGCGCTGTTTTCGTACGCGGCCGGCTGCTGGATCACATTGCCGATCACATAGGCGATGCCGCCATTGGGCAAGTCCACCTCGTAGCTGGGCTTGCCCACCGACGTGGACCCGGTCTCGCCGGGGCGCAGCGTGGAGAAGCGGTTGTACAGCACGGTGTTGGTCTTGGCGCGCGACTTCAGGTTATGGCCGATATAGGCGTCGTGCGAATAGTTGTAGCGGAACACCAAGCTGCCGATGGCGCCGATGTAGATGCTGTGCGTCATGCCGCTGCCGTCGCCGTTGCGGCCGAATTCGTTGTTTTCAAGCAACATTTGGCTATTCAGGTTCGCGCCGGACAGGATGCCGTTTTCATTATCGTGGAGGAAGCTGTTGCGCAACGTGAAATTCGCGCCCTCGACGCGGAAGGCCGCGCCATTGCGGTCCGGCACCTTGGCGCCGTAGATCTCCACGTTTTCCACCGTCACATTGCTACCGCCCACCACGTACACGCCCTTGCCCTGGGCGTTCTTGCCGCCGGCGTCGATCTTGGGACGGCCGCGCACGCCGCGGATGGTCAGGTTGCTGGGCGCGATATAGCAGACATCGCCGATGTAGGTGGTGTTGCCTTCGATTTCGATGATGTCGCCGGCGCGGGCGGCGGCGATGGCGGCGCAAGGCCGCGCGTAGGTCTTGCCCGGGCCGACCGCCAGCACGGCGGCCAGCGCGGTGGACAGCGGGGCGAGGCACAACAGGGCGGCCAGCGGCGCGCCAGCCAATTGCAAGGTTCTCATGCTGCACTCCTGACGGGGGACGAGGGGAATCTGTTAATCTACGCCTATTCTAGTCGCGAATGCGCGCAAACCGGCCCAAGCCGCTTTGCTTGCACCCCGGCCAAGCTTGCCTTACACTCCACAACTTCCAGGCCGCAACCTAATCCCCATGCCAGCTTCTTCACGGTGACCCATTGGATACCGTTCCCATATGGGCGCAATTCCTTGCGCTCGCTTTCCTGATTCTTTGTTCGGCGTTCTTCGCCATGGCCGAAACCGCGTTGATGGCGGCCAACCGCTTCCGTCTGCGCCACCAGGCCAAGCGCGGCAGCCGGCGCGCGGCCGCCACCCTGTGGCTGCTTGAGCGCACCGACAAGCTGCTGTCGCTGGTGCTGATCGCCAACACACTGATCAACGCCACCGCCATCGCGCTGGTCACCGCCATCGTCATCCACACCTTCGGCTACGACGAGTGGCTGATCGTGGCCTCCACCGCCTGCATGACCTTCCTGCTGGTGGTGTTCGCCGAGATCTCGCCCAAGATGATAGGGGCCACCTACCCGGAACAGATCGCGCTGCCCACCGCCACCATCCTGCGGCCGCTGATGTCGGCCGCCAAGCCCCTGCTGTGGTTCATCAACCTGTTCACCGGCGTGGTGCTGCGCCTGTTCCGCATCCCGATGGGCGCGCCGCTGCGCGACACCCGGATGTCGCCGGAGGAGCTGCGCTCGCTGGTGCTGGAGGGCGGCAACTTCATCCCGCAAAAGCACAAGAGCATCCTGCTCAACCTGTTCGACCTGGAGGCGATCTCGGTGGAGGACGTGATGACGCCGCGCGCCCAGATCGAGGCGCTGGACCTGTCCGACCCGGTGGACGAGATCAAGCGCCAGCTGACCACCTGCTACCACAACAAGCTGCCCGTCTACGAGGGCGAGATCAACCGCATCGCCGGCATCCTGCACGTGCGCAAGGCGATGGCGCTGCTGACCCAGGACGAGGAATTGACCACCGAGCACTTCCGCGCCCTGCTGACCGAACCCTATTTCATCCCGCAGGACACGGGCGTGTTCGCCCAGCTGCAGTACTTCCAGGAAAACAAGGAAAGGCTGGGCATCATCGTCGACGAGTACGGCGAGGTGCAGGGCCTGGTGACGCTGGACGACATCATCGAGGAGATGATAGGCGAGTTCACCACCTCCACCCCGGGCGCGGCGCGCGCCGACAGCTTCGGCTGGACCGAGCTGGGCGAGTGCCTGCTGGAGGGCACCACCGCCTTGCGTGACATCAATAAGCGTCTGGGATTAAACTTCCCCCTGGACGGGCCGAAAACCTTGAACGGGATGCTGCTGGAATATCTGCAGGAAATCCCGGAGGCGGCGATCAGCGTGAAAACCGCCGGTTGCGTGATCGAAGTGGTGCAGGTGCAAAACCAGTCCATCAAAGTCGTGAAATTGATACGTCCGCGCGACTGAGCGCAAGCCAGGCGCGCGCACGATAGGCATCCCGCTTTACAAAAATGATGCCCGCAGGCATCATCCGGTGGTTGGCCCCAGGGCTGGCTATCGATCTTGTAGTTTACCTAACGGCGCGCGCTATGGCTGCAGTCCAACCCAATCCAGTGTCCGGCCCGCCCATGCCCGGCCTGGCCCGGGCATTGATGCAGGCCGGCCGGTTGACGCCGGCGCAGGCGGACGCGCTGCAAAAAAAGTCGCTGGCCGACAAGCTCCCCTTCATCGACACCCTGCTGGCCAGCAACGCCATCCACGCGCGCGACCTGGCGCTGTTCTGTTCCGAAACCTTCGCCTACCCGCTGATGGACCTGCAGGCCTTCAGCGTGGAACAGTTGCCGGCCAAGATCATCGACGCCAGGCTGATGCAGGCGCAGCGCGTGGTGGCGCTGGCCAAGCGCGGCAACAAGATGTCGGTGGCGATTTCCGACCCCACCAACATGCAGGCGCTGGACCAGATCAAGTTCCAGACCGAGTCGTCGGTGGAACCGGTGATCGTGGCCCACGACGCGCTGCTGCAGCTGCTGGCCAACATCAACCGCAGCACCGAGCAGAGCCTGAACGACCTGGCCGGCGACGACCAGGACATCCAGTTCGCCGAGGAGGAGGAAGCCGCCTCGTCCAACGCGGCGGCGGCCGAGGCCGGCGCGGCCGACGTGGAGGACGCGCCCATCGTGCGCTTCCTGAACAAGATGCTGATGGACGCCGTCAACCTGGGCGCCTCCGACCTGCATTTCGAGCCCTTCGAGAAGTTTTACCGCATCCGCTTCCGGGTGGACGGCGTGCTGATGGAGCACGCGCAGCCGCCCGTGTCCATCAAGGAAAAACTGGTGTCGCGCATCAAGGTGCTGGCCAAGCTGGACATCTCGGAGAAGCGCGTGCCGCAGGACGGCCGCATGCGCCTGATCGTGTCGCCCACCAAGACCATCGACCTGCGCGTGTCGACCTTGCCCACGCTGTTCGGCGAAAAGACCGTGATGCGTATCCTGGACGCCACGCAGGCGCAGATGGGCATCGACTCGCTGGGCTACGACCCGGACCAGAAGGCGATGCTGATGGACGCCATCCACCGCCCCTACGGCATGGTGCTGGTGACGGGCCCGACCGGATCGGGCAAGACCGTGTCCTTGTATACCTGCCTGAACATCCTGAACAAGCCCGGCATCAACATCTCGACGGCGGAAGACCCGGCCGAGATCAACCTGCCCGGCGTGAACCAGGTCAACGTGAACGACCGCGCCGGCCTGACCTTTCCGGTGGCGCTGAAGTCCTTCCTGCGGCAGGATCCGGACATCATCATGGTGGGCGAGATCCGCGACCTGGAAACGGGCGACATCGCCATCAAGGCGGCGCAGACCGGCCACATGGTGTTTTCCACGCTGCACACCAACGACGCGCCGTCGACCTTGACGCGCTTGATGAACATGGGCGTGGCGCCGTTCAACATCGCCTCGTCGGTGATCTTGATCACGGCGCAGCGGCTGGCGCGGCGGCTATGCACCTGCAAGCAACCGGTGGACATTTCGCGCGACCTGCTGCTCAAGGCCGGCTACAAGGAGGAGGAGCTGGACGGCAGCTGGAAACCCTACGGCCCGGTCGGCTGCGAGCGCTGCAACGGCGGCGGCTACAAGGGCCGGGTCGGCATCTACCAGATCATGCCGATCACGCCGGCCATCGAGGCCATCATCCTGGCGCACGGCAATTCCATGCAGATCGCGGCGCAGTCGGAGGCCGAGGGTGTCAAATCGCTGCGACAGTCCGGGCTGGTGAAAGTGAAAAACGGACTGACCAGCCTCGAAGAAGTGCTAGGCTGCACCAACGAGTAGTAATACGGTAATCGGAAAATCACATTATGGCGACATCGAACGCAAACAGCCCGGTCAAGGAATCCATCTTCGCCTGGGAAGGCAAGGACAAGAGCGGCAAGACCGTGCGGGGCGAGCTGCGCGCCGGCGGCGAGGCGGTGGTCAACGTGACCCTGCGGCGCCAGGGCATCATGGTCACCAAGGTCAAGAAAAAGACCTACCGCGCCGGCAAGAAGGTCACCGACAAGGACATCACGCTGTTCACCCGCCAGCTGGCCACCATGATGAAGGCCGGCGTGCCGCTGCTGCAATCGTTCGACATCGTCGGCAAGGGCCATTCGAACCCCTCGGTGTCCAAGCTGATCCTGGACCTGCGCGCCGACATCGAGACCGGCACCAGCCTGAACCAGGCGTTCCGCAAGTTCCCGCTGTATTTCGACCCGCTGTTCTGCAACCTGGTGGGCGCCGGCGAACAGGCCGGCATCCTGGAGGACCTGCTGACGCGGCTGGCGATCTACAAGGAAAAGACGCTGGCCATGAAGGCCAAGATCAAGTCCGCGCTGACCTACCCGATCTCGATCCTGGCGGTGGCCTTCGTGGTCACGGCCGTCATCATGATCTGGGTGGTGCCGGCGTTCAAGGAGGTGTTCAAGAGCTTCGGCGCCGACCTGCCCGCCCCCACGCTGTTCGTGATGGCGATATCCGAATACTTCGTGCAGTACTGGTGGCTCATCTTCGGCGGCCTGTTCGGCGCGATCTACTTCTTCTTCCAGGCCTGGCAGCGCTCGCCCAAGGTGCAGCGCTTCATGGACGTGCTGCTGCTCAAGCTGCCCGTGTTCGGCGACGTGATCCGCAAGGCCACCATCGCGCGCTGGACGCGCACCCTGTCGACCATGTTCGCGGCCGGCGTGCCGCTGGTGGAATCGCTGGACTCGGTGGGCGGCGCCTCCGGCAACATCCTGTACTACGAGGCCACGCGCCGCATCCAGAACGAGGTCAGCACCGGCACCAGCCTGACGGTGGCCATGCAGAACGCCGACGTGTTCCCCAGCATGGTGACGCAGATGGTGTCCATCGGCGAGGAGTCGGGCGCGCTCGATTCCATGCTGGGCAAGGTGGCCGACTTCTACGAGGAGGAGGTGGACGAGGCGGTGGGCGCCCTGTCCAGCCTGATGGAACCGATGATCATGGTGATCCTGGGCGTGCTGATCGGCGGCCTGGTGGTGGCCATGTACCTGCCGATCTTCAAGCTCGGTTCGGTGGTCTAGCGGCCCGCGGCCGGCCCGCCGGGGCCGGCCCCCTCCCCGCCGTCCCGGCGGCGCGGGGGATCCGGCATGCCGGTGTCGGCGATTTTCAAGGCGCTCACGACATCGACCATTTTCTTCGCGAGATCGGACAACGATTCCGTTGACGCCGCCGACCGTTCCACCAATCCCGAATTTTTTCGCGTCGACTCGTCCATCAGGATGATGGCCTGCTTGACCCGTTCGATGCCGGACGCCTGTTCCTGGCTCGCCAGCGTGATCTCGCCGAGCACGTCGGCGACCCGCCTGGCGCCGCCGACAACGTCCCCCATGGTGCTGCCCGCCAGGTCGACCAGTTCGCATCCCCGGTCCACCTTCTCGATGGAGCGGCTGATCAAGGCCTTGATCGCCTTCGCGGCGGTCGCGCTGCGCTGCGCCAGTTGTCCAACCTCCGACGCCACCACGGCGAAGCCGCGCCCGTGCTGGCCGGCCCGAGCGGCCTCGACCGCCGCGTTCAGGGCGAGGATATTCGTTTGAAACGCGATGCCCTCGATTTCCCCGATGATGTCGCCCATGTGTTTGGCCGACTCGTTGATGGAGCGCATGGTGTCGATCACCTCGCCGATGATCGCGCCATTCCTCTCCGCCACCAGCGAGGCCGACTGGGCCAACTGATCGGCGCGCCGCGCATTGTCGGAGTTGCGCCGGACGGTCAACGCCAACCGCTCCATCGAGAGCGCCGTGGCCCTGAGCGAGCCGGCCTGCTTCTCCGTCCTCTCGGATAAATCCCGGTTGCCATTGGAAATACGCAGCGATTCACCCGCGATGGTGCCGGCGCCCGCGCGCATCTCCCGAACGATGCCGGTCAGGTTGGACATCATCCGTTTCAGCGCCTCGAACAGTTTTCCAGCCTCGTCCCCGCTGGTCGCGTCGAAGCTGGTGGTCAGATCGCCCGCCGCCACGTCCTCCGCCATCCGCACCGCCAAGGCGATGGGCCTGGTGATGGAGTTCACGGTGGCCCAGGCGACGAGCATGCCGGCGCATACCGCGGCCGCGACGACGGACACCATGATCAAGCGGGCGCCGACGAAGATCGCGTTGGCCGCCTCCTGGTCCCTCTTGTTGCGCTCTCTCAGCGCCGAGGAGAACGCCTCGATGCCGGTCAGCCAGCGCGCGTTCGCGGGAATGGCCTCGCTTAACAGGTACTTCACGGCGGAATGCTTGTAGGCCTTGTTCATCTCCAGGAAGTTGTCATTCAGTTCGCCCGCGAGGTCCTTGCCCTCCGAGACCTTGTTCCACAAGGCCTCCCCGGCCAAGAACGCCCGCAGCTGCTGCTCCGCCACGCTGTATTGCCTCCTCGCCAGCACGATCTTCCCGAACTCCTGGTCGGCGGCGTCCGCATCCTCCAGCAGCGCAATGGTCCGGATCACGCGGGACTCGATATGCACCGCGTCGGCCATCCGCTCCAACCGGCTGATATTGGCCATATTCACATCCACCACTTTGCGCATCGCGTCGTTCGTCCTCGACATCGCGTAAATGCCGAATCCGGCCACGGCGACCGACACGGCAAGCAACACGGCATACGTGGCGACCAGGCGTGTTCTGATGGTAAAGCGAGCAAGGTTCATGGCTGTTTCCTAAAATCGGCGCGAAAAACGACAGTGCCCGCGATTCCCTGCGGAGGCGGGCACTGTCCTCGTCGGCGGGGCGGCCGGGCCGCCCGCGCGGTCAATCAGAACGTGTGGTGGATACCCAGGTCGACCGCGGTGCCGCTCGAGCCGGCGCCGGTGCGGCGCGACGCGTCGGTGTAGAGCATGGTGCGCTTGGACAGCGCGTGCCAATAACCCAGCGATGCCTGCCTGCTGGCGCCGGCGTTCTCCGGCTTGACCTGGCCGTAGCCGAGCTTGACCGCGCCGGTGGCGACGGCGATGTCGGCGCCGACCAGCCAGTTGGTGTCATGCACGCGGTTGACGCGCTGGAAGCGCGAGTAGGACGTCAACAGCTTGGCCGCGCCGATCTGGTAGGCGCCGTTCAGGGTCAGGAAGGTGTCCTCGTTGGTCGCGCGCTCGTAGCCCAGCATGGCCGACAGCGGGCCGCCGCCGTAGGTGGCGGCGACCGAGTACGGGTTCGATTTGACGATCGGCACGCCGTTCAGCGGCTCCTTCGAGGCGACCGAGATATTGAGCTGGAAGCCATGCACCACCGGCGTGCTATAGAACACCGCGTTCGAAAAGCGGTTGCCCGACGACGCGGTCGAGGTGTCGGACATGTAGTTGCCGGTGACGGCGTCCAGCGTGCCGACGGTCTGGAAGCCGAAGGGATCGAAGTCCGAGGCCGGATCCTGCACGGCGGTCAGGTCGCGGCCGATCTTGACCGCGCCGAAGGCGCCCGACAGGCCCACCACCGACCGGCCCTGGAACAGGGGGCGCTGGCCGTTGGCCTCGGTGGTGCCGGTGTCGGGCTGGAAACGCGACTCCAGACGGAAGGTGGCTTTCAGCCCGCCGCCCAGGTCCTCGACGCCCTTGAAGCCGAGACGGTTGAAATCGCCCTTGCCCACTTGCAGCGTGCCGCCGCTGTTCTTGATCAGGCCGGCGTCCAGCACGCCGTAAATGGTGACGTTCGATTCCGCCTGGGCCATGCCCGCGCAGGCGGTCAGGACGGCGAGGGCGAGGGCGAGTGCGCTTGTTTTCATTGTGTGTTCCTTCATGGGTGGGTTGGTGCTGCCGATTAAGTGCTGCCGATTAAGTGCTGCTTGATTACCGCCTAGATGCCGCCGACGCACATGTACTTCATGACCAGGTAGTCATCCATGCCGTACTTCGATCCTTCTCGGCCGAGGCCGGACTGCTTGACCCCGCCGAACGGCGCGATCTCGTTGGAGATGAGGCCGGTGTTCACGCCCACCATGCCGGTCTCCAGCCCCTCGGCGACGCGCCACACGCGGCCGACGTCGCGCGTGTAGAAATAGGCGGCCAGGCCGAATTCGGTGTCGTTCGCCAGCGCCAGCGCCTCGGCCTCGGTCCGGAATCGGAACAGCGGCGCCAGCGGGCCGAAGGTCTCCTCCCTGGCGACCAGCATCGCGGGCGTGGCGTCGGCGATCACGGTCGGCTCGAAGAAGCCGTGGCCGAGCGCATGGCGCTTGCCGCCCGCCAGCAGACGGCCGCCCTGGGCGATCGCGTCGGCGACATGCCGCTCCACCTTGCGCACCGCCTTCACGTCGATCATCGGCCCCTGGGTGACGCCGGCCTCCCGGCCGTCGCCCACCGTCAAGCCGGCCACCGCCGCCGCCAGCTTGGCGGCGAAGGCGTCGTAGACGCCGTGCTGCACGTAGATGCGGTTGGCGCACACGCAGGTCTGGCCCGCGTTGCGGAATTTCGCCACCATCGCGCCCTCCACGGCGGCGTCCAGGTCGGCGTCGTCGAACACGATGAAGGGCGCGTTGCCCCCCAGTTCGAGCGACAGCTTCTTGATGGTGGGCGCGCATTGCGCCATCAGCACGCGCCCCACTTCGGTCGAGCCCGTGAAGGACAGCTTGCGCACGTCCGGGTTGGCGGTCATCTCGCCGCCGATGGCGCGCGAGGAACCGGTCAGCACGCTGAACACGCCGGGCGGCACGCCGGCGCGCTCGGCCAGGACGGCCAGCGCCAGCGCCGAGAACGGCGTCGCCTCGGCCGGCTTGACGATCATCGGGCAGCCGGCGGCGAGCGCCGGGCCGGCCTTGCGGGTGATCATCGCGGCCGGGAAGTTCCACGGCGTGATCGCGGCGCACACGCCGACCGGCTCCCTGGTCACGACCAGGCGCTTGTCGGCCCACGGCGAGGCCAGCGTGTCGCCGGCGACGCGCTTGGCCTCCTCGGCGAACCATTCGATGAACGAGGCCGCGTAGGCGACCTCGCCCCTGGCCTCGGCCAGCGGCTTGCCCTGCTCGGCCGTCATGATCAGGGCCAGGTCGGCGGCGTTGGCCAGCATCAGGTCGTGCCAGCGGCGCAGGATGGCGCCGCGCTCCTTGCCGGTCTTGGCGCGCCAGGCCGGGAAGGCGGCCTTGGCGGCGGCGATGGCGCGCGCGGTTTCCGCCGCGCCCATCAAGGGCACCGTGCCCAGCGCGGCGCCGGTGGCGGGATCGCCGACGTCCAGGGTGGCGCCGTCGTCGGCGTCGCACCAGACGCCGTTCAAATAGGCGTGCTGACGCAGCAGCGTCGTATCTGCAAGTTGCAACATAAAGTCTCCAGGAAAAAAAGGCGGGGCCGGCAAGCCCCGGGCTGGCAAGGCGGCGCTAGAGGCGGACGGCGGCCTTGTTGCGGCCGCGCAGCCATTCAAGGGTCAACAGCAGGCCGGTCGAGAACACGATCAGGATGGTCGCCAGCGCCGCGATGGTCGGGCTGATGTTTTCGCGGATGCCGGTGAACATCTGGTGCGGCAGGGTCGCCTGGCCGGGGCCGGCCAGGAATTTGGTGATCACCACCTCGTCGAACGAGGTGGCGAAGGCGAACAGCGCGCCCGAGATCAGGCCAGGCGCGATGACCGGCAGCGTGACACGGAAAAACGTCGTCAGCGGCGTGGCGCCCATGCTCAGGCTGGCGCGCACCAGGTTGTGGTTGAAGCCCTGCAGCGTCGCCAGCACGGTGGTGACGACGAACGGCGCGCCGAGCGCGGCGTGCACCAGGATCAGGCCGGTGTAGCTGTCGGTCAGGCCGATCCGCGCGAACAGCAGATAGACGCCGACGCCGACCACCACCACCGGCACCACCATCGGTGAAATCAGCACCGCCATCAGCAGGCCCTTGCCGGCGAAGTCGGCCTTGTTCAGGCCCAGCGCGGCCAGCGTGCCCAGCACGGTGGCGATCAGCGTCGCCAACGGCGCGACGATGAAGCTGTTGCGCGCGGCGCGCATCCACTCCTCCGACTGGAACAGGTTCTGGTACCAGCGCAGCGACAGGCCCGGCATCGGATACGACAGGAAGGTGCTGTCGGAGAACGAGAGCGGGATGATGACCAGGATGGGCAGCATCAGGAACACCAGCACCAGCGTGTTGAAACCGCGCAGCAGGAAAAACCAGGCCCGCTCGGCGAGCGACAGGTAGGGGGGGAACAATGGCAAAGAGGTTTTCATGGGTCGTCCTTACATGCTCACATCGATTTTGGCGAAACGGCGGTACACGCCGTACAACGCCAGGGTGGCGCAGAACAGCAGCGCGCCGAGGGCGCAGGCCATGCCCCAGTTGATCGTCACGTTGGTGAAATAGGCGACGTAGTAGCTGACCATCTGCTCGTTCGGGCCGCCCAGCAGCGCCGGCGTGATGTAGTAGCCAAGCGCCAGGATG
Organism: Pseudoduganella namucuonensis; assembly: GCF_900116645.1. GTDB lineage: Bacteria > Pseudomonadota > Gammaproteobacteria > Burkholderiales > Burkholderiaceae_D > Rugamonas > Rugamonas namucuonensis. The sequence goes on along the minus strand of NZ_FPBO01000001.1, from coordinate 345,251 downwards.
AACACCAGCAAGGCGCCGGCGCCGATGCCGGGGTAGGTCTGCGGCACGTACACGCGCCAGAAGGCGGCGAACGGATGGCTGCCGAGCGAGACGGCGGCCCGCACGTAGGTGGGCGGGATCGATTTCATCACGCTGTACAGCGGCAATATCATGAACGGCAGCAGGATGTGGGTCATCGAGATGTACACGCCCAGCCGGTTGAACAGCAGTTCCAGCGGCGCCCGCGTGAGGCCGAGCGCCATCAGCGCCTGGTTGACCAGGCCCTCCGATTGCAGCAGCACGATCCAGGCCGCGATGCGCACCAGGATCGAGGTCCAGAACGGAATCAGCACCAGGATCATCAACAGGTTGGCGCGCCGCTCCGTCATGGTCGACAGCCAGTAGGCCAGCGGATAGGCGGTCAGCAGCGCGCACACGGTGACGACCAGGCTGATCCAGAAGGTGCGGCCGAAGATCTGCGTGTACACCGATTGCTCGGGATCGGCCCGGTAGACGTGGCCGAAGGCGTCCTGCCTCAGGTCGACCGACGCCAGCAGGTAGTGCGGCGAATAGGGCGAAGCGTTCTTGGCGATGACCTGCCAGAACGCCGGCCGGCCCCACTCCTCGTCGAGCGCGACCAGGGCCGGCCTGACGGCGGTCCCGGCCAGCGGCCGGCCCTCGGCGTCCAGCAGCGGCATGGCGCGCATGGTCTTCATGACCACCGAGCGGGCACCCGGCAGCTCGGCGTTGATGCGGCGCGCCAGGGCGCCGCCGGTGTTGTCGCGCCGCGCCGCGTCCAGGTCGGCGGCCAGCGCGGCGTAGGCCGCGTCGGACGGCGCGCCCAGGCGGTCCCATGCCGACAGGGCGGCGACCGTGCGCGGCAGGGTGGCCGCGATCTCGGGATTTTCCACCGCGCGCATCAGCAGCGCGGCGATCGGCACCACGAAGGTGAGCATCAGGAAGATCGCCAGCGGTGCGATCAGGGCCAGGGCCGCGACGCGCTTGCGCAGCAGCGCCCGGTGCAGGTCGCGCTTGAGCCGGGCCGGGGACGCCTCGGCGGGAGGCTGGGAAAGCTGGGCGGCATGGGCCATAGAAGTCATAACGGCGGAAACATCTCGAAAAAGTGAATGGCAAGGCGCGGCAGCGGAGCGCCGCGGGCCAGCGGGGCGCCCCGCTAAGAGGCGCCGGCGCGGCCGCTTACTTGACGGCCCAGGCGGTGAAGCGCTGCTCCAGGTCTTCGCCGTGGTCGGTCCAGAACTTGAGGTTGTTTTGCACCGCGTCCCTGGCGTTGGCGGCCGAGGTCGGCAAGCCCGCCAGGGTTTTCGCGTCCAGCAGCTTGAGCGCGCCGATGTTGGTCGGGCCGTAGGCGATCCGGCCGGCGTAGTTCTTCTGCGCTTCCGGCGTGCTGGCGAAGGCGATGAATTTCTCGGCCGCGTCCTTGTTCGGCGTGCCTTTCGGGATCACCCAGTAGTCGAGGTCGTAGATGCTGCCGGCCCAGCTCACTTGCAGGTTCTTGCCCTCGCGCTGGGCCGAGTCGATGCGGCCGTTGTAGGCGGTCGACATCACGACATCGCCGGCGACCAGGAACTGCGGCGGCTGCGCGCCGGCTTCCCACCACTGGATGTGCGGCCGCAGCTGCTCGAGCTTCTTGAAGGCGCGATCGACGCCGGCCTTGGTCGACAGCGCCTTGTAGACGTCCCTGGTCGGCACGCCGTCGGCCATCAGGGCGAATTCGAGGTTGTAGCGGGCGCCCTTGCGCATGCCGCGCTTGCCGGGGAACTTGGCCACGTTCCAGAAATCGGCCCAGCTCGCCGGCGCCGTCTTGAGCTTGTCGGCGTTGTAGGCCAGCACGGTCGACCAGACGAAGGCGCCGACCCCGCACTCGTGCACCGCCTCCGGCATGAAGTCGGCCTTCCTGCCGATCTTGCCCAGGTCGATCTTCTCGATCAAGCCCTCCTCGCAGGCGCGGCCGACCAGGCCCGACTCCACCTCGACCACGTCCCAGGTGACGTTTTTGGCCTCGACCATGGCCTTGATCTTCGCCAGTTCGCCGTTGTACTCGGCCATGACCACCTTGCCGCCGGTCTTCTGGAACGGCTCGATGTACGCCGCCTTCTGCGCCGCGCCGTTGGCGCCGCCGAAGTTGACCAGCGTGATATCGGCGTGCGCGAAACCGGCCGCCAGGGCGGTGCTCATCAAGACAGGGGTAATCAGCTTTTTCATTTCAGTCCTTCGATAGGTGGGGAATGGGACAACGGTTAAATGAAGACGCGCAGGTGCGCGGGATCGAGTTCGAGCCTGGCCAGCGTCCCCTCGGACAGGCCGGGCAAGGCGGGATCCTGCAAGGTCAGCTTGACGAAGCATTCGTCGCCGTCCGGCAACGCGCAGCGCACGCGCACGTGGTCGCCGAAGTACATCAGGCTGGTGACGGCGACGGCGACCCCGTTGGCGGCCGGCGCGTCGCGCGCCACCAGCCGGATGCGCTCGGGCCGGATGCAGCCGACCGCCGCGTGGCCGGCGGCCAGGCGGTCCACGTTCACGCCCGCCAGCAGCGAACCGTCGCGCAGGCGCAGGCGGCAGCCGCCGCCCTCGGGCGCCTCGATCACGCCGCGGAAGCGGTTGTTGTCGCCGATGAAGCCGGCCACGAACTGGTTGTCGGGTATTTCATACAGGCGGTCGACCGGCGCCAGTTGCTGGATGACGCCGTGTTCGAACACGGCGACCCGGTCCGACATGGTCAGCGCTTCGCTCTGGTCGTGCGTCACGTAGACGAAGGTGACGCCCAGGCGCTGGTGCAAGTCCTTCAGTTCGATCTGCATGCGCTCGCGCAGCTGCTTGTCCAGTGCGCCGAGCGGCTCGTCCATCAGCACCAGCTTCGGATCGAACACCAGCGCCCGCGCCAGGGCGATGCGCTGCTGCTGGCCGCCGGACAACTGGGCCGGATAGCGGTCGGCGAAGCGGCCCATCTGCACCATGTCGAGGGCGCGCTTGACCTTCTCGGCGCGCGCGCCAGCATCGACCTTGCGCACCTGCAGCGGGTAGGCCACGTTCTGGCCCACCGTCATGTGCGGGAACAGCGCATAGTTCTGAAACACCATGCCGATGTCGCGCTTGTGCGGCGGCACCTTGTTGAGCAGCTTGCCGTCCAGGCGGATCTCGCCGCCGGTGGGAAACTCGAATCCGGCCAACATCATCAGGCAGGTGGTTTTGCCGGACCCCGAAGGGCCGAGCAAGGTGAGGAACTCGCCACGCTCGATGTTCAGGTCGAGGCTTTTGACGACCAGGTTTTCACCGTCGTATGTTTTTTGCACGCCCCGAAACTCCACCAGAGTGTCGCGCTTGGCCGTTGTGCTTTCCAAAATTTCTTCTCCACTTTGTCAATATGCCGGCCGGCGGGCCGGCGGAACACGGTCACTCGCCCCGCAGCGCGTCGGCCAGGATCGCCATGCCCTCCTCCATCACGGCATCCTCTATCGTCAGCGGGAACAGGAAGCGCACCACGTTGCCGTAGGAGCCGCAGGTGAGCAGAATCAGGCCCCGGGCCAGCGCGCGCGCCTGGACCCGCCTGGTGAACTCCGGGTCCGGCGCGCCGCTGCCGGGATTGGCGAACTCCACCGCCACCATCGCGCCCAGGCCGCGCACGTCGGCGATCCGCGGCACCGCCTCGCGCAAGCCGTTCAGGCGCTCCTTCAGGCGCCGGCCCAGCACGTTGGCACGCTCGACCAGGTTCTCGTCGCGGATCACGTCCAGCACCGCCAACGCGGAGGCGACCGCCAGCGGGTTGCCGGCGTAGGTGCCGCCCAGGCCGCCCGGCAAGGGCGCGTCCATGATCTCGGCGCGGCCGATCAGGGCCGACAGCGGCATGCCGCCGGCCAGGCTCTTGGCCACCGTCATCAGGTCCGGCACCACGCCGAAGTGCTCGGTGGCGAACAGTTTGCCGGTGCGGGCGAAGCCGGTTTGCACCTCGTCCACGATCAGCAGGATGCCGTGCTCGTCGCACAGCGCGCGCAGCGCCAGCATGAAGTCCGCCGGCGCCGCGTAAAAGCCCCCCTCGCCCTGGACCGGCTCCAATATGATGGCGGCCACGCGCTTCGGATCGACGTCGGCCTTGAACAGCGACTGCAGCGCGGCCAGCGACGCGTCGCCGCTGACGCCGTGCAGTTCAACCGGGTACGGCACGTGATAGACCTCCCCCGGGAACGGCCCGAAGCCGACCTTGTAGGGCACCACCTTGCCGGTCAGCGCCATGCCCATCATGGTGCGGCCGTGGAAGCCGCCCGTGAAGGCGACCACGGCGGAGCGGCCGGTGGCGGCGCGCGCCACCTTGACCGCGTTTTCCACCGCCTCGGCGCCGGTCGAGAACAGCGCGGTCTTCTTGGCGTGCCCGCCCGGGGTCAGCGCGTTCAGGCGCTCGGCCAGTTCGACGTAGCCCTCGTACGGCACCACCTGGTAGCAGGTGTGGGTGAACTTGGCCATTTGCCCTTCGATGGCGGCGAGCAGCCTGGGATGGCAGTGGCCGGTGTTGAGGACGGCGATGCCGGCCGCGAAATCGATGTAGCGGCGGTTTTCCACGTCCCAGATCTCGGCGTTGCGGGCACGCCCGGCGTAGAACTGGCACATGACGCCGACGCCGCGCGGGGTGGCGGCCTCTTTCCTTTGTTGCAACTTCGCATTCGTCATACATTCACCTCGAAATTTATTACAGGAGTGTTACGCGACGGTGAATACTAAGGTTGAAGTGGCGCTACAATGTAGAGCCACTTTGATTTTTCTGACGGAGCCACTTTGCGCATCGCCTCCCTATCCGATTTTTTGCTGCAGCGCATAGACCGCGGCGGCAAGGCCGGCACCCCGCGCAAGGCGGTCAACCGCCAGATCTACCAGGTGATCCGCGAGGCGATCCTGGACCAGTCGCTGCCGGCCGGGCTGCAATTGCCGTCCTCCCGCTATCTGGCGCTCGAACTGGGCGTGTCGCGCAACACGGTGACCTACGCCTACGACCAGTTGCTGGCCGAGGGCTTCCTGGAATCGCGCATGGGAGCCGGCACCTTCGTGGCCGACACCGAGCCGGAACGGATCGCCGCGGCCGCCACGCCGGACCGGGCCGGGGCGACGCCGGAGCGCGACGCCGGGCAGCGCATCCACACCGGCCTGTCGGCGCGCGGCAGCCAGCTGGTCGGCCTGGCCGGGGTGGGCGAAACCCAATGGGGCGCCTTCATGCCGGGCGTCCCGGACGTGACGCAATTCCCCAATCGAATCTGGAGCCGGCTGCAAAACAAATACTGGCGCCGCTCGCGCGCCGACCTGCTGACCTATTCCTGCGGCGGCGGCTATCTGCCGCTGCGCGAGGCGATCGCCGACTACCTGCGGGTCGCGCGCTCGGTCAACTGCGACGCCAGCCAGATCCTGATCACCACCGGCATACACCAGTCGATCGATCTGGTGGCGCGCATGGTGTGCGACCATGGCGACCACGCCTGGGTCGAAGACCCCTGCTACTGGGGTACGCGCAGCGTGCTGCGTTCGGTCGGCGTGCACACCGTGGCGATACCCGTGGATGGCGAAGGCATGCAACTGCCCCTGGAGGACTCGCGCCATCCGCCGCGCCTGATTGTCGCCACGCCCTCGCACCAGTATCCGCTCGGCATGGTGATGAGCCTGGCGCGCCGCCGCGCGCTGCTCGAATACGCGGCGGCCCACAAGGCCTGGATCGTGGAGGACGACTACGACAGCGAATTCCGCTACGGCAGCCGGCCGATCGCCTCCTTGCAGGGGCTCGACGCGCACGACCGGGTGCTGTATCTCGGCACCTTCAGCAAGACCCTGTTTCCGGGTTTGCGGATCGGCTATCTGGTGGTGCCGGGAACGCTGGCCGAATCGTTCGCCACCGGCCTGTCGGAGCTGTACCGCTGCGGCCACACCTACACTCAGGCGATCCTGACCGACTTCATGACCGAGGGCCATTTCGCCTCGCACATCCGGCGCATGCGGCTGGTGTACGCGGAGCGCCTGCGCCTGCTGCGCGAGGCGATCAGCTTCCATTTCGGCGACCGCATCATCCTCACCGGTGGCGAGGCCGGACTGCATCTGGCGCTCGGCCTGCCCGACCATTGCGACGACATCGCGCTCTGCCACGCCGCCGGCAAGGAGGGCATCGTAGTGCGGCCGCTGTCGCGCTACTACCTTCGGCCAGAGACGGCGCGGCGCGGCCTGATGCTGGGCTACGGCAGCGTACCCGACGAGCGGATACGGCCCGCCTTCGACATTCTCGCCAGCGTGATCAAGGCGCACTGGCCGGAATGGCAGGCGCAGGCCGGGCGCGGCGTCCCCGCCCTGGAGCCCGCTCTTGGATGAACGCGGCGGCGGTGCCGCGCCCCCCGCGCGCAATCGCCCAGGCTACGGGCAATCGCCGACCACGTAATAGTCCTGCGCGGTCTGCGCCAGCCTGGTCTTGACGAAGGTGCTCAGCCAGCCCATGTTCTGGTTCGAGCCCCTGGCCAGCGCGAACGGCCCCTGGTTGACCGCCCTGTCCGCCGCCCAGTGCGCGAAATTGCTCGCCAGCGTCGCCGTGCACACGAAGCCCGGCGGCGTGGGCGGCGTGGGCGGCGCCGGGGCGCCGCTGACGCGGTCGACCATGGCCTTGATGGCGGCCATCTGCCGTCCGCTCTTCTTCGCATAGTCGGGATCGTCGTACCCCCACCAGTCCCAGCAGCCGTTGGGATTGCCCGCGCTGCTGGCCGCCGCCTGCGGATACAGCACCACGATGCCGTTGCTGTCGGCCCAGCGGTTGTAGCCGGTGCCGCGCACGTACTGGTCCTGGATCCTGGTCGGGTCCTGCTGGCAGCCGTGCAGCACCACGTGCAGCTTGCACACCCGGCCGGCGCCGCAGGCTGCCGGCACATAGGCCCAGCCGCTGGACGCCATGCCGTGGCTGGCCGGATCGGCGATGAATTCGGCCTGCTTGTATTCGACGAAGCTGCCGCCCAGCGCGCCGTTGTTGCGGGGATTCAGGCCGCCGTAGATCCATTTCAGCATTTCGCCGGCCAGGTCGAAATCGCAGTCGCTGATGTAGGGGCTGGCCTTGACGCCGCAGCCGTTGCCGAAGTCGTCGGTCACCATGGCGTGCTCGGACGGCAGGTTTTTCTTGAAGAAAATATTGGCGCCGCCGATGTAGTGCTGGTAGTAGGCGTTGGCCTCGTGCATCACCAGCGGCTTGACCGTGCTGTCGATGGAACCCGAATAGAGATAGACCCGCCCGGCGGCGAGGTTGCCGGTGGCGTCGATCAGGCCCTGGCTGGCCCAGCTGTCGGTGGTGGCGATCAGCGCCGCGGTGGCCGGCTTGCTGGAGGCGCTGGCGGCCATGCAGGGGCCGAAGGCGGTGGACAGCAGGCCCTGGGCGCAGAAGTAGGGACCGCCGGCGACGATGCCGGCGCCGGCCTTGAACGTGTCCGAGAAGGCGACGTGCAGTTGCGCCGCCATGAAGCCGCCGGACGACAGGCCGGAGACCGAGCTCCCACTGGTGTCGATGTTATAGGACGGCAGCGCGACAGGCGCCGCGTGCGCCTGCCAGCCCGCGCACAGCATGAGCAGGGCCAGGCGATGATGGTGCGTAAGGCGGTTCGTCATTATTGTTCTCCTGTAGTCGTTGGTCGGCCGGGGGTTCCGGCTTGTCTTGGACCGCGCCACCGCAGAGAAATTCGATAGTGACGGAATAACGCCGCGCGCCTAGTCCTTGTAGTAGCCCGCCGCGATGATCAGGCCGTCCGCCTTCTCAACATACACGGATTTGTCGCGCAGCGTCCGCGTCACCGGATCGACCCACTTGTAGTCGACCCAGCCGCTGCCGGCGCCGGCGGCCTTGGCCAGGATATCCTTGATGAAGTACTTGTCGTTGGCGTCGCGCAAGTTGGCGACGTTGACGCCGACCAGCTTGGGATTGCTGCCGTGCGCCAGCACCTTGCCGTCCAGGTCGTACACGCTCACGTACAGGTCGCGGTCGACGAAGGTGGCGCTGGGGTGGCTGGCCGCCTGCAGCGTCTTGTCCCTGCCATGCTTTTTCAGGTGGACGATGGTTTTCTTGACGAGGGCGGACGCCTCCCCGGCGGTGCCGGGACGGTCGGCCAGCGCCGCGCCGCCCAGGGCCAGGAGAAGAAAACCAAGCGCGGCGCGTTTCAGGATGTGGAGCATGTGGGGTCTCGTAAAAAAAGATTGGAAAACGGCCTACGTCAGGCCGCTCAGTTTGTGCACCAGCTCGTGCGACGTGGCGGCGCCGAACTTGCGCATCAGGTTGGCGCGGTGCATTTCCACCGTGCGCGGGCTGAGGTCGATCTGGCGCGCGATCAGCTTGCTGGTCTTGCCCTCGAGCAGCAGCGCGGCCACCTCCCGCTCGCGCGGGGTCATGCCGATGTGCACCGGCCGCCGCGCGCTCAGATCCTCGAAGGTCCACACGCCCACCGCGTGCGGATTGCGCGCCGTCAGCGCGCGGCCGCTCACGTGGCACCAGAACAGTTCGCCGCCGGCGCGCCGCATGATGCGCTCGTCGGCGTAGATGGCGCCGCCCGCCAGGCCGGCCGCGACGCGCTCCCCGGTGCGCTCGAACTCGTCGAGGCTGGGGTACAGCAGCTCCAGCGAGCGTCCGGCCAGTTCGCCTGGTTCGTAGCCGAACATGGCCGCCAGCGAGTCGTTCACCGAATAGATGACGCGCTGGCGCGACACGCACATGCCGATCGACGCCAGCTGGAAAATATCCTCGTAGTTGATGACGGAAAATGCGCTCATCCGTGGGCTCCCTGTGCTTATTGCGCGGCCCAGCCGCCGTCGACGTTGAGGGCGGCGCCGCGGATCTGGTTGGCGCCGGGCGAGCACAGGAACACGGCCAGCGCGCCGATCTGTTCGGGCGTGGCGAATTCCTGCGAGGGCTGCTTCTCGCCCAGCAGGCGCGCGCGCGCCGCCTCCGGCGACAGTCCCTCGCGCGCGGCCAGGTCGTCGATCTGCCTCTGCACCAGCGGCGTCAGCACCCAGCCGGGGCAGATCGCGTTGCAGGTGACGCCGCCGCGCGCGTTCTCCAGCGCCACCGTCTTGGTCAGCCCGATCACGCCGTGCTTGGCGGCGACATAGGCGGCCTTGTTGGCGGACGCCACCAGGCCGTGCACCGAGGCGATGTTGATGATGCGGCCCCAGCCGCGCCGCTGCATGCCGGGCAGCGCGGCGCGGGTGGCGTAGAAGTTGGACGACAGGTTGATCGCCATGATCTGTTCCCAGCGCTCCGCCGGGAAGTCCTCGACGCGCGCCGTGTGCTGGATGCCGGCGTTGTTGACCAGGATGTCGACCGCGCCGAACAGGGCGGCGGCCTCGGCCACCATGGCCTCGATCTGTTCCGGGCGCGCCATGTCGGCCGCGCTGTGCGCCACGGCCACGCCGTGCTCGGCGCGCAGGCTCGCGGCCAGGTCGGCGATGGCGCCCGCGTCGCCGAAGCCGTTGAGCATGACGTTGGCGCCCTGCGCGGCCAGCGCGCGGGCGATGCCGAGGCCGATGCCGCTGGTGGACCCGGTGACGATGGCTGACTTGTTTTTCAACATGCTGTCTCCTCTTGCTCTGGTGGTTGGTGGCTCAGGCGGCGAACAGGTAATAGGTGCCGATGACGACGAACACCGCCATCGTCTTGATGCAGGTCACCGCGAAAATGTCGCCGTAGGACACGCGGTGGCTCAGGCCGCACACCGCCAGCAGCGTGATGACGGCGCCGTTGTGCGGCAGCGTGTCCATGCCGCCGCTGGCCATGGAGGCCACCCGGTGCAGCACCTCTAGCGGGATGTCGGCGGCGTGGGCGGCCTGGATGAAGGTGTCCGACATGGCGGCCAGCGCGATACTCATGCCGCCCGAGGCGGAACCGGTGATGCCGGCCAGCGTGGTCACGGCGATGGCCTCGTTGACCAGCGGATTGGGCACGTGCTTGAGGGCGTCGGCCACCACGAGGAAGCCGGGCAGGCCGGCGATCACGGCGCCGAAGCCGTACTCGGACGCGGTGTTCATCGAGGCCAGCAGCGAACCGGAGATGGCGGTCTTGCTGCCCTCGGCGAAGCGCTTGCGGATGGGCCGGTAAGCCAGCGCCAGCACGCTCAGGATGCCGATCAGCAGGGCCGCCTCCACCGCCCAGATCGCGGCGACCTTGGACACCTCGGTGGCCACCGGCTTGGTGGCGCCGGCCAGGGTCATGCTATGGGTCTTGCCGTAGAACTCGGGGATCAGCACGGTGAACACCTTGTTCAGCACGCCCACCAGCACCAGCGGCACCAGGGCCAGCAGCGGGCTCGGCAGCTTCTCCTGGGTGAACTGCTCCGGCTCGTTGCTGTGGCCGGCGCCATAGCCCTCGCCGCGCGCGGCGGCCTGGCGGCGGCGCCATTCCAGGTAGCTCATGCCGGTGGCCAGGATGAAGATGGAACCGGTCACGCCCAGCCAGGGCGCGGCCCAGGTGTCGGTCTGGAAGAAGGCCGTGGGGATGATGTTCTGGATCTGCGGGCTGCCGGGCAAGGCGTCCATGGTGAAGGTGAAGGCGCCCAGCGCGATGGTGCCGGGGATCAGGCGCTTGGGAATGTCGCCCTGGCGGAACATCTCGGCCGCGAAGGGGTAGACCGCGAACACCACGACGAACAGCGACACGCCGCCGTAGGTCAGCACCGCGCACACCATCACGATGGCCAGCATCGCGCGCTCGCGGCCGACCAGCCCGATCACCAGCGCGACGATGGACTTGGAAAAGCCGGACAGCTCGATGACCTTGCCGAACACCGCGCCCAGCAGGAAAACGGGGAAATACAGTTTGATGAAGCCGACCATCTTGTCCATGAACACGCTGCTGAACATGGGCGGCACCAGCGACGGGTCGGTCAGCAGCACGGCCAGCAGCGCCGCCACGGGGGCGAACAAAATCACGCTGAAGCCGCGGTAGGCGACGAACATCAGCAGGGCCAGCGAAAGTAGAACGATCAAAAAGCTCATATGCGGGTTCCGTTTTGAGTAAAATCAACATAAGAGCACTATTCATGCCAATGATATAAAACATCAGTATTTTCAATAACTTAGCTTCACGGAATGGCCTTTCGTGCGGCGTTGCAACATGCAAATGTCCGGCAATCCAGACACGATTTCCATGAATTTTATTCAAGTGCTTGAATTAATTAAGTTTTTACAAAGTCCGGGAATCCGGACAGTGCCGGAACGCTGGACAGACGGCGAAAAGCGCGGCATTCTTGCGCCCTGACTGAAAGGACGAGCCCGCTATGGACCTCACCGAGTTATTCACGCAGAACCCGGACGGCCTGAAGCATCTGGCCACGCCGGCCCTGCTGCAAAGGCTGGATGACATCTGCGAAGGCACGATCGCGGTGGACGCCCGCGCGCGCATCGTCTGGATCAACAAGAAGTATCTGCACATGCTCGGCTACAGCGACCCGCAAGCCCTGCTGGGGCACGACATCGAGGAATTCATCCCGCACAGCCTGCTGAGGCAGGTGGTGAACACGGGCGAGCCCATCCTGCTGGACCTGATGGCCTTCGGCAGCGAAACCTTCGTGGTGTCGCGCCTGCCGCTGACCGACCGCGCCGGCAAGATCATCGGCGCCGTCGGCTTTTGCCTGTACGAGAAGCTGCACCACCTGAAGCCCCTGCTGAGCAAGTTCTCGCGGCTGCAGCAGGAGCTCGCGGAGACGCGCCGCCAGCTGGGCGAAAACCGCCGTCCGCGCTACACGCTGGCCAGCTACGTCGGCAACAGCCCGGCCAGCCTGGAGGTGAAACGCCAGGCCCGCCGCGCCGCGCAGCTCGACACCACGGTGCTGCTGCTGGGCGAGACCGGCACCGGCAAGGAATTGCTGGCGCAGGCCATCCACGCCAGTTCCGACCGCGCCTCGCAATCGTTCATCGCCGTGAACGCGGCGGCGATACCGGAGTCGCTGCTGGAGGCGGAATTCTTCGGCGTCGCGCCCGGCGCCTACACCGGCGCCGACAAGCGCGGGCGCGAGGGCAAGTTCAAGCTGGCCCACGGCGGCACGCTGTTCCTCGACGAGGTGGGCGACATGCCGCTGCAGATCCAGGCCAAGCTGCTGCGGGTGCTGCAGGAACAGGAGATCGAACCGCTGGGGGCGAACAAGGTCATCAAGGTGGACGTGCGCATCATCGCCGCCACCAGCATCGCGCTGCAGGAGTCAGTGGCGCGGGGCCGCTTCCGCTCGGACCTGTACTACCGCCTCAACGTGCTGTCGATCACGCTGCCGCCGCTGCGCGACCGCAGTTCGGACCTGGAGGCCCTGTGCGACAGCGCGCTGGAGCAGATCAACGAGCGCACCGGCATGCCGCGGCGCGAGATCACGCAATCGGCGCTGCAGCGGCTGGCGGCCTACGACTGGCCGGGCAATGTGCGCGAGCTGCGCAACGTGCTGGAGAAGGCGGTGCTGCACAGCGACAGCAAGCGCCTGGTGGCGGAGGACTTCGCCACCATCCTGCCGCAGGCCACCACGCAGCTCCAGGCCCTGGCGCACGCGGTGCTGCCGCTGTCGCAGGCGGTGGCCGAGGCCGAGCGCAAGGCCATCGTGGCCGCGCTGCGGGCGGCGGGCGGCAAGAAGACCGCCGCCGCCCAGTTGCTGGGCATTTCGCGCGCCACGCTGTACGAGAAGCTGGCCCAGCTCAAGCTGCAGGACTAGGCCCGCCTAAGCGCGGCGCGCCGACGTCACGGGCAATTGCCGATCACGTAGTAGCCCGCCGAGGTCTGCGCCAGCGTGGTGGTGTAGAACGTGTTGTTCAGCCCCATGTTCTGGTTCGAGCCCTTGGCCAGCGCGTAGCCGCCGCTGTTGACCGCCCTGCCCGCCGTCACGTGCGCGTAATTGCTGGAGGTGGTGGCGGCGCATACGAAGCCGGACGTGGTGGTGGCCGTCACCGGCGCCGACAGGGCGCTTTCCCTGCCCGCCGCGTACGCGGTCACCGCGTAGCCGTAGCTGGTGGACGGGACGAGGCCGGTGTCGGTGTAGCTGGTGGCCGCGGTCGGGCTGGCGTTGAGCTTGGTCCCGTCGCGGTACACGTGGTAGCCGGTGGCCCCGCTGGCGGCGCTCCAGGACAGCGACACGGCGTTGCCGGTCTGGCCGGTGACGGCGAGGTTGGCCGGGACCGCCAGCGGCGGCGGACTGCCGGTGGTGGTGGCGTTGACCGGCGCCGACTCGGCGCCCGTCGAACCGCCCGCCGTGACCGCCTTCACCGTGTAGCTGTAGGCGCTGCCGGAGGCCAGGCCGGTGTCGGTGTAGGCCAGCCCGGCCACGGTGGCGGCGTTGACCTTGGTGCCCGAACGGTAGACGTTGTAGCCGGCCGCGCCGGACACGGCGCTCCAGCCCAGCGACACCGTGCTGTCGCCGACGCCGGTGACGTTCAGGCCGGTGGGCGCCGGCAGCGCGGTATAGCCCGCCGCAACGCGCTCGACCATGGCCTTGATCGCCACCATCTGGCGCCCGCTCTTCTTGGCGTAGCTCGCGTCGTCGTAGCCCCACCAGTCCCAGCAGCCGTTCGGATTGCCGGTGCTGCTGGGCGCGGTCTGCGGATACAGCACGATGATGTCGTTGGTGTCCGCCCACTTGTTGTAGCCGGTGTTGCGGTAGTACTTGTCCTGGATCTTGGTCGGGTCCTGCTGGCAGCCGTGCACGGCCACGTGGACCTTGCACTGCTGGTTGGCGCCGCAGCTGGCCGGCACATAGGCCCAGCCGCTGGCGGCCATGCCGTGGCTGGCGGGACTGGCGATGAACTCGGCCTGGTTGAATTCCACGAAGCTGCCGCCCAGCGCGCCGGTGTTCCTGGGGTTCAGCGGACCGTAGATCCATTTGAGGATTTCGCCGGCCAGGTCGAAATTGCAGTTGTTGATGTAGGGGCTGGCCTTGACGCTGCAGGCGCTGCCGAAGTAGTCGGTCACCATCGCGTGCTCGGACGCCAGGTCCTTCTTGTAGAAGATGTTGGCGCTGCCGATGTAGTTCTTGTAGTAGGTCTCCGCCTCGTTCATCACCAGCTGCTTGACGGTGCTGTCCACGGTGCCCGAGTACAGGTAGACCTTGGAGGCGGCCAGGTTGCTGGTGGGGTCGATCAGCCCCTGGCTGGCCCAGCTGTTGGTGGTGGAGACCAGCGTGGCGGTGGCGGGCTTGCTGGCGGCCGTGGCCGCCATGCAGGGACCGGTCGCGGTGCCCACGGCGCCCTGCGCGCAGTAGTAGGGACCGCCCGCGACGACGCCGGCGCCGGCCTTGAAGGTGGCGGAAAAGGCGACGTGCAACTGCACCGCCATGAAGCCGCCCGAGGACAGGCCGGAGACCGAGCTCTTGCCGATGTCGACGTTGTACGACGGCAGCGCCACCGGCGCGGCCCGCGCCTGCAGGCTGGCGGCCAGCAGGGAACAGGCGAGGATGGCGAGGCTGGGAAAACCGCGGGGGAAACGGCGGACGCGGGCATACCTGAAGCGATGGTTCATGGGTGATCTCCGGTTATCGTTTTCTGTCCGTCGCGGCGGCTGCCACGCGGCCGGCGGGAGCCGGGACAAGGGGTCGGGCTATCCCTTGGACCCTGCTCCCGCAGGGAAATTCGATAGTAGAGGGGAAATCAGCGCACGCCGCGAACCTCGTAGTTCTACGGTGTTCCCGTCCCCGTCAGAACGGTTTATAGGGCAGGAACTTGCCGTCCAGCGTGATCACCGCGCGCGACCCGCCCTCCGGGTCCTCCACTTTTTGGATATCAAGCTTGAAGTTGATGGCGCTGATGATGCCGTCGCCGAACTGCTCGTGCACCAGCGCCTTCAGGGTCGAGCCGTACACCTGCACCATCTCGTAAAAGCGGTAGATGGTGGGATCGGTGGGCACGCCGCCGGGGATGCTGCCGCGCAGCGGTATCGTCTGCAGCAGCAGCGCGGCGTCCTCGCTGAGCTGCAGGCGGTCGGCCACCATCATGGCCGCCTCTGGCGGCAGCGGATGCTGGCCCAGCAGCGCGGCCGTCACGTACGGCAGGCTGAGGCCGGTGCCCTCGGCCAGGTCCTGCCAGCTCAGCTTCTTGCGCAGCTTGGCGATCACGATGGCCTCGGTCAGTTGCTGGCGGGCGTCCGGGGAATGCTGGGATTGGTGCATGATGCCTCCTTTTGGGTGGTGGATTGGTGCATCCGCCGGGGCCGGCGCGGCCCCGCGCGGAAAAAACCGCGTTCAGGATGAGGATTAGCAAGCCGCGTGCCCAATATTGTTGAGATAGAAAAACGACAAAGTTATATATTTGCAATCGCATCTATGGTTAAATTGCTGCCAGCCCCCCACCCGCCGGACCAGCCATGCAGCCTGCCAACCTTACGACCCAAGAGTTGCCGGACGCGGTCATGCTGGGTCACTACCAGCTGCGCCGGCCGCTCGGCGAAGGGGGCTATGGCCAGGTGTTCGAGGCCTGGGACGAGCGCCTGCAGCGCTGCGTGGCGATCAAGCGGCTCAAGCAGGCCGCGGCGCTGCCGCCCGGCGCGCTGCTGCGCGAGGCCAGGCTCAGCGCGTCGCTGGCGCACCGCGCCTTCGTGCACGTGTTCGACGTGGGCGGGCAGGAGGACAATCCCTATATCGTGATGGAGCTGGTGCGCGGCAAAACGCTGCGCCAGTGCCTGCGCGAGCGCACGCTGGACGGCGCCGACCCGCTGGCCGTGGCGGCGCAGATCGCCGAGGCCATGGCGGTGGCGCACGCGTCCGGCCTGATCCATGGCGACCTCAAACCCTCCAACATCATCCTCGAGCCGGGCGGCGCGCCGCGCATCCTCGACTTCGGCTTGGCCCGCCACCTCGACCCGCTGGCGACCGGCTCCACCGCCGGCGCCGACCCGCAAGGCACCATCGCCTACATGGCGCCGGAGCGGCTGGCCGGCAAACCGTCCAGCGTGCGGTCCGACATCTACGCGCTGGGCGTGGTGCTGTACGAACTGGCCACCGGCGCCCGCCCCTATCCCGAGCTGCAGGGCCTGGCCCTCGCGGCCGCGCTGATGCAGCCGGCGCCGGACGCCTGGCCCATACCGGACGGCGCCGATCCCGCGCTGGCGCGCCTGATACGCGAACTGACTGCGCACGATCCCGCCCACCGTCCCCCGACGATGCGGGAGGCGTGGTCGCGCATCGCGGCGCTGCGGGGCCGGGCCGCTTTCGGAGGCCCCCTCGCAGTCCCCCTCGCAGGTCCCCTTGCCTCCCCCCTCGCCCCCTCGCCGGCCACCGCCCTGGCCACCGCGCCGGCCGCATTCCTGGCCGCTTTACAAGGGCGGCGGTCCTGGCCGCCGCGCGCCGCGCTGGCGCTGGCGGCGGTCGCGTTGACGGCGGGCCTGCTGGCGTTGGCGCCGTGGCGCGCGCCGTCTGCGCCGGAGCGACCGGCGGCGGCGCCGTTCAGCGAAACGGCCGCCATGCGGGCGGGCATGGCGGCGCTGCACGGCTTCGACCGCGACGGCAGCCTCGACACCGCCGTCGCATCGTTCTCGTCCGTGCTGCGGCACAATCCCAGGCACGCCGCCGCCGCGGCCGCGCTGTCGCTGGCCCACAGCCTGCGCTACAGCGGCGACGGGCGCGACCCGGCCTGGCTGCAACTGGCGCGCGCCGGCGCGCAACAGGCCTTGCTGCTGGACGACCAGCTGGCGCTGGCCCACGCCGCGGCGGGCGACGCGGCCCGGCTGGCCGGCGAGCACCAGGCCGCCGCCGCCAGCTACGCGCGCGCGCTGAAGCTCGATCCCGGCGCGCCGCACGCGCTGGCCGGCCAGGGCAACCTGCTGCTGGCCATGCGGCGCCACGGCGAGGCGGAGGAGTTGCTGCTGGAGGCGCAGCGGCGCTGGCCGCGCGAGCGCCGCTTCGCCGACCAGCTGGGCACGCTGTATTTCCAGCAGGGCGACTATGCCCGCGCGGAGGCGGCCTTCCGCCACAGCCTGCGGCTCGAGCCGGACGCCGTGTACGCCTACGCCAACCTGAACGCGGCCCTGTTGCGCCTGGGCCGCGACGAGGAGGCGCTGCAAGTGCTGCAGCAGGGCCTGCAGCTGCGTCCGAACGGCCGCCTCTACAGCAACCTGGGCACGACGCTGTTCGCGCGCGGCGACTACGCCGGCGCCGCGCAGGCCTTCCAGCACGCGGCCTCCGGCGCCAAGGGCAATCCGGGCGACTACCTGAAATGGGCCAACCTGGCCGACGCGCTGCGCTGGCTGCCGGGACGCCAGGCCGATTCGCAACAGGCGTACCGGCGCGCGGTGGCGCTGCTGGCGCCGGAGGCGTCCAGGCCGCGGGCCGACGCCGTGCTGCTGTCGCGCATGGGACTGTACCTGGCCCATTTGCCGCCGCCGGCGGCGGCGCTGGCGTGGACCGACGGCGCGCTCGAACGCGCCCCGGCCAGCGCCGACATCCAGTTTCGGGCGGCCGTCGCGTACGAGCTGGCGGGCCGGCGCGACGCCGCCGTCGCCTGCCTGGTGCGCGCGCGGACGCTTGGATATCCCGGCAAGCTGATCGACGCCGAACCCGACCTCATCGCGCCGCGGCGCGATGCCCGTTACCTGTCACACCTACTGGAAAGCGCAAAATGACCCAAGAATCGAGCCAAGATCCCGAGCAATGCACCCTGAGCGTGTCGTTCGACGCGCAGCAGCTCAGCAGCCAACTGAACTGGCAATTCGAGCCGAATTCGCTGCCCTGGTATGGCGGCAACGCCGGCGCCATCCTGTTCAATCCCAAGGAGCAGCTGTCGGTGGAGATACTGGCCTTCGGCAGCAAGGCGTCCGGCTTCGATGGCTTCAAGGTGATCGAGTGCGCCATCCTGACCCGGCCGCAGATCACGCGGCTGACGCCCGGCGAGGCGGTCCGCTTCGCCTCGCCTTCGCCGTTCGACGGCGCCACCGGCGCCTGCGTGCTGATGGAGGGCTTCAGCCCCGAACCCGCGCTGGGCCAGTCCGCGTTCGCCGAGCGCCTGCGGCAGCCCGGCTACAGCATGTACGGGCTGCAATCGGACGGCTTCCTGACGGTGGCGAAGGCGCCGGGCCGCTGGGACCTGTCGTTCTACCTGACGGTGGAGCTGGCCTTCGCGGGACGGGAGCCGGTGCGGCGGGTGTATTACTTCGATCCCGAGAGCGAGGTCGGCGACGGCGGCCATCCCACCGACGGCGGCGGGCGCCGCACGCAGCCGCGCAAGTAGAAAGCGGGGGCGGGGGCGGCTTCAGCCACGGCCCCGGGCGGCCAGTCCCTGTGCGCGAAGGTGCCGGCGCAGCGGCTCGCCGGGCGTCTGCAGTTCGGCCGCGCAGCGCGCCAGGTCCTGGCCGTTGCGCAGCAGGGCCTGCTCCAGTTCCGCGCGCGGGATGGCGTGCGCCGGACGGATCTGCGGATGGCGCGCCAGCAGCTTGTACATGGACGGGCGCGACACGCCCAGCGCCTGCGCGGCGGCCCGTATCTGCCAGCCGCCCCGGCGCATCGCCTCCAGCACCGCCTGTTCGCTGACCTCCTCCAGCACCGTGCGCGACGGCGCCGCGGCCGATGCCGGCGCCGATTCCGCGACCGGCTCCCGCGTCGATTGCGGCGTCGATTCCGGCGCGGCTCCCGGGCCGCGCGGCGCCGGCAGCAGCTCCGGCGGCAGCGCCTCGCCCGCGTCCAGCGCCAGCAGCGCGCGCCGCACCACGTTCTCCAGCTGGCGCACATTGCCGGGCCAGTCCGCCAGGCACCACGCGCCCACCGCTTGCAGCGGCAAGCCCGCGACCCCGTGGCGCTCCAGGCGCGCGGCCGCGAAATGCGCGACCAGCAAGCCGATGTCCTCGCGCCGCCGCCGCAACGGCGGCATGTGCAGCACATAGCCCTCCAGCCTGCGCAGCAAGGGCTGGCTGAAGCCCGCGCCCTCCTCCGCGTCGAGCCGCAGGTCGGTGGCCGCCACCAGCCGCGCCGACGAGCGTTGCGCCTGGGCGCTGCCGACCGCGCGGTACTCGCCGCTTTCCAGCACCCGCAGCAGCATGGGCTGCACCGCCGCCGGCGTCGCGCCGATCTCGTCCAGGAACAGGGTGCCGCCAGCCGCCGCGCCGAACAGGCCGCCGCGCGCCTGCTGCGCGCCGGTATAGGCGCCCTTGCTGGCGCCGAACAGCTCGGCGGCGGCCAGCGTCTCCTGCAGCGTCGCCATGTTGACCGCCACCAGCGGCCCGCCCCGGCGCGCGCTGGCGGCGTGGATGGCGCGCGCGGCCACCTCCTTGCCGCTGCCGGTTTCCCCCAGCAGCAGCACCGGCAGGTCGGTGGCCGCCGCCTGCGCGATCTGGGCGCGCACGCGCAGCGCGCACCCGCCGACGCCCAGCATGCCGGGCACGCCGCCGGCGCGCGGCAGCGCCGGCATCCAATGCAGGCACAGCAGCACCGCGCCGCCCAGGCAAAGCACGACGCCCGCCCCGATATCGGCCTCGGCCAGCACGCGCGGTCCGGCCAGCGGAGCGCCGTTCAATTCGATCAGCATGCGCGCGGACGGCGGCGGAACCAGGGTGACATTGCCGGCGCGGTCGCGGCGCAGCGTGAGCGGCTCGCGCGTGACACCGCGGTGCCCCAGCGGCAAGCCCGGCGCGCCGGGCCGGGAGAACACGGGCGCGTAGCGGCTGAGCTCCAGTTCGCCCGCGCCGCCCAGGCCGACAAACTGCTCGCCCACGCGCGTCCATTCCGGATGCCACAACACCGTCACGCCCAGCAGCGGCGCGGCGGCGGGCGCGGCCGTCCACAGCGGCTGGGTCAGGGTGTCGTCCGGATCGTCGGGAATCGGCATGCGCGCATGGGAAAGGGGCTGGTCTTTCGATTATGGCACGCGTGTCAGCGGGCGTGTCAACGGCCCGCGGTTGACACGCCCGCTGACACGCCGTGCGCCCTCGCCCAGGCCCGCCGCGCCCCGCGAGCCCGTGCGCGCCGGCGTGGACGGCCTGGCATGGAACTTGTAGCGACAAGGGCAAGCCCGGCCCGCCCGGTTCCCTTCCCATTACAGGAGCTCGCCATGAACACCGACGACAGCACCACCGCGCAGCCGCTGCTGCGCTTCCAGGTCAGCCTCAACGAAGAACACGCCTACCTCAGGATCGCGCTGGGCGCCCGCGCCGAGCTGGACCTGGGCGAGCGCGCCCACCACTACAGCCTGCTCACGCTGGCGCGGCGCCGCATGGACGACGCGCGCCAGGGCCTGGACCCCAGCAGCCAGGGCTGGATACAGCTGGACCAGCTGTCGCGCATGCTGGGCCTCGACCCGTCCCACCTGAACATCCAGATCCACCGCGCGCGCAGCCAGATCGCGCGCGCCCTGCCCGACGGCGCCACGCTGCCGGACGTGGTCGAGCGCCGCCGCGGCGAGCTGCGGCTGGGCTCGGTGCCGTTCCAGATCCTGCGCGGCTCGCGCCTGGAGGGCGTGTGCGGGCCCGACGTCATCGCCTGTAATGCGGCGTAAGCGGCCGTCATGGCTCGCCGGCCGGGCGCGGCGCACCATGTGTTCACCGGCGCCCCACAGCCGGCCGACCAACAACCACACTGAAGGAGCACATCATGCACACCTATGATTTCTTTTCCAACACCATCGAACTGAACCAGGTCAAGCTCATCATCCAGACGGCGGGCTACCACGACAACGCCTTCGTCTACGACCGCCTGGCCGGCAACGGCGGCTACCGCGCCGACGGCGACACAGCCATGTACCTGCTGAACCTGCAACGGGCCGCCACCAAACTGAAAATCAAGGTGCGGATCTCGTCGCCCAACGGCGCGCTCAGCGTCCGCGACGACGGCACGCCCTACAGCCTCAGCTTCACCATGAGCGAGGCCACGGTGAACGCCATGCAGGGCTATTCGCTGGTGGCGTTCAAGGGCGTGAAGTCGCCCGGCACGCCGCCCGGGGGCGCGGTGCCGGTCACCTGGTTCAGCACCACCGACTTCATCACCACCAACACGCTGAACTGGACCGAGGACTACGAGGCCTACGCCTCGCTGCAAGCCTTCGTTCCCAAGGGCCAGATCGACAGCAGCAACTCCCAGCCCATCACGATCGGCGAGTCCATGCAGGTGGCCGATTCGGGCATCGGGACCGTGGTGTCCAGCGGCCAGCCCAACGCCATTTCGGTCCAGAACATGAGCAACCGTTCGTTCACCTGCGGCATTTCGCAAGCGCCCGACATCGGCGGCGCGGCCCAGCCCATCTGCGCCTTCAATCTGATGGGCGGCATGCTGGACATCATCATCCCCGAGGAAAAGGTGTTCCTGATGTTCGCCAGCGGCACCGTCGACACCGGCGTGGTGCTGGAGCGCTCGCTCAGCCGCGGCATCCTGGTCGACCTGACGGGCGTGGAAAGCCGCGCCGGCATCAGCTACGACAGCAACAACGGCTGGAGCTGGGGCGGTTTCAGCTGGGGCCAACAGTTCCCGGCCAACTATGCGCTGGCGCCGCTGCTGGTGGACACCTCCCAGTCCGAGGTGCGCGCCCTGCCCGGCCGCCGCCTGGCGCTGGCGGCCTGAGCCATGCCGGTCCTTGACGGCGAGGCCAGCGTGTACCAGATCTCCCTCCAGCTGTCCGACGCCACCGTCGCCGCGCTGCGGCAGTCGGACTTCCGCCTCTACGCCTTCCGGGGCGCGGACGCCGGCGGCCCGGAAGGGCAGGTGCTGGTCTGGCGCGCCTTCGCCGAGCTCGCCCAGGAGATGGTCATCACCTGGGGGGCCGGGCTGGCCGCCTGGACTTGCGTGGCCGGCGACGACGCGCCGTCCGTGTTCTATTTCGACACGGCGCCCGGCGACACGGTCAGCGTCACCCAAGACGACGGGGATGGCAGCGTCGCCCGGGCCGGCGCGGCGGACGCCATCAGCGTCCTGAACTACACCACCAGCTCGCTGTACACCGGGCTGGCGGAGCCGGCCGGGGATGGCGGCTACCGGCGGCTGGCGCGCTTCCACCTGTACGGCGAAACGTCGCAGGCGCTGCGGCCGTCCGGGCTCGTGTTGCTGGCCTTCTCGACCGAGGCGTGGCAACCCGGCCAGGCGGTGCCCAAGCTGGCCGGCACCGCGCCGGCGGGCGGAGCGCCGGGCTCGTCGGCCGGCCTGTTGGTGCGCATGGCCGACGGCGAAACGGCCCACGCCGTGGGCTTCGACATCAACCAAGGCTGGGACTGGGGCTGCTGGGCGTGGGGCCAGGGCGTGGGCGCGGGAGACGAGCTGGCGCCGCTGCTGATCAACAACGGCTGAGGACGCTCAAGCCGCCTGTTCCAGCACCTCCTGCGCGGCGCGGAAGGCCTCGGCCGCCACCGGCACCCCGCAATACACGGTGGCGTGCAGCAGGATCTCCTGCAGTTCCGCCACCGTCACCCCGTTGTTCAGGGCGCCGCGCACATGGCCTTTCAGCTCGTGGGCGCGGCCCATCGCCACCAGCATGGAGACGGTGACGATGCTGCGCGTCTTCAGGTCCAGGCCGTCGCGCTGCCACACCGTGCCCCAGGCCTCGCGCGTGATGTAGTCCTGCAGCGGCCGCGTGAAATCGGTGGCGGCGGCGAACGCGCGCTCGACGAAGGGCTCGCCCATCACCCGCTGGCGCGTCTTCAAACCCTCTTCATACTGCTGATCCATCCTGGCTCCCCTCTTGGTCGTGTTAGTTGCGAGTAAGCCTCCCTTGGCGGCAGGCACTGCCTTATACTACTGCAACCATCCCCAAACGGAACCTGATCGATGCAAGACATCCTGTTGTTCGCCCCGCCCGCGTCCCTGCTTCCGGCCATCGTGGCCGGCATATTCGGTCTGCTGATCGGCAGTTTCCTGAACGTGGTGATCC
This sequence comes from Pseudoduganella namucuonensis, assembly GCF_900116645.1. Lineage (GTDB taxonomy): Bacteria > Pseudomonadota > Gammaproteobacteria > Burkholderiales > Burkholderiaceae_D > Rugamonas > Rugamonas namucuonensis. The sequence goes on along the minus strand of NZ_FPBO01000001.1, from coordinate 322,469 downwards.
ACCGCATCCCCATCATGATGCAGCGCGAGTCGGACAACTATGTCGCCTCCGAATCGGGCAAGGAGTTGCCGCACACGACGCGCTACAACCTGGTGGCGCCGCGCTCGGCCTGCCCGCATTGCCAGCACCAGATCACGGCGCTGGAAAACATCCCCGTGGTGAGCTACCTGGTCCTGGGCGGCAAGTGCAGCAACTGCAAGGCGAAGATCTCGCCGCGCTACCCCGTCATCGAGGCGCTGACGGGCGCGCTGTCGGCGGTGCTGGTGTGGCACTTCGGCAGCGGCTGGATGGGGCTGGCCTCGCTGTGCTTCGCCTATATGCTGATCGCCATGACCTTCATCGACGCCGACACCCAGCTGCTGCCGGACGACCTCACGCTGCCCCTGCTGTGGGCCGGCCTGCTGCTCAACATCAACGGCCTGTTCGTGCCGCTGCAGGACGCCGTGATCGGCGCGGCGGCCGGCTACCTGGCGCTGTGGAGCGTCTACTGGCTGTTCAAGCTGGTGACCGGCAAGGAGGGCATGGGCTACGGCGACTTCAAACTGCTGGCCGCGCTGGGCGCCTGGCTGGGCTGGACCATGCTGCCGACCATCATCCTGCTGTCCTCGATCGTGGGCGCCGTGGTCGGCATCTGCCTGATGGTGTTCGCCAAGCGCGGACGCAACAACCCGATCCCCTTCGGCCCCTACCTGGCGGCCGCCGGCATGATCGCGCTGCTGTTCGGCGGCCCGCTGGCCGGGTTCACGCAAAGCCTGCTGGGGCACTGATGGCCAGCGGGGCGGGTAAACTTCACATCGGCCTGACCGGCGGCATCGGCAGCGGCAAAAGCCTGGTGGCCGACATGTTCGCCGAGCGCGGCGCCAGCATCGTCGACACCGACCGCATCGCCCACGCGCTGACCGGCCCGAACGGTCCAGCCATGCCGGCCATCCTGGCCGAGTTCGGCCCCGGCTACGCGGACGCGCATGGCGCCATGGACCGTGCGAAAATGCGCGCGCTGGTGTTCTCCGACAGCGGCGCCAAGGCGCGGCTGGAGGCCATCCTGCACCCGCGCATCCGCGAGGCCACCGACGCGGCCGGCGCGGCGGCCACCGGTCCCTACGTGATCTTCGCGGTGCCGCTGCTGGTCGAGTCCGGCAACTGGCGTGCGCGGGTAAACCGCGTGCTGGTGGTAGATTGCCCGGAAGAAGTGCAAGTGGCGCGCGTGATGGCGCGCAACGGCCTGCCGGAAAGCCAGGTGCTGGCCATCATGGCGGCCCAGGTAACGCGCCCGACGCGCCTGGCGGCGGCGGACGATGTCATAGACAATGGCGGCGAAATCGCGGCATTGGCACCGCAAATTGCGCGATTACACGATTTATACCTGGCAATTTCCGCAGGAACGATAACAATACCTGCGCAACGTTTGTAATTTTGCTTCGCTTGGTTCAGAATCACGGAATTCTTTCAGGCCCATCTTTAGAGGGAAGTCATTTTGATTGTCTACGAATACCCTTTCAACGAGCGCATACGCACGTTGTTGCGGCTGGAAGACCTGTATGAGAAATTCAAGTTCTTTGTCCATCAAGAACATCCGATGCAGCATCACGTCGCCCTGGCGACGATCTTCGACATGCTCGAAGTGGCCGGCCGCGCCGACCTGAAGTCGGACCTGCTGCAGGAGCTGGAGCGCCAGCGGCAAAGCCTGCTGGGCTACCGCTCCAATCCCAATGTGCAGGCCGAGACCTTGGACGCCATCCTGTCCGAGCTGGACGCCGTCAGCGGCGCGCTGGTGGCGGCGCAAGGCAAGACTGGGCAAAACATCCGCGACAACGAATGGCTGATGAGCATACGGGGCCGCACCATCATCCCCGGCGGCGCCTGCGAATTCGACCTGCCGTCCTACTACGCCTGGCAAAAGCGCGGCGCCGAGCAGCGCTTCAACGACATCGCCGGCTGGTTCGGTCCGCTGGCGCCGCTGTTCGACGCGCTGGCGCTGGTGCTGCGGCTATTGCGCGATTCCGGCGGTCCTGTGAAAATGATCGCCAACACCGGCAGCTACCAGCAAATGCTCCAAGGCAAGGTCTATCAAATGCTGAGGCTGACGCTGGACGAGGCGACGGGGGCGATCCCGGAGATCTCCGCCAACAAATACATGCTGTGGGTGAGGTTCACCACGCAAGGCGGCGACCTGAAGCCCAAGCCGCTGGAAGAGGATGTCCCGTTCGAGCTCACGCTCTGCAATTTTTGAAGTGAACGCCATGACCGTAGTTGAATGCCCGACCTGCTCCGCCAAGGTGGAGTGGACCGAAAAGAACAAATACCGCCCCTTCTGTTCCGAGCGCTGCAAGCAAATCGACCTGGGCGCCTGGGCCGAGGAAAAATACGCCATCCCCGTCCCGCCCCCCGTCGATCCTCTCGACGAAGAATAAGCCACCGCCCCGCCCACTAGGCGCCCCAATAAGCGCCCAGGGCTATTTTTCCCATGCGGCAATAAAAGCCCAGGGCGTTTTTCCGCCGCGGACAGCCGCGTCCCACTGGGAAGGCGTTGCCGCGCGGCGAAAAGCGCCCTGGGCTATTATTGCTTGACGGGAAAAATAGCCCTGGGCGCTTTTTTAGGCGGGCAGGGCCGTGGGGTCGTGGCGGATCTGGTCCAGCCATTCGAGCAGCGGGATCGTGGCCGGCAGCAGCGGCTCGACGCCGACCGTGCCTTGCCACGCGAACGCTTGACCTTCGAGGCTCTGCGCTTCGCCGCTCCAGTCGCGGCTGATGTAGAAGTGCAGCCGGACGTGGGCGTGCGGGTAGACATATTCGACGCCGCACCATTCCTGCGCGCTGTGGATGTTCATCCCCAACTCTTCGACGAATTCGCGCTTCAGCGCCTCCAGCACCGTTTCGCCGGGATCGACTTTGCCGCCGGGGAATTCCCAGTAGCCGTCGTAGGGCTTGCCCGCCGGGCGCTGGCCCAGCAGCACGTCGCCGTTGGGCTTGATCAGGATGCCCACCGCGACGTCCACCGGTTTGACTTTCACCTCGCCCACGCTCACGCGGCGCTTCCGTCCGGCAGCTTGCCGGCATAGTCCTTGGCGAACTGCCAGGCGACCCGGCCGGAGCGCGAGCCGCGCGACAGCGCCCAGCGCAGCGCGTCGCCGCGCGCCTCGGCCACCTGCGCGTCCGTGCAGCCGAAGCTGCGCAGCCAGTGGCCGACGATGTTCAGGTAGTCGTCCTGCTTGAAGGCGTAGAACGACAGCCACAGCCCGAAACGCTCGGACAGCGAGATCTTTTCCTCCACCGTTTCGCCCGGATGCAGGTCGCCGTCCTCGTCGTGCGTGTAGGTGGCGTTGTCGGACATGCGCTCCGGCATCAGGTGGCGCCGGTTGGAGGTGGCATAGATCAGCACGTTGTTGGACTGCGCCGAGATCGAGCCGTCCAGCGCCACCTTCAGCGCCTTGTAGCCGCTCTCGCCCTCCTCGAACGACAGGTCGTCGCAGAAGATGATGAAACGCTCGGGACGCCCCGCCACCAGGTCGACGATGTCGGGCAGCTCGGCCAGGTCGGCCTTGTCGACCTCGATCAGGCGCAGCCCGTCATCGGCGAACTGGTTCAGGCAAGCCTTGATCAGCGAGCTCTTGCCGGTGCCGCGCGCGCCCGTCAACAGCACGTTGTTGGCCGGGCGCCCCTGCACGAACTGGCGCGTGTTCTGCTCGATCGCCAGCTTTTGCGGCGCGATGTTGTGCAGGTCGTCCAGCGCGATCCTCGACACGTGCGTCACCGCCTGCAGGTGGCTGACGCCGCCGGCGCGCTTGCGCCAGCGGTAGGCGTGGCCCAGTTTCCAGTCCGGCTCGCGCGGCGCCTGCGGCAGGATGGCCTCCACGCGCTGCAGCAGGGCCTCGGCGCGCACCAGGAAATGTTCGAGTGGGGTCGCCATGTCAGGAACGGTAGTCGGCGTTGATGCTGACGTAGTCGTGCGACAGGTCGCAGGTGTACACGGTGGCCGCCGCGGCGCCGCGCGCCAGTTTCACGCGCACCGTGATCTCGCTCTGCTTCATCACGCGCTGGCCGTCCTCCTCCTTGTAGTCCGGGTTGCGGCCGCCGTCCTTGGCCACCCACACGTCGTCCAGGTAGAGGTTGATCTTGCTGACGTCCAGGTCCACGCCCGCGTAGCCGACCGCGGCCAGGATGCGGCCCAGGTTGGGGTCGGAGGCGAAGAAGGCCGTCTTGACCAGCGGCGAGTGGCCGATGGAGTACGCGATCTTGCGGCATTCCTCCACGTCCGCGCCGTCCTCCACGGTGATCGTCATGAACTTGGTGGCGCCCTCGCCGTCCCGCACGATGGCTTGCGCGAGGAACACGGACAGCTCGGTGACGGCGGCGGCCAGCGCCTTGTATTCGGGCGAGTCCACCGAGTTCACCTCCAGCGTGCCGGCGCCGGTGGCGATCAGCATGAAGGAGTCGTTGGTGGAGGTGTCGCCGTCGATGGTGATGCAGTTGAAGGACTGGTCGGCGGCCTGCTTGACCAGCACGTCCAGCACCGGCTGCGCGACCTTGGCGTCGAAGGCCAGGTAGCCCAGCATGGTGGCCATGTTGGGCTTGATCATGCCGGCGCCCTTGCTGATGCCGGTCAGCGTCACGCGATGGCCGGCGATGTCGACCGTGCGCGATCCCGCCTTCGGCTGGGTGTCGGTGGTCATGATGGCCTCGGCGGCGTTGAACCAGTTGTCCACCGTCAGGTTGGCCACCGCTTGCGGCAGGCCGGCCGTGATGCGGTCCACCGGCAGCGGCTCCAGGATCACGCCGGTCGAGAACGGCAGGATCTGTTCCGGCTGGCAGCCCAGCAGGTCGGCCAGCGCGCCGCAGGTTTTCAACGCGTTGGCCATGCCGGCCTCCCCCGTGCCCGCGTTGGCGTTGCCGGTGTTGACCAGCAGCGCGCGGATCGGCTCGCCGCCGGCGTTCACCTTGGCCAGGTTGGCCTTGGAGATCTGCACCGGCGCGGCGCAGAAGCGGTTCAGCGTGAACACGCCGGACACGGTGGCGCCGGGCGCCAGGCGCAGCACCAGCAGATCCTTGCGGTTCGGCTTCTTGATGCCGGCTTCGGCGAAGCCGATTTCGATACCGGCGACGGGCTTCAGGTCGGCTGCGACTGGGATGGGGGAATTGACGGCCATTTTTTGTTCTCGTGCAAGGGTAGAGGAGGCGTTATTGTAATACCACTGGCCCCCGTCCGCGGCCACGCGACGCCCTTGCTTTTCCGCCACGCTTTTGCGGCCAAAAAGCCACATAAATTAGAACGTTCGTTCGGTTTCCCCTCCCTCCCGTTTTACTCGACAGCAATTTCCACTAAGGTGATGTCCGCGCGGTACCGGAGGGGACGCCGCCTCGATAAAACAATAACGGGAATGGACTTCTTAATGAAAAAGCATCTTTTGGCAGCATCCGTGCTGGCGGCCTGCGGCTCGCTGGCGCAGGCCGGCGCGCTGGCCGATGGCAACCTGAGCGTCAGCGGCTTCGGCACCCTGGGCGTGGCGCGAAGCGACACCGACACCGTCCAGTTCGCGCGCTACAACCAGGCCGTGGGCGTGAAGGATAGCCCGCGCATCGGCCTCGATTCCAACCTGGGCCTGCAGGCGACCTACAAACTCAACGACTGGCTGTCCGGCACCGCGCAAGTGCTGACCCGCAAGAACACCAGCCCCAGCTTCACCACCGACCTGACCTGGGGCTTCCTGAAGGCCAAGATCAACGACGAGGTCAACGTGCGCGTGGGCCGCGTGGTGCTGCCCGGCTTCCTGATCTCGGACTACCAGAACGTGGGCTACGCCAACACCATGATACGGCCGCCGATCGAGATGTACGGCCAGGCGCCGATCGAGAACATGGACGGCGCGGACGTGAACTACCAGCACGCCTTCGGCGACACCAACCTCACCGTGCAGGCCTTCGCCGGCACCAGCCGCGGCAAGCTGTTCGTGCCGACCGGCGGCGGCTCCGTCGCCAAGTACCGCGCGCCGGTGCAGGGTGTCAGCGTGTCCGGCGAGCACGGCCCGGTGATGCTGCGCTTCAGCCATGTGCGCGCCAATATGCACAGCGACGACTTGGCGCCGCTGAACGCGCTGGCCGCCACCCTGCGCTCGGTGGGCTTCGCCCAGCTGGGCCAGGACCTGGGCCTGGTGGGCGGCAAGAAAATGACCTTCACCTCGCTGGGCCTGACGGTGGACTGGAACAACGTGCTGGTGCAGTCCGAGTACGCGCAGCGCCGCGCCAAGGAGGCGGTCTACATCCCGCAGACCGATTCCTGGTACGTGATGGCCGGCTACCGCTTCGGCAAGGTGCTGCCCTACTACAGCCACGCCGCCTACCGGGGCGCGGGCGGCAGCGTGACGGTGCCCGCCGCGCTGGGCCGCATCCCGCCGCTGAACGCGGCCGTCGCCAATGTGCTGCTGTCGGCCGAGCAGTCGTCCGACCTGGTCGGCGTGCGCTGGGACTTCGCCAAGTCGCTGGCCCTGAAGGTGCAGGTCGACCGCGTCAAGCCCAAGGTCAAATCGGGCTCGCTGATCTTCCCTCCCGCGACCGGCCAGAAGGACGGCGTGACTGTCGTGGCCGCCGGCCTGGACTTCGTTTTCTAAGGTGACCGACATGAAAATACAGAACAAACCGATGACGTCCCTGCTGCGCTTCTCGTTGGCAGCGCTGATCGCGGCCACCGTGCCGGCCATGGCCGAGACGGTGGTCATCGTCAGCCCGAAAAACCCGGCCACCCGCATGTTCTCCGAGCAGGCCGCCCAGTTCTTCCTCGGCAAATCGACCATGTTCACGCCGGTGGACCAGGCCGAGGGCTCGGCCATCCGCAACGACTTCTACCAGAAGGTCACGGACAAGGACGCGGCCCAGGTCAAGGCCATCTGGTCCAAGCTGGTGTTCACCGGCAAGGCCACGCCGCCCAGGGAGTACAAATCCAACGCCGACGTCAAGAAGGCGGTGGCGGACGATCCCAAGGCCATCGGCTACATCGACAAGTCGGCGGTGGACGACACCGTCAAGGTCATCCTGACCCTGCCCTAAGCCCCCTCCCCTCCCCCAGACGCCGGCCCCAGCCGGCGTTTTTCTTTCTATCCGAAAGTTGCATCGGTTATATTGCTGTTTTCCCCCCGCCCGCAAGGAGAGCAAGTGAGCCTATCGCTGCGCGCGAAGTTTCTGGTGCTGAGCGCCTTCGTCCAATTGCTGCTGGTGGCGCTGTTGATCGGCAACAGCCTGCGCGTGATGGACGACGCCGTGCGCAAGAACGCCGAGCGCGTCGCGCACGAGTACGCGGTGACGCTGAACCTGTCGCTCAGCCCCTACGCGATGTCGGGCCGCCTCAACGAACTGAGCGACTACTGGGCCGAGATGCTGTCCGACCCCAAGGACAGCTTCGTGCGCTACATCGTGGTGCTGGACCAGCACGAGCAGGCCGTGAGCACCGTCGGCGTGCGTCCGGCCGTGCTGCCGGAGGCGCTGCGCAGCCCGGAAACGGGCACGCGCAACGGCGTGCGCACCTGGCGCAAGGACGACATGCTGCACGCGCGCGCGCCCATGCTGCTCAAGGACAACCAGGTCGGCTCGCTCAACTTCGGCCTGTCCACCAGCGAACTGGCGCAGGCGCGCGACGAGGTGCTGCTGCAGTCGAGCGTGATCTCGCTGGCCGGGCTGAGCATGGGCATGCTGCTGTTCTACGCCTTCACCCAGGGCATAGGCAAGCGCCTGCGCACCCTCACCGCCCAGGCCCGGCAGATGTTCAAGAGCGCCTTCGGCCAGCCCCTGCCGGACACGACGGGCGACGAGATCGAGGTCTACGCCCGCTCGCTGAACACCATGGGCGCCGCGCTGCGCGAGCGCGTGGCGCAGCTGGAGGCGTCCGAGCGCCGCCTGTCCGAATCGGAGGCGCGCTTCAAGACGCTGTTCGACATGGCGCCGCTGCCGCTCACCGTGACCGACCGGGCCGGCCGCATCATCGGCGCCAACCAGGCGCTGATGCGCAATTTCGGCTACGCCGAGCACCAGCTGGTGGGCCACCGCTCCAGCGATTTCACGTTCTGGTCGCCGCCCGGGGAGCGCGAGCGCGTCTGGCAGATGTTCATGCGCGACGGCGTGGTGCGGGGCGAGGTGGCCGGCATCGTTCTCGAGGGCGGCATCCCGGGCAAGGTGGCGATCTGGTCGTCCAGCCTGACGCTGGACGGCGTGGACGCCGTGATCTGGGCGCTGCTGGACCTGACCGCCGAGGTCAAGGCGAAACAGCAACTGGAGGAATTGAACGCGTCGCTGGAGAGCCGGGTGCGCGAGCGCTCGGCCGACCTGCAGCACGCGCTGGAGACGCTGCAGCAGACCCAGCACGACCTGATCGCGGCGGAGAAGATGGCCTCGCTGGGCTCGCTGGTGGCCGGCATCGCGCACGAGCTGAACACGCCCATCGGCAACAGCCTGCTGGCGGCCACGGCGCTGTCGGACAAGGTGAACGAGTTCGAGGCCATGCTGAGCGGCGCCACGCTGCGCCGCTCGGCGCTGTCGAGCTACAACGAGGAGGTCAAGCTGGCCTCGGGGCTGATCAGCGGCTCGCTGCAAAAGGCGGCCAACCTGATCGCCTCGTTCAAGCAGATCGCGGTCGACCAGACCAACGACCAGCGCCGCGAATTCATGCTGCTGGGGGTGGTGACGGACACGGTCGCCACCTACCTGCCCCGGCTGCGCCGCGCCAACTGCGACACCGATTTCGACGTGCCGCCGGAGCTGGCGCTGGATTCCTATCCCGGCAGCCTGTACCAGGTGTTCACCAACCTCATCAACAACGCGCTGGCGCACGCCTTCGAGCACCGCGCGAGCGGCGCCATCACGGTGCGCGCGGCCGAGCTGCCGGATGGCATGGTGGAGATCGTCTTCAGCGACAACGGCGTCGGCATGCCGGAGGAGGTGCGGCGCCACGTGTTCGATCCCTTCTTCACCACCAAGATGGGCAAGGGCGGCACCGGGCTGGGCATGAACATCGTGTACAACATCGTCACCGGGGTGCTGGGCGGGCGCGTGTCGATCGCCTCGCGGCCGGAACATGGCACCACGGTGCGCATCACCATGCCGCGCAGTTCGCCGCAGCGGGACGGCTCGCGGCCCGGCTACTGAAGCGCCGCGACGCTGGCGCGCAGCTCGGCCTCCACCAGCGCGAACAGCCGCGCCAGCTCGGCTCGCGCCAGCGGCAGCGCGGCGTCCTCGCCGTCGCGCGCGAAATCCTCGAGCGCCTTCAGCAGGTCGGTCAGCTCGACGGCGCCGATCAGCAGCGTGTTCGATTTCAGCGCGTGGCAGCAGAACGCGGCGGCCTTGCAGTCGCCCGCCGCCAGCGCCCGCTGCAGGTCCGCGTGCAGCCGCGGCGTGTTGTCCAGGTAGATGGCCGCCAGCGCGCGGTAGCTGGCCGCGTCGCCGCCGACGGCGCGCATCAGCACGGCCGGATCGATGTGGCCGTAGCCCGCCTCGCCGCCCCGCGGGCCGCTCATGCCGGCGGGCGCGCCTGCTGGGCGCAACAGGCCCGCATATAGCCGCGCAATTCGTCGAAATTGACGGGTTTGCCGAAGAACACCACGCCGGGCGGCACGCCGCCGCGCTCCTCCAGCTCCCCCGGCGACAGGCCGGACAGGATGGCGATGTTCATGCCGGCCAGCTCCGGATAGCCGAAGATGGTCTTGATCATCTCGTAGCCGTCCATGCCCTCCATCACGATGTCGGCCAGCAGCACGTGCGGATGCAGGCGCGAGATCTCGATCAGCGCCTGGTAGCCGTTCTCGCAGAAGCGCGCGGCGATGGGCAGCCCCCACATGGCGAACTGGCGTTGGTACAGGGCGCGCTGCATGGGATTGTCCTCCACCACCAGCACCTGCACGGTGTCGTTGCGGCGCTGCGGGGAGGCGGCCTGCGCGGCCTGCGTCCCCGCTTGGGGCGCGCTCTTGTAGGCCTGCACCGCCGCCAGCGGGATGCGGCGGTGCCCGCCCTTGGTCTTCCACGCCTCGATGACGCCGGCCTCCACCAACTGTTGCACGGACGAGACTGAAATCCCCAGCAATTCCGCCGCCTTTTGCGTGGTGCATACCTCTTCAGCCGCCATCCGCGCCCTCGCCATAAATTTGCCAGATAGAAATCAATGGCATCGATAGAAAAATCAAATTAATCAAATTTAATAAATTTAAGGAATTTTGGTTAAAATCAATTCCAACCAGAAACCACCGCATCCATTATGAACCCGAAACGGCCGACGGCAAAGCCGCGTCTCCGCTTCCCACCGCCCCGACCACCATGCTCGAATTGATCGATTTCGCCGAATTAAAAGCCGCCGGGCTGCTGCCCTCCCCCACTCCCGCCGCGCAGTCGCTGATGCTGCTGTGCGAGCGTCCGGACAGCCCGTCCGGCGCCGTGGCCGAGCGGGTCGCCGCCGACCCCGTGCTGCTGCTGGCGTTGCGGCGCCTCGCCGGCGCCGCGGCGGAGGACGGCGCGGCCAGCGTGGTCGCGGCGGCGGGTCCGCTGGTGGTGCGCCAGATGGCGCTGGGGCTGGACCTGTACGCGGGCCACCAGCGCGGCGCGTGCGCGGGCTTCGACTACGGCCGTCACTGGTCGCACTCCTTCGCGATGGCCTGCGCGGCGCAGGTGCTGGCGGCCGAGCTGCCGGTCGCGTCCGCGTCCGAGATATTCTCCCTCGCCCTGCTGGCCGACGTCGGACGCCTGGCCCTGGCCACCGCGCGTCCCCGTTCCTATGCCCGCCTGCTGCGCGATTGCGGCGAGCGGCCGGCGAGCCAGCTGCTGCGGGCCGAGTCGGTCCACTACGGTTACAGCCACCTGAACATGGGCGCGGCGCTGGCGCGCGGCTGGCAGCTCGGGCGCGATTACAGCGAGGCGGTGCAGTGCCAGGAGGCGCCGCACATGGCCGTGGAGCGCCGCGTGCGCCAGATGGCGCGCATCCTGCAGACCGCGTCCTGCGTCGCCGACCTGTTCCTCGCGGGCCAGGAACAGCGCGCCGCGGCGCTGCGCGCGCTGGCGGAGATGGGCTCCAGGCTGCCGCTCGACATGCGCACGCTGCTGGACCTGGTGGACGAGGCCAATATGAACTGGCGGCAGTGGTGCGAGGCGCTGGAGCTCGACACAAGCGCGGCGCCGCCGACGGCCGCTGCGGATGCCGCGGACGCCGCGCCGGCGCGGGAACCGCAAGCCGCGCGGGAAAGCATGGCGCGGGCGTAAAAAAACCGGGCTCGCGGCCCGGTTTTTTTTGGTTCGGGCCGCTCAGGCCAGCTTGCCGTGGCAAGCCTTGAACTTCTTGCCGCTGCCGCAAGGGCATGGATCGTTGCGGCCCACCTTGACGCCCATGCTGAGCTGCGCCTCGATCTCGTTCAGGCCGCCCTGCGGGGCCGGCGACAGCAGGTCTTCCGGCGCCGCGTTCGGGTTGAAGTCGGCGTGCTGGTAGGACACGTTCTCCACGTGCGAGGCCTGCATCGCCGCCTCGGCCGCGTCGATCTCCTCGCGCGACTGGATGCGCACCGTCATGACCAGCTTGACGACCTCGTTCTTGATCATGTCCAGCATCTGGCCGAACAGCTCGAACGCCTCGCGCTTGTATTCCTGCTTCGGGTTCTTCTGCGCGTAGCCGCGCAGGTGGATGCCCTGGCGCAGGTGGTCCAGCGCGGCCAGGTGCTCGCGCCAGTGGCTGTCCACGCTTTGCAGCATGACGTTGCGCTCGAAGCCGCCGAAGGCGTCCTTGCCGACGACGTCGATCTTGGCCTGGTACACGGCGTCGGCCGCGGCCAGCACGCGTTCCAGCAAGTCCTCGTCGTTCAGCGTCGGTTCGGCCTCCAGCATGGCGCGCAGCGGCACCTCGACCTGCCATTCGCCGGCCAGCGCCGCTTCCAGGCCCTTGATGTTCCATTGCTCCTCGACCGATTCCTCCGGCACGTACTCGCGCACGACGTCGGTGAACAGGCCGTGGCGCAGGGACTGGATCATCTCCGAGATGTCGGTGCTTTCCAGCAGCTCGTTGCGCTGCTGGTAGATCACCTTGCGCTGGTCGTTGGCGACGTCGTCGTACTCCAGCAGCTGCTTGCGGATGTCGAAGTTGCGGGCCTCGACCTTGCGCTGCGCCGACTCGATCGAACGGGACACGATGCCCGCCTCGATCGGCTCGCCTTCCGGCATCTTCAGGCGGTCCATCACGGCGCGCACGCGGTCGCCCGCGAAGATGCGCAGCAAGGGGTCGTCCAGCGACAGGTAGAAGCGCGAGGAGCCCGGGTCGCCCTGGCGGGCGGCGCGGCCGCGCAGCTGGTTGTCGACCCGGCGCGATTCGTGGCGCTCGGTGCCGACGATGTGCAGGCCGCCGGCCGCCACCACCTGCTCGTGCAGCGCCTGCCAGCCGTCGCGCAGCGCCTTGGCCTGGCCTGCCTTGTCGGCGTCGCTCAGCGCGGGGTTGGCGTCGATGAACTTGATCTGGTTTTCAACGTTGCCGCCCAACACGATGTCGGTGCCGCGGCCGGCCATGTTGGTGGCGATGGTGATCGCCCGCGGGCTGCCGGCCTGGGCGATGATCTCCGCCTCGCGGGCGTGCTGCTTGGCGTTCAGCACGTTGTGCGGCAGCTTGGCCTTGGTCAGGATGCCCGACAGCAGTTCCGAATTCTCGATCGAGGTGGTGCCCACCAGCACCGGCTGGCCGCGGTCGTAGCAGTCGCGGATGTCGGTCACCATGGCGTTGTACTTCTCGCCGTTGGTCTTGTAGACCTGGTCCTGCTTGTCCTTGCGCTGGGACGGGCGGTTGGGCGGGATCACCACCGTTTCCAGGCCGTAGATCTCCTGGAACTCGTAGGCCTCGGTGTCGGCGGTGCCGGTCATGCCGGCCAGCTTGGCGTACATGCGGAAGTAGTTCTGGAAGGTGATCGAGGCCAGCGTCTGGTTCTCGTTCTGGATCTTCACGCCCTCTTTCGCCTCGACGGCCTGGTGCAGGCCGTCCGACCAGCGGCGGCCCGTCATCAGGCGGCCGGTGAATTCGTCGACGATCACCACCTCGTTGTTCTGCACCACGTAGTGCTGGTCCTTGAAGTACAGCGCGTGCGCGCGCAGCGCGGCGTACAGGTGGTGCACCAGCGTGATGTTGGCCGAGTCGTACAGCGAGGCGCCCTCGGGCAGCAGGCCCATCTTGACCAGGATGCCCTCGGCCTTCTCGTGGCCGGCCTCGGTCAGCAGCACCGAGTGCGCCTTCTCGTCCTTGGTGTAGTCGCCCGGCACCTCGATCTTGCCCTTGCCGTCCGGGGTTTCCTCGCCGATCTGCTGGATCAGCATCTTCGGCACTTCGTTGATCTTGTGGTACAGGTCGGTGTGGTTCTCGGCCTGGCCGGAAATGATCAGCGGGGTGCGGGCCTCGTCGATCAGGATCGAGTCGACCTCGTCGACGATGCCGAAGTTCAGCGCGCGCTGCACGCGGTCGCGGGCCTCGAACACCATGTTGTCGCGCAGGTAGTCGAAGCCGAACTCGTTGTTGGTGCCGTAGGTGATGTCGGAGGCGTAGGCCTCCTGCTTGGCGGCGTGCTCCATCTGCGACAGGTTGATGCCGGTCGACAGGCCCAGCCAGTTGTACAGCTTGCCCATGGTCTCGGCGTCGCGCTGGGCCAGGTAGTCGTTGACCGTGACGATGTGCACGCCCTTGCCGGACAGCGCGTTCAGGTAGGCCGGCAGGGTCGCGGTCAGGGTCTTGCCCTCGCCGGTGCCCATTTCGGCGATCTTACCGAAGTGCAGCACCATGCCGCCGATCAGCTGCACATCGAAGTGGCGCATCTTGAACACCCGCTTGGACGCCTCGCGGCACACTGCGAACGCCTCGGGCAGCAGCGCGTCGAGCGCCTCGCCGGCGGCGATGCGTTCCTTGAAGGCGGGGGTCTTGGCTTGCAACTCGGCATCCGACAACTTTTCCATCGCCGGCTCAAGCGCATTGATTTCGCGTACCGTTTTTTGATATTGCTTGAGCAGTCGCTGATTGCGGCTGCCGAAAATCTGGGTCAGTAAGGACATTGGTTAACGCCGTTAAAATAAGCTATCTGTAGGTACTTCGTTGGGTGCACAGCTTGCCAGGGGCAAAAGACCGGTGATTTTATCATGCGATCCGGCCAAGATTGGGTTATTGGCTTGTATAACAAGTGCCTGTACGGTAACTAAGTTGGAAAAATCCCGGCGGCGCGGAATTTCCGGCCTGCACGGCCTGGCGGCCTGTGGTATGTTTCGGCCATGCGCTTCTTCAAATCCTACAGCCATGGCCGGATCCCGGCCGGCGCCACGGACTTCCTCAAAAAAGACCACAAGCTGGCGGCCCTGCTGCCGGCGGTGGAGCGCATGGCCGCCCTGCAAAAGGACTGCGCCGCCGCCCTGCCCTCCATGTTCGCCCACTGCGACATCCTGGCCTTCGAGGACGGCCAGTTGCTGCTGTCCACGCCCAGCGCGGCGCTGGCGGCCAAGCTGAAGCAGCAGTTGCCGAAACTGCAGGAGATGCTGCAAAGGAAAGGCTGGCAAATCCACAACATCAAGCTGCGGGTGCAGATGATGAAGGCCGCCGAGATCAAGGAGGAGATGCGGGCGCTGTCGCTGCCGCCGGCGGCGGTGGACGCGTTCGAGGCGCTCAGCGTGTCGCTGGAGCAGAGCAAGCAGAACAGCGACCTGATCCAGGCGCTGCGGCTGATGGTGCGGCGCCGCCGGGACCGGCCGGATTACTAATCAGTTAATTCAACGCCCACTCGTGGGTCATCTGGCGCACATAGGATTCCGGCGCCGACGCCAGGTTGTCGTAGGTGACGATCTCGTACGCGTCCGGATGCGCCAGCAGCTCGCGCAGCAGCAGGTTGTTCAGCGCGTGGCCGGACTTGTGCGCCTCGTAGCCCGCCACCAGCGGATGGCCGACCAGGTACAGGTCGCCGATCGCGTCCAGGATCTTGTGGCGCACGAACTCGTCGTCGTAGCGCAGGCCGTCCGCGTTCAGGATGCGGTACTCGTCCATCACGATGGCGTTTTCCAGCGAGCCGCCGCGCGCCAGGCCTATGCCGCGCAGCATTTCCACGTCCTGCATGAAGCCGAAGGTGCGCGCGCGGGCGATCGCCTGCACATAGGTGACGTCGCCGAAGTCGACCGTGGCGCGCTGCGCCGTGCCGTCGACCGCCGGGTGGTTGAATTCGATGAAGAAGTCCAGCTTGAAGCCGTCGTGCGGCACCAGGCGCGCCCACTTCTCGTTGGCGCCCTTGCCGTCGCGCACCTCCACCGGCTTGACCACGCGGATGAACTTCTTGGCCGCGTCCTGCTCCTGCACGCCGGCCTGTTGCAACAAATACACGAAGGACGAGGCCGAGCCGTCCATGATGGGGATCTCCTCGGCGCTGACATCCACGTACAGGTTGTCGATACCCAGGCCGGCGCAGGCCGACATCAGGTGCTCGACGGTGGAGACGCGGGCGCCGTCCTGGATCAGGACCGAGGCCATGCGGGTGTCGCCGACCGCCATCGCGCTGGACGGGAACTCGACCACCGGGTCCAGGTCCACGCGGCGGAACACGATGCCGGTGCCGATGGCGGCCGGCCGCAGGGTCAGCACGACCTTGGTGCCCGAGTGCAGGCCGACGCCGGTGGTGCAGACTTTTTCTTTGATGGTGCGCTGTTTTAACATCCCCCGATTATATCGGAGAACGCCCGCCGCTTCCCGCCGGGCCCGCGGCTGGTCAGGGATGCTCGGACTCGGCGTGGACGGCTTCGCGCCGCACCAGGTAGATGCCGCTGCCGATGATGATGGCCGCGCCCAGCAGGGTGTAGAAGTCCGGCAAGGTCTGCCACAGCAGCCAGTCGATCGCCACGCCCCAGGCCAGCGCCGAGTATTCGAACGGCGCCACGGTGGAGGCCTTGCCGGTGCTGAAGGCGACGGTGATGGCGAGCTGGCCGAGGAAGCCGGACACGGCCAGCCAGACGATCACCAGCACGTCCTGCGGGCGCACCGCCACCCAGTTCCGCCACCCCAGCGCCAGGGACCCGAGCGCCATCATCACCAACAGCCAAAACATGATGTGCTCGCTGGAGTCCGTGCGGCTCAGGATGCGGCTGGCGATGGCCGACACCGCGTAACACACGGCCGAGCCCAGCACCGCCAGGCCGGCCACCGAGATGAAGCTGGCGCCGCTCGGGCGCAGCACCACCAGCACGCCGGTCAGGCCGACCACGATCGCCACCCACTGCATCGCGTCCACCCGCTCCTTCAGGATGAACACCGACAGCGCCGTGATCAGCGCCGGCGCGATGAAGAAGATGGCGTAGGTGTCGGCCAGCGGCAGCGTTTTCAGCGCGTAGGCGAACAGGGTCAGCATGCCGATGCCCAAGGCGCCGCGCAGCAGTTGCAGCGGCCAGCGCACCTTGAGCAACGCGCCGAACTTGCGGCGGTAGGCCATGTAGGCGCACACCAGCGGCAGCGACGACAGCGCGCGCAGGGCGGTCACCTGCATGGCGGGATAGGTGGCGGACAGCAGCTTCATCGCCGTGTCCATCAGGGCGAACATGGCGACGGCGATCAGCATCGCGTAAATGCTGCGCAGGTTTTCGGAAGGCTTGCTCAGAACGGCTCCAGGCGGAATGGGGAGCGCTGAATTATAGCAAGCCCGTATAGACAAGCCCGGCAATGGCGGGCGGGCGCGCGAAACTGTGGCGCGGGCGCGCTATTTATTGATGAGTGTGAGAATGCGAGGGTTTGTGCGCGGGTCGGCGCCGGTATCATGGAGTCATCACCACCTAGCGAGGAAGACATGCCGTTTTGCCAGCAATGCGGTTCCCAGGCGTCGGACACCGCGGACTTCTGTTTCAACTGCGGCGCGGACGTCGCGTCGACCGCGATCGCCCTGCCCGGCATCTCGCCCGGCTGGAAAGCGCGCTTCGCGGTGCTGCAAAAGGCGGGCGGCGTGGACATGCCGCAGTCCATCGCACTGACGATGGGCGAGCGCGCGATGGTGCGCTTCAACCTGCTGGCCTTCCTGTTCGGTCCGGCCTATTACGCCGTCAAGGGCATGTGGCGCAAGGCGCTGACCTTGTGCGCGCTGTCGCTGGTCTTGATGCTGCTGTTCCGTATGCTGCTGGCCGGCGTCGGCCTGGGCGGCAGCGGCTTTGTGCACACCGCCTACCTGATCGCCCCCGCCCTGTTCGCCACCCGCGCGAACGTCGACTACTTCACCAAGATGGTGCTGCGGGACGACGGCTGGCTGTAGCCGCCCTCCAAACGAGTGACAAGTTGCGCGATGCCAAGGGGCGATAAGGTGTAAAATTATTGCCTTTTAGAAATCCCAGGCTTATATGCGCTCGCTGTCACGCGTCTTGTCCGCGTGTTGTTTCGCTGTCATCGCAGGATGCGGTGGCGACTATACCGACACTTCTTCTCCTGTCCAGCAACGTCTAGCGTTAGGTGCGCCCGCGCGCGCAATTGAACCCCTAACGCTTGCGGGCGACCGCGACAGCTATGCAATCTCGAACACGGGCGCGGGATATCGCATCGCAGGCGCCGGTGGAGAATCGATCGCGGCGGCCACATCGGTGAAACGCATCCGCTTTGCGGACGTGTCGCTCGCGCTGGACGGCGAGGTCGCGGGCAATGTGTATCGGCTCTACCAGGCGGCCTTCAACCGTACCCCGGACGTCGCGGGTCTGGGCTATTGGCTTGGGCAATTCGACGGCGGCACCCAGCTGGAACAGATTGCCGCCGCGTTCGTCGCCAGCGAAGAATTCAGCCGTTTGTACGGCGCGACACCGACCGACCAGCAATTCATCACCGCGTTGTACGCGAACGTACTGCACCGGGTTCCCGATGCCGGCGGGCTCGATTACTGGATGAAATCGCTGCAAGCCGGGGTGAGCCGTCCCGCCGTGCTGATCGCGTTCGCGGCGAGCACGGAGAATCGGACGCAAACCGCGTCCGCCATCGAAGCGGGAATCGCCTATGCAGAAACCGGTGTCGCCTACCGGCCGGTCGCCAAGTCAGCCACGCAAAGCGACGTGACAGCGGGCGCAGCCGTCATGCTGGACGGCAGTGCGAGTTCGGACGCCAACGGGGACAGGCTGCTCTACGACTGGTCGGTAACCAACCCCAACGGCGGCAAGGCCATCGTGACGCCACTACCAGCCGGCAAGGCCACATTCATCGCCGATATGGCTGGAAGTTACTCGGTCACGCTGCTTGCCAACGACGGCAAGTTGGTCAGCCAGCCTTTCCAGCATCTTGTTCTGGCGAAGGCCAGGGCCGTCGCGCCGATTGCGGACACCGGCGTGTACAAGTGCACAGCCATTGACCACGACCTGGCGCTTTCCCTGTACAGCCAGGGCCATACCTACCTTGACCGCGACCATGACGGAAAACCTTGCGAGGCGACCGACAAAACGGCGGAGACACCGGTCACGGCGCCAGTCACGCCGCCGACGACCACCGGCAAATGCTGGGTCAACGGCTACAGGCGAAGCAATGGAACCTATGTCAGCGGCTATTGGCGCAAGTGCTAAGGCATGCGATAGATATGGATGTCATCCCTGAACTTGCGGCCCAACGGCGGCCGTGGAGGGAGGGGGGCAGAAAACTTGTCGCGGAAAAAGTTCACATCGTCGCGCAGTTCGCGATACTGCGCGCGGCTGTCGTCCAGCAATCGATAATTCACGCCGTAGGTGTCGACGCCGTCCTCCTCCAGCCTGTCGAGGACGCGGCGGATTTCAAGATACGTATCGGGATCGTCCCGTTCGATAATTCCCGGGCCGACAAGAAAAAGCATCCAGCGATGGCTTTCGTAGTCAAAGCTCCCGTACGCGGCGGTGACCGGCACATTCTCTTTGTCCAGTTCCCTCAGCAGCCGCGCACCGGCCTCACGCATGTCCCGTGTTAGCTCTCGCGTCACCACATAATCTTCAGCCATGGCAAAACTCCATTCTCCGTCATTCCGCAAGCGTCATAGAGCTTGCGCGCTTCGGGCGCCTTGATATGCAAACTATAGCGCGCGGTCTCGTTCCACGCCAATGTCCGTTCCCAGTTCGCAAAAAGTGGCTTGTTGACGGAGGCCATCCGCTCCATGGATTCGGCCAGCCCCGCAGCGGTGAGCAAGACCTCCAGCTTGCGCGTATGAACCTGGTTCGCAAGCGCCTTGTTCGGAAACTCATAACGTCGAGTCGTCTGCGCAACACAGGCTTTCAGCGCACACTCGACCGCGTAGCCAGCCAAATAGTAGCTGCCCGCGTAGCAACCCGCGTCGAGCAGGACTCCAGCCTCGCGAATGCGAATGTCGGATAATCTCTGGAAGTCGTAGCGATTCATCCGCAAACAATAGCTGGAACAACGGCCGGCGCCTTGTGTCCCGTCACCGGAGGAATTAACGCCGCGCGCGGGACGCGGTAATATTGCGGTATGACTACGCCATCCTACATCGTTAAAGAATCCCCCATCCACGGCCGCGGCGTGTTCGCGCGGCGGCCCATACCGGCCGGCAGCCGCATCATCGAGTACACCGGCGAGATCATCAGCGGCGACGAGTCGACGCGGCGGGCGGAGGCGTCCGGCGGGCCGATCGGCCACACCTTCTTCTTCAGCCTGGCCGACGGCAACCTGATCGACGGCGGCAGCGGCGGCAACGACGCGCGCTTCATCAACCACGCCTGCGAGCCGAACTGCGAGGCCTACGAGGAGGACGGCCGCGTCTACATCCACGCGCTGCGCGACATCGAACAGGACGAGGAACTGAACTACAACTACGCGCTGGTCTACGAGGCGCGCCACACGCCGGCCGTCAAGCGCGCCTTCGCCTGCCATTGCGGCGCGCCCAGCTGCAGCGGCGTGATGCTGGCGCCGAAGAAGCGCGGCCGCAAGGCGCGCGCAAGGGCGGGGGCCTGACATCGGCGGCCGATCCGGTGCGGCGTGGGCGCGCCGCAACGCGCACTGGTTCGACAGCCTGACCGAAGCCGAGGAAACCATCGCGATAGAACGGCAGTCGGTCCCGCGCGTCCCCGCACGACATGACGCCGGCGGTTTTCGTCAGCACCCGTTAGCAGTCATCACCAACCCGGACTCAGGATGCATCAATGGCAAATGCGCGAAACACGAACGACCACGAGCCCATCGATTTGGCGAATCTTTCTCTCGTCGCGCTGCTGCAGAGAGCGAAGCTGGGACAGCTTTTCGCGGTCCTCGCCTCGGTCCTCGCGATGATCGCGGCGGGGTTCACCGCCGGCTACCATTTGAACGGCATTAGCGGCGGTAGCGCGCTGGCGGCGCAGAAGGCCGAGCTGCTGGAGGATTGCGGCAAGCGCACCAAGGAATTGGAGAAGGCGAACGCCACGCTGATCGGGATGAGGCCGGGAACCCCACCCGCCACGCGGGACCTGTGCAAACAGGAGATTATTGATGCGCAACGCCCCGGCGCCGACAAGGTCGCCGACTTGAGCAGCAAAGCGCGCGAAGCCAATGAAAAGCTCAACGCCTGCCTCGTCGATTTGCGGACGGAGCGAAACATGCCTTCCAAGGCCGCCGCGCCGTTCATTCCCGCCCAAGAAAGCGCGACACAGAGCGCGCTTACGGCCTGCACCAACGAAGTCAACGCACTGAAGGTGCGTCAACCCGCCCCGCTGAACACGTATTACATCAACGCGCACCTTCGACGTACGAGTTTTGGGGAGTGCACAGCGGCGGCCCTGGACGCGGCCACCAAGCTCAATGTCGTTGGCAGGCGCAACGAGGACGAGGTGCATCTCACTACGCCCGATGGCTATTACTGTTCAATGTATTGCGGTGAGATCAAGGTCATTTCATGCAACGGCCCCGTCTATTCAACGGCCCGCGTGTTCTCGGATCGCCTGACGAAGTATCTCGACGCGAAATGAGCGCCGATCGATAACCCGCCGCTCAGGCGCTGCGGCCTTCGGCGCCGCCAGACCATGAAAAACGGCGCACTCGGCGCCGTTTCCTCCTACCGCAGGGGGCCGCGGATTACAGCTGGCCCAGCAGCGTCTCGGCGTTCGACTTCTCGAACTTGCCGCCTTCCTCGATGTTCAGCTGCGTGACCACGCCGTCTTCCACCAGCAGCGAGTAGCGCTGGGAGCGGGTGCCCATGCCGAACTTGCTGAAGTCGGCGTCCAGGCCCAGGGCCTTGGAGTAGGCGGCATTGCCGTCGGCCATCATGCGCACGGTGCCGGTGGCTTTCTGGTCGCGGCCCCAGGCGCCCATCACGAACGCGTCGTTCACGGAGATGCACCAGATCTCGTCCACGCCCTTGGCTTTCAGCGCCTCGGCGTTTTTCACGTAGCCGGGCACGTGCTGCGCCGAGCAGGTCGGGGTGTAGGCGCCCGGCAGGCCGAAGATCGCGATCTTCTTGCCCTTGACCAGGTCTTCCACCTTGAAGGTGTTCGGGCCGAGGGAGCAGCCCTCGGTTTCGGTTTCGATGAATTCGGACAGGGTGCCTTCCGGCAGTTTGTCGCCAATCTTGATGGTCATGATGACTCCGTTATGTATGGTTGAAAAAAAGCCGCGCTAAGCGCGGCATGCCCCTGGCACAGAGACGCAGTATGCCAGAGGTCAAGGGAACATGTCGGATGCCCGTTTTTTACGCGGCCTCAGTCGGCTTGTTTGCGCAGGAAGGCCGGGATGTCGTAGGTCTCCATGCCGTTCTTCTCCATCGCGCGCACCTGCTCGGAGGCCGATTCGCGGCGCCACACGGCCGGCGCCTTCATGCCGTCGAAGGCCTGCGCGCCGCCACCGCCGACGCCGCCGGCGCCCATCGTCACGGTCGAGGTGGCCGCGCCGCCGCCCAGCGCCGCCGACGGCGTCAGCGGGCTGTTGTGGGTGCCGGTGCGCAGCATCTGCTGCGGCACCAGTTGCACGTGCTTCTTGGTCTTGCCCAGGCCGGTCGCCACCACGGTCACGCGGATCGCATCGCCCATGGTCTCGTCGTAGGCGATGCCCTGCGCGATCGACGCGTCCGGCGCGGCGAAGGCGCGCACGGCGGCCATGACTTCCTTGATCTCCTTGCCCTTCAGGCCGCGCGAGGCGGTCACGTTGACCAGCACGCCGCGCGCGCCGGACAGGTCCACGCCGTCCAGCAGCGGCGAGGCCACGGCCTGCTCGGCGGCGATGCGGGCGCGGTCCACGCCGGAGGCGGTGGCGGTGCCCATCATGGCCTTGCCCTGCTCGCCCATGATGGTCTTGACGTCGTTGAAGTCGACGTTGATGTGGCCCGGCACGTTGATGATCTCGGCGATGCCGGCCACCGCGTTGTTCAACACGTCGTCGGCGTGCTGCAGCCATTCCAGCAGCGACTCGTCCTCGTAGATCTCCTCCAGCTTCTCGTTCAGGATCACGATCAGCGAGTCGACGTTCTGCGACAACTGCTCCAGGCCCTCGTCGGCGATGTCCATGCACTTCTGGCCCTCGTGCGAGAACGGCTTGGAGACCACGGCCACGGTCAGCGCGCCCTGCGCCTTGGCCACCTCGGCCACGATGGGCGCGGCGCCGGTGCCGGTGCCGCCGCCCATGCCGGCGGCGATGAACACCATGTGCGCGCCGCGCAGCGCGTCCTCGATGCGGGCGCGCGATTCCTCGGCCAGCTTGCGGCCGACGTCCGGCTTCATGCCCGCGCCCAGGCCGGTCTCGCCGATCTGGATGATGTTGTGCGCCTTGGACGTCGACAGGGCCTGGGCGTCGGTGTTGGCGGCGATGAATTCGACGCCGCTCATGCCCTTGTTGATCATGTGTTGAACCGCGTTGCCACCTGCTCCGCCGACGCCGACGACCTTGATGACAGTACCCAAAGATGCGTTATCGACCATATCAAACTCCATGATGTGCTCCTATCAGAATGCCGTTTTCAATCGCCAACCCTCGTCCATGGGAGAACTGGGGATTGAAAACTGCGGTTTAATTAAAAAAATCTGTACTTGGAAAAACGGACCCTAGAAGTTCCCGAGGAACCACTCTTTCATGCGTTGCCACACCGCCTTCACCGAACCGTCCTGTCGCGTCACGATGTGGCCGCGCAGGTACTGTTTTTTTGCCTCCAGCAGCAGACCGAGCACGGTGGCGTAGCGCGGGGAGCGCACCACGTCCGCCAACTGGCCGCGATAGTCCGGCGTGCCCAGGCGCGCCGGTTTGAGGAAGATGTCCTCCGCCATCTCGACCATGCCCGGCATGATGGAGGTGCCGCCGGTGAGCACGATGCCCGACGACAGGACGCCTTCATAGCCGGATTCGCGCACCACCTGGTGCACCATGGCGAACAGCTCTTCCACACGCGGCTCGACGACGGCCGCCAGCGCCTGGCGCGACAGGTTGCGGGGACCGCGGTCCCCCAGTCCCGGCACTTCCAGGTGTTCGCCCGGGTCGGCCAGCACCTGCTTGGCCACGCCGTAGCGTATCTTGATCTCCTCCGCCTCCGAGGTCGGCGTGCGCAGCGCCATCGCGATGTCGTTGGTGATCTGGTCGCCGGCGATCGGGATCACCGCCGTGTGGCGGATCGCGCCGTCCGAGAACACCGCCACGTCGGTGGTGCCGCCGCCGATGTCGATCAGCACCACGCCCAGCTCCTTCTCGTCCGGCGTCAGCACCGCGTCGGCCGAGGCCATCGGCTGCAGGATCAGGTCCGACACCTCCAGCCCGCAGCGGCGCACGCACTTGACGATGTTCTGCACCGCGCTCACCGCCCCCGTCACGATGTGCACCTTGACCTCCAGGCGGATGCCGCTCATGCCGATCGGCTCGCGCACATCCTCCTGGCTGTCGACGATGAATTCCTGCGGCACCGTGTGCAGCAATTGCTGGTCGGTCGGGATGTTAACCGCCTTCGCCGTTTCGATGACGCGCGCCACGTCGGTGGCGGTCACTTCCTTGTCCTTGATGGCCACCATGCCGCTCGAATTGAAGCTGCGGATATGGCTGCCCGCGATGCCGGCGTAGACATTGCGGATCTTGCAGTCGGCCATCAACTCCGCTTCCTCCAGCGCGCGCTGGATCGATTCCACGGTGGCTTCGATGTTGACGACCACGCCTTTTTTCAGGCCCTTGGATTCGTGCTGGCCCAGCCCGATCACTTCGTGGCGGCCGTCCGCCATCACTTCGGCCACCACGGCCACCACCTTGGAGGTGCCGATGTCGAGGCCGACGATCAGGTTTTTCGCGTCTTTAGTCATCTCTGTTTGCCTGTATTTGCCTGTATGCTTTTGAATTCTTCGTGTGCTACTTTTTCTTGCCTTCGGGCGGGATCTTCAACCCCGTCGCGCTCAAGGCCAGTCCGTTCTGGTAGCGCATGTCTATCGTTTCTATGCTCTGCACCCGCGCCGCCAGCTGCGGCCAGATGCGCACCAGGCGGTCCACCCGTTCCTTGAGCATGGTGCGGCTCTGCTCGCGCCCCAGCTCCACGCTCATGCCGTTGTCCAGCTTCACCGTCCACGCGTAGCGGCCCGACAGGTCCAGCCCCTTCGGCTCCAGCTTCACCGGCGAGAACCAGGAACGCAGCTCGCCGAAGCGCGACAGCACCTCCTTCTCGCTGCCCTCCGGCCCGGAGAACGCCGGCAGCTCGTGGTCCTCCTCCGCCTCGGCCAGGTTGGCGGTGAACACGTCGCCCTTGGTCGAGAGCAGGCGGCCGTCCTCGCCCCAGGTGCCCAGCGCCTCGTGCTCCTCCAGCGCCACGATCAGCTGGTCCGGCCATTCGCGGCGCACGCTGGCGCGGCGCACCCACGGCACCGATTCGAAGGCCTGCCTCACGCTGTCCAGGTTCGCGGTGAAGAAGTTGCCCTTGATGCGGCCGGCCGTGCCCGCGCGCAGCGTCAGGTGGTTCACATGGCGCAGGTCCGCCTGGTCCACCGTCTCCACGCGGATGGTGCGCAGGTCGAACATCGGACGCTGCGACAGCCACCACACGCCGGAAGCCGCGCAAGCCAGCGCCACCGCGGCGAAGATGCCGCTGGCGGTTGCGTTCAAGGCTTTCGCGTCTTGCCACATCTTTCCTTACTCCTTAACCCGGGCCATCTTCAACCGCGCCGAGCGCAGGATCTCCACGCACAGGTCCTCGTAGCTCACGCCTTCGGCGCGCGCCGCCATCGGCACCAGCGAGTGGCCCGTCATGCCGGGCGAGGTGTTCACCTCCAGCAGGAAGGGCTTGTTGTCGGCCTCGCGCAGCAGCACGTCGACCCGTCCCCAGCCCTCGCAGCCGACCGCGCGGTAAGCCGCCACCGCGATGCGCTGCATTTCAGCAGTGATCGCCGCGTCCAGCACCGCCGGGCAGAAATACTTGGTATCGTCGGTGAAGTATTTGTTCTGGTAGTCGTAGTTGCCCTCGGGCGCCACGATCTCCACCACGGGCAGCGCGCGCGCGCCCGCGCCGCCGCCCAGCACCGCCACGGTGAACTCGCGGCCGGTCACGAATTCCTCGGCCAGCACGGCGTCGTCCAGCGCGGCGGCGGCGTCGTACGCGGCCTGGAAGGCGGCGGTCTCGCCCACCTTGGTGATGCCGATGGTGGAGCCCTCGTGCGGCGGCTTGACGATCAGCGGCAGGCCCAGGTCGGCGGCCACTTGCGCCAGGTCCGACCGCGCGTCCAGCACCGCGTAACGCGGCGTCGGCAGGCCCTCGGCCAGCCACAGGATCTTGGTGGTGATCTTGTCCATGCCCACCGAGCTGGCCATCACGCCGCTGCCGGTGTAGGGAACGCCCAGCAATTCCAGCGCGCCCTGGATGCTGCCGTCCTCGCCGTAGCGGCCGTGCAGCGCGATGAACACGCGGTCGAACTTCTCGGCCGCCAGTTCGGCCAGCGTGCGCTGGCCGGGGTCGAAGCCGTGGGCGTCGACGCCCTTCGATTGCAAGGCCTGCAGCACGCCGGTGCCGGACATGAGGGACACTTCGCGCTCGGCGGAACTGCCGCCGAACAGCACGCCGACCTTGCCGAAGGCCTGGATCTCTTGTGTGGAAAGGGTCACGTCTTACACCTTCTGATAGGTAGTCAGTTTGTTGGGAACGCCGCTGATCGAGCCCGCGCCCATGGTCAGCACCACGTCGCCGTCGCGCACCACGTTCATGATGGTTTCCGGCATGTCGGCGATGTTCTCCACGAACACCGGCTCGGTCTTGCCGCGCGCGCGGATGGCGTGCGCCAGGGAGCGGCCGTCCGCCGCCACGATGGGCTGCTCGCCGGCCGCGTACACGTCGGCCAGCACCAGCACGTCCACGGTGGACAGCACGCGGGCGAAGTCCTCGAACAGGTCGCGGGTGCGGGTGTAGCGGTGCGGCTGGAAGGCCAGCACCAGTCGGCGGCCCGGATAGGCGGCGCGCGCGGCGGCCACGGTCACTTCCGTTTCCACCGGGTGGTGGCCGAAGTCGTCGACCAGGGCGAACGTTCCCTCGGCGGCGCCGGCATTCTTGATGGCGATGTCGCCATAGCGGGTGAAGCGGCGGCCGACGCCGGCGAAGCCGGCCAGGCCGGCCTGCGTCGCCGTGTCCGGAATGCCGATCTCGCGCGCGATGGCGATGGCCGAGCAGGCGTTCTGCACGTTGTGCATGCCGGGCTGGTTCAGCACCACGTCCAGGTCCGGATAGCCTTCCTGCAGCACCGTGAAGCGCATTTGCACGCCGTCGGCACGGGCGTTCACGGCGCGCACCTCCGCGTCCTCGTGGAAGCCGTAGGTGGTGATCGGCTTGGTCACGTGCGGGATGATGCTGCGCACGTGCTCGTCGTCGATGCACAGCATGGCGCGGCCGTAGAACGGCAGGCGGTGCGTGAAGTGCACGAAGGCCTGCTTCAGCTTCTCGAAGTCGTGCTCGTAGGTCTCCATGTGATCGGCGTCGATGTTGGTGATGACTTCGATCATGGGGGTGAGGTTCAGGAAGGAGGCGTCCGACTCGTCGGCCTCGGCCACCAGGTAGTCGCCGGTGCCCAGCTTGGCGTTGGCGCCGGCGGCGGTCAGGCGGCCGCCGATCACGAAGGTCGGGTCCAGGCCGCCCTGCGCCAGCACGGAGGCCACCAGGCTGGTGGTGGTGGTCTTGCCGTGGGTGCCTGCGATGGCGATGCCGCGCTTCAGGCGCATCAACTCGCCCAGCATGACCGCGCGCGGCACGATGGGGATCTTGCGCGCGCGCGCGGCGACCACTTCCGGATTGTCCGCCTTCACGGCGGTGGAGGTCACCACCGCGTCCGCGTCGCCGATGTGGGTCTCGGCGTGGCCCTGGTGGACCACGGCGCCCATGTCGATCAGGCGCTGGGTCACGGCGTTGGCGCCCAGGTCCGAACCGCTGACGTTGTAGCCCAGCGTGAGCAGCACCTCGGCGATGCCGCTCATGCCGCTGCCGCCGATGCCGACGAAATGGATGTTTTTGACTTTATGCTTCATGTGAGTTGTTCCAGTACTTTGGCGATCGCGTCGTTCGCGTCGCGTTTTCCAGCATTGCGCGCGGCCTCCGCCATGGTCTGGCAGGCGCCGCGCGTCAGCGTTTCCAGCAGGGCCGCCACGCTGTGCGGGTTCATTTCGGTTTGCGGCATGTGGATCGCCGCGTTCTGTTTCGCCATCCATTGCGCGTTGTCGCGCTGGTGGCTGGTGGTCGATGCCACCAGCGGCACCAGCACGCTGGGCACGCCGGCCGCCGTCAGTTCGGACACGGTGATCGCGCCGGCGCGGCAGATCACCAGGTCGGCGTCGGCGTAGGCGCGCGCCATGTCGTCGATGAAGTCCACCACGCTGGCCTTCACGCGCGCCTCGTCGTAGGCCGCGCGCAACGCCTCGATGTTCTTCTTGCCCGACTGGTGTGTCACGACCGGGCGCTTGTGCTCCGGGATCAGCGCCAGCGCGGCGGGCAGGTTGTCGTTCAGCGCCTTGGCGCCCAGGCTGCCGCCCACCACCAGGATGCGCAGCGCGCCGTCGCGGCCCGCGTAGCGTTGCGCCGGCGCGGCCATGTCCAGGATCTCCTGGCGCACCGGGTTGCCGGTGACGGTGGCCTTGCCGGCCGCGCTGCCGAAGTCCGCCGGGAAGCCGAAGCAGACCCGCTTGGCCACCGGCGCCAGCGTCTTGTTCGACAGCAGCAGCGCCGCGTCGGCGTTGACCAGCACCAGCGGCACGCCGCGCAGGCGCGACATCAGCCCGCCCGGCACGGTCACGTAGCCGCCCATGCCCAGCACCACGTCCGGCTTGCGGCGGCCCAGGAAGCCGAAGCAGTCGGCGAAGGCTTTCATCATCTTGAAGGCGCCGCCCACGGTGTGGCCCAGGCCCTTGCCGCGCATGCCGGAGAAATCGATGGCGTCCATCGCGATGCCGTGTTTCGGCACCAGGTCCTGCTCCATGCCGTGGCGCGTGCCCAGCCAGCTCACTTCCCAGCCGCGCGCGCGCATGGTCTGGGCGATCGCCAAGCCGGGGAAAATGTGGCCGCCGGTGCCGGCCGCCATGATCATCAGTCGTTTCATAGTCTGCCGCCGCGCATCAGGACCCGGTTCTCGTAGTCGATCCGAAGCAGGATCGCGAGTCCGACGCAGTTGATCAAAATACCCGTGCCGCCATAGCTCATCAGCGGCAGGGTCAGGCCCTTGGTCGGCAGCAGGCCGAGGTTCACGCCCATGTTGATGAAGGTCTGCACGCCGATCCAGATGCCGATGCCCTTGGCGGTGAGGCCGGCGAAGGTCTGGTCGATGGCGATGGCCTGGCGGCCGATGTCGAAGGCGCGCTTGACCAGCCAGTAGAACATGGCGATCACGATCAGCACCCCGGCCAGGCCCAGTTCCTCGCCGATCACGGCGAGCAGGAAGTCGGTGTGCGCCTCCGGCAGGTAGTGCAGCTTCTCCAGGCTGCCGCCCAGGCCAACGCCGAAAATCTCGCCGCGCCCGAAAGCGATCAGCGAGTGCGTCAGCTGGTAGGCCTTGTTCAGCGCGTTCTCCTCCTCCCAGGGATTGAGGTAGGCGAAGAAGCGGTCGCGCCGGAATTTCGACAGCGCGATGATGGAGACGAAGATCGTGACCAGCATGGCGCCGATGCCACCGAACCAGATCGCGTTGATCCCGCCCAGGAACAGGATGCCCATGGCGATGCAGACGATCACGCCGAAGGCGCCCAGGTCCGGCTCCAGCAGCAGCAGCAGGCCGACGAAGCTGACCGCCAGCGCCATCGGCATGAAGCCCTTGGTCAGCTTGTGCATGTATTCCTGCTTGCGCACGGTGTAGTCGGCCGCGTACAGCACGATCACCACCTTCATCAGCTCGGACGGCTGGAAGTTGAACAGCTTGAGCGACAGCCAGCGGCGGCCGCCGTTCACCACCACGCCCAGCCCCGGGATCAGCACCGCCAGCAGCAGCACCAGCGTGCCGATGAACAGGTAGGGCGCGGTCTTCTGCCAGGTGGCGATGGGAATGCGGAAGGCCAGCAGCCCGGCCAGCATCGACACCGCGATGAAGGTCGCCTGGCGCGTCAGGAAGTAGTTGTTCTTGTAGGCGGCGTACTTGGGCGAATCGGGCAGCGAGATCGAGGCCGAGTACACCATCACCATCCCCAGCAGCATGAGGATGAGCACCACCCACACCAGCAGCTGGTCGTACTCCATCATCTTCGACGGGCGCGCGCGGCTGTCTATCGCCGTGGAACCGGTCGAGGAGGAGAAGCGGAATGGCAGCTGGAAGGCCATGGATCAGAGCTCCTGTCCGGCGTCCAGCGCCACGTCGCGCACGGTGTCGACAAACACCTGGGCGCGATGCGCGTAGTTCTTGAACATGTCCAGGCTGGCGCAGGCCGGAGACAGCAGCACGCTGTCGCCAGGGCGGGCCAGCTTGGCGGCCATTTTCACGGCGGCCGGCAGGTCGGCGCCGCAATCGACCAGTTCCACGCCGGACGGCTCCAGCGCGGCGCGCAGCGCCGGCGCGTCGCGGCCGATCAGCAGCACGGCGCGCACGTAGCGCGACACCGGCTCGGCCAGCGGATCGAAGGCCTGGCCCTTGCCGTCGCCGCCGGCGATCAGCACCAGGCGCTGGCTGGCGCCGGCGAAGCTCTTGCCCAGGCCATTCAACGCGGCCACGGTGGCGCCCACGTTGGTGCCCTTGCTGTCGTCGTAGTAATCGACGCCGTTGATGGCGGCGATCATTTCCACCCGGTGCGGCTCGCCGCGGTATTCGCGCAGGCCGTGCAGCAGCGGCGCGAACGGCAGGCCGATGGCGCGGCACAGGGCCAGCGCCGCCAGCGCGTTCGAGGCGTTGTGCTGGCCGCGTATCTGCAGCGCGTCCGCCGGCATCAGGTTCTTGACGAGGCATTCCACCGGCTCGGGCGCGGCCTCGTTTTTCCGGCGCTTCTTTACTTCGACTTCCTCGCCCGGCACGGCCGTGGCCAGCCAGAACACGCCGCGCTCGTTGTGCAGGCCGAAGCTGTCCGCCTCGCGCGGTTCATCGGTGCCGAAGCTGACGTTCACGCCGGCCGGCGCGGCCATTCGCATCACGGCCGCGTCGTCGCGGTTCAGCACGCGCACGGTGTTGGCGCCGAAGATGCGCGCCTTGTCGGCGGCGTAGGCGTCCATCGATCCGTGCCAGTCCAGGTGGTCCTGGGTCACGTTCAGCACCGTGGCGGCGTCGGCCTCCAGCGTGAAGGTGGTGTGCAACTGGAAGCTGGACAGCTCCAGCACCCAAACCTGCGGCAGCTCGTCGGCCTCGATCACCTCGCGCAGCACGTCCAGCGCGGCCGGGCTGATATTGCCCGCCACGCGCACGCTGTTGCCGGCGCGGCGGCACAGCAGGCCTGTCAGGCTGGTGACGGTGGTCTTGCCGTTGGTGCCGGTGATGGCGATGACCTTGGGCGCGTAGCCGCGCTCCTCCCTCAGCGCCTTCAGCGCCTGGGCGAACAACTCGATCTCGCCCCACACCGGGATTTTCGCGGCGTTGGTGGCGGCGACGATGTCCTTCAGCTCGCGCTCCGGCGCCAGGCCGGGACTAACGGCGACGAAGTCCATGCCGTACAGCAGATCCATGACCAGCGGGCCGGAGACGAATTCGGCGTCCGGCACGGCCGCTTGCAGCGCGGCCAGGCGGTCCGCCACGCCGGCGGCGTCGCGGGTGTCGGCCACGCGCACGCGCGCGCCGCTGCGGGCCAGCCATAGCGCCATCGCCAGGCCGGATTCGCCCAGTCCGAGTACCAGTGCTCGTTTGCCTTCGTAGCTCATCGCAATGTCAACGCAGTTTCAACGTGGAGAGGCCGATCAGGACCAGCATCATCGTCACGATCCAGAAGCGGACGACGACCTGGGTTTCTTTCCAGCCTTTTTGTTCGAAGTGGTGGTGCAGCGGCGCCATCAGGAACACGCGGCGGCCGGTGCCGTAACGCTTCTTGGTGTATTTGAACCAGCCCACCTGGATGATCACCGACACCGTCTCGGCGACGAAGATGCCGCCCATGATGAACAGCACGATCTCCTGGCGCACGATGACGGCGATGGTGCCGAGCGCGCCGCCCAGCGCCAGCGCGCCGACGTCGCCCATGAACACTTGCGCGGGGTGCGTGTTATACCAGAGGAAGGCCAGGCCCGCCCCCGCCATCGCGCCGCAGAAGATGATCAACTCGCCGGCGCCGGGGATGTAGGGGATGAACAGGTATTTCGAGTACACCGAGCTGCCGGTCAGGTAGGCGAACAGGCCGAGCGCGGAGCCGACCATCACGGTCGGCATGACGGCCAGGCCGTCCAGGCCATCCGTGAAGTTGACGGCGTTGCTGCTGCCGACGATGACGCAATAGGTCAGCGCGATGAAGCCCCACACGCCCAGCGGGTAGCTGATGGTCTTGAAGAAGGGGACGATCAAGTCGGCCTTGGGCGGCAGGTCCATGGAGAAGCCGGACTGCACCCAGGCGAAGAACAGCTCGAACACCTTGGCCGGCGTGGGCGCGGACACCGAGAACGCCAGGTACAGCGCGGCGCCGATGCCGACCAGCGACTGCCAGAAGTATTTTTCGGCCGAGCGCATGCCTTCAGGGTCCTGGCGCACCACCTTGCGGTAGTCGTCCACCCAGCCCACGGCGCCGAAGCCCAGCGTGACGACCATGACGGGCCAGATCAGGCGGTTGGACCAGTCGCAGAACAGCAAGGTGGACACGCCGATCGCGATCAGCATCAGCACGCCGCCCATGGTGGGGGTGCCGTGTTTTTTCAGGTGGGTTTGCGGACCGTCGGTGCGCACGGCCTGGCCGTACTTCATGGCGGTCAGCTTGCGGATCACGGCGGGGCCGGCCCACAGGCCGATGACCAGCGCGGTGATGGTGGCGAATACGGCGCGTGCGGTGATGAAATTGAAAACGCGAAGGGGCCCGAAGACGTCCTGGTAATGTTGTGCGAGCCAAAGCAGCATGATTAGTGTGATTCCTTGTTAGCTTGTTGCGATCCAATCAAATGCTGCACGACCCGTTCCATCTTCATGAAGCGGGAGCCCTTGATCAATACGGTTGCATCCGGCGTCGCCACCGCATCCAGTGCGGACAGCAGCGCGTCGAATTCCTTGAAGTGGCGGGTGCGGCCGATGGCGGCCATGTGGCCCGCCAGGTCGCCCGTCACCAGCACGTGTTCGATGTTCTTGCCTGCGGCATAGGCGGCGATCTCCTCGTGGAACTCGCGGCCCTGGGTGCCGACCTCGCCCATGTCGCCCAGCACCAGCACGCGCGGCGCGGCGGCCTTGGCCAGCACGTCGATGGCGGCGCGCACCGAGTCCGGGTTGGCGTTGTAGCTGTCGTCGACGACGACGGCGCCGTTGGCGGCGGCCTTCTTTTGCAGGCGGCCGCTGACCGGCGCGAAGGTGTCCAGGCCCAGCTTGATATGCTCGGCGGCGATGCCCGCGGCGTGCGTGCAGGCGACGGCGGCCAGCGCGTTCAGCACATTGTGGTCGCCCGCCGCCCGCAGGGCGACGAAGAACTGCAGGGGCTCGCCCCCGCCTTCCCGCACGGTGATGAACATCTGGTTGCCGAAGTCGCCCGCGCGGTAGGTGCAGGAGACGTTGGCTTCCTTGGTCAGGCCGAAGGTCAGCGCGCGGCGTTCGCCGGCGAGCTCGCGCCAGACCGGCGTGAACTCGTCGCCATGCGGGAACACGGCCACGCCGTCGGCGGCCAGCGCGGACAGCACGGCGCCGTTCTCGCGCGCCACCGCTTCCACGGTGTGCATGAATTCCTGGTGCTCGCGCTGCGCGTTGTTGACCATGGCGATGGTGGGCTCGGCGATGGCGGCCAGGCGGCCGATCTCGCCGGGATGGTTCATGCCCAGCTCCACCACGGCGGACTTGTGCGACGCGTCCAGGCGGAACAGCGTGAGCGGCACGCCGATCTCGTTGTTCAGGTTGCCGCGCGTGGCCAGGCGGCCGTCCTCGGTGTGGGCGGCGGCCAGGATGGAGGAGATCATTTCCTTCACCGTGGTCTTGCCGTTGCTGCCGGTGACGCCGATGACGGGCAGCGCGAAGCGCTTGCGCCAGTGGTTGGCGATGCGGCCCAGTGCGTGCAGCGTGTCGGGAACCAGCAGTGCGGGCAAGGTCCAGCCCTCGGGCAGTTGTTCCGCCACGACGGCGGCGACGCCCTTCCCGGCCACCTGCTCCAGGAAGTCGTGGGCGTCGAAGGTTTCGCCGCGCAGGGCGACGAACAGCGCACCGGCGGCCACGGTGCGGCTGTCGGTGGAAACGCCGCTTATCGCGACGGCGTCAGGTTGAGCGAAATTCGTGGCGTGCGCGCCGGCGCCGGGCACGAAAGTCGCGCCCGGAATTGCCGCCAGCAGCTGTGCCAGTGTTGCGTGCATCAATTGGTCCTCATCATGGTCAAACGCGCGGACAGCGCCAGTTGCGCATGGTCCGCGTCTGAAAACGGCATCTTGCGGCCCTTGATTTCCTGGTAGGGCTCGTGGCCCTTCCCCGCCAGCAGGATCACGTCCGGCTTGGCGGCGTGCTTGATGGCGGACAGGATGGCGGCCGCGCGGTCTTCCACGGTCTGGAATACCGAGGTGGGGTGGTTCTGTTCCATGCCGGCGACGATCTGCGCGATGATGGCGTGCGGATCCTCGCTGCGCGGGTTGTCGCTGGTGACCAGCACATGGTCCGCCGCCTGCGCGATGCGGCCCATTTGCGGACGCTTGCCCGGATCGCGGTCGCCGCCGCAGCCGAACACGCACCACAGCTGGCCGCCGCGCTCCCGCGCCACCTGGCGCAGGGTCTCCAGCGTCTTTTCCAGCGCGTCCGGCGTGTGGGCGTAGTCGATGACGACCATGGGCGCGTCCTGGCCGCCCACCTGCTGCATGCGGCCGGGGGCCGGCGTCAGCGCCTCGATGGCGTCCACGGCGGCGCGCAGCGCCACGCCCTTGGCCAGCAGCGCGCCCAGCACGGCCAGCGCGTTGCTGATGTTGAACTGGCCCACCAGGCGGGTCTTCACGTGGGCCTGGCCCCGCGGGCTGTCCAGGTGGAATTCGGTGCCGGCGCTGCGGGTACGGAACTGGCTGGCGCGCAGCATGGCGACACCGGCGATGTCCGGCCGGGCGGCGGCGTCGGCCAGCGTGTAGCCCATGACTGGCGTGCCGCGCGCGAGCATGCGCTGCGCCAGGCGCATCCCCATGGCGTCGTCCAGGTTGACGACGGCGGTCTTCAAGCCGGGCCAGTCGAACAGTTTGGTCTTGGCGGCCTCGTAGGCCGCCATGTCGCCATGGTGGTCCAGGTGGTCGCGCGTGAGGTTGGTGAACAGCGCGGTGTCGAAGTGCATGCCCTCGGTGCGGCCCAGGTCCAGCGCGATCGAGGTCACCTCGATCGCCAGCGCCTGCGCGCCCGCGTCGCGCGTCTCGGCCAGCTTGCGCGCCAGCAGCACGGCGTCCGGCGTGGTGTAGCCGGTGGGGTCGTATTCCACCTCGCCGCGCGCGCGGAACATGCCCACGCCCAGCGTGCCGATGACGGCGGTCTGGCTGCCCAGGCGGCTCATGGCCTGGCCCAGCCACACGGCGCAGGAGGTCTTGCCGTTGGTGCCGGTCACGCCGACCGTATACATGGCGGCGTCGGGCTGGTTGTAATAGGCGTGCGCGATCGGACCGGAGGCCGGCTTCAGGCCGGCCACCTCCAGGCGCGGCACGGTCCAGGCGGGGTCCCATGCCGAACCTTCGGCCTCCAGCACCACGGCGGCCGCGCCCTGCGCGATGGCGGCGGCGATGTAGTCGCGGCCGTCCTTGCCGTCGCCCGGATAGGCGAAGAAGACATCGCCCGCCTTCACGCGGCGCGAGTCCGAGGCCAACTGCCCGTCGGGAGCGGCCTGCTTGATCCAGTTGCTGATTTCTGTAGGTGTCATGGCGCTCATTACATGGCCTCCGGTCCGCTATCGGCGGGAACGACGATTTCGGTGACGGACGAATCCGGCGGCACGTTCATGGAACGTAGCGCGTTGGCTGCGACGGCAGCGAAAGTCGGCGCGGCGACCTGGCCGCCGTAATGGCCGCCCTGGGTCGGTTCGTCGATCATGACGGCGATGATGAAGCGCGGGTTCGACATCGGCACCATGCCGACGAAGGAGCCGATGTATTTGCGCGGAATGGCGTAGCGGCCGTTCTCCACCTTGTAGGCGGTGCCGGTCTTGCCGCCGGCGCGGTAGCCCGGAATCTGCGCCTGCTTGGCGGTGCCGTCCTTGCCGGACACCACCAGCTCCAGCATCTCGCGCATCTGGCGCGCGGTCTGCGGCTTGATCACCTGCTGGCCCGCCGGCAGTTCCTTGACCTTCTGGAACGACAGCGGGATGGTGTCGCCGTCGCGCGCGAACATCATGTAGGCGCGCGCCAGCTGGATCAGCGACACGGAAATGCCGTTGCCGTAGCTCATGGTGGCCTGCTCGATCGGGCGCCACGATTTGTAGGGGCGCACGCGGCCGGCCACCGCGCCGGGGAAGCCCCACTTCGGCTGCTGGCCGAAGCCGACCTTGGTGAACATCTCCCACATTTCCTGGGACGGCATGCTGAGCGCGATCTTGGAGGTGCCGATGTTGGACGACATCTCGATGATCTGGCTGACGTTGATGGTGCCGTGGCCCTTGGTGTCGCTGATGGTGCGGTCCAGGATGGTGTAGCGGCCGTTGCCCGTGTCTATATAGGTGTTGGGGTTGACGCGGTTGGTGTCCATCGCCAGCGCCACGGTGAAGGGCTTGAGCGTGGAGCCGGGCTCGAAGGTGTCCGTCATCACGCGGTTGCGCAGCTGCGCGCCGGTCAGCGCGCGGCGGTCGTTCGGGTCGTAGCTCGGGTAGTTGGCCAGCGCCAGCACCTCGCCGGTGTGCACGTCCAGCACCACGGCGCCGCCGGCCTTGGCCTTGAACTTCTCCACCGCGCCCTTCAGGTGCGTGAAGGCGATGTACTGGATCTTGCTGTCGACCGACAGCGTCAGGTCCTTGCCGTCGTGCGGCTCGTGGATGGAGCCGATGTCCTCGACGATGTGGCCCAGGCGATCCTTGATCACGCGGCGGCTGCCGGTGGTGCCCTGCAGCGTCTTTTGCTGCGCCAGCTCCATGCTTTCCTGGCCGATGTCCTCCACGTTGGTGAAGCCCACCACGTGCGTCATCACCTCGCCCTGCGGGTAGAAGCGCTTGTATTCCTTGCGCGCGTCGATTCCGTCGATCTTCAGCGCGGCGATCTTGTCGGCGATGTCCATCTCCACCTGCCGTTTCAGGTAGACGAAGTTACGGTCCGAATCGAGCTTCTTTCGCAGGTCCGCCTCGCTCATCTCGAGCAGGCCGGCCAGCGCCGCGATCTTCTCCGGCGGGGCCTGCAGCACGTCGTCCGGGATCGCCCAGATGGCCTTCACCGGCACCGAGGAGGCCAGCACCTGGCCGTTGCGGTCCATGATCTTGCCGCGCGTTGCCGGCAGCTCCAGCGTGCGGGCGTAGCGGATCTCGCCCTGCGCCTGCAGGAACTGGGTGGACAGGCCCTGCAGCCACAGCGCGCGGATGGCCAGCGCGGCGAAGGCGGCGAACAGCACGAACAGCACCACGCGCGAACGCCAGACCGGCAGGCTGACCGCCAGCATCGGGCTTTTCGAGAACGGCACGCCCTTGGAACGTGCCACGCGCGCGCCGCTGGCGCCGCCGCCGGAGCGCATCATTGGCCACCTTCCGTCAGGTATTGGGTGCGGTTGGCCGTCAGCTGCGTCATGTTCAGGTCGCGGCGGGCGATTTCCTCGATGCGGGCGTGCTTGCCCAGCGTGGACTGGTCCAGCTGCAGCTGCGCCCAGTCGATGTCGAGCTGGCGCGCCTGGGCCTGGGCGCGCTCCAGGTCGCGGAACAGGTGGCGCGCCTGGTACTGCGCGTTCACCAGCGACAGCGCGCAGCCGACCAGGATCGCGGCCAGGATGGCGTTGATCTTGAAGCTCATCGCGCGCCCCCGGCGGCGGCCGTGGCCACATACGGCAGGCGGCGCGCCACTCGCATCACCGCCGAGCGGGCGCGCGGGTTGGCGTCGACCTCGGCGTCGGACGGCTTGATCTTGGCCAGCAGCTTCAGCTCCGGCCGCGGCAGGTCGACCGCGCGGATCGGCAGGCGGCGGTCCGGCTGCGGCACGTTGGCCTTGGAGGCGAAGAAGCGCTTGACCATGCGGTCCTCCAGCGAGTGGAAGCTGATGATGGCCAGGATGCCGCCCGGCGCCACGCAGTCGTAGGCGTGCGTCAGTCCTGCCTCGAGGTCCTCAAGTTCCTTATTGATGTGAATCCGGATAGCCTGAAAGGTGCGGGTGGCCGGATCCTTGCCCTTTTCCCGAGTCTTGACCGCGCCTGCCACGATTGCGGCAAGCTGTCGTGTGCTTGAAATTGGCTCGACTGCCCGGCGAGCAACAATCGCCTTTGCAATCTGAAAAGCAAACCGTTCTTCCCCATATTCCTTGATCACCTTTTCCAAGTTTTCCACGGTTTCGGTGGCCACCCACTCCGCCGCCGACTGGCCGCGCGTGGTGTCCATCCGCATGTCCAGCGGCCCATCGTTACGGAAACTGAAGCCGCGCGCGGCGTCATCCACCTGGGGCGAGGAAATGCCCAGGTCCAGCAAAATGCCGTCCACCTTGCCGATGCCGCGCTCGGCCAGCGCGTCGGCCATGGTGGCGAAGCTGTCGTGCACGATCTGGAAGCGCGGGTCGGCGATCTGTTCGGCGGTGGCGATGGCCTGCGGATCCTTGTCGAAAGCGATCAGGCGCGCGGCGGCGCCCAGGCGCGACAGGATCAGGCGGCTGTGGCCGCCGCGGCCGAAGGTGCCGTCTATGTAAATCCCGTCGGCGCGGGGGCCGGTCAGGTCGAGGGCATCGACCGCTTCATCCAACAGCACAGTACGATGCTGGAATTCGGGCACCGCGGAAATCGTCATCTGGCGGGCCTTAGAAAGAAAAATCGTTGAGTGCGTCGGGCATGCCGGCGTCGATGGTTTGCAGCTCGTTCTCGGCGCGCTTGGCCGGATCCCAGATTTCGAAATGCGTGAACATGCCGGACAGGATCACCTCGCGGCCCAGGCCGACGGCGTCGCGCAGCTCGGGCGCGACCAGGATGCGGCCGGCGCT
This sequence comes from Pseudoduganella namucuonensis, assembly GCF_900116645.1. Lineage (GTDB taxonomy): Bacteria > Pseudomonadota > Gammaproteobacteria > Burkholderiales > Burkholderiaceae_D > Rugamonas > Rugamonas namucuonensis. The sequence continues at coordinate 283,956 of NZ_FPBO01000001.1, read as the reverse complement.
GTCCATTTCCACGTCGCTGGCGTTGCCCAGCAGAATGCGTTGCCAGCCGCGGGCCGACATCGGCCAGGCGGCGATCTGGTCGCGCTTGGCTTCCCAGACATGGCGGGGGTACATCAACAGGCAACCGTCCGGGTGTTTGGTGAGCGTGAGGCGGCCTTCGCACTGGATAGCCAGTGCGTCGCGATGCTTGGCGGGAATAGACATCCTGCCTTTCGCATCGAGAGTGATCGCGGAAGCGCCTTGAAACACGGGTTTACCTTTGTTGACCTAATAGAAATGTTTTTGCCGGTTCAGCGGCGCCGTGATGCAAAAGTCTCGTCCAGAAATCCCACAAAACCACACTTTTTCACACAGTTGCCCACTTTAGAGGATGGCAAGATGGTGGTCAAGCGCTTTCCAATTGGAAAAAGGGTGAATTTATTAATGAAATTAAGGACTTAGCGCCGATACCTTATCCAGCCTCTAATCAAAATGTGCCGTGAAATTAGGTACTTATGAAAGATACTGAAAGTGCAACCTCATCAGTGTGACTGTCATTTCGCATGTCATCGAGTAAGAAATGATGTCAAGAAAAAAATGAAACAAATGTATATAGTTGCCCGATGACAACAAAGGCGTGATTAAATGACAACAATGGAGTTGGCGGTCCGTGAAGGTGGGAAAACGGGCTGAAACGGGAGGATCGGGCGGAATCCGGCACGCTGGCACGCTTTGCGCGCGGCCAGGCAAGACAGCGGAGGTACGACCTGCGACAACTTAAAGTGATACATTAACACGGCAACCGCGACAACTTGTATAGACAAATTATGACCCACGAGGGCGGGCCATCCATGCCCGATTATACGCCCAACGCGCGATAGCGACGTTCAAACGGGCGCGTCCCAGGCCTTGGCGCGCTCGACCGCGCGGCCCCAGCGCGCCAGCAGCGATTGCCGCTGGTCGGCGCCCATGGCGGGGTCGAAGCGGCGCTCGCATTGCCACTGCGCGGCGATCTCCTCCCGGCTCTCCCAATAGCCGACCGCCAGCCCCGCCAGGTGGGCCGCGCCCAGCGCCGTGGTCTCGGTGACCCTGGGCCGCAGCACGGGCACGCCCAGCAGGTCGGCCTGGAATTGCATCAGCAGGTCGTTGCGGGCGGCGCCGCCGTCGGCGCGCACCTCGGCCAGCGGGATGGCGCGGTGCGAGGCGGCCACGTCCCTCTGCATCGCCTCCAGCAGTTCGGCGCTCTGGTAGGCGATCGATTCCACCGCCGCGCGGGCGATGTGGCCGGCGCCACTGCCGCGCGTCAGCCCCAGCAGCGCGCCGCGCGCGTACGGGTCCCAGTGCGGCGCGCCCAGCCCGGCGAAGGCCGGCACCAGCAGCACGCCGCCGCTGTCCGGCACGCTGGACGCCAGCGCTTCCACGTCGCTGGACCGCTTGATGATGCCCAGGCCGTCGCGCAGCCATTGCACGGTGGCGCCGCCCATGAACACGCCGCCCTCCAGCAGGTACTCGGTGCGGCCGTCCACCCGCCAGCCCACGGTGGACAGCAAGCGGTGCCGCGACACGGCGGGCTGCTTGCCCACATGCATCAGCATGAAGCAGCCGGTGCCGTAGGTGTTCTTGACCATGCCGGGGCTGTGGCAGGCCTGGCCGAAGGTGGCGGCCTGCTGGTCGCCGGCGATGCCGGCCACGGGAATGGCGGCGCCGAACCAGTTGGCGCGCGTGACGCCGATCTCCTCGCTGGACGAGACCACCTGCGGCAGCAGCTGCTCGGGGATGTCAAACAGCTGCAACAGGTCGGCATCCCACCGCATCAGGTGGATATTGAACAGCATCGTGCGGGAGGCGTTGCTGACGTCGGTGACGTGCGCGCCGCACAGTTTCCAGGCCAGCCAGCTGTCGATGGTGCCGAAGGCCAGCGCCCCGTGCCGCGCCCGTTCGCGCGCGCCGGGCACATGGTCGAGCAGCCATTTGAGCTTGGTGGCGGAAAAATAGGCGTCCAGTTCGAGGCCGGTGCGCTCGGCGATCATGCCGGCCTTGCCGTCGGCGCGCAGGCGCTCGCACAGGTCGGCGGTGCGGCGGTCTTGCCAGACGATGGCGGGGGCGATCGGCTCGCCGCTCTTGCGGTCCCAGACCAGCGTGGTCTCGCGCTGGTTGGCGATGCCGATGGCCTGGACCTGGCGGGCGTCGACATGGTTGTCCTGCAGGACCTTGCGGGCGACGGTGATCTGGCTGTTCCAGATGTCGTTCGGGTCGTGCTCGACCCAGCCCGGACGGGGATAGTGCTGCGGATACTCCTGCGCCGCGCATCCGGCGATGCGCCCCTGGTGATCGAACAGGATCGCCCGGGAACTGGTCGTGCCCTGATCGAGGGCCAGGATGTATTTTTTCATCGGCGGTAGTCCTGGTGAAGGAACACAACCTGTGTATGTAGTTGAAGCAAGCCGATAGGCCGGATTTTGTTACGGCGCTCGCCCTTGCGGGTCCGCGCTATGACAGCCATTCCTCTAGGCGACGGATTACTCCGCCGCTCAAGCTTTCTACCCGCACGCTCCGCGAGCAGCATCATCGCGTGCCTATTTGAAATTGCACCAGGTGGAGGTTACCGCGTTTCACCGTAACTTAATACGCTCGTCTCTGTGGCCCTATTCCTCGCCTTATACCCCCGGCTCGCGCCGGAAGGCTTTCAGCGGACGGCCGTTAACCGTCACCCCGCTCTATGGAGTCCGGACCTTCCTCCCGCCTTTGCATTGCTGCATCGGCCAGCGGCTGTCTGGCTTGCTTCAGGGCATATTGTACCTTATCGGCCCGCCCCATGGCCCGTGCGTGTAAATTGGTGTCGCGATTTCAAAAGCCGCGCGCCGCGCCACGGGCATAGAATGCGGATCGGAGACAACCACAAGAAGGCAAGGACATGACACATCCCTCACGTACCGGTGGCCAGATACTCGTCGACGCCCTGAAGATCCATGGCGTGGACACCGCGTTCGGCGTACCCGGCGAAAGCTACCTGGACGTGCTCGACGCGCTGCACGAATCGGGCATCCGCTTCATCATCAACCGCCAGGAGGGCGGCGCCGCCTTCATGGCCGACGCCTACGGCAAGATGACCGGCCGGCCCGGCGTCTGCTTCGTCACCCGCGGCCCCGGCGCCACCAACGCGTCCATCGGCGTGCACACGGCGTTCCAGGACTCGACCCCGATGATCCTGTTCATCGGCCAGGTCGGCGGCGACTTCATGGACCGCGAGGCCTTCCAGGAGATCGACTACCGCCGCATGTTCGGCCAGATGGCCAAATGGGTGGCGCAGATCGACCGCGCCGACCGCATCCCGGAATACATGGCGCGCGCCTTCCAGGTGGCCACCAGCGGCCGTCCCGGCCCCGTGGTGCTGGCCCTGCCGGAGGACATGCTGACCGCCACCGCCGCCGTGGCCGACACGGGCCGCTACCAGCCGGTGCAAGCGTCCCCTTCCGCCGCGCAGATCGCACGGCTGCGGGAGATGCTGGCGGGCGCCCGGCGCCCGCTGCTGCTGCTGGGCGGCGGCGGCTGGAACGCCGGGGCCTGCGCCGACATCCAGCGCTTCGCCGAGGCCAACGCGCTGCCGGTGGCCTGCGCCTTCCGCTTCCAGGACCTGCTGGACAACGCGCACCCCCACTACGCTGGCGACGTGGGCATCGGCATCAATCCGAAACTGGCCGCGCGCGTGCGCGACGCCGACGTGCTGATCGCCATCGGCCCGCGCCTGGGCGAGATGACCACCGGCGGCTACGCGCTGCTGTCGTCGCCGGTGCCGACGCAGCGCCTGGTGCACATCCACGCGGGAACGGAGGAGCTGGGCAGCGTGTACCAGGCCGAATTGATGATCGCCAGCGGCATGCCGCAGGCGGCCTCCATGCTGGCCGCAATGGCGCCGGTGGACAGCGCCGCCTGGCACGGCGCGGTGGCGGAGGCGAAGGCCGAGCTGCTGGCCTACCAGGAACAGCCGCCCATCTTCCAGGACGGCAAGGCGCCGCTGAACCTGTGGCAAGTGGTGCGGGACATCGGCGCGCTGGCGCCGGCCGACACCATCATCACCAACGGCGCGGGCAATTACGCGACCTGGGCGCACCGCTTCCACCGCTACGGCGGCATGCGCACCCAGCTGGCGCCCACCAGCGGGGCGATGGGCTACTCGGTGCCGTCCGGCGTGGCGGCGAAGATCGTCGATCCCGCCCGCACCGTGATCACCTTCGCGGGCGACGGCGAGTACCTGATGAACGGCCAGGAACTGGCCACGGCCGTGCAGTACGACGCGGGTGTCATCATTATCGTGTTCAATAACGGCATGTTCGGCACCATACGGATGCACCAGGAGAAAAATTATCCGGGACGGGTGTCCGGCACCAGCCTGCGCAATCCGGATTTCGCGGCGCTGGCCAGGGCCTACGGCGCCAGCGGCGAGGTGGTGGAAACGACGGCGGCGTTCGCGCCGGCGCTGGCGCGCGCGCTGGCGCACACGCGGGACAAGAAACTGCCGGCGGTGATCGAGCTGCGCTACGACGGCAACCTGATCACGCCTGGAGCGACGCTGGAGACCATACGCAAGCAGGCCGAGGCGGCGCTGGCCGCGAAATCCTAGCGGCCAATGGTCAGCTGTGTCAGGCGGGCGGGTCAGGTGCTCTGCGTGGCCGGCGCGGCCTGCTTGACCGGGCTTTCCTGCGGCACCGTCGGCTGGCCGGGCCTGGTCCGCTCCGGCCGCTCCGGCTGTTCGGGCGCCTCTTCCAGGGGCGCCGGCGGCGCTTCCGGGCACGGTTTGCAGGCCGCCGGCTGGCGGCCGAAATCGGTCACCTTCCGCAGCGTGGCGGGCGCGCCGGGCTGGCCGCAAAATCCGCCATCGAGCACCAAGGTGGCGCCATTGTCCTTGAATTTGCCGCTGATGGTGCGCTCCTCCCCGTCCAGCTCCACGGTGAAGTACATCTGCGCGCCGTTCGGGCCGATATTGACGTCGCTGGCCACGATGGGCCAGCTCAGGCCGCCGGCCGTGAATTCGTAGATCACCGTGTCGACCTCGGCGAAACGCTGCACGCTGATGCGCTGGCCGCCGAACTCGCCGCTGCCCGGGTGCACGCACAGGTCGGAATACACGGCCATGCCGTAGCGCTGCAAGCCCTTGCCGGCGGGCGGCTTGGCGGCGGCCGGTTTCTGTGCCGGTTTCTGTGCCGGATTCTGGGCCACCCTGGGCGCGGCGATGGCGGCGCAGGAGGCCATCAGGGCGAAGCAGGCGATCTGGTGGGCGATTCTCATGCCCGCATTCTAGCATCGCCATAAACAAAAACGGCGGCCCGAAGGCCGCCGTTCAGCGTTCAAATGCCGCTAAAGCGCATTAGAACATGTGTTTCACGCCCACGTTGAAGGCTTTGTCGCCCGAACCGGCTTCGGAGTTGTTGCCAACGGTGTAGCTGGCGCCGCGCTTGTTTTTGATCTTGGCGTATGCAACGTAGGAGCTGGTACGCTTGGACAGGGCGTGCGAGTAGCCCAGTGCCCACTGGTTGGCGTCACGGTTCGCCACTTCGTTGTCGTCCTTGCGGATGTACGAAGCGATCAGGGTGCCAGCGGCGCCGATAGGCGCGGTTGCGCCGACCAGGACGGTGTCGCTGTCGTTCGAAGCGGCAACGGCGGTCGCGGTGTAGGCGGTGGCGTTAGGCAGAGGCGACGAACCTGGGCCCTTGTCCTTGCTGTAGGCGGCGAAGGCTTTGACGACGTTGAAGTTGTAGTTCGCGGCCACGATGGTGGTGCGCGCGCTGTCGCGGTTCACCACTGGGGCCAGGCCGGTCGCGGTGTCGTTGTTGCGGTTGTTGTAGGCAACGCGCACGTTCAGGCCTTTGTTTTCGTAGCCCACGCCCAGGCCCAGTTGACGGCCGGCGTTCGATTCGGCTTGTTCGCCCACGCCGTATTGGAACTCGCCCGAGAAGCCGTTCACGTTAGGCGATTTGTAGTTCACGGCGTTGCTGAAGCGAACGTTGCCGCCCGAAGCGCCGAACAGGTTTTTAGCGGAACCGGCCAGGCCAGCGGCGAACGGGTCGGCCACGGTCGCCAGGGTCAGGTAGGCAGGGGTGTACTGACGGCCCAGGGTCACGGAACCGGCCGTTTTCGACGACAGGCCAACGTACGATTGACGCTGGAACAGGCCAGCGGCGTCGCCCACGCCGGTATCGGCGGCGAAGCCCGATTCCAGCACGAACACTGCGGACAGGCCGCCACCCAGATCTTCGGTGCCGCGGAAGCCGATGCGGGAAGCGCTGCCCACGCCGCTGCTTACCTTGGTTACATTACCGGCTTTGCCGCCGCGCTCGCTCACCAGGCCGGCATCGACGATACCGTAGATGGTCACGTTGGTTTGCGCGAGAGCGACATTGCTCATTGCACCCAGAACTGCGATGGAGATCAGAGTTTTTTTCATTAGAGTTTCCTTCAGTTTGTGTTGCAAAAATAGGTAAAGCCAGACTGCCACGGCTTAAATTCTGTACTTTTCTCAGCACCCGTTATGCGGGAGCTACTTATGCGTGAGGGCACTCCCCGGTTGCCTCTGTGCTGTCTCGGATATGAAACACACACTCACTTTTTTTGGTGGCCGTCGCCATCGATTCCGGCTTTTTCGTACGGAGCTCCAAGGCTCCGGAGGCGGCACTATACTGGCGCTTCGACATTGAATCAAGTGTCAACATTTCACCGGTGTGCCCCTTGCGGCCACTGTTTTCGCCCGTTTTGCGAGTCGTCGAGGAACTGTAGACCAATCGGCAAATTGAGCTAAATCGCATTATTTATACCTCAAACCTAGCATTTTTGCTTGTATTCATTTGTTATAAGTATTTTCCGCAATAGCAATGCTAGGCCGTTCAGGCATGGGTTTTGGGCCGTTCGGCCCATCATTCGACAAATATAGTGCGTGCCCCCTTGACGGCCGCCGCGCGCGTCCTATCGTGTAATTGAGCCCATCAGCGACCACGCGCATCCCACCCGCCGTTTTATTGACGTAGAACAACAATTTTCCAAATTTTTTCGCTTATTTTTGAAGTTTCTTGTCTATGACAAAATGATGACATTCCGCATATTCTTGCAGATTGGTATCGATGGCCACCGTGTGTCGTGGACAAGGGGTTTCATAGGGACGCTCATGGTGGAAAACCGCATTTGGACGCGCCACTTTCCCGCTCGAAACGAATGTAGAATGCACTCCCAACAAGGGCTCCGCCCCCCGTAACACAGCGCGACCATGAAGCCGGTGGCCGCATTCGAGCAATATGAACACTGAGGCCCCATCTTTGACAGTCCCCAGTACGATCAGTGACGTTGAGCGCGATACCGGCGTCGCCAAGGAAACCTTGCGTGTCTGGGAGCGCCGTTACGACTTCCCTCAGCCGCTGCGCGATCCGTTCGGCGAGCGCGTCTACCCGACGGAACAGGTGGTCAAACTGCGCCTGGTCAAGCGGCTGATCGACCTCGGTTTCCGTCCGGGCAAGGTCATCCAGTACAGCCCCGAGGAATTGCAGGCGCTGGCGGAAAAAGTCGCCGACAGCGGCAAGGCGCGCGCCCGCACCCAGCATCCCGAACTCCAGGTCTACCTCGACTTGTGCAAATCGCACCAGATGGACGCCTTGCGCCGCAAGCTGTCGCAGGCGCTGCTGGTGATGGGCTTGAAAAGCTTCGTCATCGACCTCGTCACGCCGCTCACCGTGCTGGTGGGCGACGCCTGGGCCTCCGGCCGCTTCGCGGTGTTCGAGGAGCATTTGTTCGCGGAATCGCTGCAGATGGTGATGCGTAGCGCGATCTTCTCGGTGCCGCAGGCGAACGCCAGCCACAACGGCGCGCCGCGTCCCCGCATCCTGCTGACCACGCTGCCGCAGGAACGCCATGGCCTGGGCCTGCTGATGGCCGAGGCATTGTTCGCCGCCGAGGGCGCGCACGCGATCTCGCTGGGCATCCAGACGCCGGTGCCGGACATCGCCGACGCCGCCTCCAGCCTGGGCGCTGACATCGTGGCGCTGTCGCTGTCGGCCTCGATGAATCCCCGCCAGGCGCTGGACGGCCTGAAGGAATTGCGCGCCCGGCTGCCCGATTCGGTCGAGATCTGGGCCGGCGGCAGCTGCTCCGCCCTGCGCAAGCGTCCCCCGGCGTTCATCCGCGTCTATCACCTGCCCGAGATCGCCGGCGGCATCGCGGACTGGCGCCAGCGGGTGCGCGGCCAGGTCTGAGCCGCCGCGCCCCGGGACGCGGCCGCGCGCTCTGGTAGAATACCGGCTGATCTCCAGTCCGGCCTTGGCCGGACTTTCCGCTTGAAGCCCTCTACCGCACACCCATGTTCAGTTTCTTCAAGAAAAAACCTGCCCAGCCAGAAACGCCCGCCGCCGCGCCAGAAGCGGCCGCGGCCACCGCCGCCCCCACCGTAGCGCCCGCCGCGCCGGCGCCCGCGCCCAGCCAGGCGCCCGCTTCGGTGTCCGCCCCCTTCGCCCCCTTCGCCGCCCCCGCCACCGAGCAGGACAAGCCGTCGTGGATGACGCGCCTGAAGGCCGGCCTGTCCAAAACCTCGGCCAACCTGTCGGTGCTGTTCGTCGGCGCCAAGATCGACGAGGACCTGTACGACGAGCTGGAGGCGGCCCTGCTGATGTCCGACGCCGGCATCGACGCCACCCAGTACCTGCTGGACGCGCTCAGGCGCAAGGTCAAGGAGGACAAGCTGCTGGACGCGGCCGCCGTCAAGGCCGCGCTGAAAACGCTGATGATCGACCTGCTGAGCCCGCTGCAAAAGCCGTTCGAGCTGGGCCGCCACCAGCCGCTGGTGATGATGATTTCCGGCGTCAACGGCGCCGGCAAGACCACCACCATCGGCAAGCTGGCCAAGCACATGCAGACGCACAACCAGTCGGTACTGTTGGCCGCGGGCGACACTTTCCGCGCCGCCGCGCGCGAGCAACTGATGGTGTGGGGTCAACGCAACAATGTCACCGTGATCTCGCAGGAATCCGGCGATCCGGCCGCCGTGTCGTACGACGCGGTGCAGTCGGCCAAGGCGCGCGGCATCGACGTCGTCATGATCGACACCGCCGGCCGCCTGCCGACCCAGCTGCACCTGATGGAGGAACTGAAGAAGGTCAAGCGCGTGATCGGCAAGGGCATGGAGGGCGCCCCGCACGAGACGCTGCTGGTAATCGACGGCAACACCGGCCAGAACGCGCTGGCCCAGGTGAAGGCCTTCGACGACGCGCTGGGCCTGTCCGGCCTGATCATCACCAAGCTGGACGGCACGGCCAAGGGCGGCGTGATCGCCGCCATCGCCCGCGTGCGTCCGGTGCCCGTGTACTTCATCGGCATCGGCGAGCGCATCGAGGACTTGCAGCCGTTCAACGCCACGGAATTCGTCGAAGCCCTGCTGGGCTAAGGGAAGCGCGCATGATTGAATTCCAGCATGTCTCGAAACAGTACTCGGCCGACGCCACCGCCCTGCGCGACGTCACGCTGACGGTGGAAAAAGGCGAACTGGTGTTCCTGGCCGGCCCCTCGGGCGCCGGCAAGTCCACCCTGCTGAAAATGATCGCCGCGATGGAACGCCCCAGCTCGGGCAAGGTCATCGTCAACGGCCAGGACATCGGCAAGCTGAAAGCGGCCGGCGTGCCCTTCCTGCGGCGCAACCTGGGCCTGATCTTCCAGGAGCAGCGCTTGCTGGCCGACCGCTCCATCCTCGCCAACGTGATGATGCCGCTGATGGTGACCGGCGCCCCGCGCGCCCAGGCCGAGCAGCGCGCCCGCGCCGCGCTCGACAAGGTGGGCCTGGCCGACCGCGCCGGCGCCTCGCCGCTGGCCCTGTCCGGCGGCGAACAGCAGCGCGTGTCGATCGCGCGCGCCATCGTCAACCGGCCGCAGATCATCCTGGCCGACGAGCCCACCGCCAACCTGGACCGCGCCAGCGCCGAACGCGTGTTCGACGCGTTGAAGGCCTTCCATTCGGTGGGCGTCACCTGCCTGATCTCCACCCACGACGAGCAGGTGCTGGACGCCGCCGCGCGGGTGATCCACCTGCGGCAGGGCCAGCTGGAGGACGCCGGCGCGGCCAGCGCCGCCGGAGCTGGCGCGGGAGCGGCGGCATGAGCAACTGGTTCCGCCAACACGGCTTCGCACTGGCCGCCGCGCTGGTGCATCTGCGCCGCGCGCCGGGCAGTTTCCTGTTCAACATCCTGGTGGTGGCGATCGCGCTGGCCCTGCCCTTCATGGGCATGACCTTGCTGGACAATGTGCGTCCGCTGTCCGAGCAGATGTCGGTCGATCCGGAAATCAGCATCTTCCTCAAGCAGGACACGCCGCGCGAGCAGGCCGCCGCCCTCGCCTCGCCGCTGCGCGAGCTGGCGCGGGACGCCAAGATCATCTTCGTGCCGCGCGAAAAGGCGCTGGACAGCCTGAAGGACAAGAGCGGCCTGGCCGAGGTGCTGGCCACGCTGGGCGACAATCCGCTGCCGGACAGCTACATCGTCAAGCTGGACGCCTTCCGCAGCGCGGCCGCCGGCATCGACGTCGACCTGCTGGCCGACGGCATGCGCGCCCTGCCGGGCGTGGACACGGTGCAGATCGATTCGGCCTGGGTCAAGCGCCTGGCCGCGCTGATCGGCGTGCTCAAGCTGGCGCTGCTGCTGCTGGCCGCGACCCTGGGCACGGTGGTGGTGGCCGTGGTGTTCAACACCATCCGCCTGCAGGTGTTGACGCAGCGCGAGGAAATCCTGGTGTCCAAGCTGATCGGCGCCACCGACACCTTCATCCACCGGCCCTTCTATTACACCGGCGCGCTGCTGGGCCTGTGCGCGGGCGCCGTGGCGCTGGGCGCGGTGGCGCTGGCGCTGCGGCCGCTGAACACGGCCATCGCCGAGTTCGCGCGGCTGTACGCGTCCGAATTCCAGCTGGCGCCGCTGGAACCGGCGCCCATGGTCCTGCTGCTGGCCCTGTCCGCCAGCCTGGGCCTGGTGGGCGCCGTGCTGTCCGTGCAACGCCATTTGGCCCGCCTGAATTAATCCCAAGCAAGTGCCCACCACGCGGCGCGGCGCAATCCGCCGCTGCGTGCGTTCCCGCACAGTTTTCAAGCCCTTCCGCCACTATTCTGACCGTGTTTGATTCAGCGCAAAGCTCGTGCATTTGTGTCGGCGTTTAATGCAAAGCATCGGGTGCGTTCAACTAATAGCATTATTGCTATCAAGGTCATAGATTCTGGGATTGGCACTCATCGATCGAGAGTGCTAATATATGTCCGACATCACGACTTTACATGCTTACAAGCAAGTTAAGCATGCTTTAAGAAGTGTGGAGCAGTATGCACTCCGTAACTGTCTATGCCCGGCACTCCGCCGCGGTGGACGTACAAAAAAAGCAATACCTAGAGCGAGGAAATGAAAATGACGACGATGACCGCACCTGCCGCGCTGGTACCTGCCAGCAAAAACGCACTCGGCCTCGGGTTCACTGGCAACCTGGGTAACCTGGACGCCTACATTTCGGCGGTGAACCGCCTGCCTATGCTCACCCAGGAAGAAGAGGTCCGCCTGGGCCGCAACCTGAAGAACAACAACGATCTGGGCGCCGCCCAGGAACTGGTGCTGTCGCACCTGCGCCTGGTGGTGTCGATCGCGCGCGGCTACCTCGGCTACGGCCTGCCGCACGCCGACCTGATCCAGGAAGGCAATATCGGCCTGATGAAAGCGGTCAAGCGTTTCGACGCCGACCAGGGCGTGCGCCTGGTGTCGTACGCGATGCACTGGATCAAGGCCGAGATCCATGAATACATCCTGAAGAACTGGCGCCTGGTCAAGGTGGCCACCACCAAGGCCCAGCGCAAGCTGTTCTTCAACCTGCGCAGCCACAAGCAAGGCCTGGACGCGATGACGCCGGCCCAGATCGACCAGCTGGCCAAGGTGCTGGACGTGAAGCGCGAGGAAGTGATCGAGATGGAAACGCGTTTGAGCGGCCGCGACATCGCGCTGGAATCGCCGACCGACGACGAGGACGACAAATTCGCCCCCATCGCCTATCTGTCGTCCGAGCAGAGCGAGCCGACCCGCGTGCTGGAGGCGGAACAAGTGACCCGCCTGCAATCGGAAGGGCTGGAAACCGCGCTGGGCAAGCTCGATCCGCGCTCCCGCCGCATCGTCGAAGCGCGCTGGCTGGCCAACGACGACGGCTCCGGCGCCACGCTGCACACGCTGGCCGACGAGTTCGGCGTGTCGGCCGAGCGCATCCGCCAGATCGAAGCGGCCGCGCTGAAGAAAATGAAAGGCGCGCTCGCCGCCTACGTTTAATGACGTATGTTCAAAGGGGCCGGGGTCATGCACAATGACCCCGGCCCCTTTTGTTTTTGCGCAAGCGTGCGCCATGTTTGATGTGTTTTAGCTAATATTTCTGCCCGACAGCCGTTTTCATCCGGCCAGCCAGGAGAACCATATGCAGCATAGAATCATCAGCCTGACCGTCGCGCTCGTCTGCGCGGCCATCGTCGCCGCCTGCGGCATCAGCCAAAGCACGGCGGAAGCCACGCCGCCGACGGCCCCCGCCCAGCGCACCAGCGCCACCTATGTGTTGACGCCGGGCCAGAGCGTGGAACTGGGCCCCAACGTCAGCGTCAAGCTGGAGCGCGTGAACGACAGCCGCTGCAAGAAGGGCGCCGTCTGCGTGTGGGCCGGCTATGTCAGCTACAGTTTTGTACTCACAAACAACGGAGTCAGCAGCAACTTCGTGCTGGCCGAGGACATGCCGGGAGGCAGCAACACCGTGACGCAGCAGGGCTTGCGCTTCACCCTGGGCACGGTGGAACCGGCCGAGCCCCCGGCGATGCATGCGCCGCCGCCGGCTTATCGGGTAAGCTTCAGGGTGGATATTTCCTAGCCACCATAAGTGAGCCCAAGTGAGCACCATGCAGAGAACCAGCACTCCACACCGTATCCTCCCCACCCTCCTCGTTTCCACCATCATCGTCGCGCAGGCCTGCGCGCCGGCCGCCTGGGCCAAAAGCCCGGTCGCGACCGGTTTCGGCGGCGCCGTCGCCACCATCAGCGATCCCGCGTCGCAGGCGGCGCTCGCCATCCTGAACCAGGGCGGCAACGCCGTGGACGCGGCGGTCGCCGCCGCCGCGGCGCTGGGCGTGACCGATCCCTTCAGTTGCGGCATCGGCGGCGGCGGTTTCATGATGATCTACCTGGCCAAGGACAAGCGCGTGATCACCATCGACCACCGCGAAACCGCGCCGGCCAGCTTCAAGCCCACCGAGTTCCAGCGGGACGGCAAGGAATTGCCGTTCGACGAGGTGGTCGAGAGCGGCATGTCGGTGGGCGTGCCGGGCACGGTGCGCGGCTGGCACGAGGCGCTGGACCGCTACGGCTCCATGACCATGAAACGGGTGCTGCAGCCGGCGATCCGGATCGCCTCCGAGGGTTTCACGGTGAACGGCAACTTTACGCGCATGATCGCGGAGAATGAGCGCAAGTTGTCGCGCTTTCCCGCCAGCGCCAAGCTCTACCTGAAAAGCGGCAAGCCGCTGCCGGCCGGCAGCACGCTGCGCAATCCGGAACTGGCGCAGGCCTACCGCGAACTGGCCGCAGGCGGCGTCAAGGTCTTCTACGAGGGCAGAATCGCGCGCGCCATCGTCGACACCGTCAACCAGCCGGGCGGCGGCGCGCGTCCCGGCGGCATGACGATGGCCGACCTGGCCAACTACGAGGCGCGCCTGCGCCAGCCGCTGCGCTCGACCTATCGCGGCTACGAGCTGTACGGCATGCCCTTGCCCAGCAGCGGCGGCGTGGCCGTGGCCGAGGCGCTCAACATCCTGGAAGGCTACGACCTGAAATCCATGCCGCGCGACAAGGTCGAACACCTCTACCTGGAAGCCAGCCGGCTGGCCTTCGCCGACCGCAACGCCTATCTGGCCGATCCGGAATACGTCGAGGCGCCGGTGCAGGGCCTGACCAGCAAGGACTACGCCGCGCGCCGCCGCGAGCTGATAGCCCCGGACCGCGCCGCCGCCGGCCACGCGGCGGCGGGCGATCCCTATCCCTTCCAGCAGGACCAGAGCGTGCCGCTGCGTCCGCCGGCCAGCAAGCTACTGGCCGAGGGCGCGCATACCACCCACTTGACGGTCTCGGACAAGGACGGCAACATCGTCGCCTACACCTTCACCATCGAATCCTGGGGCGGCAGCGGCATCACGGTGCCGGGCTACGGCTTCCTGCTGAACAACGAGATGACCGACTTCGACTTCAGCGGCCCGCACCCCAACGTGCCCGAGGCCGGCAAGCGGCCACGCAGCAGCATGTCGCCGACCCTGGCGTTCAAGAACGGCAAGCCCGCGTTCTCGATCGGCAGCCCGGGCGGCGCCACCATCATCACGACGGTGCTGCAAACCATCGTCAACCACGTCGACCTCGGCATGTCCATGGACCAGGCGGTGGACGCGCCGCGCCTGTCCGAGCGCAACGGCGCCGCCACCAGCGTCGAGCCCGGCTACACCGGCACGGCGGCGGCCCAGGCGCTGGCGAAATACGGCCAGCGCTGGAGCGCCGGCCAGGAAGAGATCGGCGCCGCCAACGCTCTGGTGTTCAACGCCGACGGCACCGTCACCGCCGTCAGCGAAGGCAAGCGCCACGGCGTCGGCAGCGCCCTGGTCCAGAAAAAAGCCCACTAACCCGCGCGAACCAAGCGAGCTGAGCCCCATTTAGGGCCAGGCCCCAAATGGGGCTCAGCTCGCTCTCCGGTTTCATATATAATGCGAATCATTATCATTTGTATTTATAGAAAACCATGCCGAAGCTCCGCCTCCATCCGTTCGCCCTCGCCGCCGCCCTGCTGTGCGGCGCCGCCCTCGCCGCCGAGGAGCCCGCCGCGCCGGACGCGGGCGTGATGCCCACCGTGGTCGTCAAGGGCGAGGCGGCGGATGGCTACACCGTCCGCAAGACCGCCTCGTCGGCCCCGCTGGACCTGTCGCTGCGCGACACGCCGCAGGCGGTGTCCGTGGTCACGCGTGCGCAAATGGACGACTTCCAGCTCAACAGCATCAGCGACGTGCTGCAACAGGGCACCGGCGTCACCGTGGAGAAGATCGAAACGGACCGCACCTACTACACCGCGCGCGGCTTCGACGTGACCAATTTCCAGTACGACGGCGTCGGCGTGCCCTTCGTGTTCGGCAACGTGGGCGGCGAGATCGACACCGCCCTGTACGAGCGCATCGACATCGTGCGCGGCGCCAACGGCCTGATGTCGGGCACCGGCAATCCGTCCGCCACCGTCAACTTCATCCGCAAGCGCCCCACCGGCATGCTTCAGGCCTCGGCCGCCGCCACCATCGGCTCGTGGGACAAGCGCCGCGTGCAGGCCGACATTTCCGGCGCGCTGAACGAGTCCGGCACCGTGTCCGGCCGCGTGGTGGCGGTGCGCCAAGAGGGCGACTCGCACCTGGACCGCTACTCGGCCGAGCGCGACGTGGTCTACGGCGTCGTCGAGGCGCGCTTCGCTCCCGGCGGCACCCTGACCGTCGGCCACGCCAGCCAGACCAACAAGACCCGCGGCGGCCTGTGGGGCGCGCTGCCGCTGTACTACACCGACGGCGGCGCCACCGACTACGACACGGGAACCAGCACCTCCACCACCTGGGCCCGCAACAAGACCGGCGACAAGCGCAGCTTCGCCGAGCTGGAACACCAGTTCGGCGACGGCTGGCGGGCGCGCGCCACGCTGTCGCGCAACACGGCCGAGCAGCGCGGCAAATTGTTCTACGTGTACGGCACGCCCGACCGCGCGACCGGCCTGGGCCTGTACGCCTATCCCTCGCTGTACGACTCGGACAACAAGCAGACCCTGTTCAACGCCAGCGCCGGCGGCCCGTTCTCGCTGGGCGGCCGCCAGCACGAGGTCAGCTTCGGCGGCGCCTGGTCCAAATCCACCATCCAGGACATTTCGCACTACGGCCAGGGCATAGGCACGCCGCTGCCGTCGCTGCGGGACTGGACCGGCGCCTACCCGGAACCGGCGTGGGACGCCTACACCGACGGCAGCGCCTACGAGGACAAGCGCAAGAGCGCCTTCGCGGCGGCGCGCTTCAATCTCTCCGACGGCGTCAAGCTGATCGCCGGCATCAACCGCACCAAGGCCGACAGCGCCGGCACCGCCTATGGCGCCAGCCAGTTCAAGTCCGCCAGCAAGAGCACGCCCTACGCGGGCCTGGTCTACGACCTGGGCCGGGACGTTGCGCTGTACGGCAGCTACACGGAGATCTTCAACCCGCAGAGCGAAACCGACGCCGCCGGCCAGACGCTGCGGCCCATGCACGGCAAGAACGCCGAAGTGGGCGTGAAGGCCGCGTGGTTCGAGCAGCGCCTGAACGCGGCCGCTTCCGTGTTCAAGACGCGCCAGCGCAACACCGCCGAGCAGGCCGGCATGACAGGCGCCAAGGCCTACTACCGTGGCGTGGACGCGGAATCGCAAGGCGTGGAACTGGACCTGTCCGGCGAACTGGCGCGGGGGCTGCAGGCCAGCGCCGGCTTCACCGTGCTGTCGATCGAGGACGCCGCCGGCCAGGCCGTCAAGACCTATCTGCCGCGCCGCACGCTGCGCCTGTCGGCGACCTACCAGGCGCTGCCCCAACTGAAGGTGGGCGCCAATGCCAACTGGCAGGACGACATCCACCGCGACGAGGGCGGCGGCACCGTCATCCGTCAGGACGCCTACGCCACGCTGGGACTGATGGCGCAGTACGAGCTGGGCAAGCAGGTCAGCCTGGCCGTCCACCTGAACAACGTCACGGACAAGAAGTACCTGACCAGCCTTTACTGGAGCCAGGGTTACTACGCGGCCCCGCGCAACGCCAGCGCCACGCTGAGCTGGAAGTATTGACGCGGACTCACCCGCGCGGCGGCGGCGCCTGATGCCGCTCGCGGCTGTCGGCGGGGGCCTGTTCGCGCTCGCGCAGGCCATAGTCGCGCACCACGCCGGCGATGCGCAGGCGGTAGTCGTCGAAGATGGACGCGCGGCCGGCCGACTGCGCCGCGCGGTGCGCCTCCAGCCGCCGCCAGTGCGCGACGGCCGCCTCGTCGCGGAAGAAGGACAGCGACAGCAGCTTGCCGGGCTGGCTCAGGCTCTCGAAGCGCTCGATGGAAATGAAGCCGTCCACCTCTTCCAGCAAGGGCCGCAACGACGCGGCGATGTCGAGGTATTCCTGCTTGCGCTCAGCGCGCGGCCAGACTTCGAAAATAACGGCGATCATGCTGTCTCCTTGCGGTGGATGAATTCAGGGACGCGGGCGTTGACCGAGGGCCGGTAGCGCCAGTCCATATTGGCCGGCGGCGCGCGCTCCAGCAGCGCCTCCAGCGCGGCCGAGGCGATGTTCAGCGACAGCGCGTCGCCGGGGCACGCGTGGACGCCCCGGCCGTAGCCGTATGGACGCGACGAGCCGCCCTGGGAATGCGCGGCGCCGGCGACGTCGCGGCCGGCCGCGGCGAGCAGCAGCAAGATGGCCTGCCCGGCCTCGAGCTGGACGCCGCACACTTGAGTCGCGCACGCCATGAAGCGGCGCGTGTTCTGGATAGGCGGATCGTCGCGCATCACGCCGAGGACCAGCGCGTCGCAGCCGGCCGAGGCCCGCCCCGGCTCGCGCAGCAGCGCCACGACGCTGTTGCCGATCAGCCCCGCCGTCGCCTCGTAGGTCTGCGACAGCAAGCCGACCAGGTTGGCCAGTATCGCCCGACCATGGTCCCAGCCCGCCGCCTCGGCCTCGGCGGCCACCAGCGCCAGCAGGCTGCCCGGCGCGGCGGCGCCGGACCGCGTCAGCGCGCTGAAACCGTCCAGCAGCGCCAGCGCCGCGCCGTGCGCGAGGTCTATCTGTTCGGCGCCGCTGAGCGGCGACAGGCAGGCGACGAACTCCCCCATCCACACCGCCACCCGCGGCAACTCCGTGTCGGGAAAACCCAGCAGGCTGGCGACGGTGCGCACCGGCACGCCGAACATCCAGGCCGACAAGCCATCCGGCGCGCGCAAGTCGTGCACGGACGCCAGCCCGGCGGCCACCCGCGCGGCCCGCTGGCGCGCCGCGGCCGCGTCCAGCGCCGCCAGCGCGCGCCGCAGTGCCAGCCCGGGCACGGCGTGCCGCTCGCCGTCGTTCATGCGCACCAGCGCCCCGAACACCTGTCCCGCCGCGCCGCCCGCGATCGCGGCGGGCACCGGCTCGGCCGGCGGACGCACGCGGCAATCCGCGTGCGCCAGCACCTCGCCCACCGCCCGCGCACTGGCCGCGACCCACAGCCGCAACTCGCGGTCGTAAAACAGCCCGTCACGCGCAGCCCGCCGCGCGTACCAGGGATAGGGGTCCCGATGGGTGACCGCGGCGATCGCGTGTGGAATGTCGTCGTCCATGGCGTGCATCCCGCCCTCCTTTGCATATGTCGATGTGTGCAGTATCCTGCGAAAACCGCAACAACAATTCGCCCCGGACCGAATCATGGATGCAGACAATCACCTGGCCCGCATCGCCGGCGCCATCGCCGAACCGGCTCGCGCGCGCATGCTGTGCTGCCTGCTCGATGGCCACGCCCGCACCAGCACCGAGCTGTCCATCGTGGCCGAGGTGAGCCCCTCCACCGCCAGCGCCCACCTGGCGCGCCTGAGGGACGAGCGCCTGGTGCGGCTGCTGGCGCAGGGCAAGCACCGCTACTACCAGCTGGCGGACGCCGAGGTGGCCGCCGCGCTGGAGGCGCTGCTGGTGGTGGCGGGCGTGCCGCGCGCGCCGTTCAAGCCCAACACGCCGGACCGTTTGCGCCACGCGCGCACCTGCTACGACCACATGGCAGGCGCCGTCGCCGTGCGGCTGCACGACCAACTCGCCGCGCAGGGCTGGCTGGCGCCCGCCGCCGGCAAGGAGTACACGCTGACGCCGCTGGGCGAACGGGGCTGCGAAGGCCTCGGCATGGACGTGCCCTCGCTGCGCAAGCTGCGCCGCCGTTTCGCCTGTCCCTGCCTGGACTGGAGCGAGCGCACCCCGCACATCGGCGGCGCGCTGGGCGCGGCCCTGCTGCGGCTGGCGCTCGAGCGCGGCTGGGTGGAGCGGGACCTGGACAGCCGCGCGCTGTCCGTGCCGCCCAACGGCCAGCGCAAGATGCTGCGGGCCTTCGGCCCGGACGCCTAAGCGCCAATTAAGATTGGCCGCAGATGATGTTCCAACACAAACCCATTGCGGAGATAACAATGAAAAATTGGATGCGCGCCAACAAAGGCTTCATCATGTTCCTGATGCTGTTTGGCCTGTTCCGCACCGCCGTCGCCGACTGGAACCCGATCCCGTCCGGTTCCATGCACCCCAACCTGCTGGAGGGCGACGTGGTGTTCGTGAACCGCCTCGCCTACGACCTGAAAGTGCCGCTGACCGACGTGGTCGTGACCCACCTGGGCGAGCCGCAGCGCGGCGACATCGTCACCTTCTCCTCGCCCAAGGACAAGACCCGCCTGATCAAGCGCGTGATCGCCCTGCCCGGCGACACCATCTCGATGCGGGACGACCAGTTGACCATCAACGGCAAGCCCGCTTCCTACAGCATGCCGGCCGACGCGCTGGAGGCCATCGCCAACGTCGGCCAGCTGCAGGCCGTGCAACTGACCGAGAGCGCCGGCGGCAGCGAACGCCGCATCCAGCTGCTGCCGCAGGTGGCCAGCGCCAAGCGCGACTTCCCCGCCATGCAAGTGCCTGCCGGCCAGTACCTGATGCTGGGCGATAACCGCAACAACAGCGTCGATTCGCGCTACATCGGCCTGGTGCCGCGCGAATTGCTGATCGGCCGCGCCGAGCGCGTGCTGGTGTCGGCCGACATCCAGGGCAACTGGCTGCCGCGCACCGAGCGTTTCGGCATGGCGCTGGGAGATTAATTCCCCGGCCGGTCACCGGGGCGCCGCCCCGCCCTTATAATCCATGCAAACTTTTCAGCATGCGGCGAGGCGGCGATGATCGAATTCCAGGGACTGTCCAAATCCTACGGCGGCTACGAGGCCGTCAAACCCTTCACGCTGAGCGTGAAGCGCGGCGAGGTGTTCGGCTTCCTCGGTCCCAACGGGGCCGGCAAGACCACCACCATCCGCATGCTGATGGGCATACTGCAGCCCAGCGCGGGCCGGGTGCTGGTGGACGGCCTCGATTGCCACGCCGACGCGGCCGAGGTCAAGCGCCACGTCGGCTACCTGCCCGACACGCCCATCTTCTACGACTACCTGCGCGGCCGCGAGATCCTGCAATTCGTCGGCGAGATGCACGGCTTCTCGCGCTCCGAGGCGGCCGGCCGCGCGCACCGCCTGCTGCGCGAACTGGGCCTGGAGGAGGTGACCGAGGAATTCGCCGTCAACTATTCGATGGGCATGAAGAAGAAGCTCGGCCTGGCGTGCGCGCTGATCCACAATCCCAAGGTGCTGATCCTGGACGAGCCGATCAACGGCCTCGACCCGCGCGCCTCGCGCGACGTGCAGGAACGCCTGCTGGCGGCGGCCGCCTCGGGCACCACCATCTTCGTCTCCACCCACCTGCTGGACATGGCCGAACGCATGTGCGACCGCGTGGGCATCATCCACCGCGGCGCGCTGGTGGCCAGCGGCACGCTGGAGGAGCTGCGCGCCGCGGCCTCCGACGACGGCTCGCTGGAGGAGGTGTTCCTGAAGATCACCGACGAAGCCGGCGAGCCGGCGCGATGAGCGGCCCCGTCCCCTCCGGCGCCCCCGGCGCCGCCGGCGCCATGTGGCTGCTGGCGCGCCTGCGCCTGCTGCGCATCCTGAACATGTTCTCGGCCTTCCAGGGCCGCAAGGGCGCCAACGCCAAGAGCCGCTCGGCCACCGGCGGCAAGCGCGGCGCGCGCTGGATCCTGGCGCCGCTGGTGGCGTTCGGCATGCTGTTCACCTTCGCCAACGTGTCGCGCACCTCGCTGTTGAACCTGCACTGCAAGATCGACCACGCCGGCCACTGCGCGGCGGCCCTGTCCCAGGCGCCGCGGGAGCAGGCCATGGCCGCCATCGGCGCCAGCCTGCACGCGGCGCCCTTCAGCCCCGCGCTGGCGGCCGCCGCCACGCTGGTGCTGCTGCTGCTTTGGCTGGTGAGCTTCCTGCTGCCGCTGGGCAGCCGCGAACTGGCCCAGGCCGACTGGGACCTGGAGTGGCTGGTCACGCTGCCGGTGCGGCGCGGCACGCTGCTGTGGGGCCGGCTGCTGGAGCGCAGCGTCGCCAACCCCGGCGGCATCCTGGCGCTATGGCCCACCTGCTCCATGCTGGCCTGGTACGCGGGCCACGGCTGGCTGGCGCCGCCGATGGGCGCCGCCGTCGCCTTCGTGCTGCTGGGGCTCGCCGCGCTGGCGCGCACGCTGGCCGACACCGGCCTGCGCCTGTCGCTGCCGCCGTCGCAGCTGCGCAACCTGCAGGCCATGGCGTCGCTGCTGTGCATGCCGCTGATGTACATGGCGATCTCGTATTCGATCTGGTCCAACAATTCCTTCACCATGGACTGGGCGCGCGCCTTCCCCGCCTGGACCTTGTGGACCCCGCCCGGCCTGGCCGTGCGGGCGCTGACCGACCGCGGCGCGGCGCAGGCGTGGGGCGCCGCCGCGCTGCTGCTGGCGCAAAGCGCCGCGCTGCTGTGGGCCGGGGTGGCGCTGCTGAAGCACCAGCTGCGCCACGGCGTGGTGGCCAGCGGCGCGCGCGAGGCCGGCCGCGCGGCGGCCGGCGGCCAGGCGGCGCTGGACGACGCCGCCGCGCCCCGCTGGCGCGTCGGCACCACCTTGCAGCGGCGCGAACTGCGCCTGCTCGGCCGCGACCGCGCCTTCCTGGTCCAGAGCCTGCTGGTGCCGGTGGTGATCGTGGGCAGCCAGCTGCTGTTCAACGGTCAGCTCAGCAGCGTCACGCTGATCGGCGAAAACCAGCAGCTGATGGCGGCGATCGCCTTCGGCATCGGCAGCTATGTGCTGATGCTGTCGGCCTTCCAGACGCTGAACACGGAGGGCAACGCGCTGTGGATGCTGTACACCTTCCCCCGCTCCATCGAGGCCATGCTGAAGGAGAAGGCGCAGCTGTGGGGCGCGCTGGCCCTGCTCTACCCCTTGATCGTGTTCGGCGTCGGCCTGGCCTACTCGCCCGTCTTCGACTGGCGACTGGCGGGCCTGGCGGCCATCGCGCTGGCCGGCATCCCCATCTACACCGGCATCGCCGTCTCGCTGGGCATCTTCGCCTGCGATCCCATGGCGCAGGAACTGCAGGCGCGCATCCGCCCCAGCTACTCCTACCTCTACCTGATGCTGTGCAGCCTGTATGTCTACGCGCTGTACGCGCCGGAATGGATACAAAGCGTGACCATCGTGATCCTCACCGGTTCGCTGTCGCTGGCCCTGTGGCAGAAGGCGCGCGACGAGCTGCCCTACCTGCTCGATCCGGCGGCCTCGCCGCCGGCGCGCGTGGCGCTGTCCGACGGGCTGATCGCGGCCACGCTGTTCTTCGTGCTGCAGGCCCTGGGGCGGATGTTGCTGGCCCGGGACGGGCACACGGGCCTGTACCACACGGTGTACGCCTTCGCCATCGCCGGCGCCGCCGTGTACGCGCTCACGCGGCTGGTCTACTGGCGCCACAAGACCGGCGGCGTGCCCGAGGTGCTGCACGCGGACGCGGGCGGCAAGGCGGCGGCGCTGGGCGCGGCGACGCGCCACGGCCTGGCGGCGGCGGCGGTGGCCGTGCTGTTCGGGGCGGGCTACCTGGCGCTGATACGCGAGACCCAATGGTGGCCGGCGAAGCCGCCGTCCGAGCTGCGCTGGCTGGTCGCGCTCTCGGTGTGCGCGGCGCCGGTGTTCGAGGAATTCATTTTCAGGGGATTGATCCACAACGGCCTGCGCCGCCTGGCGGGCGCCTGGCCGGCCGCGCTGGGCAGCGCGGCGCTGTTCGCCATCGTCCATCCCTCGACGGCGATCATGCCCGTGTTCGTGCTGGGCCTGTGCACCGCCTGGGCCTACGAGCGCTGCAAGTCGCTGCTGGCGCCGATGCTGGTGCACGCGGCGTACAACGGGGCGGTGCTGGCCATCCAGGCCGGCTGACCGCCCCGGCGCCGGAGCGCGGGCTTAGACGTACTGCGGACCGTCGTTGACGAAACCGCCGCCCTGGTACAGGGTCGCGGCGTCGTCCTTCTCGGGATAGGCGCCGGTGTCCGGGAACAGGTGCTTGAACTGCTCCGAGCTGTCCTTGGGCTTGAAGCCGATGAAGGCGGCCTTGCTGTTGTCCCACCACACCGCCTCGTTGTTCGACTGGCCGTACAGGATGGCGTGGCCGACGCGCGGCGCCATCAGCGAGCAGCGCAGCGCCTCCACCAGGTCGTCGTAGCTCAGCCAGGTGCGCATCATGCGCGGATTCTTCGGCTCGGGGAAGGAGGAGCCGATGCGCAGGCACACGGTCTCGATGCCGGTGCGGTCGAAGTAATAGCGCGCCAGCTGCTCGCCGAACACCTTGCTGATGCCGTACATGCTGTCCGGGCGGGTCGGGCTGTCGGCGTCCAGCACCTCGGTCACCTTGTGGAAACCGATCGTGTGGTTGGAGCTGGCGAACACGATGCGGCGGGTGCCGGCCTTGTGCGCGGCCTCGTACAGGTTGTACGTGCCCTGGATGTTGGCCGCCATGATGGCCTCGAAATTGCTCTCGGTGGAGATGCCGCCGAAGTGCAGCACCGCCTCCACGCCCTCCAGCAGGGAGATCACGGCCGCCTTGTCGGACAGGTCGCAGCGCACGATCTCCTCGCCCTCGCGGGCCTCGCCCATGTCGCCGATGTCGCTCAGCACGACCACGTCCGCCCAGGGCTTGATGCGGTCGCGCAGGATTTTACCCAGGCCGCCGGCGGCGCCGGTCAGCAGTATGCGTTTGAATGGTTTGCTCATATCTAGTCCGGTGCGAATAAAGTTGTACGATGTCGTATGATACGCCAACTCAGGTGACAGGGGCGGGATTGAACAGCACCAGCGCGTTGTGCAGCTTCCATTGCTCGGCGTAGGTCTTGCGGCCGCTGGCCACGTCCAGCATCAAACGGAACATCTCCCAGCCCACGTCGGCGATCGAGGCCTCGCCGCTGGCGATGCGGCCCGCGTTCACGTCCATCAGGTCGTGCCAGCGCGCCGCCAGCTCGTTGCGGGTGGCCACCTTGATGACCGGCACCTCGGCCAGGCCGTAGGGCGTGCCGCGGCCGGTGGTGAAGATGTGCAGGTTCATGCCGGCCGCCACCTGCAGCGTGCCGCAAATGAAATCGCTGGCCGGGGTGGCCGCGTAGATCAGGCCCTTCTGCGTCAGCTTCTCGCCCGGCGACAGCACGCCGGAGATCGGGCTGCTGCCGCTCTTGACGATGGAACCCATGGCCTTCTCGACGATGTTGGACAGGCCGCCCTTCTTGTTGCCCGGCGTGGTGTTGGCGCTGCGGTCCACGCCGCCCCGCTTCAGGTACTGATCGTACCAGTCCATCTCGCGTATCATCGCCGCCGCCACCTCCGCGTTCACGGCGCGCGAGGTGAGCTGGTCGATGCCGTCGCGCACCTCGGTCACCTCCGAGAACATCACGGTGCCGCCGGCGCGCACCAGCAGGTCGGTGGCGTAGCCGACGGCCGGATTGGCCGTCACGCCGGAGAAGGCGTCGCTGCCGCCGCACTGCACGCCCACCACCAGCTCGGACGCCGGCACCGTCTCGCGGCGGCGCTGGTTCAGCACCGCCAGCTGCGATTCCGCCGTCTTCATGATGGAAGCTATCATCGACTGGAAGCCGACGTGGCCCTGGTCCTGCAGGCACACGTGGGCCGGGTCGGCGCCGCCGTTGTTCTGGATCGGAATCGAGCCACGCGGGAACAGGCGCGCCGGCTGCAGCTTCTCGCAACCCAGGCTGACCACCATGGCCTGGCCGCCGAAATTCGGGTTCAGGCTGATGTTGCGCACGGTGCGGATGGGGATGTTGGCGCCCGGCGCGTCGATCGCCACGCCGCAGCCGTAGGTGTGCTCCAGGCCCACCACGTCGTCCACGTGCGGATACTTGGGCAGCAGCTCGTCCTTGATGCGCTTGACCGCGTGCTCCACCACGCCCGCCACGCACTGCACGGTGGTGGTGATGGCCAGGATGTTGCGCGTGCCCACGCTGCCGTCCGCGTTGCGGTAGCCCTCGAAGGTGTAGCCCTCCAGCGGCTCCATCGGCGGCGGCTTCACGGTGGCGATCGGCAGGTTGACCAACTCGCGCGCCGGCGGCATCTCCACCTGCGGTTCGGCGATCCAGCTTCCCTCTTCGATATCCAGCGCGGCATAACCAATAGTCACGTTGTAGCGGATGACGGGGTCGCCCTTGGCGAAGGCGCGCAGCGCCACCTTGTGCCCCTGCGGCACCGCTTCGCGCAGCACCAGTCCGTTCGGGAACACGGTCCCCGCCGGCAGCCCTCCATCGTTGACGACGATCGCCACATTGTCGTTGTCGTGCATGAGGATGTAGCGCGGGCTGTTTGCGCTCGGCTCTGTCGTCATTTTTTCGCGTCCTTGTTGAGTTACTTGCTGTTGTTTCCCGTTCAAACGAGTATGGCAGATTATGAAAAATTTGGCTAGTCCAGATTGATTATTTGGCCTGACCACCTTAGAATGGCCTGACCAGATCGCAAAAAAGCAACGACACCGGGGACACATCTTGATCCAGAAGAAGACACATACGCCGCACGACGCAGCCAGCCACGAGCCCCGGCTGTACCGTCTGGTCGCCGACCGCATCCAGCGGCTGATCCTGGACGAGGGCATCCACGCCGGCGAGCGGCTGCCCTCCGAACGCGACCTGGCCACCAAGCTCAGTGTCAGCCGCGCCTCGCTGCGGGAGGCGCTGATCGCGCTGGAACTGGGCGGCGTGATCGAGGTGCGCGGCGGCTCCGGCGTCTACGTCAGTTCCCGCGCCGAGCCGGACATCGCGCTGCCGGAGGCGGGCGCCGGCCCGTTCGAGGTGCTGTCCGCGCGCCGCATGATCGAGGCCGAAATCGCCGCCATCGCCGCCCGCGTGGCGACCGACGGCGCGGTGGACGCCATCCTGCAGGCGGTGCTGGAGATGGAGGCCAGCCACGCCAACAAGTCCAGCAACGAGCAGGCCGACCGCAACTTCCACCTGGCCATCGCCCGCGCCACCGGCAACAGCGCGCTGGTGGGATCGCTGAACTACCTGTGGGACCAGCGCGGCCGCCTGTGGCACAAGCTGAAGGAGCACTTCCAGACCGAGGAGCTGCGCCAGGAGACGCTGAAGGACCACCGCCGCATCCTGGAGGCCATCGCCGCGCACGACCCGGCCGCCGCCAGGAAGGCCATGCGCTCCCACTTGGAGCGCGTGACCCGGACCTTCTCGCGGGGATAGCCCCGCGCCATAAACCGGATACCAGAACCCGCAACCATCGCGGCCGACTCCCGGCCGCGCGACCTTTTTTAAAACAACCAGAGACGACACCATGACCAAGCACACCAGCCAGTGCCTCGCGGCCCAGCCACGCCCACTGCTCACCTCCATCGCCATCGCGGTCCTGACGCTGACGGGCGCCGCGCAGGTCCACGCCCAGGACAACATGACCCGCGTCGAGGTCACCGGCTCCAGCATCAAGCGCCTGGCCAGCGAGGCGGCGCTGCCGGTATCGACCATCAAGGCCGAGGAATTCGCCGAGCGCGGCATGACCACGCTGGCCGACGTGATGATGGCGCTGCCGCAATCGGCCTCGCTGGCGCCGTCCAACGCCGGCTCGGGCACCAACATCAACCTGCGCGGCCTGGGCGTGAACCGCACCCTGGTGCTGCTGAACGGCCGCCGCCTGGCCAACGAGGCGATCTCGGACGGCTACGCCAACCTGGACGTGATCCCGATGAGCGCCCTGTCGCGTGTCGAGATCCTGCGCGACGGCGCCTCCTCCATCTACGGCTCGGACGCCATCGGCGGCGTGGTCAACTTCATCACCAAGCGCGACGTGCAGGGCGGCTCCGTCACCGCCCAGTACATCGAACCGGAGCGCAAGGGCGGCGGCGACGAGCAGCGCGTGTCCGTCACCTACGGCCTGGGCAGCCTGGCCACCGACGGCTGGAACGTGTACGCCACCATCGACGCGCACCGCCGCAGCCGCCTGAACGCGCGCGACCGCGCCGACCTGAGTTCCGCCGAACTGCTGACCAGCATCGGCCGCTCGCCCACCCTGGGCAGCGGCGGCAACGCCACCCCGGCCAACTTCACCACCGCGGCCAACCGCACCGCCCGCAACCCCTACTTCGCCACCGGCTGCCAGGCGCCCTACTCCATCGTCGGCGGCGGCACCAGCTGCATCCTGAACAACAACGAATACGGCACCGCGCTGCACGCCAACGAGCGCGTGACCTTCTACGCGCGCGGCACCAAGCGCTTCAACGACGACCACACGCTGACCATCGACTACGTGCGCGGCCAGGCCTCGATCTTCGCGGCCCGCAATCCCACCAACGCGGTGGCCGTCAACGGCGTGACCGCCAGCCTGCCGTCCACCAGCAAGTGGTACCCCGGCGCCAGCGGCGGCGTGCCCGCCATGACGGGCCTGAACAACGCCCCGCTCACCGTGACCTGGGCCGTGGCCGACTACGGCGCGGCCGTGCAGAAGGACACGCAGGTCAACCAGCGCCTGGCCGTCAGCGACGAGAACCGCTTCGGCGAGTGGGACGTGCGCACCGGCCTGGTGCTCGGCGTGAGCGAGCGCGAAAACCACTACCAGAACGGCTTCTTCCGCGGCCAGGGCCTGCTGGACGGCCTGAAGTCCGGCGCGCTCAATCCCTTCGGCCTGCAGGACCAGGCCGGCCTGGACTACCTGAAATCGGTGTCCGTGGACGGCCAGAAGAACCGCGACTCCAAGAGCACCTTCACCGGCGTGGACATCAGCGCCAGCCGCGAATTGATGCAGCTGTCCGGCGGCCCGATGACCGTCGCCATCGGCGGCGACCTGCACCGCGACACCACGCGCGACGACAAGCTGGCGATCCAGAACGAGGTCACCTACCTGAACTCGACCGCCTCGCACGGCGAGGGCGCGCGCAACGTGGTGGCCGCCCACGTCGAGCTGGACATGCCGCTGACCAAGACGCTGAACGTGAACTTCGCCGCCCGCGACGACTACTTCAGCGACTTCGGCAACACCGTCAACCCCAAGGTCAGCTTCCGCTGGGAGCCGACCAAGAGCATGATGTTCCGCGGCTCGGCCAACACCGGCTTCCGCGCGCCGACCCTGTTCGACGCCTACGGCTACCGCCTGCCCGGCGCCACCGGCCGCACCTCCGCGCGCTGGGACGACCCGGTGCTGTGCCCCGGCGGCACGCCCGGCGCGGCCGGCACCGGCAAGGCGCTGCCCGGCTATGTGGCCTCCGAGGTCTGCAACGTCACGCTGCCGGTGCAGGTGGGCTCCAACGCCGACCTGAAACCGGAGAAGTCGCGCGGCTGGACCCTGGGCGCCGTGTTCGAGCCGATGAAGTCCCTGACCGTGTCGGCCGACTACTGGAACGTGCGCATGACCGACATGCTGGCCAACCTGCCGCAGCAGGTGTACTTCCTGTACCCGGACAAATACGCGCACCTGGTGGTGCGCAACGCCGACCGCACCATCAACTACATCCGCAACGTGACCATGAACCTGGGCGGCCAGAAGGCCGCCGGCGTCGACATCTCGGCCACCTACGCCTTCCCGCGCAACGTGGCCGGCGACTTCAAAGTGCAGCTGGACGGCACCTACCTGACGCAGTTCGACAACCAGCTGGAGGCGGACAGCCCCTTCGTGTCCAACGTCGGCCGCTTCGGCCTGGCCAGCAACGGCACCACCAGCAGCTTCCCCATCATCACCTACCGCTGGAAGCACACGTTGAAACTGTCCTGGGCCAAGGGCGACTGGTCGGCGCAGGCGACGCAGAACTACAACTCCTCGTACGAGGACCAGAACCTGGTGGCGCAGCAGTACTGGCGCGACATCGAGGCCTACAAGGTGTGGAACCTGACCGCGACCTACAAGGGCATCAAGAACGTGCAGATCGTGGCCGGCGTGACCAACCTGTTCGACAAGAACCCGCCGGTGACCAACCACAGCGGCTATTCCTTCGGCTACCTGAGCAGCGCGGCCAGCCCGGTGGGACGTGCCTACAATCTTCGCGCGACCTATAATTTCTGACGCACGGCGGCGGCGCGGCAGGCCGCGCCGCCGGCCGCGTCACCTTATCCATCGAAGAACGCACTTTCAAACAAGGACAACCATGAGACAACAACTCGCCGCCGCGGCGGCACTGGCGGCAACGGCGCTCGCGCTGCAAGCGGGCGTGGCCTCGGCGCAGAACGCCGCGCCGGCCGTCGAGAAAAAACCCGTCCGCTTCATCCTGGTGGGCGACTCCACCATGGCCAACAACAGCGGCTACGGCGACGCGCTGTGCGCGCGCATCTCGCGCGGCGACACCTGCATCAACCTGGCGCGCGGCGGCCGCAGCTCCGCCAGCTTCCGCGCCGAGGGCCGCTGGGACGAGGTGCAAGGCCTGCTGCGCGGCAGCGCCGCCTATCGCGCCACCTATGTGCTGATCCAGTTCGGCCACAACGACCAGCCGGGCAAGCCGGGCCGCTCCACCGACCTGGCCACCGAATTCCCCGTCAATATCGCGCGCTACGCGCAGGAAGTGAAGGCGCTGGGCGGCGTGCCCGTGCTGCTGACGCCACTGACCCGGCGCACCTTCAAGGATGGCGTGTTGGAGAACAACCTCCAGCCCTGGGCCGACGCGACCCGCAAGGTCGCTGCGCAGGAAAAGGCGCCGCTGCTGGACCTGAACGCCGACAGCCACGCCGCCGTGCAAGCCATGGGCCAGGACGAGGCGGACACGCTGGCGATGGAGCCGCGTCCGGCCAACTACAAGGCGCCCGCCGTCCTCCCCGGCACGCCCGTCGCCGCGGGCGCCGCGATGGCGAACATCGAGCCCGCCGGCGCGGCCAAGACCAGCTTCGACCGCACCCACCTCGGCGCCAAGGGCGCGGCGCTGTTCGCGCGCATGGTGGAGCGGGAACTGAAGGCGGCCATTCCCGAGATCGCCGGCGAGTTCAAGCCGGAGGGCCAGCAATGACCGCGCGGCGATTCCGCCGCGGCGCGGCGGGCGCCCGTCAGCCGAACCGCGGCACGGACGGAATCGCCGCCTTCGCCAAGGTCGCCAACTTCGGTGCCTTCGCCGCCCTCGCCAGTCTCGCCGGTCTCGCCGCATCGCCCGGCGCGGCCGCGCAACCTGCCGCGCCGGCAGCCGCGCATTCGCCGGCTCAACCGGCTGCGCTACCGGCGGCTCAACCTGCAGTGCTACCGGCGACTCAACCGGCCGCGACGATCCGCGACGCCGGCACCGGCGCGGGCCCCAGCGCCAGCACCGGCACCGCCCGCCCGCAACTGAGCGCGGCCGACGCGAAGCGCTACGACTACAAGGAAGTGCTGAAGTACGTCGGCCCGACTGGCGCCGAGCGGGTCGACCCGTGGGACCCGCTGGCGGACCCGCTGGCCAAAGGCGCGCGTTTCAAACCCGCCTACACCGTGGACGCGGGCGCGAAGGCCGACGGCGTCGCCACGTTCAACACGGTGCAGGCGGCGGTCAGCCGCGCGGTCGCCGACAGCCAAGGCGGCGATGCCGCCGTGGCCCGGCCGCGCATCCACATCCTGGTCAAGCCGGGCGTGTACAAGGAGCTGGTCTACATCCCGGCCGAGGCCGCGCCGATCACGCTGTACGGCGAAGGCGCCAGCGCCGCCGACACGACAATCACGGCCCGCCTGGACGCCGCCGTCAGCGGCGCCAGCTACACGGCGCAATACGGCCCGCAGTTCGCCTCGGCCCACCCGGCCGTGCAAGCCATGCACGCGCTGGTGAAGGACCGTCCCAACATCAGCACCGGCGGCTCGATGACGGTGTGGGTGCGGAACAACGGCTTCCAGGCCCGCAACATCACCTTCGAGAACGGCTACAACAAGGACACCGGCAACGCGCGCGAGGAATGCGGCGAACGCCCCTGCGGCCGCGCCGACATCAATCCCCAGAAAGGCGTGGTCCACCACCAGGCCGTTGCGCTGCTGGTCGAGGGCGCGGACAAGGTGCAGTTCGAGGACATCCGCCTGATCGGCTTCCAGGACACGCTGTACCTCAAATCCGCCGAGGCGCGTCACACCGTGCGCAGCTTCTTCAACAAATCCTATATCGAGGGCGACGTCGACTTCATCTTCGGCGACACCACGGCTTTCTTCCGCCAGAGCGAGATCAAATCGCTGGGCGACCGCAGCACGTCCTACGTGGGCGCGGCCAACACCAACCACAAGACCAGATACGGCCTGGTGTTCGACCAGTGCCGCTTCACCAGCGACGGCAAGCCCAACGCGCTGGCGGGACAGTTTTACCTGGCGCGCCAATGGTTCCACAACCAGCGCTGCACGCCCTACGGCAAGGTGCCGCTGGAAGGCTATTCCTGCACGCTGGGCGAGACCAGCGTGTTCAAGGCGCCGGCCGGCACCATCACGCCCACGGTGCTGGAGACGGTGGGCAAGATGGCCGTTCTCAATTCGCGCATCGGACCGCACATCAACCGGGAACGCCCCTGGTCCGACTGGAACCGAAACGGCACGCTGAACTACCGTCCCGCGCAATTCAACTCGGACGATTACTGGACCAACCTGAAGGCGGCCGGCATCGATCCCGTCCTGCACCTGGGCTACACCGGCCAACCGCGACCGGCGGAGCCATTCCTGACCGAATACAACAACACACACGACTGAGGAAGACAGCATGAGCATCAACATCAACCAGCGGCGCCGCAACCTGATGAAGGCCGCCTCGGCGGCAGGCGCGGCCCTCGCGGGCGGCGTGCCCGCCGCCGCGCAGGCGGCGAGCGAGCCCGATCCGTGGGAGCGCGCGGCGGAAATCGTCAAGCGCCTGTCCAAGCCGCTCAACTTCCGCAAGGAGGACTTCCCGGTCACCAAATACGGCGCGGCGCCATGCAAGCTGCGCAAGGTGAAGGGCTGGATCTCGTTCGAGGACGAGAAGTTGCTGGACACGCCCGTCCTGGGCGCGAAAGACTGCTACTCCGCCTTCGCGGCGGCCATCGCGGCCTGCCACAAGGCCGGCGGCGGCCGCGTGGTCATCCCGGCCGGCGACTGGTACTGCGCCGGTCCCATCGTGCTGCTGTCGAACGTGCACGTGCACCTGAAAAAAGGCGCGCACATCTACTTCAGCAACAACCCGGGCGACTACGCCAAATACGGCGACTTCGATTGCGGCAAGAACGGCAAGCTGGTGATCACGCGCTGGCAATCCAACGACTGCCTCAATTTCGCCTCCATGGTCTACGCCTACGGCCAGGACAACATCGCCTTCACCGGCGAGGACTGGACCAGCGTCATCAACGGCCAAGGCGGCCTGCCCTTCGAGGGCGGCAACGACTGCTGGTGGACCTGGAAGGGCAAGCAGCGCACGATGAACTCCATCGCCCAGGGCAGCACGCCGAACTACGTGGCGGGCAAACCGGCGGGCAATGCGGAAAACGCGCTCAATCCGAAATCCATGATCGAGGTGGCGCCGAACCTGACGGAAGAGGAACGCCTGCTGATCCAGGGAGAAGGCGGCAAATGGCGCGCGGACGAGCACTACCTGCCGGCGCTGTCCGAGGCGGGCGTGCCGCTGGCGCGCCGCGTGTTCGGCCTGGGCCACTACCTGCGTCCCTCGATGGTGCACATCATCGGCTGCACCAACGTGCTGCTGCAGGGCTACCAGGTGACGCACACGCCGTTCTGGCAGCACCACCCGGTGCACTGCCGCAACCTGGTGATCCGCAACGTGTTCTGCAACAGCCTGGGACCGAACAGCGACGGCTTCGACCCCGAGGCCTGCGACCACGTGCTGGTCGAGGGCTGCACCTTCGACAGCGGCGACGACTGCATCGCCATCAAGGCCGGCAAGAACCAGGACACGCACTTCGGCCCCTCGCAAAACATCGTCATCCAGAAGTGCGTCATGCAGAGCGGCCACGGCGCCGTCACGCTGGGCAGCGAGATGGCCGGCGGCATCCAGAACGTGTACGCGCAGGACCTGGTGTTCGAGAACATCAACTGGGCCACCAATCCGCTCAACACCGCGATCCGCCTGAAGACCAATTTGAACCGCGGCGGCTACCTGCGCAATTTCTACGTGCGCAACGTCAGCATCCCGAACGGCGTGCAGACCAGCCCCTCGTTCTACGCCTCGCTGCCCGGATCGCCGATCCAGTCGCGCACCGTGGCCACGGCGGCCGGCGCGGTGGTGACCTTCGACTGCGACTACGCGCCCATCGCCGACAGCGTGCGCACCCGCCCGCCCATCGTCACCAATGTGCAGATCTCGAACGTGAAGGTGGGGAACGTGAAGACCAAGGACGGCAAGCCGGCGTCCTGCTTCCAGGCGATCGTGATACTGGGGCCGGTGGCCTCGGACTACAACGGTCCGCAACCCATGCCGGTCGTGGTGCCGGTGACCGACGTGACCATCACCGACTGCGACTTCGGCACCCCGGTCAACGACAAGGCGCCATGGTGGCTGTACAACGTGAAGGGATTGAAGCTGAAGAACGTGACCATCGGCGGCACGGTGCACAACACCACGCTGTCGGCCTAAGTCCGTAGGAAAGGCCGCCGCGGCTATTGGCGCCGCGGCGGCCCGCCCGCCCTATTGGGCCAGGTTGGTGCGCGCGCCGGCGGTGGCGATCGCCTTGGCTTTCACGTCCGATGCCGGGATCGCCGTATAGGCGTAGCCGGTGGGGCCATAGGCCTTGGTGGTGGCCCAGTCGGTGGCGTTCACCGAGTCGCCCGTGGCGTCCCAGGTGATGCCCGCGCCGACGTGGTTGTCGCGCAGGTCCCAGTAGCCGATCCTGCTGCTGTCGCGCGAAGTGACGGGGTTCTTCACGTTTTCGAAGTAGTTCGCCTCGATCAGCGAGATGCCATCCATGCGCACGTTGATACCGGACGAGAGCACGTTGTTGAAGTAGTTATTGAAAATGTGGCTCTGGCCAAAGCGCTGCAACGGCAGGCGCGACTTGACGTTCTCGAAACGGTTGTTGTGGTAGGTGGTGCGCGCCCCCGCGTTCAGGGTGTCGCTGTCGCTATAGCCGTTCAGCGACACCTTCTGGTAGTTGTAGACGTGGTTGTACGAAATGGTGACGTGGTGCGCGCCCTTCTTCATGTCGATGCCGCCGTCGAAGGAGGCGTCGCCGGCGCCGGGGCAATTGGTGAGCGAGGCGAAGATCGTGTTGTGGTCGATCCAGATATTGCTGGGTTTGCCCGACGACATGCCTTCGATCGAGATCGAATCGGCCGCCTCGCCGCCCTGCAACAAGCCTATCGTCATGTTCTGCACGATGATGTTGTTGGCGTTGCCGGCGATGTGGATGCCGAAGTTCGCGGTCGAGTCGCCCGCGCCCTTGATCGTGATATTGCTCTTGTTCTTCACCTCCAGCGTCTGGGCCGGCTTTTGCCATTGGGCGCAAACGTCGGTGATGGTGGCGTAATCGAACTTGCCGGTGTAGTTGAGCACCAGGCCGCTGGTGCCGTTGTAGGCGTTGATCTTCGCCTGCATGTCGGCCAGCGTGGCGACGTTGACGGGGGTGGCGCCGCCGCCGCCCGTGGTGGCGGCGCCGTAGCCGATCGGCCCGGCCACGGCGCAAGTGGCGGCTGCCAGCGCGGCCGCGGCGAATAGTGTTTTCAGATGCGTTACCTTCATTCGTCCATCTCCTATGTGATTGTTATTACCTTGATGGGAAGACTGTGAACTGCGAATCCAGGATGCGCTTTATTCAACATTGCTGTCAATGGTCAGGCCAAAATACAACACTTGGACTGACCAATATTACAAATACATATTTTTGGCCTGACCAGTTTACGGTATGGACAAAAAAAAAGCGGCCCCTGAGGGCCGCCGTGGCGTGGTTCGCAAAGCCGTTCAGCCGTTGAAGCGGACCTCGGCCACACCCTGCACGCCGGGCCGCAGCGTCACCACCGCCCCGCCCCAGTCCGCGTCCTCCGGCTTGCCGGACGGGATGGACGTGACCAGCAGCGTGCGCAGGTCGTCGCCGCCGAAAGCGCACATGGCGGGCTTCAGCATCGGCACGTCCACCCGGCGGTCCAGCCTGCCCTCGGGCGTGAAGCGCAGCAGGCAGCCGGCGTCGTTGGCGCAGATCCAGTAGCAGCCGTCGGCGTCCACCGCGGCGCCGTCGGGACGGCCCACGTGCTGGTTCAGGTCCGCGAACAGGCGGCGGTTGGACGGCACGCCCGTTTCGGCGTCGTAATCGAAGGCCCACACCAGCCGGCGCTGCGGATGCGAATCGGACAGGTACATGACCCGGCTGTCCGGCGAGAACGCGAGGCCGTTCTGCGTCAACAGTTCGGACACCACCGGCGCCGAAATGCCGGCGCCGGCTTCGTAGCGGAACAAGCGCCCTACGGCGCGCGCCGCCGCCATGTCCATGAACATGGTGCCGGCCCAGAAGCGACCCTGGCGGTCGCAGCGTCCGTCGTTGAAGCGCAGGCCGGGGCCCAGCCCTTCGGCGCCGGACAGGCGCGTCTCCCCGGCTTGTCGCGCGTCGCCCAGCTCCAGGCTGAACAAGCCGCTTTCCATACCGGCGATCAGGCCGCCGCTCGCCTTGGGCGCGACGCAGGCCACCATCTCGGACGTGTCCCAATGGCGCAGCGCGCCGCTGGAACCGTCCATGCGCCACACGCGCCTGGCGGGGATGTCCACCCAGTACCAGGCCGCGTCGACCGCGTCCCAGACCGGGCTTTCCCCCACGCCGCAAACGAGGTCGCCTACGCGTTCCATACCAGGTCGCCGTCTTCCACGCGTGGAATCGCCAGCGGGTTGCCGTCGGCGATGGCGACCGGCATCAGCTCGGCCGGCACGTCCTGATAGCACACCGGACGCAGGAAGCGGTCGATGGCGGACGCGCCCACGGAGGTGCTGCGGCTGTCGGAGGTGGACGGGAACGGGCCGCCGTGCACCATCGCGTGCGACACTTCCACGCCGGTCGGGAAGCCGTTGAACAGCACGCGGCCGGCCTTGCGCTCCAGCACCGGCAGCAGCTTGCCGGCGATGCCGATGTCGGCGCCGGTGGCGTGCACGGTGGCGGTCAGCTGGCCTTCCAGGTGCCTGGCCACGCTCAGCATCTCGTCGTTGTCGCGGCAGCGGATCAGCAGCGAGCAGGGGCCGAAGATTTCGCCCTCCAGTTCCGGATTGGCCAGGAAGGCCTCGGCGCTCACCTCGTACAGCGAGGCGACCGCGCCGCACGGCATGCCGGCGGTCTGGCCCTCGGCCAGCTTCTTGATGCCTGCGATGCCGGCCAGCTTGTCCACGCCGGACACGTAGGCCTGGTGGATGCCGGGGGTCAGCATGGTCTGCTGCGGTTTCGCTTGCAGCGCGGCGACCGCGCTGTCGACGAACTGCTGCAGCGACGGGCTGTCCACGGAGATCAGCAGGCCCGGGTTGGTGCAGAATTGGCCCGCGCCCATGGTCAGCGAATCGGCGAAGGCTTGCGGCAGCTTGGCGTTTTCCAGCGCGCCCGGCAGCAGGAACACGGGGTTGATGCTGGCCATCTCGGCGTACACCGGGATGGGTTCATGGCGCGCGAAGGCGGTGCGCATCAGCGCCAGGCCGCCCTGGCGGGAGCCGGTGAAGCCGACCGCCTTGATGGCCGGGTGCGACACCAGGTTCTGGCCCATGGTCTGGCCGGAACCGATCACCATCGAGAACACGCCTTCCGGCATGTCGCACTCGATGGCCGCTTTCTGCACGGCCTTGGCCACCAGCTCGGAGGTGCCCAGGTGGGCCGAGTGGGCCTTCACCACCACCGGGCAGCCGGCGGCCAGCGCGGAGGCGGTGTCGCCGCCGGCCACGGAGAACGCCAGCGGGAAATTGCTGGCGCCGAACACGGCCACAGGACCCAGGCCGATCTTGCGCAGGCGGATGTCGGCGCGCGGCGGCGCGCGGTCCGGCAGCTTGGAATCCAGCGTCGCGGACAGGAAGCGGCCGTCGCGCACCACCTTGGCGAACAGGCGCAGCTGGTTGCAGGTGCGTCCGCGCTCGCCTTCCAGGCGGGCTTGCGGCAGGCCGGATTCCCGCATCGCGCGCTCGATCAGCGCCGGGCCGATGTCCATGATGCGGTCGGCGATGGTTTCCAGGAAGCGGGCGCGCTGCTCCAATCCGGTTTCACGATAACGGTCGAAGGCCTCGTCGGCCAGTGCGCAGGCGCGCTGCAGTTCCGCGTCGCCGCCCAGCCCGAACGCCGGTTCGATCTGCTCGTTGCGGGAAGGGTCGATCGCCTTGACGGAACCGTTCTCGCCCTTGACCGCCGTACGGCCGATGATCATTTCACCAGAAATTTGCATTGTTTCGCTCCTAAAAATGTAAAAAGGGGCTTGCGCCCCTTGGGTTCTATTACTGTGCGCCTTGTTTCTTGATCAGCGCGTCCAGCATCGCGCATTCTTCCTCGGTCAGGTCGGTCAGCGGCGCGCGGACCGGGCCCGCGTCATGGCCCACCAGGCGGGCACCGGCCTTCACGATCGACACCGCGTAGCCGCCCTTGCGGTTGCGGATCTCCAGGTACGGCAGGAAGAACTCGTCCAGCATCTTGTTCTGCGCGGCGTGGTCGTCGTTGGCGATGGCGTGGTAGAAGTCCATGGCCAGTTTCGGCATGAAGTTGAACACCGCCGAAGAATACACCGGAACGCCCAGCGCCTTGTAGGCCGCCGCGTAAACTTCCGCGGTCGGCAGGCCGCCCAGGTAGCTGAAGCGGTCGCCCATGCGGCGCCAAATCTGCATCATCAGTTCGATGTCGCCCAGGCCGTCCTTGAAGCCGATCAGGTTGGGGCAGCGGTCGGCCAGCTTTTCCAGCGAGTCCGCGTTCAGGCGGCACACGTTGCGGTTGTAGACCACCACGCCGAAGTCCACGGAGGCGCACACCTCTTCCACGTGGCGCATCAGGCCGTCCTGGTTCGATTCGGTCAGGTAGTGCGGCAGCAGCAGCACGCCCTGCGCGCCCAGGCGCTCGGCTTCCTGCGCGTATTCGATCGCCACGCGGGTCGCGCCGCCGGCGCCGGCCAGGATCGGCACCTTGCCCTTGCAGGTGTCGACGGCGGTCTTGACGACGTCGGTGTATTCCTTGGTGGTCAGCGAGAAGAACTCGCCGGTGCCGCCGGCGGCGAACAGCGCGCTGGCGCCGTACGGGGCCAGCCATTCCAGACGCTCGGCGTAGGTGTCCTTGCGGAAGTTGCCCTGCGCGTCGAAGTCGGTGACCGGGAAGGACAGCAGGCCGGACGAAAGGATGGTTTTGAGGTCATTAGGTTGCATGTCTTCTCCAGATTTAGGAATGTAAGCGGCACCGCGCCGACTTGTTGTATGACATCGTACAACTAGATGCGAAACCACGCAAGCGTTTTGAGCGGTTTGTGTCCGCCGCGCCCTTTTTAGCCGCCGCGCCTAGAGCTAGAGGCCGCTCAAAATGCGCAGGGCAAGGCGCGGCGACGAAGACAGTGCACCCGCACGGCGAGGAGCCGCAACGCAGCCATGCGCATTTTGAGCGGCCTCTTAGGCGGCGCCGTCGGTGGCAATGTCCTCCTGGGCCTTGCGCAGCCGCTCGCGGCTGTGGCTCAGGTGGGTGCGCATGGCGGCGCGGGCGCCCTCCGGGTCCTGGCGCGCGATGGCGTTGTAGATGTCCTCGTGCTCGCGGTTCACGCGCTCGATGTACTGGGCGGGTTCGTCGTGCGCCAGCTGCGCCGAGTTGACGCGGGCGCGCGGGATGATGTGGGTGCCCAGGTCGGTCAGGATGTCGGTGAAATAGCGGTTGCCGGTCGATTGCGCGATCAGCAGGTGGAACTGCACGTCCGCCTCCACCGAGCCGCCCTCGCGGATGCGGCGCAGCGCGTCGGCCAGCGCCAGCAGCTGCTGATCGGAGCGGCGCGAGGCCGCCAGGAAGGCCGCCTCGGTCTCCAGGCTGATGCGCAGCTCCAGGATGGACAGCACGTCGCCGATGGTGCGGATGGTGTCGGCCGAGATGCGCAGCGCCTGCGGTTTCGGCTCCAGCACGAAGGTGCCGATGCCGTGCTTGGTCTCGACCAGTCCGGCCGCCTGCAGGTGCGAGATCGCCTCGCGCACCACGGTGCGGCTGACGCCGTGCATGTCCATGATGACCGATTCGGTCGGCAGCTTGTCGCCCGGCTTCAACTGGCCGCCCTGGATGCTCGCGGTGATGCTCTCCACCACCCCCTGCGCGAGGTTGCGATGGCGCTTTTTCGGGGCCTGGAACGGAGCGACGGCGGCGGATTCAGTCATGGGGTGAGCGATTGGACGGAGGATGTCGGGATTATAGCAGCCCGGTTGTACGATGTCCTACATAGCCGGCAGTGAGCCCTACCCGCCGACTCTGCGCCGCAATCTTAGCGCGGGCCTCTCGACCAAAAGGTAGAGCATGGTCCCCGCCGCCAGCGCCGCGAGGTTGAAGGCTAGAAAACCCAGCAACGGAGAACCGTCCAGATACGCGCCCAGATGCTGTTGGACCTGGTGGTAGGCCATCTTGTGGATCAGGTAGAGGCTGAACGCCATGCCGGCGATGGCGCGGACGCCCGGGATGGACACGCGGCCCGGCCAAGTGGCGGGACTGGCCGCAGCGACCAGCACCAGCGCCAGGCCCGCCGACAGCAGCGGATAGCCGATCACGGCGCCGGCGAAGCCGAAGATGTCCCTGAATATCCACCCCGCCGCGAAGACCATCGCCAGTCCCGGCGCGAGGAACAGCCATCCGCGCGCCATGGCCCACGCCCACCAGGCCGGACGGAAGGCGCGGATCGCCGCCAGCGTCACGCCGGCCAGCAGGCCGTCCAGCCGCGTATACGTCGGGTAGTAAATCGACTCGATATAGCGCTGGAACATATTGCCCTCCCCGCTGTGCACGTCCAGCACCGGCGCGACCTGGTGCCGCCACAGCCAGGCGCGCAGCGCCATGCCGCCCGCCAGCACCAGGAGGATGACGCACACCGTCTTCCAGGCGCGCGGCCTGCGCGCCAGCAACCACACCAGCGGCGGCAGCAGCAGGTAGAAGTGCTCCTCCACACAGAGCGACCAGGCGTGGGAAAACGCCAGGTTCGGCCCGTAGCTGGCGAACAGGTTCCAGCCGAAGGTCAGGAACATCCACAAGGGCTGCATGCCCTCGCGCTCCCGCAGCGCCGGCAGCAGGACGTACAGCCCCAGCACAGCGAGATACGGCGGCAGGATGCGGAACGCCCTGCGCAGGAAGAACCGGCCCCAGCGCGGCACCTCGCCGCCGGCGTAAGGCCGCAACAACTGCCATCCGATCAAATAGCCGCTGAGCACAAAGAACAGGTCCACGCCCATCCAGCCGTACCCGACAAACGCCGCCAGCCGGCCGCCGTAGTTCTCGTAGTGGTAGAGCATGACCCAGATGATGGCGATGGCGCGCAGCAGGTCGAGGCCCGGCGCGCGGCTTGCGCTGATGTTGGAAACCAAACTTGAACCATGGCCTGTGAGGGAAACCCGTGATGGTTGCACATTGCTTCGCTCCTGTCATCCCCGGCGTGCCTGGATTGCAATTCGAAAGCGGGCCCGGCGCACGCACTCCGGCGATTCCAGCAAGCACAAATCATTCGAGGAAATATCACCAATTGTCACGGCGCCCACAAACCATGCAGCCGAGCCACACTCCCCATCTTTGGCTTTATCCGCGTCATGTTTCCATGTTTAATGGACAACGACGGCATCGCGGCCCGGCCTCCCGCGCCAGGGCGGCAAGCGTCGCGAAAACAGCCGCCGACGGCATTGCGCAGCCATTGCCGATGAGAAGGGGGATGGGATGCCGGGAGCCACACAGGACAGCACCAGCGGCGGCGCCATGCGGCCACGGCCGCGCAACGCCGCGCCGTATCGCATCGCATTGGGCCTGTTGTGCGCGCTGGCTCCGGCGGCGGTCCGCGCGCAGGAGGCGGCCCAGTCCAACGAATATTTCCAGATGTCGCTGGAGGAGCTGGGCGACTTCCGCGTCACCTCGGTGTCGAAAAAGGAGGAGCGGCTGGCCGACGCCGCCGCTTCGGTCTATGTGATCACCGGCGACGCGATACGGCGCTCCGGCGCGCGCAGCCTGCCCGAGGCGCTGCGGCTGGCGCCCAACCTGCAGGTGGCGCGCATCGACGCCCAGCGCTACGCCATCAGCGCGCGCGGTTTCAATTCCAGCACCGCCAACAAGCTGCTGGTGATGATCGATGGCCGCACCGTGTACACGCCGCTGTACTCGGGCGTGTTCTGGGACGCGCAGGCGACCATGCTGGCCGATATCGACCGCATCGAGGTGGTGAGCGGTCCGGGCGGCACCATCTGGGGCACCAACGCCGTCAACGGCGTCATCAACATCATCACCCGCGACGCCGCCAAGTCCGGCGGGGCGCTCGCGCAGGCCGGATTTGGCGGCGACAACAGCGGCGTGGCCGCGCGCCACGGCGGCGCGCTGGGCGACGGCCACTACCGCCTCTACGCCAGCGCCGACCGCTGGCGGCACACCGAATCCGTGAACGGCGACGCCGTGCCGGACGCCTGGCGCCGCCAGCAGGCGGGGTTCCGCGCCGACTGGCACGGCGCGCGCGGCGACGTCAGCCTGCTGGGCGATCTCTACCGCGGCACGGAAAGCCAGGCGGGACCGGGCAAGACCACGATTTCGGGCGCCAGCCTGCTGCTGCGCTGGGACCACCCGCTGGATGGCGGCGCGCGCCTGGGCATGCAAACCTATCTGGACCACACCGGACGCGACGTGCCGGGCGCCTACGGCGAATCGCTCACCACGGCGGACGCGGAGCTGCGCTACACGATGACCGGCGCGGGCGGCGTCGAAACCATCCTCGGCGGCGGCTACCGGCTCGCCAGCGACCACGTGCGCAATTCCCCCCTGCTGGCCTTCCTGCCCGCGCGGCGCAAGCTGCACTGGGCCAACCTGTACGCGCAACAGCAGCGCGAGCTGGCGCGGGGCCTGAGGCTGATCGGCGGCGTGCGGCTGGAATCGAACGACCACACCGGGCTGGAATGGCTGCCCAGCGTGAAACTGGCGTGGAAATCGAACGCCGGGCACACGCTGTGGGCCACCCTGGCGCGCGTGGTGCGGGCCCCGTCCCGCCTCGACACCGACCTGTACTCGCCGGCCCAGCCGCCGTTCGCGCTCGCCGGCGGCCCCGGTTTCAAGTCCGAGCTGGCCAACAAGGCCGAGCTGGGATGGCGCGGCATGGCGCATGCCTCGCTGTCCTATTCGGCCACGCTGTTCCACAGCCGCTACCACCGGCTGCGCAGCGTGGCCCTGGGCGCCAACGGCGCCATCGTCTTCGACAACCAGATCGCGGCCGCCGCCAGCGGGCTGGAGGCGTGGGGCAGCTACCAGCCGGCGCCCGGCTGGACGCTGGACGCCGGCCTGCTGTTGCAGCGCCAGCGCCTGCGGGGACCGGTGGCGGTGGCGCCGCCCGGCAACGATCCGCGCCACCAGTTCAGCGTCGCCTCGAAATGGAATCTCGGCGCCGCGCTGGAACTGGATGTGGCGGCGCGCCGCGTGGGCGCGCTGGCCACGCCGGCGGTGCCGGCCTACACGGCGGTGGACGCCAGCGTCGGCTGGCGCCTGTCGCCGGCGCTGGACTTGCGCCTGAGCGCGGCCGACCTGTTCCACCGCCGCGGCCACGTCGAGTTCCGCGAGAACGGCCTGGTCCCGGCGCCGGCGGTGCGCATCCAGCGCACGCTGACGCTGGCGCTGACGGCGCGCTTCCCATGAACGCCGCGCGACGCCTGGCGTGGATGCTGGCCGCCATGCTGTGGGCCGCCGTCGCGCGCGCCGGCGACAACGCGCAGACCGACGCTGAAAACAAGATCAAGGCCACCTATGTCTATAAATTCGCCAGCTATGTCGATTGG
This sequence comes from Pseudoduganella namucuonensis, assembly GCF_900116645.1. GTDB lineage: Bacteria > Pseudomonadota > Gammaproteobacteria > Burkholderiales > Burkholderiaceae_D > Rugamonas > Rugamonas namucuonensis. Next base: position 240,969 of record NZ_FPBO01000001.1, on the reverse strand, counting down.
CCGCCGGCCGAGACGGCCGCGGGCGGCGCGCCTTTCGTCATCGGCATCGTCGACGCCGACGGCCTGGCCGAGGAACTGAAAAAGCTCAGCGCCGTCCACCCGCTGAAAAACCGCCCGGTGCAGGTGCGGCTGCTGGCGGCCGGCGCGGTCCCGCCCGGCCTGCAACTGCTGTACATCGGCCAGGGCGCGGCGCGACGCGCGCGCGGCCTGCTCGACAACGTGGCCGCGCAGCCGGTGCTGACGGTGACCGAGTCGGCCGGCCTGCTGGCGGCCGGCAGCGTCATCAACCTGGTGCTGGTGGACGAGCGCATCCGCTTCGAAGTATCGCTGCCGCAAGCCGAGGCGCGCCGCCTGAAGATCAGCTCGCGCCTGCTGGACGTGGCCTACCGGATAGAGGGGAAACTACCATGAGACGGCTATTGCATGTGCGTTCCATCAGCAAGAAACTGTTGCTGCTGGTGCTGGTGGCCAACCTGTGCACCTTGCTGACGGCGGGCGCCGCCCTGCTCTACCACGACTTCCAGGAGGCCCGCGCCAAGACCGCCGCCGAACTGACCGCGCTGGCCAATCTGCTGGGCCAAGGCAGCATCACCGCGCTGGAATTCTCCGACCCCAAGGTGGCCAGGGAAAACCTGGCCCACCTGCGGGCCGCGCCCAACATCGCCTCGGCCGCCATCTACACCGGCCAGGGCGCGCTGTTCGCCAGCTACGCGCGCGACCCGGCGCAGGCGCGCCTGCTGCCATCCCGGCCGTCGGCCGAGGGCGTGCGCTTCGACGGCGCGGAGCTGAGCATCTTCAAGCCGATCGCCAACGCCGAGGAAACGCTGGGCGTGGTGTTCGTCAAGGAGAAGCACGACCTGTCCGGCTGGCTGCGCGACTACCTGGTCATCCTGGGCGCCGTGCTGCTGGCCAGCCTGGCGTTCGGGCTGGCCATCTCGTCGTGGCTGCAGCGCTGGGTCTCCGGGCCGGTGCTGGCGGTCGGCCAGGTGGCGCGCGAGGTCATGGAGCGGCACGACTACCAGCTGCGCGCGCCCAAGACCACGGAGGACGAGGTGGGCCAGCTGGCCGACGCCTTCAACGGCATGCTGCAGACGCTGGAGCATGAGATGGCCGAGCGCGGCGCCGCCGAACTGGCCGTGCGCACCCTCAACGCGGACCTGGAGCGGCGCGTGCACGCGCGCACCGCCGAACTGGAGGTGGTCAACGACAACCTGCTGGCGCGCACGGCGGAGGCGGAAAGCGCCAACCGCGCCAAGGCCGACTTCCTGGCCAACATGAGCCACGAGATCCGCACCCCGATGAACGGCATACTGGGCCTGGCCTATCTGCTGGACCGGCGCCCGCTGGACGCCGAGGCGGCCGAGATGGTGCGCAAGATCCGCAACGCCGGCCGCTCCCTGCAGGCGATCATCAACGACATCCTGGACTTTTCCAAGATCGAGGCGGGCCGCCTGGAAATCGAACACACGCCCTTCCGCCTGCTCGACATCTGCGACAACCTGGCCGCCATCATGGCCGCCAACGCCGGCGACAAGGAGATCGAACTGGCGATCGCGCCGCCGCCCCACATCGGCGGCCATGTGCTGGGCGACGCGCTGCGCCTGGAGCAGGTGCTGATCAACCTGACCGGCAACGCCATCAAGTTCACCGAGCGCGGCGGCGTGAGTGTCGGCATGACCCTGCTGTCGCAGGACGAGCGCGTGGCCACCATCCGTTTCGCCGTCAGCGACACCGGCATCGGCATCCCGCTCGACAAGCAGGCCCATATCTTCTCCGCCTTTTCGCAGGCCGACGCCTCGACCACCCGGCGCTTCGGCGGCACCGGCCTGGGTTTGACGATCTGCCGCCACCTGGTGGAGAAGATGGGCGGGGAAATCGGCGTGATCAGCTCCCCCGGCAAGGGCAGCGAGTTCTGGTTCACCGTGCCGCTGGCCTGGGTGCGCGGCGTGGAATACGCGCCGCCCGAGCTGGCCCACCTCGACATCCTGATCGCCGACGACAGCGAGATCGCGCGCGACAACCTGCAGCAGACGGCGCGCTCGGTGGGCTGGAGCGCCACCATGGTCGACAGCGGCGAGGCGGCCATGCAAAAGGTGATGGCCAGGCGCGCGCGCCAGGCGCGCTACGACGTGATGCTGGTGGACTGGAAAATGCCGGGCATGGACGGCCTGGAACTGGCCACGCGCCTGCGCGACACGCTGCGCGGGGAAAGCACGCCCATCGTGCTGATGGTGACCGCCTTTTCCCAGGACGAGTTGCGCCGGCAGGCGCACGCCGACTGCGTCGACGGCGTGCTGAGCAAGCCGGTCACCAGTTCCGCGCTGTACAACGGCGTGGCCAGCGCGCTGCAGCGCCGCCAAGGGCCGATCGCCGCGCCCGAGCCGGCGGCGGCCGACGGCCAGCGCCTGCCGGGACTGCGCGTGCTGGTGGTCGACGACAGCGACATCAACCGCGAGGTGGCGCGCCGCATCCTCGAGGGCGAGGGCGCGCTGGTGGAGCTGGCCAACGACGGCGCGTCCGCGCTGGCGTGGCTGTGCGCCCGGCCGGGGGCGGTCGACATCGTGCTGATGGACGTGCAGATGCCGGAAATGGATGGCTACGAGGCGACCCGCCGCCTGCGCGCCACGCCGGCCTGCCGCGGCCTGCCGGTGATCGCGCTCACCGCCGGCGCCTTCAAGAACCAGCAGGACGCGGCGCGCGCGGCCGGCATGGACGCCTTCGTCGCCAAGCCCTTCAACGTGGACGAGCTGATCGCCGCCATCCTGCGCCTGGCCCGGTGTCCGGCGCCGGCCGCCGCGCCGGCGGCGACGGCAGCCCCGGCGCCGCCGGCCGGCGCCCACGATTTGCCCGGGCTGGCGGTGCGGCAGGGCATGGCGACCTGGCGCGACGCCGGGGCCTACCGCAAGTTCCTGCGCAAGTTCGTGGCCGACTATGGCGCCAGCGGCCCGCGGCTCGAGGCGTGCTACGCGCACGGCGACGGCGCCGGCGCGCGCGCGCTGACGCACAAGCTCAAAGGCGGCGCGGCCAGCCTGGCGCTGAACGGGGTGGCGCGCGCGGCGGGCGAGCTGGAAGCGGCCGACCACACCGGCGGCGACGTCGGCGCCGCGCTGCGCGCGCTGCGGGACGCGCTGGACACGGCGTGCGCCTCGATCGCCGCCTATGCCGGCGGCGAGGCCGCCGCCGCGCCGCCGCCGGCGGCGGGGAACGCCGACGCCGCCGCACTGGTGCGCGATCTGCTGATCGCGCTCGACACCGACGCCCCCGATAGCGCCATCGGCCTGCTGGACCGGCTGGCGCCCCTGCTCCCGGCCGGCGTCGTCGCGGAGATCAGGGGCCGGGTCGACGACTTCGATTTCCGCGGCGCCGAGGCGCTGACGCTGGGGCTGATCACCGAACTGGGTCTTGAATTGGAGGAGTAACCATGTTGCCGGGACCGATATTGATCGTCGATGACGAGCCGAGCAATCTCGCCGTGCTCAAACAAATCCTGGGCGACAGCTACACGCTGGCCTTCGCCCGCAACGGCGCCGACGGCCTGGCCGCCGCGCGCAAGCACCTGCCCATCCTGGTCCTGCTCGACGTGCAAATGCCGGACATGGACGGCTACGCCGTGTGCCGCCAGTTGAAAAGCGATCCCCTGACCGAGAACACGCCCGTCATCTTCGTCTCCTCGATGGGCGAAGTGGGCGACGAGGCGGCCGGTTTCGCCTGCGGCGCGGTCGACTACCTGACCAAGCCGGTGTCGCCGGCCATCGTGCACGCGCGGGTGCGCAACCAGCTGTCGCTGGTGCGCGCGGCCACCCTCGAGCACTACGTGCGGCAACTGGAGCTGGAACAGGCCAAGACCGCGCGCCTGAGCCGCATCCACGCCGTGCTGAGCGGCACCAACAGCGCCATCGTGCGCATCCGCCAGCCGCAGGCGCTGCTGCAGGAGGCCTGCCGCATCGCGGTGGCGCACGGCGGCTTCGGCCTGGCCTGGATCGGCCTGGCCGGCCCCGACGGCGGCATCGCCCAGTGGGCCAGCGATGGCGCGGGCGGCGCGCCGCCGGGCGCGCAGGGGCCGGCGGCGGACGTGATCGGGCACATCCTGGCCGGCGGCGGGACCGCCCTGTGCGACGACGCGCACGGCGCCGTCGCCTTCGGCCAGGGTTGCGCCGACGCGCGCGCGCGCGGCTTCCAGTCGCTGCTGGGCTTGCCCTTGCACGCGCCGCGCGGCGTCATCGGCGCCATGCTGCTGTACGCGCGCGCCTCCGGCAGCTTCGACGCGGAGGAACAGAAACTGCTGGGCGAACTGGCGGGCGACATCTCGTTCGCGCTGGAGGCCATCGCCAACGAGCAGCGCGCCAATTTCCTGTCGTATTACGACGCCCTGACCGGCCTGCCGAACATGGAACTGTTCCTCGACCGGCTGGCGCAGATCGAGCAGAGCGCGCTGCACGGCGGCGGCGGCGCCTTCGTCATCGCGCTCAACCTGGAGCGCTTCAAGCAGGTCAACGACACCGTGGGCCGCCATGGCGGCGACCAGGTGCTGCGCGTGGTCGCCAAGCGCCTGACCGAGGACCTGGGCCGGCCATGCACCGTGGCGCGGGTGGGCGCCGACAATTTCGCGCTGGCCGGCGAGCGCCGGCTGGACGAGAATGTCAGCGCGCTGTGCGCCGCCCTGATCAAGCTGGTCGGCGAACCGATCGAGCTGGAGGGCGGCACCGTGCAGTTGTCGGCGCGCCTCGGCGTGGCGGTCTATCCGGCCGACGCCAGCGACGCCGAATCGCTGTTCAAGAACGCCGAGGCGGCGCTCAAGCAGACCAAGGCGGTGCTGGCGCGCTTCCAGTACTATTCGCAGGAGCTCAACACCCGGCTGGCCGAGAAGGTCGATCTCGAGCGCCTGCTGAAGGAGGCCGTCGACGCCGGCCAGTTCGCCATGCATTACCAGCCCAAGGTGGATTTGTGCACCGGCCAGATCGCCGGGGCCGAGGCGCTGATACGCTGGCAGCATCCGCAACTGGGCATGGTGGCGCCCGACCGCTTCATCCCCCTGGCCGAGGAGACCGGCCTGATCGTGCCGATCGGCGACTGGGTGATACGCGCCGTCTGCGCCCAGCTGGCGCGATGGCGGGACGACGGCCAGCGCATCGTGCCGGTGGCGCTGAACCTGTCGGCCCTGCAGTTCCGCGAAGGCAATGTGCTGCAAACCATCGCCGCCTCCCTGAAGGAGCACGGGCTCGACCCGCGCTGGCTGGAGGTGGAGTTGACCGAGACGCTGGTGATGTACGATCCGCAGGCGGCCCAGCAAACCATGCGCAACTTCGGCGACCTGGGGCTGCGCATCTCGCTGGACGATTTCGGCACCGGCTATTCCTCGCTGGCCTACCTGAAGCGCTTCCCGTTCCAATACGTGAAAATCGACCGCGCCTTCGTCACCGACATCACGCAAAACCCGGACGACGCCGCCATCGCCACCGCCATCATCGCGATGGCGCACAGCCTGCGCATGGGCGTGATCGCGGAAGGGGTGGAAACCGAGGCGCAAATGCAGTTCCTGCGCTCCAGGCGATGCGACTACCTGCAGGGCTTTTACTTCAGCAGGCCGGTGCCGGCCGCCGAATTCAACGCCATGGTGCAGGAGGGCAGGCAGCTGGCGCCGGCGGACGCGGCCGCCACCGCCGTGCGCACGCTGCTGGTGGTGGACGACGACGAGGCCTTCCTGTCCTGCATACGGCGGGCGCTGCGCGGGGAGGGCTACCGCATCCTGTGCGCCGCCTCCGCGCACCAGGCGATGGACTTGCTGGCGATGGAGCCGGTGCAGGTGATCCTGTGCGACCAGCTGGTGCAAAAACGCGACCGGAAATCGGTGCTGGCGACCGTCGCCCGCATGTATCCGGAAACCATGCGTATCGTGCTGAGCGGCTATACGGAGCTGCAATCGGTGCTGGACGCGGTCAACCGCGGCGAGATCTACCGCTTCCTCACCAAGCCCTGGGACGAGGACATCCTCAAGCAAACCATCCGCGAGGCCTTCCTGCGCCACCGCCCCGCGCCGGCGCGCGAATAGCGGCCCGGCGGCCGCTATGGCTCGCCGGACTCGCGGCCGGCGCCGTCGCCGTTGATCTTCACCCCGCGCCGCGCCAGCCCCTCGCGCAGCAGGAACTCGATCTCGGCGTTCACGCTGCGCAGGTCGCGCGCAGCCAGGCGCTGCAACGCCTCCCACAGCGCCGGGTCGATCCGCAGCGGATACGCCTTCTTGCCAGGACTCGCCATGCCGTTCCGCCGCTAGTTGTAGAGCGTGCCCGCGTTGATGATCGGTTGCGTCTCCTTGTCGGAGCACAGCACCACCAGCAGATTGCTGACCATCGCGGCCTTGCGCTCGGCGTCCAGTTCGACGATGTCGCGCTCGGCCAGCCCCTTCAGCGCGGCCTCCACCATGCTCACGGCGCCGTGCACGATCTTGGCGCGGGCGCTGATGATGGCCTCGGCCTGCTGGCGGCGCAGCATCACCTGCGCGATCTCCGGCGCGTAGGCCAGATGCGTCAGCTTGGCGTCCAGCGTTTCCACGCCGGCCGCCTCGAAGCGCGCCTGCAGTTCCAGCCGCAGCGCCTCGGCCACCACGCCCATGCCGGCGCGCAGCGTGGTTTCGCCGTCGGCCAGGTCCTCGCCCTCGTCGTACGCGTACTGCGAGGCCAGGTGGCGCAGCGCGGCCTCGGCCTGCACGGCGACATAGCGCTCGAAGTCGTCCACCTCGAACAGGGCCTGGGCCGTGTCGCGCACGCGCCAGACCACGGCGGCGCTGATCTCCACCGGGTTGCCGCGCTTGTCGTTGACCTTCAGCGTGGGCGCGTTGAAATTGCGGGCGCGCACCGACAGCTTGCGCTTGATGTAGAGCGGGAAGGCCCAGCGCAGGCCCTCGCTGCGGTCGGTGCCGATGTACTTGCCGAACAGCGTGAGGATGGCGCTCTCGTTCGGCTGCAGCATGTACAGGCCGGCCAAGCTCAACAAGCCGGCCAGGCCGGCCAGGCCGCAAACGGCCGGATGCATGCCGCCCCGCAGCGCCAGCCCCGCCAGGACGACCAGCGCGACGCCGCCGGCCGCCGCCAGGTAGCCGTTGGTGCTCGAAAACGCCGTTTCGCGACGGATGTGCTCTGGCTTCATGCTGGACTCCCTTCCGGTTGTGACATCAAAGTGATATCACTCTAGGTCCGCGCACGCCTGTTGTCAAGCGATCATCAAGCGCCGGCGCGCCTGGGCTTGTGTCCCAGCTTTTCGAGCTGCGCCATGACGGCGTCGCGATGGTCGCCCTGCACCTCGATCACACCGTCCTTGACGGTGCCGCCGGAGCCGCAGGCGGCGCGCAGTTGCTTGCCCAGCGCGGCCAGCGCCCCGGCGTCCAACGCCAGGCCCTTGACGACGGTGACGCACTTGCCTCCCCTGCCCTTGGTCTCGCGCGACACCCTGGCCACGCCGTCGCCCGCCGGCGCGGCCTGCGCGGCCGCCTTGCACACGCATTCGGCCAGCGCGCGCCGGCATGCGGGACAGGTGCGCCCGACTTCGGTGGAGTAGACCAGGCCGCCCCTGGAACCGCTTTTCATGATGCCTGCCCTCGTCGCCGGAAAAGGCGAGAGCTTAACAGATGTCGCGGGCGAAAAAAAACGGCGGCCAGGAGGCGGGCCGCCGCGTGAAAGGAACGCGCCATGGGCAACGCGCCCCGGGAAAACGATGTGCTTACAGGTGCGGCACGATCTGCGGCAGCAGGTCGTCGAAGGTGCGGCCGGTGCCGTTTTCGCCGATCGCGTGCATCTTCCATTCGCCGTTGTGGCGATACAGCTTGGCCATGATCTGCGCCGAGTGCGAACCCTGCACGGACAGGTTGAAGCGCGCCACTTCCTTGCCGTCGGCCGCGTTCACCAGGCGGCAGTAGGCGTTGTTCACCTGCGCGAAGCTTTGGCCGGTGAAGCTGTTGACCGTGAAGACGATGCTCTTCACGTCGGCCGGCACGTCGTTCAGCGCGACGGAGACCTGTTCGTCGTCGCCGTCGCCGGCGCCGGTGCGGTTGTCGCCGCTGTGCGAGACGCTGCCGTCGCGGCTTTTCAGCTGGCGGAACCAGATCACGTCCACCGGACGGTTGTTGGTGTCGAACATGATGCACGAGGCGTCCAGGTCGATCTCGGCGCTGCCGCCGCCGAAGCCGAAGAAGCCCTTGCTCTTCACGGCGTCCCAGCCCAGGCCCATCACCACGCGCGACAGCGCGCCGCCGGCTTCTTTTTCCAGAGAGATCTTCTGGCCTTTTTGCAGATTGACTGACATGACTACTCCTTGGTTTTTACTTGCAACTTAAGACGTTTGGCCCGCGCGCACCCAGCTCAGGAAGCCGTTGCGGTTGCGCGAGCAGACCAGCACCTTGCCGTGGCCCGAGAACTTCAGCACCATGCCCTCGCCGCTGGTGGCGCTGTTGACCAGGTTGCTGAGGAAGCCGCCGCTGCGCCCCGTGGTCACGGAGATTTCGTAGCGCAGCGAGCTGTCCCAGCACACCACGTGGGCGTTGTCGATCACCACGTCCTTGCCCGGTTCCACCTCCAGCTGCGACATCGAGCCGAAGCCCGACACCGCGAGCTGGCCGGAGCCGGACGTCTCGGTGATGAAGAAGCCGCCGCTCTGCGCGAACAGGGCGTTGCCCAGGCTTTGCGTGCGCACGTTCAGCTGCACGCTGGAGGCGGCGGCGACAAAGGCGCCGTCGCTGATCATGTACTGGCGCGGGCCGACGTCGACGATCTGCATCGCGCCCGGCAGGGTCGGCGACAGCAGGCAATCGCCGTCGCCGCCGACCGCCTCGATGTGCTGCTGGAAGAACGATTCACCGTTGGCGAAGGTGCGCATCAGCGCGCTGCCCAGGCCCCCCTGCATCTTGCCCTTCAGCTCCAGCGTCGATTCCATCATCACCATCGCGTCGGACTCGCAGTAGATCCGCTCGCCCTGCCTCAGCGACACGTGCAGGAAGGGATCGACATCCCCTGTAACGGTAAAGGTTGGCATGGCTTAGACGGCGACGCCGAAGGAGCCGGCCAGCGCGCCCAGGCCGCCCTTGTAACCCTGGCCGACGGCGCGGAATTTCCAGTCGGCGCCGTTGCGGTACACCTCGCCGAACACCAGCGAGGTTTCGACCGAGCCGTCCTCGGACAGGTCGAAGCGGGCGATCTCGGTGTTGCCGGCCGCGTTCACGCAGCGCACGAAGGCCTTGTTCACCTGGCCGAAGTTCTGGCGGCGCGCGTCGGCCTCGTGGATCGTCACGCACACGGCGATGCGGTCGACCTCCGGTGGCACCTTGCCCAGTTCGATGGTGACGGTTTCATCGTCGCCGTCGCCGGCGCCGGTGCGGTTGTCGCCCGAGTGCTGGACCGAGCCGTCCACCGACTTCAGGTTGTTGTAGAAGATGAAGTCGGCGTCGCTGCGGACCTTGCCGTCCACTTTCAGCAGGAAGGCCGTGCTGTCGATGTCGAACGCCGAACCATCGGTGTTGCGCACGTCCCAACCCAGGCCGACGACGAGTTTCGACAGGCCAGGAGCTTCCTTGCTCAGATTGACGTTGCCGCCTTTTTGCAGACTGATTGCCATGATGTGATACTCCTATGAGTGGTTGAACACCTTGCTGCATCACGAGGCGGGCCGGTGTTCTTTAGGCACGCCTCGTTTTCCGTACAACGCTCAGGCGGGTGCGCCGAGCGCCTCTTGTTGTTTGCGGTGCCGCACCGAGGACCACAGCGAGGCCAGGATGAAGGCCACGCCGATCAGACCCGTGAAGATCTCGGGAATGTGGACCTTGATACTCGCCAGCATGATCAGCGCCAGGATACCGATCGCGTAGTGCGCGCCGTGCTCCAGGTAGACATATTCATCCAGCGTGCCCTTGTGCACCAGGAACACCGTCATCGAACGCACGAACATCGCGCCGATGGCCAGGCCCAGCATGATGATGACCACGTCGTTGGTGATGGCGAACGCGCCGATCACGCCGTCGAAGCTGAACGACGCGTCCAGCACCTCCAGGTACAGGAAGCCGCCGATACCGCCGCGCTTGACCATGTCGCCCACGTTGGTGCCCTGGTCTTCCTGCTCCAGCAGGGCGCTGATGGCGTCCACGCCGACGTAGATCAGCACACCCCACAGGCCGGAGATCAGCACGACCAGTTTCTGGCCTTCCTCGACGAAGGGCAGGATCGCCAGCAGCGCGGCCAGGGAGATCATCACCGAGATCGAACCGACCTTGCCCAGTTTGCCCAGCTTTTCCTCGATGGCGCCCAGCCAGTGGGTGTCCTTCTCGTGGTCCAGCAGGAAGTTCAGGAACACCAGCAGCAGGAAGATGCCGCCGAAGGCCGCCACTTCAGCGTGGTGGTTGGTCAGGTGCTGCGAATAGGTCTTGGGATCGTTGATCGCCAGCGTCCACACGTCCATGATGCCGATGTCGGCGGCCACCGCCACGATCACCAGCGGGAACAGCAGGCGCATACCGAACACGGCGATGATGATGCCCACGCCCAGGAACAGCTTTTGCCAGAACGCGTCCCATGTCTTCAGCACGGAAGCGTTGACGACGGCGTTGTCGAACGACAGCGACACCTCCATCACCGCCAGGATGGTGGCGATGCCGAGCGCCGTCAGGGCGCCGGACCAGCCGGTGTGTTCGTAACCCCACCATGCCGCGATACCGAGGCAGATGAAGGAGACGATAAATGACACGTTGAAGTGCTTCATCGGATTTTTCCTTTCGTATTGATGATTGTCAGAGTGTAGAGACAAATCCCTTAATTAAAAATAGAAGATAATAGAAGAATTACTTCGTAAAAACAGAAACCATGAAAACCGCAGGCATCAATTTCCGCCATCTCTACTTCTTCTGGACCGTGGCCAAGGAGGGCAGCGTCACGCGCGCCGCCGAGCGCCTCGGCCTGGCCATCCAGACCGTCAGCACCCAGCTGTCGCTGCTGGACCAGCAGGTCGGCAAGGCCCTGCTGACCCAGCAGGGCCGGCGCCTGGTGCCCACCGAGGCCGGCCGCGTGGCGCTCGACTACGCCGACCAGATCTTCCAGCTGGAGGACCAGCTGCAGCAAGCCCTGAACGACGTGGACGCCGGCCGCATGCGGCTGACGGTGGGCATTTCCGACTCGCTGCCCAAGCTGGTGGCCTTCCACTTGCTGGAGATGACGCAGCGGCTGGCCAAGCCGGTCAAGCTGATCTGCATGGAGGACGAGTACGACGCGCTGCTGGCCGACCTGGCGCTGAACAAGCTGGACGTGGTGCTGACCGACCGCGCCGTGCGCGCCACGCCCAGTCTGCGCGTGTTCAGCCACTTGTTGCTGGAGAGCCAGATGCAGCTGTACGGCAGCGCCAGGCTGGCGAAGCGCTACCGGCGCGATTTCCCGAACAGCCTGAACGGCGCGCCGCTGCTGCTGCCGACCCGCAACAACGCCCTGCGCGGCCGCATCGACGCCTGGTTCGTGCAGCACGGCGTGCGGCCGGACGTGGTGGGGGAATTCGAGGACAACGCCATGCTGAACACCTTCGGCCGCAACGGCATGGGGCTGTTTTTCGCGCCGGCGGTGCTGGCGCAGGACATGGAGGAGCAGTTCGGCGCCACGCTGGTGGGCCAGGCGCCCGAGCTGCGCGAGCAGTTCTACGCCATCTCGAACGAGCGCAAGATCAAGCACCCGGCGGTGGAGGCCATCCTCGAGGGTATACACTAGCTCCAGCCACTAGCTCCAGCCTCCACGCCTCGTCCAGCGCGGCGGCGGGCTTGTCGCAATCGGTCCGAGCAGGCGCCGGCAAGACCACCACCTTCCGCATGCTGCGCGGCCTGCGGCCCGCCACCAGCGGCCATTTGCGGGTGGCCGGCGTAAACCTGCGCGACGCGCGCGCCGAGGCCAGGCGCAAGGTGGGCTATGTGGCCCAGAAGTTCTCCCTGTACGGCAACCTCACGGTGGCCGAGAACATGCGGTTCTTCGGCGGCGCCTACGGCCTGCACGGCGCCGCGCTGCGCGAGCGCACGCGCGAAGTGCTGGACCAGTTCCATCCTGTGCCTGCTGGCGGCGCGCCTGCTGTTCGAGGTGCCGATGCGGGGCTCGCTGGCCGTGCTGCTGCTCAGCTGCATGCTCTACCCGCTGGTGGCGGTGGGCATGGGGCTGCTGATCTCCTCGGTCACGCGCAACCAGTTCCTGGCCAGCCAGGCGGCCCTGCTCTGCAGACGCGCTGGAACATCCTGCCCGGACTGATGGCCGCGCTCAGCATGCTGCAAACGCTGCTGCTGAGCGCCCTGTCGGTGGCGCGCGAACGGGAACAGGGCAGCTTCGACCAGTTGCTCGTCACGCCCATGTCGCCGCTGGAGATCATGGCCGGCAAGGCGCTGGCGCCGGTGCTGATCGGGCTGGCGCAATCGTCCATCATCCTGCTGGTGACGGCGCTGTGGTTCAAGGTGCCGCTGGCCGGCTCGCTGCCGGCGCTGTACGCGGGGCTGGCGCTGTTCACGGTGGCCTGCGTCGGCATCGGCCTGTCGATTTCGGCGGTGTCGCGCAACATGCAGCAGGCCACGCTGTACACCTTCGTGCTGATCATGCCGATGATGCTGCTGTCCGGGCTCGCCACGCCGGTCGACAACATGCCGCCGCTGCTGCGCGCGCTCACGCTGGCCAACCCGCTGCGCTTCGCCATCGACCTGGCGCGGCGGATCTACCTCGAAGGCGTGGGCCTCGACGCGGTGGCTTACGACCTGTGGCCGATGGCGCTGATCGCCGCCCTCACCCTCCCCCTTGCCGCCTGGCTCTTCCGCCACCGTCTCGCCTGACACCGATGTAATTGTTTTAACTTTTTATTGGCGGAAATGGGGATTTTGGGCGGATGGGGTGCCGGTCGGATAAGATAGAGGTTTCAACCACGGTCGCGTTACGCGATTCATATGTACAATTCATTGCTGGTGCTGCTGGCCCTGTTCCTCGTCGTCCTGAACGGTTTCTTCGTCGCGGCGGAATTCGGTATCGTCACCCTGCGCCGCACCCGCGTGCGCGCCATCGCGAAAACCCAGGGCCTGCGCGGCCGCATCCTCGAAAAAGTCCATAACCAGCTCGACGCCTATCTGTCGGCCTGCCAGCTCGGCATCACCCTCGCCTCGCTCGGCCTGGGCTGGGTCGGCGAACCGGCCTTCGCCTCGCTGCTCGAGCCGGTGTTCGCCGCCGTCGGCGTGGATTCGCCGCAGCTGGTGCACGGCATCTCCTTTGTGTTCGCCTTCGTCACCATCTCCTTCCTGCACATCGTGGTCGGCGAACTGGCGCCGAAGTCGCTGGCGATCCGCACCCCGGAGGTGGTCGGCCTGTGGAGCGCGCTGCCGCTGTACGGCTTTTACTGGGCCATGTATCCGGCGATCTGGGTGCTCAACGCCAGCGCCAACATGGTGCTGCGCCTGGCCGGCCTGTCCGGCGCCGGCGGCCATGGCGATTCGCACTATTCGACCGACGAGCTCAAACTGATCCTGCGCACCAGCCAGCCCGGCGAGAAGTTCAACCACGAGGAGCGCAACATCCTGGCCCATTCGCTGGACTTCAGCCAGCTGCAGGTGTCCGACTTGATGCGCCCCATCCACGAGGTGATCGCGCTGCACGCGTCCAAGCCGCTGGACGAGAACATGCAGACCGTGCTGCGCAACCGCTTCAGCCGCTATCCGTATTACGACGAGGACGGCGAGGCCGTGCTGGGCATGGTGCACTTGAAGGACATCTTTTTCGCCCAGCAGTCCGGCAAGCCGATCACGTCGATGGCGCAGTTCCTGCGCCCGGTGGAGACCTATTCGACCCGCACCCCGGCGCTGGAGCTGTTCCGCCGCTTCAAGGACGGCGCGCCGCACTTCGCGCTGATCGGCGAAAAGGGCAAGCGCCCGATCGGCTTCCTGACCCTGGACAACCTGCTGGGCGCGATGGTGGGCGAGATCCACGACGAGTTCCGCCTCAACGAGAACGATTGGCTCAAGCAGGAGGACGGCGCGCTGATCGGCAAGGCCAGCCTGCCCATCGTGTCGCTGGAGCGCGCGCTGGGCATCGACATCGAGAACGAGGAGATGGGCCTGCAGGACATCGAGTCCGTGGGCGGCCTGGTGATGCTGAAGCTGGGCGACATCCCGAAACAGGGACAGCGCGTGGAGTTCCACGAGTTCGACATCGTGGTCAAAAAGATGAACGGGCCGCGCATCCTGCTGGTCAAGGTGATCCCGCGCCAGCCGCGGCGCGAGTCGGACGAGCAGGACTGACCCGGGGCGGGGCCCCGGCCCCCGCTTATTTGCCCTTGTAGATGCCCGATTCCAGGATCACGTCGCCCTGGCGCAGGATGTAGGTCGATTTCTTCTCGATGTCCTTGCTGACCGGGTTGTTGAAGCGGTAATCGACCCAGCCCTTGCCCTTGTTCTTGGCCAGGTCCAGGATCTCCTGGCGGAACAGCTTGCCGTCGGCGTCCGGCAACGGCGTCATGTTCTTGCCGACCAGCTTGTTATTGACGGGATGGGCCAGGATGGTGCCGTCCATGCCGCGCACCACCAGGTACAGGTCGCCGGCGACGAAGTCGGGATTCTTCTTGTTGATCTCGGCGATCAGCGCCGGCGTGCCGTTCTTGGCCAGGTAGGCGCGTCCCTTTTCGACCATGGCGATGGCGTCCTCCGGCTTGTCCGAGGCCTGCGCCGTGGCGGCGCACAGGGCGCCCATGCTGAAGGCGATGGCGGCGAGCTTGTTCATGATGTCTCCCTTTGTATGAGTTGTGGTGCGGGCAGCGGTTTCATCATACGAGCGTCGCGCCCGCGCCGCAATGCTGGTTTACCGCAATACGTCCAAGGTCATCGTCACCCCGTCGCGCAGCATGGCGACGATGCCGGCCTCCGGCAGCGGACGGCTGAAGTAGTAGCCCTGGATCTCGTCGCAGCCCTGCGCCGCCAGCAGCCGCAGCTGCCCCTCCGTCTCCACCCCTTCCGCGATGGTGCGCAGCCCCAGGCTGTGGGCCAGCCGTATCACGGCGGTGACGATGGAGCGGTCCTCGGCGTCGTTGACCAGGCCGCGCGTGAACGACTGGTCGATTTTCAGCTTGTCGACCGGGAAGCGCTTCAGGTAGCTGAGGTTGGAATAGCCGGTGCCGAAATCGTCGATGGCCATCGCGATGCCGATCGCCTTCAGCCTGTGCATCATGGCGATCGACGCCTCCGGGTCCTCCATCGACAGGCTCTCGGTGAGCTCGAACTCGATCAGCGCCGGGTCCACGCCGTGCTTCTCCAGCACGCCGCGCAGCGTCGCCTCCAGGTCCTGGTGCGCGAACTGCGACGCGGCCACATTCACCGCCACCGGCACCACGGGCAGGCCGGCGTCCCGCCAGGCGCGCAGCGTGGCGCAGGCCTTGTCCAGCACCCAGGTGCCGATCGCCGTGATCAGGTTGCTCTCCTCGGCCACCGGGATGAACTGCATCGGCGGCACCAGCCCCAGTTCGGGCGACTGCCAGCGCAGCAGCGCCTCCAGGCCGACGATGCGGCCGCTGGCCAGGTCCACCTGCGGCTGGTAGTGCAGCACGAACTCGTCGCGCTCGAGCGCGCGCAGCAGGCCCCGCTCCAGCGTCACGCGCGCGTCCAGCCGGCTTTGCATCTCCTGCGTGAAGAACTGGAAGCCGTTGCGGCCGGCCTCCTTGGCGCGGTACATGGCGATGTCGGCCTGGCGCAGCAGGTTCTCCGGATCGTTGCCGTCGTCGGGGAACAGGCTCAGGCCCATGCTGCCGGTGATCACGTGCTCCTGCCCGGCCAGCATCACCGGCCGCGCCAGGCGCGCGCCGATGCGCTCGGCGATCATGCCGGGCGTGGTGTCGCCCAGCGGGCTGTCGAGCAGCAGCACGAACTCGTCGCCGCCCAGGCGCGCCACGGTGTCGAAGTCGCGCACGCAGTGGCGCAGGGTGTCGGCCACGGTGCGCAGCAGCTCGTCGCCGATGGCGTGGCCCAGCGTGTCGTTGACCTGCTTGAACTTGTCCAGGTCCAGGAACACCACGGCGATGCGCTCCTTGCGCCGCTCGGCGCGCGGGATGGCGTGCGCCAGCCGGTCCAGGAACAACGCGCGGTTCGGCAGGCCGGTCAGCTGGTCGTGCGTGGCCTGGTGCTCGATGGCCTTCTCGTGCAGGCGCCGCTCGGTGACGTCGTGCGCCACGCTCATCACGGAATCGGCGTTGTTGAACCAGATGCGGCAGCCGAAGTACTCCACGTCCACCGGTTCGCCGTCGCAGCGCAGCACCTGCAGCGCGCTGCGCGGCATCAGCTGCGCGGCGGCGATGTCGTGGTAGGTGCCCTCGGCCATCTGCGCCCGGGACTCCGGCGGCACGCGGTCGATGGCCGCGGTGCCCAGCAGCTCGTCGCCGGCGCGCGCGCCGAACAGGTGCAGCGCGGCCGGGTTCATGAACACGATCCTGCCGTCGGTGTGGATCCAGATCGCGTCGGGGATCAGCTCGACCAGCGTGCGGTAGCGCGCCTCGCTCTCCTCGATGTGCGTGTTGAGCCGGCGCAGGTTCTGGTTGATGTCGTACAGTTCGCGGCTCTTCTGCTCCAGCAGGGTTTCCGCCTCCTTGCGCGCGGCCCGCTCGCGCAGCAGGCTGCGCGAGGCGACGGTGGACGGCGGCGCCCGCGGGGCGTCGACGGCCGCGTTGTTGCTGAAATCCGAAGGGGTCATGCCGTTGCCGAGACGAGGTGGAAGCGGGTACGGTGCAGATTACCCTCTTTCTCCAGATCGGTGCGCGTGACCCGGATGGGTTCCTTGAAGTGGGCGATGCAGCCGTCGATCAGGCCGGCGGCCAGGTCGGCGAAACCGCGCGGCGAGCTGTACAGCAACACCAGCTCGCCCGGCGCGGGACGCTCGCACGGCAGGGTCGGCAGTTCGGCGTCCGGGTACAGCTTGCGCACCTCGACGTGGATCACGTCGTCGATGCGGCTGAGGAAGTCGAACACCGTGTGCGCGTCCTGGAACAGCATCGGGTAGGTGACGGAAAAACGCTGGAACAGGTGCTGGCCGAACAGGTGGACCAGGGCCGGGATGTCCATGCCGGTGGCGTTCGACAGCGCCACCACCAGCCGCACCAGCTCGGCGTGGTCGTAGGTGCCCACCGAGGTGTAGGCGCCGTCGTTGGGCAGGTCCGCTTCCGTGATGATGCGGTCGAGCATGTCCAGCCCCATGCGGGACTCGACCAGTTCCATGAATTCGGTGAAAACGACGCCTTTCATGTTTTTTCCCCCTGTATAAAACAAACGCCAGTATAAGCGCCGGCGGCCGAACCCGTCAGGCGGGCGTGGCGTCGGTCCAGTTTCTCAGCAGTCCCAGCGCGACGGCCAGCAGCGTCGGGCCGATGAACAGGCCGACGAAGCCGAAGGCCAGCACGCCGCCCATCACCCCGAGCAGCACCAGCAGGAAGGGCAGGCTGCTGCCGCGGCTGATCAGCATGGGCTTGACCACGTTGTCGACCCCGCTGATCAGGAACATGCCCCACACGGCCATGAAGATGGCCCAGCCGGTGCTGCCCTGGTTGAACAGCCAGATGGCGGCGCCGCCCCAGATCAGCGGCGGGCCGACCGGCACCAGCGAGAACAGGAAGGTGGCCACGGCCAGCAGCGCCACCCCGGGCACGCCGGCGATCAGGAAGCCGATGGCGGCCACGCCGGCCTGCGCCAGCGCGGTGCCCAGCAGGCCGTACATCACGCCGCGCACGGTGCGCTCGACCGTGTCGGCCACCTCGGGCGCGTGCTCGCCCATGATCTTGTCCATGCCGGTGCGCAAGGCCGCCACCAGCGCCAGACCGTCGCGGTACAGGAAGAAGCAGACGAAGGCGGCCAGGCTGACCTGGGCCACGCCGCTGCCCAGCACCAGGCCGCCGCCCAGCAGCAGCTTGCGGGCCGGCTCCATGTAGCGCTTGCCCAGCGCCATCAGCTCGTCCTTGCTGCCGATCACCTTGCGCACATAGGTGTCGGCGGCCTCGCCCACCAGCGGAATGTCCCTCAGCCACGCCGGCGGCGCGATGGTGCCGCTGTCGATGGACTCGCGCGCGTGCTCGATCACCTCGCCCGCGTGGTCGGCGATGTTCCAGGTCACCAGCGCCATCGGCAGGATGATGACGAACACCAGCGACACCGTCATGATGGCGGCGGCCAGCGTCCTGCGCTGCTTGCAGCGGTTCAGCAAATGCAGGTACAGCGGCCAGCTCGAGATGGTGATGGCGCAGGCGAACAGGATGGCCGGGAGGAAGGGATGCAGCACGGCCAGGCAGCCGATGACCAGGAAGACGATGGCCGCCAGGCGCGTGTAAGGTTGAAAGCGTTTTTCCATGCGAATCCCCGATCAGATGATGTCGGGGCCCAGCTTAGCAGCTAAGTTCGAAAAACGGCAATCAGGAAAGCAGCAGCTTCAGGTCGTGCGCGATGGGGCCGGGACCCTGGCCATGGCGCAGGAACAGGCGGATCTTGCCGTTCTTGTCGAACACGTAGCTGCCGGCCGTGTGCTCGATGGTGTAGCTGTCCGGCGTCTTGCCCTCGACCTTGTTGTAGATGACCTTGAACTCCTTGGCCACCGCCGCCGTCTGCGCGGCGTCGCCGTACAGGCCGACGAAGCGCTTGTCGAAGGTGGGCACGTACTGGGCCAGCAGTTCCCTGGTGTCGCGCTGCGGGTCCAGCGTGATGAACAGCACCTGCACCTGGTCCGCCCGCGGCCCCAGCTCCTTCATCACGCCGGCCATCTCGGCCATCGTGGTGGGGCACACGTCCGGGCACTGGGTGTAGCCGAAGAACACCACCAGCACCTTGCCCTTGTAGGTGTCGAGCGTGACCGGCTTGCCGGTATGGTCGTTCAGCGACAGCTTCTCGGCGTAGCTCAGGCCCGTCAGGTCGGTGTTGATGAAGCTCTGCTTGGCCGGCCCCTTGTCGCAGGCCGCCAGGGCAGCTGCCATGCAGAGCATGGCGATCAGTTTTTTCATGGCGCTCAAATCTTGATGTAATGGTCCACCAGCAGCGCGGCGAACAACAGGGACAGGTAGACGATGGACCAGGTGAAGGCCTTGCGCGCCACCAGGTCGCTGTAGTGGCGGTAGACGCGCCAGCCGTGCCACAGGAAGATGGCGTTCAGCACCACGGCGCTGGCCAGGTAGATCAAGCCGCTCATCTTGACGGCGAACGGCAGCAGCGTGGTGGCGGCCAGCGCGATCGAATACAGCCACACGTGGAAGCCGGTGAAGTTCATGCCGTGCGTGACGGGCAGCATCGGCAGGCCGGACTTGGCGTAGTCGTCGCGGCGGTACATGGCCAGCGCCCAGAAGTGCGGCGGGGTCCAGATGAAGATGATCAGCACCAGCAGCCAGGCCTGCATCGGCACGTCGTTGGCGATCGCGGCCCAGCCCAGCGCCGGCGGCATGGCGCCGGACAGGCCGCCGATGACGATGTTCTGCGGCGTGGCCGGCTTCAATATCATGGTGTAGATGACGGCGTAGCCGACGAAGGTGACGAAGGTCAGCCACATGGTCAGCGGGTTGACCAGCGCGTACAGCACCCACATGCCCAGGCCGCCGATGGCGGCCGAGAACACCACGGTCTGCGTCACCGACAGCTCGCCCTGCGCCATCGGGCGGCGCGCGGTGCGCGCCATGCGCGCGTCGATCTCCCGCTCGACCAGGCAGTTGACGGCGAAGGCGGCGCCGGCCAGCAGCCAGATGCCGGCCGTGGCCGCGAGCACGACGCGCCAGTCCGGCAGCGTTTCGCTGGCCAGGAACATGCCGATCACGGCGCAGAACACCGCCAGCTGCGTGACGCGCGGCTTGGTCAGCGCCAGGTACTGGGAGATGCGGTTGCTCGATTTATGGGTAACTGTCTGGGTCGTCATTGCGGGTGCCTGGCTGGCGCAGTGGTGGCGGGCCGGCGCGATGAGCCGTCCGCGCCTTGCTGGGCCGTGTCGAATTGATGCTTAGCCCTATAGTTTAGCATGGCCAGCACCAGCACCAGCAGCGCCGCCCCGCCGTTGTGCAGCACGGCGATGGCCAGCGGGAAGTTCAGGTAGATGGTGGCCACGCCGGTGGCGGCCTGCGCGGCCAGCAGCAGCGCGGCGCAGCGCGCCAGCCCGGCCAGCCCGGCGACGCCCCAGGCGCGGTGGGCGGTGTAGCCGGCCAGCGCCACCACCACCAGCGCGAAGTTGCGGTGCACCCAGTGGATGGCGGTCAGCGCCTCGAACGGCAGGTAGTGGCCGGCGGCGGTCTTGCCCAGCTCGCGCCACAGGTGGAAGCCGTGCTCGAAGTCCATCTCCGGCACCAGCTTGCCGGCGCACAGCGGGAACTCGGTGCACGCCAGCGTGGCGTAGTTGGTGCTCACCCACCCGCCCAGCGCCAGTTGTATCAACACCGCCACGGCGGAGGCCACGGCCAGCCAGCGGATGGCGTTCAGCACCGGCGGCGGCGCGGAGGCGGGGACGAACACGCCTTGCAGTTCGGCGTGCACGCGGTCCTGGCGGCAGCCCATCCAGCCCAGCATGGCCAGCAAACCCATGCCCAGCAGCAAGTGAATGGTCACTATCACCGGCTGCAGCTTGAGCGTGACGGTCCAGGCGCCGAACGCGCCCTGCAGGCAGACGAAGAAGAACAGCGCGGTCGGCATGGCCGGCTCGAAGCCGGGGCGGCGATGCCTGGTCCACTGCAGCCAGGCGGTGGCCATCATGGCCATGATCAGCACGCCGATGGCCATGGCCAGGTAGCGGTGGATCATCTCGACCCAGGCCTTGAACATGGTGACCGGGCCGGTCGGCATCAGCGCCTCGGCGGCGCGGATCTCCTCGTGCGCCAGGAAGGGGTTGGCCAGGCCGTAGCAGCCCGGCCAGTCCGGGCAGCCCAGGCCGGAATCGGTGAGGCGGGTGAAGGCGCCGAACACGATCAGGTCGAAGGTCAGGAACACGCTGATCCAGACCAGCTTGCGGTACTTGTTCTCGTCGGACGAGACCCAGACCATGGACAGCGGCAGCAGCGCCACCAGCAGGCCGGTGATCGCGAGTTGGGCGATGGTGGTGTGCATGCCGGTCCCCCGTCAGCCGATGGCCGAGGCCTTCAGCAGCTTGCCGATGTCCTTCTTGACCTTGCCCGGCTCGGGATTCTTCGGGAAGCGCATCATCAGGTTGCCCAGCGGGTCGATCAGGTAGATATGGTCGGACGCTTGGCCACCCCGCTCCACCGGCAGCCATTTTTGCACCACGTCGGCCGGCGCGCGCAGCATGCGGGTGCCGTCGTTCACGCGCAGCAGCAAGGTGTCCAGCGGCTCGTTGTCCGTGATCAGCCAGACGCGCTCGACGCGCTCCATCTCCTTGCCCTGCATGGTGCGCAGCTGGCGCATCGAGAACAGCTGGTCCTGGCAGGCCTGCTGGCAGTCGGAGCCGCCCACCTTCAGCATGACCCACTTGCCCTTGAAACCCTCCAGCGTGGCCGGCTTGCCGTCCAGCGTGGCGCTGGCCATGGGCGGAATCGGATGCTGGCGCGGGTCCAGCAGCGCGCCGTAGTTGGTGCGGCCCTCGGGCTTGATGACGTAATAGGTGAAATAGGACGCGATCATCGGCGCAGCGCACACGGCCAGCACGGCCAGCAGCTTCCAGCGGCCCTTGCGGGTGCGCTCGGCGTCGTTCCTCACGTCGGCTTTATTTTCCAGGCTTGGTTCCACGTTTATATCCTGTCACTACGAAAAAGAGTAAGGCCATCGCCGCCAGCGCGTACCACTGGAAGGCGTAGCCCTTGTGCTTGTCCACGCCCAGCGCGGGCGCCGGCCAGTCGTGCACGATGCCGCTGTCGTCCGCGCCGGCCGGCGCGGCCTGCTCGACGATGAAGGGCAGCAGCGCCAGCCCGCTGGCGGCGGCCACCTCGGCCGCGCCGGCGTTCTGCACCACCGCCCCCGGCGCGAGCGCGGGCGCCTCGCCCAGCTGCATCACGTGGCCGGACCTGGCGCGCGCCACGCCCTCCAGCGTGACCGTGCCGGCCGGCGTGCCGTAGGGCGGGATCTTGTTCAGATCGGCCGCGTCGCGCGGCAGCCAGCCGCGCGCCACCAGCACGTGCATGCCGGAACCGCTGATTTTAAACGGCATCAGCAGATAAAAACCGGCCCGGTTCCGATACGGACGATTGTTCAGGTAAATGGGCCAGCCGGCGACGAACTGGCCCGTCACGCGCACGCTGCGGAACTCGGCCCGCTCGGCCGGCACGGGCGCGCCGTCCAGCACCAGCGGGCCGGCCTCGGCGCCGGCGCGCAGGCGCGCCTCCAGCGCCGTCTTCTCGGCCGCGCGCCGGTCCTGCCACTGGCCGAGCGCGACGCCCAGCGCCACCAGCAGCACGGTGGCGATGAAGGGGATCAGTTTAAAACGAAAGGCGATACGCATTACAATGAAGCCTTCTTCCTTACACCGCACATCATGAAAATCGTCGTCGCCATCGCCTTCCTCCTGATCCTGGGCAGCCTGGGCTCAGCCCTGTACCACATGATGCGCCAGAAGGACAAGGCGGACCCGCGCATGGCGCGCTCGCTGGGCCTGCGGGTGGCGTTCTCCATCCTGCTGTTCGCCGCCATCCTGATCGCCAACCAGTTGGGCTATATCCAGCCGACCGGCATCCGCTAGCTTAAACCGGGGACAGACCGTCCGCGCCACGCGCCGTCGCGACGGCCAGCGTCCCGGATCGCGGGTCTGTCCCCTCGGCCCGCGCCAACAAAAAAGCCGCACGCGGAACCATCCCGCGCGCGGCTTTTCTTTTGCGGCTGACACTGCGCGGCGGTGGAACCGCCGCGGATTATACCCTTACAGCCAGTAGACCACGACGTACAGGCCCAGCCACACCACGTCGACGAAGTGCCAGTACCAGGCGGCGCCCTCGAAGCCGAAGTGGTGCTCGGGCGTGAAGTGGCCCTTCATGACGCGGAACATCACCACCGCCAGCATGATCGCGCCCATGGTCACGTGGAAGCCGTGGAAGCCGGTCAGCATGAAGAAGGTGGAACCGTAGATGCCCGAGGTCATCTTCAGGTTCAGTTCGCTGTACGCGTGCATATACTCGTACACCTGGAAACCCATGAACACGGCGCCCAGCAGCACGGTGGCGGCCAGCCAGGTCACGGTCTTGGCGCGCTTGCCAGCGATCAGCGCGTGGTGGGCGATGGTCAGCGTCAGGCCCGAGGTCAACAGCAGCGCGGTGTTGATGGTCGGGATCGGGAACGGGCCCATCGCGGTGAATTGCTCGATCACGCCGGCCGGGGTGTTGCCCCATTGCGCGGCGAAGTCCGGCCAGATGAATTTATGGTCCAGGTCACCCAGCCATGGCAGCGTAATGGTGCGGGCGTAGAACAGCGCGCCGAAGAAGGCCGCGAAGAACATCACCTCGGAGAAAATGAACCAGCCCATCGACCAGCGGAAGGAGTGGTCGATGCGCTTGCTGTACAAGCCCGCCTCGGATTCCTTGATGGCGTCGCCGAACCAGAAATACAGCACCACCAGCGTGCAGAGCACGCCGACGATGTTGGCGGCCGGGCCCCACGACACGTCGTTGACCCACGCGGAGGCGCCTATCATGGTGAGGAGCAGCGACATGCCGCCCAGCATGGGCCACTTGGAAGGGCCAGGCACGAAGTAGTACGGTGCCGCGTTATGAGAACTCATCATCATCTCCTAGAATTTACTTAGCCACTACGAACTTCACTATTGTTATCAGCAAACCGATGAAACAGGCGGCGCCCAGCAGGGCCGCGACGATCACGTGCACAGGATTCAGCTTGGCCTCGTCCTGGTCGAAATCGCGCTTGCGGCGCAGGCCGAAGAACGACCACGCCACCGCCTTCATCGAGTACATGAAAGAAGCGTGCTTCTTTCCGGGTTGACCCTCTTCCTTCTTCTGTTCCATCGTCAACGCGACGCCGTCTGGTCCAGACCGGCGATCTCAAAGAACGTGTAGGACAGCGTAAACGTCTTTACATCCCGCGGCAACTTCGGGTCGATGTAGAACACCACCGGCATCTGCCGCGCCTCGTTCGCCTTCAGGGTCTGCTGCTTGAAACAGAAGCAGTCCATCTTCTTGAAGTAGGCCGAGACGTTGGTCGGCGCGTAGCTCGGTATCGCCTGCGCGTGCACCGTGCGCGGCTGGATGTTGACCACCTCGTACACCACCGTCACCAACTCGCCCGGATGGACCTCGACACTGCGCTGGGTGGGGCGGAACCGCCACGGCCCGTGCGCATTGCTGTCCAGTTCCACCGTGATCTTGCGGCTCGTGTCGACCTGGGTGTTGGCTTCCAGGCCGGCCGTGCCGTCCTTCTGGGTGATGTTGTTGATGCCGAGTACTTCGCAAATATGCTTGTACACCGGGATCAACAGGTAACCGAAGCCGAACATCATCACCGCGATGACGAGCAGCTTGCGCATCATCCGCAGATTGTCGCTACGGTTACCGCCGCTATCGCTCATATCATCCCATCAGGCTGCGCTTGACGAACACCGCGGCGAAGAACACCACGGCGATCGAACCCAGGGTCAGGGCCAGCTTCAGGTTGTTGGGTTTTTTCCGATCGCTCATGGTGCGCCCCGCTTATTTGACGGTCGGTGGGGTTTCGAAGGTGTGGAACGGCGCCGGCGACGGCACGGTCCACTCCAGGCCCTCGGCGCCGTCCCATGGCTTGTCGGCCGCCGGCTTGCCGCCGCGGATCGAAGGCAGCACCACGAAGAACAGGAAGAACACCTGGCACAGGCCGAAACCGAAGGCGCCGACGGTGGCGATCGAGTTGAAGTCGGTGAACTGCGCCGGGTAGTCGGCGTAGCGGCGCGGCATGCCGGCCAGGCCCAGGAAGTGCATCGGGAAGAAGGTGATGTTGAACGTGATCAGCGACGCCCAGAAGTGCAGCTTGCCCATGGTCTCGTTGTACATGAAGCCGGTCCACTTCGGACCCCAGTAGTAGAAACCGGCGAACAGCGCGAACAGCGAGCCGGCCACCAGCACGTAGTGGAAGTGGGCCACCACGTAGTAGGTGTCCTGCAGCTGGATGTCGATCGGCGTGACGGCCAGGATCAGGCCGGTGAAGCCGCCCATGGTGAACACGAAGATGAAGCCGACGGCGAACAGCATCGGGGTCTCGAAGGTCATCGAGCCCTTCCACATGGTGGCGATCCAGTTGAACACCTTCACGCCGGTCGGCACCGAGATCAGCATGGTGGCGTACATGAAGAACAGCTGCGAGGTCACCGGCATGCCGGTGGTGAACATGTGGTGGGCCCAGACGATGAACGACAGGATGGCGATCGACGCGGTGGCGTACACCATCGAGGCGTAGCCGAACAGCGGCTTGCGGGCGAAGGCCGGGATGATCTGGGACACGATGCCGAAGGCCGGCAGAATCATGATGTAGACCTCGGGGTGGCCGAAGAACCAGAAGATGTGCTGGTACATGACCGGGTCGCCGCCGCCGGCGGCGTTGAAGAACGAGGTGCCGAAGTGGCGGTCGGTCAGCGTCATGGTGATGGCGCCGGCCAGGACCGGCATCACGGCAATCAGCAGGTAGGCGGTGATCAGCCAGGTCCAGCAGAACATCGGCATCTTCATCAGGGTCATGCCGGGCGCGCGCATGTTCAGGATGGTGACGATGATGTTGATCGAGCCCATGATCGACGAGGCGCCCATGATGTGCATGGCGAAGATGCCCATGTCCATGCCGATGCCCATCTGGGTCGACAGCGGCGCGTACAGCGTCCAGCCGGCGGCGGTGGCGCCGCCCGGCACGAAGAAGGAGCCGGCCAGCAGCAGCGCGGCCGGCGGCAGCAGCCAGAACGAGAAGTTGTTCATGCGCGCGAACGCCATGTCGGAGGCGCCCACCTGCAGCGGGATCATCCAGTTGGCGAAGCCGACGAAGGCCGGCATGATGGCGCCGAACACCATCACCAGGCCGTGCATGGTGGTGAGCTGGTTGAAGAACTCGGGCTGGAAGAACTGCAGGCCGGGCTGGAACAGCTCGGTGCGTATCATCAGCGCCAGCACGCCGCCGGACAGCAGCATGATGAAGGAGAACCACAGGTACAGCGAACCGATATCCTTGTGGTTGGTGGCGAACAGCCAGCGCTGGTAGCCGCTGGGGTGATCGTGTGCGTGATCGTGGTCGTGACCATGGTCGTGGCCATGGGCGTGATCGTGTGCGTGATCGACAGTCGTGCTCATAATGTGCAGCTCCTAATTACTTGCGTGCAGCCAGGACTTCGGCTGGTTGAACGATGTTTTCGGCCGGCTTGTTCGACCAGCTATTACGGGTGTACGTGATGACAGCCGCAATATCGGTGTCCGACAGTTGTTTCCAGGCTGGCATTTCAGCCGGGAACTTGCCGCTCTTCTTACCGTTCAGCAGCACGTGGATCTGATCGGCTTTCGGGCCGTTCACGTTTTCGGAGCCGTCCAGCGCGGCGAACGCGCCCGGCACGCCCTTGCCGGTCGCCTGGTGGCAGACCGCGCAGTTGGCGGTGTAGACCTTCTCGCCCTTGGTTTTCAGCTCGTCTATGGTCCAGGTCTTGGTCGGATCGTCGGCCAGCGCGGCCATTTCCTTTTTCTTCTTGTCGACCCAGGCGCTGTACTCTTCCGAGGTCACGACGCGCACCACGATCGGCATGAAGGCGTGCTCTTTGCCGCACAGTTCGGCGCAATTGCCGCGATAAACGCCGGTGTACTCGGCGCGGAACCAGGTGTCGCGCACGAAGCCGGGGATGGCGTCCTGCTTCACGCCGAAGGCCGGGATCATCCAGGCGTGGATCACGTCGTTGGCGGTGGTGACGATGCGGATCTTCTTCTTGACCGGCACGACCACCTCGTTGTCGACTTCGATCAGGTAGTTTTCGCCGCGTTTCTCGGTGGCGGCCTGGCCGGGCTGGCCGACCTGCGCGCGCGGGGTGGACAGGTTGGAGACGAAGCTGATGCCCTCGCCCTCGCCCTTCAGGTAGTCGTAGCCCCATTTCCACTGCATGCCGGTGGCCTTGATGGTGACGTCGGCGTTGGCGGTGTCCTTCATGGCGACCACGGTGCGGGTGGCGGGCAGCGCCATGCCGATCACGATCAGGAAGGGCACGATGGTCCAGGCGATTTCAACGGCGGTCGATTCGTGGAAGGAGGCGGCCTTGTGGCCCAGCGACTTGCGGTGCTTGAAGATGGAATAGAACATCACGCCGAACACGGCGACGAAGATCGCCAGGCAGATGTACATCATCAGGTTGTGCAGGCTGTAGATGTCCGCAGCGATCGCCGTTGCCGGCGGCGCCAGGTTCAGCTGGTTGGCGATGGGACCGCCGGTGCCGCCTGTCGCCTTCGAGTATTCCGATGCCGCTGCCGCCGCCTCCGCCGCCCACGCGGGGACGGCGGCGGCCGTCATCGACAGCGCGAGCATCAACGATTGAAATCGCTTTGCATGTTTCATGTTTTCCCCAACCACCCAAGAAATAAAATATTTTTTAAAGGCAGCCGTCCGATGTTCTGAATAGCCGCCGTACGCTACAACACCTAAAATCCCTCGCCGGGTCCTGGAAACCAGGCGAAATGATGGCAAAATTAGTCAAGGATTATAGACAACATCCCTTGGACGCATCAAGAAGATTATCCATTACGCAAGTGCATTGCCGACCGCTTTGGCGATATTTGCCACATACGCGCAGCGATATTACGCTTATTCGTGCTTATTTATTGGGCTTTCGCGGAAGATCGAAGCGAATGATGGACTCGCCCGCGCTGGTGACGCGCGGCGCGGGACGGAAGGCGTGGCCGTAGACCACCTCGAAAGTCAGGCCCAGCTTGCCGTCCGGGCGGCGCTGGCGCTCCAGGGCGGACAGCAGCCTGCCATGCGCCCCGCGGCCCAGCAGGCCCTTGCGGCGGGTGCTCAGCGGGTTGCCGCCCCAGGCGCGCGCGTCGGCCAGCAGCGCCTGCACGCCGTCGTAGGTGACGGTGATCTTTTCCATGTCCAGCACCGGCGTGGAGAAGCCCGCCTCCACCAGCTGGTCGCCGAAATCGTGCATGTCCACGAAAGGCAGCGCATGTGGCGCCAGGTCCACATCGGCGAAGGCGGCGCGCAGCTCCTGGAAGGTGTCCGGGCCGAAGCAGGAGAACATCAGCAGGCCGTCGACGGCCAGTACGCGGCGCCACTCGGCGAACACGCGGTCCGGCTGCGGATGCCAGTGCAGCGCCAGGTTGGACCACACCAGGTCCACGCTGTGCAGCGGCAGCGGCAGCTCGGCGTAGTCGCCGCACAGCAGGTCGACGCCGGTCTTCGCCGGCAGCAGCCTGCTCAGCAGCTGGTTCAGGCCGCGCGCGGCCGGCCCCCTGGCCGCGCGCGCCATCGCCTCGGAGGCGTCGATGCCGACGATCTGGGCGGCGGCGAACTTTTTCTGCAATAGTGACAAATCGGCACCCTCGCCGCAGCCGGCGTCCAGCACGCGCCGCGGCGTGATCCGCACCAGGTCCAGGCGGTCGTGCATGCGGGAAGCCACTTCGCGGCGCAGGAAATCGGACGGTTGGACGCGTTCGGGGCGGGAAAACAGCGCGCGCACGCGCTCCAGGTCGATGGGCGCGCTCAATTTGGGCGGTTTGGCAGGCACTTGCATGGTATCGCTTCGCGAATGAGATAATGGCGGCAGTTTACATGGTTGGGAGGATACGCGATGCCGACCGTTCCACCGGACGACGCGGCCGCGCCGTGGAGCGCGCGCCTGCTGGCGGCGCTGGGGGCGGCGGCCGACGTCCTGCTGCCCGGCGAATGCGTGCTGTGCGGCGGCGCGGCGGGCGGGCGCATCGCCTGCGCGTCCTGCCACGCCGAGCACCTGCGTTGCGCGCGTCCGCGCTGCCGGGTCTGCGCCAATCCGCTGGCCGAGGGCGCGGACGGGGCGGCCGGCGCCCGATTGTGCGGACGCTGCGTCACCGACCGTCCCGCCTTCGACGCCACCTTCGTGGCCGTGGATTACGCGCTGCCGCTGGACCGGCTGGTGCTGCAACTGAAATTCCGCGGCCGTCTGGCGCTCGCCGCGCTGTTCGGCCGGGCGCTGGCGGACGCCGCCCTGGCCGCGCCCGGTTTCGCGCGCCCCGCCCTGCTGTGCCCCGTGCCGCTGGGGCCGAAGCGGCTGGCCGGGCGCGGCTTCAACCAGGCGCTGGAGATCGCCCGGCCGCTGTCGCGGGCGCTGGGCGTGGAGCTGCATCCGAGGCTGGCCGTGCGGGTGCACGACACCGCCGCGCAAAGCCTGGTCGAACCATCGGCGCGGGGCGCCAACGTCGCCCGCGCGTTCGCGCTGCGCGACCGGGCGCTGGTGGAGGGTCGCCACATCGGCCTGGTGGACGACGTGATGACCAGCGGCGAGACGCTGAACGCGCTGGCCGCCACATTCAAGCGCTACGGCGCCGCGCGCGTCACCTGCCTGGTGTTCGCGCGCACGCCGCCGCATTATATATAGTGAAGGAGAAGAAAGTGTTTCACGTAGTCCTGGTCCACCCCGAGATCCCGCCCAACACCGGCAACGTCATCCGCCTGTGCGCCAACACGGGCGCGCGGCTGCACCTGATCGAACCGCTGGGATTCCCGCTGGAAGACAGCAAGATGAAGCGCGCCGGCCTCGATTACCACGAATATGCCAGCATGAAGGTGCACAAGAGCTGGGACGCCTTCCTGGCCGACCTGCAACCGGACCCGGCGCGCATGTACGCGATGACCACGCACGGCTCCTCGCCGTTCGCCGAGGCCCGCTTCCAGCCCGGCGACGTGTTCGTGTTCGGATCCGAAACGCGCGGCCTCGATCCGGCGCTGCGCGACGGCTTCCCCGCGAGCCAGCGCATCCGCCTGCCCATGCGTCCCGACAACCGCAGCCTCAACCTGTCCAACACGGTCGCCGTGGTGGTGTTCGAAGCCTGGCGCCAGAACGGCTACGCCGGCGGCGCCTGACTTATTGTTCACGCCGCTTTGGGGTCAGACCCCATGCGCTGTTGACGCCGCTTGATTGACGGCAAGCTGCGCCTTCGCGTGAGCATGGTCAACGCGACGCGATGGCACGCTGCTAAGTTGGGCGCATGAGCAGATCGCCCCGCAACGAATTCGCCAACGCCCTGTACCACGTTACCTCCCGAGGCAACCGTGGCGCGGCGATTTATCGGGCGGACGACGATTACCTGCGTTGGCAAGATGTGCTTGGCACAACCGTGGATAAATATGGCTTCCTGGTCCACAGCTATTGTCAAATGCCGAATCACTTTCATTTGCTGGTCGAAACGCCGCAGGCCAATCTCGCCGCCGGGATGGCCTACCTCAACGGCAAGTACTGCCAAAAATTCAATTGGCGCCATGAGCTGACCGGACACGTCATCCAGGGTCGCTACTACGCGTTGCCGATCGAACGCGAGGCGCATTTGCTTGAAACCTCGAGATATATTTCGCTGAATCCGGTGCGCGCGAGGCTGACGGCGCACCCGGTCGCCTGGCGCTGGAGCAGCTACGCCGCCTTCGCCGGCAAGGTCAACGCGCCAGCCTGGCTCCACGCGGAATGGATGCTCAGCCAGTTTGGCAAGGGCGACCTTGCCTCTCGACGGCTGGCATACGCTGAGTTTGTGTTGCGAGGGATCGGGCATGGCGACCCGTTGGCCGATTTACTGCCGCGTCCAGCGACGACTATCGCGTTGCCCTCGTCAACCGATGCGGCGCAACGCGACTTGCGTCTACATGGACGAAACGAGGCGATCCGACATGCCTTCCTATCCGGGGGGCATTCAATCAGCGCGATCGCGCGCCGTTTCGGCATATCGCCGCGAGCAGTGCGTCGCGTGATCGACATGCTGCCCGCCCCGAAAAAGTAATCCATCCGGCCGCGGTCAAGCGGCGTCAACCGCAAAAGGGGTCTGACCCCAAAGCGGCGTGAGCAGTGGGCCGCCTACGGTGTGGGCGCGCGGCGGGGGGTCGTCGTATAAGGACGGATCAGCTATTCGTGGAGGCGGTCATGTTCGAGATGGAGTTGCCGTGGTGGGAGCTCATGGCGCGGGCGGCCATCATTTACGGGGCGCTGCTGGTCATGGTGCGCTTTTCCGGCAAGCGCACGGTCGGCCAGTTCACCCCCTTCGACCTGCTGGTCGTGATGCTGCTCAGCGAGGCGGTGTCCAACTCGCTGTCCGGCGGCGAGGAGTCGGTGCCGGGCGGACTCGTCCTGGCGGGCACGCTGATCGCGCTCAACGTCGCCATCGCCTTCGTCACCTCCCACAGCAGCAAGGCGGCCGCCATCATCGACGGCAGCGCCGTGCTGCTGGGACGGGACGGGGACATCTTCGAGGCGGTCCTCAAGAGCAACCGCGTGGCCCGCGAGGAGATCGACCAGGCCATGCGCGAACAGGACTGCGACATGTCGGAAATGCAATGCATTTTCCTCGAGGCCGACGGCCGCATCACCGTCCTCAAGAAGAAGTGAGGCCTCAGCCGCCGTAAGTGCGCACCTTGGCCAGCAGCTTGGTGGTCGAGCGGTCGTGCTCGAAATCGATGGCGACCGCCCGGCCGCCGTAGGCCAGCACGGCGCGCCCCTCCGGTATCGCCGTCATGTCGTAGTCGCCGCCCTTGGCGTAGATGCCAGGCCGGCATTCCTCCACCACTTCCAGCGCGGTGTCCTCGTCGAACGGCACCACCAGGCTGACCGATTCCAGCGCGGCCAGCACCGCCATGCGGTCCTCGCAGGCGTTCAGCGGCCGGTCGTCGCCCTTGCCCAGGCGCTTGACGGAGGCGTCGGTGTTGGCCGCCACCACCAGCGAGGCGCCCAGCGCGCGCGCCTGCGCCAGATAGGTGACGTGGCCCCGGTGCAGGATGTCGAACACGCCGTTGGTCAGCACCACCGGCTGCGGCAGCGCGGCCACGCGCGCCTTGAGGGCGGCGCGGTCGCAGAGTTTTTCTTCAAATGACGGCATAAATCCTTTTACGGTTGCTAACTCACTGCTTGCCAGGCGCTTCGTCTTCCTCTTCCTCTTCCTCGATCTGCATGCTCAGCTCGCCGGCGGTGCTGGCGCCGCCGCCTGCGTCCGGCTCCTTGCGGTCGCCGCGCAGCTTGATCTGCAGCCGCAGGCCGTTGGCCGAGTCGGCATTGCGTATCGCCTCTTCATACGCGATGTAGCCCTTATTATAGAGTTCGTACAGCGCCTGGTCGAAAGTGCACATGCCCAGCTCGCGCGACTTGTGCATGATTTCCTTGATGGCCTGGAAGTTGCCCTTGAAGATCATCTCGGCGATGGTGGGCGTGTTCAGCAGGATTTCGATGGCGGCCTTGCGGCCCTTGCCGTCCTCGGTGCGGATCAGCCGCTGCGAGACGATGGCGCGCAGGTTGGACGACAGGTCCATCAGCAGCTGGTTGCGGCGCTCCTCCGGGAAGAAGTTGATGATGCGGTCCATGGTCTGGTTGGCGTTGTTCGCGTGCAGCGTGCCCAGGCACAAATGGCCCGTCTCGGCGAACGCGATGGCGTGCTCCATGGTCTCGGTGTCGCGGATCTCGCCGATCAGGATCACGTCCGGCGCCTGGCGCAGCGTGTTCTTCAGCGCGTTGTGCCAGGAGTGCGTGTCCACGCCCACCTCGCGGTGCGTGACCAGGCAGCCCTTGTTCTTGTGCACGTACTCGACCGGGTCCTCCACCGTGATGATGTGGCCGGCCGAATTGCTGTTGCGGTAGTCGATCATGGCCGCCAGCGTGGTCGACTTGCCCGAACCCGTGCCGCCCACCACCAGCACCAGCCCGCGCTTGGTCATGATGACCTCCTTCAGCACCTCGGGCAGGTCCAGCTTCTCGAAATTGGGGATCTCGGACGCGATGGTGCGGATCACCATCGCCACGTTTTGCTGCTGTACGAAGACGTTGACGCGGAATCGGCACACGTTGGGCAGGGATATGGCGAAATTGCATTCCATCTCGGCCTGGAACTCGGCGCGCTGCTTGTCGTTCATGATGGACATCGCCAGCGCCCGCGTCACCTCGCCCGTCAGGCGCTGCTGGCTGAGCGGCTTCATCGCGCCCTGCGACTTGATGCTGGGCGGGAAGTCGGCGGAGATGAACAGGTCCGAGCCGCCGGTCTGGTGCATCACCGTCAACAGCTTGTGGATATAGGCCTGGGCCTCGTCGTGGCCAAAAGTGGATGACATGCGCGCCTCGCTGTTCGCCGGCCGCCAAGGCGGCCCATGCGGCCCATTATATATAAGCGTTGCCCCGCGCCACCACGCTTTCTTGCGTAGATACAAAGGCAACACCGGCATTGCGCCCCGCGATTGCCTGTGTTCAAATAGGTTCATGACACTGACCGAACTGAAATACATCGTCGCTGTTGCGCGGGCGAAACACTTCGGACACGCCGCCGAAGCCTGCTACGTCGCCCAGCCAACGCTGTCGGTTGCGATCAAGAAGCTCGAGGACGAGCTGGGTGTCGTGCTGTTCGAACGGGGCGGCGCCGAGATCTCCGTCACGCCGCTGGGCGCGCAGATCGTGGCCCAGGCCGAGCGCGTGCTGGAACAGACCGCCGCCATCAAGGAACTCGCCAAGCAAAACAAGGACCCGCTGGCCGGCCCGCTGCGGCTGGGCGTGATCTACACCATCGGCCCCTACCTGCTGCCGCCGCTGGTGAAGGCAATGATCGCCAAAGTGCCGCAAATGCCGCTCATCCTGCAGGAAAACTTCACCGTGAAGCTGCTGGAGATGCTGCGCCAGGGCGAGCTGGACGCCGCCATCATGGCGCTGCCGCTGCCCGAGCACGGCATGGCCGTGCACGCGCTGTACGACGAGCCCTTTGTCGTCGCCATGCCACACAACCACGCCTGGACCGCGCGCAAGACCATCCCCGCCGAGGACTTGAAGACGGAAACCATGCTGTTGCTGGGCAATGGCCACTGTTTCCGCGACCAGGTGCTGGAGGTGTGCCCCGAGATGGCGCGCTTCTCCTCGCCCGGCAACGGCATGCAGCGCACATTCGAGGGTTCCTCGCTGGAAACCATACGCCACATGGTGGCCAGCGGCATCGGCCTGACCGTGCTGCCGCGCGCCTCGGTGCCGGATATGAACAGCCACGACGGCATGCTGCAGTTCCGCCACTTCGACCAGCCCGAACCGTCGCGCCGCGTGGTCATGGTGTGGCGCAAGAGCTTCACCCGCAAGGCCGCCATCGACGCCGTCTGCGAGGCCGTGGCCCAGTGCCGCCTGCCCGGCGTCTCGCCGCTGGGCTGCGACTAGCGGCCACGCCCGCGATGGCCCGCGGCCGCCATACTATAATCGCGGTTTTCCCCCTCACGTCATCGCGATGAACAAGCTGCAGCTCTACTTCCGCCTGGTGCGGCTCGACAAACCCATCGGCACCGTGCTGCTGCTGTGGCCCACGCTGGGCGCGCTGTGGCTGGCCAGCGGCGGCGTGCCGGACTGGCGCCTGCTGCTCATCTTCTGCCTCGGCACCCTGCTGATGCGCTCGGCCGGCTGCGCCGTCAACGACTACGCCGACCAGGACTTCGACCGCCACGTCAAGCGCACCGCCGAACGGCCCATCACGAGCGGACGGGTCAGCGGCAAGGAGGCGCTGGCCATCGCCGGCCTGCTGGCCGCGCTGTCGTTCGCGCTGATCCTGCCGCTGAACGCGCTGACCAGGCAACTCAGCGTGGCGGCCGTCGTCATCGCCGCCACCTACCCGTATTTCAAGCGTTTCTTCGCCATTCCCCAGGCCTACCTGGGCATCGCCTTCGGCTTCGGCATCCCGATGGCCTTCGCCGCCGTGCAGGGCGCGGTGCCGGCCGTGGCGTGGTGGCTGCTGGCGGCCAACGTGTTCTGGGCCGTGGCCTACGACACCGAATACGCGATGGTGGACCGCGACGACGACCTCAAGATCGGCATCAAGACCTCGGCCATCACCTTCGGCCGCGCCGACGTGGCCGCCATCATGCTGTGCTACGCGGTCAACCTGGGCATGCTGCTGGCGGCCGGCCGCCATTTCGGGCTGGGCCTGTGGTTCCACGCCGGCCTGGCGGTGGCGGCCGCGTGCGCGCTCTACCACTACACGCTGATACGCGGCCGCGAACGTGCGCCCTGCTTTGCCGCGTTCCGGCACAATAACTGGCTGGGAGCGGCCGTGTTCGCCGGCATCGCGCTGGATTACGCACTGCGCTGACGCGGCCCTCCCCCATCCAACCCGAAGGAGGCAAGCCATGGACCAGACCACCCCGCAAAACCCGAACGCGGGTTCCCCGCAGCAACTGCGCAGCGACTCCAGCGCCGACCGTGAACGCCTGCTCAGCCACCTGCGCGAGGCCGTCAGCGACGCCGAACAATGGCTGAGCTCGGCCGTCAAGGACGGCCCGGCCGAGATCGAGCACGCCAAGGGCCAGTTCCAGGAAACGCTGCGCAACGCCAAGACCGACCTGCTGAAGCTGGAGGACAGCGTGCTGGCGCGCGGCAAGCTGGCCGCCCAGGCCGCCGACGGCTATGTGCACGACAATCCCTGGATCGCCGTGGGCTGCGGCGCGGCCGTCGGCCTCGCGCTGGGCATGCTGATCACCCGCCGCTGAGGACGTGGCCCAAGCGGGCGGGGCAACCGGCGCCGCGCTCAGGGGGCGCCGGTCCCGCCTATCTGGTATTTGACGCGCAGCCGCCGCGGCCAGCTCCGCTCGCGCCGCGGGAACTGGCTGAACTGGCGCACCACCTCCGGATGGAGCAAGGTCGACAGGCGGAAGTCGCAGCGCGCGTGCGGCAGGTCCGGATCGAAGCGTAAGCCGCCGGGCAACCGCATCTCGTTGGCCAGCATGTGCGTGGCCACATCCACGTTCACGTACACCGCATCGATATGGCCCACCAGCGCCAGCCGCGGCAGGCGCCGACCAGCATACCGCGGTTCGCCCCGCCCCACTAGCCGCCCCGCCGAGCGTTACCAAAGTGCAGCATTTCGCCACCGGATATCAAGAAGTCGTTGATAAGTCGTTGATGCATGGCGCCGGCAGGCGTACAACGGATAGACCGGATACCGCTCACTTCCAGGAGGCTGGCATGGACGCACATAAGGCGGGCGCGGCGGCGATACTGGGGCTGGGGCTGACCTGCGCGCAGGCCATGGCCCAGCAAGGGATCGTCATCTACGGCGTGCTGGACCTGGGACTGGTGGCCGACCGTAATGCGGGCGCCTCGGCGCTGCGGCTCGAGAGCGGCGGGCACGCCGGGCCCCGGCTCGGCTTCCGCGGCGAGGAAGACCTGGGAGGCGGCATGAGCGCCAGCTTCGCGCTCGAAGCGCAGATCGATGTGGACACCGGCGCCTCGGCCTTCGCCGACCGCGCCTTCGGCAGCCAGAGCTGGGTCGGCCTGTCCGGCCCCTGGGGCGGCATCAAGGCCGGCCGCATGTTCACGCCCTATTTCGGGGCCATCGCCACCAACGACCCGTTCGGCGCCAAGGGGCCGGGCGACGCCACCCGGCTGTTCGCCGATTCCGGCGTGCGCATGGATAACACGGTGAAATATTCGCTGCCCCCGCTGAACGGCTGGTACGGCGACCTGGCCTACGCCGCCGGCGAAAGCGCCGCCGGCCGCGGCGCGCTGCGGCAGGTCAGCATGGATGTCGGCTACGCGGCCGGGCCGCTCAATGTCCAGCTGGCCCTGCACGACAGCAACGACGCGGCGGGCGCCCGGCTGGCGCGCAGCACGCTGATAGGCGGCAATTACGATTTCGGCCCCGTGCGCGCCTGGCTGGTGGCGGCGCGCAGCCGCAACGATGGCGCGCTGGACACGCGCGACCTGCTGCTCGGCGCCAGCATGCCGCTCGGCCCCCATACGCTGGCGGCCGGCTATGTGCGCAAGGCCGACCACGCCCGCGCCAACGCCGGCGCCAGCCAAGTCGCGGCCGGCTACTATTATTATTTGTCGCGGCGCA
The DNA here is from genome assembly GCF_900116645.1 of Pseudoduganella namucuonensis. GTDB lineage: Bacteria > Pseudomonadota > Gammaproteobacteria > Burkholderiales > Burkholderiaceae_D > Rugamonas > Rugamonas namucuonensis. The sequence goes on along the minus strand of NZ_FPBO01000001.1, from coordinate 204,048 downwards.
GCAATCTATACCTGGTCTATTCCCGGCTGCGCAACGACAGCCTGGCAAGCTACCAGGCCATGCTGCCGGGCGGCACGCGGCGCTTGGCCACGGTGGGCATGCGGCATGTGTTCTGACGGCCGCCTCCACCCTGCCTTGCCCGTCTTGCCCTATCCCGCCCTAGCCGGCCTGCCCCAGTTCGTCGCCCAGCTGCCTGCCGCGCGCGGCGGCCGCCTTCATCGCCTTGACGATGGCGTCGGCCACGCCGTCGGCGGCCATGCTGGTCAGCGCCGCGTGGGTGGTGCCGCCCTTGGAGGTGACGCGCTCGCGCAGCAGCGAGACCGGCTCGTCCGATTGCGCCGCCAGTTGCGCGGCGCCGGTGAAGGTGGCCAGCGCCAGCTGCTTGCCCTGCTCGGCGTCCAGGCCCATTTCCACGGCCGCGCGCTGCATCGCCTCGATGAAATAGAACACATAGGCCGGGCCACTGCCGGACACGGCGGTGACCGGATCGATCAAGTCCTCGCTGTCCAGCCAGACGGTGGTGCCGACCGCCTTCATGATGGCGTCCGCCGCCGCCTTCTGCGCCGCGCTCACGCCGGCCGAGGCCGCCATGCCGGTGACGCCCATGCCGATCAGCGCCGGCGTGTTCGGCATGCAGCGCACGATGGCCTGGTAGCCGCCCAGCCAGCGCGACAGGTCGGCCGCGCGGATGCCCGCCGCGATCGACACCAGCAGCGGCCCGGCCGGCGCCGCGGCGTCGGCCTTGGCCGGCAGCAGCGGCAGCAGCTGTTCGGCCACCTCGCGCATGCTCTGCGGCTTGACCGCCAGCACGATCACGTCGGCGCTGGCCACGGCCTGGTAGCCGGCCGCCGAACCTTCGCCGGGCTCGCCCGGCGCGTGCCGGGCGCCCGGCAGCGCGCCGGAGGTGGACACGCCGTATTGCGCGCGCAGCTTCTCCAGCGCGGCCCCGTTGGGGTCCACCACGTGGATGTCGGCGCCGGCGGTCAGTTTGCCGGCCAGGCCGGCGATCAGGGCGGCGGCCATGTTGCCGCCGCCGATGAATGCGATTTTCATTGTGGTTCCTTGTGGTAGGTGCGCGCGCCGAAGATGGCGCTGCCGACGCGCACGATGGTCGCCCCTTCCAGGACGGCGGCGCGCATGTCGCCGGACATGCCCATCGACAGCGTGTCGAGCGCCAGCCCCTCGGCGCGCAGGGTATCGTACAGTTCGCGCACGCGGCGGAAGGCCGCGCGCTGTTGGTCCAGATCGTGCTCCGGCTCGGGGATGGCCATCAGGCCGCGCAGCCGCAGCCGGGGCAGCGCGGCCACCGCGCGCGCCAGCGCCAGCGCCTCGCCGGGCGCCGCGCCGCTCTTGCTGGCCTCGCCGCTGATGTTGACCTGGATGCAGACGTTCAGCGGCGCCAGCCCGGCCGGCCGCTGGTCGGACAGGCGCCGCGCGGTCTTGTCGCGCTCCACCGTGTGCACCCAGTCGAAGTGCTCGGCGATCGGCCGGGTCTTGTTGCTCTGGATGGGTCCGATGAAATGCCACTCCAGCGCCTGGTCGGGCGTGGGCGTGGCGGCGGCCAGCGCGCGGATCTTGTCCACGCCCTCCTGCACATAGTTCTCGCCGAACGCCAGCTGGCCGGCCTGCACCGCCTCCAGCACCGCCTCCGGGCCGAAGGTCTTGGACACGGCCAGCAATTGCACCGATCCGGGCGCGCGCCCCGCTTCGTGCTCGGCGGCAACAATTGTCTGTAGGACTGCTTGCAAGTTCTGGGCTATTCTGGACATAATCGTCGAGCGGGAAGTTGGCTGAGGGTAGGCTCGCCCGCGCGCGCGCCGGCCCGCGGGACGGCGCCCGTCACGCAAAAACCGCGCAGGCACAGGATTATAAATGGACATCTCCGAATTACTCGCATTCTCCGTCAAGAACAAGGCCTCCGACCTGCACCTGTCCGCCGGGCTGCCGCCGATGATACGGGTGCACGGCGACGTGCGCCGCATCAACCTGCCGCCGCTGGAGCACAAGGACGTGCACGGCATGATCTATGACATCATGAACGACGGCCAGCGCAAGTCCTACGAGGAGATGCTGGAGTGCGACTTCTCCTTCGCCATTCCGGGCCTGGCGCGCTTCCGCGTCAACGCCTACAACCAGGAACGGGGCGCGGCGGCCGTGCTGCGCACCATCCCGTCCAAGATCCTCAGCCTGGAAGAGCTGAACGCGCCCAAGATCTTCGCCGAGTTCGCGCTGCGCCCGCGCGGCCTGGTGCTGGTGACCGGGCCGACCGGCTCCGGCAAGTCCACCACCCTGGCGGCCATGGTCAACCACCTCAACGAGAACGAGTACGGCCACATCCTCACCATCGAGGACCCGATCGAGTTCGTGCACGACTCCAAGAAGTGCCTGATCAACCAGCGCGAGGTGGGGCCGCACACGCTGTCGTTCAACAACGCGCTGCGCTCGGCGCTGCGGGAGGACCCGGACGCCATCCTGGTCGGCGAGCTGCGCGACCTGGAAACCATCCGCCTGGCGCTGTCGGCCGCCGAGACCGGCCACCTGGTGTTCGGCACCCTGCACACCTCGTCGGCCGCCAAGACCATCGACCGCATCGTCGACGTGTTCCCGTCCGAGGAGAAGGAAATGGTGCGGGCCATGCTGTCCGAGTCGCTGCAGGCGGTCATTTCGCAGACCCTGCTCAAGACCAAGGACGGCGCCGGCCGCGTCGCCGCGCACGAGATCATGGTCGGCACGCCGGCCATCCGCAACCTGATCCGCGAGGCCAAGATCGCCCAGATGTACTCGGCCATCCAGACCGGCAGCAACGTCGGCATGCAGACCCTGGACCAGAACCTGACCGACCTGGTGCGCCGGAATGTGATATCGTCCGCCGCCGCCCGCAACGCGGCCAAGATACCTGACAACTTCCCGGGATAAAGCATGGAACGCGACCAGGCCTCCAAATTCATGTTCGACCTGCTGCGCCTGATGGTGAGCAAAAAGGGCTCGGACCTGTTCATCACGGCCGGCTTCCCGCCCGCCATCAAGATCGACGGCAAGATGACGCCGGTGTCGGCCCAGCCGCTGACGGCCGCCCACACCTCGGACCTGGCCCGTTCCATCATGAACGACAAGCAGACCGCCGGCTTCGAGCTGACCAAGGAGGCCAACTTCGCCATCAGCCCGGGCGACCTGGGGCGTTTCCGCGTGTCCGCCTTCGTGCAGATGAGCTCGGTCGGCATGGTGCTGCGCACCATCAACTCCTCCATCCCCAAGCTGGAGGAGCTGGGCCTGCCGGAGGTGCTGAAGGACGTCATCATGTCCAAACGCGGCCTGGTGGTCATGGTGGGCGCGACCGGCTCGGGCAAGTCGACCACCTTGGCGGCCATGGTGGGCTACCGCAACGCCAACAGCTACGGCCACATCATCACCATCGAGGACCCGGTGGAGTTCGTGCACCCGCACGGCAACTGCATCATCACCCAGCGCGAGGTCGGCGTCGACACCGAGGACTGGGAAGTGGCGCTGAAGAACACGCTGCGCCAGGCGCCGGACGTGATCCAGATCGGCGAGATCCGCGACCGCCAGACCATGGACCACGCGATCGCCTTCGCCGAGACCGGCCACCTGTGCCTGGCCACGCTGCACGCCAACAGCGCCAACCAGGCGCTGGACCGCATCATCAACTTCTTCCCCGAGGAGCGCCGCCAGCAATTGCTGATGGACTTGTCGCTGAACCTGAAGGGCATGATCTCGCAGCGCCTGATTCCGCTGAAGGAGGCCAAGGGCCGCGCGGTGGCCATCGAGATCATGCTGAACTCGCCGCTGATCGCCGACATGATCTTCAAGGGCCAGGTGCACGAGATCAAGGAACTGATGAAGAAGTCGCGCGAGCTGGGCATGCAGACCTTCGACCAGGCCCTGTTCGACCTGTACGAGGCCGACAAGATCAGCTACGAGGACGCGCTGCGCAACGCCGATTCCGTCAACGACCTGCGCCTGGCCATCAAGCTCGAGGGCAAGGCCGCCAAGACGCGCGACCTGGCGGCCGGCACCGAGCACCTGAACATCGTCTGAAAGGAACACCATGACCACCGTCTTCGATTTCAAGGCCGACACCCTGTCCGGCCAGCCGGCCGACCTGTCGCGATACAAGGGCAAGGTGCTGTTGATCGTCAACACGGCCAGCAAGTGCGGCTTCACGCCGCAGTACCAGGGCCTGGAATCGGTCTACCGGCAGTTCAAGGACCGGGGCGTGGAGGTGCTGGGCTTCCCCTGCAACCAGTTCGGCGCGCAGGAGCCGGGCACGGCCGACGACATCGGCGCCTTCTGCGAAAAGAACTACGGCGTGAGCTTCCCCATGTTCGCCAAGGTCGACGTCAACGGCGACGGCGCCCATCCCCTGTACCAGCACCTGAAAAAGGAATCGCCCGGCCTGCTGGGCACGGAAGGCATCAAATGGAATTTCACCAAGTTCTTGGTGCGCAAGGACGGCACGGTCTACAAGCGCTACGCGCCCACCACCAAGCCGGAGGAAATGAGCGCCGACATCGAGAAACTGTTGGCGGAATAGTGACGCCGCACCCGTCCCCGGCCCTTCCCGGCCGCGGACGGTCACCGAACAGCGCGAGCCCATGAACAAGGTTACCGACTATCTGGCGCAGCTGTTTTCGCCGCCCGCCGATCCGTCCCTGCTCACCTACGGGATCTACGATCCGTGGCTGGTGGTGCTGTCGGTGGTGGTGGCCAGCTTCTCGTCGTGGATGGGACTGCAGATGGCGGGCCAGGCGGCCAACGCCACCATGCCCAGCCTGCGCCGCGCCTCGCTGCTGACCGGCAGCCTGGCGCTGGGCAGCGGCGTCTGGTCCATGCACTTCATCGGCATGCTGGCCTTCAACCTGTGCACGGCGGTCGAATACGACCGCGGCCTGACCATCTGGTCCATGCTGCCCAGCGTGGCCGCGTCGGCGGTGGCGCTGTCCATCATCGGGCGCAAGGAAATCGGCGGCTGGCAACTGCTGACCGGCGGCGTGCTGGTGGGCGCCGGCATCGGCGCCATGCACTACACCGGCATGGCCGCCATGCGCAGCACGCTCGAGCTGCGCTACGACCCCTATATGTTCGGCCTGTCCATCCTGGTGGCGGTGGCGCTGGCCACGCTGGCGCTGTGGGTGCGCTTCGGCCTGTCGGCCATGCGCGCCCGCCTGAGCGGCGGCATGCGGCTGCTGATCGCCGGCGTCACCATGGGCTGCGCCATCGCCGGCATGCACTACACCGGCATGGCGGCGGCGCGCTTCGTCGGCCGGGTCGAGCCGGACGCGGCCAGCGGCATCGCCAACGAACCCTTCCTGGCGCTGGCGATCTCGCTGATCACCGCCGCCTTCACCTTGCTGGTGGTGTCGGCCAACGGCCTGCTGCGCTACCGCGCGCTGTTCTTCCAGCTGCGCGAAAGCGAATCGTGGATGCGCGCGCTGCTGGCCACCGCCGTCGACGGCGTCATCACGGTGGAGTCGGACGGCACCATCCGCGAATTCAACGCCTCGGCCGAGCGCATCTTCGGCTGGAAGCGCGAGGAGATCCTCGGCAAGCACGTGCGCGTGCTGATCGCCGACCCGGTGCGCTCCCTGCGCGACGGCCTGCTCAGCTACCTGAAGGACGGGCGCGAGGGCATGATAGGCGAGAGCCAGGACATCCTGGGCGTGCACAAGAGCGGCGCGCGGGTGCCGGTGCGCAACGCCTACGGCCACGCGCGGCTGGCCAACCTCGACCTGTACGTGATCTTCGTCACCGACATCAGCGAGCGCAAGGCGATGGAGCAGGCGCTGCGCGACAGCGAGCAGCAGTTCCGCTCCCTGATCGGCAACATCCCCGGCATCTCCTACCGCAGCCTGATGGCGCCCGGCTGGCCGATGGTGTTCATCAGCGCCGCCGTCGAGACGCTGACCGGCTACCCGCCCGAGGAGTTCCTGGGCACGCCGCCGCGGCGCACGTATAGCGACCTGATCCACCCGGACGACCACGCCCAGGTGGCGCAGGGGCTGGAGGCGGCGATCGCCGCCGGCGAGCCCTTCGTGCTGGAATACCGGCTGCGCCACCGCGACGGCAGCATCCGCTGGATGTGGGAGAACGGCAGCGCCATCTTCGACGAGCGCGGCAAGGTGAAATGGCTGGACGGCGTGATCCTCGACATCAGCGGCCGGCGCCAGATGGAGGAGGACCTGCGGGCGGCCAAGGAGCGCGCCGAGCAGGCCGCCGCCGCGCGCTCGGCCTTCCTGGCCAACATGAGCCACGAGATCCGCACGCCGATGAACTCCATCCTCGGCTTCACCGACGTGCTGCTGCAGGGCGAGCTGGCGGCCGACCAGCGGCGCCACCTGAACACGGTGCGCAACTCGGCGCGCTCGCTGCTGCGCCTGCTCAACGAGATCCTCGACACGGCCAAGCTGGACAAGGGCGCCGTGGAGCTGGAGCTGAACGACTACAACCTGCTGGCCCTGATCGACGAGTTGTCCTCGACCATGGGCAGCAACGCCAGCGCCAAGGGCTTGACGCTGACCATCGCCTACAGCAGCGCGCTGCCGCACGGCCTGCACGGCGACGAACTGCGGGTGCGCCAGGTGCTGACCAACCTGCTGGGCAACGCCATCAAGTTCACCGGCAAGGGCAGCGTGGAGCTGGACGTGGAGAAGGAGACCGAGGACGGGCGCGACGTGGTGCACTTCACCGTCAGCGACACCGGCATCGGCATCCCGGCCGACCGCATGGCGTCCATCTTCGAGCCCTTCATGCAGGCCGACGCGTCGATGAACCGGCGCTACGGCGGCACCGGCCTGGGCACCACCATCTGCAAGCAGCTGACCGAGCTGATGGGCGGACGCATCTGGGCCGCCAGCGTCGAGGGCGAGGGCAGCGCCTTCCACGTGGTGCTGCCGCTGGCGCCGGCCACCACCCAGCCCTGGCTGCGGCGCGACACCGCCACGCCGCTGGCGCTGCCGCCGCTGCGCATCCTGGCGGCCGACGACGTGCCGCAGAACCTGGAGCTGCTGACGCTGCTGCTGGGCAAGCGCGGCCACACCATCATCACCGCCAGCGACGGCGCGGTGGCGGCGCAACTGGCCGCCGAGGGCAGCTTCGACGTGATCCTGATGGACGTGCAGATGCCGTCGGTGGACGGGCTGGAATCGACCCGCCGCATCCGCGCCGACGAGGCCGCGCGCGGCCGGCCCCGGGTGCCCATCATCGCCATGACGGCCAGCGTGCTCGACAAGGACCGCGAGGCCACCAGCGAGGCCGGCATGGAGGGCTTCGCGCCCAAGCCGGTGGACATGAACGTGCTGTCGCGCGAACTGGCGCGCGTGCTGGGGCTGGAGATCGCCGAGGCGCCCGGCCCGGGCGGCGCGGCGGACGGCCCGCAGGTGCTGAACGGCGCGCTGGCGCTGCGGCGCTGGGCCGGCCACGAGGACGTCTACCACCGCTCGCTGCGCATGTTCGCCGCCGAGCGCGGCGGCGTGGCCGAGGAGCTGGCCGCGCTGGCCGCCGGCGAGCGCCACGCCGACGGCGCGGCGCTGGCGCACCAGGTCAAGGGCGCGGCCGGCAACCTGGGCCTGGAACAGCTGGCCGCCGCGCTGGGCCAGCTGGAGCACGCCTGGCAGACCCTGCAGGCGGCCGACAGCGCCAGCGGCGACGCCGGGGGCGCGGCCGGGAACGCCGCGTCCGCCCCGCCCGACCTCGGGCCGCTGCTGCACGCCGTGGCCGAACAGATGGCGGCCGCCTGCGGCGCCATCGCCATCGCGCTGGCCGCCGCCGGCGGCGACGGCGCCAGGACGGCCCCGGCCGGCCAGGCGGACGCCGCCGCGGCCGCGCATGCGGTATCGTTGGACCTGGCCCGCGTGCGCGGCCTGGCCACCACCCTGCACCAATCGATCGACAGCGGCAGCTTCGACGACCAGACCATGCACGCGCTGGCGCGGGCGCTGTCGGGCCATGTCGATCCGCAGCGCGTGAGCGAGCTGCAGCAGGCGGTCGACGATTTCGATTTCAGCACGGCGCACGCGCGGCTGGAGGCCCTGCTGGCGTCCTGCCAGCCGCCATCCGCCGGGAGCCCCACATGAGCGACACAGCCAAACCAGCGAAACGCCAGCCCGCCATCCTGGCGGTGGACGACGAAACCACCAACCTGCAGTTGCTGCGCCAGATCCTGCAGGAGCGCTACCGACTGCTGTTCGCCAAGGACGGCCCGCGGGCGCTGGAACTGGCTGCCAAGGAGCAGCCGGACCTGATCCTGCTGGACGTGATGATGCCCGACATGACCGGCTACGAGGTGTGCCGGCGCCTGAAGGCGGACCCCGCCACCTCCGCCATCCCGGTCATCTTCGTCACCGCGCTGACCGACGCCACCGACGAGGTGGACGGCTTCGAGGCCGGCGCGGTCGACTACATCACCAAGCCGGTCAGCCCGGCGGTGGTGAAGGCGCGCGTGCAGCTGCACCTGTCGCTGGTGCGCATGGACGAGCTCAAGGCCAGCCGGCTGGAGATCGTGCGCCGGCTGGGGCTGGCCGCCGAGTACAAGGACAACGAGACCGGCCTGCACGTGATCCGCATGAGCCACTACGCGCGCATGCTGGGCCAGGCCGCAGGCCTGGACGAGGACGACGTGGACGACCTGTTCAACGCCGCCCCCATGCACGACATCGGCAAGATCGGCATCCCCGACCGCATCCTGCAAAAGCCCGCCAGGCTGGACCCCGAGGAGTGGGCGGTGATGCAGACCCACCCCAGCATCGGCGCCGACATCATCGGCGCGGAGTCGATCGGCATGCTGGCCATGGCCTACGACGTGGCCCGCACCCACCACGAGAAATGGGACGGCAGCGGCTACCCGGCCGGGCTGCGGGGCGAGGCCATCCCGCTGGCCGGGCGCATCGTCGCCATCGCCGACGTGTTCGACGCGCTGACCTCGGTGCGCCCGTACAAGCAGGCCTGGAGCGTCGAGCAGGCCTGCGACTACCTGCGCGCCCAGCGCGGCCTGCATTTCGACCCGGAGCTGGTGGACCTGTTCCTGGAGCTGATGCCGCAGGCGGCGGAGGTGATGGAGAAATGGGCCGAGCGCTAGCCCGGGATTTCCCCCCGCGGCCGGGCGCGCGGCGGCCCTCATTGTATAAACTGTGTAACAGCAGTGTCCAAGAATTAACTTTTAAGTAATAATGACAACAGTTGCCAGCCCAGCGGAACCTCTATGCCATTCTTGGGGACACTCTCGTCATCCTGGATGCGGATGGGAAGCTATTCCCGCCTGTTCATCCCCATCTTCGCCGTCATCGCCGTCGTCATCGGCGCGCGCTATTCGCTGCTGATCGAGACCGAATCCGCCGACGCGCGCCTGCGCTACGAGGAACGCGCCGCTCAGCTGGCCGCCAACCTCGCCGCCACGCTGCCGGAGCTGACGGGCCGCTCCGGACAGGCCGCCGCCGCCGCCCTGCTGAACCGCGCCTTCGAACGCAACGCCGACCTGGCCCACGCGCGCTGGCGCCGCGAAGACGGCCCGGACCTGGCCGCCGCCCCCCCGCCGCGGCAAGCCCTGCCGGACTACCCCGACTGGCTGGCGCCGCTGGCCGGGCTGCAGCCGCTGCACCAGCGCCTGCGCGTGCCGCTGGCCGGCGGCGCGGCCGGCACGCTGACGCTGTGGTACCACCCGGTGCACCCGCTGAACCGGGTCTGGCGCGCGCTGCTGCAGCAGGCCAAGCTGTCGCTGCTGAACGTGGTCATCATCTATACGCTCTTGGGCCTGCTGATCTTCGCCAACCGCCGCATGCTGCGCCGCCTGGACGAGGCCACCACGCGCTTCCAGAACGGCGAGCACGCCGTGCGGATGGCGGTGCGCGGCTCGGCCGAGTGGCGCGCCGTGGCCACCACCTTCAACAGCATGGCCGCCCAGGTGCAGGCGCTGGTGCGTTCGCTGCACGAGCAGAAGGAGCGCATCGAGGTGACCCTGGCGTCGATCGGCGACGCCGTCATCACCACCGGCCTCGACGGCCGCATCGACAGCATGAACGACGCCGCCCAGGCGCTCACCGGCTGGCACGGGGCGCGCGCCTGCGGCCTGCCGCTGGAGCAGGTGTTCACGCTGTCCAACAACTTCGGCTCGCGCACGCTGGCCAACGCCATGCGCGACATCCGCGCCGGCGGCCCGGTGGTGCGCGCCAAGAACCAGACGCTGCGCCAGCGCGAGGGCGTCAGCTATGTGATCGAATACACGGCGGCGGCGATACGGCGCCGCGGCGGCGGCGGCGGGTTGGATCCGGACCGCGCCGAGGACGCGGTCGAGGGAGTGGTGCTGGTGTTCCGCGACGTCAGCGAGAAGCGCCAGCTGATCCAGCAGATGTCCTGGCAAAGCCAGCACGACGTGCTGACCGGCCTGCCGAACCGCGCCGCGCTGGCCGCGCAGCTGGAGCAGGAACTGGCGCTGGCGCGCGACGGCGGCGGGCTGCTGGCCGTGTGCCTGTTCGACCTGGACCACTTCCAGCGCGTCAACGAGCAGGGCGGCCACGCGCTGGGCGACGAGGTGCTCAAGCAAGCCGCCAGCCGCCTGCACGACTTCGCCGGCCCCCGGCACTACGCGGCGCGGCTGGGCGGCGACGAATTCGTGCTGCTGCTGCCCGACCTGCCCGACCGCGCCGCCGTGGAGCGCGCGCTGGAGCGGTTGATGCTGCTGATGGCGGACGGCTACCGCGCCGGGCCGCGCGCGCTGTCCGTGTCCGCCAGCGCCGGCGTGGCGCTGCACGCCGGCGGCGACATCAGCGCCGACAGCCTGCTGCGCCACGCCGACCAGGCGCTGTACCAGGCCAAACTCACCGGCCGCAACAAGGTGCATTACTTCGACGCGGAGCTCGACGAGCAGGTGCGCACCCACCACAACCGCCGCACCGAGGTGCGCGGCGCGCTGCGCAACGGGGAACTGTGCCTGTACTACCAGCCCAAGCTCGACATGCGCGCCGGCCGCATCGTCGGCATGGAGGCGCTGCTGCGCTGGAACCACCCGCGGCGCGGCGTGGTGGGACCGGCGGACTTCCTGCCCGTGGTGGAACACTCCGACCTGATCGCCGACATCGGCGATCAGGTGTTGCGGCAGGCGCTGCGCCAGCTCGACGCCTGGCGCGGCCTTCACGCGGACTGGGTGGTTAGCGTTAACATCGCCGCCCGCCACTTCCAGAAACCGGACTTCGTCGCGCGCCTGAGGACCATCCTGGACGAATTCCCCGAGGTGCCGCCGAGCATGCTGGAGCTGGAGATCCTGGAATCGTCGGCGCTGCAGGACATCGACCAGGTGCGCGCCATCATGCTCGAATGCCAGGCCATCGGCATCCGCTTCGCGCTGGACGATTTCGGCACCGGCTACTCGTCGCTGTCCTACCTGAAGCGGCTGCCGGCGGACACGCTGAAGATAGACCAGAGCTTCGTGCGCAACATGCTGATCGACCGCGACGACCTGCACCTGGTGTCGGCCGTCGTCAGTCTGGCGCGCGCCTTCAACCGCGGCGTGATCGCCGAGGGCGTGGAGACGGTGGAGCACGGCGCCCAGCTGCTGCGGCTGGGCTGCACGCTGGCGCAGGGCTACGGCATCGCGCGCCCCATGCCGGCGGACCAGGTGCTCGACTGGGCGGCCGGCTTCGCCCCCACGCCCGCGTGGCGGCGCGCCGCGCAACTGGCCGAGGACGGCGGCCACGCCCCCAGCCCCCTCCCCGCCCGGTTGCCCTAGGGGCCCGCCAGCGCCTGGTCCACCAGTTCGATCCAGTGCCGCACCGGCAGTTCGGTGCCGGACTGGATGTGCGTCAGGCAGCCGATGTTGGCCGACACGATGGCCCGCGCGCCCGTGGCCTCCAGGTTCGCCACCTTGCGCTCGCGCAGCTGGCGCGACAACTCCGGCTGCAGCATCGAATACGTGCCCGCCGAGCCGCAGCACAGGTGGCTGTCCGCGCACAGCACCACATCCACGCCCGCCGCGCGCAGCAGGCCCTCGACCTTGCCGCGGATCTGCTGCCCGTGCTGCAGCGTGCACGGCGGATGGTAGGCGATGCGCTCGCGCACCTTGCCCCCCATGCGCCGCGCCAGTTCCTGCTCGAACGCCGGCATGACCTCGCACAGGTCGCGCGTCAGTTCAGATATCCGTCGCGCCTTGTCCGCGTAGGCCGGATCGTGCGCCAGCAGATGACCGTATTCCTTGACCGTCACGCCGCAACCGGACGCCGTCATCACGATCGCCTCGACCGGCGCGCCGCCCTCGCCGGACACGTACGGCCACCACGCGTCCACGTTGCGGCGCATGTCGTCCAGGCCGCCGTCCTGGTCGTTCATGTGGTAGCGCAGCGCGCCGCAGCAGCCGGCCTTGGGCGCGGCCAGCAGCCGCACGCCCAGGGCGTCCAGCACGCGCGCGGCGGCCGCGTTGATGTTGGGCGCCATGCCCGGCTGCACGCAGCCGTCCAGCACCAGCATCCGGCGCGCGTGCTCGCGCCGCGGCCAGAGGCCGGCGTCCGCGGCGGGCGGCAGCTTGTCCTGCAAATCCCTGGACAGCAGGGGCCGGAACAGCCGCCCGGCGCGCAGCGCGGGCGTCATCAGCCAGCGCCGCGGCAAGGCCTCCTTCAGCACGTAGCGCTGCACGCGCTCCAACAGGGGGCGTTGCACGCGCTGCTCCACCACCTTGCGGCCGATGTCGGCCAGGCGCCCGTACTGCACGCCGGACGGGCAGGTGCTCTCGCAGTTGCGGCAGGTCAGGCAGCGGTCCAGGTGGGTCTGCGTCTTGGCCGTGACGGGCGCGCCCTCCAGCACCTGCTTGATCAGGTAGATGCGGCCGCGCGGGCCGTCGAGCTCGTCGCCCAGCAGCTGGTAGGTGGGACAGGTGGCCGTGCAAAAGCCGCAGTGCACGCAGGCGCGCAGGATCGCCTCGGCCTCGTCGCCTTCGCGCGTGTTCTTGATGAAGTCCGCCAGGTTGGTCTGCATGCCGTCTAGGTCCGTGTGGGGTTGAAGATGCCTGCGGGATCGAAGGCCTGTTTCAGGCGCTGGTTGATGCGCGCCACGGCCGGCGCCATGGGGTGGAACACGCCGGCGCGCTTGTCGCCGCGGTACAGCGTGGCGTGGCCGCCGGCCGCCGCCACCGCGCGGCGGATGTCCGCGGCGCTCGCCGTGTCGGCCGTGTCGGCCTTCAGCCAGCGCTGCGCGCCGCCCCACTCGATCAGCTGCTCGCCCCTGAGGATGATGGCGCTGGCCGCCGGCGGCACGGACAGGCGCCACAAGGCGCCGCCCTCGAACCAGACGTTGGCCTGGTCGCGCAGGCGGCTCCAGAACACGGCCGCGTCCTCCTCCCCCACGGCCACGCCGCCCGCCTCGGCGCCCAGCCCGGCCACGGCCGCCGTCACCGCCGCCTCGGCGCCCGACAGGCGCAGATACAGCACGCCGCCCAGCCAGCAGCTGGCCGACAGCGGCAAGGGCCGGCCGGCCCACTGGTTCAGGCGGCGCAGCGCCTCGATCTCGTCCATCGCGAAGCGCAGCGTGGCCTCGCGCACCGGCAGCGGCAGCACCTTCAGTGACACCTCGGCGATCAGGCCCAGCGTCCCCATCGACCCGGCCAGCAGCCGCGAGACGTCGTAGCCCGCCACGTTCTTCATGACCTGGCCGCCGAAGTTGAGCAGCTCGCCCTTGCCGTTGACCAGCTTCGCGCCCAGCACGAAGTCGCGCACGGCGCCGGCGCTGGCGCGGCGCGGGCCGGACAGTCCGGCCGCCACCACGCCGCCTATGGTCGAGGCCTCGCCATGGCGCGGCGGCTCGAACGCCAGCATCTGGCCATGGCGCGCCAGCAGCGCCTCGATGTCCGCCAGCGGCGTGCCGCAGCGCGCCGTGATCACCAGCTCGGTGGGCTCGTAATCGACCACGCCGCTGTAGGCGCGCGTGTCGAGCACGGCGCCGGCGCGCTCGTCGCCGTACCAGTCCTTGCTGCCGCCGCCGCGCAGACGCAGCGGGGACTTCGCCTCGGTGGCCGCCACTATCTGGGCGCGGTATTGTTCCAGGATCGCTTGCAAGGTGGCTCCGTTAAAAACGCGGCAGGTCGGGATGCGCCAGCAGGCCCGCGCTGACGCGCATCTTGCCGAATTCGGCGCAGCGGTTCAGCGTGGGGATGGCCTTGTTCGGGTTGAGCAGCATGGGCGGATCGAAGGCGCGCTTCACGCCGAAGAAGGCCTCCAGCTCGGCGGCGGTGAATTGCACGCACATGGAGTCGATCTTCTCGATGCCCACGCCGTGCTCGCCGGTGATGGTGCCGCCCACCTCCACGCACAGCGCCAGGATCTCCGCGCCGAAGGCCTCGGCGCGTTCCAGCTCGTCCGGCCGGTTGGCGTCGAACAGGATCAAAGGATGCAGGTTGCCGTCGCCCGCGTGGAACACGTTGGCGCAGCGCAGGCCGTGCCTGCCCTCCATTTGCGCGATGCCGGTCAGCACGCGCGCCAGGTGCTTGCGCGGGATGGTGCCGTCCATGCAGTAGTAGTCCGGCGAGATGCGGCCCGCCGCCGGGAAGGCGTTCTTGCGGCCGGACCAGAACCGCAGCCGCTCCGCCTCGCTTTGCGACACCTGGATGGCGCTGGCGCCGGCCGCCTCCAGCACCGCCGTCATGCGCGCGATCTCCTCGTCCACCTCCTCTGCCGTGCCGTCCGCCTCGCACAGCAGGATGGCGGCGGCGTCGGTGTCGTAGCCGGCCTTCACGAAGGGCTCCACCATGCGCGACGAGGTGCGGTCCATCATCTCCAGCCCGGCCGGGATGATGCCGGCCGCGATCACCCTGGCCACCGCGTTGCCGCCGGTGACCACGTCGTCGAACGAGGCCATGATGACGCGCGCGCTGGCCGGCTTGGGCACCAGCTTGACCGTCACCTCGGTGACGATGCCCAGCATGCCTTCGGAGCCGATGAAGGCGGCCAGCAGGTCCAGGCCGGGCGCGTCCAGCGCCTCGCCGCCCAGCTCCACCACCTCGCCGTCGATGGTGACCATGCGCACGCGCAGCACGTTGTGCACCGTGAGGCCGTATTTGAGGCAATGCACGCCGCCCGAGTTCTCGGCCACGTTGCCGCCGATGGTGCAGGCGATCTGCGACGAGGGGTCGGGCGCGTAGTACAGCGCGTGCGGCGCGGCCGCCTCGGAGATGGCCAGGTTGCGCACGCCGGGCTGCACCACCGCCGTGCGCGAATAGGCGTCCATGCGCACGATCTGGTTCAGGCGCGCGGTGGACAGCACCACGCCGTCCGCGATCGGCATGGCGCCGCCGGACAGGCCGGTGCCGGCGCCGCGCGGCACAATGGGCACGTTCAGCCGGCGGCACACGTCCAGCACCGCGATGACCTGCCGTTCGCAGTCCGGCAGCGCCACCACCATGGGCGGCTGGCGGTAGGCCGACAGGCCGTCGCACTCGTAGGGGCGGGTGTCCTCCAGGTCGGACAGCACGCTGGACGGCGGCAGCACCGCGCGCAGCGCCTCGGCCACTTCGCGCTGGCGTTCTGGGCGGAAGGTCGGATCGGATTTGGCTGTGGTCATGTTGTTCACCGGTTAACGCCCTGATTGTACGGGTGATTGTAGGTCTATCCCCGCACGAGCGTGCGAAATCCCGAGCGCCGGGCAGGGATATATCGTATGCTCGCTGCATTCTAGAAGAAGGGACGATCATCATGGGCAACCGACTCTCAAAAATAGCCACCCGCACCGGCGACAACGGCACCACCGGCCTGGGCGACGGCAGCCGCACCGGCAAGGACAGCCTGCGCATCCACGCCATCGGCGACGTCGACGAGCTCAATTCGCACCTGGGCCTGCTGCTGTGCGAGGACATGCCGGACGAGACGCGCGACGAGCTGGTGGGCATCCAGCACGACCTGTTCGACCTGGGCGGCGAGCTGTGCATCCCCGGCCACCAGATGATCCTGGAGGCGCACGTGGAGAAGCTGGACGCGCTGCTGGCCAGGTACAACGCGACGCTGCCGGCGCTGACCGAGTTCATCCTGCCGGCCGGCTCGCGCGCCGCCTCCATCGCGCACGTGTGCCGCACCATCTGCCGCCGCGCCGAGCGCGCCATCGTCGGCCTGGGCAAGGCCGAAACCATCCACGACCATCCGCGCCAGTACGTGAACCGGCTGTCGGACCTGATGTTCGTGCTGGCCCGCGTGCTGAACCGCCACGCCGGCGGCAGCGACGTGCTGTGGCAGCACGAGCGCAGGAAGAAGTAGGCCCCACGCCGCGTTTGAACTTGGGATCACATTCCGTGATCTCAAGTTGGCCCATTCCTCAACTGTTGGTGATAGCATTCGAGGTTGCCTATTTCTCAACTTCGAACATGCCCCCCCCCCTCCGTTCCCTTTGCGCGCTGTTGTGCGCCGCCTGCCTTTCCTCGTCCGCCGGCGCCGCCGACTTGAACGCCCTCGCCAAGCGCGGCTGGATCAAGGTCGACACCCCGAACTTCAGCGTCATCACCGAGCAGCCGGAGGCGACCGCCAGGCAGGTGGTGAACGACTTGGAGGCGCTGCGCTACTTCAGAACCGAAGTGGGCGGCATGAAGGCGCTGAAGGTGTCCAAACCGCTGACCATCATCGCCATCGGCAATGAGGACGCGTTCGCCCAACTGGGGCTGCCCAAGCTGTGGGCGGGCGTGTTCCATATGGAGCTGGACGGCTACTCCGCGCTGGCCAACATCAGCGATTACGCCGGCGAGGACAAAACGGACAGCTGGGCGCGCACCACCCTGCTGCACGAGTACTTTCACTTCATGGTGCGCCTCACCGAAAAAACGCAGGCCTATCCGCGCTGGGTGGACGAGGGGATGGCCGACTACTGGGCCACCTTCAATATCGACGGCCCCAGCGTCAGGCTGGGCGACCGAGTGACGATCAACGGCGGCAGCCGGGATAACGACTTGTACAGCCTGACCGGCCGGGCCGCGATCGACACGCGCAAGATCTTCAATACGACCGAGTTGGCGCTCGACAGCGACAACAACAACGATCGATACGAGATGGGGAAGTTTTACTCGTCCGCCTACTACGCGGTGCACTACTTCAACTCCACGCCCGCGCTGCGCACCGCCCTCGGCAACTACATCGAAATGATCAACCTGGGCTATCGCCAGGACCGCGCGGCCGAGCTGGCGTTCAACAAGTCCTACGAAGAGCTGAACAAGGACATCATTTATTACGTCACCCGCCGCCTGGCGGTGCGGATACTGACGGCCAAGACTTCGTTCAACTTCCCCAAGGTCGATCCCGTCGTCACCCGTCTGGACACGCCGGGACTCTATGCCAACCTCGCGCGCATCCTGCCCTCGTACGGCAGTTTTTCGCGTAAGGAAATCCAAGACTTGCTGGTCAAGAATCGCGAGCTCAATCCGGACGACGCCGACGCCCAAGTCCTGCCCCTGCTGCACGGGATGGCAAGCGGCGCCACCATCGCGGAACTGGGGAAGCGCTTCCCCAGGCATCCCAGGCTGCTGACCTTGCGCGCCGATTTGCTGCGGTGGCAGGCCGAGCACATGAAGGACATGGGCGACGCCGGCTGGCTGCCCTTGGCGCGCGAGGCGCGCGGCCACTACCGCGGCGCGATCGGGATCGACCGCGACTACCCGGCGGCCTACCACGGCCTGGGCATGGTGTATCGGCTGCTGCCGGCCGGCGAACCGCTGGAGGAAGCCGTGGCGGGCTTCGATACCGCGTCCATCTACACGCGGGCCCCTGAGACGTTCAGCCATCTGGCGAGCGCCTTGATACGCATGAACAAACCCATGGAGGCGCTGTCGGCCTTGCGCAGCGCGGTGGCGTTCAGCAAGCCTCCACTGCGCGATACCGAAGCGCTGCTGCTCGACAATTTCGAACTGCTGGGCGATCTGGCCAACGACGCCAAGACCAGCGGCGCCGGGCTCGAGTACCCCAGCGGCACGCTGTACGCCGGCCCGGTCGCCAACAACAAGCCGGAAGGCGTGGGAAAAATGACCATGCCCAGTGGCTCCTACTACGAGGGGGCTTTCGCGCGGGGGCTGCCGCATGGCAGGGGGAAGCTGGTTAGCGACAGCGGCCTGGTGTACCAAGGCGAATTCGAACGCGGCATCGCGCGCGGCCAAGGCGAGGTGACCTTCCCGGCCGGCAGCGAGGCGATCTCGTACAAGGGCCGGGTCGATCATATGAAGCCGTCCGGCAAGGGGGAGCTGCTGACCACCGCCGGCCGCTACGTGGGCGAGTTCGAGGACGGCAGCATGCATGGCGCGGGCGAGTTCACCGCCGCGAAGACGGCGCTCACGCTCAGCGGAAAATGGCTGCGCGGCGGCATCGAATGGCCGGCGGCGGACGGCATCGTCTTCCGCGGGCCGGCGAACGCGGACGGCCAGCGGCACGGCAAAGGCGTGTGCCGCGGGACCGACGTCCGTGAAGTGCCGGGCCCCTGCCAGTTCAAGAATGACAAACCGTTCCGTGGCAGGGAGTGAATGGCGATGGCGCGGGCGCCGCGAAGCGGCGCGGCTAACCCTCGAATCCCGCCAGGCGCTCCCGCACGAAGTCCATGAACAGCCGCGCGCGCAGGGGCTGGTAGCGGCGCGACGGGTAGAGCAGGTTCAATTCCTGCGGCGTCCCCCGCCACTTCGGCAGCACGCGCCGCAGCTTGCGCGCATCCAGCAGGTCCTGCACCAGCCACGCCGGGCATAGGCCGATGCCGGCGCCCAGCGCCAGGCTTTCCCTTATCGCCAGCGCGTTGTTGACGCGGAAGCGGCCACGCGTTTCGACCGCCACCGTCCGCGCCCCGTCGCCCAGTTCCACCTTGTCGCCGCTGGCCAGCCAGGCGTAGCGGATGTAGTCGTGCGCGGCCAGGTCTTCCGGCCGGCGCAGGGGCGCGCGGCCCTTCAGGTAGGACGGCGCGGCGACCAGATAGCGCGGCGATGCGCCCAGCCTGCGCGCGATGGCGTTCGGTGGCAGATCGCCGCCCAGCCGCAGCGCGACGTCCACGCCCTCTTCCACCAGATCGGCCATGCGGTCGTTCAATATCAGCTCGATTTCGATCTCCGGATAGCGCCGCAGGAACTCCTGCACCAGCGCGTTGAGCCGGAACTGGCCCAGCGCCACCGGCGCGTTCACGCGCAGCAGGCCGGACGCGGTTCGCGTCTGGCCGCGCGCGTCGGCCACGGCTTCGGCGTATTCCTCCAGCACGCCCCTGGCGCGCTCGTAGAAGCGCCTGCCCTGCACGGTGGGCGACAGGCTGGCGGTGCTGCGCTCGAGCAGGCGCACGCCCAGGCTTTCCTCCAGCGCGGCGACCACCTTGCTGACGGTCGGTTGCGTGGTGCCGTGCTCGCGCGCGACGGCGGACAGGCTGCCCAGCTCCACGGCGCGCACAAAGTATTGCAACGATCTGATGGTGTCCATGCGCCCCTCATTCCAATATCGAATGAATGATAGTCCGGTTTTCCGTCTTCCGCGTTGAATGCGAATGATTGAAGATGGATTGGTCAACCATTCAGGAGATCATCATGTTCAAGTCGATTGCCGCTTTGGGATGCGCCGCCGCGCTGGCCTTGCCCGCCGCCGCGCAGCAATGGCGCACCAGCTGGTACGCCGCCCCGCAGCCGGTGTGGGACGCCGGTTTCGCGCTGCCCACCGGCGTGCCCGTCAGCCTGCGGGACCAGACCGTGCGCGAAACGCTGCGCCTCAGCACGGGCGGCGAGCGGCTGCGGGTGGTGCTGTCCAACCGCTACGGCCTGGAGCCGCTTGTGATCGGCGAGGCGCGCGTGTCCCGCGCACCCGCCGAGGACGCGCGCCCCGCCACGCGCGGCGGCGGCGCGGCGGCGAGCGGCGGGATCGCGCCGGATGCCCAGGCTCCGCTGACCTTCGGCGGCAGCCGGTCCGTCACGATCGCGCCGGGCCGGGAGGCGGTCAGCGATGCCTTGGATTTCCGCGCCCGTCCGCTGGAGCGGCTGAGCGTGTCGACCTATTTCCCCGAACGGGCGGCCGTGACGACCTTCCACTGGGGTGCGCAACAGACGGGCTTCGTCGCGTCGGGCAACGTCACCGCGGAAGCGGACATGGCGGGCGCCACGGAGCTGAAGGGCCGCGTCTTCCTGAGCGCCGTGCAGGTCGAGGCGCCGCGCGGCGCGCTCGTGGTGACGCTGGGCGACTCCATCACCGACGGCAACGGCTCCACGCCGGACCGCGACCGCCGCTGGCCGGACTACCTGGCGGCGCGCCTGGCGCCGCGGGGGGTCGCGGTGGCCAACGCCGGCATCAGCGGCGCGCGCGTGCTGGCCGACGGCATGGGTGAACGCGCCGCCGCGCGCTTCGAGCGGGACGTGCTGTCGCAGCCGGGCGTGACGGCGGTGGTGATCGCGCTGGGCATCAACGACATCGGCTGGCCGGGCAGCGCCTTCGCGCCGCACGATCCGGCGATGGACGCGGCCACGCTGGCGGCGGGCTACATGAAGCTGATCGCCCGCGCCCGCGAGCGCAAGGTGATGGTGATCGGCGCGACGATGGCGCCGTTCGAGAACGCGCTGCAAGGCACGCCGCTGGCGGACCACTACAGCCCCGCCAAGGACGCGGTGCGGCGCAAGGTGAACGACTGGATACGCGACAGTGGCGCGTTCGACGCGGTGGTGGATTTCGACAAGGTGCTGCGCGATCCGCGGCGGCCGGCGCGGCTGCTGCCGGCCTACGATTCGGGGGATCATCTGCATCCGGGCGACGCGGGATACGAGGCGATGGCGGCGGCGGCGGCGCGGCTGCTGGCGCCTGCGCGATGACATGCGCCGGCGGCCGCGGATCCGCCCTGGCGTCACGGGTCCGCGTGCGTTACGGCGTGACCCAGGGATCGAGCAAGCGCGCCATGCCGCGCGACATGCTGACGCGGGAGGCGTGCGACGGATGGCTGGAGATCACCGGCTCGCCGCGGCCCCGGGCGGCGTCGGCGGCCAGCTTGCGGTAGAAGCCCAGCATGGCGGCGCCGGACCAACCCGCCCGGTGCGCGATCACCATGCCCAGCTGGTCCGCCTCGCGCTCCTGCAGCCGCGACAGCCCGGCCAGCCGGATCTGCATCGACAGGTCGCTGTCCAGCCGCTCCAGCACCACGTCCACCGGCACCAGCGGACGATGGAGCAGCTGCGCCTCGGACAGGATTTCGCGGTGATGCTCGGCGATGGCGTGCGCCACCTCGTGCGCCAGCAGGATCGCCAGTTCGCCGTCGTTCAGCGCCAGCCTGCGCACGAATTCGGAGCCCACCAGCAGCTTGCCGCCCGCCTGGCAGGACGCCTCCACGTCCGGCGCGCTGGCCGTGTGGACTTCCCATTGCCAGTTCGCGGCCTCCGGCTTCAGTTCGATGGCGGCGGCGATCAGGTCCGCGCTGATGGCGCGCAGGCGGCGCAGCAGCGCGCGGTCCGCGTCCAGGCGGCCGGCGGCGGCCAGTTCCACCACCTGCTCGATGTAGCGGTCCTCCATCCGTTCGCCGACTTCCTCGGCGCCGTAGCGCAGCTCCTGCCAGCGCCCGGAGTCCGGCACCTGGGCCGGCGCTCCGGCGCACAAGCCCAGTCCCAGGCTCAGCCCCAGAAACAGCGTGGTGGATTTCATGATGGCCTCCCCGCATAATCGGCATAAACCGTTTATACCAATATAGGAGAAGCCTGGGGCCGCCGCAAGGCCGGCGGCTTGGGATTACTTCAGATAGTTGTTCTTGACGCGCACGTAGTGCTCGGCGGAGTACTTCAGGTAGGCGGTTTCCTCGTCCGTCAGCTTGCGCACGCGCACGGCGGGCCGGCCCACGTACAGGTGGCCGCTTTCCAGCACCTTCCCGGGCGACACCAGGCTGCCGGCGCCGACCATCACGTGCTTTTGCACCACCACGTCGTCCATGATGATGGAGCCCATGCCGATCAGGCATTCGTCGCCGATCTCGCAGCCATGCAGGATGACCGAATGGCCGATGGTGACGTGGTTGCCGATCACCAGCGGCGAGCCGTCCGGCTTGGCGGCGTTCTTGTGCGAGACGTGGCCCATGGCGAAGTCCTGCACGTTGCTGCACTCGCCGATGACGATGCGGTTCACGTCGCCGCGCAGCACGGTGTTGCACCAGACGGAGGAATCGCGTCCGATCCGCACGTCGCCGATCACCTGCGCGGTCTCGTGCAGGTAGACGCCTTCGTCCAGTTTTGGGGTGGTGTCGAGGTAGGAACTGATGGGCATCTTCAACTTTCAGCCATTGTTGACCACGAGGCGTGGCTCTTCGCCCAGGAAGCGCGCCTTGATGGAGGCGGCGATGCCGTTCGCGTCCAGGCCCACGCCGGCCAGCAGCTTGGCGGGATCGCCATGGTCGATGAATTTGTCCGGCAGGCCGAGCATCAGCAGCGGCTTGACGATGCCCTCGGCGGCCAGCGCCTCGGCCACGGCGGCGCCAGCGCCGCCCATCACGCAGCCCTCTTCCACCGTCACCAGGCAGTCGTGCTGTTCGGCCAGCCGCTTGACCAGTTCCACGTCCAGCGGTTTCACGAAGCGCATATTGGCCACGGTGGCGTTCAACTGCTCGCCCGCCGCCACGCTGGGCGCCACCAGGGAGCCGAAGGCCAGGATGGCGATCTTCTGGCCCTGGCGCTTGATCTCGCCCTTGCCGATCTCGATGGCCGTCAGCGCGGGATCGATCGCCGCGCCGATGCCGGCGCCGCGCGGGTAGCGGATCGCGGCCGGGCCGTTGTACTGGTAGCCGGTGGTCAGCATGCGGCGGCATTCGTTCTCGTCGGACGCCGCCATCACCACCATGTTCGGGATGCAGCGCAGGTAGGCCAGGTCGTAGTTGCCGGCGTGGGTGGCGCCGTCGGCGCCCACCAGGCCCGCGCGGTCCAGCGCGAACGTCACGTCCAGGTTTTGCAGCGCCACGTCGTGGATCAGCTGGTCGTAGGCGCGCTGCAGGAAGGTGGAGTAGATCGCCACCACCGGCTTCATGCCCTCGCAGGCCAGGCCCGCGCCGAAGGTCACCGCGTGCTGCTCGGCGATGCCGACGTCGAAATAGCGGTCCGGCTGTTCCTGCTCGAAGCGCACCATGCCCGAGCCTTCGCGCATGGCGGGCGTGATGCCGACCAGGCGCTTGTCGGCCTTGGCCATGTCGCACAGCCAGTCGCCGAAGACGTCGGTGTAGGACTTCTTGCCGGCCGGGCCGGGTTTGATGCCCTCGGCCGGGTTGAATTTGGGCGTGCCGTGGTACAGCACCGGCTCGGCCTCGGCCAGCTTGTAGCCCTGGCCCTTCTTGGTCACCACGTGCAGGAACTGCGGGCCCTTGAGCTTCTTGATGTTCTCCAGCGTGGGGATCAGGGAATCCAGGTCGTGGCCGTCGATCGGGCCGATGTAGTTGAAGCCGAATTCCTCGAACATCGTGGCCGGCACCACCATGCCCTTGGCGTGCTCCTCGAAACGCTTGGCCAGCTCCAGCACGGGGCCGGGCAGCACCGACTTGCCGACGTTCTTGGCGGCCGCGTAGAACTGGCCGGACATCAGGCGCGCCAGGTAGCGGTTCAAGGCGCCCACCGGCGGCGAGATCGACATGTCGTTGTCGTTCAGGATCACCAGCAGGTTCACGTCCTCCTGCACCCCGGCGTTGTTCAGCGCCTCGAAGGCCATGCCGGCGGTCATCGAGCCGTCGCCGATCACGGCGATCGCGTGGCGGTGCTCGCCCTTGATCTTGGCCGCCTGCGCCATGCCCAGCGCGGCCGAGATCGAGGTCGACGAGTGGGCCGTGCCGAAGGTGTCGTACTCGCTCTCCACGCGGCGCGGGAAGCCGGAGATGCCGTCCAGCTGGCGCAGCGTGTGCATCTGCTTGCGGCGGCCGGTGAGGATCTTGTGCGTGTAGGTCTGGTGGCCCACGTCCCACACGATGCGGTCTTGCGGCGTGTTGAACACGTAGTGCAGCGCGACGGTCAACTCCACCGTGCCCAGGTTGGACGACAGGTGGCCGCCGGTCTTGGAGACCGAATCGAGCAGGTAGTTGCGCAGCTCGTGCGCCAGCGGGGTCAGTTGGTGGCGCGCCAGTTTGCGCACGTCCGCCGGGTCATCTATGTTGTCTAGCAAGTTCATTTATGCTTTCCGCTGCACGATCAAATCCGCGAGTTCGCGTAACCGCAGAGCCTTGTCTCCGAACGGCGCGAGCGCTGCGTGCGCGTCGAGCCGCAATTTTTCCGCCAGCACGCGCGACGGTTCCAGGCCCAGGATGGACACGTAGGTCGGCTTGTTGTCGGCCGCGTCCTTGCCGGCGGTCTTGCCCAGCGTGGCCGAATCGGCCGTCGCGTCGAGCACGTCGTCCACCACCTGGAACGCCAGGCCGATGGCGCGCGCGTAGTCGTCCAGCGCCGCGATCTCGTCGTCCGCCAGCTCCTTGCCGGCCAGCGCGCCCAGCACCACCGAGGCGCGCAGCAGCGCGCCGGTTTTCAGCTGGTGCATGCGTTCGAGCTGCTCCAGCGTCAGGCTCAGGCCCACGCTGTCCAGGTCAATGGCCTGGCCGCCGCACATGCCGGCCGAGCCGGAGGCGTGCGCCAGCAGACGCAGCATGGCCACCAGACGGGCGGGCGGCAGCCCGGCCGCGGCGGCCTCGGACAGGGTCAGGAAGGCCTGCGACTGCAGCGCGTCCCCCACCAGCAGCGCGGTGGCCTCGTCGTAGGCCACGTGCACGGTCGGTTTACCGCGGCGCAGCTCGTCGTCGTCCATGCAGGGCATGTCGTCGTGCACCAGCGAATAGGCGTGGATCATTTCCACCGCCGCCGCCGCGCGGCTCAGCACCGCGGCGTCCGCGCCGGACAGCGCGCCGGCCGCGTACACCAGCAGCGGGCGCACGCGCTTGCCGCCGCCCAGCAGCGCGTAGCGCATGGCCTCGTGCAGCTTGGCCGGCACCGCGTCCGCGCCGGGCAGGTAGCGGTCCATGTCGTGCTCCATGCCGGCCTGGATGGTTTTCATCCAATCCTGGAACGCCGCCGTCATGGCTGCACCTCGCCGGCGTCGGCGAACGGTTTCAGCATGTCGCCTTCCAGGATCTTGACCTGCGACTCCACCTTGTCGAGCTGGCCCGCGCAGTATTTCACCAGTTCCGAACCGCGCGCGTAGGCCGCGACCGAGGCCTCCAGCGGCAGTTGGCCCGACTCCATTTGCGTTACCAGTTGCGCCAGTTCGGCCATCGCTTCCTCGAAGGAGGCCGGCGCTGCCGCGGGTTCGGCGATCAATTTCTTTGACATAAGCACTCAAATCTGTGTGGCAAGGGCGGCGTGGAAAGCCGCCAGCTCAGTGTAGCCCGTTATTTTAGAACAAACCACCGAATGCAGTGGAATTAACAGGCGTCCGGGCGGTCCAAGCATTCTGGATTTGTTGTGAATATGATTAGTTTTCGCGGCCCGCGGCGCGCCGGGGAATGCGCGGACCCGCGGTCGCAACGGCCGCGCCCGCCTGTAGCGCGTTTCACGGTATAATCTCCGGTTCTGTCCGAAATACCGTTTCTGAAACTGACACAGGTCTTTACGGATTCTGTCTCTTCTTGGTTGCTGTACTTTAATTAAGGGGGGTTGGGATGTCCGATCTGGCTACCCACGCCAAGCTAGCGCGCTCCAACGCGCAACTTCCGGTTAACGTCTACTTTGACGAAACGCTACTGCAGCGTGAAATGCAGCAATTGTTCAAAACTGGCCCGCGCTATGTCGGGCACGAATTGATGGTGCCGAACGTCGGCGATTTCGCGACCCTCGTTTCGGAGAACGAAGGGCGCATGCTGGTGCACAACGCCAATGGCCTGGAAGTGCTGTCCAACGTCTGCCGCCACCGGCAGGCCTTGATGTTCAATGGCCGTGGCAATACGAACAACATTGTCTGCCCGCTGCACCGCTGGACCTACGACTTGAAGGGGGAGCTGATCGGCGCGCCGCACTTCCCCGAGACGCCCTGCCTGAACCTGCCCAAGACCAGGCTGCAAAGCTGGAACGGCCTGCAGTTCGAGCAGAACGGCTACAACGTCATGGAAAAGCTCAAGACGATGTCCGTCACCAAGGACCTCGATTTCAGCGGCTACATGTTCGACCACGTGGAAGTGCACGAGTGCGACTACAACTGGAAGACCTTCATCGAGGTCTACCTGGAGGACTACCACGTCGAGCCCTTCCATCCGGGCCTGGGCGGCTTTGTCAGCTGCGACGACCTGCGCTGGGAATTCGGCGCCGAGTACAGCGTGCAGACCGTGGGCGTGAACCGCGGCCTGCGCAAATCCGGCTCGCCGGTGTACCAGAAGTGGCAGGAGCAGGTGCTCAAGTTCCGCAACGGCGAACCGCCGCCCTACGGCGCGATCTGGCTCACGCTCTACCCCAACATCATGGTGGAGTGGTATCCGCACGTGCTGGTGGTGTCCACGCTGTGGCCGGACGGCCCGCAGAGGACGCGCAACGTGGTCGAGTTCTACTATCCGGAGGAGATCGTGCTGTTCGAGCGCGACTTCGTCGACGCCGAGCGCGCCGCCTACATGGAAACCTGCGTGGAGGACGACGAGATCGCGCTGCGCATGGACGCGGGCCGCAAGATCCTGCTGGCGCGCGGCGAGAACGACGCCGGGCCGTACCAGTCGCCGATGGAAGACGGCATGCAGCACTTCCACGAGTGGTACCGCGGCAAGATCGCGCTTTAGATCGCGCCCCACCACAAGGAAACGATGCACTCGCTCTGGATGCTGTTCGCCAGCTTCATGTTCGCCGCCATGGGCGTGCTCGTGAAGCTGGCCTCCGAAACCTACTCCACGTCGGAGCTCGTCATGTACCGGGGCATCATCGGCATCACGGTGCTGACGTGCATGATACGCATCCAGGGCGGCAGTTTCAAAACCACCATGCCGCTGGCCCACCTGTGGCGCGGCTTCGTCGGCGTGGTCTCGCTGTGGCTGTGGTTCTACTCCATCGCCAAGCTGCCGCTGGCCACCGCAATGACGCTCAACTACATGGCCCCCATCTGGATCGCCGTGTGGCTGTTCACGCACGGCTGGTGGCATTCCAAGAACCACGTCGAATGGCCGCTGATCGTGGCGGTGTTCATGAGCTTTGTCGGCGTCACGCTGCTGCTGCAGCCGGCCTTCCATTCCAACCAACTGGGCCCCGCCCTGGTCGCGCTGACCTCCAGCGTGCTGTCGGCCATGGCCTATATGCAGGTGCGCAAGCTGGGGCTGGCGGGCGAGCCGGAATACCGCGTGGTGTTCTATTTCGCCGTCACCAACGTGATCGCCGGCGTGGGCGGCCACGTGCTCGAGGCGGGCGCCGGCCCCGTGGCCTGGCACCCCATCAACAACTGGAAGGGCTTCCTGCTGCTGCTCGGCATGGGCCTGTGCGCCACCGCCGCGCAAATGGCGATGACGCGCGCCTACCGCCTGGGCAAGACGCTGGTGGTGGCCAATCTGCAGTACACCGGCATCGTGTTCTCCAGCGCCTGGGGCGTGCTGGTGTTCGCCGACGTGTTCGACTGGCACAGCTGGCTGGGCATCGCCGTCATTCTCGCCTCCGGCAGCGCCGCGACGTTTTACAATACGCGCAGTACAGAACGCGGCAAGGCCATTGCCGACACCGATCCCATCGCCAGCGAAGTTTGAGGAGCACGCCATGCACAGCCACACCACCCTGATCTCCGCAGCCACCCTCGCCCAGCACCTGACCGATCCGAACTGGGTGATACTCGATTGCCGGCACGACCTGATGAATCCGAACGCGGGCCGCGACGGCTACGCCATCGGCCATATCCAGAACGCGCAGTTCGCCAGCATCGACGACGACCTGTCCGGCGCCAAGACCGGCGCCGACGGCGTGTTCCGCGGCCGCCATCCGCTGCCCGAGCGCGGCGCGCTGATCGAGACGCTGCGCGCCTGGGGCGTCAACGACGGCAGCCAGGTGGCGGCCTACGACGCGCACGGCGGCATGTTCGCGGCGCGCCTGTGGTGGCTGCTGCGCTGGGTGGGCCACGCCAACGTGGCGGTGCTGGACGGCGGCCTGGCGGCCTGGCAGTCCGAGGGCCTGCCGCTGGTGACCCCGGTGGCCACCCGCGCGCGCGGCAGCATCGCCGAGCGCCCGACGCTGACGCACACCGTCGGCGCCAGGGAGATCGTGGCCAACCTGGCCACCCGGCAGCGCACCGTGGTGGACGCCCGCGCGGCCGACCGCTTCCGCGGCGAAAACGAGACCATCGACCCGGTCGGCGGCCACATCCCCGGCGCCAAGAACCGCTTCTTCAAGGACAACCTGCAGCCGGACGGCCGCTTCAAGCCCGGCTCGCAGCTCAAGCAGGATTTCGCGCCGCTGTTCAGCAACCCGAACTTCGCCATCATGCAGTGCGGCTCCGGCGTCACCGCCTGCCACAACCTGCTGGCCATGGAACTGGCCGGCCTGCACGGCGCCTCGCTCTATCCGGGCTCCTGGAGCGAGTGGTGCGCCGATCCGGCGCGGCCGGTGGCCACCGGCGCCTGATCCGGCGCCCGGCGCCGCGCCGCGACGGGGCGGCTCACGCGGCCGGCTCGTGGCCGCGCCTGGAGGAAAACCACGCGGCGGCCCGGTCCGAGGTGGTCAATATCGCGTCCATCACGCTCGGCTCGTCCGGCAGCGCCGCGACCGGCACCGTGCGCATGCCGACATGGCGCCCCTGGTCGGCGTGCCACAGATACTCCATGCCCTGCGCCGCCTGCAGCGACACCGCGCCGCTGGACTGGGCGACATAGCCGGCGTCGCCGCATGGCGGCAGCAGCGCGGTGATCAGCAGATAGTTCCCGTCCGAGGCCAGTACGCTGGTGCGCGTCACGATGTCCTCGAACCGCAGCTCCAGCACGGGCACGGCGCCCGCCTCCTCCCCGGTCAATTCGACCAGTTCCCGCAGCAGGCCCGTGAGCCGCGCCATGGAGCCGTCCAGCGCGCCGGGGATGTTTGTCGTTTCCTGTCGATTGTTCATGGAGGATGGGTGGCGCCGGCCGGGGCCCGGGTTCCCCGCCGTGCGCTTTTCCCTTGTCGGCGATCAAACCGGCCCCGCCGAAATCTCAACAATCCTCAATGTCTCACGAATCCTCACCGAATCCCCGCGCCGCCGCGGCCCGCTGATATCGTTCATCCATCGCAGTCAAACACGACTACCAGGAGACCGGAACATGAACGCAAACGCAAACCTCAACACCGTCGAAACCCAGGCAGCGGCGCCGGTCGCCATCAACATCGACCAGCTGTACCGCACCCACCGCCAGCACCTGCTGCGCTTCGTGCAGCGCTATGTGCGCAGCACCGAGGACGCCGAGGACGTGGTGCAAAAGACCTTCATCGAGGCGATGCGCTGCGCCGACCGTTTCTCCGGCCTGTCCAAGCCGTCGACCTGGCTGTTCGGCATCGCCCTGAACCTGGCGCGCAACCAGGTGCGCCGCAACTGCGCCGACCTGTACGAGGAGGTGGAGGAAAGCTTCATGGAGCAGATCGCCGACAGCCACGCCGATCCGGCCATGCTGGTCGAACTGCGCCAGATCGCCGGCAAGGTGGACGCGATGCTGGACGCGCTGCCAGTCAAGATCCGCAGCACCTTCGAGGCGGTGCTGGAGGGCGACTCGACCTACGAGGAGGCGGCCGAGCAGCTGGACATCCCGGTCGGCACGGTGCGGTCGCGCGTGTCGCGGGTGCGCGCCGCCGTGCGTGCCGAGTGGCGCGGCCAGGCTTGACGCCACTCGCGGCGGCCCCGCCCTTGGGCAAGGCCGCCGACAGCCGTTAGAACCTATACGTCAGGCTGGCCCGGATGGTGCGGCCGAACAGCGGCCGCGCCACGCCGCGGTTGCGGGTGCCGTCCGGCGACAGCAGGTCCGGGAACAGCGGGTCGCCTTCCGTGAACGACAGCTGGTTGGTCAGGTTGGCGACGAAGATCTGCGCGCTCAGCCGCTCCGTGGCCTGGTACTGCGCCCCCAGGTTGATGATGTGATAGGCGGGGTACAGCGTCACGTTGGTGTCGGTGGCCTCCGAGAAGCGCGAGCCGTTGTACTGGTACTGGCCGTAAATGGTCAGCGGCACCCCGGTCGCGTGCTTCAGGTCATACGAGGGCGTGAAGTTGGCCATGAACTTGGCCAGCCGGCGCGGACGGCGCCCGTCCTCGCTCACATGCACGTAGTGGTAGCCCGTGATCACGCCCTGCGCGTTCTTGTCCTCCTGCGTGAACGTGTAATTGGCGCCCGTGATCTTCGGATTCTGCGTGACGAAGCTGCCCTTCAGCTCCAGCCCCTCCACCTCCCGCGGGCGCCAGCTCAGCTCCACCTCCGCGCCCACGTTCTTCACGCCCCGCTTGTACAGCTGCGCCACGTCCGGGCAGGAATTGATCTGCGTGACGCCGCCCAGCGACGAGCAGCGCGGCGACTCGATGTCCTTGTGCACATTGACCGCGCCGCGCGGCGAGAAGTTGTTGTAGAAGACCGCCACCGCCGCGCCGAAGCCGCGCGTCAGGTAGCGCAGGCCGCCCTCGTACTGCTTGATGCGCTCGATGGCGTCGATATCCACCCGCTTGCCGTCCACCACCGGCGGATTGGCGGTGGCCAGGTTGTTCAAGTCCTCCAGGCTGGGCAGGCGGAAGGAACGCGACACCAGGCCATACACGGCCAGCGGCTTGCTGATGCTGTAGTTCGCGCCCACCGACCAGCCAACCGCGCTGAACGTGCGGTTCAACTTGTGCGAGGCGCCGGGGAACAGGATCTCGTTGTCGGCCGTGGTGTCTTGCAGCGAGCCGGGGACCACGCTGGCCGGCGTGAGGTCGGTGGCGGTGTCGCGGTCGCGGCGGTCGACGTTGGCGCGCACGTCCTGCCAGCGCACGCCGAAGTCCATCTTCAGCTTGTTGTCCAGCGTTTCCCAGTGGTCCATCACGTAGGCGGCTCGGCCGTCGGCCTTGACGTTGCTGTTGAAGCCGAACCAGCCGGGCAGGATCGCGCTGCCGGTGGTCAGCGAGGGGCCGACCCGGGCGCCGCTGGCGTCCACCACCGTCAGCTCGGCCAGGCGCGAATTCTCGGCGCTCTCGCCCACCATCAGCGAGGCCTGGAAGTTGGGGTCGAAGGTGTAGTGGCTGCCGTACAGGCCGAAGGTGGCGTCGTGCGTGCCGAGCAGGTTGAAGGTCTTCTGCGCCTTCAAGTCCAGCGAGGTGCTGGCCGCCTCCACGCGCGCGACGAAGGGGATCAGGAAGTTCAGGTTGGCGTTGCCGGCCACCTGGCTGCCGTCGTTCAGCCAATGGCCGACCACACCGCTCGCCTTCGCATAGCGTTTCACGAAGTCCTCGCGGCTGATGTTGGCGAAGGCCGCGCAGGCCCCGGACGAGGGCACGTTGAAGAAGCCGACCAGCTTCGCGCTGGCGAGGTTGCAGCCCAGGGCCGCCGAGTGCGCGGGTGAGACCACGTCGTTCTGGAAGCGCGCGTTCAGGAAAGTGGACGCGCTGGTGGTGTCGTTGCCGGTGAAGACGGCATTGAAGCCGTTGCTGCCGCCCGTGTGGCGCAGGCCGCTGGACAGCTTCCAGCCCGAGTCCAGGTCCTTGGAGACCTTCAGCGTCAGCATCTTGAAGTTCGGGTGGATGCCGTCCGCCTGGTCGATGGTGCGCGTGCCGTACTCGCCGATCATGTTGAAGCGGCGGTTGTTGGGCGAGGCCGTGGTGCCGTGCGCGAAGGGGATGCCGATCGGCTGGATGGTGTCCTGGTCGATGATGGTCGGATTGGACGGCGTGCCGCTCTGCGTCAGGCGCGGCACCGAGATCGGCAGGTTCTGGTAGAAGGCGGTGCGGTCGTTGATCAGCAGGCCGTCGACGCGCGCCGTCAGCGTGCGGTCGTCGCTGGTGTACACCAGGTTGCCCCGGATCTGGCCACCCTTGTCGGCGGTGTAGCCGGTGTCGCGTATGCCCTTGCTGGTGCGGTAGAAGCCGCCCACGGCGCCCTTCAGGTTGGCGCCCAGCGGACCGGAAACGAAGGCGTCCTGGCGGATGAAGCCGTAGTCGGCGTACTCGATCTTGTAGCCGCCCTCGAGCTGGTCGCCGCCGGTGCGGCTGATGTGGTTGACGGTGGCGCCCAGGCCGTTGGAGTACAGGATGCCGCCGGTGCCGCCCTTCACCACTTCCACGGCCTCGGTCATCAAGTCGTCGCGCACGAAGACGTCGTTGTTCATCAGCGGCGCCTCGGGTTCCTCGTAGGCCGGCAAGCCGTCGATCAGTTGCGGAGCGAAGCGGAAGCCGCCCACCACCGGCAGGCCGCGCACGGTGATGTTGTTGCTGGCCTCGCCCGCCGTGCTGCCCTCGGCGTAGATGCCGGGGAAGTTGGACAGCAGGTCGGCGGTGCTCATCGGCGCCAGGCGCTGGATGTCCTCGCCGCTCAGGGTGTTGATCGAGAACGTCGCGTTCTTCTTGGTGGTGGTGCGCGTCACGCCGGTGATGATGACGGTGGGCTTGGCCTCGTCATTGGCCTCGGCGGCGGTGAGCTGGCCGGCCGGCGCGGCGCCCGCGTTGGCGGCGGCGTTGGCGGCGGCATTCTGCTGCTGGGCGAACACCATGGCTGGCAGCAGGCAAACGGCGAGTGCGGCGGAACGGCCCATGTAACGTGAAATCGAGTAACGCATGATAGTGGTCTCCATTATTAGCTTTTTTCATCCCTCGGCGGCCATCGCCGGCTATCGCCGCGCGCCTGGCCCGCCGTGCTTCATCGTTTTTCTCTCTCCCGGTCCTCCCTTGTTTTGACGATGTCACAGTGGACTGTCCATCGTTGTCATTCTAGGTCAGCGCCAGTCCGATGTCTATCGTTGTCATCACCGGACGCGCGTGCGTCTTTTTTGCAACACAATCACGCGAAGAGCGACGCCCCGGCCGCCTCCGGCGCGCGAGCCGGCATGCGGCGCCCATCCGGTCCGAACACGTGCACCCTGCCCGCGACCGGCCGCACCGCCCATATCGTGTCGTCGCGCGGCGGATCCTCCTTGACGGCGACCACCAGCGGCCGCTCCAGGCCTTTCACGCCGAGGTGGACATGGGACTCCGCGCCCAGCCGCTCCACCAGCAGCACGGTGCCGCGGATGGGACCATCGGCGTCCGCCACCAGGTGTTCCGGGCGTATGCCCACCGTCACCGCCTGCGCCGCGCCGCCTTCCCATGCGAGCGCCAGCCCGGCCCCCACCGTCAAGCGTCCGCCGGCGTCGATGGCGCCCTCGATCAGGTTCATCTTGGGACTGCCGATGAAGCCGGCGACGAAGATGTTGGCCGGCTCCTCGTACAGCGCCATCGGCGCGCCGATCTGCTGCACGCCGGTCGGCCCCAGCACGACGATGCGGTCCGCCAGCGTCATCGCCTCCACCTGGTCGTGGGTGACGTAGACCATGGTCGCCCCCAGCTGCTTGTGCAGGCGCGCGATCTCCACGCGCATGTCCGCCCGCAGCGCCGCGTCCAGGTTGGAGAGCGGCTCGTCGAACAGGAAGGCGCGCGGCTTGCGCACGATGGCGCGGCCGATGGCCACGCGCTGGCGCTGTCCGCCGGACAGCTGCGGCGGTTTGCGCTGCAGCAGATGCTCCAGTTGCAGCATCTTGGCCACCGCCCTCACCGCCTCCTGGATGCCGGCCTTCGGCGTCTTCGCCAGCCGCAGTCCGAAGGCGATGTTCTCGAACACGCTCATGTGGGCATACAGCGCGTAGTTCTGGAACACCATCGACAAGCCCCGCTTCGCGGGCGGCGTGTCGTTGATACGCTCGCCATCGATGCGGATCTCGCCGCCGCTGATTTCCTCCAGTCCCGCGATCATGCGCAGCAGCGTGGACTTGCCGCAGCCGGACGGCCCGACCAGCACCACGAATTCGCCATCGGCGATGGAGAAGGCGATGTCCTTCAGGATGTGGCTTGTTTCCTTGCCCGGGTAGGTCTTGGCGACGCCCGCGAGTTCAATTGATGCCATGTCGATTCCCCTATTTCACCAGCCTGGCCACAGGCACGTTGACGCTGTCCAGGTTGAGGTGGCCGCCCTCGCCCGTGGCGCGGTCCACCGCCTGCAGGTACAGCTCCTCGCCGATGAACGCGGAGGCGTCCCAGAACACGCGCTGGTATTGTTCAAAGCCGATGGCGCCGGCCCTCATCAGCTCCTTGCCGTCGGCGGCGCGCACCAGGGCGACGTGCAGCCGCTCGGGATCGCGCCCGCCGGCCAGCAGGAAGTTGATGCGGCCATCGCCGCCCAGCACGAAGCGCGCGGAGCGCATGACGCCGGTGGCGGCGTCCCCGCCGGGCACGCCCGCGCCGGCGAAGTGGCAGCGGTCCGGCATGCGGAAGGCGGCGTTGTACTGGTAGGTCGATACGTTCACGGCCTGCGTGACGCCCCGGTTCGCGAAGGCGCCGCCCTCGACGATGTTCCAGCCACTCAGGTCGCAGTTGGCGAAGTCGCCGTTCGGCAGACCGGTGGTGAAGGCGGTGGCCGGATCGAAACGCACGCCGGACGGCTGCGCCGGCGCCACCGGCTTGCCGTTGGAGGCGCCCATGCGCCACACCTTCAGGCTGACGATGCGGTCGTCCGGGGCGGCCAGCAGGTCCAGTCCCGTCGCGTCCAGGCGGGCCGGGAAGACGCGGCTGGTGAGGCTCTTGCGCTCGTTGACGTAGGCCTCCACCATCGAACGGTCGAGGAACACGCGCAGGCGCAGATTCTCGCCCGCCAGGTCGAAGGCGCCGCCCTGCACGCCGTGGGAGCGCATGTCCGGGTCCAGCGTGGTGCGGGTGCGGTCGATCTCGAAGCGCTGGCTGGCGGGGTCCACATACAGGCCGGTGCGTTCGGCGTTGTCGGGCGTCTTGCGCAGCACCAGGCCGCGCCTGGCCTTGCTGGCCTTCGATGGCGCCAGCTCCAGTTCCACCTCCAGCAAGTCGCCGCCCACCCTGGCCAGGCGCGCCGCCGCGACGGCCGGCGTCGCGTCGCGCAGGTCCAGCAATTGCGCCTCGCGCAGGCCGCCGAGCTCCTGGATGGGGGCCAGGCGCAGGTCGCCATCGGGGCCGATCCTCAGCTCGATCGGCAAGCCGGCGTTGTGCGCCCAGCCGCTTTCCCATTCCGTCTGCGCGGTGCGCTCGCCCTGGGCGATGGAGAACACGATGGTGCGCCCGGTCCTGGGATCGACAAAGCCGCTGGGGCCGGAGAAATGACCCTCGCCCAGGTCGAACACGCGCGGCGCTTCGCTGTCGGGGATGAAGCGCGCGGTGGCGGTGTCGAACACGCCGGTCCAGTAGTAGGCCTGCGCGGCCAGGTCGGCCAGGAAGACGTGGCGCTCGCGGCCATCCTTGCCTTTGCCGATGGGCAGCAGCACGGGCAGTTCGAAGGTGCGCACGAAGGATGGATACTTGACCGGGTCGATCGTGAATAGCGGGCCGCGATAGGTCCAGTTCTTCAGGTCCGCCGACTCGTACACCATCGCGGCGCCGCTGCGGCCCGGGACCACGGAGCCGACCAGCTGGAACCAGCGGCGGTTGGCGCCGTCGCGGAACACGAAGGGATCGCGGAAGTCGCCCGCGCGGCCCTCCCCTTCCCCTTGCAGCGTGACGGGCGCGGGCAGCTTGGACCAGTTGACCAGGTCCGTGTCATTGACGTCGCTGGCCAGGGCCATGCCGCTGCGCTCGCGCAGGCGCAGGGAGTCGTTCCCGGCGGTGAAGAACAGGGCCGGCGTGCCGTCCTCCGTGAAGTTCGCGCTGCCGGACCAGATGCCGTCCGGCGCCAGCGTGTCGTCGTCCGGCGCCAGCGCCATCGGCACTTCGCGCCAGCGCACCATGTCCGGACTGACCCAATGGCCCCAGTGGATCTGGTGCCAGAACGGGCCGAAGGGATTCTTCTGGAAGAACAGATGGTATTGGCCCTTGTGGAAGAACGGCGCGTGCGGCTCGTTCATCCAGCCGAAGTCAGGCATGGCGTGGAATTGCGGGCGATAGCGGTCGCCGTCGAACACCGACGCGTCGATCGACACGTCGGCCGGTTTCAGCACGGGCGGCTTGCCGCCATGGGAGGCCAGGTCGGCGGCGAACTCGCGGGCGATGGCCGCCGCGCCGGCCACGCCGGAGGCGACGCGCACCTCATCCATCAGGCCGAGATAGGTGTTGAACTGGAACACGCCGGCGGTGGACAGCGGCTGCGAATGGCGCCCTATCGTCAGCGGGACGGCGGGCAGGCCGAACACGCCGCCGGCCGGCGCGGCGGCGCTGCTCACCTGTTCGCCGTTGAGGTAGAGACGCACGACACCGGCGGCCGGGTCGTAGCTGGCCGCGACGTGGGACCACGCGTCCTTGGGCAGCTTGCGGTCCTTCACGCGGAAATCCGCCACCGAGGCGCCGAAGCCCATCTTGATGCCCCAGGCGCCGAAGCGGTGCACGCCGAAAGCGAAGCCCTTGCTGGACTGCCGGTCGAACTGGCTGAGGAAGCTGGAGTACTGGTCGCCGTCGCCCCATTCGAAGGCGTGCGGCGCGACCCAGGCGCTCACGGTGAAGCCCTTGCTCGTTTGCGCGGCCGTCAGGCCGGGCGCCGCGATGTCGGTGGAATAGCCGTCGAACAGCAGGCAGCCGCCCTTGATGCAGGCGGGGCCCGAGCGCCAGAAGGGATCGGAGTTGGGCTTGAAGCGGGCGCGGTTGAAAACGAAGTTGACCGGGTCCGCGCGGCCGGACAGCGTTTCGGTGGCCAGGTTTCCGCGTTGCTCGTCGAAGGCCCAGTGGGCCAGGGCCGCCGGCGCGGCGGCGGTGGCTGGCGCCGATGGGGTGGTCGGGGGCGCCTTGTCGGCGGCCGCCGGCACGCCGCCGCACGCGGACGCCAGCAACGCGGTCGCCATGGCCGCCGCGGATGCGGCGATGGGGCCGGTGTGGCGGCTTGAACGCCGGCCTGAATGATCGTGATTCAAGTTTGTCTCCTTTGTGTGTGCCCGGTCTGCGCCGGTTACCGCATGTCTATCGTTGTCATTCACGGCCCGCGGAATCGTCCAGACGGTAGCGGCCATCCTCCAGCAGCAGAGGAATCGGATCGCAGATGTAGCCGCCGAATTGTCCGTCCTCGCCGGTGTCCGCGAAGGCCATCAGGCTGTCGCCGCCGGTTACCGGGTCGGGCAGGATCTTGCCGGCATAGCGGCGGCACGGCACGTCGCCGTCCAGGAAGCCCTCGGCCGGGCGCCATGGCCCCAGCGGATTGTCCGCCACCAGGTAATGGGTGCCGGACACGCCGCCATTCTGCGCCGCGCGCATCTCGTCGGACCAGTGCTCGCGGACATTGCAGAAGGTGCAGTACCAGCGGCCATCGCGCTCGAACACCTGCGGCACTTCCAGCTGGCCGTAATGGCCGCCCGCGTACACGGGTTCCGTGGCTTCCCAGTGCAGCAGGTCCGGCGACACCGCGTGGCCGATCACGCCGCGCTCGCGCAGCGGGCCGTCCTTGCGGCGCGCGGTGAAGAACATGTGGTACATGCCGTCGATCTTCTGTTCCAGCACCCACGGGTCGCGCCAGGCGCGGTCGTGCCACAGGCCTTCCGCGTGCTCCTCGTAGTGGCGCTCGTCGAGGTCCAGCGCCAGTCCAAGGCCCAGGCCCGCGTCGACGCGCGTCCAAGGGCCTTCGATGCCGTCCGCCACGGCGTGGCCTATGCGCTGGCGCAGGCCGTTCTCGGCGCGGCAGGTGCCGGTGTAGAACAGGTGGTAGGCGCCCTCGGCGCGGATCACGGAACCGGTCCAGGTGGTGAAATCGTCCCAGCCCGGGCTGGCGGAGGGGCCGAACACGGTGCCCTGGTAGTCCCATTCGCGCAGGTCCCGCGACACGGCGTGGCCGATGGAGACATTCCAGTGGCGCAGGTTGGGGTCGCCGATGGCGCGGTCCGCCTGCAGCATGAACAGGTGCTGCCGGCCGCCTTCGGCGTAATGCCAGAAGTCCCAGATGTATTTGTTGTCGAGTTTGAGTGTCATGATCGATAGGTCGAAGGTTTAGCCCTTGATGCCGGCCCCGGCGACCGAGGCGACGAACTGCCGCTGGAACGCCAGGAACACCGCGAGCACAGGCAGGGTGACCACCGACGCGTACGCCATGATCTGTCCCCACGAATTGGAGCGTCCGAAGAACTGCTGTATGCCCGGCTGCACCGGCCGCGCCGTCTCGCCCTGCACCACCATGATGGGCCACAGGTACTGGTTCCAGGCGGCGATGAACAGCACGATGGCGGCGGTGGCGATCACCGGTCCGCTGTTGGGCATGATGATGCGGAAGTACAGCGTCCACGGTCCCGCGCCGTCCATCTTCGCCGCCTCGTCCAGTTCCGGCGGGATGTCGCGGAAGAACTGGTAGAACAGGAAGACGCAGAAGGCGTTGGCCAGGAAGGGGATGATCTGCACGTGCAGGCTGTTGAACCAGCCGGTGTGCATGACCAGCGCGCCGTCCTCGAAGCCCGGCCACGGCAGGCGGGCCACCAGCGACAGCAGCGGCACGGCGATCACCTCGAACGGCACCACCATCAGCGCCACCACCACCGCCAGCACCTCCTTGCGGCCGCGCCAGCGCATCCGGCACAGGGAATAGGCCAGCATGCTGTTGAACAGCACCCCGCCCGCCACCACGCACACCGAGATGATGGTGGAATTGAGCAGGAAGGCCGGCAGGTCGCTTTTCTCGAAGATGGCCTTGTAGTTCGCCAGCGACCACTCCGCCGACGGCACGTAGGCGGTCCAGCTGGTGAGGTTGTCGAAGATCGCGGTGTCGCTCTTGAAGGAGGACGCGAACATGAACAGCAGCGGCGTGACGAACACCACGCCGATCGCGCACATCATGGCGAACAGCATGGCGTGGCGCAGCGTGTTTTGCATGGAGTGCGTCATTTGGCCTCCCCTTTCGAAACCAGAACCC
Source organism: Pseudoduganella namucuonensis (assembly GCF_900116645.1). Classification (GTDB taxonomy): domain Bacteria; phylum Pseudomonadota; class Gammaproteobacteria; order Burkholderiales; family Burkholderiaceae_D; genus Rugamonas; species Rugamonas namucuonensis. The sequence continues at coordinate 165,189 of NZ_FPBO01000001.1, read as the reverse complement.
GTTGCAGCGCGGAGAACCCGAGCACCACGGCGAAGAAGACCAGCGCGATGGTCGAACCGTAGCCGATGTCCTGCTCCTTGAAGCCGGTGCGCACCGAGTGGTACACGACGGTCGAGGTGGAATCCAGCGGGCCGCCGCCGGTCATCACGTCGACCTGGGTGAACAGGCCGAAGGCCAGCAGCGTGGTCGACACCAGCACGAAGACGATGGTGTTGCGCAGGCCGGGCAGGGTCACGTGCACGAAGCGCTGCCAGGCGTTGGCGCCCATCAGCGTGGCCGCCTCGTACTGCTCGGTGGAGATCGACTGCAGGCCGGCCAGGAACACCAGCATCTGGAAGCCGGCGCCCTGCCAGGCGGACATGATGGCGATGGCCGGCAGCGCGTAGCGGGTCTCGCCCAGCCAGTCCGGTCCGGCGTCGGGATCGCCCGTCACGCCACGCAGCAGTTCGTTGATCATGCCGCGGTCGGTGTTGAGCAGGAAGAACCAGACGATGGAGGCGACCACCATCGACGTCACCACCGGCGCGAAGTAGACGGTGCGGAAGAAGATGCGGCCGCGTATCTTCTGGTTGACCAGCAGCGCCAGCCCGAGCGCGGCGCCGCATTGCAGCGGCAGCACCAGCAACGCGAACAGGAAAGTGTTGATCAGCGAACGGTAGAACAACGGATCGGTCGCCGCCAGCACCAGCTTGCGATCGCCGAACTTGACGTGGAAGGCCTCGCGGTAGCCGGCCAGTCCGGGACGCGCCTGGCGGGTCTGGCGCCAGGTGGGAAAGCGCACGCCGTCCTCGTCGCGCACGACTTCGCCAGCGCCGTCGCGCTGGGCGTCGATGACGACCAGGTCCAGCGACAGGAGGCGCTTGTAGTTCTCGAATCCCACGTACTGGGTCGGATCGGGCGACACCAGGCGGTGGTTGGTCATGGTGGCGCCGCCCGCCACCAGCAGCGGCAGCAGGATGAAGGCGGCGAACAGCAGCAGCGCCGGTCCCGCGAAGCCGCCCACGGCGAGCCAGCTGTCCTGGCCGAGATGGATCTTCATTTTTTGGCTACCTCTTTGCTTGGGGCGAACCCGTAACCGTGGTTGCGGGCGATATTGCGTTCGATGGCTTCCACCGCCTCGTCCATCGCCTCGGCCGGCTCCTTGCCGCCGCGCAGGTCGGCCATCGCCTTGGCGAAGGCCGACGAGATGGCCGGATAGGCCGGCGTGGCCGGGCGCGGCGTGGCGTAGCGGGCGGCGAAGTCGAAATAGATGCGCCAGTCGCCGCCGGGCCGATAGTGCTCGGTGAGCGCGGCCGCCTCCTCGCTCACCGGCACCAGGCCGGTCGCCCGCGACATCGCCGCCATTTCCGGCGGGGAGATCATGAACTCGAGGAACGCCGCCGCGCCGGCCGGCGCCGGGCACGCGCGAGTGACGGCCCACTGCCACGACGCGGCGCCGACCTTGGGCCCGTGGCCGAAGTCCGGCGGCGGCATCACCACCAGGTCGCCGCCGAAACGGGCCGTGTAGTCGCGCGCCTTCCAGGAACCGGTGTACAGGAACAGCGACCTGCCCTGTTCGAAGCCCTTCTCGTCGGCCGGGATGCGCTCGGCCAGCTTGTCCTTGTACAGGCGCGCGTAGTAGCGGGCCACTCCCAGCGCGGCGTCGCCATTGAGCACGCCGTCGACGCGCAGGTGGTTGGCGCGGTCTATCAGGTCCGCGCCCGCGCTTTGCAGCCAAGGCGAGAACGCGTAGCTGACCCACTCGCCCTTGGCGTTGCCGTTCAGGTCCACCGGGAAGCGGTACTTGCCGCTGCCCTTCACCTTCATCAGGATGTCGTGGAATTCCTCGGCCGTGTAGGGCTGGTCCATGCTCGCCACGCGCACGCCCAGCGCATCGAGCCGCGAGCGGCGCGAATACATGACCAGCACCACGTCGAACTGGCCGACGCTGTAAAGCTTGCCCATGTAGGTGCCGCGTCCGCCCTGCAGCAGGCGGGCGACGGCGGCGCGCGGCAGCAGCTCGTCCAAGGGCCGCACGTGGCCGGCCCAGGCGAAGTTGGGGACCGTGGGCTGGTCCATCGCGATCACGCATGGCAGGTGTCCCACCAGCGAAGCGGCCGTGATGGATTCCGTGTAGGAGCCCTGGGGAATGGACTGCACGGTCACCCTCCACTTGTGCTGCGAACGGTTGAAGCGTTCAACGGCCGCCTTGCTGGCCGCCATTTCCTCGTCGCCCGTATCGTGGCGCCACACCTTGATCTCGGTGGGCGCCGCGCCCGATTGCGCGGCGGCGGCAAGCACCAGCGTGGCAAGGACTCCTCGCGCGGCGGCCGGCCTCGTGGCGCGCTTCATGGCTTGCGCCCCGGCTTGGCCGACGGCGCCGCCACCGTGCCGCGCATGACGGCCAGGCACGGCACGCGGATGGTGGCCGCGCCGTCCGTGTCGTTGCCCAGGACGCGGCGCGCCGCCAGCTCGCCCATTTCACGGTAAGGCAGGGCGACGGTGGTGAGGCCGGGGTCCAGCGCTTCGGAAATCAGGCGGAAATCGTCGAAGCCCACGACGGTGACATCGTCCGGCACGCGCAGGCCGCGCCGCTGCAGGATGAAGATCACGCGCATGGCCATCTTGTCGTTGCCGCACAGGATGGCGGTGGGCCGGTTGGCGGTGGCGAACAGGCGCTCGATCGCGTCGGCCAGCTGGCGGAATTCGCCGCCATCGACGCCATCGGCGGCGGCGGCCGGCATGGCGCCATGCAGCACCCATTCGGGGGTGGGCGCCACGCCGTGGTCCCGCATGGCGCGCTGGAAGCCGCGCAGGCGCAGATCGGTCGCCACCATGCCGGAGATCAGCTGCAGGAAGGCGATCTTGCGGTGGCCGGCCTTCAGCACCGCCTCGGCGGCAGCGTAGCCGCCCGCCTCGTCGTCCGGCACCAATTGCGGATAGCGGGCTTCGGCCTCGAAGCAGTTCGCCAGCACGGTGGGGGTGCTGCCCAGCATATGCTTCAGGCTCACCTCGCGGTGGAAGGGCGTGGCGAAGATGAAGGCCTCGACGCGGCGTTCGCGCATGTCGGCCACCAGGCGGTCGGCCACGCTGGCCTGGCCGCCGGTCTCGCCGATGATCAGCATCTTGCCCAGTTCCTCGCAAACGGACTGGATGCCCTTGATGATCTCGGAGGAGTCCGGCGTGGTGGTCAGGCGCTCGGCGATGACGGCGACCAGGCCTGTCGGACGGCCGCGCAGCATGCGGGCGGCGGCGGACGGCGCGAAGTCCAGCGCGTGCATGGCCTGCTCGATGCGTTTGCGGGTTTTCTCCGACACCTCGGTCGCGCCATTGAGCACGCGCGACACGGTTTTGATCGACACCCCGGCCTTTTCGGCCACGTCGTGAATCGTTGACACCTTACCGTCTCCTCGAATTGTCCATCGTTGTCATTTTTAGTTATGGTAGTCATTTCCAAGCGGGCGGTCAACAAAAACATTGAGGTTAAGGTGGGCTTTTGCGGCACGCGACGCGGGCGGCGTTTTAGGCGCCGCCCGCCGGGCTAGTGACGGTGGGCGGTGAGGAAGAGGACGATGCAGACGCCGGCGGCGATCAGCAGCACCTGCGGGATGGTCTCCTGCATGGTGGCGCGGCGCTGCATCTGCGGCATCAGGTCGCTGACGGCGATGTAGATGAAGCCCGACGAGGCGAACACCAGCACGTACGGTATCAGCCCGCTGGCCTGCTCCAGCGTGTAGTAGCCCAGCAGGCCGCCCGCCACCGCCAACAGGCTGCACAGCAGGTTGTACACATAGGCGCGGGTGCGCGAGAAACCGGCGTTCAGCAGCACGATGAAGTCGCCGATCTCCTGCGGGATCTCGTGCGCGATGATGGCCACGCCCGTCACCAGGCCCAGGCCCGGGTCGGCCAGGAAGGCGGCCGCGATCAGGATGCCGTCGGTGAAGTTGTGCATGCCGTCGCCGACCAGGATCATCCAGCCGGCCTTGCCGGCCTCGCGCTTGTCGTGGCCGTGCGAGTGGTGGTGGCCGTCGTGCTCGTGGTGGTGCGAGTGGCGCAGGATGGCCAGCTTTTCCAGCATGAAGAAGCCCAGCAGGCCCGCCAGCAGCGTCGCGAACAGGGTGCGCGGGTCGGCGCCGGACTCGAACGCCTCGGGCAAGGCGTGCAGCAGCGACGTGGACAACATGATGCCGACCGACAGGCTGACCATGCGCTCCACCACCTTGGACAGCAGCGTAAACGAGAACACCGCCGCGGCCGACAGGCTGATCACGCCGCCTATCGTGGTGGCCAGCAGTATGGAAATGAGTATGGAATCGATTTTATAACCTCTTGAGCATCCGCCCAGCGCCACGCCCGCATGGCGACGCAAACCGGGCATTTTACCGCCCAGCCCGGTTTTCTGCTCGGTTATGCGATCGGATACCAAAACCAACGGCGAAAGGCCGGGGACAGACCCTTGGGGTCTGCCCCCCGAATCCACCTTGGTTAGTGCGCCTCCTCCCAGTTCCTGCCGACGCCGACTTCGGCCAGCAGCGGCACCTTCAACTCGGCCACGCCGGCCATCAGCTTGGGCAGCGTCTCGCGCACCAGCGCCAGCTCGGCGTCCGGCACTTCCAGCACCAGCTCGTCGTGCACCTGCATGATCATCTTGGTCCGCAGCCCTTCCTTCTCCAGCCAGTCCTGCACCGCGATCATGGCCAGCTTGATCAGGTCCGCCGCCGTGCCCTGCATCGGCGCGTTGATCGCCGCGCGCTCGGCGCCCTGGCGGCGCGGGCCGTTCGGGGAATTGATCTCGGGCAGCCACAGGCGGCGGCCGAACACGGTCTCCACGTAGCCCTTGGCCTTGGCCTGCAGGCGCGTGTCGTCCATGTAGGCCTTCACGCCGGAGAAGCGCGCGAAGTAGCGGTCGATATAGCTTTGCGCGGCGGCCCGGTCGATGCCCAGGTTGGACGCCAGCCCGAAGGCGCTCATGCCGTAGATCAGGCCGAAGTTGATCACCTTGGCGTAGCGGCGCTGCTCGCTGGTCACCTCGGCCGGCGCCACGCCGAAGATCTCGGCGGCCGTGGCGCGGTGGATGTCCTCGCCCTCGGCGAAGGCGCGCAGCATGTTCTCGTCGCCCGAGATGTGCGCCATGATGCGCAGCTCGATCTGCGAATAGTCGGCCGACACGATATGGCTGCCCGGCGGCGCGATGAAGGCCTCGCGAATGCGGCGCCCCTCGGCCGTGCGGATCGGGATGTTCTGCAGGTTGGGATCGTTGGACGCCAGGCGCCCCGTCACCGCCACCGCCTGCGCGTAGTTGGTGTGCACGCGGCCGGTGGCCTGGTTGATCATGTTGGGCAGCTTGTCCGTGTAGGTGGACTTCAGCTTGGCCATGCCGCGGTATTCCAGCAGCACCTTCGGCAGCGGATAGTCCTCGGCCAGCTTTTGCAGCACCTCCTCGTCGGTGGACGGCGCGCCGCTCGGGGTCTTCTTCACCACCGGCAGCTTGAGCTTCTCGAAGAAGATCTCGCCGATCTGCTTGGGCGAACCCAGGTTGAAGGGCTGCTCGGCCAGTTCGTGCGCCTTCTTCTCCAGTTCCACGATGCGCGCGCCCAGTTCACCGGACTGCGTTTTCAGCAGCGCCGCGTCGATCAGCACGCCGTTGCGCTCGATCTTCTGCAGCACCACGGCGGTCGGCAGCTCGATGGTCTTGTAGATGCGGGTCAGGTTCTCGTCGCCGTGCACGTGGCCGTGCATGGCCATGTGCAGGCGCAGCGTGATGTCGGCGTCCTCCGCCGCGTACTCGGTGGCGCGGCCCAGCTCCACCTGGTCGAAGCAGATCTGGTTGGCGCCCTTGCCGCACACGTCCACGAAGGGGATGGTGGTGTGGTTCAGGTGGCGCAGCGCCAGGCTGTCCATGTCGTGCGTGCGGTGCGATTCGAACACATAGGACTGCAGCAGCGTGTCGTGCACCACGCCGCGCAGCGCCACGCCGTGGTTGGCGAAGATGTGCGCGTCGTACTTCAGGTTCTGGCCGACCTTGGCCTTGGCGGCGTCCTCCAGCCACGGCTTGAGCTTGTCCAGCACCAGCTCGCGGCTCAATTGCTCCGGCACGCCCTGGTAGCTGTGCGCCACCGGGATGTAGCAGGCCAGGCCGGGCTCGGTGGCCAGCGAAATGCCGACCATTTGCGCCGTCATCGGCTCCAGCGAGGTGGTCTCGGTGTCCACCGAGGTCAGTTCGGCCGCGTCGATTTTCGCGATCCAGGCGTCCAGCTGCGCCTCCGTCAGCACGGTCTCGTAGTGCACGTTGGCGGGCGCGCTGGCGGCGCCGAACAGGTCGCCGGTGGCGCCGCCGGTGGGCGCCGCGGGGGCCGAGGTCTGGCCGGGCACCTGGGTCGACGGCGTCATCGCGCTCAGTTCGCGCAGCAGGGTCTTGAAGCCGTAGCGGTTGAAGAAGGACAGCAGCGATTCCTTGTCCTCGTCCTTGGCGATCAGCGTTTCGGAGATCGACATCATGTGCGCGCTCAGGTCGCAGTCGGTCTTCACCGTGATCAGCTCGCGGCCCTTGGGCAGCCATGGCAGCGCGGCGCGCAGGTTTTCGCCGACCGCGCCGCCGATCTTGTCCGCGTTGGCCATCACGCCGTCCAGGCTGTCGTAGGCGGCCAGCCATTTGAGGGCGGTTTTCGGGCCGCACTTGGCCACGCCGGGCACGTTGTCGACGGTGTCGCCGATCAGGGTCAGGTAGTCGATGATGCGGTTCGGCGGCACGCCGAACTTGGCCAGCACGCCCGCCTCGTCCAGCTTCTCGTTGCTCATGGTGTTGATCAGCGTGACCTGCGCGTTGACCAGCTGCGCCAGGTCCTTGTCGCCGGTGGAGACGATGACGTCCATGCCGGCCTTGGCCGCGTCCACGGACAGGGTGCCGATCACGTCGTCCGCCTCCACGCCCTCCACCATCAGGATGGGCCAGCCCATCGCCCGCACCGCCTCGTGGATCGGTTCGATCTGCAGGCGCAGGTCGTCCGGCATCGAGGCGCGGGTGGCCTTGTATTCGGGATAGAGGTCGTCGCGGAAGGTCTTGCCCTTGGCGTCGAACACGCAGGCGATGTAGGCGGCGGGGAAGTCGGCGCGCAGGCGGCGCAGCATGTTGACCATGCCGTGCATGGCGCCGGTCGGGTGGCCGTCCGGGCTGCGCAGGTCGGGCAGCGCGTGGAAGGCGCGGTAGAGATAGCTGGAACCGTCAACCAGCAGCAGGGTCTTTTGCATAAGTGATAATGAAAGCTGGCGAGAATCGAACATTATCGCACATGATTTTCTCGCACTTTTGGCAGGATTTCACGCATTTAAACAGAGACCCGACCCGGTTTGTTACAATGGCACATAAGAAACCGATTGCGGTTACTAACGAGGCGATACCATCATGCGCACTTCCAAAATCTGGCCAGTTCTCATTCTCGCCCTGAGTGGCTACGCCCAGGCGCAAACGCCGTCGGCGCCACCCAAACTCGACAAAATCGAGGAAATCGACACGCCGATCACGGTGACCAACAAGACCGGCGACGATCGCAAGATCTCCGAACAGCGCGACAACAGCGGCCGCGTGACCGAAGCCAAGGTGAAAAGCGGCCCCACGACCTACAGCGTGAAGCCGAAAAACACCGCCACTTCGACCGCCCTGCCCGGCGACGCCGCCGGCCAGGCCAATCGCGGCCCGCAATGGACGGTGATGGAATTCGATATCGGCAAGAAAAAGACCAAGCAGAAGGAAGACGGCGCCGAGGACGACACCGCCCCGCCACCGCCGCCAGCCAAACGCTGAGCTTTTGCCCTTGCCTTCCCGCCCCAACCTTTAATACAGCTTATTCAGCTTCATTCTCATGGCAGTTTTTACCCCGGTCAGCCTGGATGACGTCAGCCAGTGGATCACGCAATTCCCCCTCGGCAAACCGCTTGCGATCAAAGGCATCGCATCCGGCATCGAGAACAGCAACTTCTTCCTGACCACCGAGAGCGGCGAATACGTCCTCACGATCTTCGAGAACCTGTCCTTCGAGCAACTGCCGTTCTACCTGAACCTGATGCGCCACCTGGCCGAGCGCGGCGTGGCCGTGCCCGCGCCGATCGCCAACGCCCAAGGCGAACTGGTCACGCCGCTGCACGGCAAGCCGGCCTCCGTGGTCACCAAGCTGGCCGGCGCCTCGCAGCTGGACCCGCGGCCGGTGCATTGCGCCGAGGTGGGCGCCATGCTGGCGAAGATGCACCTGGCCGGCGGCGACTACCCGCTGCACCAGCCCAATCTGCGCGGCCTGGAATGGTGGAACTGGGCCACGCCGCAGGTGCTGCCCTTCATGGCCGAGGCCGAGGCCGACCTGCTGCGCGCCGAGATGCACTTCCAGCAGGCCTTCGCCGGCTCGGACACCTACAAGCAATTGCGGCAGGGTCCCGTGCACGCCGACCTGTTCCGCAACAACGTGATGTTCGACGGCGACAAGCTGACCGGCTTCTTCGACTTCTACTTCGCCGGCTGCGACACCTGGCTGTTCGACGTGGCGGTGACGGTCAACGACTGGTGCATCGACCTGGACACGGGCGTGCTGGACACGGCCCGCACGCGCGCCATGCTGGACGCCTACCACGCGGTGCGCCCGTTCACGGCAGCCGAGCAGGAGGCCTGGCAGGCTATGCTGCGCGCCGGCGCGCTGCGCTTCTGGCTGAGCCGCCTGTACGACTTCCACCAGCCGCGCGAGGCCGAAATGCTCACGCCCCACGATCCCACCCACTTCGAACGCATCCTGCGCGAGCGCATCGCCGTCGCCGCGCCCGCGCTGTACTGACCTTATGAGCAAACTCCCCGCAAGCACCGGCTGGCTGTGGATCAAGGAGGGCCTGGCCCTCTTCATGAAACAGCCGGGCGGCCTGACCTCGCTGGCGCTGCTGTACGCCATGCTGAACATGGTGATCAGCATCATCCCGATCGTCGGCCAACTGGGCGCCATCGTCCTGATCCCCGTGTTCTCGCTGGCCTTCATGCAGGCCTGCGCCGACATCGACCAGGGCAAGCGCATCGTGCCGGCGCTGCTGGCGACGGGCTTCCGCAAGCCGCAGTTCCCCAGCCTGTTCGCGGTGGGCCTGCTGTACCTGGTGGTGGCGGGGCTGGCGATCGGCGTGTCGACGCTGGCCGACGGCGGCATGCTGATGAAAATGCTGACGGGGCAGATCGATCCGGCGTCCAAGGAGGTGCGGCAGGCCAACCTGAGCGGCGCCTTCCTGCTGACGATCCTGGTGTGCCTGCCGGCGGCGATGGGCTTCTGCTTCGCCGCGCCGCTGATCTACTGGCAGCGCATGAGCGTGGGCAAGGCGATTTTCTTCAGCTTCTTCTCGGTGCTGCGCTCGCTGAAGGCCTTCATCGTGTTCGCGCTCAGCCAATTCGGCCTGACCTTGATGTGCACCCAGGTCATCATGCTGATCCTGGGCCGCAGCCAGTTCGCCTTGACCATGGTGATGCCGATCGTGATGCTGCTGCTGTCGGTGCTGATCCACTGCGCCTTCTACGCCAGCTACCGCCACATCTTCGGCTCGCCGGTGCCCAAGCCGGCCGCGGCGGCGGAGTAAAACCCACCGCAAAATCCGGGGTCGGACCCACTGGGTCCGACCCCGGCATCCGCCGTCGGTTTTAATCAACGTCCCAGGCGTTCCAGCTTGGCGACGCTCAAATCCAGCACCTTCATCCCGAAACTGCCGAAGTTGATCTGCGCGCGGCAATTGCTGCCGCTGCCCTCGATGTTGACGATCACGCCCTCGCCGAACTTGCCGTGCGAGACCGATTCGCCGATGCGCCAGCCGCTGCCGCCGCCCGCCTTCTGCGCGATGCGCTGCGCCAGCGCGTTGTCCGCGCCGCTGGTGACCTGCACGTCGTCCCACGCCGACTTGCGCGTGCCGGACCAGTGCGACTGCACCTTGGGCGACAGCCACTTCAGCGACTCCTCCGGCAACTCGTCGAAGAAGCGCGACTTCATGTTGTAGCGGGTCTGGCCGTGCAGCATGCGGGTCTGCGAGAAGCACATGTACAGGCGCTTGCGCGCGCGCGTGATGGCCACGTACATCAAGCGCCGCTCCTCCTCCACGCCGCCCTCCTCCTTCGAGCTGCTCTCGTGCGGGAACAGGCCCTCCTCCAGGCCGGTGATGAACACGTTGTCGAACTCCAGGCCCTTGGCCGAGTGCACCGTCATCATCTGCAGCGCGTCCTGCCCGGCCGATGCCTGGTTGTCGCCCGCCTCCAGCGAGGCGTGCGACAGGAAGGCCGACAGCGGCGACATCACGGTGGCCAGCGGCGCGTCCGCATCCAGGATCTCGACGCCGTCCGCGCTGACGATGGGCATGCCGGACTGCGCGTCCGAGCGCGGCCCCATGTGCGCGGGCGCGCCCTGGCCGTAGCCCTCCTCGGAAATGAATTGCGTGGCCGCGCTGACCATCTGCTCCAAGTTCTCGACGCGGTCCGCGCCCTCCTTCTCGGTGGCGTAATGGCTCAGCAGGGTGCTGCCCTCCAGCACCACGCGCACCAGTTCCGGCAGCGCCATCTGCTGCGTCTCGAAGCGCATGCCCTCGACCAGCCGGACGAAGCCGGCCAGCGCGGAGCCGGCCTTGCCCGTCATGTGCGGCACGGCGGCGTACAGCGAGACCCCGTACTGCTGGGCCGCGCCCTGCAGCTGCTCGATCGAGCGCACGCCGATGCCGCGGGTGGGGAAGTTCACCACGCGCAGGAAGGCCGAGTCGTTGTGCGGATTGTCCATCAGCTGCAGGTAGGCGATCGCGTGCTTGACCTCGGCGCGCTGGAAGTAGCGCAGGCCGCCGTACACGGTGTACGGGATGCCGGCCGAGAACAGCGCGTGCTCGATCACGCGCGACTGCGCGTTGGAGCGGTACAGCACCGCGATTTCGCTGCGCAGCGCGCCGTCGGCGATCAGGCTCTTCGATTCCTCGATGATCCATTGCGCCTCCTGCAGGTCGGAGCTGGCCTCGTAGATGCGCACCGGCTCGCCGTGGCCGGCGTCGGTGCGCAGGTTCTTGCCCAGGCGCTTGCTGTTGTTGGCGATCAGCATGTTGGCCGCGTCCAGGATGTGGCCGTGCGAGCGGTAGTTCTGCTCCAGCTTGATCAGGTTCTTGACGTTGAACTCCTGCTCGAAGGCGCGCATATTGCCCACGTTGGCGCCGCGGAAGGCGTAGATGCTCTGGTCGTCGTCGCCGACGGCGAACAGCGCGCTGCTGCCATTGCTCTGGCCTTGGCCGGACAGCAGCTTCAGCCACTTGTATTGCAGGTCGTTGGTGTCCTGGAACTCGTCCACCAGGATGTGCTTGAAACGCTGCTGGTAGTGCTCGCGCAGCGGCTGGTTGCGGCTCAGCAGTTCATAGCTGCGCAGCAGCAGTTCGGCGAAATCCACCACGCCCTCGCGCTGGCACTGGTCGTCGTACAGCTCGTACAGTTCCACCAGCTTGCGCTCGTTGGCGTCGTAGGCCTCGACCTGGTTGGCGCGCAGGCCGGCGTCCTTGGCGTTGTTGATGAAATACATCACCGTCTTGGCCGGGAACTTCTCGTCGTCGATGTTGAACGCCTTCAGCAGGCGCTTGATGGCCGACAGCTGGTCTTGCGAATCGAGGATCTGGAAGGTCTGCGGCAGCGCCGCGTCGCGGTAGTGGGTGCGCAGCAGGCGGTTGCACAGGCCGTGGAAGGTGCCTATCCACATGCCGCGTGTATTGATCGGCAACATCGCCGACAGACGCGTCAGCATTTCCTTCGCCGCCTTGTTGGTAAACGTCACCGCCAGGATGCCGGCGGGCGAAACCTGGCCGGTCTGGATCAGCCACGCGATGCGGGTGGTGAGCACCCGCGTCTTGCCGGAACCGGCGCCGGCGAGGATCAGGGCGCTCTGGGCCGGCAGCGTGACGGCGGCGAGTTGTTCGGGATTGAGGTTGTGGAGGAGATTTTGCATCCGGTGATTATACCGGCGCGGCCCGCGCGCCGGTACAAAGCACTGGATATCCGATCAGCCCTTGGGCGCGGGAATGGCTTCGGCCCGGCCGTTGCGCACGGCTTCCTGGATCAGCGCGCGCACGGTCTGGTCGGCTTCGCGGCTCAGCCGGCCCTGTTCGCGGCCAAGCTCGCCCATTTTGGCGCCCAGCTCCCTCAAGGGTTTGCTCGCTTCGCGCATTTCCGCGGAGAGCGCCTCCATGGGAGCGTGTGTGGCGGCCATGTCGCCATGCATTTTCCCCAGCTCGGCGGACAGCTGCCCCATTTGCCGCTTGAGCGGTTCCATCCGCGTTTCCAGGGTTTCCATTTCGCGGCGCAGCGCTTCGCGATCGGCGCCGGTGTCGCGGCTGCGCTCCATCTTGCGCGCCACCGCTTCCATTTTCCGCGCCACGGCCTCCTGCTCGCGCGCCAGGCGTTCGATTTTTCCGTGCCGCTCGCCGCGCACCTGGCGCGCCGCCTGCTCGGACAAGGCTTGCATCCTGTCGCCCAGCGCGGCCATGGCCTTGTTGTGTTGCTCCATGACTTGGTTTTGCTCCTTCATTTTCTGGTTCAGCGCGTCGGACTGGGCCCAGGCGGCGCTGGCCTTGGCCAGCAACGCCGGATCCTTGATCAGCCAGGCCTTGCCGCCATCGCGGAACCAGATGAAGTCGCCCTTCACGGCGCCATCCAGACGGCGCACTTCCTCCATGTCGCCACGGCCCACGTGGACCGACACGTAGCCGTCGCCACGCTTGACGGCGTAGGCGTCCTTGGCGTTGTAGTTGATGGACAGGTGGCCAAAGGTGATCGCGCCTCCCTGGCCGCGCGGCGAACGCCATGCCTGGGCGCCGCCGGCCGATGCGTGCTCGTCCTCCGGCGCTGGCGCGGGCGGGGCCGCTGGAGGCGCCGGTATGGCCGGTGGCGCCGGTGGCGCTGGAGCCGCCGGGACGGCCGGGACGGCTGGCACGGCGGACACAGGCTTGGGCGGGGCTGGAACGGCCGGGACGTCCATGACCGGCGGTGGCGGCGGGGCCGGCGCGTCCAAGGCGGGTGTGGCCGGTGCGACGGGCGCATCAACGGCCGGCGCGGCGTGGGCGTACAGCACGGCGCAGGCGGTGCACAAGCCCAGCAGGGGCGCGGCGATTTTCCAGCTGAGGGGTTCGCTTGCGGGACGAACCAGGCGTTTGATGCGTGACATGAGGTTTCCTCCGTGGGCCGCGTGGGCCAGTTGGGGCGTGGAGAACTGGAACCGGTCCAGCTCGGTCAATGCAAGTGCCAGGCGCCGCGGTTCGCCGAGCGTGCTTGCGGCTAAATCGTCCGCTATCTGTTCCCGCTCCACGCGGATGCGGCGCGACAGCGTCCACACGGCGGGATGGTAGAACAGCAAAATCTCGATCGCGCTCTGCACCAGGTTCACCAGGTAGTCGTGGCGCTTGATGTGCGCCAGCTCGTGGGCCAGCAGCGCTTCCAGCAGGTCCGGCGGCATGCCGGTGATGAGCGACGCGGGCACCAGCACCACCGGTTTCCAGCATCCGGCCGTCATCGGGCCGTCCAGTCCGTCGGCCATGGCCAGGCGCACGGCGCGGCCCAGTCCCAGGCGCCGCGCAAGCTGGTCCAGGCGCCGCTGCCAGTGGGGATCGCCGGCGTGGCGCGACGCCATCGTGCGGTCGCGCACCCACAGCAGCCCCATCGACAGGCGCAGGGTCATCACGGCGGCGCCGCAGGCCCACAGCAACACCAGCCACGGCAGTTGCCGCTGCAACAGGTAGCGCCAGGAAACGAGTTGGTCCGTATCCAGCGCGGCCGGGCCGATCGCGGCGGCGACGACATCACCGGCCGGCAGCGCGATCGCCGTCATGACCGGCGCGGCGCCATAGCCCCGGGCCGCCTCGAGCACGCGCCAGACCGTGCCGCCCAGCGGCAGCGCCGCGCACAGCAGCAGGGCGGCGCAGGCGACGGCGTAGCGCGCCTGGGGCCGCGCGTTGCGCAGCAGGTGCAGCGCCAGCGAGGCGGCCCAGCCGATCAGCACGCCCTGCCACACGAAATGCAGCAGCGACCAGCCCAGGGCTGGCATCAGTGCGGCGAACAACTGGGCTGGATACATGGGCTGGGCTCCTTGGGTATGCGATGTAGATTAAATGATCTAGAACTTCGTGTCTAGAACTTTTTTTCTACTTCCAGATGCGACTGGTCCGGGCATGACTGTAGCGCGCGTGGAGGGTCGGGGCGAGGCGATTGCGACGGAATGCGCTCAGCGGGGAACAGGCCGCATAATTACCCCAGGGGTGATTATTAAATTACCCCTGGGGTAATTATGAAAAAAATGGGGCGGCGCGGGAGGCCGCCCCGAAGAGGAGATGCGGTGTCAGTACATGACGACGGACCGGATCGATTCGCCGCTTTTCATCAGGTCGAAGCCCTTGTTGATCTCGTCCAGCGACAGCTTGTGCGTGATCAGGTCGTCGATGTTGAGCTTGCCTTCCATGTACCAGTCGACGATCTTCGGCACGTCGGTGCGGCCGCGCGCGCCGCCGAAGGCGGAACCCTTCCACACGCGCCCGGTCACCAGCTGGAACGGCCGGGTCGAGATCTCCTGCCCCGCCGCCGCCACGCCGATGATGATGGACTGGCCCCAACCCTTGTGGCAGCACTCCAGCGCCTGGCGCATGGTGGTGGTGTTGCCGATGCACTCGAAGCTGTAGTCGGCGCCCCCGTCGGTGAGCTGGACGATGGCGTCCACCACGTTTTCGACCTGGTTGGGATTGATGAAGTGCGTCATGCCGAACTTGCGCGCCATCTCCTCGCGGGCCGGGTTGATGTCGACGCCGATGATCTTGTCGGCGCCCACCATGCGCGCCGCCTGGATCACGTTCAGGCCGATGCCGCCCAGGCCGAACACGACCACGTTGGCGCCCGCCTCCACCTTGGCGGTGAACAGCACCGCGCCCACGCCGGTGGTGACGCCGCAGCCGATGTAGCAGACCTTGTCGAACGGCGCGTCGGAACGGATCTTGGCCAGCGCGATCTCCGGCACCACGATGTAGTTGGAGAAGGTGGAGGTGCCCATGTAGTGGAAGATGGGCTGGCCGTCGATCGAGAAGCGGCTGGTGGCGTCCGGCATCAGGCCGCGCCCCTGCGTGGAGCGGATCGACTGGCACAAATTGGTTTTTTGCGACAGGCAGAACTTGCACTGGCGGCATTCCGGCGTGTACAGCGGAATGACGTGGTCGTCCTTCCTCAGCGTCTTGACGCCGGGGCCGACATCGACCACCACGCCCGCGCCCTCATGGCCGAGGATGGCGGGGAAGATGCCCTCCGGGTCGGCGCCGGACAGCGTGTAGTAGTCGGTGTGGCAGATGCCGGTGGCCTTGATCTCGACCAGCACCTCGCCCTCGCGCGGCCCGCCGAGTTCGACCTCCTCGATGGTCAGGGGCGCGCCCGATTTCCATGCAACGGCTGCTTTTGTCTTCATTGAATGTCCTGTTGTCCTGTGTTGATGCGGGTTGAACCCCCATCATATCAAGGAACGCAAGACCGTATTGCGGGGCTGGCGCGGCGCGGGGAGCCGGCCGCCCTCGCTCCACTCGTCCTGGCTGGCCCACAGCTGGCGCACCTGCAGGGCCAGGCGCAGCGGCTCTAGCGGCTTGGCGATGATGCCGATGGCGCCGGCCGCCACGTACTGCGTCACGTCGGCGGCGGCGGCCAGGCCGGTGATGAACATGGCCGGCGTGTCGCGCAGCTGCGGCAGCAGGCGCAGGCGGGCCAGCGCCCGCAGGCCGTCATTGAGGCAGGACTGGGCGTCGACCAGGATCAGGTCGGCGTTGAAGCCGGCCGCCTCCAGCAGCGCGGCGCGGCCGGAGCCGCAGTCGCGCACGTGAAAGCGCCCGATCACCTCCAGCGCCATCTTGGTGACGCAGCGCAGCCGCGGGTTGTCCTCGACGTAGAGTATGTTGCACAGTTCGGGCGCGCTCAAGATGTCATCTCCTGCTGCACCGCCGGCGCGATGCCCAGCAGGTGGGAGATGGTGCGCCACAGCTGGCGCGGCGAAGTCCAGGGCTTGGGCAGGAAGGCGTGCGCCTGGGTGCGCAGGCCGGGGTGGCGCGCCGAATACAGCAGCACCGGCGTGGTGTGCTCCAGGTCGCGCTCGAGGCGGCGCAGGCAATGCAGCAGTTCGGCGCCGTCGCCGTCCGGCAGGTCCGGGTCCAGCACCACCATGGCGTAGCGGGACTGTTGCACCTCCGTCAAGGCGTCGGCCAGCGTGGCCACGTGCACCACCTGGGTTTCGGGCACCAGCAGCGTGGCCAGCACCAGCGCGGCGTCGCCGTCGCCGTCGACATGCAGCACGCGCGGCACCTCGCGGCAGGCCTCGGCCAGTTCGGCGATCACGTCGCCCATCACATTTTGCAGATTTTTCATCGTCTTCTCCGCCCACGGCCGACACGGCCGCGGCTTGCGCTAAAGTTGTGCGATCCTGGGCCGCGAAGGCGCGGGGACGCTGCGGCGTGGGCCGGCGGCGTGACGTCAGGAGGCAGGGAATCGGCGGAGTTGGGCCGAGGAATCTGGATATGGCGGCAGGGGGCGGGCGGCCATAAGGGGAATGCGCGGGGCAGGTTGAGGCCCCGCAAATCGACATCAGTACAAACTTAGTTTAGCGCAATTTTTGTTGCGCCGCTGGCCTATTTTTTCAGACGCGCGTTAAATGCCACATGTAAACTATTCAACATTTCCTCGGCCGCCAGCAGCTGGTCGGCGATTTCGTTGATCTTGCGGCGGCTGGAACGGGCGTGGTCGCGCAGCACCTCGAAGGCGGTGTTGCGGTCGGTCTGGAACTTGCACATCAACAGCCCCACGGCCAGGCTGGTCTCGCGGCCGGCGGCCAGGGCCGCGTTCAGGTTCAGTTCGGTGCGCCGCAGCTGGCGGATCTCGTCGGCGCGCGCCAGGCTGGCCTCGAAGGCCGGCATCAGGTGCTGCTCGTCCACCGGTTTCACCACGAAGCCCACCGCGCCGTAGGCGGCGGCCTGCTTGGCGGCGTCGCTGTCGCCCCGGCCGGACAGGAACATGAACGGCACCGAGGTGTTGCGGTTGAGCTGCTTGGCCAGTTCCAGGCCGGACATGCCGGGCATGTGGATGTCCAGCATGGCCAGGTCCGGCTCGCGCTCGGAGATCAGCTGGAGCGCCTCGTCCGCGCTGTGGGCCTGCATGGCGTCGTAGCCGGCGTGGCGCAGCACCTCGCTGAGGAACTCCGCCAGCAGCTTGTCGTCGTCGACAATCAGGATCAGGCGTTTGGCCGGGATTTGTGCGTTCATGGTCGGCAACCTTGAGCATAAGCTAACCCGGCCAATTATAAGGCGTAATCTAGGCGGCGGCGTCGCGAATTTCGGTTGTCCTGTACAGGCCGTTGAACTCCCGCACCGCCGCGGCCGGGTCGTCCGCCAGGTAGACGCTGCTGATGGCGGCCACCATGTGCGCGCCGCGCGCCGCCAGCGGCGCCGCGTTGGCCGGCGTCATGCCGCCGATCACCACGTAGGGCACGCTCATCAGCGCGCGCGCCTGGTCGAGGATGGCGGGCTGGGTGGTGACGGCGTATTGCTTCACGCGCGACGGGTAGAAGCCGCCGAAGGCCACGTAGCTGGCGCCGGCGGCCTGCGCGTCCAGCGCGCGCTGCATGTCGCCGTAGCAGGAGGCGCCGATGATCTTGCCCGGCCCCAGCAGCGCGCGCACCTTGGCCACCTCGGCGTCGGTGCCGCCCAGGTGGACGCCGTCCGCGTCCAGCAGCAAGCACAGGTCGACATGGTCGTTGACGATGAAGGGCACGCCGTGGCGGCGGCACAGCGCCCGCAGCGCCCGGCCCTGCTCCATGCGCAGCTCGGGGCCGGCGTCCTTGTTGCGGTATTGCAGCAGCGCCACGCCGGCCGCCAGCGCCAACTCGGTCGCGGCCAGCAGGCGCGGGGTGTCGTCCCAGTTCGGGGTGACCAGATACAGTCCTTGCATGATGTTCCCTCTTGTCGTTGTCATGATGTGCGCCTCAGCGCTGCGGAATCAGTTGTCCCGGCGCGATCGCGTACGCGGCCGCCAGCGCGCGGTGGGTGTAGCCCTGCGCCCGCACCAGCGCCTGCGCCACCGGGTAGCCGTAGGCCAGCAGGCCGGCGATGGTGGCCGCCAGCGTGCAGCCGCTGCCGTGGTAGGCGCCCGGCAGCCGCTGCCAGCTCCAGCTCTGGCCCTGGTTGGCGCTGAACCAGCGGTTGATGACGGTGTCGCCCTTGCCGTGGCCGCCGGTGATCAGCACGTGCCGGCAGCCCGCGTCCAGCAGCGCCTGGGCGTGCAGGCGCGCCTGCGCGTGGTCGGCCGCGCCGCCGGGAACGCCGTCCCCGGCCCCCGCCGCCCCCGCCAGCGTGGCGGCCAGCGCGGCCGCCTCGGGGCCGTTGGGGGTGATCATGGTGGCCAGCGGCAGCAGCGCGCCCAGCGCCTGCGCCGCGTCGTCGCGCGACAGCAGGTCGCCGTGGCCGCTGGCCAGCACCGGGTCCAGCACCACCGGGATGTCGGCGCGGGCGCGCAGCTCGGCGATGACCTGCGCGATGGCGCGCGCGTTGGCGGCGCTGCCGGTGATGCCGATCTTGACGGCGCGGATCGCCATCTTGGCCGTCAGCGCGCGGGCCTGGCGCAGCAGCGCCTCCGGCTCCACCGGCATCACCTCGTAGACGCGGTCGTTGTCCTGCACCGTCAGCGCGGTGATGACCGGCAGCGCGTGCGCGCCCTGGGCGTGGATGGCCAGGATGTCGGCGGCGATGCCGGCGCCGCCCGAGGGGTCGGCGCCGGAGAACACCAGCACGCAGGGTTGCCTTGCCTCGCGCGGCGCCGCCGCGCCACCCGGGCCGCCGCCCATGCCGCCCATGCCGCCACTCATGCCACGCGGCCGGCCATCGGCGACGACGGCGACGCGGCGAACTTGCGCGCGATGCGGCCGGCCAGGTAGGCCTCGCGGCCCGCCTGCACGCCCAGCTTCATGGCGCGCGCCATGCGTACCGGGTCCTGCGCGCAGGCGATGGCGGTGTTCATCAGCACGCCGTCGCAGCCCAGCTCCATGGCGATGGCGGCGTCGGAGGCGGTGCCGACGCCGGCGTCCACCAGCACCGGCACCCTGGCCTGCTCGATGATCAGCGACAGGTTCCAAGGGTTCAGGATGCCCATGCCCGAGCCGATCAGCGACGCCAGCGGCATCACCGCCACGCAGCCGATGTCCTCCAGCATGCGGGCCTGGATCGGGTCGTCGCTGCAATAGACCATGACGTCGAAGCCGTCCCGCACCAGTTCCCTGGCCGCCACCAGCGTCTCCGGCATGTTGGGGAACAGGGTCTTCTCGTCGCCCAGCACCTCGAGCTTCACCAGCTTGTGGCCGTTGAGCAGCTCGCGCGCCATCTGCAGCGTGTAGACGGCGTCCTTGGCGTTGTAGCAGCCGGCCGTGTTGGGCAGGATGGTGTATTGCGACGGCGGCACCACGTCCAGCAGGCTGGGGGCGTTCGGGTCCTGGCCGATGTTCACGCGGCGGATCGCCACGGTGATGATTTCCGCCCCGGCCGCGTCGGTGGCCTCGCGCGTCTGCTGCAGGTCCTTGTACTTGCCGCTGCCCACCAGCAGGCGCGATTTATAGGTCTTGCCCGCGATGGTCAGCAGGTCTTCGTTCTGGTCACGCATCTTCTTTCTCCGTTATTGTCTGGACTCAGCCGCCGCCGATGGCGCGCACGATGTCCACCTTGTCGCTCGGCTGCAGCGCGCGCGCCGCCCAGCCCTGGCGCGGCACCACCGTGCGGTTCACCGCCAGCGCCAGCGCCTGGTGCGCCAGTCCCAACTCCTCCACCAGCGCCTGCAGGCTTTGCCGCGGCGGCACGCCGCGCGGCTGGCCGTTCAGTTCTATCTCGATCATGGCTTCCGTCATGGCCGGCCTCAGGCCTTGCTGTAGAGCTGCGCGCCCTTCTTCACGAACTCCACGGCCTTCTCCTGCATGCCCTGGGCCGCGTAGTCGCGCACCTCCTGCGTGATCTTCATCGAGCAGAAGTGCGGGCCGCACATGGAGCAGAAGTGCGCCACCTTGGCCGAATCCTTGGGCAGGGTCTCGTCGTGGAAGGAGCGCGCCTTGTCCGGGTCCAGGCCGATGTTGAACTGGTCTTCCCAGCGGAACTCGAAGCGCGCCTTGGACAGCGCGTTGTCGCGGATCTGCGCGCCGGGATGGCCCTTGGCCAGGTCGGCCGCGTGGGCGGCGATCTTGTAGGTGATGATGCCGTCCTTGACGTCGTCCTTGTTCGGCAGGCCCAGGTGCTCCTTCGGCGTCACGTAGCACAGCATGGCGGTGCCGTACCAGCCGATCAGCGCCGCGCCGATGCCGGAGGTGATGTGGTCGTAGCCGGGCGCGATGTCGGTGGTCAGCGGTCCCAGCGTGTAGAACGGCGCCTCGTGGCACTGCTCCAGCTGCAGGTCCATGTTTTCCTTGATGAGCTGCATCGGCACGTGGCCGGGGCCCTCGATCATCACCTGCACGTCGTGCTTCCAGGCGATCTGCGTCAGTTCGCCCAGCGTCTTCAGTTCACCCAGCTGCGCCTCGTCGTTGGCGTCGTAGATCGAGCCGGGACGCAGGCCGTCGCCCAGGCTGAAGGACACGTCGTAGGCCTTCATGATCTGGCAGATCTCTTCGAAGTGCGTGTACAGGAAGGATTCCTTGTGGTGCGCCAGGCACCACTTGGCCATGATGGAGCCGCCGCGCGAGACGATGCCGGTCAGGCGCTTGGCCGTCATCGGCACGTAGCGCAGCAGCACGCCGGCGTGGATGGTGAAGTAGTCCACGCCCTGCTCCGCCTGTTCGATCAGCGTGTCGCGGAAGATCTCCCAGGTCAGGTCCTCGGCCTTGCCGTTGACCTTTTCCAGCGCCTGGTAGATCGGCACGGTGCCGATCGGCACCGGGCTGTTGCGGATGATCCATTCGCGCGTCTCGTGGATATGCTTGCCGGTCGACAGGTCCATCACGTTGTCGCCGCCCCAGCGGATGGCCCAGGTCATCTTCTCGACCTCCTCGCCGATCGACGAGGTGACGGCCGAGTTGCCGATGTTGGCGTTGATCTTGACCAGGAAGTTGCGGCCGATGATCATCGGCTCCACCTCGGGGTGGTTGATGTTGGCGGGGATGATGGCGCGGCCCAGGGCGATTTCCTGGCGCACGAATTCGGGGGTGATCTCGGCGGGGATGGAGGCGCCGTAGTTCTGGCCCGGGTGCTGGCGGCCCATCAGCTCGGCCATGCGTTCGCCCATCGGGCCGGACGCCTTGAGCTCCTCCAGGTATTCGCGGCGGCGCAGGTTTTCGCGGATGGCCACGTATTCCATTTCGGCGGTGATGATGCCCTGGCGCGCGTAGTGCATCTGCGAGACGTTGCGGCCGGCCTTGGCGCGGCGCGGCTTGCGGGTGAGGTTGAAGCGCAGCTCGGCCAGCGCCGGATCGGCCAGGCGCTCCTGGCCGTACTCGGAGGTGGGGCCGTCCAGTTCCTCGGTGTCGTCGCGCTCCAGTATCCACGGCAGGCGCGGCGTGTCCAGGCCGGAGCGGATGTCGATTTTCACGTCCGGGTCGGTGTAGGGACCGGAGGTGTCGTAGACGTAAATCGGCGGGTTCTTCTCGTGGCCGAACGAGGCCGAGGTGTCGGACTGGGAGATCTCGCGCATGGGAACGCGGATGTCGGGACGGCTGCCCTGGACATAGATCTTGCGGGAATTCGGCAACGGCGCGATGGCGGCGCTGTCCACTTCGGCGGTGGCGGAGAGGAATTTCGGATTGGCGTTCATTTGGCTCCTTCGTTAGCTACAGGAGCCAGCAAAGGAGGGTTCGGCAATCCGGCCCGGGGCGCGCTGGCGGATGGACCGCGGCGCGCGACAAGGCAGGTAGAAGGCCTAAAGCTTCCCTTCGCTGGCATTATCCAGATCAGGTTCGGAGGGTATTTCTCACCCGCGCCGCGCGGCTTTATAAACCGCGCTTTGCAGGACCCCTAGCGTGTGCCGCCTTGCGGCAGCGGATCGAATTATACATCTCCCGGCGCCGCGCGATACATACTTCGCAACGATTAATGCTTATTGCGGGCGATGGCTTACCGTCAGCGTGTAGCTCGACGCGCTGTAGCCATTCAGCAGCACGTACACGTCGCCATTGGCCGCCAGCGTGATGGAACAGGTCTCGGCGCTGGTCGAGCCGTCCGACTTGCAGTCGAAACTGGTGGTGGTCGGCGCGGTCGCCTTGCGCACATACAGGTCGGCGTCGCCGCTGCCCGTGGTCGAGGCCTTGAAGCCGCCCGCGCCGGCCTTGAAGGGACCGAAGGTCTTCTTCTCATTCCTCAGCAGGTTGCCGGTGTAGGTGGTGACCACGTCCGGCGGCGGCTGCACGCCGGGGCCGTCGCTGCCCAGCTCCACGGCGAAGGACAGGCCCAGGCGCGCGAACTTGAGCGCGTGGTCGGCCTGGTTGCCGCTGTTGGCGTAGGTGTCGTTGGCGGTGTGGATGTACGGGTTGTCCTGCGTGAACGAGGTCTCGAACGGCATCGAGGCCCAGTAGCCCTGCGCGGTCCACGAGGCGTGGTCCGAGCAGCCGTAGCCGCACTTGTCGTAGCCTATCGTCAGCGTGGGCTGGTAGGTGGTGAGCAGCCTGACAACGAAGTCGTTCTGCAGGCTGTCGGTGTAGTCGGTGTAGATGTAGACGTCGGACGGCGAACCCTTGTAGTTGGTCATGTCCAGCTGCATCACGCCGACCACGTTGACGTTGTTGGCCTTGTGCCACTGGGCGATCTCCTGGGAGCCGCGCAGGCCCACCTCCTCCGCCGCGTAGCCGATGAACTTGATGGTGCGGCGCGGCTTGTAGCCGCTGGCGATCATCACGCGCAGCGCCTCCGTCATGCTGGCCACGCCGGAGGCGTCGTCGTCCGCGCCGGGCGCGCGGGTGGTCTCGCCGGTGCCGCCGCCGCTGATGGAGTCGATGTGCGCGCCGATCACCACCACCTCGGACGCGTTGTCGGTGCCGGCGATGGTGGCGATCACGGACTTCTGCGCGTAGGCCGCGTGCGTGAACTGGGTGACCGCGATGTCGGCGCGCCCGGCGGCCATCGTGGCCCACTTGTTCTTGATCCAGTTGGACGCGTTCACGCCGCCGGTGGTGGTGTAGTAGCGGTTGGTGAAGGCCGACAGGTCGGTGATGGTCTGGCCGATGTTCGCCGCCTGCATCTGCGGCAGCATGGGGTTGACGACGGTCTGCTGGTCGATCGCGTAGGGGGGACGCGGCACGGCCAGCGACGCGGCCTTGGATGCGGGCGCCGGCGACAGCGCCGAGACGCCGGCCGCCTCGCTGGCGTGCGCCATGAAGCCGCCGCAGCGGTGCAGTTCGCGGTGCACGGCGCTGGACAGCTTGAGCATCTGCTGTTCGTCGACCTCCACCAGGTGCACCTTCTCCTGCGCGGCCACGCCCTTCGCGGAGCCGGACGACACCAAGGCGGAACGGCTTTCGCGCGTCACCAGCTCCGGCGCGGACTTCTTCAGTTGCGCGTAGGCGGCGTCGCCCACGGTGATCCAGACGGTCTTCGGCTGCGCGGACGCGGCACCGATATGGCCCATCGTTCCGGCCAGCAGGCCGGCGTACAGTAGTGCGGTGAGGCGAACTGCCATTTCTGTCTCCCTGGTTGGTTTGCAGGGAGCCCAAGGTAGACAGTCAGGCGCGGGGAGTCAAAAAAATTGCAAAAATAGACATATTGCCGCGCGCCGTCCCAGTATTAACAGGCGCGCCCCGGGAACGATCAACCCACCAGCGTGTAGGCGATGCCGTCCTGGATGATGCCGATCACCTGCGCGCGGTTCTCGCCGCCCTCGCTGAAGCTGGCCAGCACGTCGGCCTTGGAGGCGCCGCCGTGCATCGCGTCGACCCAGTAGTCGTAGCCCGCCTGGTCCGGGGCGCGGTGCAGCACGTTGCTGTACAGGCGCGACACGAAGGCCTCCGTGGTGGGATTGGCGCCATACAGCTGCGCGAACTCGCCGCTGTTGATGAAGCTTTGCGCCACGTCGCGCAGGCTGACCTGGCGGTCCATCGCGTCGATCCAGTAGCCCAGGCCCGCGGCGTCCGGCGCGCGGTCGAATGCGGCCTGGTACAGGCGGTAAGCCTGGCCCGCGCCGCCGTCCAGGTCGAAGGCCAGCATCCCGTCGGCGAACTTCACCCGCTCCACATTGCTCGCCAGGTCCGAGCCGGACGAACCGGTGATGACGCGCCCCTGGTCCGAACTGGCCACCGTGTATTGCTGGCGTCCGCCACTATAGACCAGGGTGTCCAGGCCCGCGCCGCCGTCCACGTCGTGGCTGCCGGACAGCACGGTGATGATGTCGTTGCCCGCGCCCGCGTCCACGTTCAGCTGGCCGCGGCCGCCGCCCACCGCGACCGCGTCGTTGCCGGCGCCGGAGGCGATGGTGAGGGATCCCTGCAGGCTCGCCGGCAGCTCGACGCGGATGGTGTCGTTGCCGCCCAGGAGCGCGGGATCGGTCAGCAGGCCGGCGCCCAGGTCCGCGCCCGCGCCGACGGCCGCGGCGATGCCGCTGATGCTGGCGTGGCTGCCATCCTGGAACACGGCGTCGAGTCCCGCCAGCGTGCCGTCCACCGCCATATGGCCGTCGCCGTCGCCGATGCTGACCGCGTTGCCCGACACATGGAAGCTGCCGGTGAGGCTGGCCGACGCGATGAACTTGTCCGCCGCCAGCGTGATCGCGGCGACCGTGCCATCCAGGTTGCCGCTGGCGTCCACATTCAGCTGACCCCGCAGCTCGACGCCGACATTGCCCAGCGTCTGGTCATAGTCGGGCGACGATGTGCTCAGCAAGGTCTGGATCTTGGCCGAGGTGACCGTGGAGGCGGTGCCGCGCACGAACAGCTGGTTGTTGACGATCTCGTAGCTGAAGCTGTAGCGCCCCGTCTCCACGACGGACGCCGCGCCCGGCACGGACAGCTGCATGCCGGTCGCGGTGGCGGTCCCGCGCAGGGAGGTGGGGTCGGCCAGCGACACGCCGGTGAACTGTTGATACGAACCGTCCGGGAAGGACAGGCGCGCAGTGGCACCGTCGAAGCTCCAGGTCGCGTCCTGCGAGAACCTGTCCGGGAAGGTGGACGCGGCGATGGTCATCGCGTCGACCAGGTCGGCCAGCATGCCGTCTTGAAGGTCCCAGTCCGGCAGTAGCCCGCTGCTCACAATGGACTGCGACAATTTGATATCTATGTTTGCCATACGCTGCTCTCAATTTGCGGCCAGTTGCCAATTGTGCAGCAGTATAGGGCAAAGCGGCGATGGGCCGCGCGGGCTACTTGAGGCGCGGTTCCTCTTTCGCCTTGAAGTGCTGGTACACCAGTGGTCCCAGCCATGCGCTCGCCGGTCCCAAAATCAGCCATATGTAACCTAGCAAATCGAAACCAACCCTCGCCACCAGGAAGATAAAGGCAAGCAGAATGAGCTCGATAACCGCACAGCAGACCACTGTGCTCAGCAATGGCGACCATCTCTTCATGCTTGCTCCGCTGAAATAACGTTAGCGTGATCATTGCCGATAGCGGCAAGCAAGTGCTTAGGAAATCCTTAATCAGTGCGCAAGCCCGAAATAGCAAAAGGCTCCCGCCGTGACAGGAGCCTTTTGCGAGACCGGATGAATTACTTGGCGGCTGGAGCGGCGGCGGCTACGGTGGTTGCGGCTGGAGCGGCGGCCGACTTGTCAGCCGGCTTGGCTTCCTTGGCGTGCGCCTTCTCTTTGGACTTCTCGGCCTTGGCGTGGGCCTTCGCCTTCTCTACCTTGGCATCGGCCTTGGCGCCGGCCACTTCTTCCTTCGCGTTGGCGGCGGCCTTGGTTTCCTTGGCCTCGGCTTTCGCTACTTCCTTGTGTTCCTTCGCGTCGGCCTTGGCGACTTCCTTGGTTTCCTTCGCGTCGGCCTTGGCGACTTCCTTGGTTTCCTTGGCTTCGGCCTTCACCACTTTGGCTTCGGCCTTGGCGGCTGGCACGGGTGCGGCGGCAGGGGCCGGGGTTTGCGCGAATGCAGCGGTAGCGAACAGGCCGGCGATCAGGGTAGCGATGGTCTTGGTCATGATGGTTTCCTCAGTATTTGTATAAATGGTTTATTCCGTTTTACCGCATCAGGTGCACATTCCGTGTCACTGAGCTAAAAACGCGGGCCGGAACCAGGCAGTTGACGAGCTTTACACGTGGTTACAAGTTGCTGTATCTGCTTACAAATACCGTTCCAACTTCAAGACGCCTGGGAATGAAGATGAATCGCCAGCCAGAGCGCCCCTTCGGAAACACTCAGTACCGTATGGCGCGTGCGGGAGGGAAGGAACACGTGGTCGCCCGCCTGCAAAGCGATCGCGTCGCCTTCGACATCGAGTGTCGCATCGCCCCGAAGCAGAACGACCCATTCATCCTGCTCCTGCACGTATTCCTGCGATGCGATCTTCGATGAACTGACGATGCGTTCGATGACCAGGCCTTTGTGCGCGAGCAGCGTTTCGAAACGCTCACCGTCCAGAGGCGGCGCCGTGTTCGCATACAGGTTTCCGGTTTTCATGGCATGGCCCGCATGGAATAGGAATTCTCGTCTTCAGAGATGACGGAAAACCCGAGACGCTCGTACAGCCGGCGTGCCTTGTTGACCTTGAGGACCGAAAGCAGGACGGTGGCCTTGGCTTCCGCCGCTTCGGCGAGAGCCTGCGACAGCAAGAGAGCGCCTATGCCTTGCCCCTGCCATTCCGGCAGCAGCTGTATTTGGACGATATCCCACGCCCGCTCGCCCTTGATCATTTTCAACAGGCCGATCGCACCGCCAGCGAACTCGATGATCCTGGCCCCCTCGAAGCCCACGAGGACGCGTTCCATCATCCCTGCCTCATCCTGCGCTATCCCGGCGGCCTGCAGATGCGGGGTCATCGCGGACCGCCGCAGCGCCAGGAGAAACGGCAGGTCGGCCGCGGTGGCTGGACGAAGTGAGATCAGATGCGATGGAGTGCTCATTGAAGTTGCCGATGCATGTCGGTTGCAGAGCCGCGGCGTGGCGCCGCGGTCGGGGGGGGCGAACGCGATGGTAACATGCAAAAAAAATCCCCGCCGTAGCGGGGACTGACTAGCAAAACGCGCTGCTTACTTCGCGGCTGGAGTGGCTGCCGAAGCCACCACCGGCGCCGCCGCGGGAACCGCCGCCGCCTTGTCGGCCGGCTTGGTTTCCTTGGCTTCTTTGGCGTGCGCCTTCTCTTTCGACTTCTCGGCCTTGGCGTGGGCCTTCGCCTTCTCTACCTTGGCATCGGCCTTGGCGCCGGCCACTTCTTCCTTCGCGTTGGCGGCGGCCTTGGTTTCCTTGGCCTCGGCTTTCGCTACTTCCTTGTGTTCCTTCGCGTCGGCCTTGGCGACTTCCTTGGTTTCCTTCGCGTCGGCCTTGGCGACTTCCTTGGTTTCCTTGGCTTCGGCCTTCACCACTTTGGCTTCGGCCTTGGCGGCTGGAACGGGTGCGGCGGCAGGGGCCGGGGTTTGCGCGAATGCAGCGGTAGCGAACAGGCCGGCGATCAGGGTAGCGATGGTCTTGGTCATGATGGTTTCCTCAGTATTTGTATAAATGGTTTATTCGGTTTTTACTGCGATGGTGCTTACTTGACTGCCGGGGCGGCTGGCTTTGCCGCGTCCTTGGATTCTTTGATTTCCGTCTTGACTTCGGCTTTGGCCTCGGCCTTCACTTCGGCCTTCGCGACCGGGGCTGCCGGTGCGGCGGGCGCCGTCGTTGGGGTGGTGGTGGCCTGTGCAAACGCTGCGGTAGCGAACATGCCGATGATCAGGGTAGCGATGGCTTTTTTCATGGTTGCAGTTCTCTTTCTTAGGTTTCAGGTTAGGTGCACTTGCCGTGTCACTGAGCTGAAAACGCGGGCCGGGATTGACCAGTTGACCAGCTTTACACGTGCTTACAACTTGCTGTATCTGCTTACAACTGGCGATCCGCCGACCTCCTTAGCCTACGATCTGTACCCGTGGCCAGCGCTGAAGGTACCGTTTCTCGGCTACGCGATTGCGGTAGGTCTCGACGCTGACCCTGGCGGGATTGCGCCGCACCACCATGGAGAACAGATCCTCCAAGCCATGAGGGGCGATGACTTCGATCTCCGAGTCTTCTTGGAGCTTGATGCCAACCGAGGTGGCGAATTCGGGCCAGGACGCCACAGCGTCCTCCAGCGAACGCAATGGCGCCACGCGATGACCGAAGCGGCCCTCGAACCACAGATGCACCCAGGCCTGATTCGTCACCTCCCAAGGCGTGCCGGGATGGCGCGCGCACAGCAAAGCCTGCAATGCCTGTTCGGTTTCGGGGCGGAGGTCGGCATCGTCGAAGTAAGCGACATCCACGTCGGCGATGGGCGATGGCGTGGCGTAGCCGTGCAGATGATCCCAGACCAGGTTGCGCACCGCGCCGGCGCCTATGCACCAGGAATCGAGTTGCAGCGAACGCACCGATTCCAGCGCCTGCATGAACCAGTCCGACTCGCGCGCGATGGCGCGCAAGCGCTGCCGAAGACACTGCTGATCGACGGACATTCCCTCCTTGCCCCCTATTGCGCGATCCATCCCAGGCTCTTGGCGTCGGCGTTATGAATATACAGGCGGTCCACCGTTTCAGTGGCCCCGGTGGTAAGCGGGGAATGGCCAGTCGGGTCTTGGAGATCGGCCACCACCTTGCCGTCTTCGGTAAAGGCGATCACATGGCCGTAAGGTTTGGGCAGCGCCCAGAAGATGCGCGGAATACGCAACGCCACCCTGCGCATGGATGGCCACTCCGCCATCAGGTCGAGGTCATTGCGCTGTCCACCAAGGCCCAGCCATATTCTGCCACCCAGCCCCCGCGTCAGATTGTCCGGATAGCCAGGCAAATTGTCGAGCAGCACACGCGCTTGCGCCGACTGATGCGCGACGTCGAGCCCTTGGGCCGCGACGGCGATCTTCCATACCCGGTACCTGCCACTCTCGCTGACGAACAAGGTTTCGTCATCGCCGCTCAAGGCGATGCCGTTGGCGAAGCACAGGCCTTTCGCGACGACGCGGGCCGCCTTGGCGGCCCGATCATATTCCAGTACGCGCCCCGTGCAGGACTGCTCAAAGACGTCGAGCGTCGCGGCCTCCGTGGTGCCGCCCCATTGCGCTGGCGCGAAGCGCGTCGAAGCGTCGGTGAAGAAGATCTTGCCGTTCCTGGCGACGACGGCCCCTTCGGCAAAACGTATTGGATCGCCTTCGACCGCGTCGGCCAATACCGTTACCTCGCCGTCCTTGGCGATGGACAGCAGCCCTTTGATCGCGTCCGCGACAACCAGGCCGCCGCCCTCGTCGAAAGCCATGCCCAGCGGCCTGCCGCCGGTGGTGCTGAAGACCTGCCGCCCACTGCCATCCTGCTTCATGCGCAATATGCGGCCACTCGCGACGCCGGTGTACAGCAGGCCATCCGGCCCCAACGCCACATATTCGGGCCCGGCCTCACCGTCCAGGGAGATGTTGTGCAAGCCCAGTAGCTTGTTGTTGGGCGCATGGACGCCCGCGTAGCCCGGCGCCTTTGGCGCGTGCCAAGCCACCGGCTCGATGGGGACGGGCCACAGGCTGAAGTAAGCCGCCGGCACAAGCAGGAATGCAACGGGAAGCAAGCGGTGTCTCCTCATGATTTTTCGGAATGGGCAGCGGTGAGGTCGCCCGTCACGGCGGCGGCCTCCTTTTCCCTCGCCTGTACTTCAAAACAGTTGTCCAGGTACGGCCGGCGGCCGCGCAATAGCTGCCAAAGGCTGTTCAACGGATAGGCGGCGAAAAAGGCGGCGCCCCATCTTTCGTATTGGCGCACGTGTTCATGCTCGTGGACCCGCAGCCGTTCAAGTTCCGGCCTGGTGGTCCCCACCACGACGTGGCCGAACGTGATCGCGATGAAGGGGAGCCAGCGCATCCATGGACTCGCCTCGCCACGCGCGGTCAAGGCCACCTCGATCACCCCTTGGACCACGCGAGCCCTGGCGCCGAACAAAAACGCCGGCGCCGCGAGACATAGTCCCACGGCGGTGCATGGCGCGGCCCATGAATAGCGCGCGATTCGATCGAAGGTTCGTGGAAGACGCATCACAGCCCGGCCGGTGCTTGCGGCTGGCGCGCGAGCGCCTTCAGCAGCGCGTCGCGGGTGCGCTCCTGCTGCAGTTCGCGACTGATGGTGGCCGTCCCGTCGAACAGCTGATGCCCGTAGTGGCCGAACTGGGAGTGGTTGCCACCCTCGATGGCGATCCATTCCGTTTGCGGCGGCAGCAGCGCCTTGTTGGCGAGCACGCGGTCCACGGGCGCGACATGGTCGTTGGTGCCATACACCTTCGTGACGGGGATGCCCAGCGCGGCCAGGCTGCGCTCCTTCGGATGCGTGGTGCCGACGAGGACCAGGGCGGCGGCGCCGTGTCCCTCATTCCCGACAAAACGGGCCGCCAGCGCGCCGCCCAGCGAATGCCCGGACAGCACCCAGCGCGCCACCTCGGGATGCGCGGCCATCAAGCCGCGCGCCCGCTCCAGCGCTTCGGCCTTATTCGATTCCAGCGGCGCGAAGCGATACGGCAGGCGGATGATGTACACCGGGTAGCCACTTTCAGCGACTGGCCGCAGCAAGGGCACATAGGCTTCCGCGGCCACGCCGGAGCCGCAGAAGAACAGCAACGCCGGTGCCCGTCCTTCCGCCTTGGGACTAAGCGCCAGGTAGGCATCGGCCTGCGACACCACCGTCTTCGCGTCGCTCAGCAGGGCGCGCTCGGCGACGCCCTGGGTGCGGAAGGAATTGGCCAGCCATAGGCTCGACACCGCCGCCCACAGGAGGAATCCGCGCGCTAGCCACTTGCGGCCGCTGGTTTTCATGGAAGCTTTCATAGGAAGAACATTGTGATTTTATCAGCGTTATATCGTTAAAAAATTGTGCACCGCGGCGGCGGCGGCATGCGCAGGCGGCATTGGCCCCTTATAATGGTCGTTTTCGCCTACAACTCAGCCCAAACACCATGGAATTAGCCAAGTCTTTCGAGCCCGCCGACATTGAACAGTTCTGGCGCAGCGAGTGGGAGAAGCGCGGTTACTACGCCGCCTCCCTCGACCTGTCCAAGCCTTCCTTCAGCATCCAGCTGCCGCCGCCGAACGTGACGGGCACCCTGCACATGGGCCACGCGTTCAACCAGACCATCATGGACGGCCTGACCCGCTACCACCGCATGCTGGGTCATAACACCGCCTGGATCCCCGGCACCGACCACGCCGGCATCGCGACCCAGATCGTGGTGGAGCGCCAGCTGGACGCGCAGAAGATTTCGCGCCACGACCTGGGCCGTGAGAAGTTCATCGAGAAGGTCTGGGAGTGGAAAGAGAAATCCGGCTCCACCATCACCGGCCAGATGCGCCGCATGGGCACCTCGCCAGACTGGGCGCGCGAGTACTTCACGATGGACGAGCCGCGCTCGAAAGTCGTCTCCGACGTGTTCGTGCGCCTGTACGAGCAGGGCCTGATCTACCGCGGCAAGCGCCTGGTGAACTGGGACCCGGTGCTGGGCACCGCCGTCTCCGACCTGGAAGTGGTGTCGGAGGAGGAGGATGGCTCCATGTGGTACATCAAGTACCCGCTGGCCGACGGCAGCGGCTCGCTGACGGTGGCCACCACCCGTCCCGAAACCATGCTGGGCGACGTCGCCGTGGCGGTGGACCCGACCGACGAGCGTTACGAGGCGCTGATCGGCAAGATGCTGAAGCTGCCGCTGTGCGACCGCGAAATCCCGGTCATCGCCGACTCCTACGTGGACAAGGCCTTCGGCACCGGCTGCGTGAAGATCACGCCCGCGCACGACTTCAACGACTACGCGGTTGGCCAGCGCCACAAGCTGGACATGCCTTCCATCCTGACACTGGACGCGAAGATCAGCGACAACGCGCCCGCCGCCTACGTGGGCCTGGACCGCTTCGCCGCCCGCAAGCAGATCGTCGCCGACCTGGAGGCGCAAGGCCTGCTGGAACAGGTCAAGCCGCACAAGCTGATGGTGCCGCGAGGCGACCGCACCGGCGTGGTCATCGAACCGATGCTGACCGACCAGTGGTTCGTCGCCATGAGCAAGCCGGCCCCGGAAGGCACCTTCTTCCCCGGCAAATCGATCGCCGAGGTGGCGCTGGAAAAAGTGGCCACCGGCGAGATCAAGTTCGTGCCCGAGAACTGGAGCACCACCTACAACCAGTGGCTGAACAACATCCAGGACTGGTGCATCTCCCGTCAATTGTGGTGGGGCCACCAGATCCCGGCCTGGTACGACGAGGAAGGCAACATCTTCGTCGCCAAGACCGAGGAGGAGGCGCTGGCCAAGCAGAAGGCCGCCGGCGGCACCGGCGCCCTGCGCCGCGACAACGATGTGCTGGACACCTGGTTCTCGTCCGCGCTGGTGCCCTTCTCCACCCTGGGCTGGCCCGAGGAAACGCCGGACCTGAAGGCCTTCCTGCCCTCGTCCGTGCTGGTGACCGGCTTCGACATCATCTTCTTCTGGGTCGCCCGGATGGTGATGATGACCGCGCACTTCACCGGCAAGGTGCCGTTCGACACCGTGTACGTGCACGGCCTGGTGCGCGACTCGCAGGGCCAGAAGATGTCCAAGTCCAAGGGCAACACGCTGGACCCGATCGACCTGATCGACGGCATCGGCATCGACGCGCTGGTGGAGAAA
This sequence comes from Pseudoduganella namucuonensis, assembly GCF_900116645.1. Lineage (GTDB taxonomy): Bacteria > Pseudomonadota > Gammaproteobacteria > Burkholderiales > Burkholderiaceae_D > Rugamonas > Rugamonas namucuonensis. The sequence continues at coordinate 132,456 of NZ_FPBO01000001.1, read as the reverse complement.
CGCACCACCGGCCTGATGAACCCGAAAGCGGCCGAGAAGATCGCCAAGGCCACGCGCAAGGAGTTCCCGGAGGGGATCGCCGCCTACGGCACGGACGCGGTGCGCTTCACGATGGCGTCCTACGCCTCGCTGGGCCGCAACATCAACTTCGACCTGGGCCGCTGCGAAGGCTACCGCAACTTCAGCAACAAGCTGTGGAACGCGACCCGCTTCGTCATCATGAACACCGAGGGCAAGGATTGCACGGCCAGCGAGGCCGACCTGTCGCAGGCCGACAAGTGGATCATCTCGCTGCTGCAAAAGGCCGAGACGGACATCGCCAAGGGTTTCGAGGACTTCCGCTTCGATAACATCGCCAGCTCGATCTACAAGTTCGTGTGGGACGAGTACTGCGACTGGTATCTGGAACTGGCCAAGGTGCAGGTCCAGCAAGGCACGGAAGGCCAGCAGCGCGCCACCCGCCACACGCTGCTGCGCGTGCTGGAAGTGGTGCTGCGCCTGGCGCACCCGATCATCCCCTTCGTCACCGAGGAACTGTGGCAGACCGTCGCGCCGCTGGCCGGCAAGGGCGACACTGCGGGTAAATCAATCATGACCCAGCAGTACCCGCTGGCGGACCTCACCAAGGTCGACGAGGCCGCCGAGGCCTGGATGGGCGAGCTGAAGGCTCTGACCGACGCCACCCGCAACCTGCGCGGCGAAATGAAGCTGGCGCCGTCGCTGCGCCTGCCGCTGATCGTGGAAGCGTCGTCCGCCGCCGACAAGGAGCGCCTAGCCGTGTTCGCGCCCTACATCCAGTCGCTGGGCAAGCTGTCCGAGGTGACGATCGTCGACACGCTGCCGGAATCGCCGGCCGCCGTCTCCGTCGTCGGCACCACCAAGCTGATGCTGAAAGTGGAGATCGACGTCGCCGCCGAACGCGAGCGCCTGTCCAAGGAGATCACGCGCATCGAGGCGGAAATCGCCAAGGCCAGCGGCAAGCTGGCCAGCGAGAGCTTCGTGGCGCGCGCGCCGGCCGCCGTGGTGGCCCAGGAGAAGGACCGCCTGGCCAACTTCAGCGCCACCATCGAGAAGATGCGCGAGCAGTTCGCCAAGCTGTAATCGCCACTTGCAAAGCATGAGAAGCCGGCCGCGTGCCGGCTTTTCCGCTTTTGGAGCCTTTCCTCTATTCGTCCGCGCGCGTGAAAAATCGCAAGGACTGTTTGCTACACTCGCCGGCAAACAACAACCCCTTTGGAGACACCCATGCGCAACTGGATACAGGCGGGCGCCATCGCCGCCGCTTTCATCATGTCCCCGGCCTCCGCGGCCGACGCCTCGCCCGTCGGCCTGTGGCGCAACATCGACGACGTCAGCGGCAAGCCGAAGGCGCTGATCCGCATCACCGAAAGCAACGGCGTGCTGCAGGGCCAGATCGAGAAGCTGTTCCGCGAAGCGGACGAGCCGCAAAATCCCGTGTGCGACAAATGCACCGACGCGCGCAAGGACAAGCCCATCGTGGGCATGGTGATTCTGGGCGGACTGAAAAAGGATGGCGGCGAATACACCGGCGGCGAGATCCTGGACCCGAACAACGGCAAGGTCTACAAGAGCAAGATGGAACTGGCCGACGGCGGCAAGAAACTCAAGGTGCGCGGCTACATCGGCATGCCGATGCTGGGCCGCACACAGACCTGGGTGCGGCAGGAGTAAGCGACACCGCGTCGTCCCCGCCTACGCGGGGATGACGGGGACGGCTCTATTGCTACATGCCTGAGGCTACATCCCCGACAGCAGCCGTGAATTCGCGTCGCTGCGGAACACCAGCGGCTTCAGCACGTCGGCCGCCTGCGCCTTGTGCGCCTGCACCACGATGCGCTGCAGCTCCCCGTGCCGCGGCGATTTGGAGCACACCGGGTCCGTGTTGGCGGCGTCCCCCGTCAGCGCCAGCGCCTGGCAGCGGCAGCCGCCGAAGTCCTTGTGCTTGTCCTCGCAGCCGCGGCACGGCTCCTTCATCCACGCGTCGCCGCGGAATTTGTTGAAGGCGTCGCTGTCGTACCAGATGTCGCGCAAGCTCTCCTTCGTCACGTCCGGGAACACCATGCCGGGGATGGCGCGCGCCGCGTGGCAGGGCAGCGCGGCGCCGTCCGCCGCCACCGCCAGGAACACCGAGCCCCAGCCATTCATGCAAGCCTTGGGACGCCCCTCGAAATAGTCCGGCACCACGAACAGGATGCGCATGCGGTTGCCTATCCGTTCGCGGCAGGCCTCCACCACCGCCTCCGCCTTGCGCAACTGCTCTCGCGTCGGCATCAGCTGCGCGCGGTTGACCAGGCCCCAGCCGTAGTACTGCGTGTTGGCCAGCTCCAGGTATTCCGCGCCCATCGCCAGCGCCATCTCGATGATGCGCTCCACGTGGTCGAGGTTGTAGCGGTGCAGCACCACGTTCAGCACCATCGGGTAATCGAATTGCTTGATCAGCTTCGCCACGCGCGACTTCAATTCGTAGGTGCGGGTGCTGCTCAGGAAGTCGTTCATCTCCCTGGTCGAATCCTGGAACGACAGTTGGATATGGTCCAGCCCCGCGTCGGCCAGCCTGCGCAGCCGTTCCTCCGTGAGGCCGATGCCGGACGTGATCAAGTTCGTGTAGTAGCCTAGCCGGCGGCCCTCGGCCACCAGGTCCTCCAGGTCGTCGCGCAGCAGCGGTTCGCCGCCGGAGAAGCCCAGCTGCGCGGCGCCCAGCTTGCGGCCCTGGCGCAGCACGTCCAGCCACTGTTCGGTGCCCAGCTCTTTGCGGTTGGCGATGTAGTCCACCGGGTTGTAGCAGAACACGCAGTGCAGCGGGCAGCGGTAGGTGAGCTCGGCCAGCAACCACATGGGCGGCGCCACGGGCGCCTCGCTGACCTGCTGGATGGCGGCGTCAGACAAGCCAGCCCCGCTGCCGCGCGTCGGCCACGAAGGCTTGCACGTCCGCCTCCAGCCCCTGCGCGTTGAAGGCCCGCTCCAGCTGCGCCACGATCTCGGGCACGGCGCTGCGGCCGTCGCAGCGCTTCAGGATCTCGGCGGCGCTGCCGTTCAGCCTCACCATGCCCTCCGGGTACAGCAGCACGTAGGCGCCCTGCGCCTCTTCCCACTGCATGCGGAACAGGCGCGAAAGCCTGGGGTGTCCGATCATCGTTTCCATGTTTGGCCTCACTCGGTTGACTAGCCGTACGCGCGCTCGATCGCGTCCATCATCGACCACAGCACGTCCAGCTTGAACTGCAATATGCCCAGCGCCCTCTCCTGCTGCTCGCGGGTGACGAAGTGCGCCAGGGTGACCTGCAGGCCGTGCTCCACGTCGCGCTCGGCCAGCGAGATGCGGCTGCGGAAGTAGTGCAGGCCCTCCGGGTCTATCCACGGATAGTTGGTCGGCCAGCTCGCCAGCCTGTCCTTGTGGATCCTCGGCGCGAACATCTCCGTCAGCGACGAGCACACGCCCTCCTGCCACGAGGCCTGGCGCGCGAAGTTGACGTAGCCGTCCACCGCGAAGCGCACGCCGGGCAGCACGTGCCGCAGCGACCATAGTTCGGCGCGCGGAATGCCCACCGCCTCGCCCAGGCGGGTCCAGGCCTCGATGCCGCCGGCGTTGCCGTCGCAGCCGTCGTGGTCCAGGATGCGCAGCAGCCAGCGGCGGCGCGTCTCGCGGTCCGGGCAGTTGGCCAGGATGGCGGCGTCCTTTTGCGGGATGCGTATCTGGTAATAGAAGCGGTTGGCGACCCAGCCGCGTATCTGCTCCGGCGTCAAGACGCCCTCCTGCATCCGCACGTTGAAGGGATGGTGGATGTGATAGTGCTCTTCCTTGGCCAGCAGCTGCGCCTGGAACGTGGCCTTGTCCCAGCGTGGCTGGCAGCCGATCTCCGCCCGCGACATCATGTTCATAGCAAAATCTCCATGCCGTCATACGCCACCTCGATGCCGTGCCGCCGCAGCGTTGCGTGCTGCGGCGAGTCCTCGTCGAGTATGGGATTGGTGTTGTTGATGTGGATGAGGACTTTGCGGCTGGCCGGCATGCCGTCCAGCGCCTCGATCATGCCGCCCGCGCCGGATTGCGGCAGATGCCCCATGGCGGCGGCGGGCTTGCTGGAAAAGCCCTGGGCGATCATCTCGTCCTCGGTCCAGAAGGTGCCGTCCACCAGCAGGCAGTCGGCCTCGCGCATGGCGGCCGCCGTCATGGGCGCGATGCCGCCCAGGCCGGGCGCGTAGAACAGCTTCTTGCCGGTGATCAGGTCGTGCGCCAGCAGGCCGATGTTGTCGCCCGCCACGGGGCGGTCGCGGTGCGGGGAATACGGCGGCGCCTTGCTGTCCAGCGGCACGGCCGTGAAGCGAATGCCGTCCAGTTGCGGCACGAAGAAGGAGGCGTGGTCGCCGCCGTCCACCGGCAACTCGTTCCACTGCACGCCGCAGTAGTGCGACAGCACCCGGGCCAGCGGGAAGCCGTGCCGCAGGTCTTGCCGCACGGCCGCGCTGCAGTACAAGGGAATGCGCTTGCCCTCGCGCAGCATCATCAGGCCGGTGACATGGTCGACCTGGGCGTCCATCAGCAGCACGGCGGCGATGCCGCTGTCGCGCGCGGCGCGGGCCGGTTGCAGCGCGGGCGTGGCGCGGATCTGGGTCAGGATGTCGGGCGAGGCGTTGACCAGCAGCCAGTCGCTGCCGTTGGCGGATATCGCGATCGACGATTGGGTGCGGGCGCGGCTGCGGATGGTCCCTTTGCGCAGGCCGTCGCAGTTGTGGCAGTTGCAGTTCCATTGCGGGTAGCCGCCGCCCGCCGCGGAACCCAGTACGATGATTTTCATGATGGTGGCCCGTATGGGGCCGCCGCTATGCGCGGCGGCCGCCTGCGCTTAGCGGTTGAACACGTACAGCGTGATTTCAAAACCAAAACGGAAATCGATGAACTCGGGTTTGCTCCATTGCATGACAGTCTCCTTGGGTTAGTTTTAGCGAAAGTCCGGGGACGGTGTCCCTGGAACGTTCACAATCAACTACGCAACATCCATGCCGGGTGGCCGCGCCGGGCCGACGGGCGGCCCCGGCCTCTTGCATGCGACAAGCTTGTGTCAAAACGGAACAGTGCGGGGTGGAACAGCTGTTGCAGCTGTCCCGCGGAGGGAGACAGTGCCCGGCGGCCGTCAGGGACGCTGGCGGGACGCGCGCACGCGCGCCAGGTGGCGGTCCAGCTGGTTGGCGAAGTTCTGGCGGTCGGCCTGGTTGAACGGCGGCGGGCCGCCGGTGTCGACGCCGCCGCTGCGCAGCTCCTCCATGAAGGCGCGCATGGTCAGCATCTGCGCGATGTTGTCGGCCGTGTAGAACTCGCCGCGCGGGTTCAGCGCCAGGCCGCCCTTCTTCAGCACGTCCGACGCCAGCGGGATGTCGCCGGTGACGACCAGGTCGCCCGGCTCCAGCAGGCGCACGATTTCCTGGTCCGCCACGTCGGCGCCGGAGGGCACTTGCACCGAGCGGATGAAGCGCGAGCCCGGCACCCGCATCAGCTGGTTGGCCACCAGGGTGACCTGGATTTCGGTCCGTTCGGCCACCCGGTACAGGATGTCCTTGATCACGGCGGGACAGGCGTCCGCGTCTACCCAGATTTGCATGGTCACTTGCGCTTCAATTCGATTTCGAACAGCTTGGGCCACATCTTGCCGGTGACGAACAGGCGCCGCTTGGCGCTGTCGTAGGCGATGCCGTTCAATACATTGTCGCCGCCGGGCGCGATGTTGGCCGACGCGGCCAGGCCGCCCAGGTCGATCCAGCCGACCACGCGCCCGCTGAACGGGTCGATGCGGGCGATGCGGTCGGTCTGCCAGATGTTGGCGTAGATCTCGCCCTCCACCCATTCCAGTTCGTTGAGCCGCGTGACCGGCTCGCCGTCCGCCGTCACGCGGATGCGGCGCGTGGGAGCCAGCGTTTTCGGGTCCAGCACGCGGATGTAGGCGGTGCCGTCGCTCATGTACAGGCGCTCGCCGTCCGTCGCCAGCGCCCAGCCCTCGCCGGGATAATTGAAGGTGCGCTTCAGTTCGAAGGTGCTGGCGTCGAACACGAAGCCGGTCTGGCTGGTCCACGTCAGCGCCACGATCTCGTTGCCGACCGGCGAGATGCCTTCGCCGAAATACTGCGCCGGGATGGCCTTCTTCTGCAGCACCTTGCCGCTTTCCAGTTCCACCCGCCGCAGCGACGAGTAGCCGTTCTGGCCGGTGCTCTCGTACAGGTAGCCGTTCTGGTAGTACAGACCCTGCGTGAAGGCCTGCGCGTCGTGCGGGAAGGACCGCTTGACGGTGTAGCCGTAGACCGGCACGGCGGCCTGCGCCGCGGCGGTGAGGGCGGCCAGCGCCAGGCTGGCGATGGCGCCTCGCTTGAATTCAAACATCCCACAGGTCTCCGGTTGGATTGGTGCGCGGCGGCGTGACGCCGAAATGCCGGTAGGCGGCCGGCGTGGCCACGCGGCCGCGCGGCGTGCGCTGCAGATAGCCTTGCTGGATCAGGTAGGGCTCCAGCACGTCCTCGATGGTGTCGGCCGCCTCGCCGATGGCGGCGGCCAGGTTGCCGATGCCGACCGGTCCGCCGCCGAACTTGTACAGCACGGCCTCCAGCAGCTTGCGGTCCATCACGTCGAAACCGACCGTGTCCACGTCCAGCATCACCAGGGCGGCGGCGGCCACGTCCTGCGTGATGTCGCCGTCGCCCTTGACCTCGGCGTAGTCGCGCACGCGGCGCAGCAGGCGGTTGGCGATGCGCGGCGTGCCGCGCGCGCGGCGCGCGATCTCGGCCGCGCCCTCGGGCGCGATGTTGGCCTTCAGCAGCGCCGCGCTGCGCGTGACGATCTTGGTCAGCTCGGGCACCGTGTAGAACTCCAGCCGCGCGACGATGCCGAAGCGGTCGCGCAGCGGGTTGGTCAGCATGCCGGCGCGCGTGGTGGCGCCCACCAGCGTGAACGGTTGCAGGTCCAGCTTCACGGAACGCGCCGCCGGGCCCTCGCCGATCATGATGTCGATCTGGTAGTCCTCCAGCGCCGGGTACAGGATCTCCTCGACCACCGGCGACAGGCGGTGGATCTCGTCGATGAACAGCACGTCGTTCGCTTCCAGGTTGGTCAGGATCGCGGCCAGGTCGCCGGGGCGTTCCAGCACCGGGCCGGAGGTCTGGCGCATGTTCACGCCCATCTCGCGCGCGATGATGTTGGCGAGCGTCGTCTTGCCCAGGCCCGGGGGGCCGAACAGCAGCGTGTGGTCCAGCGCCTCCTTGCGCTTGCGCGCGGCCGAGATGAAGATCTCCAGCTGGTCGCGGATCTTGGACTGCCCGACATATTCATCGAGGTGCTTGGGGCGCAGCGCGCGTTCGATCGCCTCCTCGTTCGGGGATGAGGGGGCGGAGTCGATGATGCGCTGCTCCGTGAAATTGTCGGTCTGGATGCTCATGGACTACCCGATTCGGTTAAAAAACCAACCAAGAGCGACTTCTGGGGTCAGACCCGTTGGGTCTGACCCCGGCCCTTGCCTTGGGTTGCGGCCGCTTAGCCTTTGGACAGCGCCTTCAATGCCAGCTTGATGCCGTCCGAGACGCCGGAACCGGCCGGAACCTTCTTCAGCGCCAGCAGCGCCTCCTTGTCAGAATACCCCAAAGCCAGCAGCGCGTTCAGGATGTCGGTCTGCGCGTCCGGCACGGCGTGCACGCCGCCGGCGCCGATGTCCGCGCCCAGCTTGCCCTTGAGCTCCAGCAGCAGGCGCTCGGCGGTCTTCTTGCCGATGCCCGGCACCTTCACCAGGCGGCCCGATTCCTGCAGCGTGACGGCCTGCGCCAGGTCCGCGATCGACATGCCGGACAGGATGGACAGCGCGGTGCGCGCGCCCACGCCGGTGATCTTGATCAGCTGGCGGAACACGGCGCGCTCCTCGGCGTTGCCGAAGCCGAACAGCAGGTGCGCGTCCTCGCGGATGGCCTGGTGGGTGAACAGCACCACCTTCTCGCCCACGCCGGGCAGGTTGTAGAAGGTGCTCATGGGCACGTCGACCTCGTAGCCCACGCCCTGGACGTCGACCAGCAGTTGCGGCGGATTTTTTTCAAGCAGGATGCCGGAGAGACGTCCGATCATGGAATACCTTGGATAAATGAGGAAGAGAGAGTTTAGCCGACCAGGCGGCCGCGGCGCATGCGCAGGCCGGCAAGCGGACTACCCGTGCCGGCGCCCGCCAGGCTGATCAGCGCCAGCGCGTCGTGGCTGTGGGCATGGCAGATGGCCACGCCGAGCGCGTCGGCCGCGTCCGAGCCCGGCAGGCCGGGCAGCGCCAGCAGGCGCGCCACCATGTCCTGCACCTGCGCCTTGGCGGCCTTGCCGGTGCCGACCACGGCCTGCTTGAGCTGGGTGGGCGAGTACTCGGCCACGGACAGGCCGTTGCTGACCAGCGCGCAAATGGCCGCGCCGCGCGCCTGGCCCAGCAGCAGGGTCGATTGCGGATTGACGTTGACGAAGACTTTTTCGATGGCCGAGCAGTCCGGCTGGTAGGTGGCGGCGATCTGGCTGACGCCGTCCAGGATGACCTTCAGGCGGGCCGGCAGATCGCCCTCCCCGCTCTTGATCGTCCCGGACGCGATATAGCGCAGCTTCGCGCCCTGCTTGTGGATGACGCCAAAGCCGGTCGTGCGCAAGCCAGGGTCGATGCCGAGAATAATCATCGTCGAATTGTATGCAGTAAAGAAAACGCCCGCAAGCGCGGGCGAAATAAAATGGGGTCAGGTTCGGTTTTTAAAAAAAACCGAACCTGACCCCTTTTTTACTTTTAGTGGCGGAAGTGGCGGGTGCCGGTGTACAGCATCACCACGCCGCGCTCGTCGGCGGCGTCGATCACTTCCTGGTCGCGCATGGAGCCGCCCGGCTGGATCACGCAGGTCGCGCCCGCGTCCACCACCACGTCCAGGCCGTCGCGGAACGGGAAGAACGCGTCCGACGCCACCACCGAACCGGTCAGCGTCAGGCCGGCGTTTTGCGCCTTGATCGAGGCGATGCGCGCGGAGTCGATGCGGCTCATCTGGCCGGCGCCCACGCCCAGGGTCATGTTGTTGCCGCAGAAGACGATGGCGTTGGACTTCACGTACTTGGCCACGCGCCACGCGAACATCAGGTCCTGCAATTGCTGCTGGGTGGGCTGCAGTTTGGTGACCACCTTCAGGTCGCCGACCAGCACGTTCTTGGCATCGGCCGACTGCACCAGCAGGCCGCCGCCCACGCGCTTGAAGTCCATTGAGTTGACAGCGTCGCCCAGCGGGATTTCCAGCAGGCGCACGTTCTGCTTGGCCGACAGGATCTGCTTGGCCTCGGCGGTGAACACAGGGGCGATCAGCACTTCCACGAACAGCTTGGCCAATTCGGTGGCGGCGGCGCCGTCCACTTCCACGTTGAAGGCGATGATGCCGCCGAAGGCCGAGGTCGGGTCGGTCTGCAGCGCGCGCTTGTAGGCGTCGGCCGCGTTGGCGCCCAGCGCCACGCCGCACGGATTGGCGTGCTTGACGATCACGCAAGCGGCGCTCTGGTCGAAGCCGCCCATCGATTTCACGCATTCCCAGGCCGCGTCGGCGTCGGCGATGTTGTTGTACGACAGTTCCTTGCCCTGCAGCTGGCGGTAGTTCGCCAGCGCGCCGGCCACCGGCGCCAGGTCGCGGTAGAACGCGGCGCTCTGGTGCGGGTTTTCGCCGTAGCGCATGTCCTGCACTTTTTCAAAGTGCGCGTTCAACGTTTGCGGGTAGGCGGCGCGGTTGGCGTGCGAACGGTCCGGGCCCAGGCTGGACAGGTAGTTGGCGATGGCGCCGTCGTACTGCGCGGTGTGCGCGTACACCTTCTTGGCCAGCATGAAGCGGGTCTCGTAGGAGACGTAGCCCGGCGCGTTGTCCGTGGTCTTCATCTCGGCCAGCACCTGGCCGTAGTCGGCCGGGTCGCAGATCACCACCACGTCCTTGTGGTTCTTGGCCGACGAGCGCAGCATGGCCGGGCCGCCGATGTCGATGTTCTCGATGGCGTCGTCCAGCGTGCAGCTGTCCTTGGCGACCGTCGCCTGGAACGGGTACAGGTTCACCACCACCATGTCGATGGTCGGGATGCCGTGCTCTTCCAGCTTGGCCATGTGCTCGGGGAAGTCGCGGCGGGCCAGGATGCCGCCGTGCACTTTCGGGTGCAGCGTCTTCACGCGGCCGTCCAGCATCTCCGGGAAACCGGTGTAGTCGGCCACCTCGGTCACCGGCACGCCGTTGTCGGCGAGCAGTTTGGCGGTGCCGCCGGTGGACAGGATATTGACGCCCATGGCGGACAGGGCGCGGGCAAAGTCCAGTACGCCGGTTTTATCGGAGACGGAGATGAGAGCTTGTTTGATCATGGCTGTGGCTAGGTTGTTGAAGAGTATCTATCTAATGATGGCGACAGACTCCGGCAACCATGGCCAGTCACAGCCACTCGCGTGCCGGGACGTCAGCGGGGCCCTTACAGCAGGCCGTGTTCCTGCAATTTTTTCCGCAAAGTATTGCGGTTGATGCCCAGCATCTGGGCGGCGTGCGACTGGTTGCCGTCGGCGCGCGTCATGACGACTTCGAGAATAGGCTTTTCCACGGTCAGCACGACCATGTCGTAAATGTTCGAAGCTTGCTGTTCGCCCAGGTCGTTGAAGTAATCTTCGAGGCTTTTCTGGACGACTTCCTGGATGCTTTCTTTGCTCATTTTTATGTCTTCTTGCTAAGGTATCTGCCACGCGGCCACCGGTCAGGCGGCCAGCTTTTCTTCGGCGAGGCGGTATTGTAACCGTTCGCCATACTTCAGTTGCGATTCAAAAAATTGATTCACCGCGAGCAACTGCTCGCCGGTCGACTCGAGCCGGTTCATTCGCTGGCGGAATTCCTCGCCGCCCTCGAGGTCGCGCACGTACCAGCCGATGTGCTTGCGCGCCGTGCGCACGCCCAGCGACTCGCCGTAAAAGGCGTAGTGGGCCCGCAGGTGCTCGTCCATCAGGTGGCGCACCTCGGCCACCATGGGTGCCGGCAAATGCTGGCCGGTGCGCAGGAAATGGTCGATCTCGCGGAAGATCCACGGCCGGCCCTGGGCCGCGCGGCCGATCATGATGGCGTCCGCGCCGGTCTTGTCCAGCACATGGCGCGCCTTCTCCGGCGTGGTGATGTCGCCGTTGGCCACCACGGGAATCGCGACGGATGCCTTGACGGCGGCGATGGTGTCGTATTCCGCGTCGCCGGTGTAGCCGTCGGCCCGGGTGCGGCCGTGCAGGGTCAGCATCTGGATGCCGGCCCGCTCGGCGATGCGGGCGATGCGCAGCGCGTTCTTGTTCTGGCGGTCCCAGCCGGTGCGGAATTTCAAGGTGACCGGCACGTCCACGGCTTGGACCACGGCGTTGACGATGCGTTCCACCAAGTCCTCGTGCGGCAGCAGGGCCGAGCCGCACCACTTGTTGCACACCTTCTTGACCGGGCAGCCCATGTTGATGTCGATGATCTGCGCGCCCTTGTCCACGTTGAACTTGGCGCAATCGGCCAGCTCCTGCGGGTCGGCGCCGGCGATCTGCACGGCCTTCGGTTCCATTTCGCCCGCGTGGTCGATACGGCGCGAACTCTTCTCGCTGGCCCACAGCCGCGGGTTCGACGCGGCCATCTCCGACACGGCGTAGCCGGCCCCCAGCTCCTTGCAAAGCTGGCGGAACGGCCTGTCCGTGACACCCGCCATGGGCGCGACGAAGACGTTGTTACGGAGTAAATGCGGACCGATTTGCACTGGCTAAACCTGATTCTCAACGGGGAAACCGTCTATTCTAACCGAAGGACTGCTCAAATAATAAGCACTATTTGATATTAAACCCATGCTTGTGCCATGTAAGGGGTTCTAACGGCTGTTTCCCCAGCGAAAAGTTCCGCACGGGCGTGCGGCGGCAAAGCAGACTGAGCCCCATTGGGGGGCAGGCGGGGACGCCGAGTCACCAGATGGGGCTCAATCTGCTTGGGCTAGATGATGTCGTCCAGGACGGCGAGTTCGAGGTGGGCGACCTCGCCCCAGCTCCGCAGCGCCAGCTTGCCGCCGGCGTAGCTGAAACGGTTGATGCTGGCGTTCTTGACCTGGAAGTCGCGCGGGCTGTCCAGGGTCATGCCGGTGGCGGCGCGGTAGGCGCATTCCAGCACGCCACCGTGGGCGACGATGGCGATGGTCTGGCCCGGATGGCGCTCGGCCCAGGCGGCGATGCCGTCCATGCTGCGCCGGTAGAACTGGAGGAAGCTTTCCGCCACCCGCTCGCCGGGCGGCATCACGGCATCGACGTCGCGCGCCTGCCAGGCGGCGAACTCGGCCGGATAGACCGTTTCGATGTCCGCGTACATCATGCCCTCGAACACGCCGTAGCAGCGCTCGCGCAGCGCGCTGTCCTGCTGCACGGCGTGGGGGTGGTGGACGGCGACGGCCTGCGCCGTCTGCAGCGCGCGCCGCAGGTCGCTGGCGACGATGGCGGCCAGCGGTTCGGCGGCGAGCGCGCGCGCCAGCGCCTCGGCCTGGCGTTGTCCCTCTTCATTCAGTGGAATGTCGATGTGGCCCTGCAGCCGGCGCACGGCGTTCCACGCCGTTTCGCCATGGCGTATTAATAAGATGGTGGTGCTCATGTGGTCCTAAGTGCGGGCCGACGGATTCAAACTGTAGGCGCCGATGATTTGTGCTTCGTCCAGGATGTGGCCGCGGATCGCCTCCAGCGCCTCGGGACCGGTGAAACGCCCCTCCAGCGGCAGGCGCGGCACGTCCAGCGCGTACAGCCGGAAAACGTAATGGTGCAAGCGCAGGTCGTTCCATGGCGGGCAGGGGCCGTCGTAGCCGAAATAGTCGCCGGCCATGGCGGCGTCGCCGGCGAACCAGCCGGTGTAGTCGTTCACGCCCTGGCGCAGCGGGTGCTCGATGCCGTCGCGCACGACCAGCGCGGCCTCCGGCCCGGGCTTGCCCTTGGCCACCACGCCGTCCGCCAGTTGCCCGGCGGCGATGGACGACAGGCTGGACGGAATGTCGGCCAGCGTCCAGTGATAGAAGTCGGCGCGGGGCAGCTCCACCGGCAGCGACTTGCCCTCCTGGTTGACGTCGGTGCCCACGCTGGGCGCGTCGCCGTCTATGCACAGCAGCAGCAGGGACGCGGTGCCGTTGGGCACGTCGTTCCAGGCCAGATGGGGATTGCGGTTGGGCGCCAGCCGGACGCGGCTGGCGGCGTCCGGCTCGGCGAACGCGAACTCGGCGGGTATCGCGCCGCCATCCTTGAAGGAATCGCTCCACAGTTTCATCGACATCTCCCAGCGTATTTTTATTTAGGCGACTTTAGGCGGCACTTGCAGCCAGAAGGTCACCGGACCGTCGTTGGTCAGCGTCACCTTCATGTCCGCGCCGAAACGCCCGGTCTCCACGACCGCGTGCCGGCCGCGCGCCTGACGCACGAAATGCTCGAACAGGCGCTGGCCGTCGGCCGGGCTGGCGGCCGGCGTGAACGAGGGCCGCGTGCCGGAATTAGTGTCCGCCGCCAGCGTGAACTGCGGCACCAGCAGCAGGCCGCCGGCCACGTCCGTCACGCTGCGGTTCATCTTGCCCGCGTCGTCGGCGAACACGCGGTAGCCCAGCAGCTTGTTCAGCAGCGCGTCCGCCTCGCGCTCGGTGTCGCCGCGCTCGGCGCAGACCAGCACCATCAGGCCGGCGTCGATGGCGCCGACGCGCTCGCCATCGACCACCACGCTGGCGCCGCTCACGCGTTGCAGCAAGCCTATCATGCCGTCAAGGTCACGCGCGCGAACTTGCGCTTGCCCACTTGCAGCACGAAAGTGCCCGCCTCGATCTTCAGCGCCTTGTCGCTGACGACCGCGCCGTCCAGGCGCACGCCGCCCTGGTCCACCATGCGCATGGCCTCGGAGGTCGAGGCGCACAGCTTGGCCTGCTTGAGCAGGTGGGCGATGCCGGCCGGCGCGCCGGAGAGCGCCACTTCCGGCACGTCGTCCGGGATGCCGCCCTTGGAGCGGTTGACGAAATCGGTCAGCGCGTCCTCGGCCGCCTGGCGGTCGTGGAAGCGCTCGACGATCTCCTGCGCCAGCGCCACCTTGGCGTCGCGCGGGTTGGCGCCCTCCTCCACGGCGCGCTTCAGCGCGGCGACCTCGTCGATGGACTTCCACGACAGCAGCTCGAAGTAGCGCCACATCATCACGTCCGAGATGCTCATCAGCTTGGCGAACATGGTGTTGCCCGGCTCGGTGATGCCGATGTAGTTGTTCTTCGACTTGGACATTTTTTCCACGCCGTCCAAACCTTCCAGCAGCGGCATGGTCAAAATGCACTGGGGCTCCTGGTCCCAGTCCTTCTGCAGCTCGCGGCCGACCAGCAGGTTGAACTTCTGGTCGGTGCCGCCCAGCTCGAGGTCGGCCTTCAGGGCGACGGAATCGTAGCCCTGCATCAGCGGATAAAGGAACTCGTGGACCGATATCGGTGTCCCACTCTTGAAGCGCTTGGTGAAGTCGTCGCGTTCCATCATGCGCGCCACCGTGTAGCGGGACGCCAGCTGGATCATGCCGCGGGCGCCGAGCGGGTCGCACCACTCGGAGTTGTAGCGGATTTCGGTCTTCGCCGGGTCGAGCACCAGCGAGGCCTGCTTGAAATAGGTGGCGGCGTTGGCCTCGATCTGCTCGCGGGTCAGCGGCGGACGGGTGGCGTTGCGGCCGGAGGGGTCGCCGATCATCGACGTGAAGTCGCCGATCAGGAAGATCACCTGGTGGCCCAGGTTCTGCAACTGGCGCATCTTGTTGAGCACGACGGTGTGGCCCAGGTGCAGGTCGGGCGCGGTCGGGTCCAGGCCCAGCTTGATGCGCAGCGGCACGCCGCTCTGCTCGGAACGCGCCAGCTTTTGCGCGAATTCGCTTTCAATCAGGAGTTCGTCGACACCGCGCTTGGTGATGGCCAGGGCTTCCTGAACGCTGTCGGTCAGCGGCAGTGCTGGGGTGGGGGCCTTCTTGGCGGAGCTGCTTGTGTTATCCATATGGGTGATACGAATTCTCGTGAAAATGTAGGAGGTGTCCGATAGTTTGATATAATTCGCGATCCCATCAATCTTGCCGCGCGAAAACGAAACAGTATAACAACTAGAAAAATATCAAGTTCCGGAATAGTTCAAGCGGCAAATTTTAACTGATTGCATGAACCATACAAACAAATTCACAGGCTCGCGCCTGTACAATCTGCTAGGTTCGACGCGCAAGGCGCGTATCATGAGTGCGTCCGCGCTGTTCCTGGCGGTGTGCGCTTTTGGTGCGGCCGGCGTGGCTCCGCTCGCGCCAGACGCCGCGGATCTGCCGGTCACATCGGTTGCCCAAAACCTGGAACTCCCCAACATCTCCGAGCAGATCAACGCTCTGCAGCAGCAAGAATCCACCGAGCAGTACGTACACGAAGAGCGCATCCGCGCCGGCGACACGCTGGCCACGCTGATGAACCGTCTCGGCGTGGAAGACGACGCGGCCGAGACCTTCATCAAGAAGGACAAGGTCGCCAAGGGCGTGATGCAGCTGAAGACCGGCAAGCGGGTGCAGGCGCAAACCGACGAGAACGGCAACCTGGTGTGGCTGCGCGCCACCGTGGTGGACGGCAAGGACATCCCGGTCAAGAACATCTCGATCACCCGCAAGGGCGATTCCTTCGAGGCGACGGAAGTGGCCGCGAAACTGGAGCGCCGCGTTGAAATGCACGCGCGCACCATCAATTCCACGCTGTTCGCCGCCACCGACGCCAGCAACGACGGCGCCAAACTGCCCGACACCGTGGTCAAGCAGATCGTCGAGATGTTCTCGACCAATATCGACTTCCGTTCCGACCTGAAGCGCGGCGACCATTTCAACGTGGTGTACGAGACCTTCTGGCAAGACGGCGAGTTCGTGCGCGCCGGCCGCATCCTGGCGGGCGAGTTCACCAACCGCGGCGTGACCTACCAGTCCGTCTGGTTCGAAGACCCGCAGACCGGCCAGGGCGGCGGCTACTACAGCTTCGACGGCAAGTCCCTGAAAAAAGCGTTCCTGAAATCCCCGCTCGAATTCTCCCGCATCTCGTCCGGCTTCTCGATGCGCGTGCACCCGATCTCGGGCAACTGGAAAGCGCACAAGGGCATCGACTTCGCGGCCGCGACCGGCACCCCGATCCGCGCCTCGGGCGACGGCGTGGTGGACTTCGCCGGCACGCAAGGCGGCTACGGTAACCTGGTGGTGCTGAAGCACTGGAACAACTACACCACCGCCTACGCCCACATGAGCCGTTTCGCGCCCGGCGTGAAAAAGGGCAGCAAGGTCAGCCAGGGCGACGTGATCGGCTATGTCGGCTCCACCGGCTGGTCCACCGGCGCCCACCTGCACTACGAATTCCGTGTCGGCGGCGAAGCCAAGGACCCGGCCAAGCTGAACGTGCAAGCGCAGGCGCCGCTGACGGCGGCCGAGCTGACCCGCTTCAAGCAAGTCTCCGGCGACATGCTGCACCGCTTCGCGCTGCTGCGCCCCACCAACGCCAACAGCGGCAACCTGGCCGCCAAGTAAGCGCGGCCCGGCGGCACAAAAGCGGCGCCCGTCCCACGGCGCCGTTTTTTTCGCCAAAGCAAAAAGGGGTCAGGTTGAATATTCCCATTTGGGAATATTCAACCTGACCCCTTTTTGCTTTGCGGAAGGGAGTGCGGCACAATACGGTACAACTTACTCTTGCGAGCGCTTTATGAGCCTGTATATCGGCCTGATGTCCGGCACCAGCCTGGATGGCGTGGATGGCGTGCTGGTGGATTTCTGGGGCGGCGCGGCCCGCACCATGGCGGCGGCTTACACGCCCTTTCCCGACGATCTGCGCGCCGAGCTGATGGCGCTGCAGTCGGCCGGCGACAACGAATTGGAACGCGAGGCGCTGGCGGCCAACCGGCTGGCCGGGCTTTACGCGCAGTGCGTGGCGGCGACCCTGGCGCAGACGGAGATGAAGGCGGCCGATGTGCGCGCCGTGGGCGTGCATGGCCAGACCATACGCCACCGCCCCGAGCTCGGTTTCACGCGCCAGACCAACAACCCCGCCCTGCTGGCCGAGCTGTGCGGCATCGACGTGGTCGCGGACTTCCGCAGCCGCGACGTGGCGGCCGGCGGCCAGGGCGCGCCGCTGGTGCCGGCCTTCCATCGCGATCTGTTCGGCCAGGAGGGCAGGACGCGCGTGGTGGCCAACATCGGCGGCATCGCCAACATCAGCGCGCTGCACGCCGACGGCACGACCACCGGTTTCGACACCGGTCCCGGCAATGTGTTGATGGACGCGTGGATAGGCCGCCACCAGGGCCGGCCCTACGACGCCGACGGGGCCTGGGCCGCGACCGGCGCCGTGATCCCCGCGCTGCTCGCGTCGCTGCTGGCCGAGCCCTATTTCGCCCTGCCCGCGCCGAAGAGCACGGGCCGCGACCTGTTCCATCCCGCGTGGCTGGACGCGCAACTGGCGCGGCTCCCGGCCGCGGCGCCGCGCGATGTGCAAGCCACGCTGACCGAGCTGACCGCCGTCTCGCTGGCGCGCGCCATCAAGCAGCACGCGCCGCGCGCGGACGCGGTTTATGTGTGCGGAGGCGGCGCCTGCAATGGCGTGCTGATGCGCGCGCTGGCGCGCGAATTGGGGGATGCTGTCAAACTGGAAACGACCGATGCGCTGGGTGTGGCGCCGAATCGCGTGGAGGCGCTGGCGTTCGCGTGGCTGGCGTTCCGTTTCAACGAACGCCTGGCGGGCAACCTGCCGGCCGTGACGGGGGCGAAGGGCGAGCGCGTATTGGGCGCGCTCTACCCTCGCTGAGCCGGTTTAGGCGGAGAACGACGAACCGCAGCCGCAGGTCGAGGTGGCGTTCGGGTTCTTGATCACGAACTGGGCGCCTTCGAGGTCGTCCTTGTAATCGATCTCGGCGCCGATCAGGTACTGGTAGCTCATGGAGTCGATCAGCAGTTGCACGCCGTTCTTTTCCATGGTGGTGTCGTCCTCGTTGACGATTTCATCGAACGTGAAACCGTACTGGAAGCCCGAACAACCGCCACCCTGCACGAACACGCGCAGTTTCAGGTCTGGATTGCCTTCCTCCTCGATCAGCTGGGCGACCTTCTCGGCGGCGCTGTCGGTGAATACGATGGGCGACGGGATCACGTCTTCGGCTTCTGCTACTGCGTTGGCTACTGCGTTCATGTGGTACTCCTTAAAATTCATGCGCCCATTATAGTCCTTAGTCCGGACTCATGCTCTCAGGGCTGATGTTCCAGCACCGCGCCGGCCTGCTTTGCAACAACTTTGCCCTTGGCGGCGATGCTGATCTCGATGGCGCTGGCCGCCGCGCCCTCCGGCAGCTCCAGCGTGCCGTCCAGCCGCTGATTGCGCTGGACTGTTATATCGTAGCGGGCGGCATCTTTTTCAACCGGAAATTCCATCACCGATCGCTTGCCGTCCTTGCTGATCGTCACCGCGACGGTGAGCCGGCCGGCGAAGCGCGCCGGGCCGCCCTTTTTCGGGCCGTAACCCAGCAGGATGGTGTAGTGCAGCAGCCGAGGCGTCGCCATGCGGGCCTGCAAGCCCTGGATCACCAGCCCGCCACCGGCGGGCACCAGCGGCAGCGCCTTTTCGGCCAGGGCCAGGTCGGCCGCCAGTTTGCCGTTTTCCAGGCGCGCCGCGGCGAGGTCGCCTCCCGCCACCGGCGCGGAGGCAGCGGCGGCCGCTGCAGCCCCGCCCTCCGGCGCCGCTTTCGCGGCCGCCAGCAGCGCGTCGCGCTCGGCCTTGAGCGTGGCGATCTCGATCCGCGCCTCGTCCAGCCGCTGCTGCAGGCTGGACGGGGTCACGCCCTGGCTGGCGCCGAACAGCCGCCGTCCCAGGTCCACGCCCCACACGACGAGCACGCCGGCCAGCACCAGCACCACCGCGATGCCGGCCACGCGGGCCAGCAGCGGCGCTTTCTGCTCCTGCAATACCGTGGTGGACTCGGCGCCACCGCCGCCGCGCCACTTGCCCTCTTTCACGGCCGCTTACGGCAGCAGCGCGATATTGTTCAGGCCCAAGCCCTCTTCCAGGCCGAACATCAGGTTCATGCACTGCACGGCCTGGCCGGACGCGCCCTTGACCAGGTTGTCCTGCACCACCAGCACGACCACGGTGTCGCCGTTGTCCGGACGGTGCAGCGCCAGGCGCAGCATGTTGGCGCCGCGCGTGCTGCGGGTTTCCGGATGCGAGCCGAACGGCATCACGTCGACGAAGGGCTGGTCCTTGTAGGCGTCCACGAACAGGGCCTGCAATTCCTCGTTGCTGATCTCCTTGGTCAGGCGCGCGTACAAGGTGGAATGCATGCCGCGGATCATCGGCACCAGGTGCGGCGAGAAGATCAGGCCGACCTTGTCGCTGGTGAAACGCTGCAGCTGGGCCACGGTTTCCGGCGTGTGGCGATGGCCGGACACGCCGTAGGCCTTGAAGTTGTCGCTGGACTCGGAGAACAGGATGCCGATCTCGGCCTTGCGGCCGGCGCCGGACACGCCCGACTTGCAGTCGGCGATCAGGTTGCCGGCGTCGACCACGCCCGCCTTCAGCAGCGGCACGAAGCCCAGCTGCATGGTGGTCGGGTAGCAGCCCGGGTTGGCGATCAGCTTGGCCGCCTTGATGTCGTCGCGGTTCAGCTCCGGCAGGCCGTAGACGGCCTCCTCGATCAGCTGCGGCGCGGTGTGGGGAATCTTGTAGGTCTTCTCGAAGACCGCCTGGTCCTTGATGCGGAAGTCCGCCGCCAGGTCGATCACCTTCACGCCCGCCTTCAGCAGCGCGGGCGCCTGCTCCATGGCCACGCCGTGCGGGGTGGCGAAGAACACCACGTCGCACTGGGTCAGGTCGACCTTGTCCGGGGCCGAGAACGCCAGGTTCACGCGGCCGCGCAGGGAAGGATACATGTCGGCCACAGGCAAACCATCCTCCTTGCGCGACGTGATAGCCGTCAGCTGCACCTGGGGATGGACTGCCAACAATCGCAGCAGTTCAACTCCGGTGTAGCCGGTGCCGCCGACGATGCCAACTTTGATCATGTTCTTTCCTTGGGATGTGGGTAAAAAGGGAGTGTATTTTAGCAGGGCTGAAAAAAAACCGCCCGGCGTAGCGGGCGGCTTTTTCGGCAGCATGTGCCGTGGCACATGCTGTGGAAGCAGAATTAACGCTTCGAGAATTGCTTTGCGCGACGTGCTTTGCGCAGACCGACTTTTTTACGTTCAACTTCACGCGCGTCGCGAGTGACGAAGCCGGCACGCGCCAGGTCGCCCTTCAGTGCCGCGTCGTAGTCGATCAGGGCGCGGGTGATGCCGTGACGAACGGCGCCTGCCTGGCCGGACTCGCCGCCGCCGTGCACGTTGACCTTGATGTCGAAGCGCTCAACGTTGCCGGTCAGTTCCAGCGGCTGACGGATCACCATCAGGCCGGTTTCGCGGGAGAAGTACTCAGCGGCTGGTTTGCCGTTGACGATGATTTGGCCGGAGCCTGCCTTGATGAACACGCGAGCCACTGCACTCTTGCGACGGCCGGTGCCGTAGTTGTAGTTACCGATCATGTCAGTTCCTTAGATTTCGAGTGCTTTAGGTTGCTGGGCAGCGTGCGGGTGCGAACCCTCTGCGTACACTTTCAGCTTCTTGATCATTGCGTAGCCCAGCGGGCCTTTTGGCAGCATGCCTTTGACGGCTTTTTCCAGGGCGCGGCCCGGGAAGCGCTGTTGCATTTTCAGGAAGTTGGTCTCGTAGATGCCACCTGGGTAGCCGGAGTGACGGTAGTAGGTCTTCTCGGTTGCCTTGGTGCCCGTGACGCGCAGCTTGCCTGCGTTGACGATGACGATGAAGTCACCGGTGTCGACGTGAGGGGTGAACTCTGGCTTGTGTTTGCCGCGCAGTCGGCGTGCCACTTCGCTGGCAACACGGCCGAGGACTTTGTCCGTCGCGTCAATCACGAACCAATCGCGCTGGACTTCATGGCCCTTAGCGGAAAAAGTTTTCATGTTATGACTTTCTGTGAAAGATAAAAACGCTCATCTGGTGGTTCCGCCCCGGTGTTGCAGCGGACGCAGCCTTGTTGTTTACTTTTCCTGAGCGAATGGAAAGCCGGCGATTATAGCCCGGCTTCCCTCACAGGTCAATAGTTGTAGACGTTCACCACATTGAACGTGGTGTCCGGCACGTACACGTGCCGGTTGTGCGCGTAGATGAAGAACGGCATCCACACCCCGCCCGCCTCCGGGTATTTCTTGAACACCAGGTCGCCGGTCACGTAGTCCAGGCCGTCGTCCTTGATCTTGAACACCTTCAGCGCGCGGTTGACCAGGTCGTTGACGATCAGGTTGTCGCTCTCGTCGATGCACAGGCTGGCCGGCAGGTAGAAATTCTCGTAATCCTTGTCCAGGTCGTCGCAATAGCCTTCCTTGCCATAGGACCACAGGCTCTTGCCCTCGCGGTCGAACACGCGGATGCAGTTGTTGAACTGGTCGCACACGAACAGCCGGTCCTGGGAATCGACATCCATGTCGCAGGGCGTGAACGAGGCCAGCGGCTTGCCGTCCTGTTCCCACACGAAGTTCTTGACGAAGGCAACGATGCCGGTGGCCTGCAGCTGCCACATCGACACGCGGTTGTTGAGCGAATCGGCGATGTAGATCTCGCCGTGGCTGTTGACGGCGATGCCCTGCGGCGCCTTCAGCGTCCCCTCCCCGCCCAGGCCCTCGCGGCCGAAGGGGATGCCGTAGTTCAGCAGGTGGCCGTTGGGGCCGTACTGGTACATGGACACCGTGCACATGTTGAAGTTGGTGATGAAGATCAGCGGCGTGCCGGGGCAGATCTGGCCCAGCAGCGGCTGCGACGGATAGTAGGCCGTCATCGCGATGTCGCCGGGCGTGAAGAAGCCGCGCACCATGTCCTGCAGCTGGGCGTAGGGATTGACGGCGGTGTTGAAGGTCTTCAGGCACCAGTTGCCGGAGTCGATGTTGTACGAGGAGGTGCCGACATGCGCCAGCGGGTCGTAGCCGGTGTGCGTGATGACCTTGTTGTACCAGTACTGGTAGACGCTGGCCGTGGTCTTGGCCCAGCCGTCCAGCCAGTTCTTGTTCGGCAGCACGCCCTTGCCGCCCTTGCGGTTGGGGTCGACCCGGATCACCGACGTCATGCAGTTGAACTGCGAGGTGGCCAGCGCCTTGGACGAGTTGTCGCGGCGGTGGCCGACCGAGTCCAGCAGCACGGCCATGGTCGGCAAGTCGTCGTCGATGATGTTGATGCTCACGTGCAGCACCGTCGAGGCGAAGGGCTCGCTGATGTAATAGGTGTTCTTTTCCTTGCCGGCGCAGATCTGGTAGGGGCCGACGAACACGCGGTCCTCCAGCGCGCCGTAGATCAGGTCGGAATAGGAATGCACGGGCTCGGGCTCGTGGTTCCAGATCGGCAGCATGCCCATCACTTTTTCCTGCAGCTTGCCCTCGGGGTTGTAGACCATGATGGCGTTCTCCACCTGGCCCGGCACGAACACGTAATCGTCGATCACGCACACCGAGCGCATGACGTTGAACTTGCCGATGCCGGTGGGGTTGCCGAAGCTGTGCAGCAGCGAGGTTTCCTTGGGGGCGATGATGGTGTCGTCCTTGACCGGCCACGCGGTGTCGATCTTCAGGATCTCGTAATAGCCGGTGTTGGCCAGGTAGAGGTTGCCCTTCGAGTCGCTGGCCAGGCCCTGCGGCCACAACAGGCTGTGGGTGCTGTCCAGGTCCTTCACGGCGCGGAACTGCAGCACGAACTCGCCGTCCAGCGTGAACTTCACGCAGCGGCTGCGGTTGTCGCCCTCGGTGTGGAAGAACTCGTCGGCCACGTAGATGAAGTGCCCGCCGCCGGCCTCGCGCACGATGGTGATGCCGTTCGGATCGGACAGCGGCAGGAAGTTCTTGCCCGCCTTGTCGCCGAAGGCGAACTGGAACTCGGCGCTGTGCTCGTCGTACGCGAAGGCCACCACGCGGCCGTTGCCCATGTCGGTGCAGTACATGATGTCTTCGGTCGGATGCGGGCACAGGTGGAAAGGCATCAGCAGGCGCTTGTCCAGGCCGCTACCGTCGGGCTTGCCGTCGATCACGTGCAGCAGCGTCTCGAAGTCCGCCGTGAAGACCAGCACGCGGCTGTTGCCGGTATCGCAGACCCACACGTGGTTGTAGTTGTCGCGCGCGACGCCGACCGGCGAGTTCATCGTGAAATCGTCCGGCGTCTGGCCGCTCTTGGTCATGCCGGGCAGGACAAGTTCACCGTAATGGCACAGGTGCGTGAAGCTGTTGTCGTCCAGGGTAAGTTGCGTCATCGGTTACTCCTACGGGATTGAAAGGGACGGACGTGGGGCGTATCCAGTCAAGTATGCGAGATTGTTTGCACGTCAGCAACAAGGTTATTGCGCCGCACCGGAGTGGATTGCCACCAGTAGTCACATCCCATGGCGTGGAAATCCGTGCGCGATTCGCGCCCTTCCCCATTGACTTCCATTCAGCAAGGCGAATGGCGGGATACCGCTAGTAGCGACAGTGGTGCGCGGACACAACAAGCACAGTCCCGGGATTGCTGCATTGCGCTATTGCAAGCATTCGGCGGGGCCTCGGCACGGGCCGCGGCGCTCCATTACAATACGGGAAAGTTTTTTCTTACGGAGATGGAAAATGGAATGCAAAGTCAGCTGGAACGGCCCATCCGGGATGAGTTTTTTGGCCCAGACCGGCTCCGGCCACTTGGTCAACATGGATGGCGCGCCCGAGGGCGGCGGCCACAACCTGGCGCCGCGGCCGATGGAAATGGTGTTGCTGGGCACGGGCGGCTGCACCGCCTATGACGTGGTGCTGATCCTGAAGCGGGGCCGCGAGGACGTGCGCGGCTGCGACGTGACGCTGAAGGCCGAGCGCGCGGACACCGATCCGAAGGTGTTCACCAAGATCCACTTCCATTTCACCGTCACCGGCAAGAACCTGAAGCAGACCACGGTGGAGCGCGCCGTTTCGCTGTCGCACGACAAGTATTGCTCGGCGTCCATCATGCTGGCCAAGACGGCCGAGATCACGCACTCCTACGAGATCGTCGAGGGCTGATTCAGATGTAGTAGGCGGTGCTGGTCATGAGCTTGCCCATGGCCGTCATCGCCATCCTGGCCGGCAGCGGCGCCTCCTCGGCGCCCAGTTCGCGCGCCTTCTCGCCGTGCGCCACCTCGTCCGACTTCATCTGCTCGACGATGGCGCGCGACTTGGCGTCCTGCGGCGGCAGCTTGTCCAGGTGGCTGGCCAGGTGGGCCTCCACCTGGCGCTCCGTTTCCACCACGAATCCCAGGCTGCGCGCGTCGCCCATCACGGCCGCGACCGTGCCCAGCGCGTAGGCGCCCGCGTAGAACAGGGGATTGAGCACGCTGGGCTGCGAGCCCAGCTCGTGCAGCCGCTGCGCGGTCCACGCCAGGTGGTCCTCCTCCTCGCGCGAGGCCAGTTCGAACTGCGCGCGGATCTCGTCGCTCCTGGCGAAGCGCGCCTGCGAGTTGTACAGCGCCTGAGCCATCACCTCGCCCACATGGTTCACGCGCATCAGGCCGGCCGCGTGGCGCTGCTCCGATTCGCTCAGCACCGCGTCGTCCGTGTGCGCCGCCGGGTTCGGCCGCGAGGCCGAGGCGACACCGGCAACCACGCGCAGCGCCTTGTCGGCGCTGGCGATGAATCGGTCCAGGGGGTGGTGGTGGCGGTTGGCGTCCATGATGTCGTGCCCGGCAGGTTCTAAAGACATCATTATAGGCCTTCGCCCGCCGCCCGCCGCTCCTCTTGCTCTTCCCGCAGCACGCGCTGGCGCTCGATCCAGTCCGCCACCGGGCCGCGCACGTCGATGCCGGACAAGTCCTTCGCCACGCCCAGGTTCAGCCCCAGCAGGAAGGGGATGCTGTCCACCGCGACCTCGTCGCAGTACTCGGCGAAGGCGCGCAGGAAGCGCGGCGAGTCGATCACCTTGATGACCTTTTCCCCGCTCATGTATTGCAGGATGCTGGTGATGCTGTGGCCCTTGCCGATGGAGCGGTAGATGAAGCGGTTGTATTCCTTGTCCAGCTTCTTGAAGTCCAGCGTCTCCTTGGTCATCAGGCCGGCCAGGTAATGCAGGCCCAGCGCGACCCGGAAGAAGCCGGTCGCCTCCGGCACCGTCAGGCCGCAGCGCGTGACGGCCAGTATTTTTTGCTGCGTGTTGTCGTCCATAGCCAAGCGTGATCCCATCGTGGCACGACTATAGCAAGACAAAACGGGTTTTGTATCTTGCACACGAGAATTTTGGCGTGCTAACCTAGCGCACACGATTACAAAGGGACAAGCGATGCTCGAAGTTCGCGGCCTGGCCAAGCGTTTTGCGCTGCCTGCGCAAAAAGACAAGGCCGGCGCGCGCGACCCGCGCGACCACGACGGCTGGTTCCACGCGGTGCGCAACGTCGAGTTCAGCTGCGCGCCGGGCGAGGTGCTGGGCCTGCTGGGCCCGAACGGCGCCGGCAAGACCACCACCCTGCGCCTGCTGTCCACCGCCCTGAAGGCCGACGCCGGCAGCGCCTGGGTGGACGGCGTGGACCTGCTGCAAGACCCGCTGGCCGCGCGCCAGCGGATCGGCTTCCTGTCCGGCTCCACCGGCCTGTACGGCCGCCTGACCGCGCGCGAGAACGTCGAGTACTTCGGCCGCCTGCACGGCATGAGCGCGCCCTACCTGAAGCGCCGCTGCGACGAGCTGTTCGAGCTGCTGCAGATGCAGGACTACGGCAACAAGCGCGCCGACCAGCTGTCCACCGGCATGAAACAGAAGTGCGCGATCGCCCGCACCGTCGTGCACGAGCCGCGGCTGGTCATCCTGGACGAGCCCACCACCGGGCTGGACGTGATGTCGGCCAAGATCCTGCTGGACTTCATCGCCAGCTACAAGGCGCTGCGCATCCCGCTGATCTTCTCCACCCACCACCTGCACGAGGTGGAAAAGCTGTGCGACCGGGTGTGCGTCATCAACCGCGGCAAGACGGCGTTCCACGGCACGCTGGAGCAGTTGCGCCACCTGGGCGGTAGCGCCGACCTGTACGACGCCTTCGTCGGCGTCATCAACCAGCGCGAAACCGCGCGGGAGCGCTAAGCCATGTGGACCATCTACCTGAAGGAGATGCTGGAACTGGTGCGCGACCGCAAGACCTTCATCTTCACCATCCTGATCCCCATCTTCGCCGTGCCGGCCATCGTGACCGCCTTCGGCTATTTCTCGTCGAGCATGTTCGACAAGGCGCACCGCGCCGAGCTGCCCTACGCCGTGTTCGGCAAGCAGCACGCGCCCGAGGTCGCCGCGCTGTTCGCCGCGGACCGCGGCTTCCGCGAAGTCGCGCTGCCGGACCGGGCGGCGATCCGGGCCGCCATCGACAAGGAAGTGATCAAGTTCGCGCTGGTGATCCCGGACGGCTTCCAGCAGCGGCTGGACGGCCAGCGGCAGGCCGCCGTCGAGCTGCACTACAACAACGCGGTGACGGTCGACGTGATCCGCAAGCGGGTGCAGGCGGTGCTGGAGGAGGAGAACGTGGCGCAGCGCGAGCGCGCCCTGTCCGCGCTGGGGCTGAGCCAGCAGCAGCTCAGCTTCGCGCTCAACCCCATCAAGCTGGAGGAGCGCTCCACGGCCGGCAAGCGCGAGCGGCTGGGCGCCGTGGTGGGCGGCATGCTGCCCTACCTGCTGCTGATGGGCTGCCTGATGGCGGCCATGTATCCCGCCATCGACCTGGGCGCCGGCGAGAAGGAGCGCGGCACGCTGGAGACCCTGCTGCTGGCCCCGGTGCCGCGCGGGTCCATCGTGCTGGCCAAGTTCCTGGTGCTGTTCACGGTCGGCATGACCTCGTCGCTGCTGATGGTGGGCAGCATGAGCGCGCTGCTGTTCGCGGCCGGCAGCGCCTCGGCCCGGTCGAGCGCGCAGTCCGGCATGTCCGGCCTGACGGAGATGATGCAATCGATAGGCGCCGGCGAACTGGCCATGGTGGCGCTGATGCTGGCGCCCTCGGCCGCCATCTTCGCCTCCATCCTGCTGTCGCTGTCGATCTACGCCAAGAGCTACAAGGAGGCCGCCGGCCTGATCTCGCCGCTGATGATACTGACGCTGCTGCCGGTGATGGCGGCGCTGCTGCCGGGTGTCGAGCTGAACTGGATGTGGGCGATGGTGCCGCTGACCAACGTGGCGCTGGCCATGAAGGAGCTGGTCAAAGGCACGATGAACTACAACATGTTCGCCGTCATCCTGCTATCGACCACGCTCACCGCCGGCGCCCTGCTCGCCCTGTGCAGCTGGTGGTTCAAACGCGAAAAAGTCCTGTTCCGCAACTAAACCGCCGCGCCCCATCCCGACATGGCGCAATCTGGGCGCAGGATTGCGCCGACTGTCGCAATGAAGCAACCGGTGTGTCGCAAATTCAATACAATGCCAACATCGTAAAGTGGTAGTCCCGCCGCCGCGCGGCGGGACATGACAGGAGTTAGCATGGAGTTACGCATCCGCAATTTGTCCAAGACTTACGCCAACGGGGTGGTGGCGCTGGACAATATTTCGCTCACGATCCCGGCCGGGATGTTCGGCCTGCTCGGCCCCAACGGCGCCGGCAAGTCGACCTTGATGCGGACGCTGGCGACCCTGCAGGAATGCGACTCCGGCTCGGTGTTCCTGGGCGAACTGGATGTGCTGGACGAAAAGGACGAGATCCGCCGCCTGCTGGGCTACCTGCCGCAGGACTTCGGCGTCTATCCCAAGGTCACCGCCTACGAGATGCTGGACCATTTCGCCGTGCTCAAAGGCCTGTCCGGCCGCGGCCGCCGGCGCGAGGTGGTGGACGGCCTCTTGCAACAAACCAACCTGTTCGACGTGCGCCACCAGAAACTGGGCACCTTCTCCGGCGGCATGCGCCAGCGCTTCGGCATCGCCCAGGCGCTGCTGGGCGACCCGAAACTGATCATCGTCGACGAGCCCACCGCCGGCCTGGACCCGCAGGAGCGGGTGCGCTTCCACAACCTGCTGTCGGACATCGGCGACGACCGCACCGTCATCCTGTCCACCCACATCGTCAGCGACGTGGCCGACCTGTGCGCCAACATGGCCATCATCAACAAGGGCCACCTGCTGTTGACCGGCCGCACGCAGGAACTGATCGACGACGTCAGCTGCAAGATCTGGGCGCGCTTCGTCGACAAGAAGGACCTGCAACAGTTCCAGACCCGCCACGCGGTGATCTCCACCCGGCTGCTGTCGGGCCGCACCCTGATCCACGTCTACAGCGACGACGACCCGGGCGACGGCTTCGAGGAGGCCATCGGCGACTTGGAGGACCTGTACTTCGCCACCATCGCCGGCCGCCACCACGCCGCCGACCGCTGCGACTGAGGCCGGCCATGTTCGCCATCGCCAGTTTCGAAGCGCGGCAGCGGCTCAAGCTGCTGTCCACCTGGGTGTACTTCGGCATGTTCCTGCTGCTGGCCATGCTGTGGATGGCCGCCGCCGGCGGCGTGTTCAAGGAGGCCATCGTCAGCTTCGGCGGCCGGGTGTACATCAACGCGCCCCGCTCCATCATGTTCACCGCCAGCTTCCTGGGCTGTTTCGGCGTGATCGTGGTGGCGGCCATGATGGGCCGCTCGGTGCAGCAGGACTTCGAATACGATATGCACCACTTCTTCTTCAGCGCGCCGATCCGCAAGTACCAGTACATGTTCGGCCGCTTCCTGGGCGCCTACGCCACCCTGGCGGTGGTGTTCTCCAGCATCCTGCTGGGCGCCTGGCTGGGCACCTTCATCCCGGGCGTCGACCCCGAGCGGCTGGGGCCGGCCAGCCTGTCGGCCTACCTGATCCCCTACTTCTGCACGCTGCTGCCCAACCTGTTCATCTTCGGCGCCATCTTCTTCGTGCTGGCGGCGCTGACGCGGCGCATGCTGCCGGTCTACATCAGCAGCGTCGTCATGCTGATCGGCTACATCGTCGCGCCCGGCCTGGCGCGCGACCTGGACTACAAGACTTTCGCCGCCCTGATCGACCCCTTCGGCACCACCGCCGTGATCCGCCTGACCGAGTACTGGCCCATCGCCGAGCGCAACGCGCGCCTGGTGCTGCCGGAGGGCGTGTACCTGCTGAACCGGGTGATCTGGTCCTCCTTCGCGCTGGTGGCGCTGCTGCTGGGTTACTGGCGCTTCCACTTCGTCAGCGCCATCGACACCGGCAAGAACGACGCGCCCGGCGACGGCGAGCCGCCGGCCCGCCTCAGCGCCACCGCCGCCAACACGCAGCAGGCGCCCGACTTCCAGGCGCGCAACCTGGGCCTGCTGCTGGCCAGGATGAGCTGGCTGAACCTGCGCGAGACCGTGAAGAACATTTACTTCCTCGTCATCGTGCTGGCCGGCGTGCTGCTGATGTTCGCCGGCGCGCTGGACCTGGGTTCGATGTACGGCACCAAGACCTATCCCGTCACCTACAAGGTGCTGGAACTGGTGTCCGAGACCTTCACCCTGTTCATGCTGGCCATCACCACCTTCTACGCGGGCGAGCTGATCTGGCGCGAGCGCGAAAACCGCATGGCGCTGATGCTGGACGCCATGCCGGTGCCGAGCTGGCTGCCGCTGCTGGCCAAGCTGTTCGGGCTGATCGGCCTGCAGGCGCTGCTGATGGTGGTGGTCATGCTGTGCGGCATGGCGATCCAGATCGTCAAGGGCTATTTCCTGTTGCAGCCGGGCCTGTACTTCGAACAGCTGTTCCTGATCGAGCTGCCCAGGTACGCGCTGGTGGCCGTGCTGGCCATCGCCACGCAAGTGCTGATCAACCAGAAATACCTGGCCTACTTCGCCATGATCCTGTACTACGTGGCCACCCTCGCCTTCGGCTCGCTGGGCCTGAGCCATCCGATGCTGCTGTACGCGACCTCGCCCCAGTTCGTCTATTCGGACATGAACGGCTACGGCCATTTCCTGGCGCGCGAGCGCTGGTTCCTGCTGTACTGGTCCGGCTTCGCGCTGATGCTGGTGGTGATGTCGCTGCTGTTCTGGGCCCGCGGCGCCAACGACGAATGGCGCCAGCGCGTGCAACTGGCGCGCCACGCGCTCACCATGCCGGTGCTGGCGACGATGGGCGTGGCGCTGGCGGTCTTCGTGTCCGCCGGCGGAGTGCTGTTCTACAACTTGCACATCGCCAACGACTACAAATCGCCCTACCGCCAGGACGCGGACCGGGCCGCCTACGAGCGCAAATACCAGCGGTTGGCCGACCTGCCTCAGCCGCG
Organism: Pseudoduganella namucuonensis; assembly: GCF_900116645.1. Lineage (GTDB taxonomy): Bacteria > Pseudomonadota > Gammaproteobacteria > Burkholderiales > Burkholderiaceae_D > Rugamonas > Rugamonas namucuonensis. The sequence goes on along the minus strand of NZ_FPBO01000001.1, from coordinate 102,113 downwards.
CATCACGGACGTGAAGCTGGGCGTGGCGATCGAGCCGGAACGGCGCCGCCTGCTGGTCAAGGGCCGCTACATGCTGGAGAACAAGAGCGCCCGGCCGATCAGCGAAATCTACATCACCCAGGACGTGCGCGCGGACATGCGCCCGCTGCGCTTCGGCCAGGTGTCGGCGCCGGGCCTGAACGACAGGGACCTGGGCTTCCACAGCTACAAGCTGGCCACGCCGCTGGCGCCGGGCGCCAGCATGCCGCTGGAATTCGAACTCGAATACGCGCCCAAGGGCGTCCTCGGCCTGGGCCAGGACACGCCGGTGGTGGGCAACGGCACCTTCTTCAACAACGGCGTGCTGCCGCACATCGGCTACCAGCGCCAGGCGGAACTGACCGACCCGCGCGACCGCAAGAAGCACGGCCTGCCCGCGCAGGAACGGGCGCTGCCGCGCGACGACCCCAAGGGCCTGGCCGACAATTACCTCGGCGGCGACGCGGACTGGGTGACCTTCGACGCCACCATCAGCACCGCGCCGGACCAGACCGCCATCGCGCCCGGCGTGCTGCAAAAGGAATGGCAGGCCAAGGGCCGCCGCTACTTCCACTACAAGATGGACCGCCCCATCCTGAACTTCTACGCCTTCCAGTCGGCCCGCTACGCGGTCCGGCACGACTGGTGGCAGGACGTCGGCATCGAGATCTACTACCACCCCGGCCACGAGTTCAACCTGGACCGCATCAACAAGGGCGTCAAGGACGCGCTGGAGTACTACACCAGGAACTACAGCCCCTACCAGCACAAGGTGGTGCGCATCGTCGAGTTCCCGCGCTACGCCGCGTTCGCGCAATCGTTCCCCAACACCATTCCGTATTCGGAGAGCGTGGGCTTCATCGCCAAGGTGGAGGACCGCAATCCGAAGGACATCGACTACCCGTTCTACATCACCGCGCACGAGGTGGCGCACCAGTGGTGGGCGCACCAGCTGGTGGGCGGCAACACGCGCGGCGCCACGGTGCTGAGCGAGACCCTGTCCGAATACTCGGCGCTGATGGTGATGAAGAAGCAGTTCGGGCCGGACAAGATGCGCCGTTTCCTGCGCTACAACCTGAACAAGTACCTGATGGGCCGCGCGGTCGAGAACAAGAAGGAACTGCCGCTGGCCGACAACGAGAACCAGGACTACATCCACTACCGCAAGGGCAGCCTGGCCATGTACCAGCTGCAGGACATCCTCGGCGAGGACAAGGTGAACGGCGTGCTGCGCGAGCTGCTGCGCCTGCACGCCTTCCACGGCGCGCCGTATCCGAGCGTGTCGGTGCTGGTGGACGGGCTGCGCAAGGTGACGCCGCCGGACCAGGCCTACCTGATCGACGACCTGTTCAATTCCATCGTGCTGCACGACAACCGGGCCCTGAGCGCGACGGCGCGCAAGCTGGCCAACGGCAAGTACGAGGTCACGGTGACGGTGCACGCCAGCAAGCTGCGCGCCGACGGGCTGGGCGCCGAGCAGGAGGTGCCGATGCGCGACCTGGTCGACATCGGCGTGGACGACAAGGACGGCAACAGCCTGCTGCGCGAGCGCAAGCTGCTGAGCCGGAAGGAGAGCACCCACGTGATGGTGGTCGGCGCCCGGCCCGCCAAGGCCGGCATCGACCCGGACAACAAGCTGATCGACCGCAAGCCGGACGACAACCTGATCCCGGTGGAGATCGGCCCGTAAGGCCCGGGCCCATGGGCGGCAAGCCCGGACTCCGTTAGTTCACCCACAGACCGCGTTCCAGCGTCGCGGCATAGTGGCTACCCTGCCACCTCACTGGAGTACAGCATGGGATTCGACTTAGGAAACATTCTGCAGCAATACCTGGGCGGCGCGCTGAACCCGCCGCCCGAACGCGCCAGCGCCGACTTCGACCAGGCCACGCAGGCCGCGCCGCGCGAGACGGTGGCGCAAGGCGTCACCCAGGCCCTGCGCTCGGACCAGACTCCGCCGTTCCCGGAAATGGTCGGCCAGCTGTTCGAACGCAGCGGCGCCGACCAGCGCAGCGGCATGCTGAGCCAGCTCATCAGCGGCCTCAGCCCCGCCTTGCTCAGTTCGGTGGCCGGTGGCGTGCTGGGCAGGCTGTTCGACGGCAAGCCCGGACAGGTCACGCCGGAACTCGCCAACCAGCTCAATCCGCGGCAAGTGCAGGAAATCGCCGCCACGGCCGAGCGGCAAAACCCCGGCATCGTCGACCGCATGGGCGACTTCTACGCCGAGCACCCGACGCTGGTGAAGACACTGGGCGGCGTGGCGCTCGCCATCGTGCTGGGCAAAATGGCCGAGGCCAGCCGGCGCTAAGCCGGCCCGCCATCCGCAACCTCTACTTGAAAGGCAACATCATGGGCATACTCAGCAATATCTTCCACAAGATCTTCCCCAGCTCGCACCCGGCCGTGAAACCGGCGGCGGGCGCCGCCCCGGCCGCCCCCGCGGCCGCCCCCGCGGCGACCCCGGCGGCGCCCGCTCCGGCCGCGCCCGCGCCCAATCCGGCCATCGCGCTGGTCGACGTGACGGCCATCCTGGACCAGAAGGTGCAAAGCGCCGGACAACCGTTGAACTGGCGCACCTCCATCGTCGACCTGCTCAAGCTGCTCGAACTGGACAGCAGCCTGGATTCGCGCAAGGAGTTGGCCAAGGAGCTGCATTTCAGCGGCGACACCGGCGATTCGGCCACCATGAACGTGTGGCTGCACAAGCAGGTGATGATCAAGCTGGCCGCCAACGGCGGCAAGGTTCCGGCCGATCTGGCGGACTAGGCATGTCGCGCGGCGTCGCCCCCGCGGCGGCGCCGGTGCCGTTAACAAGGTTCCGCGGGGAATCACGCAGGCTTACGCATAAACGCTGAACGAACTGACTATGCCGGCGTTGTAGGCGTTGGCGACCGCCGTGCTGGTCAAACCCGGACGCGCCTTCAAGACGTTGCCCCAGGATGGCGCCTGCGGCGCGGTTGGCAGGCTCTGCAGCACTGGCGTGCCCGTGTAGGCGCCGGAGCCGGACGGGTCGGACGCGAGCGAGGCCGCGATCTGCCGCGCCAATTGCTGCTGCGCCTGTTCCCGCGTGACGCTGCCGGGCGCGGGCAATTCCACCGGCGCCGGCAGGGTGCCGGCCTGCTGGAAGGCGCTCAGCAAGCCCGCCGCCGTGTAGATCTGGGTGGTGGATTTCGCGCCGCCCAGCGTCGCCACCACGCTGGCGTTCTCGGACAGGCCCACGGCCAGCCGGGGCAGCAGGCTGTCCTCATTGCCGGTCTCGTCCACCGCCGCGAGGCGGCGCACGGCGTATCCGGACAGGGGGGTGATGGGGGTGATCATGGCGGTCGACAGAGCAGAGCTATGTCTTCAATATAGGCCGCCCCGGCCGCCAGTCAAGCGTGCGCGAGCGCTTGCGCCAAGCCGCGCAGCCAAGCCGGCGCGCGGACATGGTTCCACACCAGCACCACCCGCTCGCCGCAGGCGTAGGCGCTGTCCGTCACGACTATGCGCGCCAAGTCACCCTCGGCCAGCGCGAAATCCGGCAGATAGGCCAGTGCCTGGCCGGACTTGACGAAGTGCAGCAATAGCTGGAGGTCGTCCGCCCAATAGCGTATCTTGCGCGGCAAATGCTCGTCGCGCCAGCCGTCCGAACGCGCCCCGCGCCGGGCGCCGCAAAACAGCGAATGGGACGGGCACGCGAAGTCATGCGCCAGCACTTGCGCCAGTGTCGCGCTCAACGGAACGTGCGGAGCCGCCCCCGGCAGCGCGTCCGGCAGCGCGCCGTCCCGCCCGTCCGCCTGGCCGGCCAGCGCGGTCACCAGCGGATGCGTCCGACCGGCGGCTAGGTGTTGCACCATGTCGCCCAGATGGGTCGCCGTCCACTCCTCCGACCAGTGTTCGCCCCGACCCTCGGCGACCTCCCCGGTGACGATGGCGGCGTCGATCTCGCCGCGCGCCAGCGCGGCCAGCGCCTCGCCCTCGAACATGCCCTGCCAATGGAGGCTCGCCTCTGGATAGCGGCGCAAGGCGGACGCCATGTCGCCGCCATGCCGCCACAGCAGCACGGCCGGCCCGCCGACGCGGCAATCGAGCGCGGCGTGCTCGCCCAGCAGGTCGGCCCGGGTCTGGTCCGCCAGCGCCAGCAGCGTCCGCGCGCGCGACAGCAGCAGCGCGCCGCGCTGGTTCAGCACCAGTTGCCGGGCGCTGCGGTCGAACAGCGGCGCGCCGAGGCTATCCTCCAGCCGTTTCAAGGCCTTGGAGACGGCCGAGGGGGTCAGGTGCATTTCCAGCGCCACCGCGCCCAAGGTGGGGCGGCGCGCGGCGCTGACGAAGATGCGCAGGTCGGTCAGGTTCATATTCCAAATAGGACACAAAGGATGAATTTAAGTTGCTTTACGCGACACGAACGCCAGCATACCATCGCCCCATGCATACCCTCATCCGACACTTCCCGGCGCTGCTGCTCGCCACCGGGCTATCCCTGCATTCCGGCCCGGCGCCGGCCGCGGGCCCCACGCATGGAGAACACGGCATGGCGCTGTTCGGCGGCAAGGACGGCCTGTACGCCTCCCACCTGCCCATGTTCCACGCGCCGCACGACTATCAGGTTGTGCTGCGCCTGCATGCCGCCGATCCGGCGCTGGACGCGGCGCTGAAAAGCCGCCTGGACGGCAAAACCGCGCTGTGGACCGTGGCGCCCGAGAAGTTCGAACTGGACCGTCTCGCCCCCGGCGCCCGCGATCCCTTGCGCCGGTTCAAGGCGGACCTGGTGCTGGGCCACTTCGAACAGGGCGGCAAGACGCAGTACGGCGGCGCCACCCTGGTGGTCGACCAGGTGTTGCTGTTCCGTCAGCTTTCCCCGGCGGCCAAGGTGGACAGCCATGCAACGTATGTGCAGGTTGGCAACGGACAGCAGCGTTTCCTCATCAAGGAGATCGACAGCCGCCCCGATTTCGATCATATTGTTTCTTACCGCGCGGCAGCGAGTGCTTCCACAGCGCCAGTTCGCGTCGCCAAGAACGGCATGGCGGAACCGGACGCGGCGGCACTGGCGGCGGCGCTCAACGCGCTGCCGTCCGCCTTGCGCGGCACGGTCTATTTCTATACGGACGACCTACGCTGATACCATGACAGTGCCGGCGATCTACCAGGGCTTGTGGCGCCGGACTGGCATTTGGCGCAGCGACGGCAGCAGCGACATGAGCACGCAAGTGTGGTGGCTGCAGGCTGGACGCTTCCATATCGACCTGCGGATTCCCTTCGATCGCCCCGCCCCGCGCGACCGCGCCCACGTGGCCGTGCTACCCGCCAGCCAACTGGCCCGTTTCGGCGCGCAGACCGGTTTCGCCGGCGCCACCGTCGTCGCTGGCGAGCGCTGCGAATGGCACCCCGAGATCGCCTTCCCGGCGCTCGGCGAGGACCTGGACGCCGGCTGGATGCGCTTCAAGGACGCGGACGCCTTGCACGAGACCGGCGTGGACAACAGCTACGAGGAGGACTGGGTGCGGATGGCGTCCGGCCCGATGCTGGGGTTGCGCTTCGAGGATCCCCATTCGGAGGCGGTGGCCTATCTGGTGGCGGGCGAGCGCTGGATGGGCTGGGCTTGCGGCAGCCCGGCGGACGTGTTCGATCCGCAATCGCCACTGGCGGGGGAATGGACCGAGATCACGGTGCTGCACAAGGGCGGCAACTGGACCGTCGCCGGTTCCACGCTGCCCTGGCTGGAGGGCCGGGAGGTGCCGGCCGCCAGCGCGCTGGAACCGGACCGGTTGCGGCTCTGGTGCGTCGGCGACCTGGTCGCCATCCCCTACGCCCCTCACCACCTCTGGCGCCTCGCCACCATCGATTAGGCGAGGTGGCGCCACGAAAACAAACGGGACCTCGCGGTCCCGTTTTGCTTACTCGGCCGTCGCGGCGGCCTTCTTGGCCGGCGCTTTTTTCGCCGGCGCTTTCTTGGCCGCCGGTTTGGCGGCCGCCTTGGCGGCCGGCTTCGCCGCGGCTTTCTTCGCCGCCGGCTTCTTGGCCGGCGCCGCAGCGGTGTCGCCTTCCACCGCCGCCGCTTCCGCGCCTTCGCCCTCGACGGCTTCCTTGCCCTTGGCGCCAGGCTTGGCCTTGCGTGGTTCGAACTCGAAGCTGACCTTGCCGTCCTTGCCCCTCACCAGGAAGGCCTTGAACGCGCGGCGCGTGCGCTGCGAGACAAAGCCCGGCAGCAGGTCGGTCTTGCCCTCGTTGAGCAGCTTGCCCATCTGCTCGGGCAGGATTTCCTGCTGCAGGATGATGCGGCTGCTGCGGAAGTCGCAGGTCTTCGGCTTGGCGACGCTGTGCTCGCACACATAGGCCAGGCCCATTTCGTACACGCCGGCATTGCATTTCGGGCAGGGACCGACCGGCGTCTGGCCGGTGAAGTCGACGCCCTCGCCGTCCTCGCCCTCCTCGTCGTTCTGGCCGAAGTCGAACTCCAGCTTGAAGTTGCCGATGTCCTCGTCGCGCACGATGCGCAGGATGGCGGCGAACGGACGGCCCATCTTGGAGCGGAAGCCCTGCAGCGGACCGATGGTGCGTTCCTTCAGCAGCTCTTCCACCTCGGCGATTTCAAACTGGCGGCTGCCCGGCGTCTTGCTCATCGAGAATTCGCACTTGGTGCAGGCGAAGCGGCGGTAGTTCTCCTTCACCACGCCGGCGCAGTTCGGGCATGGCGTCTGCAGCGTGGCGTAGTCGCCGGGGATGGTCTCGTTGTCGTATTCCTTGGCGCGCTTGACGATGATCTGCGTCATCTGGGCGATCTCGCGCATGAATTCCTCGCGCGAGATGCGGCCCTTCTCCATCTGCGACAGCTTGTATTCCCACTCGCCGGTCAGTTCCGGCGCGGTCAGCTCGTTCACGCCCAGGCCGCGCAGCAAGGTCATCAGCTGCGACGCCTTGGCGGTCGGGATCAGCTCGCGGCCTTCGCGCAGCAGGTATTTCTCGGTCAGCAGGCCCTCGATGATGGCCGCGCGCGTCGCAGGCGTGCCCAGGCCCTTGCCGGCCATGGCGTCGCGCAGCTCGTCCGAATCGACCAGCTTGCCGGCGCCCTCCATGGCGGACAGCAGGGTCGCCTCCGAATAGCGCGCGGGCGGCTTGGTCACCAGGCCGTTCGGCGTGACCTTCTCGGTCTTGACCTTCTCGCCCTTGGCGACCGGCACCAGCATGCCGCTGCCTTCCTTGTCGTCGTCGGCGGCCACGTCCTTGCCGTAGATCGCCAGCCAGCCCGGATTGGTCATGACCTTGCCCTCGGTCTTGAACTGGTGGCCGGACACCTCGGTGTAGCGGGTGGTGACCTGGAACTCGGCGGCCGGGAAGAACACGGCCATGAAGCGGCGCGTCACCAGGTCGTACAGCTTCTGTTCCGGCTCGGACAAGCCCTTGGGCGCGATGCCGGTCGGGATGATGGCGAAGTGGTCCGAGATCTTGGTGTTGTCGAAGATGCGCTTGTTCGGCTTGACCCAGCCCTTGGCCAGGATCTGCTTGGCGAAGGTGTGGTAGTTGTTGTTCTCGGTGAGCACATTGAGCACCTGCTTGGTGGTGTCGATGTAGTCTTCCGGCAGGTGGCGCGAATCGGTACGCGGGTAGGTCAGCACCTTGTGCTTCTCGTACAGCGCCTGCGCCAGGCCCAGCGTGTTCTTGGCCGAGAAGCCGAAGCGGCCGTTGGCCTCGCGCTGCAGGCTGGTCAGGTCGAACAGGCCGGGGGCCATCGACGTGGTCGGCTTCGATTCCTCGGTGACATTGCCGATCTTGCCCTTGCAGGCCATGGCGATGCTGTCGGCGGCGGCCTTCGACCACAGGCGCTCGGCGCGCTTCTCGGGGTCGTGCTCGTCCTTCTTGAAGCCGGTGTCCAGCCAGCGGCCCTCGTACACGCCGGCCGCGCAGATGAACTCGGCGCGCACTTCCCAGTAGTCGCGCGAGACGAACTTCTTGATCTTCTCCTCGCGCTCGACCACGATCGACAGGGTCGGCGTCTGCACGCGGCCCACGGTGGTCAGGTAGAAGCCGCCCTCTTTCGAGTTGAAGGCGGTCATGGCGCGGGTGCCGTTGATGCCGATCAGCCAGTCCGCCTCCGAGCGGCAGCGCGCGGCGTCCGCCAGCGGCAGCATTTCCTCGTCGCTGCGCAGGTGGGTGAAGCCCTCGCGGATCGCGTTGGGCGTCATCGACTGCAGCCACAGGCGCCGCACCGGCTGCTTGGCCTTGGCGTTTTGCGCGATCAGGCGGAAGATCAGTTCACCCTCGCGGCCCGCGTCGCATGCGTTGATCAGGCCGGTGACGTCCTTGCGTTTGATCAAGCGGTTGAGCACTTTCAGGCGCGACTCGGTCTTGGCGATCGGGTTCAGCGCGAAGTACGGCGGGATCATCGGCAGGTGCGCGAAGCTCCACTTGCCGCGCTTGACGTCGTGCTCTTCCGGCACGGCGATCTCCAGCAGGTGGCCGACGGCCGAGGACAGCACGTATTCGTCGGATTCAAAGTACTCATCGTGCTTGGTAAAGCCGCCCAGCGACTTCGCGATGTCGTTCGCGACAGATGGCTTCTCGGCGATGATGAGGGTTTTGCTCATATTGTGTATTCTCTTTTTTATACTGTAATTGTCGCGGGCCGTAGGGCTAGCCGATACGGCGCGCAGGCTTGCGTGGCGCGCAGGCGGGTGGGCAGCGGATAAGCAAGCTGATAAGCGGTTCAGTGCAGCAGACGCGGCATCTGGTCTTCATCGGAACCGAACAGGTCGTCGAACATCAGCGCGTCCGGTTCCTTGCCCTGGCTCCACAGCAGCATCAGCACAATGACCTTCAGCTTGCCCAGCGACACGGGCATTTCCTCCAGCGCCAACGCGCGCTCGATGACGATTTCGCGCTGCAGCGGCGACAGCACCTGCGCGCTCTCGAGGAACTGGATGAAGCCGATCGCGGCGGTGCCCAGCGCATCCTTTTCCTCTTCCACATAGTAGCGGGTACCGGTGGAAGCGGCCGTCAGCGCCTGTTCGGCGCCAGCCATGGCGGTCAGGTCGGTCAACCAGACCAGCGCCTCGGATATCTCGACGTCGTCGAAACCGACGGCGGACAGTTTCCTCGCCAAAGCGGCCGGTTCCGGGCACGCGTCGGGTCGGTAATAAGTCTCGTAGAGATAAACTAGGATGTCGAACATGGCGCTACTCTAACAGTTAAGATCGGCCAAACACAAGCCCCGCACCGCAATAGCGCGGGCCTCAGGTCTTGATCCTTTGAAAGATTCCACCGGGCAATCTCTCCACCAGTCCGGCCAGTTCCAGGGCCAGCAGATGGCCTTGCGCGGCGGCCGGCGCCAGTCCCGCGCGCAGCGCCAGCGCCTCGGCGCCGGCCGGATCGTGGCCCAGCGCCAGCAGCAAGGCCTCCAGCTCTTCCTTTAGCTGGAGGGTGACGGCGGCCCGCGCGCCGGCCCGCTCGGACCTGGCGCCGGGCAGCACTTCGCCCAGCACGTCGTCCACCGTCTCCACCAGCCTGGCGCCCTGTTTGATCAGGTCGTTGCAGCCCTTGCTGAGGGAGGAATGGATGGAGCCGGGGATGGCGAACACGTCGCGGCCCTGGGCCAGCGCGTAGCGGGTGGTGATCAGCGAGCCGGAGCCGACCGCCGCCTCGACCACCAGCACGCCGCGCGCCAGCCCGCTGATGACGCGGTTGCGGCGCGGGAAGTTGGCCGACAGCGGACGCGTGCCCAGCGGATACTCGCTGACGATGCAGCCCTGGTCGGCGATGCGCAGCGCCAGCTCGTGGTTGCGGGCCGGATAGCTGCGGTCGATGCCGGTGCCGATCACGGCCACCGTGGAGCCGCCGCCGGCCAGCCCGCCCCGGTGCGCGGCCGCGTCGATGCCCAGCGCCAGGCCGGACACGATGGTCACCCCCTGGCGCGACAGCGCCGCAGCGAAATGCTCGGCGTTGGCCATGCCCTGCATGCTGGCGTTGCGGCTGCCGACCATGGCCAGCGCCGGCCGCGCCAGCAATTCGCGCCGTCCCTTTATATATAGTAGCAGCGGCGGATTCGGGATTTCGCGCAGCTGCGGCGGATAGCCGGGACTGTGCAGGGTCAGGACGGCGTTGCCCGGCTGGACGTGCCAGGCCAGCGCGGCGTCCGTTTGCCGCGCCGCCTCGTCCAGCACCGCGGCGCCGGGATGGCGCAGCGCCTGGACCGCCTCCGCCACCCGCGCCGGCGGCAGCGCCTCGCCCAGCAAGCGCGACAGGGTGTCGGGCTCGGCCCGGAAAATGGATGGGGGATCGTTCAGCGCCGCGAGCAGCGCGCCGGCCGCGGTGGGCCCGACGCCGGGCGTCTCGCTCAGGCGCAACCAGGCGGCCAGTTCGGCGCCGCCGAGCGCAGGCGCGTCCGGCGCGGCGGACACGTCCGCAAAAGCGGTCGCGTTCGATGCGGTGGCCGCGTCCGATGCCGCCGCGGCGGCGTGTCCCGCCGGCGCGCCGGCCGGGTTCGGCTGAGCGGCGGGCTGGGCGGTTGGGGGTTGGTGGTCCGTGGCTTGCACGGTGGGGGTCACTCCGGCGATTTGGCGACGTCGCCCACCTCGACTGGCTCCGTCACCTGCATGATCAGGCCGTAGGAAATATGCTTGAACACGCGGAAGATAAACAAGCTGCCCACTTCCTCGTCCGGCAGCTTGACCTGCGGATTCCCCAGGTTGTGCCAGCCTTTGCTGGCGCCCGGATCGGTCACCGTCTTCCCCTTATGGTATAGCTGCAGCACGGAGCCGATATCGAGTCCGTCAAGTTTGCCGCGGTTGATGCTCACAACCTGGTTCTGCCCGGCGTGCGAGACGCCGCCGTAAATCGCCACCACCGCCGCGTCCACCTTGCGCTCCGGCGGGTGCGGCACGTAGTTGCGCATCGGCGTCGGCGGGGTCTGCATCAGCAGGTCGCCCTTGCCCATTTCCTCCTTGGCGGTCGCCACCAGGAAGGTGTGCACGTCGGAGCCCGGCTTGGCCGCCGCCGTCAGTTTCAGCGTGCCCAGGTAAAACGCCTCCTGGCCGATCACGGCCTTGGTGACCGGGTCCTTCAGCGGTTTGCCGGGACGGAACACCTGGAAGGAGGTGCCATCCTTGAGGTCGCCGCGCACATAGGCCTTCTCGTCCTTGCCGAGGAAGACGTGGCCCTCCTGGGCGGCGATGATGCGCGGCGCGTTTTGCAGCTCGTCGTCCTCGATGATCAGCGGCTGCGACAGGAAGGGTTCGATGTCGCCGGTGGGGATGGATTGCACCGCGTCCTTGCCCAGGCCCTCCATGCGCAGCTGCGGCGACAGGCGCAGGCCGGACGGGTCGCCGCCCGCGCCGCCGGCGCCGCGCGCGCCGACCGGCGTGCCCAGGCGCAGCCGGCCCGAGGCGCGGTCCAGGTAGACGATCTGGCCCGGATAGATCCAGTGCGGATTGCGGATCTCCTCGCGGTTCATGCCCCACACCTGCGGCCAGCACCACGGACGCTCGAGGAACTTGCCGGAAATGTCCCACAGGGTGTCGCCCTTGACCACCACGTGCTGGTCCGGCGCGTTGGGACGGAAATCGCACTGCAGGGCCTGAGCGGAGGCGGCCGTCACACCGTAGATGGCGCTGGCGACCAACAGGCGTGCGCCGACTGTGCTAAAATTTTTCATTAATATGTCCGATAGATGCGCCGTTGATGCGCCGTGAACGGCGGCGATGACGGCGGGCCGATCCACAGAGGATGCTTGCCCTACGGCAAGCCGAATTAAATCAAATTCTGCCCATAATACCCTGAACTAGCAAGAGAAAGCACGCTGCGCCGCAGGGTGCGCCTGTTGCATTTTTAAGTCACCAGATCACCCGAATGTCCATACTGAATATCCTCCGCTACCCCGACCCGCGCCTGCACAAGATCGCGAAGCCCGTCAACGCCTTCGACGCCCGCCTGGCCAAACTGGTCGACGACATGGCCGAAACCATGTACGAGGCGCCCGGCGTCGGCTTGGCCGCGACCCAGGTGGACGTGCACGAGCAGGTGATCGTCATCGACGTCACCGAGACCAAGGAAGGGCTGACCGCGTTCATCAATCCCGAAATCATCTGGACCAGCGAGGACCGCCAGGTCTACGACGAGGGCTGCCTGTCCGTGCCCGGCGTGTACGACGGCGTGGAGCGCCCGTCGCGCGTGAAGGTGCGCGCGTTCGACGTCAAGGGCGAGCAGTTCGAGCTGGAGGCGGACGGCCTGCTGGCCGTGTGCATCCAGCACGAAATGGACCATTTGGTGGGCAAAGTGTTCGTCGAGTACCTTTCCCCCTTGAAGCGCAACCGTATCAAGACCAAAATGATCAAGGAAGAACGGGGCATCGCGCGCGACAAGGCGCTGCAAGGCCGCCGCTACTGATCCCTGCCCCCCGGCCGACCCCTGCCGGCGCCGCAGGCCGCGCGCATGCAACCCAAGAGGAACAACAATGAAGATCATCTTCGCCGGCACGCCCGAATTCGCGGCAGTAGCGCTCCAGACCCTGCACGAGTCGGGTTTCGACATCCCCCTGGTCCTGACCCAGCCCGACCGCCCTGCCGGGCGCGGCATGCATTTACAGCCCTCGGCCGTCAAGCAGTACGCGACGGCCAACGGCATTCCCGTCGCCCAGCCGCTGTCGCTGCGCATGGACAGCAAGGACCCGCTGCGCGCCGCCGAGGCGAAGCAAGCCCATGAGTTGTTGACATCGACCGACTACGACGCGATGGTGGTGGCCGCCTACGGCCTGATCCTGCCGCGCAGCACGCTCGACATCAAGCCCTGCATCAACATCCACGGCTCCCTGCTGCCGCGCTGGCGCGGCGCCGCGCCGATCCACCGCGCGATCGAGGCGGGCGACGCGGAGACCGGCGTGACCATCATGCGGATGGAGGAAGGCCTGGACACCGGCCCCATGCTGCTGATCGAGCGCCTGCCGATCGGCCCGCACGACACCACCGGCGCCGTGCACGACAAGCTGGCCGCGCTGGGCGCGAAGATGGTGGTCAAGGTGATGCGCAAGATCGAGCAGGGCATCTACGAGGCCGTGCCGCAGCCGGAAAACGGCGTCACCTACGCGGCCAAGATCAGCAAGGAAGAGGCCGCGCTGGACTTCAACCAGTCCGCGCGCGACATCGGCCGCAAGATCCGCGCCTTCAACCCCTTCCCCGGCGCCCACGCGGACGTCAACGGCGTCACCATCAAGCTGTGGGGCGCCGAGGTGCTGGACGCCGACAGCAGCGCGCCGGCCGGCCAGGTGCTGGCGGCCGACGCGCAGCACGGCATCGTGGTCGCCTGCGGCGGCGGCGGCTCGCTGCGCCTGACCGAACTGCAAAAGCCGGGCGGCAAGCGCCTGGCGGCCAGCGAGTTCATCAAAGGCTTCCCGCTCGACGGCCTGCGCTTTGCCTGAGTCCTTGGCCGATCGCCAGCCTCGCCCTTGAGCGACACCGCCCGCCTGGACCAGCTCGCGGCGCTGCGCGCGCTGCGCCGCGTGGTCGAGCTGGGCAGCTTCACGGCCGCCGCCGAAGCGGCCGGCACCACCCATTCCCAGGTGTCGCGCCAGATCAAGCAACTGGAAGCGCGGCTGGGCGCGCAACTGCTGAACCGCAGCACGCGCCGCATCGCCCTCACCGAGGCGGGCAGGCAATACTACGAGGCCAGCCGCCAGATCCTCGACGCCCTGGACGATGCCGACCTCGCCGTCGGCCAGCACCAGGCGCGGCCGTCCGGCACGCTGCGCGTCAACGCGCCGATGGCCTTCGGCACCACGGAACTGGCCACCTGGCTGCCGGACTTCATCGCGCTCCACCCCGAACTGCAAGTGGACCTGGTGTGCAACGACCGCATGGTGGACCTGATCGAGGACGGCTTCGACGTCGCGCTGCGCCTGACGCGCGAACTGCCCGACTCCACGCTGATCGCGCGCAAGCTGGCCGACAGCGCCGTGCTGGCGGTCGCCAGTCCGGACTATGTGCGGCGGCACGGCGCGCCGCGAACGCCGGCCGACCTGGCGCGGCACAACTGCCTGGTGTACACGCAGCAGCCGCGTCCGCGCGAGTGGACTTTCACCGGTGAAAGCGGCGCGGCCGAGACCGTCGAGGTCAAGGGCAAGCTGCAAGCCAACACCAGCATCGCCCTGCGCACGGCGGCGCTGGCGGGGCTGGGCGTCGCCGCCACGGCCGACTTCATCGTGCACGGGGATGTGAAAAGCGGCGCGCTGGTCCGGCTGCTGCCGGGCTACACGTTGAAGCCGCGCGAGCTGTTCGTGCTGTATCCGCAAAACCGCCACCTGTCGCCCAAGGTGCGCGCCTTCGTCGATTTCGCCGCCGAGTATTATCGTCAGCGCCGCTGGGATTGAAGCACGCGGCGCTGGCATGCACGCGTGGCGAGCCGGCGCGCCCCCACCCTACGCGGCCTGTTCCATCTTCTTGACGGCGCGGTACTGCTGGGTTAGTCCGCCGTAGCCCCAGGCGGCGGGACGGGCGTCGTCGATGTGGACGTAGCTGACCTCGTGCAGCGGTCCCAGCAACGCCGCCATCTCCTCGAACACGGCCGCGATGTAGGCGGCCTTCTCGGCGGCGGTGTTGGTTTCGTCGGTGATCTTGATGTCGAGGAAGAAGCTGGCCCGCCCGTGGTCCGCCAGCGTCCGCTCACCGATGTACCAGTGCTCCGGCGGCACGTGCGAGATGGCGATCGAGGTCAGCGGCTGCGCCTTGTGCAGGATGCCGTGGGTCAGGCGCAGCAGGATGGCGGCGGCTTGGCGCGAGGTTTCAAGGTCCGGCGCGGTGGACAGGGTGAGGTTCAGGATGGGCATGGTGTGACTCCTATCGGTGGTTGAGTGTCACCATCGTAGGACGCGCGCCCGAAGCACGCCAGCCAGCTGGAAGCACATGATTTGCGCGTTCGACGCACAAATCCAATGCTCAGCGGTGCCGGTCGGCGGCCTGCCCCATCAGCTCATGGGGCCGGATGGGCGAGGCGCGCGGATACACGATGCCCTTGGCGCGCACTTCCCGGTTCCACGCCTGGTTGGCCTGGTGCAGCGCGGCGTCGTAATAGCCGCGTCCGTGATCCAGGTGCAGGCTGACGATGGAGTGCCGCGCGCGCACGCCGCGCACGCCGATGTTGTTGAGCCGCAGGCCCATGTTCAAGTCCTCGCCGCCGTAGGCCATGCTCTCGTCGAAGCCGCCCACTTTCAGCACGTCGATGCGCCAGGCGCAGCTGTTGGCGCCGCTGAAGGCGTTGCGCGGCGACAGGAAGTCGTAGAAGCGCTGCAAGCGGGGATTGCGCAGCAGCCGGTTGCGGCTCTTGTCGAAGCCGGGGATGGCGCTCAGGAAGGCGTAGTCGAACAGTTTCTGGTCCAGGATGTGCTGGCGCAGGTCGTGGGCCTGGTGGTACTGCTCGGGCACGCTGATGTGGCTGCCGCCGGCCAGGAAGGTCCCGGGACGGCTCAGGCGCAGATAGGTTTCGACGAAGTCGTCGCGCGGCACGCAATCGCCGTCGGTGAACAGCAACAGGTCGCCGGTCGCCTGCAGGATGGCCTTGTTCAGCGCACGGCACTTGCCGAAACCGCGGTGTTCCTGGGTCAGGTGGATCAGCGGCAGGCCGAGGTGGCGCGAATTCGCCACCGCCTCGGCGATTTCAGGGAATTCCCCGTCCTGCGAGACGATGATCTCGTCCGCCGGGCGTGTCTGCGCCGCGTAGCCGGCCAGCACGAATTCCATTTCACGGCGCTTTTTGTGCGCGGAGATGATAACGGTTATTTTCATGCCCGCAATGTTACCGGAACCACGAACGGTATGCTGGATGATCGGCCCCCCGCCGGCGCCAAGCCAGCGGCGTGGCAATGCCGTATAATTTTAGACCCGGTAAAGTTCCCCCCGCCACGCTCCAGAAAGTATGAAATGAACAACAAAGCCAGCCTGCCAGCCCGTTCCAAGACCGAAACGCAACTGCGCGAGATCCTGTCCCGCCGCATCATGTTCCTGGACGGCGCGATGGGCACCATCATCCAGCAATACAAGCTCGATGAGCTGGCTTACCGCGGCGGCCCGACCGGCCGCTTCGTGGACTTCGCCGCCCCCGCCGATAGCGGCGCGCGCGAGCTGTTCGTCAAGGGCAACAACGAGCTGTTGACCCTGACGCAGCCGCAGGTGATCCAGGAGATCCACGAACGCTACCTGGCGGCCGGCGCGGACCTGATCGAAACCAACACCTTCGGCGCCACCACCATCGCCCAGGACGACTACCACATGGCCCACCTGGCCTACGAGATGAACGTGGAGGCGGCCAGGCTGGCGAAGGCGGCGACGGCGAAATACAGCACGCCGGACAAGCCGCGCTTCGTCTGCGGCGCGCTCGGCCCGACGCCGAAGACCGCCTCGATCTCGCCGGACGTGAACGACCCCGCCGCCCGCAACATCACCTTCGACCAGCTGGTGGCGTCCTATTACGACCAGGTGCGCGGCCTGGTGGACGGCGGCTCCGACGTGCTGCTGGTGGAAACCATCTTCGACACCTTGAACTGCAAGGCCGCCCTGTTCGCCATCGACCAGTACTTCGACGAGCATCCCGGGATCGAGCGCCTGCCGCTGATGATCTCCGGCACCGTCACCGACGCCTCCGGCCGCATCCTGTCCGGCCAGACCGTGCCGGCCTTCTGGAACTCGGTGCGCCACGCGCGTCCGCTGACCATCGGCCTGAACTGCGCGCTGGGCGCGGCGCTGATGCGTCCCTACGCCGAGGAACTGTCGCAGATCGCCGACACCCACGTCTGCATCTACCCGAACGCCGGCCTGCCCAACCCGATGAGCGACACCGGCTTCGACGAGCTGCCGGCCGACACCTCGGCCCTGCTGCGCGAGTTCGCCGACGCCGGCTTCATCAACGTCGCCGGCGGCTGCTGCGGCACCACGCCGGACCACATCGCCGCCATCGCCGCGCTGCTGGCCGACACCAAGCCGCGCGCCGTGCCGGAAGTGAAGATCGCCCAGCGCCTGTCCGGCCTGGAACCGTTCACCATCGACGACGACTCGCTGTTCGTCAACGTCGGCGAGCGCACCAACGTGACCGGCTCCAAGGCCTTCGCCCGCATGATCCTGAACGAGCAGTTCGACGAGGCGCTGTCGGTGGCGCGCCAGCAGGTGGAGAACGGCGCCCAGGTCATCGACATCAACATGGACGAGGCGATGCTGGACTCGCAAGCGGCCATGACGCGCTTCCTGAACCTGATCGCCTCCGAACCGGACATCTCGCGCGTGCCCATCATGATCGACTCCTCGAAATGGAGCGTGATCGAGGCCGGCCTGAAGTGCGTGCAGGGCAAATCCATCGTCAACTCGATCTCGATGAAGGAAGGCGAGGAGGAGTTCATCCGCCAGGCCAAGCTGTGCCGCCGCTACGGCGCCGCCGTGATCGTCATGGCCTTCGACGAGAAGGGCCAGGCCGACACCTTCGAGCGCAAGATCGAGATCTGCGCGCGCGCCTACAAGGTGCTGACCGAACAGGTCGGCTTCCCGGCCGAGGACATCATCTTCGACCCCAACATCTTCGCCGTGGCGACCGGCATCGAGGAGCACAACAACTACGCGGTGGACTTCATCAACGCCACCCGCTGGATCAAGGACAATCTGCCGCACGCCAAGATCTCGGGCGGCGTGTCCAACGTGTCCTTCTCCTTCCGCGGCAACGACCCGGCGCGCGAGGCGATCCACACCGTGTTCCTGTACCACGCCATCAAGGCCGGCATGACCATGGGCATCGTCAACGCCGGCATGGTGGGCGTCTACGACGACCTGCCTGCCGAGCTGCGCGAGCGCGTCGAGGACGTGGTGCTGAACCGCCGCGACGACGCCACCGAGCGCATGATCGAGTTCGCCGGCACCCTGAAGGCCGGCGGCAAGCAGCAGGAACAGAACCTGGAATGGCGCAACGCGCCGGTCGAGAAGCGCCTGGCGCACGCGCTGGTGCACGGCATCACGCAGTGGATCACCGACGACACCGAGGAAATGCGCCAGCAAGTGCTCAACAGCGGCGGCCGCCCGATCAACGTGATCGAGGGCCCGCTGATGGACGGCATGAACATCGTCGGCGACCTGTTCGGCCAGGGCAAGATGTTCCTGCCGCAGGTGGTGAAATCGGCGCGCGTGATGAAGCAGGCCGTGGCCCACCTGATCCCCTACATCGAGGAGGAAAAGAAGGCGGAAGAGGCGCGCACCGGCATCGTCGCCAAGCCCAAGGGCAAGATCGTGATCGCCACCGTCAAGGGCGACGTGCACGACATCGGCAAGAACATCGTGTCCGTGGTCCTGCAGTGCAACAACTTCGAAGTGGTCAACATGGGCGTGATGGTGCCGGCCTCCGAGATCCTGGCGCGCGCCAAGGTCGAGAACGCCGACATCATCGGCCTGTCCGGCCTGATCACGCCGTCGCTGGAGGAAATGGCCCACGTGGCCAAGGAAATGCAGCGCGACGAGCACTTCCGCATGCTGAAGATCCCGCTGCTGATCGGCGGCGCCACCACCAGCCGCGCCCACACGGCCGTGAAGATCGCCCACAACTACGACGGTCCCGTGGTCTACGTGCCGGACGCGTCGCGCTCGGTGTCGGTGGCGCAGTCGCTGCTGACGCCGGAAAGCCGCGAGCAATACATCGAGGACATCGAGCACGACTACGCCCGCATCCGCGAGCAGCACGCCAACAAGAAGGCGCTGCCCATCGTCTCGCTGGCCGCCGCGCGCGCCAACAAGATGAAGCTGGCGTTCGCCCCGGTGAAGCCGAAGTTCGTCGGCCGCCGCGTGTTCAAGAACGTGGACCTGGCCACGCTGGCCAACTACATCGACTGGGGCCCGTTCTTCCAGACCTGGGACCTGGCCGGCCCCTTCCCCGCCATCCTGAAGGATGAGGTGGTGGGCGAGGCCGCCAGCAAGGTGTTCGAGGAGGGCCAGGCGCTGCTGAAGAAGCTGATCGACGGCCGCTGGCTGACCGCCAACGGCGTGGTCGCGCTGCTGCCAGCCAACACGGTGAACCACGACGACATCGAGATCTACACCGACGACGACCGCGACACCGTGGCCTTCACCTACTACGGCCTGCGCCAGCAGGGCGTGAAGCCCGTCATCGACGGCGTGCAGCGCCCCAACCAGTGCCTGGCCGACTTCATCGCGCCGAAAGAGTCCGGCATCAAGGACTACATCGGCATGTTCGCCGTGACCTCGGGCCTGGGCATCGAGAAATACGAGCAGCGCTTCGAGGACGCGCACGACGACTACTCGTCCATCATGCTGAAGGCGCTGGCCGACCGCCTGGCCGAGGCCTTCGCCGAATACATGCACGAGCGCGTGCGCAAGGACCTGTGGGGCTACGAGGCCGGCGAAAACCTGAGCAACGAGCAGATGATCGCCGAGGAATACAAGGGCATCCGCCCGGCGCCGGGCTACCCGGCCTGCCCCGAGCACACCGTGAAGGCCGACATGTTCAAGCACCTGCAGGCCGAGGAGATCGGCATGGAGTTGACCGAGTCCTTCGCCATGTACCCCGGCGCGGCCGTGTCCGGCTTCTACTTCGCCCATCCGGAATCGAAGTACTTCGTGGTCGGCAAGATCGGCGACGACCAGCTGGAAGACATGGTGGCCCGCCGCAAGGTGGACAAGGCCGACATGGAACGCTGGCTGGCGCCCAACCTCTAAAAGCAAAAAGGGGTCAGGTTCGATTTATGAATATCGAACCTGACCCCTTTTTTTTTGGTGCACTGGCGTAAAGGCAACACTTGGGACCGGCGTTCTTTACAGGCCGCCAGTCACTGCCTAGAGTGGGATTTCATATCATCACTTTGGAGGGGGACTCATGAAAGCCTTGCTGAACGCCGCAGT
The DNA here is from genome assembly GCF_900116645.1 of Pseudoduganella namucuonensis. Classification (GTDB taxonomy): domain Bacteria; phylum Pseudomonadota; class Gammaproteobacteria; order Burkholderiales; family Burkholderiaceae_D; genus Rugamonas; species Rugamonas namucuonensis. Next base: position 82,251 of record NZ_FPBO01000001.1, on the reverse strand, counting down.
CGTGTTTCTGATGTGCCTGAGCTTCGCCCCCGGGGCGATGGCGGCCGAGCGCGGGACGCCCGAGGAGGCCGTCGCCCTGGTGCAGAAGGCGGTGGCCTACCTGAAGGCCAACGGCAAGGAAAAGGCGTACGCCGAGTTCAACAACCCCAACGGCCAGTTCAAGGACCGCGACCTCTATATCTTCGTCATCGACATGACGGGCCTGGAGTGGGCCAACGGGGCCAACCAGAAAATCGTCGGCAAGAACGTGCTGGACCTGAAGGACGCCGAGGGCAAGACCATGGTCAAGTCTTTCATCGAACTGGCCAAGGGCAAGGGCAAGGGCTGGGTCGATTACAAGTGGCCGAATCCCATCCAGAAAACCGTGGAAAGCAAGTCCACCTACCTGGAAAAATACGAGGACGTGCTGGTCGCCTCGGGCATCTACAAGTAGACAGGCAAGAAAGCAAAATGGCGAGCCACGGCTCGCCATTTTTTCGCCGCCGGGACGCCTACAGCGCGTAGCGCACCACGTTGTCGCTCCACTCGAAGGCGGCCATTTCCAGTTCCACCAGCTCGTCGGTCGACATGGCCAGGTCGCGCAGGGTCGGCACGATGTGGCCCTCCATGTCCTCGATCTGCTCGATGCATTCGGCCAGCTTCAGCAGGTCGCCGAAGAAGCCGCCGCGGTACATCAGCGCGTCCTGCACCTCGTCGTTGACGGGGATCTGGGTCAGGATCTCGGACATCGGGATGCCGAACAGCGTGTCCATCAGCGACATGATGCCGACCGTGAAGGCGGTGTCGGCCACATTGCGCTGACTGGGGCGCAGCTTGTGCGCCAGCAGTTCCAGCAGGCGGCCGCGGGTGGTGGCCAGCATCAGCAGCGGCGTCATGCTGTGGCCGCGCTTGCTCGGCTCGGCGTACAGCATGATCTGCAGCCAGCGCTGCAGCTGGCGGCGGCCCAGGATGGTGACGGCCTGGCTCAGCGAATCGATGCGCTGGCGCGCGCCCACCGCCGGCGTGTTCACCAGGCGCAGCAGGTTCAGCGCCAGCGACACGTCGCGCTTGATGGCGCGCTCGATCTCGGCGTTCTCCGCGTCCGACGTCACCAGCGTCATCAGCTCCATCACGGCCAGCTGCGACGGCGACAGCTTCTTGCCGCTCATGATGACCGGCTTGGCGAAGTAATAGCCCTGGAAGTAGTCGAAGCCCAGGTCCAGGCAATTCTTGAATTCCTCGCGCGTCTCGACCTTTTCCGCCACCAGCTTCTTGCCGTCCTGCTTGAAGCGCGGCGCCAGCTTCATCAAGACGGGCAGCGGCGTGTTGCGCATGTCCATCTTGACGTATTCGATCATCGGCAGCAGCGTCTGCACCTGGCCGGTCTCGGCCAGCACGTCGTCCAGCGCGAAGCTGAAGCCGTGGCCCACCAGCTCGGCCATGCGGCGCAGCACCTCGGGCGTGGCCTCCATGGTCTCGACGATTTCCAGCACCACTTTTTCGCGCGGCAGGAAACCGAAGATGTCGCTCATGATGACATCGGCGTCGACGTTGACGAAGCCGAGCGCGTCGCCGATCACCTTCTCCATGCCCAGCTGGGCCGCGTGCGCGATCACCGACGCGGTCGCGCCGAGGTCGCTGTCGATGTTGGCGGGGCCGACGGGGGCGTTGCGGAATAACAACTCGTAGCCGAACAGCGCCTGGTTACGATCCAGTATCGGCTGCCGTCCCAGGTAAAACTCGCGCACGCGCAAGTTCTTGGAAGCGGTATCGTTAGTCGAAAGGTCGATCATGGAAGTGTCTCAGGTGGGGTAATGCCAGACGGCAACTATAACTCATCAATTCAGGGAATTAACTGATATTTTGGCATCAATTCCCGGCATTGTCTCGGACATTTTAGGCGTAGCCTTCAGGCTGGGGCATACCGTCCAGAAATAACTTCAGCTCGCCGGGCGCGAACGCGGTCCACGCCTCGTTGGTGGTCAGCGGCTGGGTCACGATGATGGCCACCCTGTCGTCCGGCGTGGTGACCTGGGAAAAGTCCACGCTGACGTCCTCGTCCGACAGCCTGGCCGTCTCGAACGGGTACTGGCGCACCAGGTAGTGCAGGCTGGTGGAGCAATGCGCGTACAGCTCGCCGCCACTGGACAGCATCATGTTGAAGGTGCCGTGCGCGGCGATTTCGCGCGTCAGTTCGCCCAGCGCCGCGCGCAGCGCGGCGCGTTCGGGCCGGCGGTCGCCGAAGCGGCGGCACAGCGATTGCAGGATGTAGCAGAAGGCGCGCTCGCTGTCGGTGCTGCCGACCGGGCGGTAGGCGCCGTCGAGTTCCGGGTGGAATTCCTTCAGGTCGCCGTTGTGCGCGAACACCCAGTAGCGGCCCCACAGCTCGCGCACGAAGGGATGGCAGTTCTCCAGCGCGACCACGCCCTGCGTGGCCTTGCGGATATGGGCGATGACGTTCTTGGATTTGATCGGGTAGCGCTTGATCAGCTCGGCGATCGGCGAACTGACGGCCGCCTCGTGGTCGACGAAATGGCGCACGCCGGCGCCCTCGAAAAAGGCGATGCCCCAACCGTCGTGGTGGGTGTCGGTCTGGCCGCCACGCATGGCGAAGCCGGTGAAGCTAAACACAATGTCGGTCGGCACATTGCAGTTCATTCCCAGGAGTTGGCACATAGGAGATAGTCGATGGGGGCTGGTCTACTAGCCCCCACCTTACCATGCGCCCCCGGCGGGCCGCTAGTGCAGCAACACCGGCTGGCTCATCAGCGGCTCGTAGCTGCCGAGGAATTCGTCGACCTCCTCCATCGTCGGCTCTCCGGCGATGAGCTTGTTGACGTCGCGACGGAACGATTGCGCCAGCACGCCGGCGATGAAGATCTCCCGCTTGCCCCCCTTGTCCACGATTTCATAGCCCCCAAACCGCAAGGCTTCCAGGTCTCGGTCGGCGCCAAACTCAACAACACTGTACTGCTCGCTGTTATAGATCAGGTTCATATCGCTTCCTTCGCGCTTAGTGGCGGAAGCATAGGGTTCCGCCTTACACCTTCGAGGTGAGGCCCTGGAAAGGGAATTCAAGTGAGGCCGGCATGCAAATATGGTCCGAGGGTTAGCAAACTAACATAAGGAGGATCCGACAGCATTTCGCGTAGCTGGTCGGCGTGTTCCGCGTTGGCCAGGCTGATGTACAGCCGCGCCGGCGGATGGCGCAGCAGACGATTCAATGTTACCCGCAAAACGAGGTTGCCGGCGCAGCAAAGACAACCCGGGGCGATGCGCAACACCTGCACGGCGGGCAGGTCGTTGGCGGCGAGGGGGGAGGTGGCGTCGGCCAGGCCTTCCAGGACGACGGCGGCCGGTCCGGCGCCGCCGTCCGCCGCCAGGGCGGCGGCGATGGCGGCTTCGCGCGCGGCCGCGGAGGGGCCGGTGACCAGCGTGGTGCGGGTGCCGCCGGCGGCGGCCCCGTCCGTCATTGGTTCTTCTTGGCCAGTTTGCCGGGCTCGACGCCCAGCTGCTTGAGCTTGCGGTACAGGTGGGTGCGTTCCAGGCCGGTCTTCTCGGCCACGCGCGTCATGCTGCCGCCCTCGCGGCCCAGGTGGTGCTCGAAGTACATGCGCTCGAACGCGTCGCGCGCCTCGCGCAGCGGCAGGTCGAACGACAGGTTGAACATATGGCCCTCGCCGGCGGTCGCGCCGGCGCCGCGCACGGACGCGTGCGCCTGCGGCACGGCCGCGCTGAACGGCACGCCGGCGGCCAGCGCGCCGTCCTCGGGCGGCGGCGCCACTGCCGGACGCGGCGCCAGCGCCGGCGCGCGCACCGTCTCCTGCGCGCGCGTCAGGCCGGCCTGCACCGCCTTCAGCAGCTTTTGCATGGCGATCGGTTTTTCCAGGAAATTCAACGCGCCTATCCGCGTGGCCTCGACCGCCGTGTCGATGGTGGCGTGGCCGGACATCATGATCACCGGCATCGTCAACAAGCCGTCGCGCTGCCATTCCTTCAGCAGCGTGACGCCGTCCGTGTCCGGCATCCAGATATCGAGCAGGACCAGGTCGGGCGCGCCCTGCGCGCGCGCCTCGCGCGCCTGCTGCGCGTTCTCGGCAAGTTGTATCGCATGTCCTTCGTCGCTCAAAATCTCGGAGAGCAACTCGCGGATACCCATTTCATCATCGACTACCAGAATGTTTGCCATCTATCCCTGCCTTTGTTCACTTCGCTGGACATGGGGCAACGACTGCCCGCACGGCTAGCAATGATTTTATTAGTCTTTCAACATTATGCCAACTGCACCGGTGCCAACTTTAACAGCAAAATCAGTACCGAAGCGCCACTTCTATCGACATGGTTCTGGATATCGATCCGGCCCCCATGTTCATCGATAATCTTTTTCACCATCGCCAGGCCCAAACCGGTGCCCTTGGCCTTGGAAGTCACGTAGGGCTCGAAGGCGCGCGCCAGGATTTTGGGCGCGAAACCGGGGCCGTTGTCGGAGATCGCCAGGCGCACCGCGACCCGGGTGCCGCCGTCGGCGCTCTGGTAATGGATGGCCTCGGTGACCACGTCGATGCGGGGTTCGACCGTGCCGGCCGGCAGATCCGCCATCGCGTCCTGGGCGTTCTGCAAGAGATTATGGATGACCTGGCGCAGCTGGGTGGGATCGCCCATCACCTGCGGCAGGTTGGGCGCCAGCGCCAGGCGGATGACGTCGCTGCCCTCGCCGCTCAGGTAGAGGTTCAGGATCTCCTCCACCAGCGCGTTCAGGTCCAGCGGCTCCAGCACGGCGGGCGGCGTCTTCGCGTAGTCGCGGAAGTCGTCGACCATGCGCTTCATCGCGGCCACCTGGTTGACGATGGTGGTGGTGGCCTTGTTGAGCAGGTCCACGTCGGCTTGCATCTCGAGCTTGTTTTCAAGCTTCATCTGCAGCCGTTCGGCCGACAACTGGATGGGCGTCAGCGGATTCTTGATTTCATGGGCCAGGCGGCGCGCCACCTCGCCCCAGGCGAAGGAGCGCTGCGCGGCGATCACGTCGGTGATGTCGTCGAACACGACGATGTAGCCGCTGCCGCTCTCGACCGGCAGGCGCGAGCCGCGCGTCAGCAGCGTCAGGTCGTGGTCGTCCTGGCTGTTGGGCGGGCGCGGGATCTCGATCTGACGCTGCCAGTGCAGGCGCTGCAGGTGGCGCCCGGCCGCCGAGTGCGCGCTCTGGGCGGAAAAGGCGGCGACGATGGCGGCGGCGAACTCCTGCAGGCCGTCGATCTGGGTCAGCTGCTGGCCGATCAGGGTGACGCCCGCGTGCTGCAGGATGCGCTCGACCGAATCGTTGCAGCTGACCAGGCGGAACTCGCCGTCCAGCACCATCACGCCGGCCGACATGTTGGCCAGCACCGATTCCAGGTGGGCCTTGGCGTTCTGCAGCGCGGCGCGGTTGCGCTCCACGGCGCTGCGCGCGTCCGACAGCTGGCGCGTCATGGTGTTGAAGGACTGCGTCAACGTGCCCAGTTCGTCCGAACTGGCGACGATGGGCCGCGGCGACAGGTCGCCGCCGGCCACCGCGCGCGTGCCCTCGGCCAGCAGCAGCAGCGGCTGGGCCAGGTCGTTGGCGATCAGGAAGGCGGCGGCGATCGCGCCGAACACGGCCAGCAGCAGCGTCAGCGTCAGCGTCTCCACATACATCTTGCGCAGCCCGACCCGCGCCACGAAGCGTTCCTTGTATTCGCTGTAGGCGGTGCGCAGGATCTTGCCGTTGGCGGCCAGCTGCACCGGCACCGCCTGGATGATCTGCAGGTAGCGCGGCGCCAGGTGGGTGCCGTTGGCCTGCACCAGGTCCGGGATCGCCATCAGCACCCGCACCCGCAGCTGGTTGGCGGCGTCCGGCTGGGGCGGCGGCGGCGCGCCCACGCGGTCGTCGCGCAGCTCGCTGCCGTCCTCGGCCATGGCGTAGGCATCCTCGCTCTTGGCGGTGGCCAGCATCGACGAGTTCGGCAAATCGGCCGACAGGTTGATGCGCTGCGGGCCCGTGGCCGAGACGATCAGCCCGCCCTCGGCGTCGACGATGATGGCGCTCTGCGTGCCCGGATGGTTCTTGACGAAGCGCGCCAGGATGGCCGGCGCGGCGTAGAACTGCTCCTCGGCCAGCAGGCCGGCGGTCTTCTTGGTTTGCGCGTTGAGTTCGATGACGGCCTTGTCCAGCGCGTCGCGGCCCAGGTTCAGGCCGGCGTCCAGCGCCTCCTCGATGCGCACGTTGAACCACGATTCGATCGAGTGGGAGACGAACTGCACCGACACGAGGAAGATCACCAGGCCCGGCAGCACGCCGATGCCGGCGAACAGCAGCACCAGCCGCGTCATCAGCCGCGAGCCGAACTTGCCGGCCTTGTAGCGCGAATACAGGCGGAACAGCGACACGCCCACCAGCAGCAGCAGCGCCACCGCCACCGCCGCGTTCAAGCCCAGCAGCCAGGAGTAATAGCGGTCGAAGAAGCCGGAGTTGTCGGAGGCGGAGGCCAGCAGGAACAGCAGGATGCTGACGGTGGCGCCGGCCACGACGAACAGATACCGCAACGCCGGTGTCACTTATTCCGCCCTGTACTGGAAGGTTTTCTTGGTTTCCAGGCGCCACTCGCTGTTGTTGAAGGCGTTCACCTGTATCGGCTTGGGCAGGAAGTCGCGGTCCAGCCGCATGCGCAGCGACACGTTGTAGACCTCGCCGATCTTCAGGGCGCCGCGCGGCGCCACCACCCAGCGGCTGGGCCGGCGTATCAGGAACAGCGCGTCCTCCAGCGCCGCGAAACTCTGCTGCACGCTGCCGACGATGCCGACATGGTACTGGCGCGTCAGCACGTTGTAGGAGATCTTGGCGGTGCGCTTGACGGAGACGGCCTTCTCGTCGACCCAGTACCAGCGCGGCCGGGTCAGCTCCACCTCGGTGGTGAAGTACAGGGACAGGCCGTGCTGCAGCGCGTCCTCCAGGCCGTGGTTCAGTTCAAAGGAATAGGCGGCGGACAGGCGGTAGCCCTCCTCGGCCGCCTCGATGTAGTTGCGCGTGATCTCCACCGTGTCGTCGGCGTGCGCCGCCGGCAGCGCGCACGCGAGCAGCAGCAGCAACTGGCAAGCCAGGAGTCGAAAAAAACGTCGCGTCACAAGTGGGCCGGTACTCAGTAGATCCGTCGAAATTTGCCAGATAAAACGTTCACGCATGTTTCTGGAACAAAGCGTAGAACAATCCATCGTGATCCTGCTCGGAACCGCCGGTGGGCAGCAATTGACCGGGCGCGTCGAGGCGGACCGCGCCATTGCGCGCCGCGAAAGCGGCCGCCTGCGCCTCGGACTCTTGCGGCCACAACGAACATGTCACGAACAGCAATTTACCATTCGGTGCCAGCATCTGCCAAAGATTGTCTAGAATTTTGGCCGAAAGTGTTGCAAGTTGGAGCGTATCGCCCTTGCGGCGCAGCCAGCGGATATCCGGGTGGCGGCGCACGATGCCGGACGCCGTGCACGGCACGTCGGCCAGGATGCGGTCGTAGGCCTGGCCGTCCCACCAGTCGCGGTTTTGCGCCTCGGCCGGCTGCAGCGCGGCCTGGAGACCCAGCCGCTCCAGGTTCTCGCCCACGCGCAGCAGGCGCTTGGCGTCCGCGTCCAGCGCGGTGACCTGCGCGTCGGCCAGTTCCAGGATGTGGCAAGTCTTGCCGCCGGGCGCCGCGCAGGCGTCCAGCACGCGCTGGCCATCCTTAACGTCGAGCAATTGCGCCGCCAGCTGGGCCGCCGCGTCCTGCACCGACACCAGGCCCTCGTCGAAGCCCGGGATCAGGTGCACGCCGACCGGCTTGGCCAGGCGCACCGCCTGCGGGCCGATGCGGGTGGCGGCGATGCCGGCCTGCTCCAGCGTTTGCAGGTAATCCTCCACCGTGCCCTTGCGGGCGTTGACGCGCAGCGTCAGCGGCGGCGGCTGGTTGCCGGTGGCCAGCACGGCCTGCCACTGGTCCGGATAGGCGGCGCGCACGGCGTCGATCCACCATTGGGGATAGTTCCATTTCGCCACCGGCTGCAGCTGCGCCGCCTCCAGCAACTCCTTGCGCTCGCGCTGGAAACGGCGCAGCACGGCGTTGATCATGGCTTTCGCGCGCGCCGTGTCCGGATGGGCGGCGGCGGCCGTCACGGTCTGGTCGACCACGGTGAACTGCTCGTAGGCCGACGTGCCGTCCTCGTCCTTCTGCATCAGCGGCAACGCGCAGGCCAGCAGGCCGGCCACCAGCGGATCCGGCGCCTTGGGCGCCATCATGGCGATCAGCGCGTCGCTGTGGCCCAGCTTGCGCATGGCGCGGTAGGCGATGTCCTGGATCGCGCCGCGCGATTGCGGCGTGGCGTCCGAGCTGGCGAACACGCCGGCCAGCGCCTGCGGCAGCGCCATGCCGGTGCGCACCTGGGCCACGGCGGTGGCCGCGCCCATCAGCGCGAAGGACAGCGAATCGGGGCGCAGGTCGGTCTTGAACTGGGTCTGCAGCACGGGCTTGAAGTCGCGGTGGTGGCTGGCGCGCAGGCCGGGCTCGGCCGGCTCGGCGCGCACGGGGGATGGCTTGTACGGCAGCGCGCGCGAGGCGCCGGAGCGGTCCTGGGCGCGGGCGTGGTCGTCCTGGAACGAGGGTTTGCCTTGGCCGTCGCGCCTGGCCGGGCCGCCGCGGCCGGGGTGCTTGGAGGGGCCGGCGCCGTAGGGGGAGACCCCGGGCGTGGCCTCGCGCTCGGGGGCGGACCTCGGGGCGGCGTCCCTGTTCGGCGTCCTGGACGCCGCGTCCTTGTATGGCGATGACTGGGACTCTTCGTTCCGGCGCGGCGGACGCGCGGCGCCGTCCTTGTTGTAGGGCGCTGGCTTGAACTCGCCGTCCTTGCGCGGTGGACGCGCGGCGCCATCCTTGCCAGCCGGCGGCTTGCCGGGACCGTCCTGGCGCGCGGCCGGTCCGCTCTTGTACGGCGGTGTGGGGCCGGCTTTGTAAGCTCCGCCCTTGCCCGGCGCGGGCCGGGACGTCGCGCCCTTGGCTGGGGCCGCGCTGGCGGGCGCCGAGGCGGTTTTCAGTTTCAGGACGGGGCGCTGCTTGGTCATATTGTAGGAATCCGTAGTTGCTCGCGCCCGGCCGTGGCCGGCCGGGGCCGCCCCGCGTGGTGGGGCCGCCGATATCGCGTAAATCTAATAAAGGCAGGATTGTAACCCGGCTGGTGGACAACTCCGCCAATACGACAGCGAGATCAGATTGAAAAACGAGTCATACTCCGCCGAGACCATAGTTATCTATATAGAAATACGGTGTCGCCATGCGGGAAATGAGTTCCGCCGACGCCCCGTCATTCCCGCGCAGGCGGGAATCCAAGTTGCCACCACACCGAGGTCACGAACTTGGGCACTAGTAGGCGTCATGACTTTGATTTCCGGAGCTCCTTCTAAAACCGAAAGCCCACCATGTCCCGAGCGCTGACAAGAAGCAGACGCAAGTGTCCATGTCGGCGACGAACGACTGCAGTTCATCTCCGCGCTCGCGGGGAACAGTCCTCCTGATACACCACAGCCTGCCTGCTGATCGGTTCATCCCCGCACTTGCGGGGAACAGAACATCAAGGTGCTAGGGCCCATGAGACACTCCGGTTCATCCTCACAGTCGCGGGGAACAGATGAACGCCTCAAGTTCGCGCCCTTGGGCGGCGGTTCATACCTGCGGTCGCGGGGAACAGAGTACTCGCAGTGTCGTGCCGTTCGCAAAGAGCGGTTCATCCCCGCGGTCGCGGGGAACAGTACGTCGCGTGCGGCCATATTAGAAAATCTCCTGGTTCATCCCCGCAGTCGCGGGGAACAGATCGTGCGGCCATACGTTACGGACTACTACCCCGGGTCATCCCCACGGTCGAGGGGAACAGGCCTCCACGGCGCGCTCCATCAGCACGTCGTCCGGTTCATCCCCGCAGTCGAGGGGAACAGAGTAGGTGTATCCCCACTCGTACCAAGCATCCCGGTTCATCCCCGCAGTCGCGGGGAATAGGTGGCGTCACGAGTTCATTTCTGCTTCGTTTTGCGGTTCATCTCCGCAGTCGCGGGGAACAGTGCAGAATGTTCTGCTCGGTGTAGTTGCTGAACGGTTCATCCCCGCGGTCGCGGGGAACAGGTAAGGAAGGCGTTGGCGATGAGCGATCCGGTCGGTTCATCCCTGCGGTCGCGGGGAACAGCGAAACTGTTTCGCCGGCTTCACCGGCGCGATCGGTTCATCCCCGCGGTCGCGGGGAACAGTCCAGCAGAGATCGCGACAGCCCCGGCAGCAGCGGTTCATCCCCGCGGTCGCGGGGAACAGCATGGCGTGCTGTTCATCAGCTACGCGCAGGCCGGTTCATCCCCGCGGTCGCGGGGAACAGGCTATACGCGTGGAGATGAACAACGAAGGAAGCGGTTCATCCCCGCAGTCGCGGGGAACAGACCAAAGGACGGGCCGCGATATCGTGGCCCGTCGGTTCATCCCCGCGGTCGCGGGGAACAGAGGGGCGGGCTCTACTTCGCCGCCCTGGCCTGCGGTTCATCCCCGCGGTCGCGGGGAACAGCCCGATGGCCCGGAGTTTGTCGGACTGGATGACGGTTCATCCCCGCGGTCGCGGGGAACAGTGACTTGGGCGAAGATCGGCCTGAAAGTTTCACGGTTATCCCCGCGGTCGCGGGGAACAGAACACACTGGACAGCGGGGAACTGCCGTACGACGGTTCATCCCCGCAGTCGCGGGGAACAGTTGGCGGGGCCGGGTGCCAGCCGCGTGCAACGCGGTTCATCCCTGCGGTCGCGGGGAACAGGTGAACGGCCCGAAGGACCCGGCCGGCCTGCGCGGTTCATCCCCGCGGTCGCGGGGAACAGGGCCAGCAGGCGCAGGGCCACGCGGGCGAACACGGTTCACCCCCGCGGTCGCGGGGAACAGGCGCGCATCAACGGCGAGGACCATTTCGTCACCGGTTCATCCCCGCGGTCGCGGGGAACAGAGCTCCATCATCCCGGCGCTGGATTCCTCACGCGGTTCATCCCCGCGGTCGCGGGGAACAGATCTTCCGCCCGTCGCTGGCGTCCGCTGGCAGCGGTTCATCCCCGCGGTCGCGGGGAACAGAGCCCAACCACTTCCTTGCCCTTGTACTTCTCCGGTTCATCCCCGCGGTCGCGGGGAACAGGTCAGCAGTCGTTGGATCGCCGTGCACCCCACCGGTTCATCCCCGCGGTCGCGGGGAACAGTCCAGCGCAAATTGCTGCTGTTTCTGCGTGAGCGGTTCATCCCCGCGGTCGCGGGGAACAGGTCAGCAGTCGTTGGATCGCCGTGCACCCCACCGGTTCATCCCCGCGGTCGCGGGGAACAGTCCAGCGCAAATTGCTGCTGTTTCTGCGTGAGCGGTTCATCCCCGCGGTCGCGGGGAACAGTGATCCATGGCCATCTTCTCGTCCACGGCCAACGGTTCATCCCCGCGGTCGCGGGGAACAGGCCACGTCCAGCGGATCGCGTTGCACGTTGACCGGTTCATCCCCGCGGTCGCGGGGAACAGACCGACTGCAAGCTTCTCCAGCCGCACAAGGTCGGTTCATCCCCGCGGTCGCGGGGAACAGTTGGTCTTCGCGTCGAGGTTGGCGATCGCCATCGGTTCATCCCCGCGGTCGCGGGGAACAGTCAGGCACGCCCACCGCCTGCGCCTGCCCATCCGGTTCATCCCCGCGGTCGCGGGGAACAGCCCAGGCTGAGCGTGGGCGGCACCTCGGGTTCCGGTTCATCCCCGCGGTCGCGGGGAACAGGCCGCTGCGATCCACGAGCGTAGTCGGTGCGACGGTTCATCCCCGCGGTCGCGGGGAACAGATCCC
>NZ_FPBO01000001.1:69270-70405 GCF_900116645.1 Pseudoduganella namucuonensis | reverse complement strand
TGCGACGGTTCATCCCCGCGGTCGCGGGGAACAGATCCCAGCCGGTATTTCGGCTATCGCCAGTTTCGGTTCATCCCCGCGGTCGCGGGGAACAGCACTGCGGCTTGGTCATCTGGTCGCGGCAGACCGGTTCATCCCTGCGGTCGCGGGGAACAGGATCGGCTTGAAGCCGAACTCTCGGTCAGAGTCGGTTCATCCCCGCGGTCGCGGGGAACAGGTCATCGGCCCCTGGAACGCCCAATATTTCAGCGGTTCATCCCCGCGGTCGCGGGGAACAGGTGGACCTGACGCTGATGCAGCAGATTTCCAGCGGTTCATCCCCGCAGTCGCGGGGAACAGGGGGTTGGCGGCGGCGATGAATTCAGCATTGGCGGTTCATCCCCGCGGTCGCGGGGAACAGCAGATTTTGTCGAAGTCGGCCGCGTGGTAGAGCGGTTCATCCCCGCGGTCGCGGGGAACAGGGCGCGGCGACCACCCTGCTGGCTGAGCTGACCGGTTCATCCCCGCGGTCGCGGGGAACAGAGATGACGGACGACGAATTGAAGGAGGCATGGCGGTTCATCCCCGCGGTCGCGGGGAACAGTGCAAACAAGAGCTTCCTCCCCGAAGTCCGCACGGTTCATCCCCGCGGTCGCGGGGAACAGGACATCCACCTGACCGACCGCAAGGTCGACCACGGTTCATCCCCGCCGTCGCGGGGAACAGCAGGACTACCGAGATCAGGAAACGCATCACGCCGGTTCATCCCCGCGGTCGCGGGGAACAGACTTCAACAGCGTTTCACAATCCGCCGTCTGGCGGTTCATCCCCGCGGTCGCGGGGAACAGTTGCCGTCGCGGTCGAATTTCAGCTCACCCATCGGTTCATCCCCGCGGTCGCGGGGAACAGGCCTGGTCGCGCCTTCACGGCACCAGCGGATTCGGTTCATCCCCGCGGTCGCGGGGAACAGGGATGGTGCCGATGTGAACGCTGGCCAGCGCCTGGTTCATCCCCGCGGTCGCGGGGAACAGGCGGCGCGGCGCTCCCGGGCCAGCTCGTTCAGCGGTTCATCCCCGCGGTCGCGGGGAACAGTGGACCAGCGACGTGCGGTCGCTGTTGATCAGCGGTTCATCCCCGCGGTCGCGGGGAACAGGTG
>NZ_FPBO01000001.1:68808-69208 GCF_900116645.1 Pseudoduganella namucuonensis | reverse complement strand
CGGTTCATCCCCGCGGTCGCGGGGAACAGGTGAGCGTCCAGTCGCTGAACGTGCCGGTGCCCGGTTCATCCCCGCGGTCGCGGGGAACAGGCGATCTCCAGCGCCCGCTTGTCGGTGGCCAGCGGTTCATCCCCGCGGTCGCGGGGAACAGTCATCAGCGACCACTCTAAAGAAAGCCCCGAGCGGTTCATCCCCGCGGTCGCGGGGAACAGTCCGCGCTGACCGCCATCGTGGCGGCGCAGGACGGTTCATCCCCGCGGTCGCGGGGAACAGTGCTGACGCTGGCGCGGGACCACCTGAACCAGCGGTTCATCCCCGCGGTCGCGGGGAACAGGAGTATCTGCACGAAGGCGCGCCCGTGTTGCACGGTTCATCCCCGCGGTCGCGGGGAACAGCAGCG
>NZ_FPBO01000001.1:0-67528 GCF_900116645.1 Pseudoduganella namucuonensis | reverse complement strand
CGGTTCATCCCCGCGGTCGCGGGGAACAGGGCCGCCAACCGGCGTAAAGAGGAGGCTAAATCGGTTCATCCCCGCGGTCGCGGGGAACAGGTCTTGGTTTCACCGCGACGGAAGAAGCACAGCGGTTCATCCCCGCGGTCGCGGGGAACAGTCCTCCAGGTCGCTCATGTAGGACGCGCCCACCGGTTCATCCCCGCGGTCGCGGGGAACAGGGATAGAGCGGCGTGTCGTCGTCGGCCGCCATCGGTTCATCCCCGCGGTCGCGGGGAACAGGTCGTCGGCAGGCGACAAGGTGGTAATGGTTTCGGTTCATCCCCGCGGTCGCGGGGAACAGCGTGTCGCCTTGCTTCACTGGTTGCGTATAGACGGTTCATCCCCGCGGTCGCGGGGAACAGGTCGTTCAGCGTGTAGATCACAAAGCCGGTGCCGGTTCATCCCCGCGGTCGCGGGGAACAGTCGGAGGCCGCGACGCCGGTCAGGCTGGCGGGCGGTTCATCCCCGCGGTCGCGGGGAACAGGGCCGCCTCGCCGTCCTCGATCCCATCGAACGCGGTTCATCCCCGCGGTCGCGGGGAACAGAAGCGGCACAGCGCGGAGGTCTGGCACGAATTCGGTTCATCCCCGCGGTCGCGGGGAACAGGAGAAGGTGTGCACGCCGCTGGAGAAGCATGACGGTTCATCCCCGCGGTCGCGGGGAACAGGACTGCCATGTCGGTTTCCGTGTCGCCTGTCACGGTTCATCCCCGCGGTCGCGGGGAACAGGTTTCCGCGTCTGCCTCGGCATTCGCGTCTACTGGTTCATCCCCGCGGTCGCGGGGAACAGGGGTCGTCGATGCTGGCCAAGTCGATCATCACCGGTTCATCCCCGCGGTCGCGGGGAACAGGGCATCCGGTCGGTGAAGAAGGGCCGCTTCGCCGGTTCATCCCCGCGGTCGCGGGGAACAGTGCGGCGAGTCGATCCACAACGGCGCGTTCATCGGTTCATCCCCGCGGTCGCGGGGAACAGGGCATCCGGTCGGTGAAGAAGGGCCGCTTCGCCGGTTCATCCCCGCGGTCGCGGGGAACAGTGCGGCGAGTCGATCCACAACGGCGCGTTCATCGGTTCATCCCCGCGGTCGCGGGGAACAGACCAAACATAACCCATTGATTACATTGGTCTATTATACACCAGCATTGTCCACCAACTTTTCCAGCCTACTCAGTTGTTAAAGAACGCGCCGAAGATTGCTATCCGTCCGCTACCTGCGGCGGGAAAAACGAAACCAATCTGATGCCATCCATTTCGGTCGGCATCCGCCGGTTTTCACCCAGCGTCAGAAAATCGAATCCTGCTTCGCTCTTACTACGCCAAGCCATGACCGCATTGCCGTCCTCGATCCCCTGCTCGACCTGTTCCCAGATATGCTCCCGCAAACGCCGGGAGTAATTGCCGACATATACGCCCGCGCGTATCTCAAGCAACCAGATCGCCAACCGGCCGCGCAAGCGCGGCGGCGCGTTTTCAAGAACGATGACCAGCATCGCCCATGCTTTCAGGGTTGGGAATGGCCGGGGGAACCGCCTCTGCCGCCATGCTCGGCGGCTCCAATCCCCCCTCGGACAAAATCGCTTCAATGTCGGGAATGATCCGTTCCAACAGCTTGCTTTGCCTGAAACTGTCCCGGCAACGCAAGCGCACTTCCCGTTCGGGATTCTGAACGGATTTGGATGCCACGCTGAAAGCGATAGGTGCGACCGTCTCAAATTTGTACAAGTCCGCTATATCGTAGACAAACGATAGCGGCTTGCCGCTGTGTATGAAGCCGATGGCCGGAGCGTAACCGGCCGCCAGCACCGCCGCCTCCGCCACGCCATACAAACATGCAGTGGCCGCAGACAGACAACGGTTGGGAACATCGGCTGCGTCCCAGTCCTGCCGGTCATAGTTGCGCGCTCGCCATTCCACACCGAACTGCTGCGCAAGCAACTGGTACATGGAGCGCACTCTTGCGCCTTCCACACCACGCAGCTGCTCTACGCTGCGACGTTGCGGCGCGTCCTCCTTGAACCGGTATTTGTACATGGCGCGCACTACCCGTAGCCGCGCGTCGTCGTCCAATGCCAGCTTCGCCTGATATAGCAGCCGATCGGCACGGGCCCCGCCAGGCTGACCCGCTGAATAAACGCGAACCCCGCCCTCGCCTATCCAGACCAGCAAGGTCCCGACCCTGGCGGCCAGTGCGCAGGCGGCATGCGACACCCGCACACCTGGCTCCAGCATGAGGCAAACCACCCCGCCTATCGGAATGTGCATACGCACGCCATTCGCATCCACCGCGACGAAGGCGCCGTCCAATACATCCAACTGGCATCTTTCGACATAGAGAACCGACAAGCGCTCCTTGATCGGTATCGGCTTTAGCGGCGGCAGCATGGCTACCGGCCTTCAATACGCTTGACCAGCATGAGGCCACAGCCAAATGCCTTCGCACGTCCCAGGCCTTTGAACAACGTCCGTCGGAACAAATCGGGATCAGTCACTATCAGTTCACCGGAAAAATCCACTGTGCTGAAACGGATCTCACGCTTGCCAGCCTGATGCTGCTGATAGGCGTCGACCGCGGCGGACGTCAATTCGAAACCATTCTGTTTCGCCCGCGCCGCCAGCCACGCGAGGCATGTGGATTGCACCAACTCGTAGGTGCGGAGTTCCGCCTTGTCCGCCTGGTTCTTCTTGGCGTCCATGACCACATCATGCCGATGCGCGCGTCCCGACGCATCCTTCTTCGCCACGACGGGGTTGGCGCACAACCGGAACGCCAACTGGTCACCTGGCTGCAGCTGCGGGTCATAGCTGCGGCTCTGAACTCGCCACGAGGAATTACCCGCCGCTGGCGGCCGATGCGATACGACGTAGTAACGTGGAGGTGATTCGTCCAGATGGCGGCGAAACACGAAGTCCCGCGTCTGAGCTTCCTCTCCGGGGAAGAAGCGCCAGAGCCACTGATGCTCCGCATATGGTGGCTTCAGCTGTTCATATATACCTTGCCGCAGTAAATCATCCTCCGGCGTTATCACACTAAAGTACATGGCTATCCTTTCACACACAACGCGATGTGCTCCCGCCTGTCGGCGAACTGCCATCCTTGGCGCGCAATGGGCTGATCTTTTCTCGTGATGGTCAGGTCCCTTGCTACTCCAATCGTCGCAAGATCATCATCCCCAAAATCATCCCCCCAGACCAACTTCTGAACGCCGGGCGGTGGCGGCAACTCCCGTCTTGGCAGCGCCTGCTGCCACTGCTGACGCAGGCGGCTCTGATACTCGGCGAAGGCGGCTCCAATCAGCTCATCGGTCATGATGCGAGGGTTGAGCGGCGCAGCCGGCGGACAGGACTTCCTGCCAAGGTACAGTACGAATTTCGGCCTTTGCAGCGCCGTCGCCAAATCCGTCAGCGCGTATGGCGCATCAGGCCCAGCTTGCACGGCCACCAAGCACGCGGCATCTTGCCGGTAATCTCTGCTCGACAAGATGGTGTTCAAATCCTGTTTGGCGAACGCAAGCTCATCCCGCCGAGTTGCATGCGCCCGCTTCTTCAGCTCTGCGCGCCCGGGTACTTGTGCCGTCTGATAATCGCGCAGCAACCGCCCTTGGTTCAGCACGCCGATGGCGAACCGATACCCTGCGCTCACTGTGGCCTGCGCATGCTCGTCAGCACGCGCGATGCCCAGCGCCGCGCCAAGCAAACCCAGCAACGCGGAGCGACTGGGGTACTCGGCAGTCGGGCGGTACTCGCCAACCGCCATATCTCCCCAAGAGGCCAGCGGCGCGTACAGTTGGAACACCAATGTTTCCATGGCATCAGGCCGCAATAAATTCTGCCACTTGCTCGAGACTGCCGGTCCCTCGCTCCACGTCAAAATGGACATGGCTATCGGCGCAGGGCCCATAGACCGTATCGAAATTGTCGCGACGCGTCAGCAACTCCTTGATCGCGCGACCCATGGTGTCCGTGTCCTTGATCGGCTTAAGGAAAGCTTGCGCCAGCGAACGAGGCTGCTGATCGCCTTTTTCGGCAAGTACGAATCCAGCGTACGCCCGCGACGCGAAGCTGTTTTGCTTGCCCGTCGGCGACACCTTTGTAGCAGCTGTGATGAGTGCCTTTAGGGCCCGCTGGGTCAGATCCGCGTCGCCCCCCAGATTCTCTTGCAGCTGCTCCCGGTTAACGCAGAGATACAGGTAGAACACGCCGGCGCCAAACCCCAATTCTCCAATGTGCGCGGCGCCGCGGTCGTCCTCCCCGTTGTTGAGGTCATCAACCGCGCTGAAGTAATCGTCATCCACCTCGGCTTTATGTACCGTGATGGCGTGGGCAACTTGCACAGCCGCCTCCGTATTGTAGGCAGGTGTCTTTGCCAGCATACGGCCAAACATCGCGATATCCACAGCCGAGTGCTGCTTGCGCAACAACTTCAGATCGTCAGCCGTGGGCGCCTTTTCTGTCGTCCCGAGCCGGGCCACCAAATCCTCTATCGCGCTTATTTCAGCTGGGCTGAAATGCACCAACTGTTCAACATGCAGGTCCTCATTTTTGTCGGTTTTCTTGTCGGACTTTGGCTTGCCGAATTCAGCGATGATTTGCCGCGACCATTCTCTGGCGTTTTTTTCGCTGATACCTTGCTGGGCCAACCCCTTGTGGATTTCGACACCCATCTCCTTGGTGCGCGTTCCAAGATGCCCCTTGAATTCCGCCTCAAAGAGGTCCGACGTTCGCCAGGCTCGCTTCAGACTCTGCGACGAAATGCGCAGCCGCGTGCAATCCCCAACGACAGCGGTCTTGGGTCGTCCGGTGTCATCGCGGTTCAGGTTGGACGGAGGGTAGCTGGTTAGGATATGCAATTGTATGAATCGGGACATGTCTCTTCCTTGAGTGTAGGGTTAATGAGTTAGGACTGTTTCGAGTCGGGCCAGCGATAACCGTATGCCCATTTCTTCTTGATCTTGTCGCCCCACAAAAAAACGTCATGCGCAAGCGCGTGAATGTTCAGGGTGTGCTTCAGCAGCGGCAACGTTCGTCGCAAGCTGCGAAATAGGTCGTCTGTATCATCGGCTTTCAACAAGGCTCGAAAGCGTATTTCAGAGACGGACTGCTTCTCTTTGTCACGCCCTGAAAAGCTTTCCGGCATCGCGTCTTCGCTAATCTCTTTGACATGTGCCAGCAACCCTGCGATGGCGGCTAGTTTGTCGTTCTCTCGATCCGATGCATCAGCTGGCCAGCCGCCGCAAACGACCATACGCCGATGAAAGCGTTGATACGCTGGGCTCAATACGACATCATTTAGCGTGGCGCAGCGCTTGAGCATGGCACGGTTAGCGCGGGCTTCCTCCAAGTCTAGCCACCACAGCTTAAGCTCCTTGCCAAGTCGGGTATCCGGCCCCCACGAAAACTTCTGCGACATATATTCCTCCTAAGACTTGGCGTACCTACGCCGGATCGGAACTCGAGACACGTTTTTCCATAACGGGCAAATGCAAAACATCCCTAATCGTCTTACCTGTCAACGCGCCCCTAAGACGACGATGCGCCTCGGCTACCCTACGAGGATTGCCCTGTGACGTGAGGCCGACGATGTCCTTGCTAAACAGCTCCAAGGACTTCGCGAAAAGTGCCGTGTGCCATTTTTCACCGAATCGCATGGCAAACTGCGGAAAGCCTTCTTGCTCTGAAGCCTCCATGCTTACGCTGTGCATTGCCGCTTTCAACAATTGGTAGAAGTCGATTTCCGTAGTGTCCCAGAACGCCTTGTCCACAAAGCTCAAGTCTCCACGGGCATCAAGTTCACCGAACCAGGCATGCTTCACGGCTTGTCGAAGATAGAAGGCCGCCAACTCCGCCGCTTCCAGCAGCCGCTTTATCAACTCTTGGAGATTTTTACGTGCGGTGCGACTATCCCTAGGTAAGGAATACAGCGGAAAAGTCGTTTCATACCAACAGCGCGGTTTCATGTTGTCCATGTCATAGCCGCTAATCCAAAGCCGGATGTCCGATGATGGTCTGAGACGCCTCTCGGCGACGAAATACGAGAGGATGGTGGCCGCCTGTACTTCCTTTTTGCTCTGACTACTACCCAAGACCCAAGCCAGCCAATTTCGATAGCTGAATCCAGTTGGCTGCGGGTGAACGGGCAACCATCCCTCCTTGGTTTCGTAGTAAGGCGACGCAGGGTGACGCCAGGGGCCTTTATAGTTCAGTCCTTGTGGCTTGGTGAAGTAACGCGAAATCAATTGCGTGGAGACGCGCTTACAAATGTCACACACGCCTTCTCTCGCCTCGCCGAAATCCAGCCGAATACGCCGCGGCATGGCCCAAAAGACGTGATGAGGATGCACTTGCATGGGTTGGGTTTCGCCGCCAGGCGCCTGGATTGCAGTGATGTCCGCTAGCCAAGGAAAGGTAAAGTGGGGCGCAGTCTTTTTGGCATCGCCAGCATGTTGCATGAACTCGCGCTGAGGCAGCACGTTCAACCATATGTCGTGCCAAAGACTGCGGCGTTGCAAGGCGACGAGTAGCGTAGTCAGCGGCCCGCCTCCCCGCAGGCTGGTACGGTGACCCGCACCGCCGGCCGGGGCATTTGTTTGCAAGGTGAACAAGGCTGTCGCCGCACAATGGGGGCACATCGACTGGACGGTATTGCGCTTGACGAAGTGGTCGGTATTCTTATCCACGGCCGATCCGCCAGGAGCGTCGATCAACAGTGCGTCGATAGAACATTCTGCTCCGCCCGACATATGGGCATCCTGCATAAAACGGTGACCATCGCCGCTCAGAACGAATGCGCCACCTACCGACGAGAACCATTGTTGTAATACATCGGCGGAAGGAGGAATGTCGTTCCATTCCACCCAATCGCTTTCATTCTTGACCGGTGTCGTGGTTTGCAACAAACCAATCAACAATTGCATCAAAGCAGCGTTGAAGTCAGCACGGTTGGCAGCAAGCGCCACCACATCTGGATCGCTGATCTGATGTGGGGCGATCCAGGCCATCCGGCCATCGCGACATAGCACTGGTATCCACTCTTCAGCTAATAGTGACATTTTCCCCTCGATATCCGATAACCACGGGCTCGTATTTAGATCAGACACGTCGGCAAAGACGATATGAACGCGTCCGCCAGAAAGTCGAAGCCTCCTCACCTCTTCCGACCGGCTAGAGATCACGTTCCTTAACCTTGCATTCGGAGCTTTCTTCTAAGTAAGTCGACCTCCATTTTGAGCCGTCCAATCTCGCTGTATAGCCGATCTTCGCGATTGTCTTTCCCTGCCAGTTTGGAGCTAGGCTTGGGCTGAAACAAGACATCGGACTGCTCTAGAAGCCGCCTCTTCCACCTTCCGACTACCCTGGGATGCACGCCATAAACCTGCGCGATCTGACCAACGGTTCTCAATCCACGCACTGCTTGTAAGGCAAGTGTTGCCTTGAACTCTGCGCTATACACATGCCGTTTGCGATAGGATTCCATTTTGCGACCCTTTCCAACATTGGTTGCCTAGTCATTCACCTTAGACATGCGCAGGCCAAAATTCAAGTAATTCTTAAGTCTGCAACCTCTCATACCTATTGGATCCACACCGTTCTCGCTAACCTGTAGAATCCGAGTGATGACACCTTCCCTTTTTGAAAGGGATGAACCGTCTGCGACCTCGTCACAATAGGCAGGGCCGGCACTGTTCCTCATTTCATGGGGTCAATCTGCGGGACCAGTAGTGGCGTCCGTGCGCGCCAAGCGGAACCCGAACTTGCTGTCGTAAAGCCACGTCAGCAACTCGGGCGGCTTCCTGCGCTTGGCATCACCCTGGCTCCACGCGCTGGCTTGCCATGTGCCGTCGCCGTTGGGGGATAGGGGGAGCAAGGTGCTCCATTTCCCTTGCGCAGGCAAAGTCTGGAGTAACGCCTGATATTGGGATAACCGTTGAGCTTCCGCCGGCAGTTCAGGTTGCTCTAGTAACCGCGCTGCTATCTTGACCATACTGAAGGCCCAAGCGCCATCTACCCATGGAATCAATTCGCATCCATCCCATCTGGCCAACATCACTTCACGAGTTTCCTCGCCCAGGCGCGACGGCGACTTTGCCTCGTTCCACCAATCCCCCACCATTCCACGCTGGTAACCACGGTCAAATTTCAGCGTGTTTTGCTGCGCCAAGCTGCTTTCCGCCCAAGCACCTCCTTCAGCTTGTCGTGCGTTCGACTCCAATGCTTCCGGCCACGGCTCTCTGCCGGAAAACACCGTTTCGATCAACTGCCGTGCATCGCCCGGGACGGAAAACTCGTCGGCTTGCAGAACCTTTGCGCTGAGCCACAACTGCCCATGGTGCGAATAGACATACTGTCCACCCTTAAAAGTGGCACCGAACCAGTCTCTTCTCGGCGTCATGGTCCACTCTGGGCCATAAACCCATAAGCAAGGTGCGGCGCGCCCGTCTTTCATGCCTTGCCCGGTGAGGGGATTTCCGTGGGCATCCCGCACATGCCGCTGCAAGCGGCCTGCCCTTTGCAGTACGCGGTCTATCGGTGCGAGGTCAGTCACCAGTACGTCCGCGTCAATGTCCAAACTCTGCTCCGCCACCTGGGTCGCAATCAGCAAACGGCCCGTACGCAGCGTTGCATCGCTGTTGCTGCCGAAGATGCGCAAGACCTCCGCCTCTTTGTCAAGACGGTCCCCCATGGCAAATCGGGCATGGAATAAGGTCAGTTTTTCCGCTTCGATAACAGTTGAGAAATGATCGTATGCAGCCATTGCGTCAGCCACCGTATTACGTATCCACGCCACGCACTTGCCTTCCCGTAGAGAACTCAATACATGGCAATAGACCTGCTGTAAGTCGCATTCATAATGGATTTGAACGCTGCGCGTAACATTCGGCCGCGAATCCAGAGAGTCCTCCTTCAACTGTTCCATGCCGTCATGCCATGCGGTAGCCAAAGGGTAATTGTTCGACATAACATGCGGTGCGGCGTGCATATTGCGGCCCCGGGCATATGCGTCGAGCAACGACTGCTTCATGTGACCCGGTAGGGTGGCAGAAAGCAAGATCACCGAGCCGCCACTCCGCGCGTGAAATTCCAACACCACTTCCAAAATTTTCTGCATGTACGTATCACATGCGTGCACCTCATCAACAATCAGGACTTTGTTGAACAACCCCAACAACCGAAGCGACTGATGCTTGCTATGCAACACAGATAGCAATACTTGATCTATTGTTCCCACACTGGCCGGTGCCAACAGGGCCCGTTTGCTGTGGTCAGCTAACCAAGCAGTGCAGCGAGCAGAGGCAGTTTCATCGGCCTGCAATGCGTCGTCTTCAGACATATCCCCAGGCAAAATCGATTTTGCGAACTCATCCACCAAGCTTTTGAACCCATGAGCCAAGGTCAAGTTCGCATGGCCCTCGAAAAGGCGGCCGTAAATGCCTGAGATACGCTTGTACATTGCGTTGGCGGTCGCCATGGTAGGCAAGCCCACAAAAAATCCAGATGCGGCCCCTTGCGCCATCAATCGATAAGCCAGCATGACAGCGGCTTCGGTCTTACCCGCACCCGTAACGTCTTCCAGTAGGTAGATGCGGGGAGCCAGATCAACCGGAGTTGTTTCCGCCCAATTCTGTAAGGGAGAGGGATCTTGAATATAGGGAAAGAAGTCCGTTAGTCTCTTGTGCTTTTCCACGCCTACCGGCAGCACACCGGTGCAATCAAGGGCCTGATCGGCAACGCGTTGAGCTGTCGCCCAGTACTTTTCCAGTGGCTCATAACTGTCACGATAATGGAAAAACTGGGTATTCGATCCCAGCCAATCCGCCAATACGGTCACGCCCGAAAACCACCAGGAAAGCAATTTACTGAACAGTTCGAAATCGGCGCCCGTCGCGGCCGGCACTGCTCTGGCTTCAGACGTCAACAGCAAGTCAGCCATCGCCAGCACATAGTCTCGCGCAGCGCGCTTGTCCGTTTCTAGAAAAAAGGAATCAACATGCCCGCTGGCTTTCGGTGGCATGCCATGATGCCCGGTCACAGCGAATATCCAGCTTTTGATTGCCGGTTCCACATGGCTTGCTTGAGGCAAGCCAAGCGCCTCCAAGATGCCATCCTCTACCAACTCCTCTATCCAGAGCCAGGCACCCAGCGAATCGTGACGTTCGAGATATCGTACAGCCCCGTTCGGCTCCCGCTCTTGCAATACCCGGAGAATGTCTGCGCGCTGCGATTGGAACGCCTCGCTGAACTTACCAAGATCATGCAGCGCCAGCATGAACGTCGCCCAGGAAAGTAGCGCATCCTCGGAGCAGCGCAACAAGCTTGCACACACTTTAAGCAATGACTTTGATCGCCGTAGATAGATACGACCTACTGCGGCGACGTCGAGACTATGAAAAACCAGCAGGTGAAATTCTGCAATTTCCGCCTTCGATGGACGTGCCTTGCCCCAATAATGAAAGTAAGCGGGACAATGAACAAAGCCGACCATGACTTACCTTTCAAGAAGTAAGTTAGCCACCAAAAAAGCAACCCGACAGGAATAATTGCAGAAATATTTCCGAACCACAACAGGTATTTTGTGATTTTCACAACTAGCAAAATGCACGGAAATACAGCCGCAACGGTTAGATTGCGCGCGTGTGCCAATAGCCGGGCCTTTGGGCTTGATGAGCTATAGCAATAATGAGGATGCCGTCCGGTTTGCCGAGATAAACGACAGAGAAAGGAAACTGCTTCACGATCAGCCGGCGAGCGCCCATTGCTGCCGGAGCCCCAGCCTTGGGAAAAGCCAGCGCTCGAGCTACCGTTTTTTCTATAGCGGCGGCGAAACGCGCACCCAAGCCGGGCTGAATCTGATCGTAATAGTCGATCTCGGCCAAAAACTCTTCTCGTGCGCGTGCATGGAAGCGCGCGACCTTCATTTTGCGAGTCTGCGCGCTTCCGCAAACACGTCTTCCGCAGCAAAAACCTCGGCCTCGCCACGTTCATATGTGCCAATCCGGGCCGCGATTTCCTGCGCCCAGGCAGCCTCCACATCCGCATCCTGCTGATCATCCAGCGACGCCAGCAGCATCTCGGCGAGCTCAGCCCGTTCCTCCGCCGGCCGCGCCCGCAGTTCCCTTTTCAGATCGTCCAAGGTCAGCATTTTCCAGCCCTCCCATCCAGATAGTTCATTGTACGTCCGCCCCCCGCCCACCAGTCGGTTTCCTCCCCCGGCCAAACCAGTATAATTACCCCAGTTTGGCCGGGCTGACCGCCCGGCCGTTTTGCTTCCAGAAGATAGATACCGCGCGGCCCCGCCGCCCACATTTGCCCCATACGTCATGCTAGCCCAACAAAAATCCGAGATCGTCTCCCTGTTCAACGCCGCCCTGGCGCCCATCCTTGAAGGCAGCGGCGTCAACGCCAATGTCGTGCTGGAGCGCCCGCGCGACGCGTCGCACGGCGACGTGGCCTGCAATATCGCCATGCAGCTGGCCAAGCAGCTGAAGATGAACCCGCGCGAGCTGGCCACCAAGGTCGTCGCCGCGCTGCTGGAGAACCCGGCCGGCAAGCACATCGTCGAGGGCGCCGAGATCGCCGGCCCCGGCTTCATCAACCTGCGCGTGACCGCCGCCGCCAAGCAGGCCGTGATCAAGACCGTGCTGGCGCAGGGCGCCCAATTCGGCAACAGCGACGCCGGCGCCGGCAAGAACGTCATCATCGAATTCGTGTCCGCCAACCCGACCGGCCCGCTGCACGTGGGCCACGGCCGCCAGGCGGCGCTGGGCGACGCGCTGTCGTCGCTGTTCGGCTCCCAGGGCTACCAGGTCACCCGCGAGTTCTATTACAACGACGCCGGCGTGCAGATCCAGACCCTGGCCACCTCGGTCCAGGCGCGCGCGCGCGGCTTCAAGCCGGGCGACGCCGAATGGCCCGAATCGGCCTACAACGGCGACTACATCCAGGACATCGCCGACGACTTCCTGGCCAGGAAAACCGTGTCCGCCTCCGACGGCGCGCCGGCCACCGCTTCCGGCGACGCCAACGACTTCGAATCGATCCGCGCCTTCGCCGTCACCTACCTGCGCAACGAGCAGGACATCGACCTGCAGGCCTTCGGCGTGAAATTCGACAATTACTACCTGGAGTCCTCGCTGTACTCGGACGGCAAGGTCGAGGGCGCGGTCGAGGCGCTGGTCAAATCCGGCACCACCTACGAGCAGGACGGCGCGCTGTGGCTGCGCACCACCGACTACGGCGACGACAAGGACCGCGTGATGCGCAAGTCCGACGGCACCTACACCTACTTCGTGCCGGACGTGGCCTACCACATCGTCAAGTTCCAGCGCGGCTACACCCAGGCCATCAACGTGCAGGGCTCGGACCACCACGGCACCATCGCGCGTGTGCGCGCCGGCCTGCAGGCGGTGGGCATGGGCGTGCCGCAGGGCTTCCCCGACTACGTGCTGCACAAGATGGTCACCGTGATGAAGGACGGCGCGGAAGTGAAGATCTCCAAGCGCGCCGGCTCCTACGTCACCGTGCGCGACCTGATCGAATGGTCCGGCGGCGGCGACATCGCCAAGGGCCGCGACGCGGTGCGCTTCTTCCTCATCTCCCGCAAGGCGGACACCGAATTCGTGTTCGACGTCGACGTCGCCCTGAAAACCTCGGACGAGAACCCGGTCTATTACGTGCAGTACGCCCACGCGCGCATCTGCCGCATGCTGGAGCAGTGGACCGGCGACGAGGCCTCGCTGGCCGGCGTGGACCTGTCGCCGCTGACCGCGCCGAGCGAGGCCACGCTGCTGGCCGCGCTGGCCGCGTATCCGGAAGTGCTGGCCCGCGCCCAGGCCGAACTCGGCCCGCACCAGGTGGCCTTCTACCTGCGCGACCTGGCCGCCGCGCTACACAGCTTCTACTTCGCCGAGCGCGTGCTGGTGGACGACGAGGCGCTGAAGATGGCCCGTATCGCGCTGATGGTGGCCACCCGCCAGGTGCTGCGCAACGGCCTGGCGCTGATCGGCGTCTCCGCTCCCAACAAAATGTAATCGAGGATCCTACGCACAATGAGTTTCCGTTCCCGCCCTACCCCACCGGCGCGCCAACAGGGCAACACGCTGGTTGGCATCATCATCGGCCTGGTCATCGGCCTGGTTATCGCGGTTGTCGTCGCACTGGTCATCAGCAAGGGCGCCACGCCGTTCACCGACAAGTCTGGCAAGGTGGGCAAGTCGGCCGAGCCGACGGCGGGACAGATCTCGGATCCTAACAAGCCGATGTACGGCAACAAGGACGCCGCGCGCGAAGCGGCGCGCGACTTCTCGCGCGAGCACCAGCCGGCGGCCCCCGCCGCGCCGGCCGCGCCGCAACCGGCGGCGCCCGCGCCCCAGCCGGCCCCCGCCAAGGACGAACTGCAGCAGGTGGTGGACAAGATCGAGGCGGCCGGCAAGACCAAGGCTCCGGCCGCCGCGCCAGCGGCCGCTCCCGCCACCGCCGCCGCTCCGGCGGCGCCGGCCTCGGCGGCCGACGAGAAGTTTGTATATTATCTGCAGGCTGGCGCCTTCCGCGAAGTGGCCGACGCCGAAAACACCCGCGCCAAACTGGCGCTGCTGGGCTTCGAGGCCACCGTGTCCGACCGCACCACCGACACCGGCGTGCTGCACCGCGTGCGCATGGGGCCTTACGCCCAGGTGGAAACGATGAACAAGGTACGCAGCAAACTGTCCGAAAACGGCATCGACGTCGCCGTCGTGCGCAACCAAAAATAACCTGGAGCGAGCATGCGTATTGTGAAGCGGATCCTGAGCGTATTGGCCTTGTGCGGCAGCGCCTTCATGGCGCCGGGCGCCTCGGCGTCCCCGGCCAGCCCGGTCGCGGGCACCGACTACGTGGTGCTGCCGACGGCGCAGAACACGGACACCGGCAAGAAGATCGAGGTGATCGAGTTCTTCGCCTACTGGTGCCCGCACTGCAACGTGCTGGAGCCGATGATCGACGCGTGGGTGAAGAAGCAAGGCGCCAACATCGTGTTCAAGCGCGTGCACGTGCCGCGCGGCGAGCCGCAGCAAAAGCTGTACTTCACGCTCGAGGCGCTGGGCCTGGTGGACAAGTACCAGACCAAGGTGTTCCGAGCCATCCACGTGGAGCGCGAGAAGCTCGAGCGCGATGGGCAGGTGTTCGACTGGGTGGCGAAGAACGGCATCGACCGCCAGAAGTTCATCGACACCTACCGCTCCTTCGCGGTCCAGTCCCGTGCGACCCGCGCCGAGAAGATGATGAACGATTACAAGATCGATTCCTGGCCCATGCTGATCGTCGATGGCCGCTATCAGACCTCGGCCTACCAGGTCAGCCAGAGCCTGCCGGCGGATACGACGGAAGTGGACCTGCACGCGGCCTCGCTGCAGGTGATGGACCATCTGGTCGCCAAAGCCAAAGCGGAAAAGAAATAAACCCGGCATGGCGTTGAAACGGGTATTCATCACGGGCGCCTCCAGCGGTATCGGCGCCGCCCTCGCCTTGCGCTACGCCCAGCACGGCGCCACCCTTGGTTTGATGTCACGCCGCCGCGACGCGCTGGACGCGCTGATCGCCACCCTGCCCAACCCCGAAAAACACCGCGCCTACGCGGTCGATGTGCTGGACCACGCGGGCATACGCGCGGCCGCCATGGACTACATCGAATACACCGGCGGCGTGGACGTGGTGATCGCCAGCGCCGGCATCTCGCACGGTACCCTCACCGACCACGCGGAAGACCTGCCCGTGTTCGAATCCATCATGGCCACCAACGTCACCGCCACCTTCGCCACCTTCGCGCCCTTCATCGGCGCGATGAAGGCGCAGCGCACGCCGGCGCGGCTGGTGGGCATCGGCAGCGTGGCGGGCATACGCGGCCTGCCCGGCGGAGGCGGCTACAGCGCATCCAAGGCGGCCGTCATCAGCTACTGCGAATCGCTGCGGATCGAGATGAAGCCGCACGGCATCGGCGTGGTGACCATCTGCCCCGGCTACATCGACACGCCCATGACCAGGCACAATCCCTACGCCATGCCTTTCCTGATGGCGCCCGAGAAGTTCGCCGCCGCCGCGATGCGCACCATCGAGCGCGGCACGAGCTACTCGGTCATCCCATGGCAGATGGGCGTGGTGGCCAAGGCCCTGCGCCTGCTGCCGAACGCGGTCTACGATTTCGCCTTCGCCAAGGCGCCGCACAAGCCGCGCAAGAACGCACGATGAGCCAGCCACACACCATCCACCAATTAAGCCCGGCCGCCATCGCCCCCCACGTGGCGGAGTGCGCCTCCCATGTGGCGCTGGAAGTGGTCGCCGAAACCGGCTCCACCAACGCGGACCTGCTGCAACGCGTCCACGCCGCCGCGCTGTCCGCGCCGGTGCTGCTGATCGCCGAAAACCAGACCGCCGGCAAGGGCCGCGCCGGGCGCGCCTGGCTGTCCGCGCCGGGCGCCACGCTCACCTTCTCGCTGGCCTGGCGCTTCAAGGGGCCGCTGCAAAATCTGGTCGGCCTGCCGCTCGCGGTGGGCGTGGCCCTGGCCGAGGCCATCGCCGCGCTGGGCGTGCCGGTGCTGCTGAAATGGCCGAACGACCTGCTGAAGGACGGCGCCAAGCTGGCCGGCATCCTGGTCGAGACGCAGAACGCGCCGAACGGCGAGATCTGGGCCGTGATCGGCGCCGGCGTCAACCTGCTGATGCCGGACCGGCTGGAGGCCGACATCGGCCGCGAGGTCGCCTCCGCGCCGTGGCTGGCGCAGATGGACCGCAACCAGTTGATGGCCGCGCTGCTGAACCGCCTGTCCGCCACGCTGGCCGAATTCGACGACACCGGCTTCGCCGCCTTCACCGAACGCTGGAACGCGCTGCAGGCCTGGCGCGGCCAGCAAGTCACCATCATCGACCGCGGCCAGGTGCTGCACGAGGGCCGCGCGGCCGGCGTGGATGAACTGGGCCGCCTGCTGCTCGACACCGACGCCGGCCGCGTGCCGGTGCTGTCCGGCGACGTGTCGCTGAGGCTGGCGCCATGATGCTGCTGATCGACGCGGGCAACACCCGCATCAAATGGGCGCTGGCGGCCGACGCCTCCAAGCCGGGCCAATGGCTGGACTACGGCGCCGTGATGCACGCCGACGCCGCGCAGCTGGCGGACGCGTGGCGCGCCGCGTTCACCACGCACGCGGCGCAAGGCCATGGCGCCGTCACGCGCGTGCTGGCCGCCAACGTGGCCGGCGCCGCGGTCCGCGAGCAGCTGGAACGCATGCTGGCCGCCGCCGGAAACGCGGAGGCCATCGAGTGGTTCGCCTCCATACCCGAACGGGCCGGCGTGAAGAACGGCTACCGCAATCCCGGCCAGCTGGGCTGCGACCGTTTCGCCGCCGCCATCGGCGCGCACGCGCTGGCGCCGGGCCGCGCCATCATCGTGGCCAACTGCGGCACCGCCACCACCATCGACGCGGTGACGGCGGACGGCGTCTTCCTCGGCGGGATGATACTGCCCGGCCTGGGCCTGATGGCCACCTCGCTGGCGCGCAACACGGCGCAGCTGCCGCAGATCGCGCAGGGCGGCCCGCTGCCGTCCGGCTTCGCCGACAACACCGACGACGCCATCCTCAGCGGCCTGCTGGCGGCCCAGGCGGGCGCCATCGAACACGCGTGCATGCTGCACCAGGCCGAGGACTGTTTGATCTCCGGCGGCGCCGCGCAGTACATTTCCCCCGCCCTGACGGCGCGCGTGCCGCATCAATTGGTGGATAATATCGTGCTTATTGGTTTGCATGCCGCCGTGGTTCATCCCGACCATGGCGGCGCTGATCTGGATCGCCCGTGCTGAAATTTATCTTCTGGTCCCTGCTTGCCGTGAATGGTGCGCTGTACGCGTATGGGCAGGGCTATCTCGGCCATTTCAGCGGCAACGAGCGCGAACCGGCGCGGCTGGCGAATCAGCTGAACGCCAACAAGCTGTTCATCATCGCGCCGGCCAAGGCCAACGCCGCGATGGCCGCGCTGGCGGCGCCCGCGCCGGCGCCGGCGGCCGTGGAGAAAAAGCCGGAGACCATCGCCTGCCTGGAGATCGGCAATTTCCTGCTGCCGGAGGCGCGCAGGTTTGAGACGCAGCTGGCCAAGCTGGACCTGGGCGACCGCCAGGCGCGCATCAACATGCCGGGCACGGAGATTTCGAGCTACATCGTGTACATTCCGCCGCAGGGCGGCAAGGAAGGCGCGGACAAGAAGACGGCGGAACTGCGCCAACTGGGCGTGACCAACTACTTCGTCATGTCCGACAATCCCACCCAGCGCTGGGGGATTTCACTGGGCGTGTTCAAGAGCGAGACGGCGGCGCAGAACCTGCTGGCCAGCCTGCAGAAACAGGGCGTGCATGGCGCCCGCGTGGCGCCGCGCATGAGCGGCAGCAAACAGCTGGCCTTCCAGTTCCGCGGCATCAGCGCCGAGGTGAAGGCGCAGCTGGACAAGATACGCGGCGGCTTCGAGGACAAGGTCAGCCGCGGCTGCAAATAAAACCAGCGGCCTCAACCGGGGACAGACCCTCCGCGCCACAAGCTGCCGCAAAAGCATGGGACTCGGATCGCGGGTCTGTCCCCCGATTCTGCCGCTGGTTTATCAGCGCTGTATCACCAGCGGCTTCAAACCCAGGGCGGGAGGCAAGGCCTGCATCGCCTGCGCGGCTTCCTGCCGCGTCGCATACGGCCCGCTGTACAGGCGCAACACGGCGCCGGACGGCACCACCTCCAGACCGAACAGGGACGTCTCCATCGCCACTTTCGCGCGCGCGGATTCGGCGTTCTCGGCGCGTGAATACGCGCCCAGCTGCAGATAGAAACCGCCTTGCGCGGCGGGAGGAGTCCCGACCGCCGGCATCGCCGCCGCGGACGCGCCGGAGACGCTGCCACCGGCCAGCATGACGCCGCCGTCAGCCTGCGCCGGATCCGGCGTCACGATCAGCGGGGCGGCCATGATGGGGCCCGCCTGCGCGCCGGCATCGGGCGCGCTCGCCGGCGGCGGCGGATACAGCAGCGCCGCCGTGTGCGCAACGGGACGCTGCGGCGCCGGGGCCACGGCCGGCGGGATGATCTTTTGCACGCCCTGCCGCGGCGCGCCCTGCGGAATCGCCGCGCTCGTCCGCGGCTTGCCGCCGGCCGCCAGCCGCGCGGCCTCCGCCGGCAGGATGCGCTCCACCTCCAGCTGGTGGCTGCCCTTGCCCAGCAAGCCCAGTTTCAGCGCCGCCGTGTAGGAGACGTCGATCACGCGCGTGGAGTGGAACGGCCCGCGGTCGTTGATGCGCACCACCACCTGGTTGCCGTTGTCCAGGTTCGTCACCCGCGCGTACGACGGAATCGGCAGCGTGGGATGGGCGGCCGTCATCTTGTACATGTCATACAGTTCGCCGGACGAGGTGCGCTGGCCGTGGAACTTCTTGCCGTACCAGGTTCCCAGCCCGCGCTGCACGAAAGGCGTGTCCGTGTCCGTGATCGGCGTGTAGGTCTTTCCGAAGACGACGTAGGGCCGGTTGGAGCGCGGGATGGGCGGGTCGTTGCGCACCTCCGCGTCGGGCGTCTGCATCAGGTTGGGCGGCGGGTTGTCGCCCGGGCCGTCGTCCTGGTAATAGCCGCCGCGTCCCGAACCGGCGGGCGGCAGCACCGGCACGCCGGGCTCCTGGCGAGGCTTGCCGGATGGCGTGGGCGCGGGGGCTGGCCGGGCGCCATCCGGCGACGGCAGCTGCGGCGCGTTGCCGCAGCCGGCCAGCGCCAGCAGCGCCGCCAGCATGGCGAAATAGGACAGGCGCATCATGTTTGCACCAGCTTGCGGTGGCGCTGCACGCTCATCAGGATGCCCGAGGCCAGTCCCAGCGTCAGCAGCGCGGTGCCACCGTAGCTCATGAACGGCAGCGGCACGCCCACCACCGGCAGGATGCCGCTCACCATGCCCATGTTCACGAAGGCGTAGGTGAAGAAGATCATCGTCACGGCGCCGGCCAGCAGGCGGGTGAAGAAGTTGGGCGCGTTCGCGGCGATCATCAGGCCGCGTCCGATCAGCAGCAGGTACAGCAGCATCAGGCACAGGTTGCCCACCAGGCCGAACTCCTCGGAATACACGGCGAAGATGAAGTCGGTGGTGCGTTCGGGGATGAACTCCAGGTGGGCCTGGGTGCCCTCCTTCCAGCCCTTGCCCATCAAGCCGCCGGAGCCGACGGCGATGGTGGCCTGGATGATGTGGAAGCCCTTGCCCAGCGGGTCGGTGGTGGGGTCGATCAGCGTCATGATGCGCTCGCGCTGGTAGTCGTGCATCATCGACCAGGCCACCGGCATGCTCGCGGCGGCGGCCACCGCCAGCGCGAAGATCGCCTTCCAGGACAGCCCGGCCAGGAAGATCACGCAGAATCCCGCCATCACCACCAGCAGCGCCGTGCCCAGGTCGGGCTGGCGCGCGATCAGGAACACCGGCACCAGCAGCAGCGCCGCGCCGATCGCGTAGGAGGGCCAGCGCAGCGAACCCTGGCGCTGCTGGAAGAACCACGCCAGCATCAGCGGCACGGCGATCTTGGCGAACTCGGAGGGCTGGATGTCGACCACGCCGATGTGCAGCCAGCGGCGCGCGCCCAGCTTGATGGTGCCCACCAGG
This sequence comes from Pseudoduganella namucuonensis, assembly GCF_900116645.1. Classification (GTDB taxonomy): domain Bacteria; phylum Pseudomonadota; class Gammaproteobacteria; order Burkholderiales; family Burkholderiaceae_D; genus Rugamonas; species Rugamonas namucuonensis. Next base: position 47,872 of record NZ_FPBO01000001.1, on the reverse strand, counting down.
GCCACCGCCACCAGCAGCGCCACCGTCATCACGTAGGCCGGCAGCGCGATGCGCATCATCATTTGCGGCGACACGTTGGCCACGATCCACATCATCATGAAGGACATGCAGATATTGCGCACCTGGTCCTCCATCTTGCCCGGTATGCCCATGCTGGCCGAGACCAGCGTGACCAGGCTGGTGCCGAGCAGCAGCGTGATGATGATCATCAGCGGCGGGTCGAACACCATCAGGTACGGTTTCATCCGGCGCCACAGCGAGCGCCTCTCGTTGATAGGCATCGCGCCTCCTTATTCTTTCTTGCGCGGCGGCGTGGCCGGCGGCAGCCCCTGCACCGGCGCGTGCGGCGGCGTGGCCGGCTGCGGCACCACGGTGCCGTGCCGGGCGGCCGATCCCGGCTGCGGCACGGGCGGTTTCTGTATCAGCGGCGGCTGCACCAGCGGCTGCGGCTTGGCCGCAGCCGCCGGCGCGGCTGGAGCGGCGGGCGCCGGGGCGGCGCCGCCCGCGGCCGCGCGCTTCTCCTCGGTGGCGACGGCGGCCGCCTCCTCGTCCGCCGGATCCAGCACCGGTTCGAATTCGGCCGCGTCCTCCTTCGGCACCTTGGTCGTGTCCTTCTCCGTCGGGCGCTTGCCCAGCAGGTAGTAGTCGAGCACCTTGCGCGTGATCGGCGCCGCCACCGCGCCGCCGAAGCCGGCGTTTTCCACGATCATGGCGATCACGATGCGCGGCTTGTCGGCCGGCGCGAAGGCGGTGAACCAGGCGTTGTCGCGCAGGCGCTCGTCCAGCTTGGACGCGTTGTACTTCTCGTTGGCCTTGATCGCGATCACCTGCGCGGTGCCGGTCTTGCCGCCCACGGTATAGCCGGCGTTGACGAAGGCGCGCGCGGCGGTGCCCTCGGTGGTCACACCCACCATGGCCTCCTTGATGAAGTCCACGTTCTCCTGCTTGAGCGGGATGCGGTAGCTTTCCTTGGCCACCGTCAGCTTGCGCGCCTTGGTGGCGCCGTCCTCCACGATCTTGACCAGATGGGGCTTCATCACCACGCCGTTGTTGGCCAGGATGGACACCGCGTGCGCCACCTGCAGCGGCGTGTACGAGTTGTAGCCCGAGCCGTTGGAAACGGAAATGGTGTCGCCGCCCACCCACTTGCCGGCCTGCGGATTCTTCTTGTAGCGGTTGCGCTTCCAGGCCTGCGACGGCAGGATGCCGGTCTTCTCGTTTTCCAGGTCGATGCCGGTCGGCTGGCCGAAGCCGAAGGGCTTCATGAAGTCGTGGATCGCGTCGATGCCCATGTCGCGGCCCAGCACATAGTAATAGGTGTTGCAGGACACGACGATGGACTTGCGCATATCCACCGTGCCGTGGCCGTTCACCACGTCGTCGCGGAACTTGTGGCTGCCCAGGTAGAAGAAACCCGGATCGCTGATGGTCTGCCCGGTGGTGCGCTTGCCCGTCTCCAGCGCGGCCAGCGCCATGAAGGGCTTGAAGGTGGAGCCCGGCGCGTAGGTGCCGGACAGCGGCCGGTTCACCATGGGCCGGTCCAGCGAGGTGTTCAGTTCGTTCCAGCTTTGCTGGTCGATGCCGTCCACGAACAGGTTGGGGTCGTAGCCGGGGCGCGACACATAGGCCAGGATGTCGCCGGTGGACGGCTCGATCGCCACCAGCGCGCCGCGCCACTCGCCGAAGGCCTCCTCCGCCACCTTCTGCAGCTCGATGTCGATCGACAGTATCAGGTTGTTGCCCGGCGTGGCCGGGGTGCGCGACAGGGTGCGCACCGCGCGCCCGCCGGCCGAGACTTCCACCTCCTCGTAGCCGGTGACGCCGTGCAGCTGCTTCTCGTAGCTCTTCTCCAGGCCCTCCTTGCCGATATGCTCGGTGCCCTTGTAGTTGCGCGCGTCGTCGCCGGCCTCGATCACCTTGGCCTCGCTCTGGCTGATGCGGCCGATGAAGCCGATCACGTGCGAGGCGGTTTCGCCCAGCGGATACTGGCGGAACAGGCGCGCCTGGATCTCCACGCCGGGGAAGCGGAAGCGCTGCGCGGTGAAGCGCGCCACCTCCTCGTCGGTCAGGCGGGTGCGCAGCGGCACGCCCTCGAAGCTCTTGGTTTCCTCCAGCAGGCGCTTGAAGCGTTTGCGGTCCTTGGGCTCCACCTGCACCAGCTTGGCCACTTCGTCGATCACCGTCTCCAGCGGCAGGCGCAGCTTGGACGGGGTGATCTCCAGCGTGTAGGCGGAATAGTTGCGGGCCAGGACCACGCCATTGCGGTCCACGATCAGGCCGCGGTTGGGCACCACCGGTACGAAGGCGATGCGGTTCTCCTCGGCCTGCGTCATGTAGTGGTCGTGGTGCACCACCTGCAGCCACACGAAGCGCGCCAGCAGCACGGCGAAGCAGACGAACACCAGCAGGCCCAGCGCCGACAGGCGCAGGCGGAACAGATGGAGTTCGCGTTCTGTGTTTTTTAACTCGGTCATCGCGCTTCGGGTCAGATGGGACGCGTGTGGTCTTTATCCACGGCGCGGCGCTGCGGCGCCAGCAGCAGCATGGTGATGAATGGCCACAGGGCCACGGCCACCACGCTTTCGATGAAATACCACCAGCCGGCGAACTTGCCGGACACGATGAAGCGCACCATCAGCTGCACCGACTGCGCCATCAGCAGCAGCGGGAACACGTGCATGGCCTGCGTCATCAGCGGGAACCACAGCACGCGGCGGTGGATCATGATGGCGCAATAGGACAGCAGCGTGTACGCCAGCGCGTTCTCGCCCAGCAGCGTGGCGTCGTGCACGTCCATCAGCAGGCCGAGGAAGAAGGCGGTGCCGATGCCGACCTTGCGCGGCTGGTGCACGCCCCAGAACACCAGCGTCAGCGCGACGAAGTCCGGCGCGCCGACGAAGTGCCCCCAGGGCATGAGGTTGAGCAGGAACGCGCAGAACAGGCTGAACGCGATGAAGACCGGGCTGACCGGCAGCAGTATGTAATGGGGGCGGTTCATCGCGTTTCCTTTTTCGGCTCGGCGCGCGGCGCGGCGGACGGACTGGCGGCCGCCGGGGCCGGGGCCGGAGCCGCGGCGGCCGGACGCTGCGCAGGCGCGGGCGTCACGCCGGCGGGCGTCGTTCCCGCGGGCGCGGCGGCCGGTCCGGCCGCGCCGGGCGTCGCGCCGGCGGTGGCCGCTGCGGCGGCGGCGGCGGCAGCGGCGGCCTCCTTGGCGGCCTTGCCTTTGCGGCCGGGTTTGATCACTTCCTCTTCCGGCGGCCGTGGCGGCAGTTCTGGAGGCGACATCAATATCAGCAGCTGGCTGTGGTTCTGGATGCCCGCCAGCGGCTGGCACACCACGCGGCCGAAGGCGCCGTTGGCGTTGTTCTCCACCTGCATCACGCGCGCCACGGCCAGGCCGGCCGGATACACGCCGTCGATGCCGGAGGTGATCAGGATGTCGCCCACCTGCACGTCGGCGTTGGGCGCCATGAAGCGCAGGTCCAGCTGGCCGGACTGGCCGCGGCCGTACGCCACGCTGCGCAAGCCGTTGCGCAGCACCTGCACTGGAATGGCCTGCTCCTTGTCCGTCAGCAGCGTGACCTCGGAGGTGAACGGGAACACCCGCGTCACCTGCCCCACCACGCCCTGGTTGTCAATCACGGGCAGGCCCAGGGCCACACCCTGCTGCACGCCGCGGTCGAGCACGATCTTGCGGCTGGCGCTGTCGCGCGCGTCGTACAGGATCTCGGCCAGCAGCGACTTGCCCGGCACGCGCTCGCGCGCGTCCAGCAGCTTGCGCAGCTGCGCGTTTTCCGCGTTGTGGAGCTGCGCCTGCTGCATCGCCTGGGCCGACACGATCTGCTGCTGCTTCAAATCGCGCACCTGGCGCTCCAGCGCGGCCTGCGACGAGAAATAGTCGCCCACGCCGTACAGCGCGTCGCGCGGCATCAGCGCCGCCATTTGCAGGGGGTACAGCACGGTGCCGACCACCTGGCGCACCGTGGTGAGCGCGTGCATGCGCGCGTCGGCCAGCAGCAGCGCGATCGAAATGCAGGCGAACAAAGTCATTTTGACGCGCGCGGGCGCGCCTTGCTTGAAGAGTGGCGGTGGACTGTATTCCATGTTTCCAATAATCCGGCGCGAACCAGCGGGTAGCCCAGTCTCAGTCTACATAATGCAGCGGGGCGGCTCCTGGCCGCCCCGCTTACTCAGATCACTCGTAGGAGAAGATCGAACCCAGCTGGTCCATCCGCTCCAGCGCCATGCCGGAGCCGCGCACCACGCAGGTCAGCGGATCCTCCGCCACCAGCACCGGCAGGCCGGTCTCCTCCATCAGCAGGCGATCCAGGTCGCGCAGCAGGGCGCCGCCGCCGGTCAGCATCATGCCTTTTTCGGCGATGTCCGCGCCCAGCTCGGGCGGGGTCTGTTCCAGCGCGTTCTTCACGGCCGAAACGATGTTGTTCAGCGGGTCGGTCAGCGCCTCCAGGATCTCGTTCGACGAGATCGTAAACGAGCGCGGAATGCCTTCGGACAGGTTGCGGCCCTTGACTTCCATTTCCTTGACCTCGGAGCCCGGGAAGGCCGAACCGATGGCCTTCTTGATCGCCTCGGCGGTCTGTTCGCCGATCAGCATGCCGTAGTTGCGGCGGATGTAGTTGACGATGGCCTCGTCGAACTTGTCGCCGCCCACGCGCACCGAACCCTTGTACACCATGCCGCCCAGCGAGATGATGCCCACCTCGGTGGTGCCGCCGCCGATGTCGACCACCATCGAACCGGTGGCGTCGGAGACCGGCAGGCCGGCGCCTATCGCGGCGGCCATCGGCTCCTCGATCAGGTAGACCTGGGAGGCGCCCGCGCCCAGCGCGGATTCGCGGATCGCGCGGCGCTCGACCTGGGTCGAGCCGCAAGGCACGCAAATGATGATGCGCGGCGACGGGCGGAAGAACTTGGAGTCGTGCACCATGCGGATGAACTGCTTGAGCATCTGCTCGGTGACGGTGAAGTCGGCGATCACGCCGTCCTTCATCGGGCGGATCGCCTCGATGTTGCCAGGCACCTTGCCCAGCATCTGTTTCGCTTCCTTGCCGACCGCCTGGATCGTTTTCTTGCCGTTCGGGCCGCCTTCCTGGCGAATCGCAACTACCGATGGTTCGTCCAGCACGATGCCGGAACCGCGTACATAAATCAGGGTGTTGGCCGTGCCCAAGTCAATGGCCAGATCGGTGGAAATATACCTGCGTAAAAAACCAAACATGAGTATCCTGTGGCGCGTCGGCCGCGCGTGTGAGCAGTTATAGGGAGTATCCGTGGAAGCGGCGGCTGCCTGCCTGGCGCCGTCAACGCATCAACCCGCCATTCTACCTTATAATTCGAATGTCATTTACCAAAAATCCCTTCTAAAGTGCGACCGTGCACAACGTGAATTGCACGACAATTGACGGGATTTCAAGGCTAAATAGCAGGAATTACAAGTTCTTTATTCATATCACAACGCGCGGCACACCGCGCCTCTCGCCATCATGTCCCTGACACTATCCGACGTAAAACGCATCGCCAATCTGGCGCAACTGGAAATGAGCGAAACCCAGGCCGGCACCGCCCTGGAACAACTGAACGGCATCTTCGCGCTGGCCGAGCAAATGCAGGCCGTGGACACCAACGGCGTCGCGCCGCTGAGCCATCCGCTGGCGGCGCACATGAACAACATCGCACTGCGTCTGCGCGAGGACGTGGCCACCGAGCCGAACCGCCGCGAGGACTACCAGAAAGTGGCGCCGAAGACGGAAGACGGCCTGTACCTGGTGCCGAAGGTAATCGACTAAGTGATCGATTGAGTGATCGACCAAGAGCGAAGAACAATGCATACCAAGACCATCAAAGAACTGTCCGCCCTGCTGCAAAGCAAAGCCGTTTCCGCCACCGAGCTGGCGACGCACTTCCTGGACCGCATCGAAAAAAGCGAGCTGAACGCCTTCCTGCACGTGGACCGCGCGCTCACGCTGGCCCAGGCCGCCGAGGCCGACGCCCGCATCGCCGCCGGCACCGCCACCCCGCTGACCGGCGTGCCGATCGCTCACAAGGACATCTTCGTCACCCGGAACTGGCGCTCGACCGCCGGCTCGAAAATGCTGGCCGACTACGTCAGCCCCTTCGACGCCACCGTGGTGGAAAAGCTCAACGCGGCCGGCATGGTCACGCTGGGCAAGCTCAATTGCGACGAGTTCGCCATGGGCTCGGCCAATGAAAACTCGGCCTTCGGCCCCGTGAAGAACCCATGGGACCACGGCGCCGTGCCCGGCGGCTCGTCCGGCGGTTCGGCCGCCGCCGTGGCCGCGCGCCTGGCGCCCGGCGTGACCGGCACCGACACCGGCGGCTCCATCCGCCAGCCGGCCGCCTTCTGCGGCATCACCGGCATCAAGCCAACCTACGGCCGCGTGTCGCGCTTCGGCATGATCGCCTTCGCCTCCTCGCTCGACCAGGGCGGCCCGATGGCGCAAACCGCCGAGGACTGCGCCCTGCTGCTGAACGCCATGGCCGGTTTCGACGAGCGCGATTCCACCAGCCTGACGCCGGAACAAGGCGGCGTGCAGGAGGACTTCGGCCGCGACCTGGCCCAGCCGCTGGCCGGCCTGCGCATCGGCGTGCCCAAGGAATACTTCGGCGAGGGCCTGGCGGCGGACGTGGAAGCGGCCGTGCGCGGCGCGCTGGCGCAGTTCGTGAAGCTGGGCGCCACCCTGGTGGACATCTCGCTGCCGAACACCGCGCTGTCCATCCCCGCCTACTACATGATCGCCCCGGCGGAAGCCTCGTCCAACCTGTCCCGCTTCGACGGCGTGCGCTTCGGCCACCGCGCCGACGGCTACAAGGACCTGCAGGACATGTACAAGAAGACCCGCGCCGAGGGCTTCGGCCCGGAAGTGCAGCGCCGCATCATGGTCGGCACCTATGTGCTGTGCCACGGCTACTACGACGCCTACTACCTGAAGGCGCAGCGCATCCGCCGCCTGATCGCGCAGGACTTCGAAGCCGTGCTGAACGGCCCGAACGCCGTCTGCGACGTCATCATGGGCCCGGTGGCGCCGACCGTGGCCTGGGACCTGGGCTCCAAGTCCGACCCGGTGGCCAACTACCTGGCCGACATCTACACCCTGTCGACCAGCCTGGCGGGCCTGCCCGGCATGTCCATCCCCTGCGGCTTCGGCCAGGGCGACAAGAACGGCAAGCGTCCGGTCGGCCTGCAAATCATCGGCAACTACTTCGCCGAGGCGAAACTGCTGAACGTGGCGCACCAGTTCCAGCAAGCGACCGAGTGGCACAAGCAAGCCCCCGGTGGTATCTAACCCTTGCGTTAACCTATTAGCTATTAGCGAGAACAGAAATATGGAATGGGAAGTCGTCATCGGTATTGAGAACCACGTGCAGCTCACCACCGAATCGAAAATCTTCAGCGGCTCGCCGATCAAATTCGGCGCCGAGCCGAACACGCAGGCCAGCCCGGTCGACCTGGCGCTGCCTGGCGTGCTGCCGGTGATGAACAAGACCGCCGTGGATCGCGCGATCCGCTTCGGCTTGGCCGTGGGCGGCAAAATCGCCCCGCAATCGGTCTTCGCGCGTAAGAACTATTTTTATCCGGATCTACCGAAAGGTTATCAGATCAGCCAGTTCGAGGACCCCGTGGTCGTGGGCGGCGCGCTGACCTTCGGCTACGAAAAGGATGGCAAATTCGTCACCAAGACGGTGAACCTGACGCGCGCCCACCTGGAAGAAGATGCCGGCAAATCGCTGCACGAGGATTATCACGGCATGTCCGGCATCGATTTGAATCGCGCCGGCACGCCGTTGCTGGAAATCGTTTCCGAACCTGAAATCCGCAGCGCGGCCGAGGCGGTGGCTTATTGCAAGGCGCTGCATGGCCTGGTGATGTGGCTGGGCGTTTGCGACGGCAATATGCAGGAAGGTTCTTTCCGTTGCGATATCAACGTGTCGGTACGCCCCAAAGGCGCGACCGAATTCGGCACCCGCTGCGAAATTAAAAACCTGAACTCCTTCCGCTTTATCGAAGAAGCCGTTCACGTTGAAGTGCGCCGCCAGATCGAATTGATCGAAGACGGCGGCACGGTGGTGCAGGCGACGCGCTTGTACGATCCGGATAAAAAAGAAACCCGGCAAATGCGCAGCAAGGAAGACGCGCAGGATTACCGCTATTTCCCGGATCCGGATTTGCCGCCGCTGGCCATTTCGCAGGATTGGATAGACCGCGTCAAAGCCGACATGCCGGAATTGCCGGCGGTGATGCGCACCCGCTTTATCGAGGAATACGCGTTGCCGGAATATGACGCGCTGATACTCACCTCGTCGAAAGCGATGGCGAATTACTTCGAGGCCGTGGTGGCGAAAGCCGGCAAGGAAAATGCGAAAACCGCAGCCAACTGGCTGATGGGCGATGTGTCATCGACGTTGAACCGCGAGAATGTGGATATTGCCGATTCTCCGGTGAAACCCGCGCAGCTGGCCAATATGCTGAAGCGCATTGCCGACGGCACCATTTCCAACAAGATAGCCAAAGAAATCTTCGGCGACATGTGGGCCGCCAATGGCGACGATGAAAACCTGGTCGACGCCATTATCGACAAAAAGGGGCTGAAACAGATTTCCGATACCGGCGCGCTGGAAGCCATCGTCAACGAGGTATTGGCGGCGAATGAGAAATCGGTCGAGCAATACCGCGCCGGCAAGGAAGCGGCCATCAATGCGCTGATCGGCCAGGCGATGAAGGCATCCAAGGGCAAGGCCAATCCGGCCCAATTGACCGAACTGCTGAAAAAGAAACTGGCTGGCTGATTTAAATCCGCATAGTCAAAGCGGCGCCTTCGGGCGCCGTTTTTTTGGCGAGGCGCAACCCAAGACAGAGGCTGGGGCCAGACCCATTGGGTCTGACCCCGGTTTTTGCACTTGGATTGCGCCCGAAACTGGCGCGATCACGCCAGAATCTAGCATAACCCGCCCGTGACGACGCCGGGCGCGCACGCGGCGCCAGGGACATTCGAGTATTGGGAAGGGTTTGAATCAGCCGCCGATGCGCGGCGTCATCCAGCGGAGGATATCGGCGAAAATGTCTTCGCGATTGGTTTCGTTGAAATTCTCGTGATAATTCGCCGGCTCGCAACGATATTCCAGCAATCCGCCATCCACCGTTTTCAACATGGCCTCGGCGGCGCGGCCATCGGCCAGCTTATCGTCGCCCGCGACCACCGCGTAAATGGGGAAACGCCAGGTCGGCATTTTCGCCGCCAGTCCCTTTTGCGCCTCGCTCAACGCATGACCGAAGCGCACCGTCAATTCCGACGCCCGCACATTATCCGCCTCGTCGGCGTGATGACGGGCGGTAATGGCCGCGTCATGCGTCAGCACATCGGTAAAAGACGCCAGCGGCACTTTCATTTTCGGGAAGAAGCGCGCCAGCAAGCCCGATATATTCTGCAATATGGCCGGAACTTTCACCGCGTTCACATAATACGGCGATGAAAGGATAAATCCCTTCACTTCGTCGCTGCGGCGCATGCGTTCCAGGCCGAACCTGGTCGCGATCAGCGCCCCCATGGAATGACCCATGATAAATATGGGCAAGTCCGGGTAATGCTTTTTTATCCACTGAAGAAACAGCTCGGCTTCATCGAGGAAAATATCGAAATCCGGAATATCCGCGCGGCGCTTGCCCTCATGCCCGCACATATCGAAACTGGCGAGCGCGATGTCGTGGTCGCGGAAATAAAGCGCGGGCGTCACATAATCGCCCGCGTGCGCCAAAGCGCCGTGCAAAGCCATGATAACGGCGCGCGGCTGCGATGGTTCCCATATATGAATGGTGCGCTCAGCACCGCCGCGCCCTTTGAACCGGGCCAGCCGGTCTTCGGCAAAGCGCATCAGGAGGTGATGCTGAGGGTAATGCCCATTTCCAGCAGCAGGCCTAATTCGGCCAGCGAGAAATCGAGGGTGGGTGCGCCGACGGCCGCGTCGCCGACGGTATAGGCGATGCGCAATTCGGCGGCGATCGACGGCGCGTCGAAGGTGATGCCGCGCGCCTGGCATTCAATCAGGAATCCATGCACCTGTTTTAACAGGGAACCCGGATCCTTGTCGGTGGCGAGATTGACGTAAAAACCGGAATCGATGCGTACCCGGCCATCCGGCCGCACATCGCCCTTCTTCCAGTCGCTGTCCGGCTCCACCGGCAAACCGTCGCGCACGTCGATCAGCGCTGCCTCGTCGCCGTACACTTTCAACGTTGCTATATTCATTCTTGCTCCACTTTTAATGTTACAGCAAAGAAAATATAGTCTAGCACACGCGCCAAGGGCCGCAACGCCCAAACCCGTCGGGCGTTGCGGCTCCGTCCTTAGGCCACGCCGTACTGGGCGCGGTAGGCGGCCACGGCGTCCTTGTGCTTCTGCAGTTCCGGATCGGCCGAGGCGTCCGACAGGAAACCGAACAAGTCTTGCAGGTTGCCGATGGAGATGACGGGAATGCCATAGTTGCGCGTCACTTCCTGCACCGCCGAGTATGGCGAAATCTGGCCATCCTTGGCGCCACGCTCCATGCGGTCCAGCGCGATCAGCACGGCGCAGGGTTCGGCGCCGGCGGCGCGTATCATTTCCACCGACTCGCGCACCGAGGTGCCGGCCGATATCACATCGTCAATGATGACAACCTTGCCCTGCAGCTTGGCGCCGACGATGGTGCCGCCCTCGCCGTGGTCCTTGGCTTCCTTGCGGTTGTAGGCGAAGGAGGTGTTGCGGCCCTTGCCGGCCAGCGCGACGGCGGTGGCCGACGCCAGCGTGATGCCCTTGTAGGCGGGGCCGAACAGCATGTCGAACTCGACGCCGGAGTCCAGCAGCGTCTGCGCATAGAACTGGGCCAGCTGGGCCAGCGTGGCGCCGTCGTGGAACAGGCCCGCGTTGAAGAAATACGGCGACTGGCGCCCTGCCTTGGTGGTGAAATCGCCGAAGCGCAAAACTCCCGTCGCCACGGAAAACGCGATAAACTCTTGCCGTAAATTTTTCACAGTTGCCTCTTAAATAGAAAGTGCCTGTATTTTAACTCCACGGCCACTGCCTCTGTCTCCCTTCCCGACCATATAGCCCGACCATGCCAAAAATCATTTCAGCGAACCTGAACGGTATCCGCTCCGCCGCCACCAAAGGCTTTTTCAACTGGATGGCCGCCCAGGACGCCGACTTCGTCTGCGTGCAGGAACTCAAGGCGCAAGCCGAGAACATGACGCCGGAGTTCCTGAACCCGGGCGGCTACCACGGCCATTTCCACTACGCCGAGAAGAAGGGCTATTCCGGCACCGGCATTTACAGCAAGATCGCCCCCGATGCGGTGCTGATCGGCTTCGGCAGCCCGGAGTTCGACGCCGAAGGGCGCTACGTGCGCTGCGATTTCGGCCCGCTGACCATCATTTCCGTGTACTGCCCGTCGGGCTCGTCCGGTCCCGAGCGCCAGGAGGCCAAATTCCGCTTCATGGACCTGTTTATCGAGCATTTGAAGCAGTTGCACGCCGAAGGGCGCGAAGTCGTGATTTGCGGCGACTGGAACATCGCCCACCACGAGATCGACTTGAAAAACTGGAAAGGCAACAAGAAAAACTCCGGTTTCCTGCCTGAAGAGCGCGCCTGGCTGACCCGCGTGTTCGACGAGGTGGGCTTTGTGGACGTGCATCGCGGCATCGACAAGCGCGAGGAGCAATACACTTGGTGGAGCAACCGCGGCCAGGCCTACGCGAAGAACGTGGGCTGGCGCATCGATTACCACGTGGCGACCAAGGGCATCGCCGGCAAGGCGCACCAGGTGGCCATCTACAAGGACGAGCGCTTCTCCGACCACGCGCCGCTGATCATCGACTACCACGCCTGATGCAACAATTCCGGGCCTTTGGGCCCGGAAAGCCGCATTTCTCCGTAGTTTCCCCGTTAAATTTCATTTCCCATGTGCAAAGGTTGATACTCCTTTGCTATTATATGGGACCGCTCCCATCCCTCCTGAAATAGATCATGTCCACCTCCACGCCCGACCTGAGCATGCCCACCCTCGCCTCGTACACCTCCGGCACCATCGGCACCAGCGGAAACATCGTCCTGACCTTCAGCGAGGCCATGGCGGCGGGCAGCGGCAACATTGTCATCACCGACGGCGCCACCCAGACCTATATGAGCGGCGGTCTGCTGCGCACCCGCATCGTCGGCGCCACCGACACCCGCACCATCAGCATCACCGGTCCCGAGGTGAGCATCAATGGCAACGTGGTGACGATCGACCTGGGCAGCGACCTGGGCGCCGGGCGCAAATACAGCGTGCAGATGGCCACGGGCGTACTGGAAGACTTGGCCGGCAACGACTTCAAGGGCCTGACGGACAGCACCAGGCTGAGTTTCACGACGTCAGCCGCCGCCGCGCCCAGCGCCGCCATCGACAGCGCGATCGGCATGACCGACACCGGCGCGCTGGCCACCGACTACATCACCAGCGCCACCAGCCAGGTGTTCAGCGGCACCTTCACCGGCACCCTGGCCGGCGGCGAGGTCGTGCAAGTGTCGCTGAACGGCGGCGCCACGTGGCAGCAGGCGGCCGTGTCCGGCAACAGCTGGAGCTACGCCAACACCATCTCCGCCAGCGGCAGCGTCATGGCGCGCGTCATCAACTCCGCCGGCGTGTCTTCCACCGCGCAGAGTCATGATTTCGTGCTCGACATCACCCCCCCCGTCACGCCCACCATCGTCCTGAGCAACGGCAGCCTGACGGCGGGCCAGACCAGCATCGTGACCGTGACCTTCGCCGAAAAAGTGAGCGGCCTGGACGCCGCCGACTTCACCGTGTCCGGCGGGACGCTGGGCGCATTCACCACCAGCGACCAGGGCATCACCTGGACCGCCACCTTGACGCCCACTTCCGGCGTCGCCAACGGCTCGGGCAGCGTCACCCTGTCCGCCGGTTCCATCACCGACATCGCCGGCAACACCGGCCCGGCCGCCGCGTCCAGCGCCACCGCCTTCAGCTATGACACCGCCGCGGCGCCGTCGGCGGTCGTCGACGGCGTCATCGCCATCACCGAGAGCGGTAGCAGCGACACGGACTACATCACCAACGCCACCAGCCAGAGTTTCAGCGGCAGCTACACCGGTACCTTGGCCAGCGGCGAATTCGTCGGGGTTTCGCTGGATGGCGGCACCACCTGGAACACGGCCACGGCCGCCGACAACGCCTGGAGCTACGCCGCCACCATCTCGGCCAGCGGCGGCGTGATGGCGCGCGTCAGCAACGACGCCAACCTGCATTCGACGGCACAAAGCCAGGTTTACACGCTGGATACCGCCGCGCCCACCGCGCCGACCATCGCCTTGACCGACGACAGCCTGACCGCCGGCCAGACCACCACCGTGACCGTGACCTTCGCCGAGAAAGTGACTGGCCTGGCGAGCGCCGACTTCACCGTGTCCGGTGGCACGCTGGGGACGTTCAGCACCGCCGACGAGGGCATCACCTGGATCGCCACCCTGACGCCGACCGCCGGCGTCGTCAACGGCTCGGGCAGCGTCACCCTGTCGGCAAGCGCGGTGACCGACGTCGCCGGCAATACCGGTCCGGCCGCCGCGTCCAGCGCCACCGCCTTCAGCTACAACACCGCCACCGCGCCGACGGCGGCCGTCGGCGGCGCCATCGCGATCACCGAGAGCGGCTCCAGCAACTCCGACTACATCACCAACGCCACCAGCCAGAGTTTCAGCGGCAGCTACACCGGCACCTTGGCCAGCGGCGAATTCGTCGAGGTATCGCTGGACGGCGGCGCCACCTGGAATACGGCGACCGCCGCCAGCAACATCTGGAGCTACGCCGCCACCATTTCCGCCAGCGGCAGCGTGATGGCGCGCGTCGCCAACGCCGCCAACCTGCACTCGACGGCACAAAGCCAGGCCTACACGCTGGATACCACCACGCCCGCCACACCCACCATCGCGCTCGGCGACAGCAGCCTGACCGCCGGCCAGACCACCGCCGTGACCGTGACCTTCGCAGAGAAAGTGACTGGCCTGGCCAACACCGACTTCACCGTGACCGGCGGCACGCTGGGCGAATTCAGCACGGCCGACCTGGGCTTCACCTGGACCGCCACCCTGACGCCGACCGCCGGTGTCGTCAACGGTTCGGGCAGCGTCACCCTGTCGGCAAGCGCGGTGACCGACAGCGCCGGCAACACCGGCCCGGCCGCCGCGTCCAGCGCCACCACGTTCAGCTACGACACCGCCACCGCGCCGACGGCGGCCGTCGGCAGCGCCATCGCGATCACCGAGAGCGGCTCCAGCAACTCCGACTACATCACCAACGCCACCAGCCAGAGTTTCAGCGGCAGCTACACCGGCACCCTGGCCGGCGGCGAATTCGTCGAGGTGTCGCTGGACGGCGGCACCACCTGGAACCCGGCCACCGCCGCCAGCAACGCCTGGAGCTACGCCGCCACCATTTCCGCCAGCGGCGGCGTGATGGCGCGCGTCGCCAACGCCGCCAACCTGCACTCGACGGCACAAAGCCAGGCCTACACGCTGGACACCACCGCGCCCGCCACACCCACCATCGCGCTCGGCGCCGAAAACCTGACGATCGACGAGACCACCACCGTGACCGTGACCTTCGCCGAAAAAGTGACGGGCCTGGCCAACACCGACTTCACCGTGTCGGGCGGCACCCTGGGCGCGTTCAGCACCAGCGACTCCGGCATCACCTGGACCGCCACGCTGACGCCGACCGCCGGCGTCGCCAACGGCTTGGGCAGCGTCGCACTGTCCGCCAGCACGGTGGCCGACATCGCCGGCAACACCGGCCCGGCCGCCGCATCCAGCGCCACCACGTTCAACTACCACACCGCCGCCGCGCCGACGGCAGCCGTCGGCAGCGTCATCGCCATCACCGAGAGCGGCTCCAGCAACTCCGACTACATCACCAACGCCACCAGCCAGAGCTTCAGCGGCAGCTACAACGCCACCCTGAACGGCAGCGAATTCGTCGAAGTGTCGCTGGACGGCGGCACCAGCTGGAACCACGCCACGGCCACCAGCAACACCTGGAGCTACGCCACCACCATCTCGGCCAGCGGCAGCGTGATGGCGCGTGTCGGCAACGCCGCCGGCCTGTACTCGACGGCCCAGAGCCAGGCCTACACGCTGGACACCACCGTGCCCGCCACGCCCACCATCGTCCTGACCGACGACAGCCTGACGGCCGGCCAGACCACCGCCGTGACCGTGACCTTCACCGAGAAAGTGACGGGCCTGGCCAACACCGATTTCTCCGTGTCCGGCGGCACGCTGGGCGAATTCAACACGGCCGACCTGGGCTTCACCTGGACCGCGACGCTGACGCCGACCGCTGGCGTCGCCAGCGGTTCCGGCAGCGTCACGCTGTCCGCGAGTTCGGTGACCGACATCGCCGGCAACACCGGCCCGGCCAACACGTCGGGCGGCGCCGAGTTCAGCTACAACACCGCCACCACCCCGGCCGCGGCCGTCGGCAGCGCCATCGCCATCACCGAGAGCGGCTCCAGCGATACCGACTACATCACCAACGCCACCAGCCAGAGTTTCAGCGGCAGCTACACCGGCACCTTGACCAGCGGCGAATTCGTCGAGGTGTCGCTGGACGGCGGCACCACCTGGAACACGGCCACGGCCACCAGCAACATCTGGAGCTATGCCGCCACCATCTCCGCCAGCGGCAGCGTGATGGCGCGCGTCGGCAACGCCGCCGGCTTGTACTCGACGGCCCAGAGCCAGGCCTACACGCTGGACACCAGCGCGCCGGGCTCGATGTCCAGCAAGACGCCGGCCCTGCTGACCGCTTCGGACACCGGCGCCAGCACCACGGACCGCGTCACCAGCGACGCCACGCCGACCGTCACCTTCAGCCTGCCGCTGGCGGGCGGATTCGCGGCCGGCGACATCATCGACATCATCGATACCGGCAAGGGGGACGAAGTGGTCGGCACCTACACGCTGACTTCGGCCGACCTCTCCGGGCAAGGCGCCATCAGCGTCACGCTCGACCAACTGAGTTCGAACGCCGGCGACGGCGACGCGCACGTGCTGAAACTGCGCGCGGCCGACGCGGCGGGCAACACCGGCACGGTCAGCGACTCCGGTCTGAGCATCACCGTGGACACCACCGCGCCCACGCTGCAAAGCACGTCGCCGACCGCCAACGCGACCGGCGTCAATCTCAACTCGACCATCACGCTGACCTTCGACGAGGAGATCTACCTCCACGGCAGCCACACCTTCAGCATCCAGACCGCCTCGCAAGTGGTCCAGGAAATCTCCGGCGAATCGGGCGGCTTCACGCAAAGCGGCAACTCCATCATCATCACCCCGCCAATCACGCTGAGCGCCGGCACCACCTACACGGTCACGATCAACTACGGCGACCTGGCCGATTACGCAGGCAACATCGGATACGCCCAGGGCAGCACGCTGGCCACCTTCACCACCGCGTCCATTCCGTCCACGCCGACGCTGTCGTTCACCGACACCGCCAACGCCACCGGCAGCGGCACGGGCAGCGACTACATCACCAGCAACGGCCTGATCACCGTCAGCGGCCTGACCGCCGCCAACGCGGAATACACGATCAGCGAGGACGATGACTGGCATGCGCTCACCATCGCCAACGGCGGCGCCACCTTTACGCTGGAAGGCGGCGCTTCCTACACCGGCTACCCGAAGGTGCGCCAGTACGACGACCCTAGCAATATCAGCGAGTATGCCTCCCTGGAGCAGGCGCTGACCGTCGACACCGCGGCCCCTTCCGCCTACGTGTCCAGCTACCCGAGCTTCTTCGGTCTCGGCGGCGTCGTCATCAACGCCCTGACGGGCAGCCTCAGCGCAGCGCTCGGCAGCGGCGAGTTCGTCGAGTACACCACCGACAACGGCGTCAACTGGACACGCGTCGGCACCATCGATGGCAGCGCCTGGTCACTCAGCGGCTTGCAGCTCGCCGAGGGCGGGGCCTTCGGTCTGCGCGTTTCCGACACGGCCGGCAACATCGGCGGCAATGGCGACCTGGATATCTCCTCCGGCTACACCGTATACGTTGGCGACGGCTACGGCGGCACCTTCAACGCCGCCACCATGCCCCACCTGCATGCCGGCTACGGCAACGACACCATCAGCACCAGCGGCAACGCGGCCGGCTACCTCGACGGCGGCGGCGGCGCCGACACCGTCAGCATCACCGGCGCCGTCTCCGGCGCCATCGACGGCGGCGACGGCAATGATGTGATAGAGGTCACGGGCGCGGTCAGCGGCACCGTCGACGGCGACGACGGCGACGACGGCATGACCTTCTCCGGCACGGTCAGCGGCGAGATCACCGGCGGCACCGACAACGACACCCTCGTTTTCAACGGCGCTGTCAGCGGCGCCGTCAGCGGCGGCAGCGGCACCGACGCGATCACGCTCATGGAAGCGGTCAGCGGCACCATCGACGGTGGCGAAGGCGCCGACAACATCACCGTCAACGGCGCGCTATCCACCGCCGGCACGATCACGGGCGGCGATGGCGCTGATACCATCGCCTTCTCCGGCCTTGTCAGCGGCAGCGCCAACGGCGGCGACGGCAACGACACGTTGACCTTCTCCACTACCGTCGGCGGCGACGTCGACGGCGGCAACGACAACGACACGCTGACCTTCTCTGGCTCGGTCGCCGGCGACGTCACCGGCGGCGCCAACGACGACACCATCGTCCTCAACGGCGCGGTCAGCGGCACCGTCCGGGGCGGCAGCGGCGCCGACACCATTTCTCTGAGCAGCCTGCCGACCGGCACCGTCGACGGCGGCAGCGGCACCGACACCCTGGTGCTCAGCGGCACAGGCCTGTCGATCGCGACCGCGCAACTGGGCGAGTTGTTGTCGTTCGAAAACATCAGCATGGGCAGCGGCAACAGCATGACGCTGACGCCCGCCGACGTGATGGCCTGGTCCGACACCGACACGCTGAAGATCGACGGCAACAGCACCGACACCCTCTACCTGGAGGCCAGCGCCTGGAGCAACCACATCTCGCTCGACCTGCTCGGCTGGGTGTCCTACATCCACCTGTCTTCCGGCGCCGTACTGCACGTCTACACCCACTTCGGCGCGGGCGTGGACATCGAGTGGGATGCCTGATGTCCGGCGGCCCCGGTAACGGCAGCGTGCAATTGCGGACGGGCGCGCGGGTGCAGCAGGATTTCGGCTGAAACGGGCAACTGGCGCTGTAACCAAGGGTATTCGTTGTTTGCAGCGCCAAAATTGTTTGCTAAATGAAAAAAATAGTGCCGGTTTGTTATGATAGTGGATTGCGCCCGCTCCCCTCTCCGCCATCATGCCTACAGTCGATCAGACCGCCCCCACCCTCGCCTCGTCCACCACCGGCACCATCGCCGCCGGCGCCAACATCGTCCTGACCTTCAGCGAAGCCATCGCCGCCGGCAGTGGCAATATTGTCATCACCGATGGCGCCACCCAGACCTATATGAGCAGCGGCGGTGTGCTGCGCACCCGGGTGGTGGGCGCGACCGACACCCGCACCATCAGCATCACCGACCCGCAGGTCACCATCGACGGCAACACGGTCACCATCAACCTGACCGGCGACCTGAAGGCGGGCGTGAAATACAGCGTGCAAATGGCCACCGGCGTGCTGCGGGACCTGACGGGCAACAGCTACAAGGGCCTGGCGGACAGCACCAAGCTGGCCTTCACCACCGAGGCCGCCGCCGCGCCCACGGCCACCGTGAACAGCGCCATCGGCATGACCGACACCGGCGTGCTGGCCACCGACTACATCACCAACGCCACCAGCCAGGTGTTCAGCGGCAGCTACAGCGGCACGCTGGGCGCCGGCGAGATGGTGCAGGTGTCGCTTGACGGCGGCGCCAGTTGGCAGCAGGCGGCCGTCTCCGGCAACAGCTGGAGCTACTCCACCACCATCGCCGACAGCGGCACCGTGATGGCGCGCGTCGCCAACGCGGCCGGCCTGTCGACCAGCGCGCAAAGCCACGGCTTCGTGCTCGACACCGCCGCTCCCGCCGTTCCCGCCATCGCGCTGGCCAGCGACAGCCTGGCGGCCGGCCAGACCACCACCGTCACCGTCACCTTCGCCGAGAAGGTGACCGGCCTGGAAGCGGCCGACTTCACCGTGACCGGCGGCGCCCTGGGCGACTTCACCAGCGCCGACGGCGGCCTCACCTGGACCGCGACGCTGACGCCCACCGCCGGCGCCGGCGCCAACAGCGCCGGCGGCATCGCGCTGGCGGCCGGCGGCGTGGCCGACCTGGCCGGCAACACGGGACCGGCGGCCGCATCCAGCGCCAAAAGCTTCAGCTACAACGTGCTCGGCGCGCCCGACGCCGCCGTCGGCGGCGCCATCCATTTCATCGATAGCGGATCCAGCGCCACCGACTACATCACCAACACCGCCGCGCAAACGGTGACCGGCACCTATACCGGCACGCTGGCCGCCGGCGAGAGCGTCGAGGTGTCGCTGGACGGCGGCACGACCTGGCACACGGCCGGCGCCACCGCCGGCGCCTGGTCCTATAGCGGCACGATCGGCGCCAGCGACACCATCGTGGCGCGCGTGACCAACGGCACGCTGCACTCCGCCTCCGCGTCCCAGACCTACGTCTACGACGCGACGACGCCCACCTTCACCACGACGCTCAGCGACACATCCCTGAAGGCGGGCGAGACTGCCACCATCACCATCACCTTCTCCGAGGCGGTGGTGGGGCTGGAAACGTCCGATTTCAGCGTCAGCGGCTGCACCATCAGCAGCCTGGGCAGCAACGACGGAGGCGTCACCTGGACCGCGACCGTCACCCCCACGGCGAACGCCAGCGGCAGCGGCTCCGTCACGCTGAGCGGCGCCGTGGCGACCGACCTGGCCGGCAACGGCGCCACCGGCGCCCAGGTGTGCAACTTCGACTACGACACCGCAGCCCCGGCCACGCCCACCATCGAGCTGAGCGACGCGGTGCTCGGCTCGGGCGAGACGGCGACGGTCACCGTCACCTTCGCCGAGAAAGTCACGGGCCTGGCCGCCACCGACTTCACGATCTCGAACGGCACGCTGGGCACATTCACGAGCGTCGACCAGGGCATCACCTGGACCGCCACGCTGACGCCGGCCACCGGCATCGGCGAAGGCAGCATCACGCTGAACAGCGGCACGGTGAGCGACCTGGCCGGCAACACCGGCCCGGCGGCGGCATCCTCGGCCATCGGCTTCAGCTACAACGCGCCGGCCGCGCCCACCGCGGTGGTGACCAATCTGCACTTCTTCAATCAGGCCTCGGGCGTTTCGCCGTACTACACCAATTCGTCCAGCCAGCAGATCGGCGGCACGTATGACGGCACACTGGCCAGCGGCGAATCCATCGAGGTGTCGGTGGACAACGGCGTCTCGTGGGGCACGGCCACGCTCCTCGCGAACAACTTCTTCCAGTTCACGCCCACCATCTCCAACAGCGGCACGCTGATCGCGCGGGTGACCAATGGCGACACCAGCACCACTCCGGTTTCGCACAGCTACACCTACGACACGACGCTGCCCACTCTGCTGAACGTGGTGTTCGGCGACGACTCGCTGAAAGCCGGCCAGACCACGCAGGTGACCTTCACCTTCTCGGAACAGCTGTCCGACGGCTTTACTCCCGCATTCAGCCAGGCGCACGGCACCCTGGGCGACTTGCAGACCTCCGACCACATCACCTGGACCGCCACGCTGACGCCGGAAGCCGGCTACACCGGCGCCGCCGGCCTGGTTCTCCAGTCGGGGTCCGCGCGCGACCTGGCGGGCAACGTGGCGGAAAGCAGCACGCACAACTTCACGGTCGACACCGTGGCGCCCGCGCCCGCGCTGACCATCAGCGACAACACGCTGGCGACCGGCGGCACCGCCACCGTGACGCTCAGCTTCGCAGAACCGATCACCGACACGCCGGTGGCGTCCGACTTCACCGTCGTGGGCGGCACCCTTGGCGCCTTCACCACCAGCAATGAAGGCTTCACGTGGACCGCCACGCTGACGCCGACCAGCGGCGCCACGGGCAGCGGCTCGGTCACGCTGCAGGCCGGTTCGATCAGCGACCAGGCGGGCAACACCGGCCCGGCCAGCGCCACCGCCGTCACCTTCGACTACGACACGCAAACCCCGTCGCTGACGGCGGACACGCTGGACATATCGGCCGACACCGGAGAGCTGGCCACGGACTTCGTGACCAAGACCGCCAGCCAGACCGTCACGGGTTCCTTCAGCGGCACCGTGTACGCCCCCACCGGCGCCAAGATCGAAGTCTCGGCCGACGGCAGCAACTGGACCCTCGCAACCGTCGACAATGACACGCACACTTTCAGCGCCACGGGCGTCACGCTGTCGTCGGGCACCGGCACGCTGCAAGCCAGGCTGACAGACTCCAGTGGCGCCACCAGCACGCAGAGCCACAGCTACACGCTGGACACCACGGCGCCTCCGTCGCCCACCGGCGTCACCTTCGAGCTTTACGGCGGCAGCGATTCCGGCGAAAGCGGCGATGACGGCGTCACTAACGACAGCGCACCGACATTCCTGCTCAATGTGCATAGCGCCGGCTTGGCGGCGGACACTGTCATGCGCATCTACGACGTCACCACCGGCACCTCGGTCGGCACGCATACCCTGAGCGCCGCCGAGGCGGCGGAAGTCAACTTCACGATGCAGATCAGCGCCTTGACGGCGGGCACGCACGTGCTGGAACTGCGCGCCGAGGACCTCGCCGGCAACTCTTCCTCGGGCGCGTCGGTGACGGTGATCGAGGACTACACCGGGCCCACGCTGACGCCCACCTCGATGACGGAGGGCGACACCATCAGCGCGGAGACCACCACCATCACGCTGACCGCCAGCGAATACCTGGCGATAGACGATACCCATGGCTTCTCCCTCAGCAATGGCAGCGACACGCGCACCATCGCGTTCGGCAGCGGCCCCGGCGACTACGCGTCGTTCGACAGCGGCACCAACCTGGTGACCATCACGCTGGGCGACGCGCTTGAACACGGCAGCGATTACACGCTGTCCGTCCACGGTTCCCCGCTGCTGGACAAGGCCGGCAACACGCTGGCGGTCGACACGGAAGTGCTGCACTTCTCGACCCTCTCGACCGTCTCGGCACCCTCGGCCTATGTGTCGAGCTATCCCTCGTTCTTCGGCAGCGGCGCGGCGATCAACACGATCACCGGCGCGCTGAGCGCGGCGCTGGAAGCGGGCGAGTCCGTGCAATACACGGTGAACGGCGGCTCGAGCTGGTCCACGGGCAGCACCAGCGGCTCGACCTGGACGCTCAACAGCGTCACCCTGTCCGGCGGTGGCGCGATCGGCCTGCGCGTGGTGGACGGCTCCGGCAACGTGGGCGGCAACGAGGAACTGGGAGTCGCGAGCGGCTACACGGTCTACCTCGGCGACGGCTACGGCGGCAGCCTCGACGCCGACACCATGCGCTACCTGCACGCGGGCGACGGTTCCGACACCATCTCCACCACCGGCGACGCGGACGGCTACCTGGACGGCGGCGGCGACGGCGACACCTTCACGATTGGCGGCGATGTCACCGGCGCCATCGATGGCGGCGATGGCAACGACACCATCTCCATCAGCGCCATACCGACCGGTTCAGGCATGGTGGACGGCGGCGGCGACACCGACACGCTGCTGTTCAACGCCTCCGGCCAAAGCTACGACTTGTCGTCGGCGGTGGCGTACCTGTCGTCGTTCGAGACGATCAGCATGGGCAGCGGCAACACGCTGTCCGTGTCGGCGGCGGCGGCGGCGGCGCTCACCAGCACCGGTGTGCTGACCATCGACGGCGGCGCCGGCAACACGCTGAACCTCGATACCAGCTGGGCGGAACTCGGCGCGGACGGCGGCTATGCCAGCTACTTCAACGCCAGCCACGAGGTGACGCTGGAAGTGGCGACCTCCCTCACGACCAACCTGGGCACATCCGGCCTGGCGGCGCCGACGCTCACGCTGGACGAGGACACCGCCAACGCCAGCGATGGGGACTCCGGCACCGACCATGTCACCGGCAACAACTCCCTCACCGTCGGCGACGTGACGGCCGCCCACTGGCGCTACTCGACCAACGGCGGGGGCAGCTGGACGGTGGGCAGCGGTTCCACCATCGGGCTTGGCGACGGCACCTACGCGGCCGGCACCATCCTGGTCCAGCAATACAACAGCGTGGGCAACGAGAGCGGTTCGGGCACGCTGGGCTACGCGCTGACGGTCGACAGCACCGATCCGGGATCGCTGGCGTCGATCTCGCCCACCCTGTACGGCGGCAGCGACAGCGGCGCCGAACCGGACGACCTGATCACCAATGACATGGCGCCCACGCTGTCCATCAACCTGGCCGGCGCCAGCCTGGAGGACGGCGACACGCTGCAAGTCTACGACCTCTCCACCTCGACGGTGGTCGGCTTGCACACGGTGGCGGCGTCCGAAGTGGCGTCCGGCGCCAGCGCCTTCACCATGCAAATCGACGCGCTGGAGGCGGGCTCGCACCAACTGGTGCTGCGCGCCGAGGACCTGGCAGGCAACACCGGCGTCCACAGCGCCACGCCGCTCGCCTTTACCCTGGACGATACGGCGCCGGAGCTGAGCGCCAGCTCGATCGCGCCAAACGAAACCGTGGACTACGACACGCGTAGCCTGACGCTGACCTTCAGCGAGGCGCTCGACATTTCAAGCGTCAACGGTTTCTCAGTGACCAACGGATCCGACACGCACGAGATCGTGTTCGAATCGGGCGATCCCGACGAATATCTCAGCTACAACGCCGATACTCACACGGTGACCATCCAGCTGGGCGAGAACCTGTGGTCCGGCTATACCTATGAGGTGAAGATTTTCAGCTCGTCGCTGGGCGACCTGGCCGGCAACTATCTTGAAGTGGAGACGACGCTGTTCTCGTTCTCGGTGGACGAGCAGCCCGTCCTGGCGCCGAACGCGCCCAGCATCAGCTTCACCGACACCAGCTACGCCACCGGCAGCGGCAGCGGCAGCGACCTCGTTACAAGCAACGCCAGCATCGCGGTCGCCGACCTGTACTCCACCTACTGGGATTACTCCACCGACGGCGGCACGCACTGGACCACGATAACCAGGGGTTCCGGCAGCACCGGCAGCTTCACGGCGCCCGACGGCGAATACGCCGACGGCGACATCCTGGTGCGCCAGTACGACGACACCGACCACTACAGCAACGGCGCGCAGTTCGGCACCGCGGTGACCATCGACACGACGGAGCCGACCGGCTATGTCTCCAGCTATCCGTCGTTCGAAGGCACTGGCTCCCCCATCGCGACGATCTCCGGGTCCCTGAGCGCCGCGCTGGGCAGCGGTGAGTACGTGGAGTACACGCTCAATGGTGGCGGCAGTTGGTCGCAGGCCAGCGTCAGCGGCGCCACCTGGACGGTGAGCGGCGCCACGGTCAGCAGCGGCGGCG
Source organism: Pseudoduganella namucuonensis (assembly GCF_900116645.1). Lineage (GTDB taxonomy): Bacteria > Pseudomonadota > Gammaproteobacteria > Burkholderiales > Burkholderiaceae_D > Rugamonas > Rugamonas namucuonensis. Next base: position 23,310 of record NZ_FPBO01000001.1, on the reverse strand, counting down.
CGATCGGCCTGCGCGTCACCGACACCGCCGGCAACATCGGCAGCCACGGCGACGACGCGGCCGGCTACACGGTCTACATCGGCGACGGCTATGGCGGCACCTTCGACGCCGCCACCATGCCCCACCTGCGCGCGGGCGCCGGCAACGACACCATCAACACCGCCGGCAACGCCGACGGCTACCTCGACGGCGGTGGCGACAGCGACACCTTCACCGTCAGCGGCAGCGTGTCCGGCACCATCGATGGCGGCGCCGGCAACGACACGCTCACGATAACGGGCGCGACGAGCGGCACCATCCATGGCAGCGGCGGCGTCGACGCCATCACGCTGAACGGCGCGGTCAGCGGCGACATCGATGGCGGCGACGGGGCCGACACCATCCTGGTCTACGCCACTCTAGAAGCCGCCGGCGGCATCATCGGGGGCGAAGGCGACGACATCGTGACCGTCTTCAGCTTGATGAGCGGTGCCATGACCGGCGGCGCCGGCAACGACCTCCTGAACGTCGACGGCGTCACCGCGGGTTCCATCGACGGCGGCGACGGCAACGACCAGATGACCTTGACCAACACGGTCAGCGGCATCGTCGACAGCGGCGGCGACAACGACATCCTCACCATCGCCGGTGTCGTCACCGGCAACGTGTCCGGCGGCGGCGGCGACGACACCATCGGCCTGGCGGCCATCCCCACCGGCTCCGTCGGCGGAGGCAGCGGCACCGACACGCTGATTTTCAACACCACCAGCCAGGACATCACGCTGTCCACGCTGCTGACGCACCTGTTCTCGTTCGAGAAACTCGCCCTGGGGAACAGCAACACGCTGCGGGTCGGCGCCAGCGACATCACGACGCTGTCCAGCGGCTACGCGGAAATCACCGGCTCGACCGGCGCCCATCTGTACCTGAGCGGCCAGTGGGTCGAGGTGGACGTGGTCGACGCCGACTACGACACCTATGCGCTCGGCTCGGCCACCGTGAGAGTCCAGACGGCGGCAGGCCTGGCGGTGCACCTGGACACCGCCTGATCCCGGCGGGCGCGCGGCGCGGCGCCCGCGTTGTTTCCACGCCCGGAGGGGGTTGCAAACGCGCAATTAAGATGCATCTTTGGTATGATAATGGACTCCATCCGCGCGTTTTTCCGCCATCATGCCAACCGCCGACCAGACCCCTCCCACCCTGTCCTCGTCCACCTCCGGCGCCATCAGCCCTGGTGGCGACATCGTCCTCGTCTTCAGTGAAGCCATCGCCGCCGGCGTCGGCAACATCGTCATCAGCGACGGCGCCACGCAGACCTACATGGCGTACGACGGCACGCTGAAAACCCGCATCGTGGGCGCCACCGACACGCGCACCATCAGCGTCGCCGACGGCGCGCAGGTGACCATCAGCGGCAACACCGTCACCATCAAGCCGCTGGCGGATCTGCTGCCCAACCACGGCTACAGCGTGACGATGGCCGCAGGCGTGCTGCAAGACCTGTACGGCAACAACCACGCTGGAATCAAGGACACGCTCAAGCTGGCGCTCACCACGACGGCGGCCGGCACGGTGTCGGCCGCCGTCGGCGGCGCCATCGCCATGGTCGACAGCGGCGACAGCGCCAGCGACCACGTCACCAACGTGGCGGCGCAAACGTTCAGCGGCACGTACAGCGGCACGCTGGCCGGCGGCGAGTTCGTGGAGGTCTCGCTGGACAACGGCGCCACCTGGCACACCGCGCTGGCCTCCGCCAACACCTGGCAATACAGCGCCACCATCGCCGCCGGCGGCGTGCTGGTGGCCCGCGTCAGCGACGCCTCGGGCAACCACTCCGCCTCCCAGAGCCAGGCCTACACCTACGACGCGGCGGCGCCCGCCGCCACCATCACGCTGGAGCGCGGCACGATAGCGCCGGGCCAGAGCACCACCGTCTACTTCCAGTTCGGCGAGGCGGTGTCGGGCCTGGCCCTGTCGGACTTCACGGTCACCGGCGGCGTGCTCTCCGGCCTCTCGGGCGGCGGCAACTACTGGACCGCGACCTTGACGCCGGACAGCGGCGCGCCGGGCAGCGGCAGCATCGTGCTGGCCGCCGACGCCGTCACCGACACGGCGGGCAACGGCGGCGCGTCCGCCAGCGCCTCCTTCACCTACAACAACACGCCCGGCGTGGCGACGATAGACAGCGCCATCACGATCGTCGACAGCGGCACGAGCGGCACGGACGGGATCACCAACGTCGCGGCCCAGACGTTCGGCGGCACATACACCGGCACGCTGGCCAGCGGCGAATGGGTCGAGGTGTCGCTGGACGGCGGCACCAGCTGGAACCAGGCCAGCGTGTCCGGCAACGCCTGGAGCCACAGCGGCGCCGTCGCCGCCGGCGCGCCCGGCTATGTGTACGCGCGCACCGCCACGGCGGAGTCGCACGGCACCGCGCAATACCGCTACTACACGCTGGACCAGGCCGCGCCCACCGCCACCGTCAGCTTCGGCAACGAGAACTTGACGCCCGGCCAGACCGCCTACGCCTACTTCAACTTCAACGAGGCCGTCACGGGCCTGACGCTGGACGACATCACCGTCGCCGGCGGCACGCTGGGCGCGCTGGGCGGCGGCGGCGCCAACTGGTACGCGCTGTTCACGCCCACCAGCGGCGGCGCGGGCGCGGGCACGGTGACGCTGGCGGCCAACGCGGTGATGGACCGGGCGGGGAACGCGAGCACCGCCGGCGCCAGCGCGGCCATCGGCTACAACAACGTGCGCCCCACCGCCACCGTGGACGGCGCCATCACGCTGATCGACACCGGCACGAGCGCCACGGACCGCGTCACCAACGTCGCGGCCCAGACCTTCAGCGGCACCTATTCCGGCACGCTGGCCGCCGGCGAACGGGTCGAGGTCTCGCTGGACGACGGCTACACCTGGAACGCGGCCACCGTTACCGGCAGCGCCTGGACCTACAGCGCCGCCATCACCGCCAATTCCGGCTATGTGTACGCGCGCACCGCCACCGCGTCCGAGAACAGCGCGCTGCAATACAAGTCCTACACGCTGGACCAGACCGTCCCCACCGCCACGGTCACGCTGGACAACAGCGCCCTGACGCCGGGCCAAACCACCTATGTCTACTTCCGCTTCAACGAGGCGGTGAACGGCCTGACGCTGGACGACATCACCGTCACCGGCGGCACGCTGGGCACGCTCAACGGCGGCGGCTCCAGCTGGTACGCGCAGCTGACGCCGACCCTGGGCGCGGCGGGCGCGGGAACGATCACGCTGGCCGCCGGCGCCGTGGCCGACACGGCCGGCAACAGCGGCGCGGCGAACGCGGTGGCCGCCACGTTCACCTACGACAACATCCGCCCCTCCGCCACCGTGGACAGCGGCATCACGCTGATCGACACCGGCGCCAGCGGCACGGACCGCATCACCAACGTCTCGGCCCAGACCTTCAGCGGCACCTACTCTGGCACCCTCGCCACCGGCGAACGGGTCGAAGTCTCGCTGGACGACGGCCACACCTGGGGCGCGGCCACCGTCAACGGCAACGCCTGGACCTACAGCGGCGCCATCGCGCCCGGCCACGCCAGCTATGTGTACGCGCGCACCGGCACGGACTACGGGCACAGCACGGCGCAATACAATTACTTCACGCTGGACCAGACCGCCCCCACCGCCACCGTCACGCTGGACAACACCGCGCTGACGCCGGGCCAGACCACCTATGTGTATTTCACTTTCAGCGAGGCCGTCACCGGCCTGACGCTGGACGACGTCACCGTCACCGGCGCCACGCTGGGCGCGCTCAACGGCGGCGGCACCAGTTGGTACGCCACGCTGACGCCCACCAGCGGCAGCGCGGGCGCCGGCTCGGTCACGCTGGCGGCGAACGCCGTCACCGACACCGCCGGCAACAGCGGCACGGCCGGCGCGGCCAGCGCCACCTTCAGCTACAACAACCACCGTCCCACCGCCACCGTCGACAGCGCCATCACGCTCACCGACAGCGGAAGCAGCGGCACCGACAACATCACCAACGCCGCCGCGCAGACCTTCGGCGGCACCTTCTCCGGCACCCTGGCCACCGGCGAACGGGTCGAGGTATCGCTGGACGGCGGCACCAGCTGGAACCAGGCCACCGTGTCCGGCAACAGCTGGACCTACAGCGGCGCCGTCGCCGCCAACGGCGCGGGTTATGTCTCGGCCCGAACCTCGACCGGCTACGAAAACAGCACGGTCAAAACCAAGTCCTTCACGCTGGACCAGACGGCGCCCACCGCCACCGTCACGCTGAACGACGGCTCGCTGACGCCGGGCCAGACCACCACCGTCTACTTCCGCTTCAACGAGGCCGTCACCGACCTGGCCTTGTCGGACATCACGGTCACCGGCGGCACGCTGAGCGCGCTGTCCGGCAGCGGCAGCAGCTGGTCCGCCACGCTGACGCCGGACAGCGGCGCGGCCGGCGCCGGCACGGTGACGCTGGCCGGCGGCGCGGTCCTGGACCGGGCCGGCAACGTCAGCGGCGCCGGCGCGGTCGGCGCCACGTTCAGCTACAACAACATCCGCCCCACCGCCACCGTGGACAGCGCCATCGCGTTGACCGACACCGGCTCCAGCGCCTCGGACGCCATCACCAACGCGGGCGCGCAAACCTTCAGCGGCACTTACTCCGGCACGCTGGCCACCGGTGAACGGGTCGAGGTATCGCTGGACGGCGGCACCACCTGGAACCAGGCCGCGGTGACCGGCAACGCGTGGAGCTACAGCGGCGCCATCGCCGCCGGCCATCCGGGCTACATCTACGCGCGCACCGCCACCGATTATGAAAACAGCACCCGGCAGAGCAAGTCCTACACGCTGGACCAGTTCGCCCCGGCCGCCGCCATCACCTTCAGCGGCTCCACGGTCGCTTCGGGACAGAGCGCGACGGTGTACTTCCGCTTCAACGAAGCGGTCACGGGGCTGGAGCTGTCGGACTTCACCGTCACCGGCGGCACCCTCAGCAACCTGACGGGCAGCGGCGCCAACTGGCAGGCGACGCTGGCGTCCCGCAGCGACAGCGGCAGCATCGAGCTGGCGGCGGCGGCCGTCGCCGACACCGCCGGCAACGCCAACACGGCCAGCGCCGCCACGTTCTCGTCCACGTCCACCGCCGTGAACACCGGCGCCACGGTGAACAGCGCCATCGCGCTCGTCGACAGCGGCGGCAGCGCCACCGACAACATCACCAACGTCGCCGCGCAGACCTTCAGCGGCACCTACTCCGGCACGCTGGCCGCGGGTGAAAACGTGGAAGTCTCGCTGGACGGCGGCACCACCTGGAACCAGGCCACCGTGTCCGGCAACGCCTGGACCTACAGCGGCGCCATCGCCGCCGGGGGCCCCGGCTACGTGTACGCGCGCACGGCCACCGCCACCGACGACAGCACGCGGGTGAGCAAGAGCTTCACGCTGGACCAGACCGGCCCCACCGGCACCGTCACCGTGGACAACGCCGCGCTCACGCCGGGCCAGACCACCTACGTCTACTTCCGCTTCAACGAAACCGTCAGCGGCCTGACGCTGGACGACATCAGCGTCACCGGCGGCACGCTGGGCGCCCTCAATGGCGGCGGCGCCAACTGGTACGCCTTGCTGACGCCCACCGCCGGCGCCGCCGGCACCGGCACGGTGACGCTGGCCGGCAACGCGGCCGCCGACACGGCCGGCAACGGCACGTCGGCCAACGCCATCGGCGCCTCGTTCAGCTACAACAACATCACCCCCACCGCCAGCGTGGACAACGCCATCGCCATCACCGACAGCGGGAGCAGCGCCACCGACGCCATCACCAACGCGACGGCGCAGACCATCAGCGGCACGTTCACCGGCACGCTGGCCGATGGCGAGCATGTGGAGGTCTCGATCGACGGTAGCCACAGCTGGAACATCGCCACCGTGTCCGGCAACACCTGGAGCTACAGCGGGACCATCGCGGCGGACAACGAGGACTACGTCTACGCGCGCACCGCCACGGCCTATGGCCACAGCACCGCGCAGTACAAGTCCTACACGCTGGACCTGACGGCGCCGACGGCGTCGGTGACCTTCAACGACAGCACCCTCACGCCGGGCCAGACCACCTACGTGTCTTTCCACTTCAACGAGGCCGTCACCGGCTTCACGCTGGACGACATCACCGTCACCGGCGGCACGCTGGGCGCGCTGTCCGGCAGCGGCTCCAGCTGGTCCGCCTTGCTGACACCCACCAGCGGCGCGGCCGGCGCCGGCACGGTGACGCTGGCCGGCGGCGCCGTCGCCGACAAGGCCGGCAACAGCAGCGGCGCCGGCGGGGTCGGCGCCGCGTTCAGCTACAACAACGTCCGCCCCACCGCCACCGTGGACAGCGCCATCGCGCTGACCGACACCGGCTCCAGCGCCTCGGACGCCATCACCAACGCGGGCGCGCAAACCTTCAGCGGCACCTACAGCGGCGCCCTGGCCAGCGGCGAGCGCGTGGAAGTGTCGCTGGACGCGGGCCGCAGCTGGAACACGGCCACCGTGTCGGGCAACACCTGGAGCTACAGTGGCGCGGTCGCGGCGGGCGGGCCGGGCTATGTCCAGGCGCGCACCGCCACCGACCAGGAAAACAGCGCGGCCAAGACCAAGTACTTCACGCTGGACCAGACCGCGCCCACCGTCACCGTCACGCTGAACGACAACGCCCTGACGCCGGGCCAGACCACCTATGTGTATTTCCGCTTCGACGAAACGGTCACGGACCTGGCCTTGTCGGACATCACCGTCACCGGCGGCACGCTGGGCGCGCTGTCCGGCAGCGGCAACACCTGGTACGCGCTGCTCACGCCCGCCAGCGGCGCGGCGGGCAGTGGTTCCATCACGCTGGCCGGCGGCGCGGTCAAGGACACGGCGGGCAACAGCAGCGCCGCCGGCGCGGTCGCCGCCACGTTCAGCTACGACAACATCCGCCCCACCGCCACCGTGGACAGCGCCATCGCGCTGATCGACAGCGGCGCCAGCGGAAGCGACGCGATCACCAACGTCACGGCGCAGACCTTCAGCGGCACCTACACGGGAACGCTGGCCTCGGGCGAGCATGTGCAGGTGTCGCTGGACGGCGGCACGACCTGGAACCAGGCCACCGTGTCCGGCAACAGCTGGAGCTACAGCGGCGCCATCGCGACCGGGCATCCGGGCTATGTGTACGCGCGCACCGCCACCGAATACGAGAACAGCGCGCGGCAGACCAAGTACTACACCCTGGACCGGGCGGCGCCGAACGTCGACATCGACATCAGCGACACCACGCTGACGCCGGGCCAGAACACCTACGTGTATTTCCGCTTCAGCGAAAGCGTGACGGACCTGAGCCTGTCCGACATCACCGTCACCGGCGGCACACTGGGCGCGCTGTCCGGCAGCGGCGCCACCTGGTACGCGCTGTTGACGCCGGACGCCGGCGCCACCGGCAGCGGCACGGTGACCGTGGCGGGCGGCGCGGTCACCGACCGGGCGGGCAACGGCAGCGGCGCGGCCGCAGTCAGCGCCTCGTTCAGCTACAACAACATCCGCCCCACCGCCACCGTGGACAGCGCCATCACGCTGATCGACAGCGGCAGCAGCGACACGGACACCATCACCAACGTCTCGGCGCAAACCATCGGCGGCACCTTCACGGGCGCGCTGGCGGCCGGCGAGCGCGTGGAGGTGTCGGTGGACGGCGGCACGTCCTGGAACGCGGCCACGGTGTCCGGCAACAGCTGGACCTACAACGCCACGGTGGCGGCGGGAAGCCCGTCCTACCTCTACGCGCGCACGGCCACCGACTCCGAGGAAAGCACCACGCGCACCAAGTACTACACGCTGGACCAGACGGCCCCCACGGCTTCCGTGACGCTGGGCGACTACACGCTGACCAGCGGCCAGACCGCCAGTGTCTACATTCAGTTCAACGAAACCGTGACGGGGCTGACGCTGGCCGACTTCACCGTGACCGGCGGCGCGCTCGGTTCCCTGTCCGGCAGCGGCTCGAGCTGGTACGCGCTGCTGACGCCCGTCGCCGGGAGCGCCGGCACCGGCGGCATCGCGCTGGCGGCCAACGCGGTGCTGGACCGGGCCGGCAACGCCTCCGCCGCGTCGTCCACTGTGGCGTTCAGCTACGGCACCATGGCGGGTCCGCCCCCGGCGGCGGCCTTCGCCGCGCCGGAGGACGAGGTCGCGCTGGTCGGGCAATCGGGCGGGACGGGACTGTGGATGGACAACCTGGCCCTGGCCGTGTACTAAAGGACGCGGCGGCTTTCGAAGCGCCGTATCTCGTCCGTCAGCGGATCGGGGAAGCTGATGGCGCGCGCCAGCAGCTTCAATGGCTGCGACACGTCGTCCTGCTTGCAGGGCAGCGCCACCGGGTAGAAGGCGTCGTTGACGATGGGGATGCCGAGCGACGCCAGGTGCAGCCGCAGCTGGTGCTGGCGTCCCGTGTGGGGCCACAGGCGGTACAGGGTGGCGTCGCCGCCCGCGTACCCGTGCTCGGCGACGTCGATCACCGTTTCAGAATTCGGCTCGCCCGCCTCCTCCTTCATGGTGAAGAACTTGTCGCCGTCCACCATGCGGCTGCGGTAGGTGAAGGGGAACTCGCGCCCGTGCAGGCGCGGCGCCAGCGCCTCGTACTCCTTCTGCACCACGCGCTGCTGGAACATGGACTGGTAGCGCCCGCGCGTGGCGATATTCGACGAGAACACCACCACGCCGGCCGTTTCCCGGTCCAGCCGGTGGATGGGCGTGAGCTCCTCGATGCCCAGCGTCTTTTTCAGCCGCACCAGCAGCGTCTCGTGCAGGAAGCGGCCGGTCGGTATCATCGGCAGGAAGTGCGGCTTGTCCACCACCACGATGTGCTCGTCCTGGAACAGGATCTCCTCCTGGAAGGGGATGGGGGTCTCCTTGAATTCCAGTTCGCGGTAGTAGAAGATGCGCATGCCGCGCCGGTAGGGGCTGGATGGTTGCAGCGGACGGCCATCGCCGTCCACCACGTCGCCGCGCGCCATGCGCTCGCGCCAGGAGGCTTCGCTGACGGCGGGGTAGTACGCCACCAGGAAGGCCAGCATGTCCGGCCATTGCCCTTCCGGCAGCCACAGATAGCTGGGCGCGACGCCGTCGCGCATGGGCAGCGGCGCCGCCTCCCTGACGCGCGGACGCGGCATGGTCAGCCGGCGCCGCCCGCCGGCATCGGCGCGCTGCGGTAGGGCGGCAGCGCGTTGATGGCCTTGCCCTGCGTGCGGGCGTACACCGGCATCACCTGCGGCAGCGCCTTCTCCATGCGCTCGATGCGCTCCTTGCCCGCCGGGTGGGTGGACAGGAAGGCCGGCGGCGCGCCCTTGCTGGCCGCGCCCATCTTTTCCCACAGCGTCTTGCCGGCGCGCGGGTCGAAACCGGCGCGGGCGGCCAGGTCCATGCCGACCAGGTCGGCCTCGCGCTCGTCGTCGCGCGAGAACTTCAGCGAGGCGCCCTTGGTGACCAGGTTGCCACCGAGTTCGCCGATGCGCGGATCGACGCCGAAATAGGCGGCCGCGCCGGCGCCGGCCAGGCGCGACAGGAAACCGGTGACGGCGGTCTTGCCGGCCTGCTCGCGCGCGTGCTCGCGCAGCGCGTGGGCGATCTCGTGGCCCATCACCATGGCCACCTCGTCGTCGGTGAGATTGAGCTTGGTGAGGATGCCGCTGAAGAAGGCGATGCGCCCGCCCGGCATGCAGAAGGCGTTGATGGTGGGCGCGTTCAGCAGGTTGACCTGCCAGCCCCACTTGGCCGCCTCCGGATTCCAGCGCGTGGCGTAGGGCACGATGCGGCGCGCGATGCCGCGCAGGCGCTGCACCTGCGGATGGTTGTCCGGCAGCAGCGCGCCCTTTTGCTGGGCTTCGCTCATCAATTGCAGGTACTGCTGTTTCGACTGCTGGTCGAACTGGGCGGCGTCGCCGGCGATGCCGCGCAGGCGCGACATCTCCTCGACCGGGATGCCGTCCTGCTGGGCCGCGGGCGCGGCCAGCGCCACCGACGCGTGCGCGCTGAATACCAGCGCCAGCGCGGCACAGCCAATGTTCAGCGATTTCATAGTAAACCCCTTGGTGCGTTGATCATGCTTCCGTCAGTGCGCCGCCTTCTTACGCAGGCGGAACACGGCCAGCTCGCCGCGCAGGTTGGGCAGGACGTTGACGATGCGGCCCTCGGCCAGCGCCACGCATTCGATCACCTCCAGCCCCACCTCCTCGGCGAGGTCGCGGAAGTCGCTGATGGTAGCGCATCGGACGTTGGGCGTGTCGTACCATTCGTAGGGCAAAGTCTCGGACACCGGCATGCGCCCCTTCAGCAGCGCCACCCGGTGCGGCCAGTAGGCGAAGTTGGGGAAGGAAATGATGGCTTCCTTGCCGACCCGGACGATGTCGCGCAGCAGCGGCTCGACGTGCTTCATCATCTGCAGCGAGGACAGGCACAGCACCGTGTCGAAGGAGTTGTCGCCGAACAGGCCCAGGCCGTTTTCCATGTCCTGCTGGATCACGCGCACGCCGCGCCTGCTGCTTTCCAGCACCTTGTCGTCGGCGATCTCGATGCCGTAGCCGCTGCAGCGCTTGTCGCTCTGCAGGAAGTCCAGCATCACGCCGTCGCCGCAGCCCACGTCCAGCACGTGGGCGCCGGCCGGCACCCAGTGCGCGATGAAGGCCAGGTCCGGCCGCGCGCTGCTCAGTTGTTCGAAATTCATGCGGCCTCCTTGCTGACCGTGTCCGCCGCGGCGACGCCGCCGGCCTTGCCCCCGATGTCGTCCCACACCCGCTCGTAGTACGCGCGCACCATGCCCATGTAGCGCGGATCCTCCAGCAGGAAGGCGTCGTGGCCGTGGGGCGCGTCGATTTCCGCGTAGGTGACGTCGCGCCGGTTGGAAATCAAGGCCTGCACGATTTCGCGGCTGCGCTCCGGCGAGAAGCGCCAGTCGGTGGTGAAGGAGGCCACGAAGAACTGGGCGCGGGTGCCGGCCAGGGTCTTGGCCAGGTCGCCGCCGTGGTGGCGGGCCGGGTCGAAGTAGTCCAGCGCCTTGGTGATCAAGAGATAGGTGTTGGCGTCGAAATAGGACGAGAACTTGTCGCCCTGGTAGCGCAGGTAGGACTCGATCTCGAAGTCGACGCCGAAGCCGAATTTGTAGCCGCCGCCGTTGGTTTCCGCGTCGCGCAGCTTGCGGCCGAACTTCTCGCCCATGTCGTCGTCCGACAGGTAGGTGATGTGGCCGATCATGCGCGCCACCTTCAGGCCGTTCTTGGGCACCACGCCGTGCTCGTAGAAGTCGCCGCCGTGGTAGTCCGGGTCGGTCAGGATGGCGGTGCGCGCCACGTCGTTGAAGGCGATGTTCTGCGCCGACAGCTTGGGCGTGGAGGCGATCACCACGCAGTGGCGCAGCCGGTCCGGATACATGATGGACCAGGCCAGCGCCTGCATGCCGCCCAGCGAGCCGCCCATGACGGCGGCGAACTGGGCGATGCCCAGCTGGTCGGCCAGGCGCGCCTGCGCGGCCACCCAGTCCTCCACCGTGACCACGGGGAAGGCGGCGCCGTAGGGCTTGCCGGTGGCGGGATTGTTGTGCATCGGCCCCGTCGAGCCGAAGCAGGAGCCCAGGTTGTTGACGCCGATGACGAAGAACTTGTCGGTGTCGAGCGGCTTGCCGGGGCCGACCATGTTGTCCCACCAGCCCACGTTCTTGGGCTGGTCGGCGTACACGCCGGCCACGTGGTGGGAGGCGTTCAGGGCATGGCACACCAGGACCGCGTTGGACTTGTCCGCGTTCAGGGTGCCATAGGTTTCATACATCAGCATATAGTCGCGCAGCTGCGCGCCGCTCTGCAGCTGCAGCGGCTCCGCGAAATGCATGGTTTTCGGAGAGACGATTCCTATCGAAGGCATGGGAGGTCAGAAAAAATACTGCGCGGCCCCACGGGCCAATAATCGATGCGGAACCACGAGGATGGGTTCCGCAGGCTTGCTTTTTATTTAAGTGTCACGGCGGCGGCCTCACAGCTGCTGCAGCGCGTGCACGGCGTCGGCGATGACGTCCGGTTCCATCGCGCGCAGGATCTTGCGGGTCTGCGGCATGATGAGGCCGAGGTCGCTGTTCAGGATCTCCTGCTTGACCGACAAGAGCTGCGCCGGGTGCATGGAGAACTCGCGCAGCCCCATGCCCAGCAACAGCCGCGTCAACTTGACGTCGCCCGCCATTTCGCCGCACACGGCCACGTCGATGCCGGCCTTGTGGCCGGCCGAGATGGTCATGGCGATCAGCTGCAGCACCGCCGGATGCAGGGGATTGTAAAGGTGCGCCACCTCATAATCAACCCGGTCGATCGCCAGCGTGTACTGAATCAGGTCGTTGGTGCCGATCGACAGGAAGTTCATGCGCTTGACGAACATCGGCAGCGACAGCGCGGCGGCGGGGATTTCGATCATCGCCCCCACCTCGACGCCCTGGTCGTACTTGACGCCGGCGTCGCGCAGCTGGCCCTTGGCCTGCTCGATCATGGCCAGCGACTGGTCGATCTCGAAGGCGTGCGCCAGCATCGGGATCAGGATGCGCACCTTGCCGAAGGCGGAGGCGCGCAGGATGGCGCGCAGCTGGCTCAGGAAGATCTGCGGCTCGGCCAGGCAGTAGCGGATGGCGCGCAGGCCCAGCGCGGGGTTGAGCGCGGTGTGCTCGGTCTGGTCGAGCGGCTTGTCGGCGCCGATGTCGAGCGTGCGTATCGTCACCGGACGGCCCTTCATCGCCACCACGGCCTTCTTGTACTGCTCGAACTGCTCGTCCTCGGACGGGATGCGCGCGTCGCGCCCCATGAACAGGAACTCGGAGCGGAACAGGCCGACGCCGTTGGCGCCCGCCTCCATCGCCGCCGCCGTGTCCTCCGGCAGCTCGATGTTGGCCAGCAGGGTGATGGTGGTGCCGTCGCGCGTGACGGCGGCGGTCTTTTTCAGCTTGTTGAGCTTTTTGCGGGCGCGCTGCTGCGCCAGCTGGCGCTCGCGGTACTGCTGCAGCACCAGCACGCTCGGATTGGCGATCACCACGCCGGCGTCGCCGTCGATGATGACCCAGTCGTCCTGCTCGATCAGCATCGAGGCCTGCGACATGCCGACCGCCGCCGGGATGTCCAGGCTGCGCGCCACGATGGCGGTGTGCGAGTTCTGCCCGCCGACGTCGGTGATGAAGCCGATGAAGGAGCGGTCGCGGAACTTGAGCATGTCGGCCGGCGAGATGTCGTGCGCCACCACGATCATCTGGGCCTGGAAGTCGTCGATGTCGAGCTCGCCCTGCACCGGAAGCGGCTCGCTGCCCATCAGCACCTTCAGCACCCGCTCGGCCACCTGCTGGATGTCGGCCTTGCGCTCGCGCAGGTAGGGGTCCTCGATCTCGTCGAACTGCGCCGACAACTCGTCGATCTGGGTCAGCAGCGCCCACTCCGCGTTGTAGTGGCGGGCGCGGATGATGTCCAGCGGCGCCTCGGAGATCAGCGGGTCCGACAGGATCAGCGCGTGCACGTCGATGAAGGCGCCCAGTTCCGTCGGCGCGTCCTTGGGCAGCTCGTTCCACAGCGTCTGCAGCTCGCGGTGGACGGCGGCCAGCGCCTCCTGCAGGCGCAGCACCTCCGCCTCCAGGTGTTCCTCGGGGATCAGGTAGTGCTTGACGTCCAGCGCGGCCGGCGCCAGCAGGTGCGCGCGGCCGATGGCGATGCCGCGCGAAACGGGAATGCCGTGGAGCGTGAACGATGCCATGGGCGGGCCTGTCAGGATGCGGAGCGGTGGGGGCGGCGGGCTGCTGCGGTCATCCGGCATTACTCGCCTTCGCCGAACTTGTCGTTGACCAGCGCCGACAGGGCGGCGATGCAATCGCCCTCGTCCGCGCCGTCGGCCTCCAGCATCACCTTGGCGCCCTTGCCGGCGGCCAGCATCATCACGCCCATGATGGACTTGGCGTTGATGCGGCGCGCGTTGCGGGTCAGCCAGACGTCGCTCTTGTACTTCGCCGCCAGCTGGGTGAATTTGGCGGAAGCGCGCGCGTGCAGACCAAGCTTGTTGATAATCTCAAGTTCTTGTTGAATCATTTTTTATCGTCTCGACCTACGTTAATAAACCCAGCGGCATCACACCACCCGGATGCGGTTGTCCACCCTGACCGCGCCGCTCTGCGCGCCCGCCAGCGCCATCTCCACCACCACGTCCAGCGTGTCGCGGCGGTAGGTGATCGCGCGCAGCAGCATCGGCATGCTGATGCCGGCGATCACCTCGACCCGGCCGGCGTCGGCCAGCTTGTTGCAGCAGTTGGCGGGCGTGCCGCCCTTGATGTCGGTGATCACCAGCACGCCGTCGCCCTCGTCCAGGCGCGCGATGGCCTCGCTGGCCAGTTGCTGGACCTCGCCCAGGTCCTGGTCCGCCACCACGTCGATCGCCTCCAGCCTTTCGGTCGCGCCGCGGAACACGTGGTTGCAGGCCGCGATGAAGGCCTGTCCCAGCGGCGCGTGCGTCATGAGCAGTATGCCGACCATGGCCGCCTACACCTGCGCCGACTGCGTGTTGGCCTCGACCGCGTCGATGAACATGGACGCGACCTGGAAGCCGGTCTGCTGCGTGATCTCCTGGAAGCAGGTCGGGCTGGTGACGTTGATCTCGGTCAGGTAGTCGCCGATCACGTCCAATCCTACCAGCAACAGCCCGCGCGCCGCCAGCACCGGGCCCAGCGTTTCGGCGATTTCCAGGTCGCGCGCCGTCAGCGGCTGCGCCACGCCGGTGCCGCCGGCGGCCAGGTTGCCGCGCACCTCGCCGGCCTGCGGAATGCGCGCCAGCGAGTACGGCACCGGTTTGCCGTCGATCACCAGGATGCGCTTGTCGCCCTTGACGATGTCCGGGATGTAGCGCTGCGCCATGATGGTGCGGCGGCCGTTGTCGGTCAGCGTCTCGATGATGGCGCCCAGGTTCAGGCCGTCGGCCTTGACGCGGAACACCCCGGCGCCGCCCATGCCGTCCAGCGGCTTGAGGATCACGTCGCCGTGCTGGGCCTGGAAGGCGCGCAGGCGCGCCTCGCTCGATGCCACCAGCGTGGGCGCGGTGAATTGCGGGAACTGGGCGATGGACAGCTTCTCGTTGTGGTCGCGGATCGCGGACGGGCGGTTGAACACGCGCGCGCCCTGCTTCTCGGCCAGTTGCAGCAGGTAGGTGCCGTACACGTATTCCATGTCGAACGGCGGATCCTTGCGCTGGATGACGGCGTCGAAGGCGTCCAGCGTCGATTCCTGTTGCGGCTCGGCGCGGAACCAGTCGTCGGCGTCGCCGGTCAGCGTGACGCGCGCGGTCCTGGCGCTCACCACGCCCTCGTAAAGCGCCATGTCCTTCTGTTCGAAGGCATGGATCTCGTGGCCGCGGCGCGCGGCCTCGGCCATCATGGCGTAAGTCGAATCCTTGTAGGTCTTGAAGCCTGCCAGTGGATCGGCGAGGAATGCAATTTTCATGGACGCATCCGGTTGAGATAATGCTCAGATTTTAGCCGAGTTTGCCGCGCCGCACCGGCGCGGGCGGCCATACCGTCAATACACCTCGGGATTCGGATCGGTGCGCTCCATCTCCAGCGACGCCGCCAGCAGCGCCAGCCGCGCCACCACGCCGTACACGTAGAAGCGGTTCGGCGCCGCCGTGCCCGGCTTGGCCTTGACGTCCGGCACCGCGTGCTGCTGCGCGAACGCCAGCGGCACCGACTGCGCGCCCGGCGCGTTCAGGTTCTGCTCCACGCCGCGCTCGGCGTGCACGCGGTAGAAGCCGCCCACCACGTAGCGGTCTATCATGTAGACCACCGGCTCGGCCACCGATTCCTTGATGCTCTCGAAGGTCGGCACGCCCTCCTGGATGTTCAGGTCCGACACCACCTTGCCGTCCTTGACCACCGACATGCGCTCGCGCTGGGCCGCCGACAGGTCCTTCAGCTCGGCCGCGTCGCGGATCGAGATGATGCCCTTGCCGTAGGTGCCCGCGTCCGGCTTGATGATGACGAAGGGCTTCTGGTCCTTGATGCCGTATTCCTTGTACTTCTTGCGGATCTTGGCCAGCAGCGCGTCGACGTTGGTGGCCAGGCAATCCAGCCCGTCGCCGCCGTGCACGTCCACCTCGCCGCACTTGGCGTGGAAGGGGTTGAGCATCCACGGGTCCACGCCGATCAGCTTGCCGAACTTCTTGGCCACCTCGTCGTAGGCGCTGAAATGGTTGCTCTTGCGGCGCAGCGCCCAGCCCGCGTGCAGCGGCGGCAGCAGGCTCTGCTCGTGGATGTTCTGCAGGATGTCCGGGATGCCGGCGGACAGGTCGTTGTTGAGCAGGATGGTGCACGGGTCGAAATCCTTCAGCCCCAGGCGGCGCCCGTTGGGCGAGCGCACCAGCGGCTCGATCACCAGCATGTTGCCGTCCGGCAGCGCCAGCGGCGTCGGCTGCGTGATCTCCGGCGACAGCGAGCCCAGGCGCACGTGCAGGCCGGTCTGGCGGAAGATCTGCATCAGGCGCGCCACGTTGTCCAGGTAGGTCGGGTGGCGGTCGTGGATTTCCGGGATCAACAGCAGGTTGCGCGCGTCCGGGCAGTATTTGTCGATGGCGGCCATGGCGGCCTGCACGGACAGCGGCAGCATCTCGCTGGCCAGGTGGTTGAAGCGGCCCGGGAACAGGTTGGTGTCGACCGGGGCCAGCTTGTAGCCGGCGTTGCGCAGGTCGACCGAGCAATAGAACGGCGGCGTGTGCTCCTGCCACTCGAGGCGGAACCAGCGTTCGATGGCCGGCGTGGCGGCGATGATCTTTTCTTCGAGGTCGAGCAGCGGTCCGGTGAGTGCCGTGACGAGGTGGGGAACCATGGTTACTTCCTTAACAACAGCGGAAAACAATCTTATATTACCGTGCAAACTCACCAAATCGGGGCAAAACCGGGAATTTAAAGGTTTATGAACGTAAAAAGGCGCCCGAATGGGCGCCTTTTCACTGATTGCGCGACAAATCGCGCTCAGGAGTGCGGATCAGGAGTGGTACGCGGACTCGCCATGGCTGGTGATGTCCAGGCCTTCGCGCTCTTCCTCTTCCGGCACGCGCAGGCCGATGACGATGTCCACCAGCTTGTAGGCGACCACCGACACCACGGCCGACCAGGCGATGGTGATGCCGACCGCGGTCAGCTGGGTGATGACCTGGCCGCTGATCGAGTAGTCCGGCGACATCTTGTTGGCGACGTAGTCGAAGATGCCCTGGCCGCCCAGCGACGGCGAAGCGAACACGCCGGTCAGGACCGCGCCCAGGATACCGCCCACGCCGTGCACGCCGAACACGTCCAGCGAGTCGTCGGCGCCGATCAGGCGTTTCAGGCCGTTCACGCCCCACAGGCAGATGATGCCGGCCAGCAGGCCGATCACCAGGCCGCCCATCGGGCCGACATAGCCGGCCGCCGGGGTGATGGCCACCAGGCCGGCCACCGCGCCGGACGCGCCGCCCAGCATCGAAGGCTTGCCCTTCACCATCCACTCGCCGAACACCCACGACACGGTGGCGGCGGCGGTCGCCAGCAGCGTGTTCAGGAAGGCCAGCGCGGCCACGTCGCCCGCTTCCAGCGCGGAGCCGGCGTTGAAGCCGAACCAGCCCACCCACAGCAGCGAGGCGCCGACCATGGTCATGGTCAGGGAGTGCGGCGCCATGGATTCGCGGCCGTAGCCGACGCGCTTGCCGATCATGATGGCGCCGACCAGGCCGGCCACGGCGGCGTTGATGTGCACCACGGTGCCGCCGGCGAAGTCCAGCGCGCCTTTTTGCCAGATGAAGCCGGCCTTGGCCGCCTCGGTGGTGGCGGCGGCGGCGTCGACGATGGCGTCAGGGCCGGTCCAGAACCAGACCATGTGCGCGACCGGCAGGTAGGAGAAGGTGAACCACAGCACCACGAAGGCCAGCACGGCGCTGAACTTCACGCGCTCGGCGAAGGCGCCGACGATCAGGCCGCAGGTGATGGCGGCGAAGGTGCCCTGGAAGGCGACGAAGATGAACTCGGGAATCACGACACCCTTGCTGAAGGTGGCGGCCGAGGTGAACGTGGCGTTGACCGGATCCCAGATACCGTTCAGGAACAGGCGGTCGAACTTGCCGTAGAACGCGCCGCCCTCGGTGAAGGCCAGCGAGTAGCCGTACAGGCACCACAGCGTGATCACCAGCGCGAACACGAAGAACACCTGCAGCAGCACGGACAGCATGTTTTTGGAACGGACCAGGCCGCCGTAGAACAGGGCCAGGCCGGGGATGGTCATCAGGATCACCAGCAGCGTGGCGACGAACATCCAGGCGGTGTCGCCCTTGTTGGCGACGGGCTTGGGCGCGGCCGGGGCGTCGGCCGGCGCGGCGGCTGGCGCCGCGGCGGCGGCCGGAGCCGGGGCGGCGGCGGCGGGCGCGGCGGCGGGTGCCTCGGCGGCGGGCGCTGCCGCGGCCGGGGCGGAAGCGGCCGGCGCGTCGGCCGGCTTGGCGTCTTGCGCGTAGGCAGGCAGGGCGCCGCTAAAGGCAAACAGGACGGCGGCCCCAGCCAGCAGTTTGGTTATAGTTTTCTTCATTTCAAAGATTCCCTTAGAGTGCGTCGTTGCCGGTTTCGCCGGTGCGGATACGTACCACCTGTTCCAGGTTGTAGACGAAGATTTTGCCGTCACCGATCTTACCGGTGCGGGCGGCGCCTTCGATCGCCTCGATGGCCTGGTCGACGATGGCGTCGTCCACGGCCGCTTCGATCTTGGTTTTCGGCAGGAAATCAACCACGTATTCCGCGCCGCGATACAGCTCGGTGTGGCCTTTCTGGCGGCCGAAACCCTTCACTTCGGTGACGGTGATGCCCTGCACGTTAATCGCCGACAACGCTTCACGGACTTCGTCCAGCTTGAAGGGCTTGATGATGGCGGTAATCAGTTTCATGATGGCCTCTTGCTTCAGAAGGTTTTGGAGACGGTCAGCACGGCGCCGGTCTTGGCCAGGTCCTTGCCCTTGGCGAAGTAGGCGTCGGTGCTGGCCTTGATCGCTGCGAGGGACACGGTGACGACACCGTAATCCTTGGTCACGCCGACTTTCCAGTCGTTGTAGCTGGCGCTTGGGTTGTCACGCACGGACTGGCGGCCGAGGTGCAGGTTCAGCATGTAGCCATCCTTGATTTCCTGGTTCAGCGACAGGTCGATGTAGCCGCTTTCCTTGGAATTGGCGAAGCCGAACAGGTTGGTGGTCGATTGCGAGTATTTCAGCGAAACCGGGCCGTAGCCGATGGCGCCGTACAGTTCGAAGGTGTTGGCGCTTGGATTCAGGCCGTTCGACGGGTAGTAGTAGTACAGGCCGCCCACATCGTAGGTGAAGCCTTCGCCGATGTCGCCGCGCTTGCCGCCGTAGAGGTCGATCTCCAGGCTGCTGTCGCCGCCCGCGTCGTCGATCCACTTGATGGTGGAGGCCCAGGTGCCCACGTACAGGCCGGTAGGATTGTGCACGTAGTCCGCGCCGGCCTGCAGCGCCGGGCGCTTGCGGGTCTGCGAGATGCCGCGGTAGCGGTAGTCCGTGGTGACGGCGGCGTTGTAGCTGACGGCGTGTTCCGGTACCGCTTCTTCCGCATGGGCTACGCTTGCACCCAGGCTAGTCATCGCGAGGGCGACTGCTGCTGCAAGAGTCAGGTTCTTGGTCATGTATTTCATGGCGATATCCTTTTAGTTTGAACTTTTGTAGCTATTGCGGTTTAAAATCCAGGCTAGGCCTAAACGTTCCCCTAGTCCTTTAGCAGAATGCGTGCCAGCTACGATCCACAAACTTGTCGGTTAGTTAGCGCACACGGCGGCGACTATCGCGGAAAATCTGCACCATCTTAATGCGTCGTCGCACCTGATTGGTGCATTTTAAGACGCACCTCTCACACCCGACGGAGAAACACCATGGACATGAACAATTTTTTCAACGAAATGCAGAGCAAGATCAACCAGGCGATTGAGAATTCTCCAGCCAAGGACATCGAAAAGAACGTGAAGTCGATGATGACCCAGGGTTTCGCCAAGCTGGACCTGGTCACGCGCGAGGAATTCGACGTGCAAACCCAGGTGCTGGCCAAGACCCGCGCCAAGCTCGAGGCGCTGGAGACGCGTTTGGCCGAACTGGAAGCCAAAATCGCCGAGCAGAAGTAACCGTTCCCCCCTTTCGGCGCGGCGTGCTGCACCGAAAAAAGCCATCCCGCAGCCGCCCCGGCGGCTCCCTGGCCCCCTCCCCGGACGCGTGCACCATTTCGGTGAATCGGCGAAAATCGCCGCGCCGCCCGGCCTTTGTGCGCCCGCAAAACGCCCCCCGCCCCGGTTTGCTAGCCTAGGAATCCGTCCACGCAAGCTCGGGAAGCGCCATGAGCCTAGCCGTCGTTCGCAGCCGCGCCCTGGCGGGCATGGAAGCGCCGGAAGTCAGCGTCGAGGTGCACCTGGCCAACGGCCTGCCCGCCTTCGCCATCGTCGGCCTGCCGGAAACCGAAGTGAAGGAGGCGCGCGACCGGGTCCGGGCGGCGATCGTGAACGGCGGCTACGAGATGCCGGCGCAACGCATCACCGTCAACCTGGCGCCGGCCGACCTGCCCAAGGAATCCGGCCGCTTCGACCTGCCGATCGCGCTCGGCATCCTGGCCGCCTCCGGCCAGATCCCCACCACCCCGCTGCGCGATTACGAGTTCGCCGGCGAACTGTCGCTGTCCGGCGAGCTGCGCCCCATCCGCGGCGCGCTGGCCATGACCTTCGCCATGCAGCGCGATCCGCGCAGCGCCGGCCGCTGCTTCATCCTGCCGCGGGCCAATGCCGACGAGGCCGCCCTGGTGCAAGGCGCGGCCATCTATCCCGCCACCTCGCTGACCGAGGTGTGCGCCCACTTCGCGCAGCACGGCCAGGCGGCGCTGGCGCGCCACGTGTCCGCGCCGGCGCCCGCGATTCCCGGCTATCCCGATTTCGCCGACGTCAAGGGACAGTCGCTCATCAAGCGCGCGCTGGAGGTGGCGGCCGCAGGCGCGCACAATGTGTTGCTGGTCGGACCGCCAGGCACCGGCAAAAGCATGCTGGCCAACCGCTTCGCCGGCCTGCTGCCGGCCATGACCGACGAGGAGGCGCTGGAATCGGCCGCCGTGCAATCGCTGGCCGGGCGCTTCAACGCCGGCCAGTGGAAGCTGCGCCCGTTCAGGGCTCCCCACCATACCGCGTCCGGCGCCGCGCTGGTCGGCGGCGGCAGCGTGCCCCATCCCGGCGAGATCTCGCTGGCGCATTGCGGGGTGCTGTTCCTCGACGAGCTGCCGGAATTCGACCGCCGGGTGCTGGAAGTGCTGCGCGAACCGCTGGAATCCGGCCGCGTCACCATCTCTCGGGCCCGGCGGCAGGCCGATTTCCCGGCCCGCTTCCAGCTGATCGCCGCCATGAACGGCTGCCCCTGCGGCTATCACGGCCACCCCAGCGGGCGCTGCAAATGCCCGCCCGACACCATCCTGCGCTACCAGGCCAGGATCTCGGGGCCGCTGCTGGACCGCATGGACCTGCTGCTGGCGGTCCTGCCCCTGACCAGCGAGGAGTTGCATGCGGACGCGGACGGCGAGCCGTCGCCGGACATCGCGGCGCGCGTCGCGCTGGCCTTCGCCGCCCAGCACGCGCGGCAGGGGACCAGCAATCAGCGCCTGGGCACGCGCGAGATCGACCGCCACTGCAAGCTGGACAAGGAGGGGCAAGCCGTGCTGCGCGACTCCATGGTCAAGTTCAACTGGTCGGCGCGCGCCTACCACCGCGTGCTGCGGGTGGCGCGCACCATCGCCGACCTGGCGCAGTCCAAGGCCATCAGATGCGAGCACGTGAAAGAGGCGATCCAGTACCGCCGCGCACTGCTGGACCTGTAAGGGTGGATGGCGTGCGCGCTTGCGCCCTGCTACCATCACACCATGAAAATCAGATTCCTAGTCACGATAGGGACCGCCGTCGCGGCCGCTTGCGTCTTCAGCGCCTGCAGTCCCAAGTTCGACTGGCGCGACTACCGCGCCAGCGAGGCGCCGTACGCGGTGCTGTTCCCCGCCAAGCCGGCCACGCAGACCCGCGCCATCAGCCTGGGCGGCCAGAATGTCAACATGCACATGGCGGCGGCCGAGGTGGACGGCGCCATGTTCGCCGTCGGCAGCGCGGAGTTGCCGGACCCCGCGGCGGCGCAGCTTGCGCTCGCCGCGATGAAAACCACCATGGTGGGCAACATCAAGGCCACCGTCACGTCGGAAAAGCAGGCCAGCTCGTCCGCCGGCGGACGCCAGCAAAGCACCATCGACATCGAAGCCAAGGGCTCGCGCAACGGCGAGCCGGTGTTGATGGTCGGGCATTTCGTTGCCAAAGATAAACGTGTTTACCAGGTTATCGTTGTTGGCCGGGAAAAACACATGGTGAAGGACGCAGTTGAAACCTTCATGAGTTCGTTCAAGCTGAATTGATGAGTGCAAGCGTAGTGTGCGAGCGCGCAAGTCGTGCTATCTTTTCATCACGAACAACAAGAATGGGAATAGGGCCATGATCACGTTCAAATCCAAATCATCTCCAGCCGTCATGATGTACAAGGAACACGCCGAGCGTATTCTTGAGTTGTTGAACAAGAGTCCGACGCGTGGGGTGATCACGGCCGCCGAGGTGCCAACGGCGCTGGCGGCGCTGGAAAAGGAGATCGAGCTCTCCAAGCTGCACCCGGACATGGACATCGAGCACCACCCGGACTCCACCCACAACACCGACGCACTGGACGGCGACGGTCCCGACCTGGTGGAAAAGCAGCACGTGGGCTTCGCCGCGCGCGTCTACCCGCTGCTGGAAATGCTGCGCACCGCCATGACGGACGGCCACGACGTGATGTGGGGGATATAAAAAAAACGGCGCACAAAAGCGAAAAACCCCCGCCGGCTTTCGCCAAACGGGGGTTCTTCTGTATAACTAGCCTGACGATAACCTACTTTCACACTGGTTGCAGCACTATCATCGGCGCAAAATCGTTTCACGGTCCTGTTCGGGATGGGAAGGGGTGGGACCGATTTGCTATGGTCATCAGGCTTTGACTTGTACGAGACATTGCTCCCGATTGGGCAGCAAGGCTCTAAAACTTGGAAGAATTCGGATTTATTATTGTAGCGATCGCGTATCAACTACGCACAACATGCGCACTTCCCGCCTACAACTTATCAATGTTATAGGGACAAGCCTTACGGGCAATTAGTACTGGTTAGCTTAACGCATTACTGCGCTTCCACACCCAGCC
>NZ_FPBO01000061.1 GCF_900116645.1 Pseudoduganella namucuonensis | reverse complement strand
TAGATCCGCTGCGCAAGCAGGTCCCGCATGCTGTGTGCAACGCTGGCGCGACGGCGCTGGTCATCGAACACGCGCGCGATCGACTTGGTCAAGCCAATGCGTTGGTCGACCTGCCGCAGCAGCAGCACGCCACCATCACTGACGATATCGCCGCCATCGAATGCCGCCTCAATCACGCGGCGTCCGACCCTCCCCAAATCCACTGGTTCAACGGTACAATTTGGCATCGGCGGTCCTCGGTTGTTGTTAGGCGTGAGAACCAATAACAACGCGCTTCATGGCGTGGCCGCCGACCTCTTCTCATGAAATATCCGGGCTAGTGCATGCGCCGCAGGCCCATGTCCGACGCCCGCCAATCGCTTGTGAAGCCGGCCGTCATGCCGTTCAGCGCCTGGGCCGCGCTGAACAGGGCGGTGGCCACCAGCAGCGCGCCCATTGCGCGGGCGGTCACCACGGCCGCGCGCGGATGGCTGGCGAACCAGCCGGTGGCCTGGCTGGACGCCAGGGCCAGCGCGCCATACACGCCCAGCTGCGTCAGCGCGGTGATCGCGCCCAGCAGGCCGGACTGCAGCCACAGCGGCCCCTGGCCCGGATTCAGGAACTGCGGGAAGATGGCCAGCATGAAGATGTAGGCCTTGGGATTGAGCAGGCTGGTCATCATCGCGCGGCGGAAGATCACGGCCGGCGCCAGCACCTTGCGGCCCGGCACGGGGCGGAACACGCTGTCGCTGCGCAGGAAGGTGTAGCCCATCCACGCGATGTACACGGCGCCGGCCAGCAGCAGGACGTTGAACAGGCCCGGCCACAATTTCAGCACCACGGCGATGCCGAGCGTGGCCATCGCCAGGTGGCAGAAGCCGCCCGCGACGATGCCGCTGACCGCCGCCATGCCCGCGCGGCGGCCGCCCAGGATGGAGCTGGCCATGACGAAAGCCATGTCCAGCCCCGGGAGGATGATGATCCCGAAAACGACGATGAAGTACAGCCAGAGGTGGTTCGATGGGTTCATGGCGCGCTGCTCCTTTGTTGTAATGGAGGCAGCATAAAGTTGAATCAGGACAAATTCCGCCCTGATTAAGTGATATCTTTGCGGCATGTACCATCCCACCACCCGCGTTCTGGCCGTGCTGGAACTGCTGCAAACCCATGGCCGCCTGAGCGGCGCCGACATGGCCGCCCGCCTCGAGGTGGACGGCCGCACGCTGCGCCGCTACATCGTGATGCTGGAGCAGATCGGCATTCCCATCATGAGCGAGCGCGGCCGTCATGGCGGCTACGCGCTGATGCCGGGCTTCAAGCTGCCGCCGATGATGTTCACCGACGACGAGGCGCTGGCCTTGTCGCTGGGCCTGCTTGCGGCGCGCGGGCTGGGGCTGGCCGAGGCGGCGCCCGCGGTCGCCAGCGCGCAGGCCAAGCTGGAGCGCATCATGCCGGCCGGGCTGAAGCAGCGGGTCGGCGCCATCGACGAGACGGTGCGGCTGGACCTGGCGCGCGCCACCGCCGCGCCGCGGGACAACGCCGCCCTGGTGACGCTGAGCGCGGCGGCCCAGGCGCGCCGGCGGGTGCACCTGCGCTACCGGGCGCCGGGCGGCGGCGACAGCGAGCGGGGCTTCGATCCCTACGGCCTGGCGTTCCGGGAGGGCTGCTGGTACGCGGTCGGCCATTGCCATTTGCGGCGCGAACTGCGCACCTTCCGGCTGGACCGCATCGTCTCCGCCGCGCCGCTGCCGCACGGCTTTTCGCGGCCGGAAGGCTTCGACGCGCTGGCGCACCTGCGCACCTCGTTCGCCGCCATGCCGCGCGCCCACGCCACCACGGTGCTGCTGAAGACCGACCTCGCCACCGCGCAGCGCTACCTGATGGACGCCATCGGCCTGTTCGAGCAGACCGGGGAGGGCGTGCTGCTGCACAACCAGTCCGACGAGCTCGACTGGTTCGCCCGCGAACTGGCGCGTCTGCCCTTCGAGTTCCACATCATCGGCCCCGAAAGCCTGCGCGCCGAGCTCGCCGCTGTCGCCGCACGATTGGCGCGCCTGTCCAGCCAAGCCGCCATCCGCTAGAATGCGGCTCCCACTGCTGGCCCCGCTTTTGGGGAGTCCCTCCCGCACCGTCGACGCCGCTTTGGGGTCAGACCCCATCGGTGGCTGACGCCGCTTCGTTCGCCGTTTTATTCAAGGAACCATGATTCAGAAATCGCTTTTCTTCGCCGCGCTCGCGCTGGCTTCGTCCCTGGCGCTCGCCGCCTGTCCCGCCCACTACCTGGATGGCCGCAAGCCGGAAATCCGCAACGAGAAACTGGCCGCGGCCACCAAGGAGCTGTGCTATAGCGTATTCGGCGTGATGCATTCGGGGATCACGCGCACGCCGCTGTGGTCCGCCGAGCACCTCACCGCCGACAACATCGAGCGGGCCCGCGAACTGGACCGCGACAACGCTTTCCATCCCGATCCGCAACTGCCCCGCGGCCACCGCGCCGAACTGGCCGACTACGCGCGCAGCGGCTTCGATCGCGGCCACATGGCGCCCAACGGCGACATGCCGGACCGCCGCGCCCAGCGCGAAAGCTTCACGCTGGCCAATATGGTCCCGCAGGACGCGGACAACAACCGCCACGTCTGGGCCGGCATCGAGCAGGTGGTGCGCAAGCTGGCGATGAAGGAGGGCGACCTGTACGTGCTGACCGGCCCGGCCTTCCTCGGCGCCGAGCTGCGCAAGGTGGGCAACGTGTTCGTGCCCAGCCACTTGTACAAGGTGGTCTACAGCCCGCGCCAGCGCGCCGGCGCGGCCTACTTCGTTGAAAACCAGGCGGACGTGAAACATGTCACCATGAGCGTCGCGGATCTGGAGAAGCGCATCGGCATCAACCTGCTGCCGTCGCTGTCCCAGAAGGAGAAGGAATCCATGCTGCGGCTGCCGAACGCGAAACAGCGCAAACACTAGGAGGAGCGGAACCATGTCAAAGAAGTTCGTACCCTACGCCAACGAGGCGGACGTGCTGCACATCGGCGGCCTGATGATAGAGAACCGCGTGGACCGCGTCACCATCACCGGCGACGTCGATCTCACCATGGACAAGCAGGGCCTCACGAAAACCCGCGCGCTGCACCAGTTGCTGAGCGACGTGCTGGCCAGGCTGGATGCCCAAGCCCTGCCTGACCAGCTCCCTCCACCGGACGTGAAATCGGTGAAGAATCCATTCGCGTGACGTAATTGTTACGGATTTATGACAAAAACGCCGTAATATTGCTTGATATTGCCGATAAAATAAGGCAGTATCACCGCATGGATACCCACGACCTGCAAATCTTACAGTTGATCCAGTCCGACAACCGGCGCTCCGCCGCCGAGATCGGACAGGAAATCGGCCTCTCCGTCTCCGCCGTCAGCGACCGCCTGCGGCGCCTGAACGCGTCCGGCGTCATCAAGGCCAACCACGCCGTGATCGATCCGGCGCGGGTGGGCGTCACCGTGTGCGCCTTCATCTTCGTGGACCTGGAGCCGCGCGCCGACGAGACGGCCTTCGCCGCCGCGCTGCGCGCCTTCCCGGAGGTGCAGGAAGGCCACCACATCACCGGCAAGCATTCCTGGCTGCTCAAGGTGCGCGTGCGCGACACCGCCGCCCTGCAGCGCTTCCTCGCCGCGCGCCTGAAGGCCACGCCCGGTGTGCTGCGCACCGAAACCATCATCGCGCTGGACACGGCCAAGGAAACCTCGGAACTCGCCCTGCCGGATGCCGCGGGGCTGGAGGGCGCGCCGTGAGCGAGGTGGCGGCAACGCTGGCGCGCGGCGCCATGATCGGTTTCGCCATCGCGGCCCCGGTCGGGCCGATCGGCCTGTTGTGCATACGCCGCACCTTCGCGCACGGCGCCAGCACCGGCCTGGCTTCCGGCCTGGGCGCCGCCGTGGCGGACGCGATGTACGGCCTGATCGCCGCGCTGGGCGTGAGCGCCGTGGCGTCGCTGCTGCTGGAGCACGCGTCCACGCTGCGCATCGTCGGCGGCGCGCTGATGGCGGTGCTGGGCGTGGCTTCGCTGCGCCGCGCGGCGCGCACGCCGGCGCAGGGCGCGCAGACCATGGCCGCGCAGGCGCCCACGCCCTCCGGGCTGGCGGGCGCCTTCGGTTCGACCTTCGCGCTGACCGCGTCCAGCCCGATGACGATATTGTCGTTCGCCGGCTTGCTGGCCGCGCTGGCGCCGCCGGACGGCAGCGTCCAGGGCGGGCTGATACTGGTCGCCGGCGTGTTCACAGGCTCCATCGCCTGGTGGGTGTTGCTGGTGGGCGGCGTGGCCGCCAGCCGCCGCGCGATCCCGCCGGCGGCCCTGCGCTGGATAGAAGGGGTGTCCGGCGTCGCGCTGCTGGCCTTCGCCGTATGGTCTTTATTTTTAGGACTCAGCCACGCCACGATTTGAGTGCTAAAGTGATAGGCAGACCATGCCTATACACTACGCACGCAAACTGACCGGCAGCAAACGCAGCGCTGACGCCAACCAGCAGCTGGGCGTGCTGCTGGCCTTCGTGGCCGGCGCCATCAACGCGGGCGGGTTCCTGGCCGTGCAGCAGTACACCTCGCACATGACCGGCATCCTCTCGCACATGGCCGACAGCCTGGCGCTGGGCGCCTACCGCCTGATGCTGCCGGGCCTGGGCGCCTTGCTGTCTTTCCTGGCCGGCGCGGCCTGCTCCACCCTCATGGTCAACTTCGCGCGCCAGCGCAAGCTGCACGGCGAATACGCCAATCCGCTGCTGCTGGAGGCGTTCCTGCTGCTGTGCTTCGGCGTGCTGGGGGCGCGGTTGGCGAGCATCGACGGCTTGTTCGTGCCGCTGACGGTGATGCTGCTGTGCTTCCTCATGGGCTTGCAGAACGCGCTGATCACCAAGATCTCCAAGGCCGATATCCGCACCACCCACATCACCGGCATCGTCACCGACATCGGCATCGAACTGGGCAAGATGCTGTACTGGAACGGGCCGGGCGCCGCGCACCCGGTCCGCGCTGACCGGCAGCGGCTGCGGGTGCTCTGCCTGCTGGGCCTGGCGTTCTTCGTCGGCGGCGTGGCGGGGGCGCTGGGATTCAAGCACATGGGCTATGTCGCCACCATTCCGCTGGCGCTGCTGCTGGTGGCGCTGGCCAGCGTGCCCGCCGTCGACGACCTGCTGGATGTGACACGCGCCCGCCGCGTTTCCTGAACTTCTTGTCCCAATATCCAATATGGTGGATAATAAATCCACCATGATAGATTCCAACCTCAACGACCGCATCGCCCGCCGCGTGCGCGACCTGCGCGCGGCGCGGGGCAAATCGCTGGAGGCGCTGGCCACGCACTGCGGCGTCAGCCGATCCATGCTGTCCCTTATCGAACGCGGCGAAAGCAGTCCGACGGCGGTGGTGCTGGAAAAGCTGGCGGCCGGCCTGGGCGTCCCGCTGGCGTCGCTGTTCGACGCGCCGGAACCCGCCGCCGAGCCGGTGTCGCGCCTGGCGGACCAGGTCTCGTGGCGCGACCCGCATTCCGGCTACGTGCGGCGCAACGTTTCGCCGTCCGGCGTCGCCTCGCCGACGCGGATCGTCGATGTCGTCTTCCCGCCCAAGGCGCGCGTGACCTACGAATCGGCCGACCGCCTGCCGCTGGTGCAACAGCAGGTGTGGGTGCTGGAGGGGACGATGGAAGTCACCCATGGCCAGGACACCTACACGCTGCACGCCGGCGACTGCCTGGCCATGGCGCTGGACCAGCCCAACGGATTCCACAACCCAGGCAGCACCGACGCCCGCTACGCGGTCGTGCTGACCACCACCAGCAGGAGTTGATATGCGCGATTACACCGTCCGCCGGATCGACAGCGTCACCGGCGCGCAATTGCATGGCCTGGCCGAGCTTTTGTGCGACTGCGTGGAAGGAGGCGCCTCGGTCAGCTTCATGCAGCCTTTCAGCAAGGACAAGGCGCTGGACTTCTGGCGCGGCGTGGCCGATGGCGTGCGGCGGGGCGAACGCGCGCTGCTGGTCGCGGAGGACGAAACAGGGGTGCTGGGCACCGTGCAACTGGTGCTGGCGCAGCCGGACAACCAGCCCCACCGGGCGGACGTGGCGAAGATGCTGGTGCTGCGGCGCGCGCGCAAGCGCGGCCTGGGTGCGGCGCTGATGGACGCGGCGGAACGCGCGGCGCGCGATTTCGGCAAGACGCTGCTGGTGCTGGACACGTCCAGCGCGGAAGCGGAGCGCCTGTATGAAAGGATGGGATGGCGGCGCGTGGGCGTGATTCCCGGCTACGCGCTGCTGCCGCAGGGCGGCTTTTGCGACACGGCGTATTACTACCGGCTTCTCTCAGAGCGGGTTCAGACGGCGGCGATGACGGAGAAGTAGATTTCCCGGCGCACCTGGAAGCCCAGCTTTTCGTAGACGATCTTGGCGCCGTTTTCGGTCTTCACGTGCAGGAACGGCGTCTTGCCCTCGGCGCGGATTCGCGCCATCAGTGCCAGCATCAGCTTGCGCGAATGGCCGGCGCCGCGCGCGTCCGGATGGGTGCAGACGGCGCTGATCTCCCGGTGGCGTTCCAGGTTCATGCGCTGGCCGCACATCGCCGCCAAGCCGCCATCGGCGCCGCGCACGCCGAGGTAGCGGCCCATTTCTATGGTGCGGGGCTGGAAGGGACCGGGCTTGGTCAGTTCCACCAGCGCGGCCATCTCGGGGACGTCGACGGGTCCGAGGACCAGCAATTGGGCGTCGGGGGCCACCGGCCGCGGCTCCGTGCTGACCATCTGGTCGATGTGGCGCGCACGCAGCGGCTTCCAGCCCGCCGGCAAGTCCAGCGGACCGTCCGACAGCAGCCATAACTCCTCGTTGGGCTCCGCCATGGCGCGCAGGTCGGCCAGCGCCCGTGCGGTGGGTTCGCGCAGGCCCGCCAGCGGCGACACTTCGCGCGGGTAGCGGGCGGCGAGGCCGTTCAAGCGCGCCATGCCGCTGTGGGCCGAGGTCAGCGCGCTCCAGATCGGGTTGTCCAGTTCAGTCATTCACACTCCTTTAGATCAAAACCCGAGGCGAAACCCGGGGTCAGACCCATTGGGTCTGACCCCGGCCTTTGCCGCTGGGTTTACTCGGCGAACACCTGGGCGGCGGGCGTGATCCGCACCGCCTCCGGTTTGATGTCGAGCTTCATGGCGCCTATCACCGCGTCCTCGTCCAGCAAGTCCTTGGGCTTGTTGCCATCGTACTTGATCGGCGAAACCGCATCGCTCACCAGTTTGTCCTTCAGCCCGGCGGCGTCCTTGGTGATCATCACCACCGACAGGTTCTTCGCCGACAGATGCTTGCGCATCGCCGCGTTCACGTCGTCCACGGTCAGGCGCGACAGGCCATCGCGCATCAGCTTCGTGAACTCCGGCGTGCCGTGCCACTGCGAATCGAGCGCGTAGCCCAGTTGCTGGTCCTGCGTCGACGTCATGACGAACACGTTCTTCATCAGGTAGCCGCGCGTGGTCTCGAACTGCTCCTTGCTCATGCCCTGGGCGATGGCCTTGTCCAGCTCCGCCAGCGCGATGCGCAGCGCGAAGTGGGCGTTCTCCGGCGCGACCGGCCGTATCCACAGTTCGAACAGCTGCGCCTTGCGGCCCAGGTTCGGGTTGGGGAAGAACTGGAACATCCCGCGCGGGAAGGCTTCGATGTAGGCGTAGTCGCCGTAGTTCATGCCGCGCACCTCCCGGATGCGCTGGTACAGCCGTGCGCTCGACGAGCGGTGCTCGCCCAGCCAGGTCTTCACCATCCACAGCGCGGGGAAATCGGCGTGGGAGCGCGTCACCGTCAGCGGCAGGCCCAGGGAAATGGCCGTGGCGCGGGTGTTCTTCTCGATGATCTCCACTTCCAGGCCGTTCGCCTGCCTGCCGGCGGGGACCGGCGTGGCGGGCAGGCCGCCGCCCTCGGGCAGCCTGGCCAGCGCCTGTTTCAGCGCCGCTGTCATCTCGTCGGACACGTCGCCCGAAACGCCGACCTTCACCACGCCCTGAGTGTAGGCGGTTTTCCAGAAGCTTCTCACGTCGTCCAGCGTGATGGCGGCCAGGCCCTTGGCCGTGCCCAGCACCGCGTGGCCGTAGCCCGTGCCGGCGTACACATTGGTCTGCAGGCGTTCCTTGCCCAGCTCCTCCTCGTTGTTGTCTTTCAGGTCCACTTGCAGCGCGTTCCTCTGCGCGTCCTTCAGGCGGCGGAAATCCTCCTCGCGGAAGCCGGGCGACAGTAGCATCGGCAGGGCGATGTCGTTGAAGGCCTTCCAGTTGTCCTTGTGTATGGTGCCGGTGAAGGTGGTCATTTCCTTGTCGGTCTGCTCGGTGAAGCTGCCGGCCATGGGGAAGAAGGCCTTGGTGATCTCGTCGATCTTGCGGTCGCTGGAGCCGGCCGAGGCCACCATGGCGGCGGTCAGCGCGGCCAGGCCTTCCTTGCCGGCCGGGTCGTGCGCGGAACCGGCCGGGAACAGCAGCTTGTAGCGGATCTGGGGCAGGGCGGTCTTTTGCACGATGATGTCGAGATTCGCCTTGCCCGCCTTCGGCAGCAGGTCCGCCAGTTTTGGCAGCGCTTCCATGCCGGCCGGCAGCGCGCCGTTGGAGAGGGTGGTGAGGACCATGCCCTCGTCGCCCAGGTATTTGCGCGCGGCCGCGTGTAGGTCGGCCGGCGTCAGCGAGTCGATCACGCGGTAGTAGTTGTTGATGGTGCCGTAGGAGCGGTTGAAGTGCACGAAGGAGGCCAGCGTGCCGGCGATCTGCTCGGTGTTGTCGAGCGAGCGGATCACGCCGTACTTCAGCGCGGACTTGGCCTCGGCCAGCGCCTTGTCGCTGACGGGTTCCGTGCGCAGCCGGGCCACGGTTTGCAGCACCAGGTCGCGCACGTACAGCGCGTCCTCGGCCTTCTTGACGCGCGCGGCGACGATGGCCAGCCCGGGGTCGACGCGGTTGGGCGTGTCCTCGAACAACTGGTCGATCTTCTGTTCGTCCTGCATCAGGCGCTTGTACAGCGGCGAGGTGCGGCCGAAGGACAGCGACAGCAGCAGCTTCAGCGCCGCCTGTTCCTTGTTCCTTTCCGAGAACGCGGGCGCGTGGAAGCCGAAGGCCACCAGCGGCGGGGTGGGCGTGGCCCACGGCACGTGCCGGTACACCGGCCCCTTTGACGCCGGTTCGGCCGGGATCTCGGACTTGTAGCTGCCGCGCCGCCATGTGCTCCAGTACTTCTCGATCATGGCGATGGTCTTTTGCGGCTCCACGTCGCCCGCCACGATGATGGTGGTGCGTTCGGGGCGGTACCAGCGGTCGAAGAACACCTTGGAGTAGGCGTACTGGTTGGGCATGTCCTCGATGTCTTTGATGAAGCCCATCGTGGTGTGCTTGTAGGTGTGCGTGTCGAAGGCGCTCTCGCGCATCACCTCGTACATCTTGGCGAAGGGGTTGGCGCTGTTCTTGTTGTACTCGCCCAGCACGGCGCGCGATTCGGTCTTGAACACGTCCTCGCCGTAGGACAGGTGCTGGAAGCGGTCGGCCTCCACCTTGAGCACCGTCTCCAGGTCCTCCTTGGCGAAGGTGGTGTAGTAGTTGGTCAGGTCGTCGCTGGTGTAGGCGTTCTGGCGCGCGCCGGCCTTGGTGATGATGTCCTGGTACTTCTCGGGCGGATAGGTCGGCGTGCCGCGGAACATCATGTGCTCGAAGAAGTGGGCGAAGCCGGATTTGCCGGGTTCCACCTCGTTGCGCGAGCCGGTTTGCACGGGAATCTGCACCGACACGATGTTCGGGAAGCCGGTCGGCACCACGATGATCTTCAGGCCGTTGGCCAGCGTTTTCTCGGTCGCCTTGAATGGCAGGAGGTCGGCGGGGGTGGCCATGGCGGGTGACGCCATGGCGAATGCGACGGGTGTTATGAACCCGGATATCAATCTGGACACTTGTGCTCCTTCTTGTTATGGATATTGCAGCCCTATGGGTGTGTGGGCCGCAACGCGGAAGAATAAAATATCCCGTGCCGAATGTGTAGCGTTTTTATGCGTGCTACCATGCCCCTTGCCCTTCATTTGCACGGTAACGCCATGAGTTTATTAACCGGTAATAATTCGATCGACGCCCTGGTATACAACAGCTGGACCGGCCAGGCGGGACTCTCCGTCACGCTCACCTACGAATTCCTCACCCGCGTGCCCACCGGCGCCTCGGCCGATGACCGCAACGGCTTCCAGCCCATGACGGCGGTGCAGCAGCAGGCCACGCGCGAGGCGCTGGCGCTCTGGTCCTCGGTTGCCAACATCACATTCATCGAAACCACCGGCGGCGGCCAGCTGCGCTTCGGCACCAACAACCAGGGCAGCGGCAGCAGCGCCTACGCCTACCTGCCCGAGCCCGGGGTGACGCAGGTCGAGCTTTACCTGAACAACCAGGGCGGTTACAACGGCATTTACACGCC
The DNA here is from genome assembly GCF_900116645.1 of Pseudoduganella namucuonensis. Lineage (GTDB taxonomy): Bacteria > Pseudomonadota > Gammaproteobacteria > Burkholderiales > Burkholderiaceae_D > Rugamonas > Rugamonas namucuonensis. The sequence goes on along the minus strand of NZ_FPBO01000061.1, from coordinate 14,123 downwards.
CGGCACCTTTGGACCCTCGGTGCTGGTGCACGAGATCGGCCACACGCTGGGCCTGAAGCATCCCGGCGACTACAACTCGACGGGCGACCCGAACCTGGGCCCGTTCCTGCCGTCCTCGACGGACAATCTGGATTACACGCAGATGTCCTATATCCAGTCGTCCTCCAGCCGCGGCACCTACCCGGTCACTCCCATGCTGTACGACATCCAGGCGATGCAGTACCTGTATGGCGCCAACATGAGCTACCACGCCGGCAACGACGTCTACTCCTTCGGCAACGGCCAGGCGCCCTTGTGCATCTGGGACGCGGGCGGCTACAACACCTTCGACTTCTCGGCCTGCACCGGCTTCACGCTGATCGACCTGCGCGCCGGGGGCTTCAGCGGCACCTCGCTGCGCGCGAACAATGTGTCGATCGCCTACGACGTCACCATCCAGGGAGCGGTCGCCGGCAATGGCGGTTCCACCGTCTACATGAACGACGCCGGCGACACGCTGACCGGCGGCAGCGGCTCCGACACGGTGTATACGGGCGCGGGCAGCGACGTCATTCACGGCAACGACGGCAGCGACACGGTGGTCTTCAACGGCGCCTACGCCACCTTCAGCGTGAGCCGCTCCGGCGACCAGATCGTCGTCAAGGGCCTGGGCGAGGATGTGCTGTACGGCGTGGAGACGCTGCAGTTCGCGGACCGCTTCGTGTCCGCCAGCGACATCGGCGCGCCCCAGACAGCGGGCGGCACCAGCGGCAACGACTGGCTAACCGCCCAGCCCGGCAACGAGAGCATCGACGGCGGCGCGGGGCTGGACACGCTGGTCTACAACGGCACGCGGGATGCGTTCACGGTGCGCGCCGGCGGCGCCGGCTACACTGTGACGGATGGCGGCGCCGGCATCGACACGCTGGTGAACGTGGAGCGCCTGTCCTTCGGCGATGGCGTGGTGGCGCTGGACACGGGCGGTGTGGCGGGAGACGCCTACCGCCTGTACCGCGCGGCGCTGGACCGCGCGCCGGACAGCGCGGGCCTGGGTTACTGGATAGGGGCGATGGATGGCGGCGTGCCCTTGCTGGACGTGGCGCGCAGCTTCGTCAACAGCGCCGAGTTCAAGTCCACCTACGGCACGCTGGACAACACGCAGTTCCTCACGCAGCTCTACGCCAATGTGCTGGACCGGACGCCCGATTCGGCCGGCCTGGCCTATCACCTGGCCAACCTGGAGCGCGGCGTGGAACGGGCGCAGATCCTGACCGATTTCTCCGTCTCGGCCGAAAACCAGGGCGCCGTCGCGAGCCTGATCGCCAACGGCATCAACTACACGCCGTACTTTGCTTAAACCCGTGCCTAAGCCTGCGCCTCGTTGGTGAGGCTGATGCGGTTGCGGCCCATGTGCTTGGCGCGGTAGAGCGCCGTGTCGGCGGTGAGCACCAGCTGGTTGGCCTCGTTTTCCACCGCCGGCAGCGCGGTCGCCGCGCCGATGCTGACGGTGACGAACTGCTTGGCCGTGCCCAGGTTGGGCAGCTGCAGCTGTTCGACGCGGCAGCGTATGCGCTCGGCCACGATGGCCGCCCCCTTGAGCGACTGGTTGGGCAGGATGACGGCGAATTCCTCGCCGCCGTAGCGCGCCACCAGGTCGTTGGCCCGCATTTCGCTGGACACCGCGCCGGCGATGCGCTGCAGGCATTCGTCGCCGCCCAGGTGGCCGTAGGCGTCGTTGTACTGCTTGAAGTTGTCGACGTCGACCATCAGCAGCGACAGCGGCTGCTGCTGGCGCAAGGCGCGGTGCCACTCGGCTTGCAGCGTCTGGTCGAAGCAGCGGCGGTTGGCCAGCCCGGTCAGGCCATCGCGCGTGGCCAACTGTTCCAGCGCGATCTGGGCCTTCTTTTCGTCTGTCAGGTCCCTCAGCGTCTGCACCACCGCCACGATGCCGCCGTCGTTGCCGCAGATCGGGCTGGCGTCGGCGGCGATGTAGCGGCGCCGGCCCAGGCGCGGCATGTCGCACCAGTTCTCCGCCGTCAGGCTGTTGTTGCCGTCGTCGCCGCGCTTCACGTGCTGGTCGTACAGCCGGTGCACTTCCGCGCCGCGGCCCTGCACCACCAGGTCCGCCAGCGTGGGGCGGGGCAGGTCGTAGAAGCAGCGCCAGTGCTCGTCCGTGCCCAGCACTTCGGCCGCCTGCACACCGGTGAGGCGCTCGCAGGCGCGGTTCCAGATCAGTACTTTGCCGTTGAGATCCAGGACGAACGTGGGGATGACCAGCAATTCCATCAACTTCAGGGCAAACCCGTGGTCCTGCGTCGCTTCGATCAATTCCTGTTCCTGTAGCATACCTGTCCTTTTTTTGATGGCGGGCATCATTTCCTTGAGACTATATTTTGCTGCTAGGAATCATAACTAAGCTTGATTCCGAGCAAAGCCGGGTTGATTTGCCGCCGAAAGGGTAGGATTTGTCGCTGGAACGGTAGGAATGCTAATGGTCAGGGCGGTTCCCTGGCCCGGATTGCTGGCCAGGGCCATGCAGCCGCCGGCCGCCGCCACGCGGCGCTGCATGCCCAGCAGGCCCCAGCCGCGCCGGAGCGGGCCGCCGGGCAGGCCGCCGCCGTTGTCGTACACCGTGAGGCGCAGCTCGCTGGCGTTGCGGCACAGCGCGATCTTCACCTCGGTGGCGTCGGCGTGGCGGGCGATGTTGGACAGCGACTCCTGCAGCACCCGCAGCACCGTCACGTCGGCCGGGCAGGCGGCGTCGCTGCAGTACAGCGCGTCCTCCAGTTGGCAGCCGATGCCGTTGACGCGGGTGAACTCGTAGAGCTGGCGCTCGACGGCGCTGTGCAGGCCGTTTTCCAGCGCCACCGGCCGCAGGCCGTTGATCACGGTGCGCATGGAGCGCACCGTCGCGTCGGTATGCACCAGCATGCCTTGCAGGTGCTGCTCGGCCTGCGGCGGCAGGCCGGGCGTGCGCAGCAGCGCGGCCGTGTCGAGCTTGAGGGTCAGCAGATTCTGACCCAGGTCGTCATGGATATCGCACGCGATGCGGTGCCGCTCCTCCAGCAGCAGCGCCTCGCGCCCGGCTTCGGCGCGCCGCAGCCGGCGCGCCTGGTCCCGGCAGCGCCAGCTGAGCCCAGCTGAAAGCGCGGCGAATGCGATTGAGCAACCGGACAAGACTTCTATATAGATAGCGGTCATGGAAACCTCCCGTATGCCTGGACTTTTCCGACCTTATACTCTTTACAAAAAGAAAGTTTTGCCAATTATCAATATCCTATCACTCGTGGCAAATAGTCATCAGACGCCGGGGACTTCGTGAAGTGCCACAACTCGACGTATAATTGAGGGTTGACTATCAGGTGAATCATCGTGACTTACAGCATCAAAGAGATCTTCTACACCTTGCAGGGCGAGGGCGCCCACGCGGGGCGGCCGGCCGTGTTCTGCCGCTTTTCGGGCTGCAATCTGTGGACCGGACGCGAGAGCGACCGCGCCACCGCCGTGTGCCAGTTCTGCGACACCGATTTCGTCGGCACCGACGGCGAGCGCGGCGGCAAGTTCGGCACGCCGGAGGCGCTGGCCGAACTCATCGATAGCCTGTGGCCGCAAAGCTACCCGGCCAGCAAGTACGTGGTGTTCACCGGCGGCGAACCGCTGCTGCAGCTGGACGCTCCGCTGATCGCCGCGATGCACCGGGCCGGATTCGAGATCGCCATCGAGACCAACGGCACCCTGCCGGTGCCGCCGGGGGTGGACTGGATCTGCGTGAGCCCGAAGATGGGTTCGACGCTGGTGGTCCATAAGGGCAATGAAATCAAGGTCGTGATCCCGCAGAAGGACCAGGACCTGGCCGCCTACGAGGGGCTCGACTTCGAGAACTTCTTCGTGCAGCCCATGGACGGGCCGCTGGCCGGGTTCAACACCACCCTGGCGATCGAAACCTGCAAGCGCAATCCGAAATGGAAGCTGAGCCTGCAAACCCACAAACTCCTCCAAATACCTTAAGAAGCGCATACGCAATGCTGACCATTACCCGCAAGCTGGAATTCGACGCCGGCCACCGCATCCCCGACCACAAGAGCCAGTGCCGCAACCTGCATGGCCATCGCTACACGCTGGAAATCACGCTGACCGGCCAGGTCATCAACGCCGAGGGCAACTCGGACAACGGCATGATCATGGACTTCTCGGACGTGAAGGCGCTGGCCAAGGAGCACCTGGTCGACGTCTGGGACCACGCCTTCCTGGTCTACGAGAAGGACAGCGCGGTCAAGGAGTTCCTGGCCTCGCTGCCCAACCACAAGACCGTGGTGATCGACCGCATTCCGACCGTGGAAAACCTGGCGCAGGTGGCGTTCGACATCCTGAAGGCCGCCTACAAGGACCGCTACGGCACCGGCCTGCACCTGCACAAGCTGGTGCTGCACGAAACCCCGAACTGCTGGGCCGAGATCACCGATGGTGCCTGAGTCCGGGTCCGGGTCTGAGGGCGAGCCGGCCGCGGCGCCGGCAGCGGAGGCCGTGTCCACGGCGGGCGTGGCTGGGCCGGCCCCGGTCGCCGATCCCGCCGTCGGCGCCGCGGACGCCGCCTTCATGCGCCTGGCGCTGGAGCAGGCGCAACTGGGCCGGGAGCGGGGCGAGGTGCCCGTGGGCGCGGTCGTCGTCAAGGACGGCGTCGTCATCGCGCGCGGCTACAACCAGCCCATCGGCCGCCACGACCCCACGGCGCACGCGGAAATCGTCGCGCTGCGCGCCGCCGCCGAGGCGCTGGGCAACTACCGCCTGCCCGGCTGCGAACTGTATGTGACCCTGGAACCCTGCGTCATGTGCTCCGGCGCGATGATGCACGCGCGCATCTCCCGCATCGTGTACGGCGCGCCCGACCCCAAGACCGGCGCCTGCGGCTCCGTCGTCAACCTGTTCGAGCAGGAAAAACTGAACCACCACGCCCAGACCGTGGGCGGCGTATTGGCCGACGATTGCGCCGGCGTGCTGCGCAGCTTCTTCGCCGCCCGCAGGGCCGCCGCCGCTGAGGCGCGACGTGTTGCTAACAGCTCAGTTTAGAATAAATACTCCTCCTTTTTCCTTGCGGCCCATCCCAGCCTTGGTGTTATGCTGGGGAAAAAGATTTTTGCAGCTTGCAAGTATTCAAGAGTAAGGCAGGAGAGCACATGCGGTCACGCAACCACGCAACAGAAGCCGACAGCGCGCCCGGAGTGGTGCGCCTGGCTCTCGAAATGCGCGCGCCCTGGGAGCTGGGGGCGGCGCTCGCGGCGTACCCCTTCGCCCACCTCGCGCCCAAGGGCGACGGCCATCCCGTCATGGTGTTCCCCGGCCTCGCCGCCGGCGACATCACCACCGTCGTCATCCGCCGTTTCCTGGCCGACCGGGGCTACGACACCCACGCCTGGGAGCAGGGCTTGAACTTCGGCCCCAAGCCGGGCGTGCTGGAAGCCTGCATGGACAAGGTGAAGGAAATCCACGCGCGCACCGGCCGCAAGGTCAGCCTGGTCGGCTGGAGCCTGGGCGGCGTGTATGCGCGGGAGATCGCCAAGGCGCTGCCGGAGCACACGCGCGTCGTGGTCACCCTGGGTTCGCCCTTCAAAGGCAGCCCCCGGTCCACCAACGCCTGGCGCATTTACGAGCTGGTGTCCGGCGAAAGCGTGGATTCGGAACGCTTCGCCACGCTGAAAGTGCGTCCCTCCGTGCCCACCACCTCGATTTTCAGCCGTACCGACGGCGTGGTGGCCTGGCAGTGCAGCATGGAGGACGAGACGGCGAGCTCCGAGAACATCGAGATCCACGCCAGCCACCTCGGCATGGGCGCCAATCCCACCGCGCTGTACGCCATCGCCGACCGGCTGGCGCAGCCGGAGGACGACTGGAAACGCTTCGACCGAGACGCGCACACCGGCGTGAAAAAACTGCTGTACTGGGACCCGCAGCGCACGCCCCTGTTCCAGCATCTTTTCGGACTGTACTGATCATGCCAACCGCACAGGCCAACGGCGTCCAGCTCGCTTACGAAACCAGCGGCGATCCGGCCGGAACGCCGGTGCTGCTGGTGATGGGCCTGGGCCTGCAACTGATCTCGTGGCCGCAGGAGTTCGTCGAGGGCCTGGTGGCGCAGGGCTGCTACGTGATCCGCTACGACAACCGCGACAGCGGCCTGTCCACCAAGTTCGACCACGCCGGCGTGCCCAATCTGCCGGTGTCCTACGTGAAAAGCCTGGTCGGCTGGCCGCTGCGCCCGGCCTACACGCTGTCCGACATGGCCGACGACGCGCGCGGCCTGCTCGAGGTGCTGGGCGTGCGGGGCGCGCACGTGATCGGCATCTCGATGGGCGGCATGATCTCGCAGATCTTCGCCGCCCGCTTCCCCGAACAGACGCTGAGCCTCACCTCCATCATGTCCACCAGCGGCCGGAAGGGACTGCCCGGGCCGACCCGCGCCGCGCGCCTGGCCGTGATGCGGCCTCCGCCCAGCCCGCGCTCGCGCGAGCAGTTGATCGCCCACATGGCCGAGACCTTCCGCGTGATCGGCAGTCCGGCGTTCCCGATGCCGGAAGAGGTGCTGCGCGAGCGCATCGAACGGTCCATCGACCGCAGCCTGTGCCCGGCCGGCGTCGCGCGCCAACTGGTGGCCATCGCGGCCAGCGGCGACCGCAGCCCGCTGCTGCGGCAGATCACCCGGCCCGCCCTGGTCATCCACGGCGCGCAGGATCCGCTGCTGCCGGTGGCCTGCGGCATCGACACCGCGCGCCGCATCGCCGGCGCCGTGCTGCACGTGATCGACGGCATGGGCCACGACCTGCCGCCGCAACTGATCCCGCGCCTGCTCGCCTTGATCAACCCCCATGTGCAGGGTAAGATGGCGCCACAGACCGCGACCGCCTGAGCCGCGGTGTTCACCCTTTTGGCGGCACAATTTGAACAAGAAAAAAATCGGCATAGCGATCGCCGCGCCGGGCGGCGCCGCGCTGGACGACGCGGCGCTGGCGCGCGGCATCGCGCGCCTTGAAGAGCAGGGCTGCCTGGTCCACAACTACTACGACTCCGCGCTCAAGATGCAGCGCTTCGCCGGCACCGACGCCGGCCGCCTGGCGCAGCTGAACGCCGCCGCCGCCGATCCGGACGCGCAGATCGTCGTGGCGCTGCGCGGCCAGTACGGCATCAGCCGCATCCTGCCCGACATCGACTTCAAGGCCATGGCCGACAGTGGCAAGCTGTTCGTCGGCTACAGCGACTTCACGGCCTTCCACATGGGCCTGATGCAGGCCACGGGCCGGGCCAGCTTCGCCGGCCCGATGATGTGCGACGATTTCATCCGCGACGAGCCGGTGGAGTACACCTTGAAGCAGTTCTGGGACTGCCTGCGCGGACCCCGGCATTACGTGCGCGGCACCGCCGCCGGCAATCCGCAAGTGGATCTGGACGGCACGCTGTGGGGCGGCAACCTGGCGATGCTGGTGCACCTGCTGGGCACGCCGTACTTCCCGCACATCGAGGGCGGCATCCTCTTCATCGAGGACATCAACGAACATCCCTACCGCGTCGAGCGCATGCTGCTGCAACTGCTGCACGCGGGCGTGCTGCAAAAGCAGAAGGCGCTGGTGTTCGGCGACATCTCCGGCTACCGCCTGAACCCGGCCGACAACGGCTACGACTTCGACGCCATGCTGGCCTTCATCCGCGGGCGCTTGCCGATCCCGGTGCTCACCGGCCTGCCGTTCGGCCACATCAAGGAACGCTGCACCTTGCCGTTCGGCGGCCGCGCGCATCTCGTCTCCGACGACGCCGGTTTCGGCCTGACGGTCAGCGACTACCCCACACTGCAAGCCGATTGACGCGGTGTCCGCGCCGCTTTCGGAGCTGAGCTACTACCGCGCCACCGCAGGCGGGGCCTCCTGGCCCGCGCTGGACGGGGACGTGGAGGCGGACATCTGCGTCATTGGCGGCGGCTTCGCGGGCCTGGCCACGGCCATGTCCCTGATGGAGCGGGGCCAGCGCAATGTCGTGCTGCTGGAGGCCGAGACGGTCGGCCATGGCGCGTCCGGCAGGAACGGCGGCTTCGTGTTCGGCGGCTATTCGCTGGGCGAGCGGGCCCTGGTCGATTCCGCCGGCACCGACCAGGGGCGCAAGCTGTACCAGCTGACGCTGGACGCCGTCTCCACCATCAAGCGGCGCATCGAGCAATACGGCATACAGTGCGAGGCCGCGCACGGCGGCATCTACCTCGCCAACTGGTTCGACGACGACCGCATCCTCGACGAGCAACAGCGCTTCATGGCCGGCACGCTGGGCGTGGAGTGGCGGCGCGTGAGCCGCGCCGACTTCGCCGACCGCGCCCGCAGCAAACGCTATTTCGGCGCGCTGTACGAGGAAAACGCCTTCCATTTCCACCCGCTGAAGTACGCGCAGGGGTTGGCGCGGGCGCTGGCCTGCGGGGGAGTGCGGGTGCATGAGCAAAGCCGCGTGCGTTCCATCGAGGCCGCGCCGCGGCTGCACGCGGCCGGTGTGACGGCCGCCCGCGCGTGCGCCGGGGCGGACATGGGTGCCGGCGCCGGCTGGCGCATCGCGACCGCCGAGGGCGAGGTGAGGGCGGGAGAGGTGGTGGTTTGCTGCGGCGGCTACATCGAGCGCCTGTACCCCAAGCTGGCCGGCGCGATCCTGCCCATCGCCACCTACGTGATGGTCACCGAGCCGCTGGGCGAGCGCCTGCCGACCGCCCTGGCGACCGACGCCGCCATCTACGACACCCGCTTCGCCTTCGACTACTACCGGCCCCTGCCGGACACGCGCTTGTTGTGGGGCGGCCGCATCTCGATCCGCGAGCGCAGCGCCGCCGCGGTCGCCAAACTCCTCAGCGCGGACATGCTCAAGGTCTACCCCCAGCTCGTTGGCACGAAGGTCGATTACGCCTGGAGCGGCATGATGAGCTATGGCCGCCACAAGATGCCGCAACTGGGGCGTCTTCCGGAAGGCATCTGGTACGGCATGGGCTTCGGCGGCCACGGCGTCGCACCCACGACGCTGAGCGGCGAGGTCCTCGCCGCCGCGCTGACGGGGGAGGTCGCCTGTCGAGTCCCGTTTGATCGCCGCGCAGCTCACCTACTGTTACTACGAACTGCGCGACTGGATGAAGCAATAGAAAATCTGCTTCCTCTGCTATTTTTATTGCCGCGTCAAGGGGGTAAAATAAGAAAAAGTGTCTTGGTGTCGTATTTATTTAACCAGATCGACTGTATTAGTAGGCTTTCTATTTGGTTCTTTTGATTTTTCTCTTTGTCTTTTTTTTCGATGTTCCTCTAAGGAAGAATAAAATTCCGGAGCAATATTTTGGCCTCGCGCCCACTTCACAATTTCTCTAAGATGTGGTTTGCATGCGGGCTCCTCAGGCAGTCTCGCAAATGCATTTATCAAATTAGCGGAGGGTTTTTCACTAAAGTCTTGATGCCCACTTTTCAATCCCGCAGTCAATGCGAGCAGTGAGTTTGCGCATAAATCGGGTAATGCATCGCTTAAGGCATAATCTGTTTCCATTAGTGATAGATTTGGACTTGGTTTGGCTGTCCTCTCACGAGCCTTGGTGATGGCATTCCTGAATTTTTCTCGGCCCGACATGGCAACAATTTCATTCCAGTTAACAGAATTGTTTTTTAGATCTGGGCTGCCCTTTTGTATCGTTTGGCCAATAATTCGCCTGTTAAAGCGAGCACCAAGGAGTTGAGCATCACTCATTTTGGCACCTTGTAATATCGTAAGTGTCTCATCATCGTCTTCACCTTGTATTATCGCTGCCAAACCATTTGCAATTTCCTGTTTGTATTCATTTTCTCTAGAAAAATTGTAATTTATCTCCTTGGTGTTGAATGTCGCACCTTGTAATTGGGCTCCGCCGAAATTTGCCCCTTGTAGCTTGGCTGAAGTCAGATTTGCACCATGTAGTTGAGCTGATGTGAGATCGGTCCCTTGCAAAATTGCGCCATATAAGGATGCCCCTTGAAGATGTGCTTCTCGGAGAGAGGCCCCCTGCAGTTGAGCACCAACAAGAATCGCCCCCTGCAATTGGGCGTTGTACAGATTGGCTCCGGCAAGGCGAGCTCCAGCTAGATTGGCACCCTGTAGCTGACTGCTTTCGAGAATAGATTTTCGCAGATCAGCATTTTGCAGTTCTGCGCCTATCAAGTTTCGATTGCGTAAGTCCAATCCAGTTCCAGATTGCAAAAACCACGAGGAGAAGTCACTCGCGCCGTCAAATGTCATTCTTAGTTTTGGTTGCTTGTCATCCAAGGTGAGTGAAGTGTAACTATCAATCTCAATACGCGGCATGATCAAATTTGAAAACTCACCATTCAAAAATGGAATCACTACTCTCTTCAAGCGCTTGATTCGCGAAGAGTTCGAATTTTCATAGTCAGACATGCTGATTTGAAGAGGTAGCGGTAAGTTTTTTGTATGCAAGACATAGAAAAGCAAGGAATATTGTGCGGCGGCTAGAATTAGCATTGCCCATGCGAAATAAGGAAGTCGCCACTTCCCATTCAGGGCTCTTTGAAAATAGCCAATAAGTAACAAATCAAACAATAAGCATAGGCCGTGCCAGCTGCTAATTCCTATGCTTTGATAGTCGCTAAACCGCCAAAGAAGAACGAGAAGCGTAGCTGGTGCCAACAATTGAAACAGCATGCCGGAAAATATACGCACAGAGCGTGTCAGTTGCCCCTCTCGCTCAAGAAGAGCCAGATCATAGATGAATGCATCTATTAAGTAGCGAGGAACAGTCTGGTCTGGATAACCTTTCTGCCAAGCTAATAACTTCACATGATGACTTTCTAGATTTTGCAGTAAGTTAAAATGTATTGTGAGTATGATTAAGGGGGAGCAGAAATAAAATATCAGCAATGAGACTTCGGTTTCCACGAATGGAAGCCTGACATTCGCTCCGGGAACCAAAAGCATATGATCGGTTGTTCCGGCAATAATGATGAGCAAATATGCTAAAATGACAAGGAATGATATGAAATATGCTCTATTGCTTGCGGTTGAGCGCTCAGCAGCTTGCCGTAGACTTTCATCGGTTAGCTTATTGGATGAATAGCTTGCTCGATCCGAGGATGGGTTTCGATGAAGACTCCTACGGAGAGTGGGACTATACCTTCTAATTGGCCGCCGTGCTCTTGCTATGATATTCATGAACGCGATCCTTCAAGGGTTGTATACGTTCTTATTGAAAAATAAAAATATTTTCTTCTTATAATTAATACGATGAAATCGTAAATTTATAAATCAAAATTATGAAGAAAATTGCAGAAGATTCTATATAAAAACATTTCAGCGAGGTTTTTTATGGGCTACGGCTGCTCAATAGCTCCATGATCAAGGTTCGGTGCGTCAAAATGTGTACTGTGAAAAGAAAATAATACAGATGCGTTGACATGCACGATACCCTTTTCAGCAAGTGTACACACTTGCGAAATCGCAATTCTCTCCAATAGTCACCGTCCTAAGATTAACTTGCAGTTTGTGTTCACATCTGCTCATCAGCTTGAATGGGGGGCGGTCGGGCACTTGGCAATAATATGAATGAAATGAATAAAACCCAAGAGTCAAAGTTATATTAATATAATGAAAATTATTTCATCGCGATTAGGTCGAGATTTTTCAATTCCTATTTTCGAACTCTGTTGGAGCCTCGAAAAGGCTTCGCTGAGATGGCATGATGTTGGTGTGTCAATTCCCGACGACTCTGCCATGATGAAGCCCAAGCTGTTTGCGGCCAAGTGCTGGAGCGGCATGTCGATTTCGCGGCTATGGCCGCTTCGGTCGACAAAGCGGCGCCGCGACCGGACCGCGAGCGCGGTGGAAGCCCCCCATTTCCCACCGAGGTGATGGTGCGGATTCTGCTGATCCGGCAACTGTTCAATCTTCCCGATGAACAAAGGGAATTCCAGTTGCTGGACCGATTGAGTTTCCAGCGCTTTGCCGGTCTGCTGATTCCAGCCTGATTCCCGACCGCATCACGATTTGAAATTTCAAAGTGCGCCTGATCAAAGCGGCGCCAGCGAAAGCGTTTTTCGAAGCAGTCAACCGGCAACTGGCCCGGCATGGCTACATCGCCCGTGGCGGCCGGATGATCGACGCTTCCGTCGTTGAAGATAACCCGGTGCCGGCCGACTGGTCGCCACCGAAGCGGCGTCAGAGGTATCTGGACGCACGCTGGACGAAGAGGCACGGCAAATCCTATTTCGGCTACAAGCTGTCGGTGAACACGGACAAGTGCTGCAAACTTATCCGTAAAATTAAGATCAGCACCGCCAGCGAGCACGACACCCTGCGCTTTAAGGGGACCTCTAAAAACCCGCCACCAGCAGCGCTGGTTCGGTAAAGTTCTGAAATCGAACCAGCCCAGTGTGTATCGCCATGATGAAGCCCCGGATCAGCCTGTTTGCCGAGCAAGAGCGCGAAGATAAGCGCGCCAAACTGGGCGATCCGTTGGTGGGCTTGGCAAAACATGTGGATTTCGACGCGCTGGCGGCCAGTATCGATGCCGCCGTACCTCGTCCCTCCCGTGTTGAAGGCGGCCGTCCACCGTTCCCCACTGTCCTGATGGTCAAAATCCTGGTGCTGCAACAGCTCTACAACTTGGCCGACGACGCGCTGGAATATCAATTGCTCGACCGCCGCAGCTTCTTGCGCTTCCTGGATCTGACTGAAAGCAGCAATATCCCCGATGCCAAGACGATCTGGCTGTTCCGCGACCGCCTCGCCCAAGCTGGTGTTGGTCATCAAGTGTCTGAACAGGTCCAACAACAACTGCTCTCGCAAGGCTATCTGGCGAGCTGCGGCCAGATCGTTGATGCCTCTCTGGTGCAGGCGCCAACCCAGCGCAACAAGCGCGAGGAAGCCGAAACGGTCGAGCACGGCGCCATGCCGCTGGACTGGAAGGCGCACAAGCGCGCCCAGAAAGACGTGGACGCGAAGTGGACCAAATGGAATGGACGCCTCCCTCCTGGTGGTTAGTTGGTGAGGCCAGGTTGCGGCGGCGGGAAACGATTGACACTGCGCATATCTGACGGCGCCGGTTGTGCCAGGGTGGTTCGATCGAAGATCGACCACCAAGGAGAGCGACATGAACAATAGCACCCCCATTGTCTACGGCATCGACATTGCGAAGAACGTTTTTCAGCTGCAGTGGGTCGATCCGCAGACTGGTGAAGTATTCAACAAGCAAATCAAGCGTGCTGCCTTCCTGGCGCACTTTGCGAACCGTGCGCCGTGCCTGATCGGAATGGAAACCTGCGGCGGTTCCCAGCATTGGGCCCGGCGCCTGATCGAAATGGGGCATAAAGTGAAACTCATGCCCGGCAAGACGGTCAAGGCATTTGCTGCGGGTAACAAAAGCGATGCTGCCGATGCACGAGCAATATGGCTGGCGACGCAGCAGTGCGGCGTGAGGGCGATTGCGATCAAGACGGAGGAGCAGCAGGCCGTACTCGCTCTGCACAGGATGCGCCAGCAACTGGTGAAGTTTCGCACTATGCAAATCAATGGACTGCGCGGATTGCTGACGGAGTATGGCGAGGTGATGGCTGTGGGGAGGACTGCGCTGGACCGGGCCATTGTCAGCGTTTTGGCCACGCTTGCCGAGCGTCTGCCGGCGGTTTTGATCGACACACTACGCGAGCAGTGGGCCATGTTGGCTAAGCTGGACGAGCAGATCGCGCAAATTGAAAGAAGGCTGCTGGCGTGGAAGAAGCAGGATAAAGCTAGCAGCATGATCGCGGATATCCCGGGTGTTGGCCTGCTGACAGCGACGGCCGCGGTGGCGACAATGGGCGACGCGAAAGCATTCAAATCGGGCCGCGAATTCGCGGCTTGGCTCGGCCTGGTACCAAGGCAGACGGGGAGCGGAGGTAAAGTGCTGTTGCACGGAATCAGCAAGCGTGGCGACACCTATTTGCGTATGCTACTGATCCAGGGAGCCAGGTCAGTGCTAACCCGCGCAAAAGAACCGAACGCGTGGGTGCAGTCGATCAGTAGCAGAAGACCGTTCAACGTTGTGACCGTGGCGCTGGCAAACAAAATGGCAAGGACGATCTGGGCGCTGCTGGCACATGACCGAACGTACGACAAAGGCT